>NZ_JADHDW010000009.1 GCF_016820555.1 Bacillus sp. REN10 | reverse complement strand
TCTTGATACGCTTTTTTATTTTCTTCTTGTGAAAAGTCTGTAAATGGTTCGTGTTTATATGGAATCATGATATTTTCTCCTTTTATTTTTTCACCATGCCTTTGAAAACAAAGGCGATATTTGCAGGACGTTCAGCTAGTCGTCTCATGAAGTAGCCGTACCAGTCCAGACCATATGGTACATAAACGCGCATTTTGTAACCATGCTTCACCAGTTCAAGCTGTGTCTTGTTTCTCATGCCGTAAAGCATTTGAAATTCGAATTGCTCGTTAGAAATATTATTCTTTTTCGCAAATTCCTTTGTGAACTCGATGATATTGTCATCATGAGAAGCAACTGCTGTGTAGTTCCCGTTTAATAAACTTTGGGCGATCAGTTTTTTATAATTTTCATCTACATCTTTTTTCTCAGGATAAGCGTGTTCCGGTGCTTCTTTATATGCTCCTTTTACAAGACGTAGAAATGGCTTGTAATCGCTTACATCTTCTAAATCGGCTTCTGTGCGATAAAGATATGCTTGCAACACTGTACTGACATAATGATATTTTTCTTTAAATTGCTTAAATAGATCAAGAGTGGCTTGGCAACGCGGCACATCTTCCATGTCAATAGTAACCATGATTTGGTTTTTTTCCGCTGTATCTAAAATTCTTGTCATGTTTTCAACCACTAAATTACGATCGATATCCAAACCTAAAGATGTCATTTTTAAGGAAACTTGTGAATCCAAGTTTTCTCTTTTGATCATTTCGATCGTTTGAATACATTCTTCTGTTCTTTCATTTGCTACTTCCTTTGAATCGACAAATTCTCCAAGGTGGTCCACTGTAACTGATAAACCTTGTTTGTTCAATTCACGAATGAATCGAATCGAGCTTTGGAAGTCTGTTCCGCCTATAATTTTTCCTGCTGCAAAGTTGCCACCGCTGCTTTGAGCTAATTTATTAAGAAAATTATTTTTGGATAAAAATAAGAAAAAATCTCTAGTTAAAGCTTCCATTATTATTGCACCTCCTAAGAAGTTATTGTGATTTCATAATAATTTTATAATTTTGTCATATATCTTTTCAATGTTGCTCAAAAACAATAAAACGCTTTCATTTTTGTTGATGAATGACAAAAGCAATGAAAAACTCGCAGGATCAATAAATATAGTAAAGGGACTGGCTCTCAAAAGGTATATAATCCTTTAAGCGCCAGTCCCTTATTAATTATTTTAATTTAAACGAGCTTTTTAAAGAAACAATTCGGTTAAAGACAATCTTGTCTTCGGTTGTATGTTTTGGATCTACATTGAAGTAGCCGTGGCGGAAAAATTGGAATTTATCTTGAGGTTTCACATCTTTCATATTTGGCTCAATGAAACCTTCCACGATTTCTAGGGAATTCTTATTCACATAATCTAAGAACGTTTTTCCCTCGCTGTTTTCTTCCTCTTCTTCTGCATCTAAAATAAGCGGTTCATAGAGACGAAACTCAGCTGGAATTGCATGAGTGGCATCAACCCAGTGCAATGTTCCTTTCACTTTGCGGCCAGTAAAACCGGAGCCGCTCTTTGTTTCTGGATCATAAGTACAGCGAAGTTCAATGACTTCACCGTTTTCATCTTTAATTACTTCTTCACATTTAATGAAATACGCATGTTTTAAGCGAACTTCATTGCCGGGGAAGAGGCGGAAATACTTCTTCGGCGGGTTCTCCATGAAATCTTCTTGCTCTACATAGATTTCACGAGAAAAAGGAATTTTTCGCATGCCCATTTCAGGATTTTCAGGATTGATTTCTGCATCAAGCCACTCGATTTGGCCTTCAGGATAGTTAGTGATCACGATTTTCAGTGGCTTTAATACACCCATTGTTCGAGGAGCTTTTAATTTTAAGTCTTCGCGAACAAAGTGTTCAAGCATCGCTGAATCGACCACACCAGAACCTTTAGAAACACCGATTTCATTAATGAAATCACGAATCGCTTCCGGTGTGTAGCCTTTTCTTCGCAATCCAGAAATAGTTGGCAAGCGCGGGTCATCCCAACCGTCCACAAACCCTTCGTCGACGAGCTGTTTTAATTTCCGTTTACTCATAACGGTATTGGAAATATTTAAACGACCAAACTCAATTTGTTGCGGCTGATGCTCCATCTCACATTCTTTTACGACCCAGTCATAAAGCGGACGGTGGTCTTCAAACTCTGTTGTACAAAGAGAGTGAGTAATTCCTTCCATTGCATCTTCTAGTGGATGAGCAAAATCATACATTGGATAGATGCACCATTTGTCCCCAGTGTTGTGATGGCTGGCATGAGCCACTCGGTATAAAGCAGGGTCACGCAAGTTTAAGTTTGGAGACGCCATATCAATTTTAGCTCGCAATACTTTAGAGCCATTTTCAAATTCGCCGTTACGCATTTTTTCAAATAAGTCTAAATTCTCTTCAATGGAACGATTGCGATAAGGACTTTCTTTTCCGGGCTCTGTTAATGTTCCGCGATATTCACGCATTTCTTCTGCTGTTAAATCATCGACATAGGCTTTTCCTTTTTTAATTAATAAAACCGCTCGATTGTACATTTCTTCAAAGTAGTCAGAAGCATAGCGCAGCTCATCCCACTCATAGCCGAGCCACTTCACATCTTCTTTGATCGAATCCACATACTCTTGATCTTCCTTCAAAGGGTTTGTATCATCAAACCGCAAATTCGTTTTTCCGTTAAAATCATCGGCTAACCCAAAATTGATCACGATGGATTTCGCATGACCGATATGTAAGTATCCGTTAGGTTCAGGCGGAAAGCGGGTGATAACATGATCCCGTTTGCCCGACTTCAAATCCTCTGTAATAATCGTTCTGATAAAATTTGATGAATGTTGTTCCAAACTGCAACCAGCCTTTCTATGTATGCTATAGTTACTCCTATTATAGAGAAATAAGGAACAGAAATAAAGCGTGGAAAGGCAAAGAAAAGCTGAGGAAGTCAAAGAAGCGGTTGTGATGGTTGAAGACAAGCTGTGAAAGTCAAAGAAGCAGTCGCAAAGGTCAAAGAAACAGTCATGAAGGTGGAAGAAAAAATTCAGAAATCCAGACGTTAAAAACTTCTCTCGGCGCCAACCTTTTGTGTTAATCTCTCGTGTTATAATAATGAAAAAACAAAAAGGGGTGGAATAATGCTTCAACAAGCCCAACAATTGTTGCAATCTCATTTTGGCTATTCCGCATTCCGCAAAGGACAGGAGCAGGCGATTGAGCATGTCCTTGCGGGACGAAATACGATTTGTGTGATGCCGACGGGGGGCGGGAAGTCGATTTGCTATCAAATCCCGGCACTTGTGTTTGAAGGAACGACGATTGTGATTTCTCCGCTGATTTCTTTGATGAAAGATCAAGTTGATACATTGTTAGAGGCTGGTATTTCTGCTGCTTATATTAATAGCTCACTCAGTCCGAAAGAGGTTCGGGAGACAATGATGGCAGCTAAGCACGGAGAATATAAATTATTATACATAGCACCGGAGCGATTAGAGTCTTTTTCTTTTATTGAAGAGCTAAGAGAGATACCGATTCCTCTTGTAGCGGTCGATGAAGCCCACTGTATTTCGCAATGGGGGCATGATTTTCGACCGAGTTACCGACAAATTCAACGGTTGGCAGATATGCTTGTTAGAAGGCCAATTGTGCTGGCATTAACAGCGACGGCTACTCCGCAAGTTCGCAAGGATATTTGCCATTTGCTTTCTATTGATGATAGCCATACGGTCATGACAGGATTTGAACGCGAAAACCTTTCTTTCTCTGTTATTCAAGGACAAGATCGCCAGCTATTTTTAAAAGATTATATTAAAAAGAATGAAAAAGAAGCAGGAATCATTTATGCTGCTACGAGAAAAACCGTTGATCAGCTGTTTGAACTTCTTAAAAAAAATAATCTTTCAGTTGCTCGTTATCATGCGGGGATGAGTGATGCAGAACGAATGAGTGAGCAAGAACGCTTTTTAAACGATCAGGCATCAGTGATGGTAGCGACTAATGCGTTTGGGATGGGGATAGATAAATCCAACATTCGGTATGTCCTTCATTTTCAACTGCCGAAAAATATGGAAAGCTATTATCAAGAAGCTGGGCGCGCTGGCCGGGATGGGCTGCCGAGTGAATGTATTTTGCTTTATTCTTCACAAGATGTGCAAACACAGCGCTTTTTAATCGATCAGTCGCTGGAGCGTGAACGGATTCCGAAAGAGTTAGAGAAGCTGCAGCTAATGGTTGATTATTGCCATACTGAAAGCTGCTTGCAAAGTTTTATTGTGAAATATTTTGGAGATCCTTCTGCAGAACCGTGTGGACGCTGCGGCAACTGTACGGATTCAAGAAACCGTGTGGATGTTACGAAAGAAGCCCAAATGGTGCTATCATGCGTCATTCGCATGGGGCAACGTTTTGGGAAGTCAATGACGGCTCAAGTGTTAACAGGTTCGAGAAATAAAAAATTGCTTGAGCTTGGCTTTGATCAATTGTCTACATATGGTATTTTAAAACAGCAAAGTGCGAAAGAAGTGAGTCACTTTATTGAGTTTTTAATTTCTCAAGAACTGCTTGGTGTAGAGCATGGAACATATCCAACGATTTTTGTTACCAGTAGCGGCAAAGCTGTTTTACTAGGCCAGCAATCTGTTTATCGAAAAGAAGTGGTACAAACGAAGCAAATTGCGAAAGATGATCCGTTGTTTGAACAATTGCGAAGCTTACGGAAGCAACTGGCCCAAGGAGCGGGTGTTGCACCTTTTGTCATATTTTCAGATTCAACGCTACAAGATATGTGTGCGAAGCTTCCTCAGTCAGATGAAGAGTTTCTAATGGTGAGCGGAGTCGGGAGTAGCAAGCTAGAAAGATATGGAACGGACTTTTTAGAGGTCATTAGTCAATTTGTGAAGGAGCATCCGGAAAGGGAGAGAGTCAATGTTTCCACTACTTCCTCTACATCGAAGAAAAAGTCGGTGAGCGGTTCACATCTCGAAACACTCGCTTTGCATCAAGAGCAATTGACAGTCGAAGAAATCGCGGAAAGGCGTGACCTATCCGTCTATACGATTGAAAATCATTTAGCCCAGTGTATAGAAGAAGGGCTAGAGGTGGAGTTGTCTTCGCTTGTTCCCGGTGTTTATCGATCATTACTCGAACAAGCAGTGGAAAAGGTCGGAGCCGATAAACTAAAGCCGATTAAAGAGCAACTTCCCGAAGAAGTAACCTATGGCATGATCAAGTTCTTTCTAGCGATGAATAAAAATGGTTGACAGATGATGTTTTAAGTGATAATATGGTAATTCTAATCATAAAGTAACTTGAAACGTTTGATATAAAAATTGGCATTCTGCTATGTTTTTGAGGAAGACTTATTCACACTGGAGCGGCTTCGGAGCCGCAAGGACTTAAGAGAAGGCAGGGCTTAGGTCGTTTAGGCTTATCATAAACGACGATGTGGAACAAAACCGCGGCGGTTTCATTCCAAAATAGGAAGAAAAAACTCATTCAAAAGCGTTGTGAGTTACGAATATATGCATATACTAACGAGAGTATCTCGTAAAAGGGCTTGTCTCCTGCGAAAACATGGAAATTGTTTACGTAGGAGACAGGTCTTTTTTGTTGTTAAATTGGTTCAAGAGTGTGATTGCTAGCGCATGAATCAGTCAAAGCTCGTTTTTAGTACATCTATACAAGAGAATAGGGCATTTGGTAAGATGGACTTAAAATGATCTCATAAATCAGAAGCTTAGGTGAGACAAATGAAGTGGTATAAATCATATATTTTTTGGAAGATATTCCTCATTAATCTGGCTGTTATTTTTACGGTATTATTTTTTGTTTTTACCGCTTCTCGTATCCTTCTTCCTGACATTACTCAAGACCTTTATCGTGAAGTGACCGATCGAAATGCGAAACGGATTAAAGAGAAAATATCAGTCGTAGCAGAAGATATGAAAACTCTCGCGGTTCATGTTCAGTCGAGGGAGGAATTGCAATCCTCTGATCCGGATGTACTATATAAGGAATTAGGGATGTTAAGCGAAGTGTCTTCCTTTATTGATAGTGCGTTAATTGTAGATAAAGAAGGAAATGTGCAAGTTTATTTTCCAAAGGAAGAACATTCACCGCCTAAAAGTGTAAAAGATGAAGTGTACTTTCAACGTCCGTTGGAAACAAAACAGCCTTATGTGAGTGATGTGTTAAACATGCCATCGCATGGACCTGTGCTCGTTTTTTCGGTCCCGATCTTAGCAGATGGAGAAGTAAGCCGAATTATTACTTTGACTTTATGGATTAAAGAAAACAGAAACTTTCAAACGATCTTTCAAACGTATAAGTTTGGTTATGAAAAAACGGGATCCGCTTTCATTGTTGATCACCAAGGGAGGGTGATTTCTCATCCTGATGTAACACAAATCGGCAAAGATATGTCCAATCATCCTGCTGTTCAAAAATTAAAGAAGCATGAATCAGGAGATATAGGAGCCATAAAACAAAAGGATTTGGATTATTTTGCTTCTTTTGAATATGTTCCCTTAATGGATTGGGGCGTGGTCATGGAAGTGCCAAAAGAAGATGTCTATTATCAATATCATCTATTTATGAAAGCATTGTTCATTATGTCGCTATTCGTTGTTGTCATCTTATCTGTGCTGACAGCTTTATATGCTCAAGATCTTGTGAAGCCCATTCGCCGATTGTATACGGCAGTTGACTTAGTAGCCAAAGGGGATGATCGGCAAAGAATATCAACGATCGTCAAAGGTGAGATCGGGGTGCTTTCGACTCGCTTTAATGAAATGGTCGAACATATGCGAACTTCGAAATTGAACTTACAACGCAAAGAAGAGGAATTACAGAGACAAAAAGACTTCTTCCGCACGGTGATCGATATGAATCCGAGCTATATTTATGCGGTGGATAGAGAAGGATACTTTACGTTTGTTAATCAATCCTTTGCTTCGTTTCTTGGACGAGAAGTGGCTGATTTTGAAGGAAAGAAAGTATCCGATTTTTCCTTTAGACAAAAGCAAGAAGTTGGGCAAGAGCATTCTTTTACACGTGAAATGTTTATTAACTCAAAAGGTGAAATGCGTCATGTAGAAACCGCGCACTTGCCGATTTTTTCCGCTTTAAATCATTTGGAACAAACGCTTTATGTATCAACGGATATAACGGAGAGAATTCAAGCGGAAGAGTGGATTAGAACATCAGAAAAGCTCACAATTGTTGGAGAGTTAGCTGCTGGAGTCGCTCACGAAATTAGAAATCCGCTTACTTCAATTAAAGGGTTTGTTCAGCTAATGAAAGAAGACTCACAGCAAAAGCAGCCTTATTTAGAAGTGGTTGATTCAGAAATTGATCGAATTAGTATGATTGTGAATGAATTTCTCGTTCTTGGCAAACCGCAAGCAATGAAGTTTCAGCCAACAAATATGAATAAATTAATTCAAGATGTCATTATATTGTTAGCCGCTCAGGCGAATATGAACGGGGTAGAGATTAAGAGCGAATTCTCTCATAGTTTGCCGATTACTTATTGTGACCAAAATCAAATGAAGCAAGTGTTTATCAACATTTTAAAAAATGCAATTGAAGCGATGCCAAACGGCGGTCAAGTGCATATTAAGACAAAGTTAATAGGAAATGAAATGGTGTTGACATTTCAAGATGAAGGAACAGGCATTTCAAAGGAGCGGTTAGCGAAAATTGGGGAACCTTTTTATAGCACGAAAGAAAAGGGCACAGGCCTTGGATTAATGGTCAGCTACCGCATTATTGAAGCTCACCATGCTCAAATGAACATCACCAGTGAGGTGGGGAGAGGAACTTTAGTAGAGGTTACTTTTCCATTAAGCACTAGTAAAGCGTAGGGGTGATTTTCGGTCCATGTAAATGAGTCAACAGTCTTTAAAGCCGCCTACTAAATCAAATAAACAATCGAGGCAAAGGGAATGATACCATTTGCCTCGATTTCATTTAGAACCATTTGTTTTTCAAGGCGATCGCTAACTGTTTGATCGTTCCTGGTGTTTGTTTCGCTTCTTCGATGAATTGTGTGAAAATTTCTTTTTTCAGTTGGATGTCTTGCTGAATGCTTTCTTGATGAGCTGTCAAGGCTTGCACTTCTGTTTGCAGTTTCATTTGCTGCTCGTTGATTCGCTCTGCCGCCGATTGCAGTCGCTTTAATTTCGGTTGCATTGTTTTAAAAATGCTTATACCAGAGATGACTAAATACAGGATTGCGATGAGAAAGATGGCTAAGCTAGCCCAGCCGATGATTGCCATACGATGACCTCCCTTAAATTGTTCTATCCATTATTGTAAGATACTCCACTATGTTTTTCCATTAAATCAACGAAAAGAAGGAGAGAAATATGAAGCAGTACCACCTATTAAATAAAGAGTTTTATCAGCAGCCGACATTGCAATTAGCAAGAGCGTTATTAGGATGTACATTAGTTAAAATTACGGATGAAGGAACGACAGCCGGCTATATTGTCGAAACAGAAGCGTATCGCGGGTCTCATGACCGAGCGGCTCATAGCTTTAATAATCGCCGCACGAAAAGGACGGAGATTATGTTTCAAGAAGCAGGGCATGTGTATACATATGTGATGCATACGCATTGTTTATTGAATGTGGTGAGTGGAGAAGTGGAGGAGCCAGAAGCAGTTCTCATTCGAGCGGTAGAACCGTGTGAAGGCGTGGAATTGATGTTTGAACGACGGGGGACGATGCCACTGAAAAACTTGACAAGCGGTCCAGGTAAGCTAACGAAAGCGATGGGGATTACGATGGAAGATTACGGACGTCGCTTTGATGAGCCGCCGCTGTTTATTGCAGAAGGGGTGATACCAGAAGAAATTTCTGTCGGACCGCGAATAGGCATTGATAATTCTGGAGAAGCGAAAGACTACCCGTGGCGCTTTTGGATCACAGATAACCCTTTTGTTTCAAGGTGAAAGCGGAGCTAAATATCAGCTCCGCTTTTGCATGTGTATATTTCTTTTTCGCTGCAGCCATAATTCTTCTAAAGAACCGGAACCAAGAAGGACGCCGGAGACGATGAAGATAAATCCGATCAAATGGGCCGGTAGCATCGCCTCACCGAGCAATACGGCTGCACCAACGAGTGAAAAAAAGGTGCTCAAATTCATAAAAATGGACGCTTCTGCTGCGCCAATTTTTCCAATGGCATAATTGTAAATCATATGGCCAAATGCGGTCGCCATAATTGCTGAAAAGAAGAACACGACCCAAACGAGGGGAGGAGCGCCTGATAGCCGAGTGAGACCTTGTGGTTCCATCCATAAGCTAATCACAAATAGCATGATTGATCCCAAAAACAGCATATAGCCTGTTAATAGTCGAGGATCAAGTGTAGCCGCTGCTTTTTTAATAAGAATAAAGCTGAGTGCTTGAGAAAGAATAGCAAGAAAAATATCGACATCTCCGGCTGTCACGGCACTAACGCCTGTTCCACCAGCAAGTACAGTGAAGCTCACACCAGCTCCGCCAAGCAGAAAGCCAATCCATCTAGCAATGGTGAGTGTTCCTTTTAATAAGATAGTAGCAAATAAAGCTGTTAGCAACGGACCTAATCCTAAAATAAGCCCGGCATTCGTTGCGGACGTTTCCGTCAAACCTTCCGCTAAAAAATAATGATGACAGACGACGCTTAAGAGCGATCCGCCGAAAATATATCCCCATTCTTTTCCTTGAGGCCACCGAACACTTTTCATGATGCCAAGCGTAAAGAATACCGCTAGAGAGGCTGTGAAAATTCGCAGTGCTGTAATGGTGACAGGCAGAAAATGCTCCACCAAAATTTTAATGAACGACACATTCACGCCCCAAATCATCATCGTGCCTACTAGAATAAGATAAATCCTTGTTTGTCCCACATGCCTCCGCCTTTCTTTAAACCTTCCATTAGTATAATTATATATCTGCTAGAGCAGAAGAGGGATAAAAATAATACTAGGATTGAATCCAGAGGCTGGAGAAGTTTCTTTATTGGTTTCCACGCTTTGCTTTTCTTAGTCAGTTAGTTTGTTCACACGATTGAAAAAAGATTGAAGAATATTGTTTGTTTATGAAGTTTATAGGAAGGAAGTTTAACGATTTAACAACAATCCCCATTTCTTCACACTTATCTCAAAATGTTACCGTAACCTTTTAGATGACATTCATTTATTTGTTAAGGGGGTTATGAACTTGAACTTTCCAACTGTCGAGTTTCCTTGGTTTGGGAATGGGACGATTATTGCTTTAATCGCGATTGTGCATGTCATTATTAGTCACGGTGTGGCAATTGGAGCAACAACATTAATGGTCACTGCCGAGTATAACGCATTTCGAAAGAAGGATCTCAAACTGGATGCCTTTGCTAGAAACATGGCGAAATGGATTTTGATCATTACAACAACAGCAGGAGCTATGACAGGAGTAGGGATTTGGTTTTCAACGACGGTCATTCAGCCAGATTCGATCGGTTCACTTTTGCGTATTTTCTTCTGGGCATGGGTAGCTGAGTGGATTGTTTTTATTACAGAAGTCGTTCTTTTAATTATTTATTATTACACTTGGGATTTGTATAAAGAAACGGCGAAAAAGATGAAACATATCCGCATTGGTATTGCCCTATGTATTTTTTCATGGATTACTGCCGCGATTATTACGGGTGTGCTCGCAGCTAAATTGACGCCCGGTAAATGGACGGAGACATTCTCTTTTTGGCATGCGTTTTTCAATCCAACGTACTTGCCTTCACTAGGGTTTAGAACGTTTTTAGCCTTATTATTGGCGATTGGAATCGTGTCTTTCTTCGTTAAATGGCGCATTAAAGATGACAATTTGAAGCAGGAGATCTTTCGTATTTTCTCTGTATGGGCGGCCATTTCCATTCCTGCGATTTTAATTACAGCTATTTGGTATTTACAATCGATTCCTCAAGAAGCGTATGATTTAGTCGTTTATTCCACAGGAATGAGCGAAAAAATGTTCGACATCATCAATTTAACTGGTTTAGGGGTTATTTTGCTCTTTATTTTTTGGATGGCAATAAAGCCAAAAACAATGCCGCTCATTTTATCTTTTGCGGTACTGGCTGCTTCTATGGGCTTTATCGCTGAATTCGAGTTCGTTCGCGAATCCGTCCGGAAGCCGTTCGTGATTTATGATTATATGTATGCAAATGGGGTCCTAGCGAAGGATGCAGAAAAACTTAATAAAGAGGGCGTTCTTGCTCATTCCACTTTCGCTAAAACAACAGATGTCACAACTGACAATATGTATGAAGCGGGGCAAGAAGTGTATCAAGGCCAATGTATGACTTGCCACACAGTTGATGGCTGGCGATCGAAGCGGGCATTAAGCAAACGTTTAGACGGCTGGTCAGAGGAAACAATTAAAAGCTTTATTCCGACGATGCATAATGTTCGCCCAGTGATGCCACCATTTGTCGGAACAGATGAAGAGCTAGAGGCGCTCAGTCATTACTTGTACAATGTTGTCAATGAAGGAAAGGATACACAACAGGTAAAGGGGGAGAAGGAACATGATTCTAGCGCAAGCGTTGCCAATACCCAATGACATTCAGCTCCCAATACCAGGTGACATGGGCTTGTTAACCGTTTTATTAATTGCCACGTTTATATTACATATTATTTTTGTCAACGTGACGATTTCGCTGGCTACAGGAGCGGTTATTTTAGAAGCGGTTGGGATTAAAAAACAAAGTGCACTGTATGATCGCCTCGCGCAAATTTGTTCGTATCACGCGTCGATTCATAAAAGTATTGCCGTTGTTCTCGGCGTTGGTCCGATTTTATTAGTGAGTATTGTGTATACCCAATATTTTTATGCATCTACGATTTTAATCGGTAAAGCATGGTTAAGCATTATTATACTGTTAATCGTTGCTTTCCTGCTTTTATACGCTTACAAATTCCTTTGGGAAAAGCTCAAAAATAAGAAAGCATTGCATTTAATGATTGGTTTAGCAGCATGTTTGATTCTCTTATTTGTTCCGCTTATTTTTATCGTGAATGTAGTTGCGATGCTGTATCCGGAAAAATGGATGGAATCAAGCGGATTTTTCCACGGCTTATTCTATTACCCGCAAGTATGGCAAAGATATGCCCACTTTATGTTATCAAGCTTTGCTGCTGGCGGATTATATCTTTATTTGTTCTATACATTTAAGTATCGATCGAAGAAAAAGCAGGAGCCGAGTTATCTAGAAGAGGAAGCCGATCATCATGTAAGAAAGATCGGTATTAAAGCGACATTTTGGGTTACATTGTGTCAATTTGCAGCAGGAACACTTGTTTTATTTGCGTTAAAGCGAGATGTCATGCTGCTTTATATGGGAGGAAACTCTTTAACGACAGGGCTGTTAGGTGGGTCCATTATTGTTACACTTGTTTTGTTAGCGTTTTTATATGTGACGGATAAAAAGGATTCCTATCGTGCATTTCTTGGAGCCATGGCTTCATTTCTGCTCGTTTTAGGCATGATGGGATGGATGAGGCATGAAGTGCGGGAAGCTTACTTGCAGCCTCATATTGATGACAATCCGCGAACGATGGAAATGCCAACGAATGCGAAAGAATAAACAAATGAAAGGGTCGGAGCTCATTCCGACCCTTTTTGTATTATCTATTTTGTACAAATTGGCAAAAATTTTCAGCTGGTAGTGGTTTACTTATGTAATAGCCTTGAATTTCCTTACAGTGTAGCTGTTTTAAAAATTCCATTTGTTCTTCTGTTTCTACTCCTTCAGCAATGAGCTCCAGTCCTAAGTGTTTGCCCATCGAGAGAATAGTTTCCACGATCGGTTCGCTGCTTTCCTCTATAAATAACCGCTGAATAAAAGATTGGTCAATTTTTAATCGATCGACTGGAAATTGGTGCAAATAACTTAAGGAGCTATAGCCGGTCCCGAAGTCATCCACAGCAATTTGCACGCCAAGGCTTTTTAATTTGTTTAATTTCTTTAATGCTAAATCAATGTTTAACGTCATGCTTTCTGTAATTTCTAATTCTAATTGCTCTGGTTGTAAGTTAAAAGACTTTAGTACATTAGAAACGATTTGCGTTAAATCATTTTGGAAAAACTGTTTTAATGATAAGTTCACAGAAATCCGCATAGGCGGAAGTCCTTCATCCATCCATTGCCGGAGTTGTCTACAAGCTTCCTCGATCACCCATGTGCCAATAGGAAGAATCAGTCCTGTCTTTTCTGCTAAAGGAATAAAAGTAGCTGGAGAAATCATTCCTTTTTCGGGATGATACCAGCGAATTAACGCCTCAGCTCCCACTAATTTTCCTGTTTGCAGATCAATCTGTGGCTGATAATAAAGCGATAGCTGCTTGAGTTCAATGGCTTGGCTTAAGTCATGCTCCAATACGAGCTGTTCGTAAGCTTTTTGTTCCATGTCTGCTTTGTAAATGGCAATAGAACGATTATTTTTTCGGGCTTCACTGATAGCCATGATTGCTTGATTTAACATTTGTTCCGTATCTTTTGCTTGCATTGAAACAGTCACTCCTACTGTGACTGTAATCCGCATATTCAATCCTTTGGAGATCATTGGTGTTTGAAATAGATTAACGATTTTATAAGCGAGTTGTTCAATTTTTTGGCGATTTTGTGTGTCGCATGCATCACAAAGGATAGCAAATTCATCTCCAGTTAACCGAACAACGGTTGCTTGCTGCTCAGAAACCAAGGTTTTCAATCTTTCTGATGTTTCAATTAATAATAAGTCTCCGATTTGTCTCCCTAATGATTCATTAATCTGTTTAAATCTGTTTAAATTAATGACAAATAAACAAAAGAAATGTCCAGATTCTATTCTCTCAGACAGTTGCTTCTTTAAATAAAATCGGTTTGGTAAGCCAGTCAATTCATCATAATAAGCTAAGAAATTGACTTTATTTTGTGTTTCTATTTGTTCGGTCATATCAGTGATGGAATGAATAATTTGAACAATTTCCTGCTTTTCATTAAAAATCGGGGCAGCGTTAATCGATAGGATCTGATCTTTGCCGTTTGTCTGTTCTAATTTGTACATCACATCGTAAACGGATGCGCCAGTAGATTTTACTTGATGAATGACTTGCTTGTTTTCGGGATACGGTTCTCCATACAATGTTTTGAAACGACTAGGATGGATTTGATCATAACTGAAAACGTCTAATATATTTTTGGCCGCATCGTTAATAAATAGATATTTCCCTTCTGCATCTGTGATCATAATACCAGTAGGCACCATGTTTACAACCGTATTCAAACGGTGTTCGCTTTCCTCTAATGCTTTTTGAATTTGCTTTTGTTCTAAATATGGACGTTCAATGGTTGTCATATAAATGCCTTTAAGGAAAAAGTAGTAACTGGTCATTTTAAATAAATGGCCAAGCAAATTCATCCAATCATATACATGATTGTATAAAGTGAAAATTAGTTCACTAAACAAGCTTAAGCTTAAAGCGATAATGAGAGGAAAATATTCTTTGTTCTTATCTTTAGAATATTTTTTGAAGATAAGAAGGATCGTGCATAAAAATAGAAAGCAAATAAAGTACTCAATGCCTTTTTTTACAGGAGTTAGTCCGACCCCTTCTATAATTAAAAGAGGTAGTTTTTCAGAAGATGTCATAATGATAAAGCTGACAATTAAAGAATAAGAAATAAATAGAAAAAACGTAGTGTTTCGAAATTTTTTATTAATCTTTTTATCATCTTGTAAAAAAATTAATAAAAGCGAAATCGCAAGCGTAAATCGAGAAATTAACCAAAACCAAGTGGCATTGTGACTTGAGCTTTCTATTAGGAAAAAGGGCATCCCTTTATACGTTAGCACATGGAATAAATCAAAAATACTAATACTTAAAAATGCGGCAGAAATAAATAAACGATGTCTAGATAAAGTATGCAGGAAAATAAGCCAACCTTGCAACGAAATCGAAAAAGCAACAGCTATACTTAAAAGTTCTAGTGCTGTATGAAAAGAAAGAAAACTATTAACAATGAAAAGATGTTGCCCTGTTCTGCTTAATTGATATAAAAAGACAATTGACAATAAACTGCCGATTAATATGAAAACTGAATAAATTTCCTTCTTTCGGCCCATTATGCTAGCTCCTATATAGTGTTTTTATTTAGTAGTCACGAATTTTATAATTTAAAAATAGTATAAAAGTTAGTGTCTTGTCAAACAACGTCATATTATTTCGAAAAATTGTAAAAAATTCAAACGCAATTGAAAAAACTCAACTTTTAGCCAAAGGATTGCGAAAATGTAAAAAGTTTTTCATAATGAAGGTATAGACTACATCAGTGAAGATTGGTGTTTTTATTAAAGGAGCTATTATGACGATTACATTTTCTACTTTAAATACAATGAAGCCGTTTTTGCAGGAAGCGTGGGAGAAGGCAGGTTTCAGTCAGCCAATGCCTATTCAGGAAAAAGCTGTGCCTGTTATTTTAGCAGGGCGCGATGTACTGGCTGAATCACCCACAGGGACTGGGAAGACACTTGCTTATTTATTGCCGTTGCTTGAAAAGATCAACCCGGATAAGAAGGCTGTACAGGCAGTCATTTTAGCCTCTTCTCGAGAACTGATTATGCAGATTTCTGATGAAATCCGCGCGTGGGGTGGAGGAATTTCTAGTGCTGCTTTTATCGGGGGGGCGAATATTAAACGTCAAATTGACAAGCTGAAAAAGCAGCCGCAAATCGTTGCGGGAACACCTGGGCGCATTCAGGAATTAATTCAAATGAAAAAATTAAAAATGCATGAAGTCAAACTGATCGTTTTAGACGAGGGTGACCAGCTATTAGTGCCTGAGCATGTAAAAAATTTAGAGGCAATCATTAAATCAACCATGAAGGACCGCCAAATTGTTCTATTCTCTGCTACGATGTCATCTCAAACAGAAGCAACAGCTAAACAGTGGATGAAGGATGCGGAAGTAATTAAAGTGAGTCAAACGGACATGCCAGCTTCGAAAGTAGAGCATCTCTATTTTGTGTGCGATCGCCGCGACCGACAAGTGATGATTGAACGAGTCATGCGCGGATTTGAACCAGAACGTCTACTAGCTTTTGTGAACGATATTGGCGAGGTAAATGCCTTTGCTTCTAAACTAGATTACAACGGATTTGCTAATGGCATTTTGCATAGTGATTTAAACAAGCAAGAAAGGGAGCGGGCTCTAAAGCAATTTCGTGCAGGTAATCTTCCTTTATTATTTGCCACAGATGTTGCGGCAAGAGGATTGGACATTAAAGGGTTGACGCATGTTTTACATTTTGACATGCCGAAAAACGCTACACAATATACGCACCGTGCTGGTCGCACCGGCCGCTCAGGTGCAGAAGGAACCGTCATTTCATTTGTAACAGAAAGAGAAGAGCGTGAACTGAAAAAAATCGCTAGAGAACTTGGCATCGAACTCAAGAAAAAACGATTCTACAAGGGAAAGCCCGTCGATGCTAATGAGAGAAAATAACATACGGCAATAAAAAATCGCCCTCCTTTTTTAAAAGGACGGGCGATTTTTTATTCGGCCTTCGCTCCAATATCTAATCTTTTGCTTCGTTCGCTTATAATTATTTCGCCGTACGTTAAATCAATAGGTTTCTGGAACAAGGGGCCGTCATAAACGAAGGTATGAAACTCGCCATGTTCACCCATGGGGCAAAGATTTTGCGATTGGATGTCTGCATAAAAGTCTTCATTTAACGATTTGCCAAGCCAAGTGTCATCTAGTACATCGAGGCGAATACGAATGACCACCGCTTTATAACCTGATTGAATGAAATTTTGTAACAAACGCAAGCTGTCCTCTTCTTTGCTCCACAATGGATAAAAAGCAGGCAATCCCACCGCATGGGCGACATTCTCCCCCCATTCGCGGTGGCCATCTAAATAAATATCGCCAAAGGCAATGCCTTCTAGCTGGAATGTTTCTTTTAACTGAGTAAGATCCTCAATAAATGTCTCCGTATAGCGATCAAGTGAACAGCGTACAAAATGAAGCGGAAGGGAGAGAGCTGCACTTTGCAGCTCAATTAATTCTGTCTTTTCATCATGGCCAAACGTGCGGCCTATTTCTTGCGGCACCGTGGTGATCAGGCAAGCAACTTCATAGCCTTGCTTGACTAGTAGGTCAAGGGCCATGCAGCTATCTTTGCCGCCGCTCCATGATAAAGCTATCCGTTTCCCCATACAGTCACTTCCTTATTAAAATAATTTTGTCGTCCAGGATTCACAATTCCATATTTCTGTTGCGACTTCTTGATAAAATTCAGGCTCATGGGAGATAAGCAAGATGCTGCCTTTATACGCTTTTAACGCTCGTTTAAGTTCATCTTTGGCATCGACATCTAAATGGTTCGTCGGCTCATCCAGTACTAAAAGGTTTGTTTCTTGATTAATTAATTTACATAGGCGAACTTTCGCTTTTTCTCCACCGCTTAGAACGCTTACTTTGCTTTCAATATGCTTTGTTGTCAATCCGCATTTCGCCAAAGTTGCCCGCACTTCATATTGGGTGAAGGAAGGGAACTCCGACCATACTTCTTCAATACATGTGTTGTTATTGGCTGATTTCACTTCTTGCTCGAAATAGCCGATTTGCAGATATTCCCCACGTTCGACTTGACCAGATAGCGGTTTGATCTCGCCAAGAATACTGCGTAAAAGCGTTGTTTTTCCGATTCCATTTGCTCCTGTGAGCGCAATTTTTTGTCCGCGTTCCATCCGCAAGTTCAATGGTTTAGAGAGAGGTTCATTGTAACCAATTACTAAATCTTTCGTTTCAAAAATTAATTTCCCGGATGTGCGGCCTTCTTTAAAATGAAATTCTGGTTTTGGCCGCTCAGCAGCGAGTTCAATCACGTCCATTTTATCAAGCTTTTTCTGTCGGGACATGGCCATATTTCTTGTTGATACTCGTGCTTTGTTACGAGCAACGAAATCCTTTAAATCGGCAATTTCTTGCTGCTGCTTTTTATAAGCCGCTTCTAGCTGCTGTTTTTTCATTTCGTACACTTTCAAGAACTCATCGTAAGTGCCAGCGTAGCGGTTTAACTCTTGGTTTTCCATATGATAAATTAAATTAATGACACTGTTTAAAAATGGAATATCATGCGAAATTAAAATAAAGGCATTTTCATACTCTTGCAAGTAACGTTTTAACCATTCAATATGCTGTTCATCTAAATAGTTGGTCGGCTCATCCAGCAATAAAATATCGGGCTTCTCTAATAACAGCTTCGCCAGTAACACCTTTGTCCGCTGTCCGCCGCTTAAGTCATGAACGTCGCGATCAAGGCCAATCTCATCTAAACCAAGCCCGCGTGCAATTTCTTCTACTTTCGCATCAATGATATAAAAATCATTATTCGTCAGCATATCTTGCAGTGTGCCAGTTTCTTCAAGCAATGTTTCTAATTCCTCCGGAGAAGCTTCTCCCATTTTGCCGAACAGTTCATTCATCTCTGTTTCTAAATCAAATAAGTATTGGAAAGCGGTCTTTAATACGTCGCGAATGGTCATCCCTTTTTGTAAAACAGCATGTTGATCTAAATAACCAACACGGACGTTTTTCGACCACGTTACTTTTCCTTCATCAGGCTGAAGCTGACCAGTAATGATATTCATAAAAGTGGACTTGCCTTCACCATTGGCTCCAATCAATCCGATATGTTCGCCTTTTAGTAAACGAAATGACACATTATTAAAAATAGCCCGGTCACCAAAGCCATGACTTAAGTTATTAACAGTTAAAATACTCATATTAAACCCTCTCATTCGTCATATTTCTTCTCCCATTTTACTACATAATCAGAGAGGAAAGCGAAGGGAAAGTAAAAACCCGGCTTTCATTTAGAAGCCGGGCGAGTCCGTTCAATTATAGGCGTTTGGAGCCAATGTATTTTTTTGTCCAGTAGGAGTTGCTTACTTTATCAATACGCACTCCTTTAGACGCAGAATGAATAAATTGATTGTTTCCTAAGTAAATGCCAACATGAGAAGCACCTCTTTTATACGTGCTGAAGTACATTAAATCTCCAGGTTGCATGCTTGATTTAGAGACTTTGGCACCTTTTGTATACATTTGAGCCGCTGTGCGAGGAAGGGAAACGCCATTTTTCTTGTGTGTGTATTGGATGAAACCAGAGCAATCAAATCCTGCTGGTGTCGTTCCGCCCCATCTGTACGGTGTGCCGATATGTTTTTTTGCTTCTTTAATTACGTTCTCTTTTGAATAAGATGCTGCATCTGCTGATTGAGTCGGTAAAAGTAAACTTGCGCTTAATAATAAAGAACTGCATACGGTTGTTAATAATTTTTTCACTTGATTCACCTAAATTCCTTTCCCTTATCGTTTATTATGTATAGTTGTCGATTCATATATGTGGTTAATGTGTTCTGTAGTTAATATAACAGAAATTTGTCATTTCATAGGTTACAGGGCAATTAAATAATATTAAAGAAATATTACATGGGCAGGGATATGTTACATAGGGAAGGAAAGAAGAATAAATGATTTTGTTACACAAAAAACCCGACTTGCTGTAAGTCGGGTTTTTTATAAATATTAATCTGTTAGGCGTTTTGAACCTAAATATTTTTTGGACCAATATGAATTACTTACTTTATCAATACGTACACCTTTAGAAGCAGAGTGGATAAACTGGTTATCTCCTAAATAAATACCAACGTGGGACGCGCCACTTTTGTATGTACTAAAGAAAATTAAATCTCCAGCTTCCATTTCTGTTTTAGCGACTTTTACTCCTTTTGTGTACATTTGAGCTGCCGTACGTGGAAGGTAAACACCGTTTTTCTTGTGTGTGTATTGGATGAAACCAGAGCAATCAAACCCTGCTGGTGTTGTTCCACCCCATCTGTATGGAGTGCCGATATGTTTTTTTGCTTCTGTGATCACGTTTTCTCTTGAATAAGCTGCGTCTGCTGATTGAGTCGGTAAAAGTAAACTTGCGCTTAATAGTAAAGAACTGAATGCTACTGTTAGAAATTTTCTCACTTGATTCACCTTAGTTTCCTTTCCCTTATCTTTTCGTTTATATATTCTGTCTGTTTATTTATGTAGTTAATTTTTATTATGTAGATAATATATCAGAAAATTGTCGTTTCATAGGTTACAGTTCCTTTAAATAATGTTACAGGAATATTACAAAGTTGTTATATAGCAGTTTTTGTCTCGTTTCAGCGATTAGCGACGATGAAAAGTTTTGTAATAATTTTGTGATCAATGAAGGGGAAGGAAGAGGGAAGAGGGAAATATATGCATGAACGAGAAAGCGGTAAATAAGGAGGAGCGAAAGAAATGGATGACACAAGCTTCGCAATTCACCCAGATCGGGAAAAAGAGCTGGATGAAGAGCATTTTCATGATATTGGAGAAGTGAAGGAATGGCGGAGAGAGGCGGATGGTGTCTATTTAAGTTGTCAAAATGGTTACGTCGTTGTTCAGTATTATTGCGAAGAGATGATCCGCGTTACGATGAATCCAACAAGCATTCCGATGAGGAAGCAAAGCGTTGCGATTGTAATGGAAAACGAGTCGGTGCTATTTGAAGTGGAAGAATTAGCTGATTCGCTGTGTATAACAGGAGGAAAATTAGCAGCCCAAATCACTCTTTCACCGTTTCGGCTTCTTGTGACAGATACCAATGGGAATATTTTGCTTAATGAAGGCGATCGAGGCATGGCAAGTCGGCGTACAGGGGAAGTGATTTGTTTTAAAGAGATGGAGGAAGACGCCCATTTTTACGGTTTTGGAGAAAAAACAAGTTTTCTTGATAAGCGCGGCGAAAAAATGACGATGTGGAATTCTGATGTGTTTGCTCCGCATAATCCAGCAGTGGATGCACTGTATCAATCGATCCCTTTTTTCATAACGCTCCGACGCGGACAAGCGCATGGCGTATTTTTTGATAATACGTTTGAAACGGTATTCGACTTAAAGCAGGAAAATCATCGTTATTCATTTTCAGCAGCTGGAGGAGAGCTGGATTATTACATCATCGCTGGCCCTTCTCCAAAAGACGTTATTCAGCAATATACAAGATTGACAGGAACGATGCCTTTGCCGCCGAAATGGGCACTTGGTTATCATCAATCGCGTTACAGCTATAAAACAGAAGCAGAAGTTAGGGAACTCATCCGCATTTTTCAAGAGAAGGACATTCCATTGGATGCGATTTATTTAGATATTCATTATATGGAAGGATATCGAGTATTCACTTTTAATCGCGACCGTTTTCCCAATCCAGCTCAACTAATCAATGAGTTAAAAGCAGCGGGCATTCGCGTTGTTCCGATTGTTGACCCAGGGGTGAAAAAAGATCCAGAATATCCAGTGTATTTGGAAGGAATACAAGCGGGACACTTTTGCCAATATGCAGAAGGCGATGTTTATTTCGGGAACGTTTGGCCGGGAGAAAGTGCTTTTCCCGACTTCACGAATCAAGATGTGCGTGAGTGGTGGGGAGAGTGGCAAAAGTTCTACACGGATCTTGGAGTAGAAGGTATTTGGAATGATATGAATGAGCCAGCGGTCTTTAACGAAACGAAAACGATGGATATAAACGTATTGCATGGAAACGATGGTTATCCGAAGACGCATCGTGAGCTTCACAATGTGTATGGCTTACTCATGGGGGAAGCGACATATAGCGGGCTGAAAAAATTATTAAAAGGCAAACGTCCTTTTGTACTAACACGTGCGGGGTTTGCTGGGGTGCAGCGGTACGCCGCTGTTTGGACAGGCGATAATCGCAGCTTTTGGGAGCACTTGCAAATGTCGATGCCGATGTGTATGAATCTCGGGCTGTCTGGTGTGCCGCTTTCTGGAGCGGATGTTGGCGGATTCGCTCACGATACGAATGCGGATTTACTCGTTCGCTGGACACAGCTTGGCGCTTTTATGCCTTATTTTCGCAACCATTCCAATTTGGGGACAGTTCGTCAAGAGCCTTGGTCGTTTGGAGAAGAAGCCGAAGCGATCATAAAAAAGTATATTCAGCTCCGCTATCGCTGGCTTCCGCACTTTTACACATTATTTCATGAGGCAAACGTTACCGGTTTACCTGTGATGCGGCCGCTCGTGATGGAATATCCTGAAGATGAACATACATTTAATTTAGCTGATCAATTTTTAATTGGAGAGAATGTTTTAGTTGCTCCGATCACAAAGCCTGCGACCTATCATCGAGTTGTCTATTTGCCAGAAGGAGAGTGGATAGATTATTGGACAGATCAGTTAATTAAAGGAGGGAAGCATATTTTAGCCGAGGCCCCATGGGATCAACTGCCGCTGTTTATTAAAGCAGGAACCATTCTTCCACAAGCGGAAACCGTTAAGCCGACCAATAGCATAAGTATTCACATCTACCCTAGTGAAAAAGTATGCGAATACACATTGTATGATGATGATGGAGAGACATTTGCTTATCAAGAAGGCGACTATTTCCAATTACATGTGAAAGCATGGAAGCAAAATGAAACGATATATGTTGAAACAGAAGAATTACACGGAGGGTATCAGCCTGATTGGAAAGAGGTCTCGCTTAATGTGCATGGTTCAGTGAGTAAAATAGTGATCAATGGGAAAGAGCAATACTGAAGAAATTGCTCGTAAGGTCAAAGAAGCATCCAAAAGTCTAGAATAAAACTAGACCACTAACCTGTTTGTTAGTGGTCTACCGTTGTCTTATTTCTTCACTAATGTTTCCAAAATGGCATCCCCATTATCGGCTACGCGGACGAGGGCATAGTTTTTATTTTCCCATTTTTGTCCGGTGTTTTCTGGAATGAAGAAGTGTTCAATTCCGAGATCGAGAGTGCCATATCTCGCTTTGCCTTGAAGGATCACTTTTTCTTCATTTACCACAGCGGGTTGATTAGCAGAAACAAAGGTTTTCGGTTTATAAATCGGCACTTGTTTTCCGTTTACCTGAACGTTATCAGCGGATTTTTCTAAAATGATATGAACTTTGCCTTCAAGAGAATCAGGTTGATCCAAAAACTTCGTATGCATTTCATAGTTCAGCTGCACGTAATCGCCTTGTAATAAAGAGCGAGGATCGAGCGGCTCTAATTTTAAGGCAACCAGTTGACCGTTTTGAAGAAGCTGTTCTTTTTGCCATGAAGTAAAACCAATAAATGCTAACTGTAACAGAAGGATCACAAGGACAGGCTTCTGGCTCCATTCTAAAATATTGCGCGCTTTTTCTGTATGCTTTTGGCCCCAAACGAAGAAGATCAGGAAGAAAATCGCGCTCAAAATAAATAAAGCGAGTGATTTATGGAGCAGATCCCAGACGTATTCGTAATATTTCCAAATAAGAAAAACGGATAAAGCCATCCAAGTGAACGAACGATACACTCGCGATTCACTTTTTGGATGAAATAAGTGAATAGTAAGATATACAATAAACACAAGATGGTACATGACAGTAAATATTATCGAGAGATTATCACTAAATGTTATATATAGAAAATAAATAAGTGATAACAAATAACTCAGTAAGCCTAAATCCTCTTTTTTGGCTATGAAAAAGATCGCTGCATTTAACAGGCCAAGAACGAGTAAGCTCGCTGGAAGTAATTCCCGAGAAAGCGCGTAATCATTGATCGTCATGCGGATGGCAGCGACTAACCCAATATTTAAAGCGAAATAATACAACAGAGCTTCTTTCTTTTGAAATAGGCTGGCGGTCATAATAGCCAAAGCAATTGTTATAAGCCAGAGTGTCCATGTTTCGTTCATCATAAAAGCGAAAGAAAATAAGCAAATGATCCCTGTGATTTGCAAGGTAAGGCGAACGACAATGAATGATTTTTTCTTCAGCACCAGTCCAACTGTGATGCACACCATCCCGAGAAATAAATAGGCATATTTCATTCCTTCCATAAAACCGAACGCTAAAAAGATGAAGGAACTGAAGGAAGCAAGCGCAACGATCGTTCCTAAAAAGGATAGAATACCGACGAAAAATTGATACGTGTAGCGCGCCCATTTTTGATCTGTTTCTTGGGCGTTTTTCTTTAACTTTTGCAGAAAATAAATACTGAATCCAAATAAGGCAATCAATAATAAAAAACCGACATAAAATAAAGCTTCACCAAACATAATTAAGAAGATAAAAAACACATTATAAACGACATAAAATCCAAAGAATAGCAACTGAACAGCCATTTCCACTGGATGGTTCTTTCGCTCTCGCTCAAATTTCCGCCAAAATAATACGATTAAGACGGTATAAACAACATGTAATAATAAAAATGCCAAGGAAGTCGAACGAAACTCAGAAAATACATGATATAGCGAGTATTTGTTTAATAAAAAGACCGCGCAATATTGAGCAATCATTAAAGTAATAAAAGCTAGTTTTTCTCGGGAGAGTTTTTTCAACCAAACGAATAATCCGAGGTGCAAAACGATTAAACTTGTATAAATACTAAATTCTTCCCAATCGTTATAAGTGACCCATATGCCTGTCGGATAAAGCTTTTGCCAAATGGTTAGCTCAAACAATAGTAAGGAAAGCCAATAAAATGGCTCGTATTTTGTCAAAATGGCTAATAGCAGAACAGGAATAAGCCAAATGAAAAATAATACATACGAATCGGCGTGAGAATTGTACATTTGCCCGACGAGCGCTAAGCTAATGCCGAAAGCAATGGCTGCAGCTAATAGCCACCAGTTGCTTAAATATTTAAATGTGCTACTTCGTTTATACAAGGCAGAAGCAATATAACTGACCAAGATTAAAGCTACACTTAATCCAATTTTCACTGGGCGGTCAAGCATTGGCCAATTCGAAGCAAAAAAGTAAATGACGCCTGCTAGAAGAAAAATTAAGCCAAGAAGATAAGGAATATCTCCGCGTTTATTAATAATCATGATATAACCTCCTCTGTCTCCACTATAATGGAAAAAACTATTTTTGGAAATGATTGCGAGGAAGCTGAATGACTATTCGAATGAAAAGGAAAATCGCTAAAATGAGCGCAGTGAAGGCGACAACTTGAGAAGTATCCTTAGATTTAACCGCAATACCGATAAAGGCCCAAACGAAAACAAGCGGATAAGCAAGGTCATGATGTTTTGCCTGAAAAGCTATTGCCAAAATGGTCGCCACAAACAGCATAATGATTGTCCAAGCTATATCTGAAAGCCCCAAGCCATTCCATTGATAAAACTTAAGAGCGTAGCTAATGTTCGCGATCGTAGCAACACTTACCCAGCCTAAATAAATAGAGAAGGGGAGGCGATCCATCAGTGAATACGGTGTTTGTTCAATTTTTGTGTATAAGGAAATTAGCGTCAGCAATAAGGCAATCATCACAATAACAGTCCAAGCAAAAAATTCATAATGCCACAGCACGATCCATGCACTGTTCAGCAGACAGCTGAAGACGAATGGAAGATGAGTCAGTTTATAGAGCGGTAAATCTCTTCTGCTTTTTGGCAACTGTCTTAATATCCAAATCCCGACAAGGAGATAAATCACACCCCAAATAGCAAACACATATCCGGCGGGAGTAAACAAAACAGACAAGCGATTAGAAATTTCTCCTGTTGTTTGCCCGTTTAAAGGAAGGATATTTGCTAGCGCATTGACAGTGACCATCAGAAGAAAGAACATGACATTGACAATAAATATTCGCATTGTACGCACCCCTTAGATGTTTTATTCCCTTGGCAATGGTGGATAAAACACTACTCTTTATTTTATTCCTATTTGCCTTTATTCTTTCCCCTATGGAAAAAATATCTCATTATGAATACATTTGCATGGAATAAGAAAAGCCTGGTCTTCAACAACAGGTGTTGAAAACCAGACTGTATGTTCGTCAATTAATTTTGTTTTTTAGGCACGTTTAACCGTTCATTTCCCATTGCGAACACCGCTATAGCTGAAATCCCAATGGGGATGAGCGCCCAGAGAAAAGTGGTGGAAATGGAGTGAGACATCGCCTCTACAATCACATCCAACACCTCTTTCGGAATCATCGCTCGCTGTTCAGGCTGAAAGATACTTTGCAAATTATCGCTTGAAGGCACATGGCCGCCAGCCGGTCCGCCCATAGAAGTGAATCCTTCTTTTATTCCGCTTGTGAACAACTTTGTTTGAATCGAACCAAAGACTGTAATTCCAATAGCTAATCCTAAAGAACGGAAGAAAGAATTCGTGGAATTAGCTGATCCCCGATATTTGTAATCAATCTTATGAATGGATGCTGATGGGAGAAGCGAGAATGAGAAACCGACTCCAAATCCAACTAAGATCATATACAAGGTCAAAGCGATTCGAGGGGTTTCTGGATTGATTGTTCCCATTAGAATCATTCCTGCTGCATATGAAATGATTGACATTGTCATAATCGTGCGGTAAGAAAGTTTTGTTTGTGTGACCCCTGCTACACCAGATCCTGCAACAGACCCGAGTAACATTGGCATTAAAATAATTCCAGCATTGGTTGCTGAACCGCCGTACACTGCTTGAACGAAAATCGGAATGAAAATAGTTAAAGCAACAAATGTCGCTCCATATAAAAAGGCGAGCACTTGTGCGGAAGCGAATAATCGATTTTTAAACATCCAAAAGGAGATGATTGGTTCCTTCGCTTTTGTTTCTGCCCATAAAAAAAGAAGTAGAAAAACGCCAAAAATTGAAAACAGCGTGATGATTTGCCATGAATCCCAAGCGAATTCTTTGCCGCCAAGTTCCAATGCAAACATGAGACTGACAACGGAAGTGACAAGCGTAATCGCTCCGAGCCAATCAATCGATTGCTTTATATGATTAGTCGATTCTTTATAAAACTTGATAATAAAAAATAACGATACAATCCCAATAGGAATATTGACGTAGAATACCCAATGCCAACTAATGGAATCGGTAATCCATGCCCCAAGTAGTGGACCAATTACGCTAGAAGCGCCAAAAACGGCACCGATTAATCCAGTCATTTTTCCACGTTGCTCAGGAGGGAAAATGTCTAGTACAATCGTAAAGGCAATCGGCAACAAAGCTCCTCCGCCAATTCCTTGTATAGCCCGATACATTGCCAATTGCGGAATGGATTGGGCAATGCCGCAAAGAGCTGAGCCAATTAAAAAGACAATTAAGCCAAATAAAAAGAACCGCTTTCGTCCATACATATCAGATAATTTCCCGAAAATCGGCATCCCGGCAAGGACAGCGACGGCATAAGCGGATGTGATCCAAACGTAGCTTTCTACGCCTCCTAAATCGGCTAAGATAGAACCTAACGCTGTTGCCACAATGGTATTATCCATTGCAGACATTAAGATCGCTAAAAGTAATCCTGCTAGGACAAAGCGTACATTTTTTTGTTCTGCCATTCGTACTATCTCCTTCATTAAAAAACATTTTTCATTATTTTACCCATAATTTTTATGAATTGAAACCTTGACTTTTTATGAACTTTTATGACCAAAAGAGAAGAAATGATATAATGGAGCAAGGGAAAAAGGAAAGGATGTTTTTATGAGTAAAACTGTTGTATTAGCTGAAAAGCCATCTGTCGCCCGTGATATTGCTCGCGTCTTAAATTGCGGCAAAAAAGGAAACGGGTATTTAGAAGGTAGTCAATATATCATCACTTGGGCGCTTGGTCATTTAGTGACACACGCCGATCCAGAAGGATATGGCGAACAATATAAAACATGGAATTTAGCGGAGCTGCCGCTCATGCCGGATCATTTAAAAACGGTGGTTATTAAGAAAACCGGCAAGCAATTTCAAGCGGTCAAAACGCAACTAAATCGCAAAGATGTCAAGGAGATCGTGATTGCCACAGATGCGGGGCGTGAAGGGGAATTGGTTGCTCGCTGGATTATTGATAAAGCTCATGTGAAAAAGCCGATCAAGCGTTTATGGATCTCTTCTGTTACGGATAAAGCGATTCGCGAAGGCTTTAAAAAATTAAAAGACGGACGGGAATATGAGAACTTATATCGTTCCGCTGTCGCTCGTGCTGAAGCTGATTGGCTTGTCGGCATCAATGCGACTCGGGCGCTTACGACGAAATTTAATGCTCAGCTTTCATGTGGCCGTGTGCAAACACCAACAATTGCGATGATTGCGAAACGTGAAGAAGAAATCAAGAATTTTAAACCAAAAAGCTACTACGGCATCACGGCACTTGCTGGGGATATCAAATGGACGTGGAAGGATGCCAAAACGAACGACATGAAGACGTTCTCTGAAGAAAAACGTGATGGATTATTAAAGAATTTGCGTGGACAAAAGGCTGTTGTGACAGAAGTAAAGAAAACAGCGAAAAAATCTTTCGCCCCTGAATTGTATGATTTAACAGAACTGCAACGCGATGCTCATAAGTTATTTAGCTTTTCGGCAAAGGAAACATTGTCGATTATGCAAAAATTATATGAGCAGTACAAGCTCGTTACTTATCCTCGAACGGATTCTCGCTATTTATCCAGTGATATGGTGGACACATTAAAAGAGAGAGTCGAAGCGGTTGAAATCCGCCCATATGCAGGATATGCGGCCAAAATTTTAAAGCGAGGGATCAAAGCAAATAAATCCTTCATTAATGATGCCAAGGTCAGCGATCATCACGCGATTGTACCGACTGAACAAACCGCTGTTTTAAGTGATTTAAGCGACAAAGAACGGAAAATTTACGACTTAATTGTGAAGCGTTTTTTAGCTGTTTTACTGCCCCCTTTTGAATATGAACAAACAACAGCAGAAGCAAAAATCGGTTCTGAAACGTTCACAGCAAAGGGAAAAGTAATTACTGCTCTTGGCTGGAAGGAAGTGTACGGTAAAGAAGAAGATGACGAAGCTTCGTTACCAGCTGTGAAACAAGGTGAGGCATTCGAAGTGGTATCCTTGACAGCTACACGTGGAGAAACAAGTCCGCCGCCTCACTTTAACGAAGGAACTTTACTATCAGCGATGGAAAATCCGGCGAAATATATGGAGGCGGAAAGCAACGACATCAAGCAAACATTGAGCCGAACAGGCGGCCTTGGTACCGTTGCGACAAGAGCGGATATTATTGAAAAACTATTTAATACATTTTTAATCGAGAAAAAAGGCAAAGATATTTTCATCACATCCAAAGGGAAGCAGTTATTACAATTAGTACCGGATGAGTTAAAGTCACCTGCGTTAACAGCTGATTGGGAACAAAAGCTTGAAGCGATTGCGAAAGGAAAGTTGAAGCCGCAGCAATTCATGCAAGAAATTCGCGGCTATACAAAACAAGTTATCACTGAGATCAAACAGAGCGAGAAAACGTTCAAGCATGACAATGTCACTGGCAAGCGATGCCCGGATTGTGGAAAGTTGTTACTTGAAGTGAACGGCAAAAAGGGGAAAATGCTCGTCTGTCAAGATCGCGAATGCGGCCACCGCAAAAATGTTGCTCGCTTAACGAACGCTCGCTGTCCGAATTGCCATAAAAAATTAGAACTTCGCGGAGAAGGGGAAGGTCAAATTTTTGTTTGCAAGTGTGGCCATCGTGAAAAACTATCCGCCTTCCAAAAACGTCGCAAAAATGATTCTGGCGGCAAGGCAACAAAGAGAGATGTTAACCAATACTTGAAAAAACAAGACAAAGACGAACCAATCAACACTGCATTAGCAGATGCATTGTCTAAGCTGAAGTTTTAACCCTTACTAAAAAGGATGATGGGCGACTGTCATCCTTTTTAATTTTTTAGTAAAATGATCCGACTCATACTTTTGCGCGATGCCCGCAACTTTTTGCGACCTGCGACTATACTTTTGAGCAGAACTCTCTCCGATATGCGCGGATCACTTAGTCTGTACATCCAATGATTACCGTTCCGTCACATAAAACAATTCTTGTGTTTTTTTGGCAAAACAGTCTATAATGGTTTATTGAAAATTCAAAAATATGGGGAGGTTTTGAATATGCCGATTAATATACCGAGACAACTGCCGGCAACCGAGATATTAGAGAGAGAGAATATTTTCGTGATGGATGTCGACCGCGCACACAGTCAAGATATTCGTCCGCTAAATATTTTAATTTTGAACTTAATGCCGGAAAAAGAAAAAACAGAGGCGCAGCTGTTGCGACTGTTGGGAAATACGCCGCTTCAGGTGAATGTTTCCTTTTTACATACAGCCACGCATGAATCGAGAAATGTTAGTAAATCGCATTTAGAGCAATTCTACACAACATTTGAACAAGTGAAGGATCGCCGAATCGATGGATTGATTATTACTGGTGCTCCAGTGGAATTAATGGAATTTGAGGATGTGAACTACTGGAAAGAGCTAGAGGAGATCATGGAATGGTCAAAAACGAATGTTACCTCTTCACTTCACATTTGTTGGGGAGCTCAAGCGGCGCTGTATCACCATTTTGGGATCGGAAAATTCGAACTTCCGAAAAAGTGCTCCGGTGTTTATAAACATACTGTGAATGAGCCAACAGTGAAGCTATTACGAGGGTTTGATGATGAGTTTTATGCACCGGTTTCCCGTTATACGGATGTCGAAGAGCAAGCTATTTTAGCTCATGAAGAGTTGATACTGCTCTCTTCTTCTGAGGAAGCAGGTCCATTTCTCATTATGTCAAAAGATGAAAAACAAATTATGATTACCGGGCATTTAGAATACGATGTGCATACACTCGCTGACGAATACAGCCGCGATATAGCGAAGGGTATTGAAATTGAGATGCCAAAAAATTATTTCCCAGACAATAATCCGACAAAGAAACCTGTCAATAAGTGGCGTTCCCATGCACACTTGCTGTTTTCGAACTGGTTAAACTACTATGTCTACCAAGAAACACCGTACGAATGGGAATGAAGAAAACCGGAGAGCGCTCTCCGGTTTTTTTAATAAAAGGATGGCCGGCGGTCTTCAAAGATAGGGATTCGCTGGCGGATTTCCTCTACTTTCGCTAAGTCGATTTCCCCGATCAGCAATTGTTCCGCTTCACCAGCTTCCGCAATGATTTCTCCCCATGGGTCAATGATAATTGAGTGGCCAGCAAATTCATTTTTCGGATCTGCTCCGCTTCGGTTGCAGCCAATCACATACGCTTGATTTTCAATCGCCCGAGCCATCAGCAATGTGCGCCAATGATCGACACGGGCAAGCGGCCATTCAGCAGGGATAAATAACACTTTTGCACCAGCCAATACATGCTTTCGCAGCCATTCTGGAAAGCGGATATCATAGCAAATAAATGCAGCCATTGTTTCTTCCTCGAGTGAAAACAAACCATCCCCACGTCCTGCTTGCAAAAACTTTTCCTCTTCCATCAAGCGGAACAAATGAAGTTTACTATACTTCTTGACTAACTCTCCTTGCTTATTAATGACAAGCAACGTATTTTCTACGCCGTTTTCTGTTTGATTCGCTACTGAGCCCGCGATCAGATACAGGCGATGTTTTTTCGCCTGTTCGCTTAAAAAAGCAATCGCTTGCTTTGCTTCCTGATCAGCAATTTCATCTAAGCGAGTTAAATCATATCCTGTTGTCCACAACTCTGGTAATATCGCAAGCTGGCATTTTTGCTCAGCAGCTTGCTGCAGCCATTGTGCTACTTTCTGATAATTCGTGTTTGGATCTCCAAAGGCGATATCGATTTGGAGACAAGCAATCTTCATTTTCACTTTCAACGCCCCTTTTCTGTCTGAAAATTCATTCTTTACATTCTTTATCTTTCGTTATAACATTATTTACTACAATTTAAAAGTGAGAGAAGTGATAGCATGAAAAAATTTGAGCACTCTAAATCGCTGCAAGCATTGCCGGATCAGTTCTTTGCGAAGCTTGGAAAAAAAGTGAGCGATGCGATCAAAGAAGGGCGAGACGTTATTAATTTAGGTCAAGGAAGTCCTGATCAACCTCCGTCCAATCATGTGATCAAAGCATTGCAAAAGGCGGCGGAAAATCCGGTCAATCATAAATATTCTCCGTTTAAAGGATTTCCGTACTTGAAAGAAGCATGCGCTCAATTTTATAAGCGAGAATATGGTGTGGATGTGGATCCGGAGACGGAGATTGCTATTTTACTTGGAGGGAAAGCGGGGCTTGTGGAGTTGCCGCAAGTGCTGTTAAATCCAGGCGATGTAGCATTAGTGCCTGATCCGGGATATCCCGATTATTGGTCAGGAATTGCTCTTTCAGGAGCTGAGATGTATATGATGCCGCTAACAGAAGAAAATCACTATTTGCCGCGCTATGAACAGATTCCAGAGGATGTACTTAAGAGGGCGAAACTATTGTTTATTAACTATCCCAATAACCCGACTGGAGCAATGGCAAATGCAGCCTTTTTTGAAGAAACGATCGCTTTTGCTAACGAGCATGATCTATGTGTGGTCCATGATTTTGCCTATGGAGCCATTGGGTTTGATGGCAAGAAACCAATTAGCTTTTTACAAGTAGATGGCGCAAAAGAGATCGGGTTGGAAATTTATACGATGTCGAAAACATATAATATGGCTGGCTGGCGTGTCGGCTTTGCTGTAGGAAACCCCAGTGTGATTGCTGCATTGGAATTATTGCAAGATCATTTGCATTGCAGTTTATTTGGTGCAGTACAAGAAGCGGCCGCCGCTGCGTTGCTTGGTGATCAGCAAGGTGTGAAAGAGCAGGAGGCGATGTATGAAAAGCGCCGTAATTTATTAATCAATGGGCTCAATCGCATTGGTTGGAAAGTAGAAGCGCCTGAAGGGTCATTTTTTTCGTGGTTCAAAGTGCCAGAAGGTTATACATCGGAGCAATTTAGTGAGCTTTTGTTGAAGGAAGCGAATGTAGTGGTGGCTCCAGGCACCGGCTTTGGTAAGTATGGAGAAGGGTATGTTCGGGCAGGATTAGTTGTTTCGGAAGATGAAATTTTAGAAGCGATTGAGCGAATTGGCCAACTGAAAATTTTTGAAAATAAAGTTGACAGTTTTTCATAAACATGCCATAATGCAAATTAACTGAAAACGATCGTTTGAAAAATCAATTGAATAGCTACTACGCAATCTTATCAAGAGCAGGTGGAGGGACAAGCCCGATGAAGCCCGGCAACCGACTTAGTTTTACGCTAAGCACGGTGCTAATTCTTGCAGCTTAGGCTGAGAGATAAGAAAGAGTGATGAATGACAAACCTCTTCTTATCGGAAGAGGTTTTTTTATTAATAAGGAGGAGAACATACATGACAGTGATTATAGATGAAAAAGTAGAGTGGACTATTTCTGGTACGAGTTTTTTTAAGACAGCGAATGTAAAAGCAGGAGAGCATGTATTATACGTTGGAGATGATTTGTCTTTTTTAGCCCGGTTGGCAGTGATAAAGGCTAATGTTACAAACTTTCCTCAACTAGAGGATCAAACATTTGATAGTGCGTTAACCAGTTTAAGTATTCATAAAGTTGAGGAAACAGAGGAGTTGCTACAGCGCATTTTTGCTCAATTAAAGCCAGGCGGACGATTGGTGGCGGACTTTGCAGAGGCTGAAACTCTCCGTTATGCCGGAGAGTTTGCCTATACAAAAAGCTTACCTGATTATTGGGATTTACTTTGTCAAATTGGTTTTGAAGCTATTTTTGTTCAGCAAATTACCGCCTGCACAATCGAAGAAGTGGCGCTGCAAGGTTGGGAAGAACTATTAACGATTAAAAAGTTTCCCGTTAAAGTGAATCGCTTTGTGGCTTTGAAAGGTTGTGAAAATACTGAGCAGTGAAATCCACTAATGGCCGAAGCTTGATCACTTTACAAACGGCTTGACCAACGTGGCCTGTATACACATGATGAACTTGTTCGAAGGTCATGCCAATCTCTTGAAAGCGATCGGAGTATTCTTCTAATTCTTTATATGTTTTCCATACCCGTTCGCCATTTTCAAGCATAGCGGAACCTTGTTCAAACACCGGGCGGTCATCTTTTGCGCGAAACTCGCCTAAATGCATGGCAGTACAGGAACTGTAATCCGTGCCAATAAAAAGAATCGAAGCATCTAGATCGTACAGCTTAGCGAGTGGTGAATCATCACCGAAGGGAAAATCGAGAGCGTGCTGGTCAACAATCCAATCTGCTCGCTTTCCCCAAGCGGTAAATGAACAAGCAGGATGAGAGCTACGTCTTACATCTGGAAAGCTGCGAAATGCTTCCGCGATTTTTCCCATTCCAAGTGTTGGTGTAATATCAGGGAGATAAGCGGGCATCATATAACGAATACTTGGCCACCATTCTTCAGGAACCGGTGGATTCTCCCAATATTTTGGATCTGTGTTATGAGTAGTTTGAGCAGGCATAACAATCGATCCTTTTATAGTGATTGTATCCATTAACGCTTGAATCACCGCAATCTCTCCGCCGGCTACCCAGCCGATGGAACTTAAAGAAGAATGAACAATTACATAATCTTCGGATTTGAGTCCAACAGCTTGCAAATCCTGTCTTAACGTTTCTCTTGTAATTAAAGACTTCGTCCGAGCCATTAAATCCTTACTTCCCATAGACATTCCCCCTATATTTAACTCAGTTTCTTCTATTATATATGAATCTTCCTTCGGAGAAAAAAATTTAGTATGATAAAAAAGCGGAAAACCTGTTTAGCGGAACAACACTATTTAAAAAAGGATGAAGCAAGTGAATAATCAACGTGTATTTTACCGAACGATTACTTATACGAAAGAACAATTTTTTCATCAATATAAAGCGTTAACTGTCAATCAGTCTCATCACGTCATTTTAGAAAGCGGGCGAGGGGGAAGATTGAGCATTGCAGGTCTTTCTCCATTTGCCATTGTGCAGTCTACAGAAAACGGCATTCAAATAGACAGCGTGACTGGCCAAGAAAGTCGTAAAGGAGTTCCACTTCATGAACTGGAACAGTGGATGAAGTCGTATGAACTGCCGAAAGCGAAAGAGTTACCAGACTTTCAAGGTGGTGCGATTGGCTATATTAGCTATGATTATGCTCGTTACATTGAGAAGTTGCCGGAACAGTCCGCTGATGACTTAGGATTGCCCCTTATTTATTTTCTAATGTTTGATGAATGGGCTGTGTTTGATCATGAAACGAAACAACTCTGGTTGATGACTTCTTCTAATGAGGAGGAAAAAGCGAAGGTAAAGCTAGATCGGGCAGAAGCAAGCTGGACCACTATAGTAGAAAATCAACCTTATTCTCCTGTTGCACTAGCGAATCAAGAGTTATCCGTTTCTTTTTCGGAAGAGTCATTTAAAGAAGCGATTGAGAAAACAAAGCATTACATTTCTCAGGGAGATGTATTCCAAGTCAATTTATCGGTTCGCCAGTCTCGGGAATTAACAGTTCCAGCTCTTGCCGTATATGAAGAATTGCGAGAGTTGAACCCTTCACCGTATATGGGGTATATTCATACGCCGGATTTTCAAATTGTCTCGGGATCACCCGAACTATTAATAAAAAAAGCAGACTTGGAACTTAGCACCCGTCCGATCGCCGGCACTCGTTCTCGTGGAAAAGACGAAGCGGAAGATTTGCGCCTTGCCAATGAATTAATTGAAAATGAAAAAGAGAGGGCAGAACATGTGATGCTTGTCGATCTAGAACGGAATGATCTTGGGCGTGTTAGTAAGTACGGAACAGTAGAAGTAAATGAGTTTATGGTCATTGAAAAATACTCTCATGTTCAGCATATCGTTTCGAATGTCCGTGGCGAGCTGGCAGAAGGAAAAACAAATGCTGATGTGATCGAAGCCGTTTTTCCAGGCGGCACAATTACGGGGGCACCGAAAATTCGCACGATGGAAATTATCGAGGAACTCGAACCCGTTCGCCGTGGCATTTATACAGGATCCATTGGCTGGCTCGGCTTTAACGGGGATATGGAACTGAATATCGTTATTCGTACGATGCTTGTGAAGGACGGACAATGCCATGTTCAAGCCGGAGCTGGTATCGTGATCGATTCTGATCCGAAAAACGAATATAAAGAATCCTTGAAAAAAGCAGTTGCTGTTTGGAAAGCGAAAGAAAGTGCTGAACGTAAACTAGTGAAGTAAGTGAAGAAGCTTAAGGGTCGAGGGCTCTTAAGCTTTCTTCATGCCAGAAAGTCGAAGAAAGTACCAGAACAGCGAACAATCTCTAGTCAAAATTTAGTGGTAGACGCAAAGGCTGCTTACGGGCGATAATAAAGCTAAATAAGTGATTGTTTCTGGAGGAATGAACAATGATTTTAATGATTGATAATTACGATTCGTTTACATATAATCTTGTGCAGTATTTAGGGGAGCTTGGTGAGGAGCTCGTCGTAAAGCGCAATGATGAAATTACCATTGAAGAGATTCGGGCAATGGCTCCGGATTATTTGATGATTTCACCTGGTCCATGTACCCCGAATGAGGCAGGAATAAGCTTGGAAGCGATTCGAACGTTCGCAGGAGAAATTCCGATTTTTGGTGTGTGCCTTGGTCAGCAGTCGATTGCACAAGTGTTTGGCGCTGAAGTGGTGCAGGCGGAGCGGTTGATGCATGGAAAGACATCGGATATGCTTCATGATGGCCAGACGATTTTTGAAGGACTGCCGAATCCATTTCCAGCAACTCGTTATCACTCGCTGATTGTGAAAAAAGAAACGCTGCCAGATTGTTTTGATATTTCGGCATGGACGGCAGAGGGGGAAATCATGGCAATTCGTCATAAAGAGCTACCGGTAGAAGGCGTGCAATTTCATCCGGAATCGATCATGACGTATGGTGGTAAAGAAATGCTCCAAAGCTTTATTCGTCGCTATCGTCGAGTAGAAGCTGAGGTGTAAAATGTATATTTTTTTAAATGGACAATGGCTCCCGAAAGAAGAAGCAAAAATCTCGCCATTTGATCATGGTTTTCTTTATGGACTTGGTGTATTTGAAACGATTCGTACATATGAAGGTCAGCCTTTTTTATTAGAAGAGCATATCGCGAGACTGCAGCAAGGCTTGTGTGAGATGCAAATTGACTGCTCTATCACAACAGAAGATGCATCGAAAATTATTACAGGGCTTTGTGAGAAAAACAACTTGCTTAATTCCTCTGTGCGACTAAATATTTCGGCAGGGGAAGGAGCGATGGGACCGCAAATTGAGCCTTTTAGTGAGCCGACAGTATTTGCTTTTCAGCGCCCTATTTTTCTGCCTTCTGAGATCGTGGAAAAAGAAGTGGTCTTATTGAACCTTCGCCGCAATACACCAGAAACTGAATGGAGAATGAAATCTCATCATTACTTTAATAATATTGCGGCCAAACGTGAAGTGGGTGCTGACCCAGCAAAGGAAGGTCTTTTCTTAACGAAGGAAGGCTATGTTGCAGAAGGGGTAGTATCCAACATCTTTTGGGTGAAGGCAGGGACACTCTTCACACCGGCTCTTGAAACGGGTATTTTGAACGGCATTACCCGAATGTTTTTGCTGAAGCGGGCAAAAGAATTGAAAATCCCTTTTGTAGAAGGTTTGTATTCTTTTGCTGAATTACTGACAGCCGATGAAATCTTTTTGACCAATTCAATTCAGGAAATTGCTCCCGTCCACTTGTTAGAGGGAAAGGCATTTCCGGGGAAAAAAGGGAAGCTTACTAAACTTCTTTATCAAGATTATCAGCGTTCAATATAAAGTCTCCTATACTAGGGGACTTTTATTGATTCTTGAATCCTTTTCCAATGACTGTTTTCTGTATGATAAGGGTTTCTAGTATCATCAGGTGCATTTCTTCATACTGTCTTTTTCAATCACATTAGCAAGCTCTTTATCAATCATTATTATTTTATTAATCAAAACTTTCTGGGTATTTTTCCATAAGTAATAATGGTAAGATAGGCTTGGGAGATATCCTCCACTTTTATTCACATGGTCCGGTTCTTGAGGATATACATATACTAAGGAGTGACTTTTATGGGAGAACAACTGTTGTTTCGGGTAGAGAAAGATTTTTTAGGGGAAAAAGAAGTACCTGCACAAGCGTATTATGGGGTGCAGACATTACGAGCTGTGGAAAACTTTCCAATTACAGGCTACCAAATTGATGAAAGCTTAATTAAAGCATTAGGGATCGTAAAGAAATCAGCTGCTCAAGCCAATCGGGATGTTGGTTCGCTAGATGAAAAGATCGCGGCGGCTATTATTCAAGCAGCAGAGGAAGTTATCGCTGGACAGCTTCACGATCAATTTATCGTTGATCCAATTCAAGGGGGAGCAGGAACGTCCATCAATATGAACAGCAATGAAGTCATTGCTAACCGGGCACTAGAAATTTTAGGTGAGGAAAAAGGAAACTACAAAGTCGTTTCACCTAACACGCATGTCAATATGGCGCAGTCGACGAATGATGCGTTTCCGACAGCGATTCATATTTCTGTTATTGAAAAAGTAAAGATCTTGCTTGAAGTGATGAAACAGTTGCATGCAGCCTTTCATGATAAAGCGTTAGAGTTCAATCATATATTAAAAATGGGACGTACCCATCTTCAAGATGCCGTGCCGATTCGACTAGGACAAGAATTTGAAGCTTATGCACGCGTATTAAGCCGTGATATTGACCGCGTGGGAATGTCTTTACAGCACTTATACGAGGTGAATATGGGAGCGACCGCTGTGGGAACTGGATTAAATGCGGAGCCACTTTATATTGAAAAAGTAGTGGAATATTTAGCGATAAACAGCGGATTTCCAATTGTCCAGGCGTCTCATTTAGTAGATGCCACGCAAAATACGGATGCCTATTTAGAAGTGTCGGCTGCTTTAAAGGTTTGTATGATGAACATGTCTAAAGTAGCAAATGACTTACGGATGATGGCATCCGGTCCGCGTGCAGGCTTAGGAGAAATTATCTTGCCGGCACGCCAGCCAGGCTCATCGATCATGCCTGGGAAAGTCAATCCGGTAATGGCAGAAGTGCTGAATCAAGTCGCATTTCAAGTTATTGGTAACGATCACACCATTTGTCTCGCTTCAGAAGCAGGGCAATTTGAATTAAATGTCATGGAACCTGTGCTTGTGTTTAACTTATTGCAATCGGTCAAAATTATGACAAATGTCTTTACTGTTTTCCGTCAATATTGCTTAGAAGGTATTCAAGCCAATGTGGAGCGGATGGAAAACTACGTCAATAACAGCGTAGGAATTATTACAGCTATCAATCCGCATGTCGGTTATGAAATCGCGGCATCTATTGCGAAAGAAGCGATTGATACAGGCAAATCCGTACGCGAAATTTGTGTGGCTCGCGGCGTTCTTACGCATGAACAGTTGAACATTATTTTACATCCGTATGAAATGACTGACCCTGGCATCGCAGGAAAAGAGCTATTAATAGAAAAGAGCCAATTATAAAGTAGAAAGCTGTCCAATCGGGCAGCTTTTTCAATTCTTCTAAATAGTCGGAATAGGGGAAACGTGGTATGTTAGAATGTAAATAAACATACATGGGAGAGAGAAAATGTCTACAACAACTATCATTCAATGGAGCAGTACATCATTGTATATTTCGTTTATCTTGTATTTAATCGCCATTATCCCTTTAGCACTCTCGGTCAAGTCAAAAAAGAGCCTATTTGCTAAAATAGGGATATCACTTACGGCCGTAGGTTTTGTTTTGCAAATCGTTTACTTTATCACTAGATGGTATGCTGCGGGTCACGCGCCTGTCAGTAACTTGTATGAATTTATGACATTTTTCGGCATCATGTTAGTAGGAAGTTTTTTAATCATTTATTTTATGTATCGTCAGCCCGTCATTGGCTTGTTTGTTTTACCGATTGCTTTGCTTGTACTCGGTTACGCAAACGCTTTCTCTAAAGATGTGTCGCCGCTCATTCCGGCTTTGCAAAGTGAATGGTTAACGATCCATGTAATCACCGTTGCGTTTGCGAGTTCTGTTTTATCGATTTCTTTTATCACAGGAGTCATTTATTTACTAAAAACGATCGATCCACAAGCAAAAGGGAAGAGACCTTTCTTTTTAGAATTAGTGATGTATTTTCTAGTCGTCGTTGTCGGGTTTATTACGATTACCACTACCTTTAACGTAGCCGGTTATTCCAAGTATATGCAATTCGAAAATCAGAAAAAACAAGCGGAAGTGGCAGAGTATACTTTGCCTGCGATCACGGCCCCTAACAATGCCATCGTTGTCAATAAGACGGGGGAAAATGAATACGAAGAGACGAAGCAACAAAGTGGTCTCATGGAGATTCCAGCAAGTATCGACGCGAAAAAATTAAATACAGTCCTTTGGTCATTTTTCACTGGCACGATTTTGTATGTGCTTATTCGCTTAATCACAAGAAAGAGAATTTTTACTTTACTGAGTCCATGGACGAGCAAAGTCAATGCGGATTTGATGGATGAAATTTCTTACCGAGCGATTGTTGTTGGCTTTCCGTTATTTGCTCTTGGCGGTTTAGCTTTTGCGATGATTTGGGCACAAATGGCTTGGAGTCGATTCTGGGGCTGGGATCCGAAGGAAGTATGGGCTCTTATCACCTTTTTGTTCTATGCTGCCTTATTACACTTGAGACTCGGACGTGGTTGGGAAGGCGAAAAAACGGCTTGGATGGCGATCGTTGGTTTCGGTATTATTATGTTCAATCAAGTATTTGTAAATTTAGTTATATCTGGACTTCATTCCTATGCATAAAGAGGAAAAACCGGGAAATTGTCGAATAAGTACAGCGATGAGGAAAGGGGAGATTTTAATGGTGAAAACAGCAGATTTATGCGATGATTTCGCAGAACAACTAAAGGTTTGTAAGTTGGAAATGAAGTCTTATGGCGGAAAAAAACGTTTTTCCGGTCCAATTTCTACAGTTAAAGTGTTTGAAGATAATGTGCTTATTAAACAAGCATTAGAAACCATTCCAGCCGGGCATGTTCTCGTGGTCGACGGCGGCGGGTCAAGAAATTGCGCCTTGCTTGGAGATCGTCTCGGAGCGATTGCTGAAGAGCGGCAACTCGCTGGAGTCATCGTTTATGGCTGCGTACGTGACACAGCTGACCTCTCCGAGCAAAATATCGGTGTCATGGCGATCGGCAGCAACCCGTTAAAAAGTATTAAAAAAGGCGAAGGCGAAAGCAATATTCTCGTTCAATTCGGTGACGTTGACTGGAAACCAGGCCACTACGTTTATGCCGATGAAGATGGCATCGTCATTGCCGAAAGTGAACTACCAGTGAAGCAGTAAATAGGAACCAGCACTCTTTATAAGGGTGCTGTTTTTTTGCGTCATCATGAAAAAGCAAGTTATTTAATAAAAAACGGTGTTTGGTTTTATGAAGTCATATATGTTTGATTTTTAAGAAAAGCTTAATCATATTGTAAATAAAACCAAGGTTCGTAGACGATTTTGAACGAAGTCTTATTTCCAAATAACAGCATCGCTTTTCTGTAGAGGAATGTAAATAATGTAAATTTTAATTTATATTTTTGTTAATTTATATTTTGTAAATGTTAATAAATTCCCAATTCTGTTGACAACTCATATTAGCTAATTCACAATAAAAATTGTTAAAAATATAAATAATAACCTTTATAATCAATATTATATTTATTTTTACATTTTAACCACTTTTTATACTACCATCTGATGATGTACTTTTTGGAGAGGAGAAAGTTTATGGAGTACGATAGTAATGCATTGAAAATCGTTGTAGAAAGAGCAATTAAATCTAAATATTACCAAAAAAAATTAAATGAATCAGTTATAGAAAATTTACATAATTTAAAACTGGATGAATTACCTTTTACATTCAAAAACGACCTAACATCCATAGGTAAGAAGGATATAATAACTTGCGATTCTGATCAGAGCGTAAACTATCATGAATCTTCGGGAACATCTGGTGTGCAATCCTATTCTTGGTTAACGAGAAACGATATTATTTCAAATGCCAAAAGCATACTTTCAAGAGGAATTCAAATAATTAACAGTGATAATGTATTGATTCGATTTCCATTTTCACTATCACTTCCAGCTTACTTTATGCAGGAAACAGTTTATCAATCAGGCGCTAATTTGATTCCAGCTAGCAGCAGAAACTCTATTGCCACTTATCCTAAGGTTTTGTCGTTGCTTGAGGAGTTAGAAGTAACCGTCTTTGCAGGATTACCACGTGAATTAGAATTATTAGCTGAAACGGCAAAATATACTCACACTAATTTTGAAAAAATCAAAAAAAATATGCGATTAATTATTTTATCAGGGGAGTTAGTTACCAAGAATAGGATTATGCATTTAGAAAAACTATGGAATACACCAGTTAGATTGATGTATGGGATGACGGAGCTAGGTAATATAGCGACCCATTGTGAATACGGAAAATTCCATTTCAATTCCTCTGATTATTTTATTGAAGTGTTTGACGATGAATTAAAAAATAGAAAAAAAGAAGGCGAAAAGGGGATTGCTGTAGTAACATCCTTAAATATTGAAGGGTCTGCAAAGTTAAGGTTTGTTACAAATGACATTGTCTCTTTACATAATAATCAATGTAAGTGTGGTACTACAGATTACGAAATTAGAATTCATGGCAGAGCATCGGAAAGAGTGGTGTTAAATGGATTATTTTATAACAGTGCTGATATTCATGAAATTGTTTATGGATTACCGAAAGTTCCTTTTGATTGGAAATTAAAAATTAATGAGAAACATCTAGTTTTTTATTTTCAATATGAAACAGTAAAAGAGATAAACAAACAGGAAATCGTAAGACATTTAAATAATAAGATTCCCAATACTGAAATCAAAGTTTATTTCGTAAACAATTTATTTGATATTGATACTTTATTAAGTAACACAGTAAGCGTAAAGCCTAGGTATATTGAAAACAATCATCCGTCAAATACATTGGAAAATATTATGGGGAACTAGAAGTTTCTTCCGAAAAGGAGTTGGTTACATGATAATCCTTGATGATTCTCGCTCAAAAAAAACAACAAATGAGTTTATTTCTTACGCTGCCAAGTTTAATGAAAAATTGAAAGAAGAAGGAAGGGATTTTGAGAGTATATTGATACATGAAAAACAAGAATATCACCTTGAAATGTTACAAAAGTTGCTTAGATATGCAATGGATAATAATAAACATTATCAGGAGTTTTACGGAAACTTATTAGATAAGGATTTTTATAATTTCTCCTTAGAAGATTTTGCTAAACTTCCCTTCTTAGAAAAAAAACATCTTTATGATAACCTACATGAAATTTTATGTGTCAATCAAGAGCTTATTGCTCAATACCATTCCACTTCAGGAACATCAGGAAAATCTATTTATACATGTTTAACACTAGATGATATGTATGTACACGAGACAATTCCAAAATATAAAACAAATATTTTTACAGATATACATGCCTCAGATGTAGTTGCAATTGCGCTTCCTTATGAATTAGCCCAGCCGGCTTTAGGGTTTCATAGAATGTTTCAAATAGGTTACGAAACTTCTATTGTCTCATTGGGAAAAGGCGGGTATATGGCACCACCGAAAAGATCAACAATCATCTTAAAAGATCTAAATGCAACGATATTAATAACTACACCATCGTATATTTCAATCCTGTTAGAAATGGCTGAGGAATTAGGGATCGATGTTAACAATGAACTAAAGGTGAGGAAATTAATTTTAACAGGAGAAGGATGTTCTACTACTTTTCTCAGTAGATTAAAAGAAATGTGGAATGTTGAAATAGAGTTTATTTACGGTTCAACAGAATGTGGGTTAGTAGGAGTTCAAAAAGATAGTCAATCTTATTATACCTTGCTCGAAGGAGGAAACTATGTAGAAGTTGTTAATCCTGAAACTTTAGAACCAGTAAAGGATAATCAACTGGGGGAAATTGTGATCACTACCTTATTGAAAGAGGGAATGCCTTTTATTCGGTATAGAACAGGTGATCTTGGCTTTCTGCAAGATTCAAATAAAGAAAATGGACTCAAGAAATTGTATTTAAGAGGAAGAAAAGGGAGCACAATTTTAGTAGAAGGTGTTGAGTATAATCCAATTGCTATTGAACATTTCTTATTAATGCATAAAGAGGTTGGATTATGGTATCAGTTAATTGTAGAAGATGAGAAATTAATCATAGAAATCGAGCCGAAAAGTAAAAATATTAGTGAAGATTACTTAAATGAACTTGTGTCTTCTGTCAAAAGGCATATGTTTAGTAAAGCAGGGATTCCATGTGATGTGCAAGTAAACTTAAAAATGGAAAGACAGTTTACTAAAGTTGTGCGAGTAATAAAAAATAAATAGAAACTTAGACATTAAAACAATGAATCTGATTATAGTACAAATAAATATTTAATGAGGTGGAGACATTGATCATTGATGGACATGTTCATATTTCAAACGAAAGTTATTCGAATTTAGAAGCTTTAGAAGCTGCAATGAAGGATGCTAATATTGATAAAGCAGTGCTTGTACCAGGTGGAATGATTGATGTTAGAATAATGACAAAATATGTAACTGGGAAAGAATTTCCTAAAGTAGAAGAACCACCAAATCAAGTTGTGCAAGATCTCATTACAAAATACCCTGATAAGTTTAAAGGATTTTTTATTGTAGATCCGAATAAAGGAACAAATCACTGTTTAACCAAAATAGATGAGTTTAAAAAGGCAGGATTCCATGGTATGAAATTTTCGCCTATAGTATTCCAATTCTCTCTTCTGGGAAAAGTATCAAAATCAATTGTTGATTATTGTGGACAATTAGATTTACCTGTTTATACACATACGTTATTTCATCCAAGTGCAAGTGTATCTGCTGTAGCAACACTAGCAAAGGAGTTTCCGCATACAATTTTTATTATTGGACATTTAGGGTTTGGTCCATCAGATCAAGAAGCAATGGAGTATGCGAAGGAACTAGATAATTTATATTTAGAAACATCTACAGGCAATTATTTAGCTGTGAAGGAAGCTGTAAAAATTTGCAGCTCTGAAAAGCTTATATTTGGTTCAGAATTCCCACTTTCAGATCCATGTGTTGAAAAACTTAAAATTGAAAGACTGCCAATTAGTGATCAAGCAAAAGAAAATATCTTCTCAAATACTATTAAGAATATTTTAAGAAAGGATTTACAACATGCTTAAGGAATTGAAAAGGGAAAAAGACGAATTATATTTAGATGCTTTAACCAGATGGTTTGATAAATTCGAAGAAGATGAAAGTATTGAGCAGTTCACAAGAGAGCAACTTGATCAATACCATGAATTCTGTTTAAGAGGATTAATGCAATATATAAAGGAGAAAAGTTCTTATTACGCTGAGAAGTTGGGTTCTTTGCTGAATGAAAATCCAACAAACTATATAGATTTTTTTGAAAATATCCCCTTTACGACAAAGGATGAGATCAGAGCTAATTTTAAAAAAATGATTGTGAATAAAGAAATTGCACAGGTATCAAAATCGACTGGTACGACAAGCGGTCCTCCTACTTATATAGGATTAACATTGAATGATTTAAAAAAATATTATCCAGCTATCCAATATAAGGATTTATTGGGGAAGATTAGAAAAAGTGTTGTTGCAAACGCACTTCCGTATGAAATGAGTTCATCGGGCCTTATTTTTCATCACTCTTTTCAAAATTCTCTTGACTGTAATGTTATACCGATTGGAAAAGGGGGAGCCTATTCAGATCCGAGAGATGCATTGCAATTCATGATGGACTGGGATGCTAATGTATTAGTAACGACACCGTCCTATGCAATAATATTGAGTGAAATGGCAGAAAGAGAAAACATAGATATCAGGAAAATAAAACTAGATTCCATGTTTTTAACAGGTGAAGGTACTTCAAATAGTTTTAGAAAAAGAATTGAAAAAATTTGGAACTGTAAAACGAATATATTGTTTGGATCTCTAGAAGCTCAATTAATAGGAGTTGAGTGTAATGAACAAAATGGACATCATCTGGCAGAAGGGAATCTTTATGTAGAGGTAATTGATCCTAAAACAGGGGCTAAGCTCGATGATGGAATGATTGGAGAAATTGTTGTCACCACATTATTAAGAGAAGGTATGCCTTTGATTAGATACAGAACGGGTGATATTGGCTACTTAGATGGAGCACGATGTCCATGTGGCGTCACTAGCAGAAGACTAATTCTTCGGGGAAGAAAAACAGATCAAATAAAATTAACAAATGGAAATTATTCTCCATTCTACTTAGAAGAAATATTGATGAGAAACGAAAAAGTTGGCAACTGGTATAAATTCCACATAACAGACAATAATTTGACCATAGAGGTTGAGCCTTTAGATAGCACTGTTGATCATGATGAGCTGGCAGATTCGATTATTAATACTTTTGAGTTTCACTTAAATGAGACAATTGATGTTTTAGTTCGTGATGTAATTGATAAAAATTATTCCAAAAAAGTAAAAAGAGTGTATTTTGATGAATTACAAATGATTAAGAAGTAGATAGAACAACTAGGATAGTAAATCGATTCTTCAATAATTATAAAATTATATCATTTTAATAATATTTCAATCTAATAGGGAGATAGGACATGGAACGTAAAATATGGTTGGATGCTAGAAGGAAAAATGCAAAAGAACTTGTTATTACAGCAAATCAAATATCTTGTTTTAATGGTGTTTTATTCAGTGCAGAAACCTATGAGGAAAATGCAGTGAATTTTTCAGAGAGAATGCAAATTGCCGTATTTCTAGAAACAAGAGATCAGCTAAAAAAATTATCTTCATTAAAAAAAGATAAGGTCACTATTATTTCTAAAGATACAGTTTTATTAGATGAAGCCAAGAAGTTGGGATATAAGACCGGCTTTTACATATTTATTGTAGACCAGAAAACGATGAATATGTCTTATGAGATAGGAGCAAATCATAGTATCGTTATCGCAGAGTTTAAAGACCCTACTAATATTCCGCTAGAACTTATCATTGCTAAATTACAAGCTACGAATGTAGATGTATTGAAGTATGTGGTTTCATTAGAGGAGGCCAAAATCTCATTTGATGTGATGGAGATTGGTTCAGAAGGCGTTTTGTTTGAGACTGATCAAGTTGAATCATTATTTGAGTTTAAAAATCAATTTCAGAATATAGAAAAAAATAAGTTAGAAATAGTCAAAGCAAAGATCACTAATATTGAACATATAGGACCAGGCTACAGATCATGTATTGATACGACAAGCATTTTAACAAATAAAGAGGCAATGATTATTGGTTCAACATCTAATGGCGGTTTTTTGGTATGCTCTGAAACGCACTATTTACCATATATGGATTTGCGTCCGTTTAGAGTGAACGCGGGTGCCGTACACAGTTATGTATGGTGTCCAGAAGATACTACTAAATATTTAACGGACTTAAAAGTTGGAATCGAAGTATTGGTAATCGATGTAGATGGCAATACTAGAAATGTTTCTATTGGTAGAGTAAAGACGGAAGTTAGGCCACTTTTGTTAATTGAAGCAGAGTACCAAAATCAAAAAATCAATACAATTGTTCAAGATGATTGGCACATTAGGATTTTTAATGGGAATAAAGAACCTCAAAGTGCTACAACATTTAAAATTGGAGATGAAATTCTAGCATATGTGTGTGAGACAGGTCGACATGTTGGAGTAAAGATCAATGAAACAATCGTAGAAAAATAAATGCTTTTTTAGGAGGAAAAGAGATGGGAAAGGCTCATAGATTAAATAAGCTAATTGATTTCAAATCCCAAAAATCAATATTTCTACCAATAGATCATGGCACTACATTAGGACCATTAAAAGGTATTAGATCATTAAATAAACTTGTAGATTTATCTGCAGAGAATAACATCCAAGCAATTATTGCTCATCAAGGGGTCATTCAAAATATAGTTTCCAAGGGGACAAATACAAAAAAAATAGAGTTTTTACTCCATATCTCCTGTTCAACCGAAATGTTTAAAGATCCATCTAGCAAGCAAATTGTCTCTTCTATTGAACATTGTTTGAGATTAGGAGCTGTAGGAGTATCCATTCACGTTAATTTAGGAGTAGAAAAAGAAAATGAAATGGTTAAAGATCTAGGTGCTGTATGTGAGAAGGCATACGAATGGGGATTGCCTGTGTTAGCGATGATTAATGTCCATGATCAAACAGATGGAGCATCACGAAAAGAATTTTCCAAAAAAATTTCTCATGGTGTTAGATTAGCTGGAGAATTAGGGAGTGATTTTGTGAAAATTCAGTATCCTGGTAACTTTCAAAATATAGTAGATGCTGTTTCAGCTTTTGATATCCCCATCTTACTTTCTGGTGGAGAGAACACAGAAAATAGTAGGGAATTGTTTATACAGTTGAGAGAAGCTCTAGATGCAGGTATCAAAGGTGCGTGTATAGGCCGTAATTTATTTGATGCCGAACATCCTAAGTTAATAAGCAGCTGTTTAAGTATGATTGTTCATGAAAATAAGTCTATCGAAGAGGTTTGGGATTATTATGAATCTTCAACATTACAAACAAAAGATAATGAGTTTATGAACTTAGTATAATTGTTATCGGATTATGAGGTGAACAATGAAAACACTTGAAAATCAAATGGTCAAGTATATCAATAATAGACAATATGATGAAGCCATTAACTTTTTAAAAGAGTGTCAAAAAGAGAATCCTACAGATGGGGAAATATATGCGTGGTTAGCAGCGGTTTATGGTGGTATTACTGGGGAAGTGAACTTTGCTGAAAAATTAAGTTACCTTGAATTGTTACAAAAAAACATATTAAAAGCAATTGAGTATAGCCCAAACTCCAAATTAGTAAGAAGAGTAAATGGTATTCGCTTAATTAAGACTCCTGATGAATATGGGGGCAATAGCGAAGAAGGCATAGCGATTTTGTTAGGGCTGATAAATGAAGGTGAAAGAGACTATGAAGTATTTTTAAATATTGCGGTAGCATATACAGAAATAAACAATATTGCATTGGCAAGAAAATATATTGAAACAGCACTAGCAATTGATCCACAAGGTGTAGAAGTACATGATTTAAAAAAATATATAGGGATTGTTGGAAATGAAGAAAATGATCGAACTGAGTAATGTCTCGAAATCGTATGGTGAAAATACAGTAGTTAAAAACATCAATTTGAATGTATACGAGGGAGAAATATTTGGTCTGATCGGACCGAATGGTGCTGGTAAGTCCACATCTATCTCTATGATGAGTGCACAGCTTCAACCTTCTAGCGGTAGTATAAAAATTGATGGTGAACAATTAACTAATCATAATGATTCGATAAAAAGCAAAATAGGCATAGTCCCTCAGGATATCGCGCTTTACGATACACTAAGCGCCTATGACAATCTTGATTTTTTTGCTTCTCTTTATGGAATTGGGAAAAAGCAGAGACAGGAAAAAATCAAATGGATATTACAAATGGTCGGTTTAGAAGATCGCTCAAAAGAATTAATAAAAAACTACTCTGGCGGGATGAAAAGAAGAATAAATATTGCTGCAGCACTCATTCATGACCCTAAAATTATCTTCATGGATGAGCCTACGGTGGGAATTGATCCACAATCCCGCAATAGTATATATGAACTGATTAAAGTATTGAAAGATATGGGCAAAACGATTATTTATACAACACATTATATGGAAGAAGTCCAGTCCATGTGTGAACGAGTGGCAATTATTGATGAGGGAGTCATCATAAAAGAAGGGTCAGTGGATGAGTTAGTCCAAATAATTTGTGATGGGTTATTAGAAATAAAGCTGGAAGAAAGCCTTCCTCGTACTATCATACATACTTTACAGGCATTGGATACAGTCATTCAAGTTGATGAAAATAATGAGACTGAACTATCTATCATTATTAAAGATCCTCAGCAAGTGATAAGTCAAATTATGAATGTATTAAACGAAAATAAAATCGTTGTAAAAAATATTCAATTATTACCTGCCAATCTAGAATCATTATTTCTTCATCTAACAGGTAAAAAATTGAGAGATTAAGGTGGAGTAGTAACTATGAAGCTAAGGGCAATAATTAAAAAGGACCTGAAGATATTATTCAAGGATAAGGCTGCTTTAGTCGTACTTTTTTTGCTTCCACTTATGTTTATTACAGTGATGAGTTTTGCATTAATGCCGGTTTTTAACTCTGATGGGGGGAATATTGTTAAAATTCTTGTTGTTGATGAAGATAAAACGGAACGATCACAAGAATTTATTAACCAGATTAATGAAGTAGGCGGAATAAAAGCTGTAACTGAAATTGATCAAAAAAACGTAAGTCTAAAGGAAGGTAAAGAGTATATTAAAAAAGGGAAGTACCCGATGCTCTTACAGATACCTAACCATTTTGAAGCTAGAGTTGTTAAAAATGAAAAGTTAACTATGAATGTTTATGAGGACCCCGCTCAAGCGAATACAAACTCTGTTATTAAAAAAGCAATAGAGGGAGTTTCTAGGGAATTTTCGGTGGAATTTTTAGTAGCTAAACTGGCAGATAATCAGATAAAGGATATTAAAAATACCGTTAATGAGGAAATCAATTCAATCAGAAATGAAACAAATGAGTTACTTCAAGCAGAACAAGATAAGATTCAGAAAGCAAGCGGTACTGTTATAGAAATGCCGGAGATTTCTCAAGGTAAAGAAGATATAGATTATGACGGAATAAAAAAAGAACTAGTAACCGCAGCAGAAAACTCATTAAATCAACCAGCTATTCAAACAAATTCTGTAAATGTGTCTGGAGGTAATAAAAATAAAAATCCAGATTCGTTTCAGCAAAGCGTGCCAGGATACACTGTTATGTTTGCATTTTTTATCGTATTGTTCGCTTCTCGTTCTTTTGTTACTGAACGAAATGAAGGAACTTTTAATCGAATTTTAGCTGCTCCAATTAGTAAAATGAGCTTGTTGGTCGGAAAAATGATACCTAATTTAATTATTGGACTAGTTCAAGTATTTACAATGTTTTTGTTTGGTAGATTTGTTTTTGGAATGTCACTTGGAGATTCTATACTAGGAATCGTTTTTTTATCAGTAGCAGTGGTTTTTGTGAGTTCAAGTTTAGGGCTATTTGTAGCTTCTTTTGTGAAATCAGAAGCACAGGTTGTTGGTGTATCGATGATGATTGTCTTGACTTTGGCTGCACTTGGCGGAACTATGGTGCCACTTTTCATTATGCCTGAATTCATGCAAAAAATTGCATTAATCACACCTCATGCATGGGCATTAATAGGATATCAGGATTTATTAGTTCGGGGCCAAGGGTTAGAAGATATCTTTTTAAATATTTTTGTCTTATTTTGTATTGGAACTGTGTTAACGGCTATCTCAACTTTTAAAATGAAGCTTGATCAATAGGTGGGAAACGATGAGTATTTTTTATTCACATTTGAAGATGTTTAGTCTGTTAAAAAAAAATCATCTTGCTTTATATCACAATAACAGGACAACCTCATATGGAGAATTATTCAGAAAAACCATTTCTTTAAACCATTATTTATATAATAAATTTGGAGAAGATAAATCGTGTTTTGTTGTTTATTTAGAAAACGGGATTGATTTGGCAGAAGTTCTGATTTCCCTAGATTATTTAAATGTAAATATTATTTTAGTTCACAATGACACATCTATAGAAGATTTATTGGATATCTTTAAAGACATAGATTCACAAGTATTGATAACCACTAGAAAGTTATTAAGTAGTTTTAGGAGTTTTTTTGAAAATATCAACATCGAGATAATTGAAGAAATAGACTGTACAGATGTGTCACAAAGCAGAAAGGTTTCTATAGAAAATAATAATTGTAAAATAATCTTTTATACTTCTGGCACTTCAGGAAAACCAAAAGGGGTGATATTCCCAAAATATATATTTCAGACTGCTACTTTAAGGAACTTTAGAGAACAGAAGAAAGTGTATTTAAATACAAGACCTCTTTATTTTAAAGCGCATTTTTCATTATTTACTTTGTATATTCAATCAGGGCATACGATAATTCTTCAATCTAAGGAGTATAACGAGGAGACTTTATACGATCATATTGAGCGCTTTAATCCAAGTGTTATTATTATAAGCCCTTATGAGTTATCTGCTCTTCTTGCTTACATATCAGATAACAATAAGCAACTTCCGAAGCATGTCAATGAAATTTGTTGTTTAGGTTCTAGTGTTTCTAAAAAGTTAGTTGATAATTTTGCGAAACTATGCAATTGCAGATTTACAACTATTTATGGAACGACTGAAACAGGAGCTATCTCATATAATAGTGATTTATTGACATCTGATGTAAAAAGTGTCGGTAACATACTAATGGGTGTAGACGTGAAAGTTCTTAGTGACAAGGGACAAGAGTTGGAAGTAAAGCAGATTGGTGAAATAGCTATAAAAAGCAAAGAGATGATTGAGAGTTATTTGGGAAGTTCAATCCCTATATCAGAATGTATGTTTAAAGGTTATTTTTTAACTGGAGATTTGGGTTATGTAAATGACCGAAATGAATTGTTTATCCTGTCAAGGAAAAATGGAAGGGTTAATAAGGATGGTAATCAACTCTATATTCAAGATATAGAGGATGTAATGGAACAACTTGATTTTATAAGAGAGTGCATTGTTTATTATCAAAAAAAAGATATAAAGGACAAAATAGTCGCCTTTGTACAATTATCTAAAGGGATAAATTATAAAGATGTTAAGCAACAATTGAAATTCTATTTAGATTTAAAATTGCCTAAATACATGCATCCAGATGAGATTATTATTGTTTCGGCTTTCAAACCCTCCCCTTCTGGAAAATTTAATACTCAATATTTAGATGAACTTGTAAATTCAAAGTATTAGTGAGCTTAATAACAAATTCCAATAAATAAAGAAGGATGGAAAATGAAGAGGTCATTCATGATTACAGTTTCTATTATTATTCTTTTAATCGTTTTGATTTTTGGGGTTTATTTCTACAAACAAAGTAAATTACATAATAGTAAAACTCAAACTATATCTAAAAGCGAGGAAGTGAAAAATGGAAAGATAGATCTTGAACAACAGAATGAATCCAATATTTCCTCAGCCAAGACCGATAGTGAAGATAAAAAGACTCATGAAAAGCTAAATGAAGAGAATACTTTGAATGATGCTGATGAAAAGCAGTCCACAGTTGTTGAAAATGAAGATGTGAATAATTTTACAATGGATGGAGAAGCGAAAGAAGCATTTATATTAATTGATGAAGGTAAAATTGATCAAGCTATTACTTTACTAGAGGAGAATGCAAATAGCAAACAAACAGCAGATAGTTTTGCTTGGTTAGCGGCAGCTTATGGGAAGAAAATAGACTCTACAGAAAATATAACAGAAATTATGACATTTAATAAAAAAATGATAAATTCTCTTAACACAGCTTTTAGTATAAAATCCGACTCGTTAGAAGCAACTTTTGTTAGAGGAAATAAATACTTGAATACTCCAAGCATGTTTGGTGGAGATGTAAAAAAAGCATTAGAGGATTTTCAAAAATGTTTAAATAGTGGAATCGTTAATGAAGACTTATATGCTGCCGCTGCAGAAGCATACAGGAAAATTGGTGATACTGAAAAAGAGAAAGAGTTTACTGATAAAGTTCAGCAAGTGATGCAAAATAAAAACACAAGATAAATGTAATGGGAGATTCATTTTAATATGAAGCTTATTATGATTATTGAAATAAAGTTTTGATTTTTCGAGAAAATAGAAAGGTGTGATCCATTATTATTCAACACAATAAAAGATATCTAGGTTATTTTCCTTTGCTCTATGGATTGTTGATCTTTGTTATGTTGTTTAGGATAGATCAGATTGCATTCGAGGATTTCTTTCCAATGTTTACGCTTATTCCTTTCGGAGTATTATTGATGATAATTTATTTGTTTTTATCGACAGCTCAATCGAGGTGGATATTGCTGCCAGCGGGAATACTCATTACTTTAGGCGCAATATTTCAACTATTTATTTTTATAGATATTTTAGAATATGCGTGGGTTGGCATACCTATAGCCTTGTTAGCAGGCTACCTTTTGTTAAGATGTTCTGGAGAAAAAAACAGAATAACGAATCGTATATTTTTTATAATTATCAGTGTCAGTTCCGTCGTTGTATTATTAATCTTGTTACAATTAATTGTCAGCAATATAGCTGTATATGTTATAGGGTTCCTGTTTTTAAGTATAGGATCTTATATTCTACTTTTTAACAGATGAATATCTTTGATAATAACATTGGAGTTTTTATCATAAATATTTTTTCGGTATAAAATAGGGTGGTGTGTGTAATATGAGAAAAACGATGATAAATACAGAAGTATTATTTCATGATTGTGATCCAACTGGATATACTCATAGTTCTCAACACTTTCTGTGGTTTGAACAAGGAAGAATAAAATTACTAAAAGAAGCCAATATTAATCTTAGTTTAGTTAAAGACTTTAATTTTATGACAGTAGAGAGCTATTGCAAATACAAAAATGCTATTAGATTTGGTGATCTATTAGTTGTTGAAACGGTATTAAAGCAAACTGAAATAAATAGAATAATTGAATTCGATTATAAGATCAAGAAGAGGTTAGGTGGAGCTGAAGTAGCTAATGGTAAAACGAAGCATGTCTTAACAAATATGGAAGGGAAATTAATTCCAAAAATTCCGGTGACAATTAAAGATAAATTAATGAGATATTTAGAAGGTGAGTAAATGAAACAAGCATTTATGTTTCCCGGGCAAGGTGTCCAAAATGTAGGTATGATCAAAGACTATTTTAGTAGATATCATTCTGTTTTTCAGCCTTTATTCGATGAGTCTAGTAAGATATTAGGCTTTGATATTAAAGAATATATGTTTAAAGGTCCTCAAAAAATCTTAGATCAAACTGAAATAACACAGCCCTCTATTTTAATTGCAAGTGTTGGAATATCTTTATTATTAAAAGAAAAAAATATTGTTCCTGATATTGTCGCCGGACATAGTGTTGGTCAATTTTCTGCACTAGTTGCTGCGAATGCGTTGACATTTTCGGATGCTGTAAAAATGACCTATCTTAGAGGAAAATGCATGAGTTCAGTCGAACGAGAAGGAGCAATGATCGCTGTTCATTCAAAAGATATAGAAAAAATAGAGGAAGTTATTCAGTTTGCCCATGAAAATACTGTTGATATTGCTGCGTACAACTCGCCTTTTCAAATTGTAATTTCCGGTGAAAAAGATAAGTTACAAGATTTACAAATGATTCTCTCTCAAAGGGAAGGCATTGTTATTAAACCTTTAAAAGTAAGCCAAGCTTTTCATTCTAGATTAATGGAAGCTGCGGAGTATCAGTTTTTACAAGAGGTGGATTTAAATGTAGTAAAAAAACCAACTATTCCTATAATTTTAAATAGTAAAGCGGATGTTTCTACATCAATAACAGAAATAATTGAAGATATTAAACTTCAATTTACCCAACCTGTATTATGGTCTGATACAGTTCAGAAGATGTCAAAAGAAGGTGTAAGTATCTTTACTGAGGTGGGGCCGGGTAAGGTATTATCAAAATCATTAAGGAGTTTTGATCTAAATTACACCTCTTTTTCAACTGACGCATTGAGCAACTTTAAAAAATTAATAAAGACAAATTTAGTAGAGGATATTTCTACTAATGAAAAAGAATTATTAAATATTTAGTAACTATTTGTTGAATAGATAAAGAAGAAATAATAATTAGAATGGGGGGACATGTCTTTGTTTAATGGTAGACAGATCGTTGTTATTACCGGTGCATCACAAGGGATTGGAAAGGCAATAGCAAAAGAGTTTGCTAATTATGATGAATTAACTATTATTGCTACTTATAACAAGAACAAAGAAAGTATGGATGAGCTTATTCGAGAGATTGATGAGATAGGGCAGAAAGTTTACGCTTACAAAGTTGATATTGGAAATGAAGAAGAAGTGAAAGAGTTTTTCAAAAATATTAAATTGAATTTTGGAAAAATTGATATCCTTGTCAATAATGCAGGGGTTACAAATGATGGATATGTTTCAATGATGAGTAGCAAAAAATGGGATGAAGTAATCGGTATCAATTTACGCGGTACTTTTATTTGTACAAGGGAAGCGGTAAAGCAAATGATTAGCAAAAAATGCGGTTGTATTATAAATATTTCTTCAACAAGTGGTGTTTTTGGTTCAAAGGGACAAAGTAATTATTCTGCTTCTAAAGGCGGAATCATCTCGTTTACTAAGAGCTTAGCTTTGGAGTTAGCAGAATATAACATAAGAGCAAATGTCGTAGCACCAGGATATATAGATACAAATATGACTAAAGTCCTTCCTAAAGATATGGTAAAAAATATACTCGAAATGATTCCATTAAAAAGATTTGGTACTCCTGAAGAGGTTGCTGGAATTGTGGCATTTTTAGCATCCAAAAAGGCGAGTTATATTACTGGTAAAACTTTCACTGTAGATGGTGGTTTAATCAATGGATAGGGGACATGAAATATGAATGATATCAATAAATTATTGTATCAAGCTAAGAAAAGAGTTCAGTTAACAAATTCTCTGAAAAAACTAATCATAGAGGCGCTAGATTTAGATATTGCCTTGGATTTTATTACAGATGATCAACCAATCTTTGGACGGGGATTAGGCTTGGATTCGATTGATGCCTTAGAATTATTTATTGCCCTTGAGGATAAATACGGTGTAACGATTTATGATGATGATGTAGAAGTATTTTCTTCCATTAATAAACTTGCTGATTACATTGAGAAACATGCAAAGGAGGAAGAATGACTTGAATAAATCTCTGAATATAACTGACATATTGAGAATACTTCCCCATAAATGGCCTTTTCTTTTAATTGATAAAGTAATCAATATTGAGCCTGGAAAAAGTGGGATTGGTATTAAGAATGTAACCATTTCAGAACCTTATTTTGAAGGTCATTTTCCTGAATTTCCAATAATGCCTGGCGTATTGATTGTAGAAGCAGCTGCTCAAGCAGCAGCAATAGTATATGCTGCCGGGGAAATAGAAAGAATTACGAAAGAAAGAAGGGAAGGGCGAGAGCAACTTCTGTTAGAAGATTCAAAAGAGAGCACATTCTTAGGCTATTTGTCTTCTATAAAGAAAATGAAATTTAAAAAACCCGTGGTACCAGGAAATCAAATGCTAATAAAAGTGAAAATTGGTGCTAGTTTAAATGGCTTAACTCAAGTCATCATCTCAGTTACAGTAGAAAAGGAAATCGTAGCTGAAGGAGAAATTATTATTGCCAGAAAAAAATAGCTTTACGTCAGAATATTTTTATTTATGTTGAAGGAGACGAGAAATTTGAATAAAACATTGAAACTCCCGTCTTTTACCAAGAGTATTTTTGATAATTATCAGTTGGTAGATAAAGGTGGATACGGTGTTGTACACAACTATAGAGATGTAGAGGAAGAATACGCAGCTATTCGTAATAAAGCGGGCATATATGACGCTACAGCGAATGGGTTATTTAAAATCACTGGAGATTCTTTTTTAGAATTTACAAATGAGTTGATTACAATTGATATCGAGTTTTTGGACATAGAGAAATCGGTATTCACATTGATGTTGGAGGATTCTGGAGACATTGTTGATTTAGTCACTTTATATTTAGATGAGGATCATATTCTTTTAGAAACTTCACCTGAAAGACGAGAAATTATTTTTCAAATGCTGAATGAACATAATTCCAAACAACAAGTAGAAATAGAAGATTTATCTGAAGAATTTGCTATTTTGCAAGTTGAGGGGCCTTTAGCTTGGAAGGTATGTGAAAAATTAATTGATTTTGAAATATCCGCTCTACCTTTCCAGTCTTTTTGTAAAACAGAGATTGAGGGTCAAAGTACAATGTTGGCTCGGACTGGTCTTACAGGAGAGTACGGATACAAAATATTTATTAGGTCTGATCAAGCTAACGGACTAGTAAATTTCTTATTGGATCAGCAAGAATCAGATGGTGATGTAATATTAGTTGGACATAAAGCATTGAGCATCACAATGCTAGAAATACGCCAACCAAATATTGAGTTTGATTTGAATGGCTTATCTGTCTTTGAAGCAGCTGTTGAGTGGTTAATTACTTCTAATAAAGAATATTTTATTGGGAAAGAGAACTTAATGAATAAACAAAGAAAAAATCACAGCAAAGTAGTTGTCGGATTCTCAGTAGAAGAGAATATTGGAATACAGCGTGGGGATGTAGTGCTTATGGATAAAATTGTTGGGGAAATTATCCAGATAGAATATAGTTATAGTTTAGGAAAATATATAGGCCTGATCCTTATAGCTAAGGAAATAGGTGTTTCAAATTTAACGATGGACGTAGTAATTGAAAGATTGAACTGTCCTATTCAACTGAAAACAATTTCTTCTCCATATGTAGTTCCACTGTCGTGGACAAACAAAATAACTTAATAAAGGATGGAGGAATATGTACATAAAACAAGAAATAGCCGTTACAGGTATGGGAATTATTTGCTCGAATGGACAAAATATTCATGAATTTTCTAGAAATATTAAAAAGGGTGTATCTGGGATTAGTCTTTCATCATTCAATAATGATGATTTCGAAGGGCTTTATACAGGAGAGATAAAGAAAATAAACCAAGAAATTATTGAGAAGTATAGCTTAGATCACTTGGATGATATTTCGAAATATTCTTTAATCTCAGCTTATGAAGCATTTAATATGTCAGAATTGGATTATTCTAAATTAGATCCCTATCGGATAGGGATTTTCTTAGGTACATCATTAGGTGGAATAATTAATGGAGAAAAATTCCTAAGACAGTGGCTTGAAGAAGGAATTGAAAAGGCGGATGGGTCTCTCATCAATCATTATCCTTTACACTCGCCCTCTGATGTAGTAGCTTCAGCGCTGGGAATAAAGGGACCAAAAACAACCATTTCAAATGCTTGTGCTGCTGGTTCAAATGCTATTGGAGTGGCTTTGAATTATATTCGAGCCAATATGATTGATGTTGCTTTGGTAGGAGGAGCTGATCCGCTTTCTAAACTATCCCTCTCAGGTTTTAATAGCTTGAATGCTTTATCTAATGGACAATGTGCTCCATTTTCAAAAAGTGACGGAATTAATATCGGTGAAGGTGCTGGGTTTCTGGTTCTTGAAAGAAAGGATAAAGCGAAACAAAGAAATGCCCATATTTTAGCTGAAGTATATGATTATGCATTGTCAGCTGATTGCTATCATCCAACAGCTCCTGATCCAGCAGGTTCGGGTGCCTTACAAGCAATGAGGGCAGCTTTAGAAAATGCGAAAGTGAAACCAGAAGAAGTTTCGTATATCAATGCTCATGGAACAGGAACATTAGCAAATGACATGTCTGAACCAAAAGCCATACGTTCATTGATGAAAGAGAATATCCCATCAATCTCTTCCACTAAATCAATGACTGGGCATATGCTGGGGGCTGCTGGAATTGTAGAGGCGATAACAAGTATATTAGCCATACGAGAAAATATGCTTCCGCCAACGATTAACTTTGATTTCAGCGTAGCTAAATATAACATGGACTTTGTACCTAATCGAGCCAAATCCGCTAAAGTAGATATTGTTCTATCCAACTCATTTGCTTTTGGAGGGAACAATTGTTCTGTTCTGCTAGGGAAATATAAAGAAAACTTAAATTGTACACAATCTTTTCCAGAACCTAAAGTAGTGATAACTGGTATTGGAGCGATAGCTGGAAACGCTGAAAATATTGATGAAGTTTTTCAAGTTCTATCAGGTGAAAGAGAGGCTCTATTGAATAGAAATTATGGAAAGATTAATGTCTTTACAGGTGAAATAGGTCAAATTAAATATGAGAAATTTATTAATCCAAGTTATGTCAGGAAAATGGATAAGCTGAGTAAACAAGCAGTTCTCACTGCTAAACAAGCACTAACTGATGCAGAGCTGAGATTTAATAAGAATAACAGTGAAAGAGTAGGATTAATTTTTGCTACTGGAACAGGCCCACTGGAAACAGTTCATTCATTCTACAAAAAAGTACTATTAGAAGGCCCGCAAAAGGCAAGCGCGAAATTATTTCCAAATACCGTAATGAATGCTGCTGCTGGGCATATTGGGATGAACTTAAAAATCAAGGGTCCCACATCTACTATATGTGCAGGTGGTGTTTCAGGAATTAATGCTCTATATTATGGGAACTTATTGATCAAACAAAATGTGTGTGATCAGGTAGTTATTGTAAGTTCTGATGAATTTAGTGAAACATTGTTATTAGGTGCATCAAGAATAAAAGATTTTTTATCTGCCAAGAGAGCAAGACCATTTGATAGGAGAAGAAGCGGTTTGAACTTAGGCTCTGGCAGTGTGGCAATTATTCTTGAAAATGAGGAAATCGCAAAAGAAAGAAATAAAGAACATTATGCTTCTTTATCTGGATTTGGAATGACAAGTGATAACGCGCGTAATGGATCTATTGACTCGAAAGGATCATCTTGGAAAAGAGCGATGGAATCAGCACTGACAAATGCGGGGTTAGTACCTGAAGAAATTCAATTAATATCTTCAGCTGGATCTGGACATAAAATAGATATTTTAGAAGCGAAAGTGATTGATAGTGTATTTAATGATAAGGTCATGGTTAATGCAACGAAATCATTATTTGGAGAAACACATGCCACTGCTGGTATGTTAGGTGTACTAGATGCAATTAATGCATTTTCAGGTACAGTCTCTGGTATTGGGAAAGAGTTAGATTCATTATTAGAGTTAAATTATGTAACAGAACCTTTATTCAATCAAAATATACAAAATGTATTCATCAATGCCTATAGTTTTGGGGGAAATTATCAATCTTTAATCCTGAGTAAATAATGGGAGGGGAATATAAAGTATGGCGATCGGGTTAGGAATTGATTTAGTTGAAATAGATAGAATAGAGGTTTTATTAGAAAGAACTTCAGGGAAAGTATTAGAAAAGGTACTACATCCTCAAGAATTGGAATTATATGATCAACTAGAACAGAGTAAAAGAAAAACGGAATGGTTCGCTGGAAGATTAGCAGTAAAGGAAGCAATTAAGAAAGCCATAGGATCCGGAATACAAAATAAGTTGCGATTAATAGATATAATTATAACAAATGACAGTTTTGGTAAACCAATAGCAACATTTTCTAACCATATAAAAACAATATACGAAGAATATCAGATAGAAATTTCTATTACTCATTCAGAAAAGTCTGTAGCTGCAATTGCTATTCAATATCCTGCAAAAACCGTACATGATCATATTAGCTAAGATAACAAAGGGTTATATTAGAGGGAGTATCAATTTAGAAATCTTAAGGTCATGGAGGCGAATAGATGCTTACTAAAATAAGATCTTCTAAAGAGATCATATTCGAAATGTTACTAATTTCAGAGAATAGAACAACTGATATTTTAGAAATCATAACGAATGAAAAAATATATCCAGTTGTATTAAATCAACAGGAAGCTACAGATATTTTTAACGAAAAAATAAAAGATGAGGCTCGTAAGGGTAAACATGTTATTTTACGAGAAACCTCTTTGTATACTAGGGATACACATCGTGTTGTTTCTGTTAACTCAGGGTTTATTTGTAAAGAATATGTACCGCCAGAACTTTATTTAGGGATTATCGGTAAAGAAAAAGGCATCGGAGAAATAATGGCGGGAATGAACATAAATTCTTCTAGGAGAATTTTACAAAAAGGATGGCGTAGCGAGGATAGTTTAGTTGACATATGTGATAAAGGCTTCTCTAATAACTTTGGAACAGTTGAAACATTAATACCTTTTAAAAAATATGAACTAATGTTTGCGGGGTATGCCCAACCAGGAATTTACTTAATAGAATACTATAATCCTTATGTTTTAAACTGATAACCGAAGGTGCAAAGGTTTTTTGAGAATTTTTTCAACAGAGCAGCACCGATATGTGTGAAGTCCAATTTCATTTTTTGATACGGCTTTCGATTGAATGAAAGTAGAAACAGGCTGACTATAGCTTTGGTTTTTAGGGTGGGAAAAATATCAGACATTTTTCATTTATCCAGCATTAATGGGGTTGCAAGACCCCCACCTCAACATGGCAGAAGCAAAGCATACATGCAAGTGGGGAACCCCCCTTTTACACCTATGCCCAAAGCATGAAAAAGTCACAATCTTATCGCATGTAAAACCATACTAACATTAGTATGGTTTGTCTATTATTCCACTGAGTTAATTACTCGCTGCCGCTCATATTTTATAAACATATAGTAGTATACGCCAGCACTGATAAGAGAGAGCAAGGCTAAAATAGTAAACGTCCATAAGTAGCCAAACCAAACGGTCATTGGGATAGAGACGGGTGCGATCGTTCGGCCGAGCGTGTAGCGCAGGCTAGCCGCCGCAAAATATTGTCCGCGCATATCTTCTGGAGCGAGCTTAGAAATGAAGCTTTGCTGAAGCCCGACGATCATTAATTCACCGAATGTGAAAATTCCCATAGCTAGCACCAGTCCCCAGAACCAATTTGTTAAGCCGAACATCCACATGGATAATGCATATAGAATAGAAGAGAAAGCAAATACATTTTTTTCCGGATAGCGAGTTGCCCATTTAGAAATTGCAACAGTCATTAAGGCGACAAGCAGTCCATTTTCTGAGATAAGCAAGCTGAAGGCTTTTTCACCTGTAATAGTCAAGTTCCAGTTGCCTATGGAAAAAATGGATTGCACATCGATGACTTCTTTCGTATAAACAGGGATCAATAAGTCCAACTGCATAAATGTTTGCGAACTTAAGATGCCAGCGATAATAAAAAGCATAAATAGTTTGTCGCTAACAATGATTCGGTAATCCTTTATTTGAGCTATGATGACAGCCCACCATGTTTTTTCTTTTACTGAGATTTCTGCCTGAGTATCCGGAACAGTTTCCTCCGTCCATTTAAATAAAATAAATGCAAGAGTAAAACAGACGAGTGCGGCGAATAGCATTAATTCAAAGCGATAGCTGAAAAAGAAGATGCCTCCAAGGATCGGACCGAGCACGACAGCTATATTAATCGAGGTGTAGAAAACAGCAAATACGTCACTTCGGTCTTTTTCTTCAACGACATCCGCAATCATTGCTTGACTTGCTGGCCAATAAAGCGATCCAAACACGCTGGCGATAGAAAAGGCGATAAAGCCGAGCAGAGCGGATTGATACGAAGGAGAGTTAGCGAAAGCAAAAAGCAGAAAGGAGAAGCCTTGGCCGATGGAAGCAAGAATCATCATATACTTGCGGCCGAAGCGGTCGGCACAATATCCGCCAATTAAATTAGCTACGACGGAAAATACTTGAGAAAGAATGAGTAGCAGTCCTGCTTTACCTTTACCAAACGCCTCCGCAAAATAAATCGCGAGAAACGGAAAAAACATCCAAAATGTTACATTCATAATCCCTTCACCTAATAGACGTACCTTTAAACTTTGATCCCAATCCCGAATTCTCATCATTTCACTCCCAAGCTACCAATATATTTCTACTATACAGAGATAATGAGAAAATAAAAAGAGGTTCTGTCTCCGTTGGAAACAGAACCTGGGATCAGGCAGTTCGAATATTTCGTTGTTTTAACGCATTTCTCAGTTTGGGCAAAGTGATTAAAGAGGCAATGATGACAATAGTATCGAGTGGAAGATAGGCGGCCATCCATGTCCAAGCCACCGCATAACTGAACCCTTCAGGAGCGTCAGCCCACCATTTAAAAGCGGCATACATAAAATTGGTGCCAATTCCATAGTTGAGCAGCAGAGTGAGTAGCCCCGCATAGAGATAGTTCGCTTTTTGATTGCTGTGCTCAAGGCATTTTCCAACGGCATAAGCGACAAAAATAAAAGAAATGATGAAGCCAAATGTCGGACTTAATACACTTGCAGGCCCTCCTTTAAATTGAGCAAATACCGGGGCTCCAGCTAACCCGATAAACATATATGTGATCATCGACCAAGCACCTAAGCGGCTGCCTAATAATCCTCCCGCCATCATTGCAAACATTAATTGCAGCGTCACCGGAACGCCACCAATTGTTAAAAATGGTGATACATTGGCTCCCACAGCCATTAAAGCAGCAAATAAAGCACCTAGCACAATTTCATTCGCTTTCATGTAAGCGATCCTCCTTTTTTTAAAAAAAATATAATTGTCTAATATTTTTTCATATGTTAACATTTTTGTAAATACAGTTAACAAATGTTTTAAGGAGGGTAACATATATGTCTGGAGTGTTTTTGACAGGAACGGATACAGACGCCGGAAAAACGATTGCTACGCTTTTGTTGACCCATGCGCTACGGCGAAGAGGAGTAGATGCTTGTCCTTATAAGCCGGTGCAAAGCGGAGCGGAAGAAAGAGACGGAAAGCTTATAGCTCCTGATGCGGAGGTTTATCATTTACTGTCAGAGCTTAAAGATCAAGAATTATCTACATATTTATATAAAATGGCCAGTTCGCCTCATTTAGCCGCTGAACAAGAGGGAGTGGCTATTCCGATCGAAGCAGTACGGACAAACATTCAAGAGAAAGCAAGCCAAAAAGAAATAGTGCTCGTTGAAGGGGCAGGTGGACTGTACGTCCCTCTTACTCGCAGCGGATATTGCATGATTGATTTAATGGAAGAATTAAAGTTTCCGGTCATTATCGCTGCTAAAGCGAGTTTAGGCACCATTAATCATACGATGATGACGGTTGAATCATTGAAAAATAGAGGGCTGCATGTAGCCGGTATTATTTTATCAAGTACGGTACAGGAAGATGAAGCGATAGAGAGTGATAACCGGCAAATGATTGAACAGTTGACAGGCGTGCCGATTATCGGAACGATTCCTTTCATTCCAAACATCTCGAACTATTTAGCCGATGAATCAGCCCGTTCAGAAATTACGAAAAATTGGAACATTAAATCGTTACAGGAGGTACTTGCTGATGGATACGAAAAGACTATATGAAATTAGTAAAAATCATATGTGGCTTCCATTTACTCAAATGAAAGATTATGAGGAGGCGCCGCTCATTATTGAAAGCGGGGAAGGAATCAAGCTCAGGGATATTCATGGCAAGGAATATTTAGACGGCTATTCTTCCCTTTGGCTCAACGTTCATGGCCATCGCCGCCAAGAAATCGATGAGGCGATCAAAGAGCAGCTTGATAAAATTGCGCATTCTACCTTGTTAGGAGCGGCTAATGTTCCATCCATTCAACTCGCCGAAAAATTAGTGGAACTGACACCCGAAAATTTAACGCGTGTCTTTTATTCCGACAGCGGAGCGGAGTCTGTAGAGATTGCGATTAAGATGGCATATCAATATTGGCAAAACAAAGGGGTTACAACGAAGACGAAATTTGTGACCATGTCTAACGGTTATCACGGGGATACGGTAGGAGCGATCAGTGTTGGAGCGATTGATATTTACCATCGCGTCTACAGCTCGTTAATGTTTAACTCTTATGTCGTGCCATTTCCTGCTGTGTATCGCCATCCGTCTGGCGATGAAGAAACAGTGAAACAAGAATCATTGTCGGCTATTCGCCAATTGTTTACAGAGAAACATGAAGAAATTGCAGGTGTAATGGTGGAGTCGATGGTGCAAGGGGCAGGCGGAATGAATATGATGCCACCAGGTTATTTAAAAGCATTGGAAGCACTTTGCCGCGAGTTTAATATTTTACTTGTTGTGGATGAAGTAGCCACAGGCTTCGGTAGGACAGGAAAAATGTTTGCTGTGGAGCATGAAGGTGTTCAACCGGATATTATGACGATTGCTAAAGGAATCACTGGAGGCTACTTGCCAATTGCGGCAACAATGACGACGGAAAAAATGTATGAGGCTTTTTATGCAGATTATACGGAGATGAAAACCTTTTTCCACGGTCATTCTTATACAGGTAATCAACTTGGCTGTGCCGCTGCTTTAGCGAATTTGGAGGTTTTTGAGAAAGAATTGTTAGTTGATCAAGCGGCCAAAAAAGCGGAATATGTGAAGGAGATTCTAGCGGAAATCGCTCAATTGCCTCATGTTGGGGATGTTCGTCAACTTGGTTTGATGTGCGGGATTGAGCTCGTACAGAATAAGGAAACGAAAGAACCGTTCCCGTGGGAGGAGCGTGTTGCATATAAAGCAACGTTGCGAATGAGAGAGCTGGGGATGCTGACAAGACCGCTCAGTGATGTCATTGTCTTTATGCCGCCGCTCGCTACTAGCTTTGAAGAACTCACACAAATGGGACGAATTATGAAACAAGCGATTGAAGAAATTCAGCTTGTTCAGCAATCATAAAAAATCCGCAGAGTTGATCTCTGCGGGTTCTTTCATCTTCAAGCGGATTCATCCAATCCATTCGCCGCTAAAGAGCGTCTGCCGCTTTAGAATTTACATACTTGCGTCTTGGCCGGTACCTTGTTTTGTAAAGTGATTGCTAGGAATCTTGTCTACTTTTGATGCGTCATGAGAGTGTAGGACTTGACGTAAACCAAATACTAGGTAAACCCCGATAGCCATTAACAGAATGAATAGTCCGATAACGATTACCAATTTCATATATATTCACTCCTTTCTATTTATGGAAAACATACACGCTACTATTCTATCTAATATATATAGAAAATTCAAACTTACCTTCATGAATCTTCTAAGAAAAAAATAGAATGGAAGTAAGGGTGAAATTGTGTATAATTAACCTTAACAAATACTACATATGCTTGATCAGGTGGAGCCGTTATGAAGCGGCTTCTTAAAAGGGTAAGCTGGTGCAAGTCCAGCGCGGTCCCGCCACTGTAAGCGAAAGAACGAATTTCGCAAGCCAGAAAACCTGCCTGCATCACAGCACCGGTAACCTACGAGGATAGGGTGGTGTGAAAGAGTGGATTTCGCTCTTTTTCACTGCACCTCTCTGTTTGTAGAGGTGTTTTTATTTTTTTCATATAAATAATGAAAGAGGAGAACAGACAATATGAACAAAGTATCGACTTCTATTTTATCTATGCTGCTAGCAGCGGGCGTATTAGCTGGCTGCGGCGGAGAGAAAGCAGCTCCAGAAAAGGAGAAAACGAATCAGCCGAAAGAAACACAACAAGCGGCATTTCCAGTGACTATTAAAGATGGTCTAGGTAAAGAGGTTGTGATTGAGAAAGACCCTGAGCGCATTGTTTCACTTATTCCGAGCAACACAGAAATCGCTTTTGAACTGGACTTAGATAAAGAAGTTGTTGGTGTAACGGACAATGACAACTATCCAGAAGAAGTAGCGAAAATCGAAAAAGTGGGCGGCATGGAATTCAATGTTGAGAAAATTATTAGTCTTGATCCGGATCTTGTGTTGGCTCATGCGTCAGGTGCCCATAATTCCAAAGATGGCTTAAAGCAATTAGAGGATGCTGGCATTGAGGTGCTTGTTGTGAATGATGCTCAAAACTTTGATGAAGTGTATGAATCAATCGAAATGATTGGGCAAGCGACGGGCAAAGCAAAAGAAGCGGATGAAATCGTTGCTGATATGAAAGAAGATGTAGCAGAAATTGAGAAACAAGCAGAAGTAATTACTGAGGATCAAATGAAAAATGTGTTTGTAGAAGTCTCACCAGCGCCAGAAATGTATACGCCAGGAAACAATACATTTATGAATGAAATGCTTGAAATGATTCATGCGAAAAATGCTTCAGCCGACTTAGATGGCTGGCAACCAATTACAGAAGAAGCGGTCATTGAGAAAAATCCAGATGTAATCGTGACAACTTACGGCTATTATACTGAAAAACCAGTAGAGCAAGTGTTAAGCCGTAAAGGGTGGGAAAATGTTTCAGCGATCAAAAATAAAGAAGTGCATGATGTCCATTCTGACTTAGTATCTCGTACAGGTCCACGTTTAACAGAAGGATTAGAACAACTTGCTGAAGCGGTTTATCCGGATGTTTTTAAGAAGTAAAATTTCCGCTTATTTGATGTCTGTTGTTTTTTTTATCATAGCGGTATTAGCCGGTATCTCGATCGGAACGATGCACGTTCCGATTCGGGATATCGTCTTCTTATTATCCCACCATTTTTTTGGCACATCGATTAATGGTATTGATCCTTCTTTTGACAATGTCGTTTGGAAGATTCGCCTGCCGCGCGTATTGCTAGCTGGATTAGTTGGTGCATCTTTGGCAGTCGCTGGTGCGGCGTTTCAAGGGTTGTTGCGCAATCCGCTCGCTGATCCTTACACGTTAGGGGTATCGTCTGGTGCATCGGCTGGTGCAGTGATGGTACTGTTTTTTAATCTTCAGCTTCCTTGGTTTGAACAATTCACCTTGCCGATTGTGAGCATTTTTGCCGCTATTGGGACGATTTTTATCGTTCTCTTATTTGCTCAAACGATTGAACGGTCATTAAAAGTAGAGACGATTATTCTCACAGGAATCATTTTCAGTTCTTTTTTAGGGGCGATTATTTCCTTAATGATTGCGCTTACAGGAGAGGAGCTACGTCAAATCATCGGTTGGCTGCTCGGGAGTGTTTCGATGAGAGGATGGGATTATATTCAGTTGATTTTCCCGTTTTTCCTGATTGGGACGCTGTTGTTAGTCATCCATTCGTCTGAATTAAACGCGATGACGTTTGGCGAGGAGAAAGCGCAGCATTTAGGTGTGGACGTGCGAAAGAAAAAATTGCTCATTTTGGTTGCCGGTTCGATTTTAACGGGAGCAGCGGTGGCTGTTTCAGGGACGATCGGCTTTGTTGGCCTCGTTATTCCTCATTTGATCAGGTTAGTGTGGGGGCCGGATCACCGCCATTTACTGCCATTATCTATATTCATTGGCGCTGGCTTTTTAATTTTAACAGATTTAGTGTCACGAACGATTATTTCGCCGACAGAATTGCCGATCGGTGTCATTACTTCAGTGATTGGCGCACCTGTATTCGCCGTAATTCTACTTCGTAAGCAAAGGAAAGGGAGGGGAGCAGCATGATTCGTGTAGAACACATTGTTGGTGGCTATGGTCATAAACCGATCGTCCAACAGCTTTCTTTTTCCGTACAAAAGGGGGAGTTGTTTGGGATACTAGGCCCTAATGGCAGCGGCAAAACAACTTTAATGAAAATGCTGAGCGGTGTCGTCCCGATCCAAGCGGGAGAAGTCACGATTCAAGGGAGAAAACTGAGTCATTTTTCTCCAAAAGAATTAGCGAAAGTGATTGCGGTGCTGCCGCAAGACACCTCTTTGCCCTTTGCGTATACGGTAAAAGAAACGGTCTCTCTTGGACGCTATGCTCATCAAAGCGGGCTGTTTCCGGTATGGAGGAAAGAAGATGAAGAGGCCGTGCAGCGAGCAATGGAAGGAACGGGAACGAAGCATTTTGCCGATACGCCTCTAGATGCGTTATCTGGCGGTGAGCGGCAGCGCGTGTATTTAGCGCAAGCACTGGCGCAAGACCCGGAAATTTTGTTGTTAGATGAACCGACAAACCATCTTGACCTTTCGTTTCAAAAAGATTTACTCGATTTGTTGAAAAAGATGACTAGAGATACAGGATTGACGGTGGTTTCTATTTTTCATGATTTGAACTTGGCCTCGCTTTACTGTGATCGTTTGCTGATGATGAAGGCGGGACGCATTCATAAATTAGGTGCGCCAAGCGAAGTGTTAAAGGAAGAACATATTCATTCCGTTTATGAAACCGCTGTGCAAAAACGGCCGCATCCAGAAGTACCTAAACCTCAAATGAGCATTATGCCGCTAAAAATTGAGGAAGATGAGACGCCAGTTGAAATTGATAGCTCGCTCATTCGGCAAAATGAAGCCTTTATCGCCTTAGATTCACCGATTTTATTAAAAACTTTATCAGCAGGAGTGATCGGAGCTGGTTGGGGCTGGCATCGAAGTTTTGTGAATCGTCATGTGGATAAAGATTATAACCATGATGACTTTAAAGAAGAGATGAAGCAATTTCTGAAGGCTCATGATTTTGATGTGAATGAGACAGTCGGTATGATGACAGCGGTGGATCTACAATACGCTGCACATCAGTTTATTGAACAAGAGGAAATGTCTGTACTGGCTGTCGTAACTGCGGGTGTTGGCAATGCGGTTGACGTGTCACGAGCGATCAAATATGAACGGATGATGCAACCTGGGACAATTAATATATGGGTCTTTGCCAACGCTTATCTATCGGATGAAGCGTTTGTGCAAGCTGTGATGACGGCTACAGAAGCGAAAGTGAAAGCGCTAATGGAACGAGGAGTCACAGATCCGCTCACTGGTACACTAGCTACAGGTACATCAACGGATAGCATCTTAATTGCAGCAACCCAGCGCGGGGTAAAGCAAGATTTTGCCGGAACGATCACACCGATTGGCCAAGCGATTGGAAAAGCAGTGTATGAAGCAACCATTCAAGCGCTTGAAAATAATCAGGGGAGGGGGGCATTATAATTGCTTTATCATTTATTGGCGATGACGCTCGCGTTGATTATTGACCGCTTGATTGGAGATCCTCCTCAATGGCCGCATCCGGTTCGCTGGATCGGTTCATTGATAGCGTTTTTAGAAAAGCGGCTCAATAAGGGGATACAAAGAAGGCAAAAAGGTGTATGGATGCTGCTAGCTGTTCTACTGGTCACTGGAGGCTTGAGCTTGTTGCTGATTTCATTAAGCTATGTCATTCACCCGATCGTTGGCGTGTTAATTGAAGCGATCATTATTTCTACGACGATTGCTTGCCGAAGTTTAAAGGAAGCGGGAGCAAGTGTTTATGAACCGCTTCAGGCAGGCGATTTACAAGAAGCACGAGTCAAATTATCCTATATCGTTGGCCGTGATACAGACAACTTAGACGAAGCAGATATTACGCGCGGCGCGATTGAGACGGTGGCGGAAAACACGAGTGATGGCGTAACGGCTCCGCTTTTTTGGGCTTTTCTTTTGGGAGGCATGGGAGCGATGATGTACCGGGCTGTGAACACGTGTGATTCGATGGTCGGTTATCAAAATGAGCGTTACGGCGAATTCGGTTGGGCTTCCGCTAAATTCGATGATATTGTCAACTGGTTCCCTGCTCGTCTAACTGGCTGGCTGATGGTCTGGTCTTATCCAGAAAGTGACTACTCCAAAAAGCAAGTGTGGTCGATTGTCCGCCGCGATGCGAAGAAACATCCAAGCCCAAATAGCGGCTGGTGTGAAGCGGCAGTGGCCGCCCAGCTAGGCATTGAGCTTGGCGGAATGAATACATATAAAGGACAAGTCTCTCATCGGGCGAAAATGGGGGAACCGTTACACGAAAAGAAAGCAGCCCACATTTTGCTCGCAAACAAAATTATGCAGCGGTCATCGTTATTATTTTTACTCACTTTGTGGATAGGAGGTCTGCTTTATGAACTTGCCCGCACATGGGGCGAATCCGGCTTATTTATATGAAAAAATGAATCTAGCTCGGCCTGCTCGCATCATTGATTTTAGCGTCAATACAAATCCGTATGGGCCTCCACCATCGATAAAAGCAAAATGGAGCGAGTGGCTTTCAGCCGTTGTTGATTATCCCGATCCAGAAGGGCGATCGTTGACGCAGTTGCTGGCATCTCAAAATGATGTCACCACTGATCAAGTGCTTCTTGGAAATGGAGCGGCAGAAGTGATTCAATTCATTGGTCAGCATTTGCAAGGGAAACGTGTAGGAATCGTGCAGCCGGCATTTTCTGAGTATGAAACAGTTTGCCGGACGTATCAATGCCACTTGGAGTTTCTTCGTTTTGAGGACGAAGTGGAACGAATGATTGCAGCGGCAACAGAACTATCCGCTTTATTTATTTGCACACCGAATAATCCGACGGGCTTAGCTTTTCCGAAAGAGAAACTTCTGTACCTTTTAGACAGCTTAAAGGAAAGCTCATGCTTGGTGATTGTGGATGAAGCTTTTTATGACTTTGCTGGGTCCTTTACATTTGCTCCTTATTTGCAACACTATCCACAGCTTATCATTTTGCGATCTTTGACAAAAATGTATGCGATCGCAGGGCTGCGAGTCGGTTATGCCCTTTCTTCAAATGAAGTAATCCACAAGCTGGCTCGCTTCCGGCCGCAGTGGAATGTGAATGCCTTAGCTTTGCTTGCCGCGGAAACAGTGTTAGTTGATCAAACATTTGTCGAAAACACGCGCCAGCGCATTCAAGCAGAGCGTGAACAGATGTTTGAATTTTTAGAGAAAGAGGGCTTCTGCTTTACTCGTTCGATCGTTAACTTCTATTTGTTTCGTGACCCAACACAATCCGATCAGCGGCTTTTGCTTGACTTTTTAATGAAAACAGGGCTGGTGCTACGCCATACATACAATTATCCGACCTTAAACGGCCGATGGCTTCGGGTAGCTGTGAAAACAAAGGAAGAAAATGATCAACTGAAAGAGGCGCTTCTAGCATGGAAAAAGCAAAGTTAACCCTTATTATCGGCGGTGTTCGCAGCGGAAAAAGCCGTCTTGCAGAAGAGCAAGCAGTGAAGACGGCCAAACGGCTAGGAGGCAGACTTCATTATATTGCTTGCGGAACAGTGACAGATGAGGAAATGGCTCAGCGTGTGAGGCTTCATCAAAAGCAGCGGCAACAAGCGGATATCGCTTGGACGACTTGGGAACAGCCAACCCAATTAGATCAATTATCCGATCGGTTCAACGCTAACGATGTGATCTTGGTTGATTGTTTAACCACTTTAGTGACGAATGAATGGTTTTCAAGTAGTCATGATGAAGCGGAATGGGAGCAACCTGTCTTTCATACAAAGATCAAACAGCGAGTGATCGCAGAAGTGAACAGTCTGAGGCAAGCGGCGTCTGAGGTAATCATCGTTTCCAATGAACTGGTCTTTGAACCGCTCTCATCTCCGCTCGTTTTCTTTTATGCGAAAACATTAGGGGAGCTGCATCAGTACTTTGTATCAGAAGCGGATACAGCCATTGTTGTAGAACATGGGTTTCCGCTACTTTTAAAAGGAGGGGATGAACGATGAAAGGCGTCATGCTTCAGGGGACGGCTTCCGATGTTGGAAAAAGCTTAATCGCTACCGCTCTTTGCCGGTTACTTTGGAAAAAAGGCTTTAAGCCAGCTCCATTTAAATCTCAAAATGTCTCAAATAATTCCTATGTGACGGCCTCAGGGAAAGAAATCGGCCGCGCTCAAGGGTTGCAGGCCGAAGCTTGCAGGCTCGAAGCGATTCCGGTTATGAATCCGATTTTATTAAAACCATCCGGCTCTGGCCGTTCCGAACTTGTTTTGCGAGGCGAGCGGCAACAGACGATAGCTGGCATGGCTTACCGTGAACACTATTATGAAACAGCACTGCAAGTGATTGAGCAATCACTCGATGAATTGAAGGGACTGGCTGACTTTCTTGTCATTGAAGGTGCGGGTAGCCCAGTGGAAATGAATTTGAAGAAGCGGGAAGTCGTCAATATGAAAGTAGCGGAAATGGCGGATGTTCCCGTCATTTTAATTGCCGATATTAATCGAGGAGGGTTGTTTGCTAGCGTTGTTGGGACGCTAGAACTACTAGAGCCACATGAAAAACAGCGGGTGAAAGGGTTGATCATTAATAAATTTCACGGCAATCCAGATTTGTTTGCAGAAGGAAAGAAATGGCTGGAGGAACGGACCGGTCTCCCGGTGCTGGCTGTGTTGCCGTACTTGCCTAATCATCAGCTTGAAGGAGAAGATTCACTATCACTGTCAGCTCGCTTTTCTTCACAAACACAAAAAGAGCTGGATATTGTAGCGATTAAACTGCCTTACGTATCGAACTATAGTGATATGGAACCATTCTTACTTGAAGAAGATACGAGCGTTCGCTGGGTCGATTCACTTGAAGCATTTGGTGAACCGGATGCAGTGGTGCTACCCGGAACGAAAAGCACGCTGCATGATTTGCAGTTTTTAAAAGAGAACGGATTAGCGGATCGCATCATTCAATTTGTGCAGGCAGGAGGGACGGTTGCTGGCTTATGCGGCGGCTATCAAATGCTTTGTGAGCAACTAAATGATCCGGATGGGTATGACGCTGGCGTGAAGGACTATGCAGAAGCTGGGCTTGGATTAATTCCAGGAAAGACGACCTTTTTTAATGAAAAAACAACGGTCCGTATGCAAGGGAAAGTAGCGATGCTCCCAATGATTGAGGTGAACGGCTATGAAATTCATATCGGCCAAACGGTAATAGATGATTCCGCGCCATTTATTATAAGAGAAGACGGCAGCGAGGAAGGATATTGCTCTAAGGATGGACATATTATCGGTACTTATATGCATCACGTCTTTCATAACGATGCGTGGCGTTCTGAGTGGCTGAACCGTTTACGCCGAAAAAAAGATCTGCCGCTTCGAGAGTTGAATATTATGAAAGAAAAGCAGCAAGCTTTTGATCAGCTAGCGGATCATTTAGAGAAGCACCTCGATTGGGTCGCCTTTACAGCAATTATTGATTCAGATGAAAAGGAAAAACGGCAATGAAGTGGAAAACTTATATTAATGGATTATTATTAAGCTTTCAATTTTTCACGATTGTTCCAATCCACCGGGCGCTGCCGATGGATGCTGTACATTTGCGAGCAGTATTGCGGATGTTTCCCTTGTTCGGTTTAATAAGGGGATTGCTGTATGCTAGTGTTTTTTTTGTACTCATTGAATGGTCACCGCTTTCTACCTTAGGTAATGCTTTTCTGTTTTGGCTGTTGCCGATCGTTTGGACAGGAGCCTTGCATTTAGATGGTTGGATTGACACGAGCGACGCCTTTTTCTCGTATCGAGATCGTGAGCGGCGGCTCGAAATATTAAAGGATTCCAGAGTCGGCGCTTTTGGGGTGCTTTCACTCATTGTGCTGCTCGCTGCTCGCTTTCTTTTCTTTTATGAAATCATCGCAGCTGGTCGTAGTGAGCTTGCTTGGTTCGTCGCCTTCATCCCATTTTATAGCCAAATGACGATGGGATTATTACTAAATGGTGTGCCGCCGGCTAAAAAAGAAGGGCTTGCTTATTATTTTCAGCAAGGAAAGGATGCAACTATTGGACTTCGTTACAGCGTATGGCTTACTGTTATTAGTGCGATTGTCATTTGGTTCGGCGGTGATCTTGCTTTATTTCTTATTTTTTTGATCGTGACAGGTTTATTCTTCGCCTTTGCGCGGCGCGGCACAATGAAGCATTTTGGCGGGATTACCGGGGATGTGCTCGGGGCCAGCTTGGAAGGAGTGGAAACAGCATTATGGATGACGTTGTGGTTATTGGTCTCTATCGGCATGGGATAACGACAGACAATGAACGAAAAGCGTTCAGCGGCTGGACGAACTCGATGTTAAGTGAACGGGGAATACATGATTTGCATACAATTCAGTCGCTTATTCCCCAGTATGAAAAGGTCATTGCCAGCGACCTGCAGCGCTGTGTCGATACAGCAAGTATTCTGTTTCCGAAAGCAGAGGTTGACCTTTGGTCGGAGTTTCGGGAAATGAACTTCGGAATATTAGAAGGAAAACGGCATCAAGAGCTTGAACATTTAGAGGAATACACGGCTTGGGTGAATGATCCGTTTACAAGCTTTTTGCCGGAAGGAGAGTATTTTCATGAGTTTGGCAGTCGCATTCTCTCCGCCTGGAACAAATGGATCGATGTAATGGAACAACATGAACTGAAACGCGGAGCAATTGTCACTCACGGCGGTGTCATCCGCCATTTATTAACGGAGTTCGCTCCAGAAGAAAAGCAGTTTTGGGAATGGAAAGCAGACAACGGTCGCGGCTATGAGCTGACTGCCTCTCTTTCTGCATTAAGGAGGGGTGAGCGATGCATTTCATTACAGGCGGTGCCTTCAATGGAAAAAAGCAATGGGTAATCGAAACATACGAGCTGCAAGCGAATCCGCATCAGTGGGTATCATTTTATCAAAAACAACAACCAGAATGGACGGAAAATTTCACCGTGCTTGAAGGAATCGAAGGCTATATTAAGCGGCTCGTTGAACAAACGAAAGATGCCCAGCAAGCAAGGAAGCAATGGATACAAGATATGCAAAACTGGCTGGAGTGGGAGAAAGAAGAGCCTGGCCGAAAGCTTGTGTTAATCGGTTCGGATATTACAAAAGGCATTGTCCCGATCGAGGCAATAAACCGAATGTGGCGTGATGCTGTCGGCTGGTGTTTTCAAGAAGTGGCGAAACAAGCGGAACAAGTAACTGCTATTTCATATGGCATCCCGCAAATTTTGAAAAAACAGGAGGAATAATAAATGAGACTATATACGCGAACTGGAGATAAAGGAAAAACAAGCATCATTGGCGGACGAGTGGATAAAGATGATTTACGAGTAGAAGCTTACGGAACAGTCGATGAAACGAACTGCTTCGTCGGTCAAGCGATGACAGAACTAGATCCTGAACTATTTAAGGACATTTTAGAAGATCTTGAAACGATCCAGCACGAGCTGTTTGACTGCGGAGGCGACTTAGCGACAGTTTCAGGAGCAAGAGGATGGAAGCTCCAAGCCGAGGCTGTGGAAGAACTAGAAAAGAAAATCGACCAATACATTCAAGAAGCCCCCGCACTAGAGCGCTTCATTTTACCAGGCGGTTCCAAAGCAGCGAGCATCATTCACGTTGCTAGAACCGTCGTGCGTCGCGCGGAACGCCAAGTCGTCAGCTTAATGAAAGTCGAACCAGATATCCATCTAGTTACCTTGCAATACTTAAACCGTTTATCCGATTACTTCTTCGCCATCGCCCGCGTCATCAACGCCCGCCTTGGCGTCAAGGACGTCGAGTATGTAAGAAGCGCGAAGGTGTTTAGAGAAGGGAAGCGGATGGAGAATAAGGAGTGAATATTCATAGGCGTCCAGGGCTTGTTTTACTGTATTTGCAAATGAACCAATTTGCCACAGAATAGATGAATTCTTGATAGTTAATAGAGCTGTTAATAAAGATGAGCTATAATAAGAAGTGTAGAACAAATTGTTTGGTAATTGCAGTGGATCGGATTTTTTTATAAAACCTGAAACCCCTTGATGTATATGGGTTCAACGAAGATTTTAATCGTTTTTCCAAAACACGATTGCCGATCCACTGCAAACAGTTGAAAGTTGATGTGACAGAAATGTTGATAAATCAAGGGTTTAAGCGTGTGAAAATGAGGCGTTTATCTGAACGTAGTGGGATATAAATTTTGATCCGGCTGTTTATCGCTATGAAGTTGGTGCTATGTTTTACCTCAACTAAGTAGAAATTAAATAAACTTGACGGTGGCTTGTAAATCTCTATCAAGAAGAATATAGTAAATTTGAAAAAATAGTAGGCGAAAAAGAAATCGAACTCCGAATGTAATGCTTAAAAAGCAGATATATTCGGAGTTCGATTTTTTTAAATTAGACATGTATGACAGAAAAAAGCATTGGCATAGGGCCATTCAATATTTTGTTCGGCACTCACCCCACAACACTCATCTTCTTCCGCAAATACTCCTCAAAATCTTCACTACATAATGGTTTGCTGAAGAGATAGCCTTGTCCTTGAATACATCCGTCTTCGATGAGGATTTGGAGCTGATCAGCGGTTTCGACTCCTTCTGCGACGACGTTTAAGCCGAGTGCGTGCACAAGGGTGAGCATAGCTTTGACGATGGTTCGGCTTTCTTTGTTTTCGTGAATGTCGTGGATAAAAGATGCATCAATTTTTAACGTATCGATTGGCAGTTCTTTCAGGTAGTTGAAAGAACTGTAGCCTGTGCCGAAGTCGTCGATCGAGATGGATATGCCTAGGTCTTGCAGTTGTTGCAAAACTAATGTGGCGCTATCAATGTTGATAAAGACGCTCTCGGTAACTTCGATTTCAAAGGATGAGGCATCAAGGCCAGTTTCTTTTAGAATGTTTTGGACACATTGGACAAAGTTTGGTTGTTCTAGTTGATAAGGTGATACATTGACAGATAGTTTCAATGAAAATCCTAGGTCGTTCCACTTTTTTGCTTGTTGGCAGCTTTCGCGCATGACCCATTCGCCGAGCGGCAAGATGAGACCTGATTCTTCGGCAAGCGGGATGAATTCAGCAGGAGAGATTCTGCCGAGTTCTGGATGGTTCCAGCGAACGAGCGCTTCCATACCGATGGTTTGTTTTGTCATTAAGTCTAGCTTTGGTTGATAATCGAGATGGAATTGGTTGTTTGTTAATGACTCTTTTAAGGCGTTTTCTCTTAAAATTCGTTCAATGGACTGCCGCTCCATCTCCTTATCAAAAAATGCATAATCGTTACGATTTTGGTTTTTTACTTTATATAAAGCCATATCAGCGTGAGTGAGCAGAGTCCCAGCATCTTTGCCGCTTTCCGGAAAAACAGCGGCTCCAATGCTGCATGATATCGGGTAATGTTGGTCAAACACTTCAATCGGGTGACTGAAGCTTGAGCGAATTCGTTCAGCTATTCGCTCCACTTCTTCTTGACTCTTAATATTTTTTAATAAAATAGTAAATTCATCACCGCCATGCCGAGCGATAATGTCATTTTGACGGATACTATTTTTAATTCGTTTCGCTGCTTCTACTAAGACACCATCTCCTTTATCATGGCCTCCTGAATCATTAACGTTTTTAAAATGATCGAGGTCGATGATCAATACAGCTAAAGCTGTATTCTGTTTTTTCACGATTTCTATTTCATCATATAGTGAGTTCATAAAACAGCGTCTATTAGGCAAGTTAGTTAAAGGATCGTGATAAGCAAGATGATGGATCAATTCATCTGACTTTTTTCGATCTGTTATGTCACGGGTCACAAGTACAAAATTTTGACTTAAATTGGCATTGTCATAAATAGGATTTAAGTTTGTTTCCCCATCCATATATGAGCCATCCGCCTTTTGGAAACGAAATTCTAATTTCGCAGATGTTTGCTTTTTTTGAGCAACTTTTTTTAATTCGTGCAACACTTTCTTTTGGTCGTCTTTATGTACTAAGTTTAGTAAAGTCCGAGACTGTAATATTGAAAGGTCATATCCAAGTAGGTTTTCGTGTGAAGGGGATAAATAATGAAAATGCCCTTCTACATCGATGATAGAAATAAGGTCTGATGAGTTTTCAGTAATAAGCCGGTACTTTTCCTCCATGGATTTGCGGGCTGTAATATCATTGCGAATAGAGACATACTGATAAGGAAGCCCTTTTTCATCTAGAAACGGGACAATCGTTGTATCCACCCAATATAAAGAGCCATCCTTTGCTTTATTTCGGATTTCCCCGTGCCATATTTGACCTGAACCGATCGTTTTCCACATTGTTTTGAAAAAGGATGGGGGATGGAAGTCGGAATTTAAGATATTGTGATTTTGCCCGATTAATTCTTCGCGACTATACTTTGAAATATGACAAAACTGATCATTGACATAAAAGATATTTCCTTTTTTGTCTGTCATAGCAACAATTGAGGATTGATCGAGTGCATATTGTATGTCAACTAGTTCTTTTTTCATTCTTTTAAATAATTCATCTTCAGTGCAAAAATTATAAACAGTACTGTCCATCAAGTTAGTTTCCTCCTATTTATCTAGTTGGATCACACTAAATTTACAAAAAATTAATAATATATTTACATAAAATTTACTTTGTGTTTTTATATTAACTATATCACAAGTAGTCGGGTTTATTTTTCGTAAAAGGGAGAAGGATCAAGATTTTTGTGTTATTTTGTCTAAAATAGAAATTTCCTTGAAAAGTAGAAAGTGATACTATATGAGTAGGATCATTTAATGGGATAAATTCCAATTTGAGGATGGGGAAGATAGATGAAGAGATTATTAGTGGTGGTTTTGGTTTTGATCGTTTTAACAGGCTGCGGCAGTAGTCTATATGATGAGTCGATGGAACAAGCGAAATTAGCGATGGCTAATGGGGAGTTTGACAAAGCGAAGGTATCATTTGAATTGGCACTGGAGGAAAAACCGGATGACCCAGAAGCTTCAGGAGTGTATCAGCAATTAGTTGTATATGAAGATGCTCAAAAAGCGCTTGAAGATGGTCAATGGGATGAGGCGTTAACGAAAATCAAGGGGTTGCTGAAAGAAAAGAATATTGAAAAAAGTCTTAGACAACCGTTTGATGAACTAGTAAAAGCTGCAGAAACAGGGAAGGAAAATGAGCGAATTCTATCAGAAAAAGTAGGGAGCATAAAAAAACTAGTGCAGGAAAAGAGCTATGAAGAAGCTCAAAAGTTAATGGATGAAATAAAACAAAATGAACAGATGAAAACCGTCTATCATCTTTTCTCTGAAGAGGTTGATCAGCTGTCTGTGGAGATTCAGTCAGGTATGAATCATCAGGTAGAGGTGGAGAAGGAAGCGGCGATTCAGGAAGCTGAAGCGAAAGTCGCTCAACAAAAAGCTGCCAATGAAAGTAGAAAGGCCGAATACTATTCAAAGCTAGAGCGGACTGAAATGGGGATGATAGACTTTGAATATATATATGAACAAGGTACGACGGTTGAAGTGAGAGAGGCAGAATCCGAGCGTTATAAACGTTGGGATGACTTGTTAAATGAGATATACGGTGTATTAAAGCAGCAGTTGTCATCCAATGAAATGGAGCAATTGAGAACAGCACAGCGCAAATGGATCACGTATCGGGATGAGTCAGCAGAAAGTGCGGCGGCTAGCTTTGAAGGCGGATCATGGGCGTCGGTACAATATGTTAGCACACAGGCTGATTTGACGAGGGAAAGGTGCTATGAGCTTGTGGAGCGGTATATGAAATAGGGAAGATTAGAAACGACAGAATGGAGGACATTGTTCTTTTAAGCTGTCGTTTTTTGTTTTTCTAAAAAACAAAAAAATATTTTGAAAATTCAAATGGTTTTGTTGTATAATAATTTTTAAATAAACACAACTGTTATATAACATAGGAGGGGTACATATGGGAGGAACGGTTTTTACAAAGGAATTAGCACCTGTTTTAGAGAATGCGAATTTGCAAGATTATGAGGAAGCGGTGCGTCAAGCCGATTGGGAGAAAGTGGCTGAGCATTTTACTTGGTTTCAAACAGGGAAAGTCAATATGGTGTATGAGGCGATTGATCGTCATGTGAACGAAGGAAAAGCAGAAAAAACAGCCTTATTTTTTACCGATGGGGATCGGGAGGAACAGTATACATATAAGAATGTTCAAGAACAGTCTTGCCGCTTTGCGAATGGATTAAAGTCGCTAGGGGTAGAGAAAGGGGATCGTGTCTTTATTTTTATGCCGCGCAGTCCAGAACTTTATTTTTCTTTACTGGGTATTGTGAGAATAGGCGCGATTGCGGGACCGCTGTTTGAAGCATTTATGGAGGAAGCGGTGAAAGATCGCTTATTAGATAGCGGAGCGAAAGTAGTAGTCACAACGCCACAGCTACTAGAGCGGATCGCAGTTGATCAGCTGCCGAGTTTGGAAAAAGTGATCGTGGTTGGATCTGATGAGAAAACGGCGGATTACATTGTACCTTTCAATGAGTTGATGAATGTATCAGATGAGTACACGATGGAGTGGGTTGAACGTGAGGATGGTATGCTGTTACATTACACATCTGGTTCAACCGGAAAGCCAAAAGGAGTCCTGCAAGTTCACGATGCGATGCTGCATCAATACGTGGCAGGAAAATGGGTGTATGATCTTCATGATGATGATATTTTTTGGTGTACGGCCGACACGGGGTGGGTAACAGGGACATCTGCGGGAATTTGGTCTCCATGGTTAAATGGTGTGACAAATGTATTGCGAGGCGGACGTTTTAAAGCAGAGGACTGGTTTGCGACGCTTGAAAAATATGGGGTTACCGTTTGGTTTAGTGCGCCAACCGCTTTCCGTCTGTTGATGGCGAGCGGAAATGAAATGCCGAAAAACTATGATTTATCTAAGCTACGCCATATTTTATCCGCAGGCGAGCCGCTTAATCCGGAAGTTATTCGCTGGGGACTGGATACATTGAATTTACGCATTCATGACAATTGGTGGATGACAGAAACCGGTTCTTCTATTTGCGCCAATTTCCGCTGTAACAGCATTCGCCCAGGCTCCATGGGGAAACCGCTGCCGGGAATTGAAATGACCATCATTGACGACGACGGTCAAGAATTGCCGCCTAATCACATGGGGAACTTAGCCATTAAACCGCAATGGCCGGCGATGATGCGTCAAGTGTGGAACAATGAAGAAAAATACGAAAGCTACTTTTTAAATGGCTGGTTTGTGACAGGAGATTCGGCTTACCAAGATGAAGATGGCTACTTTTGGTTTGAAGGTCGTGTCGATGATGTCATTAACACATCGGGTGAACGCGTCGGACCGTTTGAAGTTGAAAGCAAGCTAGTGGAACATCCAGCTGTAGCTGAAGCAGGCGTGATCGGTGTGCCGGATCCGCTGCGTGGGGAAGTCATTAAAGCGTTTATCACTTTGCGACCAGGTTACACTGAAAGTCCAGAATTGCTTGAAGAGATTCGTCAGTTCGTAAAAACGCGTCTCGCAGCTCATGCGGCACCAAGACTGTTTGAAGTGCGCGACAAGATGCCAAAAACTCGTTCAGGCAAGATCATGCGCCGCGTGTTAAAAGCGTGGGAGCTTGGGTTGCCAACTGGCGATTTATCGACAATGGAAGATGATTAATAGAAAAAGCCCGGGAGCGTTCCCGGGCTAATTGCATTTAGTTTGTATATCCATCCACAATCAAATCTAACTTTCCGCTTGCTGGATTGATGACTAATCCATGAACAGGAATATTCTCTTGCATTAATGGATGATTTTTCACCATATTTACACTATGAGACACACTTTCTTCGACACTATTAAACCCTTGAAGCCAAGTGTCAATATCGATGCCTGCATGTCTTAACGTGTCGATTGTTTCTTGTTTCACGCCGCGCTCTGTCATCGCTGATAAAATGTTTTCGCTTTTTAGCGAGCTCATGCCGCAATCATGATGTCCTACGATGATGACTTCATCTGCTTGCAATTGGTAGACGGCTACAAGTAAACTGCGCATAATGCTTCCGAACGGATGGTTGACAATGGCGCCGGCATTACGGACAATTTTCACATCGCCATTTTTGAAGTTCATCGCTTTTGTTACAAGCTCCACAAGACGAGTATCCATACAAGTTAAGATTACTACTCGTTTATCGGGAAACTTATCGGTTGCAAATTCTTCATATTGCTTGCTTGCCACAAATTTCTCATTATACGTTAATATTTCTTCTAGTAATGTCATCTCGTCATTCCCCTTTCTTACATCTACTATTTTACACGAAATTGAAGAAAGTGAGAATTTTTAATTTATTTTTTTTAGATTAAATCAACAATTTTTCGGATTGAATAGTTAAGCTCTTCCATCGGAATAAATCGTGCTTTACGAAACATTTCTTTACCTTCGACGAAGAAAAGAACGACAGGAATCGTGAAAATCGAATATTCTCCAGCAATTTCAGGTACCTCATCGGCGTTGACCTGGAAGGACTGGATTTCAGGATAATTTGTTAATAGCTTTTCTACTTGAGGTAAAACCGCATGACACACTGAGCAATTAGGACGTGAAATATAAAGCAATGTTAATTTATTTTCAGTTATTTTTTCATGAATTGTGGATAATGATGTGATATTTTCCATGTGAATTACCTCTCTTTTTTATTCAATTATACCAATAGGGGTATGTTTGTGCAAGAGTGATGGCTTTATAATACGAATAGACAAGGAGGAATCAACATGGCAGGAAGAAAAGAAAACGAATTACAAGATATCACCCTTTTAGGTAATCAAGGGACAACATATAAATTTGCATACGATCCATCGATCCTTGAAACATTTGATAATAAACATCAAAATCGTGATTATTTCGTGAAATTCAATTGTCCAGAATTCACAAGTCTATGTCCAATGACGGGCCAACCTGATTTCGCAACGATTTACATCAGCTACATTCCAGATGTGAAAATGGTCGAAAGTAAAGCATTAAAGTTATACTTATTTAGTTTCCGCAATCATGGCGACTTCCATGAGGACTGTATGAACATCATCATGAATGATCTGATTGAACTAATGGACCCGCGCTATATTGAAGTATGGGGCAAATTCACGCCGCGTGGAGGCATTTCAATTGACCCATACACGAACTACGGTCGTCCAGGTACGAAATACGAGAAAATGGCCGAATACCGCATGATGAATCATGATTTGTATCCGGAGAAGATTGATAATCGGTAAAAATAATTAGTGATGGTAAGGATACTATGCTATACTAACCTTACCATTTACTATTACTTGTTTCGATATTCCCTATTCATTCGTGAGTAGGGTTTTTTATGTTCTATGAAAACAAAAAACAGACTCCATGTGTAGAGTCTGTTTGTATATGGTAGCAATTATGCTTTTTGAACGTTAGTCGCTTGTAATCCACGTTGACCTTGTTCAATATCAAATGTTACCGCTTGACCTTCGTCTAAAGATTTGTAACCTTCACCTTGGATAGCTGAGAAGTGAACAAATACATCGTCTCCGCCTTCACGTTCGATAAATCCAAACCCTTTTTCACCATTAAACCATTTCACTTTACCTTGTTCCATTGTTGTTTCCTCCTCGTGTGATTTACACACATTTTGTTACTATCCTTGCTCTCAAATCTTCCAGACGGAAAGTTGCAACACTTATCAATCTTTACTGAACAAAAATAATTCTACTTAAACATAGCACACAATGTTATACAATACAACAAAAACAAAATATGGTTATTTTTCGCAGGAAAAAGAGTACTCTAAATTCATAAAGCTCATTTCTACAGTTGGCAGTCCGTTCATAGTATGGCAGTTCTCAGATAAGCTATGCAATTCTTTCGTGTTAAAATAGCTTTTAGAACCGATTAAAAAAGCAACCAATACAAGAGCTAGTGACATGATCAGTGATAAACGCTGTAAGTTTGTTAGCCTTGTTCGTTTCATAAAATTCCGTCATTTCCAATGTTTTTTATTTTACCATATATGTAATTAAATTCACTTTAAGAAAGTGGGCGAGAAAATGGCTAATTTATTTAAACTTCAAGAACCGAAGCTTCCGCAACAAGTAAGTTCAGCTAGTTTTGAGGAAGGGAAAGAAGAACGGTATGTTAATCGATGTATGATTAAAGATTGTTCCATTATAGGGGAAGACATTGAGCGGCTAAAGTTTGATCAAGTGATTTTTGAAAATGTGTCATTTGTTGATGTGAATTTCCGCTTTATTGAATTGGTAGATGTGATTTTTAATCGATGTGATTTATCTAATGCTGACTTTAGTGATGGAAATGTTCATCGTGTAGAGTTTCATCATTGTAAAATGGTTGGTTTGAACTTTGCGGACACGAAGTTTTGTCACGTGGTGTTGGAAGAGTGCCAAGCTAACTTTACATCGTTTAGCTACGCTCAATTGAAACAAGTAAAGTTTGAACAATGCCTGCTTCAAAGCGCTGATTATTTTGAGTGTCAGCTGGACAAGGTTGCCTTGACTGCCTGCAATTTAGACGGAGCTAACTTTGAAGGGACATCGCTAAACGGCATCGACCTAAGCAGCTGCCAGTTTCATGAACTTAAAGTATCAACAGAAAAACTATCAGGCTGTACGGTGTCTGAAGAACAAGCCATTGCATTTTCGCGATTGCTTGGCTTGAATATTCATTGAAGGTTGAAGAAGTGGCGCCAAAGTGGAAGAAAGCCCTAGAAAGGTCGAAAAAATAGCTCAAAAAGTTTAAGAACGCCAAGCGCCTCTCAAGCGCCACTTCGCTGTTTTACAAATTTTCATTTTGTTGCCCGATTTCGTTGCTAGCGATCATCTCGTTAGCGTCTTTTAAGTTTTCGTATTCGTCCACCGAGTCACCTCGGGATTGTTTCACATCTGAATGGATCGCAAATTGGGGATCATGTGAAATCTGTTCGGTCATTTTCAATTTTTTCTTCATTAGTATCAGCTCCTTAGGATTAGTGTGGATCGAAAAGCAAGTATTATGCGAAAAAAGCAGACAATAGTCGTCTGCTTTTTTCGTGGTCTAGCTCCGGCGACCAGACTTTTGGGTATCAGTTGTTACGTCTGTGCGGTAAAGAACGCCGCTTTGCTAGCTTGTTGTTATTCGACATTAAAGTATCTGGCATCTGGATGGGCGAATACAATGGCTGATACGCTGGCTTCCGGTTCCATCATATAGCCTTCGGTGAGGCGGACGCCGATGTCTTCCGGCTGCAATAGTTTAAATAGCTTGCCCTGGTCTTCGAGGTTTGGACAAGCTGGATAGCCGAATGAGAAGCGCTGGCCTTGGTATTTGGCGGCAAAGCGTTCTCTCATCGTAAAGTCAACCGGATCCGGGAAGCCCCATTGGTCGCGCATTTCTTGATGGATGCGCTCGGCGAATCCTTCCGCTAGCTCTAATGCCGTTGCTTGGATAGCGTGGCTTTGTAGGAATTCGCCTTTTTCTTTGAATTGAGCGGCTTGGTCACGAACACCGAAGCCGGCTGTGACGACGAATAAGCCGACGTAATCCATTTCGCCGCTGTCGACCGATTTTAAATAATCGGCTAAGCAAAGGAAGGGTTCTTTTTGTTGGCGTGGGAAGGTGAACCGTTCAATTTCCGTTTTCGCATCAACCGGATTGTAAATAATAACATCGTCTCCATCTGATTGAGCTGGGAAAAATTGATACACGCTTGCTGTTTTTAACACATCTTCCTGTAAAAATCCATCGACTGTCTCTTTAAGTAACAGCGTACGTTCGTCCTTTTCTGCTAGCAATTTGTCAATTTTGCCTTTTAACCCAAGATGGTGGCCAATTAATGTTTGCATATTAATATATGGCTTTAAATGAGTGACCGGGTAATCTCGCTGAATGTGCTTGCGCAAATCGCGCGGCTGATAGACCAGAGCATCTTGCCGAACGGTTTTCTTTGGCTTGTCTAAAACCGCTACCGCTGGTTTAGCCGTTTCGCGGTACGCTTCGATCTCTTTTCGTTTTTCTTGTTTTTCTTCTAGTTCATGAAGCAGCTTTGATTTTTCCTCTTCGTCTTGCAAGCGGCTCGCAATCGACAAACCATCCATTGCATCTTTTGCGTATAACACGGGACCCGTGTACTCTGGTGAAATTTTTGTTTCCGTAAAGCGACGGGAGAGAGCCGCGCCTCCGACTAAAATGGGTACATCAATGCTCGCCGCTTTCATATCCTGGGCAGTCAACACCATTTGCTGAGCGGATTTGACGAGCAGTCCAGACAGGCCAACCATATCGGGATTCTCTTTTTTAATCGCTTCAATTAGTTCTGATGGTGTCACTTTAATTCCGAGATCAACGACTTTAAAGCCGTTATTGCTTAAAATGATGTCGACTAAATTTTTTCCGATGTCATGCACATCGCCTTTGACTGTAGCAAGAACGACTTTTCCTTTGCCGTTGTCATTTTCTTTTTTCTCCATATATGGCTCTAAAAAAGCGACGGCGGCCTTCATTACTTCGGCACTTTGCAATACTTCTGCGACGATTAATTGGTTGTCATTAAATAGACGGCCGACTTCTGCCATTCCTTTCATCAGTGGGCCGTTAATAATGTCGAGTGGCGTGTCGTATAGGTGAAGTGCCGCTTCCAAATCAGGAATCAATCCTTCTTTCGTTCCTTCGACAACGTAATAAGCGAGGCGTTCCGGTACTGTTTTCGGAATGTCTGCTTCTTTTTTTTCTTTCTTTTTGTCACGGTAAAAGTCGGTAAAAGCCGCTAATGTCTCATCATTTGTATGAAATAACAACTTTTCTGCGAGTTCGATTTCTTCCGGCGGAATCGAAGCAAAACGTTCTAGTTTTTCGGTATTGACGATCGCATAATCAAGCCCTGCTTGCGTACAGTGGTACAAATACACAGCATTTAATACTTCGCGGCCAACGGGAGGGAGGCCGAAAGAGACGTTGCTGACACCAAGTACTGTTAACGCGTTCGGTAGTTTTTCTTTAATCAATCGAATGCCTTCAATCGTTTCTTCAGCAGATCCAATATATTGCTCATCACCTGTGCCGACAGGGAAGACGAGTGGGTCAAAAATAATGTCCTCAGGAGCCATTCCCCATTTGTTGACTAAAAGGTCATACGAGCGAATAGCCACTTCTAGTTTACGCTCCCGGGAAACGGCCATCCCTGTTTCGTCAATCGTTCCAACGACGACTGCTGCTCCATACTTTTTCACGAGCGGCAAGACCGCTTCAAACCGCTCTTCGCCATCTTCTAAGTTAATCGAGTTAATGATCGCTTTCCCTTGTGAATATTTCAGTGCTTTTTCAATGACCTTTTCGTCAGTGGAATCGATGACGAGCGGCACTTTCACTTTTTTCACGACTTCTTTCATGAAGTTTTCCATATCTTCTAGTTCATCGCGATCTGGATTGGCTAAACAAATATCAATGACATGAGCGCCGCCTTTGACTTGAGCGCGAGCGACTTCTGCCGCTTCTTCAAATTTGCCTTCAATGATCAGGCGCTTAAATTTGCGTGAGCCAATGACATTCGTTCGTTCTCCGATAAATAATGGCCTCATCGTCTCATCGTATAAAAGCGGTTCGATTCCCGATACGGCATGATCATGAGGATGATGCGGTCGAGGTCGAGGAGGCAGATCCTTTACTGCTTCTTTCATCGCCCGGATGTGGTCAGGTGTCGTTCCGCAACAACCGCCTACAATGTTGATCCAACCTTTTTCTGCAAAGCCTTTGAGCTTTTGGGCTAATGATTGTGGAGATTCGTGATAACAGCCTTCTTCATCGGGCAAGCCGGCATTTGGATAACAGCTGACGAAGCTTTTCGATAAAGCTGACAGTGAGCGAATATGATCGGTCATAAATTCCGGTCCAGTCGCGCAGTTTAAGCCGACGGAAAGCGGGTTAATATGTTCAATTGAGATATAAAATGCTTCAATATTTTGTCCTGCCAGTGTTGTTCCCATTGGTTCGATTGTACCTGAGATCATAATTGGCAATGTTTTTCCCGTTTGTTCAAAAGCGCGCTGAATGCCGAGCGTTCCGGCTTTAACATTAAGCATATCTTGGCTTGTTTCCATTAAGATTAAGTCCGCTCCGCCATCAATTAAAGCGATGGCTTGCTGTTCAAAGTCCTTGCTGAGCGTTTCAAAGTCAATGCCGCCTGTGACTGATAGTGTCTTTGTTGTTGGTCCAATGGCTCCTGCTACAAAACGAGGATGTTCTGGCGTAGAGAAGTCATCGGCGCATTTTCGAGCAATTTCAGCTGCGCGCCGATTAATTTCATACGCATGTTTCCCAAGTCCATATTCATTTAACACGAGTGCAGTGCCGCCGAAGGAGTTGGTTTCAATAATATCTGTGCCGGCTTCGAGGTAGGCGCGATGAATGCGGTCAATCACATTGGGTGACGTCATATTTAAATATTCATTGCAGCCGTCATATTCTTCACCGCCGAAGTCATCGGCTGTTAAATTGGCTTGCTGAAGCATCGTCCCCATCGCCCCATCAATAATGAGAATGCGTTTTTCTAGCTCTTTTTCAATTAGATGTTGGTTGGACATGAGCGATCCCTCTTTCATTTGTTTTTCGATCTAGTTGTTGAATATAACGGATTAATTCGATGGACATGTCATAACGCAAGAAAGGCGTGATGATATAAATGCCATTAAACAACTGGGCAGCTGTGTCAATTAACTCTTTCGTGATGCTGATTCCTTCTTTGGCAGAGGCTTCTTTGTCCCCATCACAAGCTTTCATGCGCTTTAGTGTATCCTCAGATAGTTTAATTCCCGGTACTTCATGATGAAGAAATTCAGCATTTCGCGCATTAGTTAAAGGCATAATTCCGATAAAAATAGGAGTTAGTAAATGCTTTGTCGCTTCATATACTTCGATGATTTTTTCCTTTGTAAATACCGGCTGGGTGATAAAATAATCGGCTCCACATTCAATTTTTTTCTCTAACCGCTTCACGGCTCGATCAAGCATGCGTACATTTGGATTGAAGGCAGCGGCAACGGAGAAGTTGGCTTTTTGTTTAAATGGTTTTCCGGAAAAAGAAATACCTTCGTTCATTTGTTTAATCAACTGAATTAATTCTAAACTTGATACATCATAGACGGAAGTGGCCCCCGGAAAGTCTCCCACCTTTGTTGGGTCACCGGTGACGGCCAACACATCATGCAAACCTAAAGCATGCAGCCCCATTAAATGAGATTGTAGTCCGATTAAATTACGGTCTCGGCAAGTAAGATGAATGAGCGGGCGAATTTGATGATTCATTTTTAATAAAGAGGCCATCGCTAAGTTGCTTATTCGCGGAGAAGCTAATGAGTTATCAGCCATGGTGATAGCGGCAATGCCTGTTTCTTGCAAAGCTTGAGCTCCTTCAATATAGGCTGCTGTGTCCAATTGTTTCGGTGTGTCTAGTTCTACGATAATCGTTCGTTCCGTTTTCACTTTTTCATGCAGGCGAGGCTCTGCAGGTGTAACCGTTTCTTTAATGATAATCGGCTGTGGGATTTTCACTTTTTTCTCGGTAATGGGAGGGAGGGAAGCTAATGCTTTTTTGGCCGCTGCGATATGATTTGGTGTCGTTCCGCAGCAACCGCCAATTAAGCGAACTCCCTCATTGCGCAGATGAACCGCTGCTTTTGCGAAATAATCCGCTTCTGATTCATAGACGATGCGCCCATCCTCTACATCTAATAAACTAGCATTTGGATAAGCCGATAGAAACGCTTTTTTCGGTAAGGCGACTTCTTCTAAGGCTTGAATCGTATGATGGGGACCGAGACGGCAATTCACGCCTACCACATCCGCTCCCAGTTCTTCGAGATGCTGAAGAGCCTTATTTAATGCCAGACCATTTTGAAGCACACCTGGTTCATGCATCGATACTTGGGCAATAAGCGGAAGATCGGTTAGGTGGCGGATCATTTTCAGCACAGTCGTTAATTCATCGAAGTCATAATACGTTTCTAAGAGAAGACCGTCTGGCTGTTCGGTCAATAAACTATCTGCTTGTTCACGAATAGTTGCTTCAATTTCTGTTAAAGTAATGCTGCTTTTGCGCATTCCGCGTATGCCACCAATTGTTCCTAGCACCAATCGGCCGTTAGGGGTTGCTGCTTTTTTAGCGATTTGCACCGAAGTTTTATTTAATTCCCGCACGCGATGCTCTAAGCCGTAGCGAGCAAGTTTATAGGCATTAGCACCATAGGAGTTTGTTTGAATCACATCGGCTCCTGCTTTAATGTAATCAAGGTGGATTTGCTCAATGACTTCCCGTTTTTCTATATTTAATTCCTCATAGCAAAAATCAATTCCATATGAATAAAGCAATGTTCCCATCGCGCCATCGGCTGTGAGTACCTCATGCTTCAATCGATCTAAAATACTCATTTTCTTTCACCCTCTCTAAAATAAAAACTATGTGAATGTTTATTAATCGTTTGTGACTTATTGTAATTAGCTGAAAAATGGAAATAAAAAAAGCCTTCTTAAAAATAAGAAGGCTTTGTAATCATCGATCGTTATTCCTTCTTATCTTTCAAACGAAAAGTTCGTTTGCTGGAGTTAGCACCGGGCCAGGAATTGGCTGGTTGCTGAAGCGTCTCAGGGCCAGTACCCTCGGCTTCTCTTGATAAGAAATGCAATATTTAATTGATAGAAACATCATAGCTGTTGCTGAAAGAACAGTCAAGTGAATATTTAGAATTTTTATTTTTTTATATCAAGAAATATGCAAGGCCGTTTTTTCTTTGCTTTTGCAGGTTTTTTGCGGCTATGAAAGAATTAAGAAGGTAGGAAAGCAGAAAGGGTGATGACCATTGGCGACAACATTGGAGTTTGTGAAACAGGATTTTGAAAACAACTTATTTTTTCAGCATATTGGATTTGAAGTGGTGGATTTTAAAGAAGATCGGGTGAAGATCAAGTTAAAGATTCAAGATGAATTACTAAATACAAACGGCACTTTGCACGGAGGGGTTTATGCAACGATGCTTGACTTTATTCAAGGGATGCTGCTTCGTGCGGTCACGAAAGAAAAGTGCGTCACTACCAATTTAACGACTCATTTCCTCGCTAGTGTATCTTCAGGTGAAATCTTTGCGGAGGCAAAAATTCTTCAGCAAGGTTACAAACTTGCTTTTATTGAAGGGGAAATCACCGATGCGGAGGGCCGCTTGCTTGGAAAAGGGACAGGAACCTTTAAAATCATTCGAGAGAAGTAATATTTCTTCAACAAGTTGTCGAAGGATAGCGGGGGAAGAAAATGTTATACTGACAGTAAAAGCAATGAAGTTAAGGTGGACTATAAATGAATATACAACTTTGGAACGAGGCAAAGACTTTTATTGAACAATGTTACGAAGAATTAAATAAATCAGAAGCCGAACGAACAACACGTCTGCAAGAGGTTCAAGCGGAAATTGAGTCGACAGGAAGTTATACCCATACATACGAAGAGTTAGAGCATGGGGCGCGAATGGCTTGGCGCAACAGTAATCGCTGTATTGGCCGCTTATTTTGGCAAACGCTTCATGTGTTTGATGAACGGTCAACACGAACGGAAGAAGACGTATTCCAAGCGCTGGAGAGACATGTGGACTACGCGACAAATGAAGGGAAAATTCGCCCTGTTATTACTGTATTTCCACCTTCTTTACCGAACAGAGAAGAGGTACGAGTTTGGAATCATCAACTCATGCGTTATGCTGGCTATGAAACGGAGGAAGGCATCGTTGGGGATCCGCTGTCTGTAGAGCTAACGAAACAATGCGAAAAACTAGGTTGGCAAGGCAAAGGAACCAACTTTGACTTTCTTCCGTGGGTCGTACAAATTGGTGAGCGGCCACCAATTTGGAAGGAAGCACCGAAGGAGTTAATGAAGGAAGTGGAACTTTCACATCCGGAGTATCCATGGTTTCGTGAGCTTGGGCTCAAATGGTATGCCGTGCCAATCATTTCTGACATGAAATTAGAAATTGGCGGGATTGAATACAAAACAGCCCCGTTTAATGGTTGGTACATGGGAACGGAAATTGGTGCACGTAACTTGGCAGATGAGTTTCGCTATAATTTGCTACCGGTGATCGCAGAACGGATGGAGTTAAATATAAGTAAGGCATCAACGCTTTGGAAGGACCGGGCATTGATTGAGTTAAATGCGGCTGTGCTGTATTCATTTAAAGAGGCAGGTGTCAGCATTGTGGACCATCACACAGCAGCCCAACAGTTTAAAGTGTTCGAGCAAAATGAGAAACAGGAAGGGCGAGCACTTACAGGAGATTGGACTTGGCTCATTCCGCCGATCTCACCAGCTGCCACTCATATTTTCCACCAGGAATATGATCATACGATAAAAACACCTAACTACTTTTATCAAGAAACGCCATATTAATGAATAGAGAGGCTACCTATTATGGAAGGCCTCTTTTTTAATGAATAGAAATTCATTTATTGGTGCATGTATGTTATATTGTAAATAGACAGATAATTCTAAAAATAGGAGGCAGGTAAATATGGGGATTAAACAAGGCGATGTGTTTACATGGGAACGTACGTTTAATGAAGAGGAAATTAGACAATTTGCTATGCTTTCCGGTGATCAAGGAAAACATCATATGGAACGGGATGAACAAGGCCGATTAATGGTCCACGGGTTAATGACAGCTAGCATTGGAACGAAAATTGGTGGGGATTTGAATTATATTGCGAGAGAGATAGTAAGCAAATACATTCGTCCTGTATTTGCTGGGGATACGATCACATGCCAACTTACTTTAACGAAAGTAGAGCAAATGTCAGGCTATAAAAATGTAGAAATTCAATCCATTTACCGCAATCAGCATGGCAAAGACGTTCTCGTTGGTTCAAGTAAGGGAATGATTCGCGACTAAATAACGAAAGACTGTCTCGAACAAGAGAATCTGCTCCTGAATGAATTTCTTCGTTAGATCCCTTATGAGACAGTCTTTAAGGTTTTTATTAGTTTTTCACTTTTTGTAAAGCCTTTAGCACATGTAAAGATCGTCCCGTGCCAATTGCGACAGATTCTAAAGGATTAGGGGCAACGTGAACAGGGACAAGAATTTCTTCACTCACCCACTCTTGCATGCCTTTTAACAAAGCGCCGCCACCGCTTAAGACAATTCCTCTATCTACGATGTCTCCACTCAGCTCAGGAGGGCAAGTTTCTAGTGTTGTACGAATGGATTCTAAAATAGAAAGCAAGGACTCTTTAATCGCTTGTTGGATTTCATAAGAGCTTACTTCAATCGTTTTTGGCAAGCCTGTCATTAAATCACGTCCGCGTACCGCCATCGTTTGCTCGACGTGTTCAATTAACGCATGACCGATCTCCATTTTAATATTTTCAGCTGTCCGCTCACCAATGAGCAAATTATATGTTTTGCGGATGTAGTGGACAATATCTTCATCCAGCTTATCTCCGGCTAAACGGACCGAGTTGCAAGTAACGATTCCGCCATAAGAAATGATCGCTACTTCCGTCGTCCCCCCGCCTATATCCACAATTAAGTTTGCGATCGGTTCTTCTACCGGCAAATCCGCTCCAATTGCTGCGGCTACAGGTTCTTCAATTAAGTGAACTTCTTTGGCTCCGCTATGCTTGATGGCATCTTCAATCGCCCGTCTTTCCACTGTAGTGGCCCCTGAGGGTGTACAAACGACAACAGTTGGCTTCCGTAAGCTTAATCCTAGTTCTTTACTTGCTTTTCTCATTAATCCTTTTAGCATTTCCGTCGTGATTTCAAAGTCGGCAATGACCCCATCCTTCATGGGACGAGTAGCTATAATGCGCCCTGGAGTTTTTCCAATCATATCTTTTGCTTCAGAACCGATCGCTAACACTTTATTTGTATCTTTATTAATTGCGACAACAGACGGCTCATTCACAATAATTCCTTTATCTTTGCTGTATACTAACAGATTGGCGGTTCCTAAATCGATCCCGATTTCAGCTTGTCCAAACATCATACATACCTCCAATATTAACTGACTTAAGTATAGAATCGCTGAAAGATCAAAGTATAGGGGACAAAATAAGGAAAAATCTTTATTACAAATTCATGAGAAATATAACAATTATTGAATTCAGTCAGGTCAAAGGTAGATGAAGAATTAGAAAAAAGTACCATGATTCTTGTTATCAAAAATTAATATTTGTCATCGAATGATGTCGTATTCATTGAGCAATCCGAGTATTTAAACATAGGAGAAAAGTGGGGGAGTACTGTTAATAAAAAACATCGGCCTGAAAGAGTGTTCTTTCAGGCCGATGTTTAGAACTGGAGCTTACTTTTCTTCATCAGCGAAGAATTCAGCTAGTTCTTTGCTATATTTTTTGCGGGCTTTCCGATGCTCAGCACGGTTGGACGCTGTTTCATTCAGCCATTTTTCTTCTTTTGACTCCGGTACGACTTCAGGAATTGGAACAGGTTTTCCGTTTTCGTCTAATGCAACGAATGTCAGAAAGGAGAGAGCGGCTACGGCTGATTCCCCAGTTAATAAGTTTTCAGATAACACTTTGACAAACACTTCCATGCTAGTGTTTCCTGTGTAAGAAACCATTGCTTCTAGTGTAACAGCATCGCCGACACGAATAGGCTTCAAAAAGTCGACAGAATCTGTAGAAGCCGTTACAACGGGCTTTCTTGCGAATTTTGTGGCTGCGATTGAAGCGATATCATCAATATAAGCCATTAATTTTCCGCCGAATAAAGTGCCGTGATGATTTGTATCAGGAGGCAGTACATAGCTAGTTTTTATAGATAAAGTATCTTTCATGAATTTCTTTTCTCTCATTGCTGTCACCTCGTCAATTATGTCTACGGATTAGTATACATTAAATAGACACAAATCTGTCGTTTTTATAAAAAGTGAAAGAATTCAGAAATTAAGGTTGTATTTTAATTCCCTTTAATGTATAAATATTAATAAGCTTAACTTTAGAAATGACGTGGATAACGTTTAAATAGAAAGGTGAGAGATGAATGGGAACGCAAACAGTAAAGACAGAAAGTATGTATGGACTAGACTTTTTAAAGTTGATCGACTTTTCTTCAGAAGATGTTGTGGCACTGGTTGAACTAGCAGATGACATGAAAAAAAATAAAGAAAAATACTTCGACAGCTTAAAGGGACAAATTCTTGGAATGATCTTTGAAAAGCATTCCACTCGTACGCGTGTTTCTTTTGAAGCGGCGATGCTTCAGCTGGGCGGCCATGCGATGTTTTTAAGCTCGAATGATCTGCAAGTAGGGCGCGGGGAAACAATTGAAGATACAGGAAAAGTATTATCTGGTTATTTAGATGGAATTATGATTCGTACACATAGTCATTCAAGAATTGAAGCATTGGCGGAAGCGGCGAGCATTCCGGTAATTAACGGTTTAACAGATTTATACCATCCTTGTCAGGCACTCGCTGATCTATTAACAGTTTATGAATTAAAAGGCGGCTTTAAAGGCAACAAGATGGTATATGTAGGAGATGGAAACAATGTTGCTCATTCCTTGATGATTGCTTCAGTCATGGTTGGCATGGATTTTACCTTAACAGCGCCAAAAGGCTATGAAGCTGTTCCTCACGTAGTGGAAGCTGCACAGAAAATTAGCGAACAAACGGGAGCGAAGTTGACATTTATAGAAGATCCGTTAGAAGCAGTGAAAGAGGCGGATTTCATCTATACTGATGTATGGACGAGTATGGGACAGGAAGAGGAAGCGAAGGAACGCTTGCAAGCATTTGCCCCTTATCAAGTAAATGACCAGCTTATGGCAGCGGCTAACCCTGATTGTAAATTTATGCATTGTCTTCCTGCGCATCGTGAGGAAGAAGTATCCGCAAGTGTGATGGACGGAGAAGCATCAGTTGTGTTCCAACAAGCAGAAAATCGGATGCATGCCCAAAAAGCCGTACTTTACAGTTTAATGAAAAAATAATAATCAGTGACCGGACAGGGAAATGTCCGGTCTATTTCGTTTTGGTGGTAAAATAGAAAATAAAACTAGGTAGCACTGTAAGAGGTGAAGACATGGAACTTCGTCAAATTAAATATTTTATGGAAGTGGCGAAAGAAGAGCATGTAACGGAAGCGGCCTATCGATTGCATGTCGCCCAATCAGCGATCAGCCGGCAAATTGCCAAATTAGAGGATGAGCTTGGGGTCCAATTGTTTTTACGCGAGGGACGGAATGTAAAGCTAACGTATGCGGGGAAGATATTTTTGCACCATATCGAATCGGCAATGAATGAAATTGATAAAGCCGTGGCTGCAGTCAATGAGTATTTAAACCCTGAGACAGGGAAAATCCGTCTTGGGTTTCCGAACTCGTTAGCCACAAAGACATTGCCTCGAGTCATTTCTGCCTTTCGTAAGCAATACTCAGATATCGGCTTTGATTTTCATCAAGGCTCTAACAAAGAACTGAAAGATTTAGTGCAAGAAGGAGAGATCGATTTAGCTTTCGTCTCACCCGTACCTGAAAAAACAGCCGATATTGATACACATGTGTTTTTTTCAGAGCGCATGCGAGTGCTGTTACCGAATCACCATCCGTTAGCTAAACAGGAGATCGTCCATTTAAGAGAGCTAAAAGATGATCAGTTTGTTTTGTTTCGCACCGGATATGATATGAGGAAGCTTGTCCTTGAAGCGTGCCAACAAGCCAGCTTTGAACCGAATGTCGGCTTTGAAAGTGAAGATATTTATACGATTAAAGGCTTAGTGGAAGCGGGACTTGGCGTAACCTTACTGCCGGAAACCTTGCTTGTAGATCAAACGCCGCTCGGTACTGTCAGCTTGCCAATCAGTGCTCCCATCATTAGCCGAACAGTTGGAGTCATTATTACAAAATCAAGGGAACTGCCGCCGTCTGAAAAGATGTTTTATCATTTTCTAATTGACTACTATAAACGATTGAATCAATTTAGTTTTTAATAAAATTGATGTTACCTCTAACGAGACATCTCGTCTCGCAAAAAACAAAGCTGTCTCGTTAGAAAGTGAGACAGCTTCTGTTCAATATTAAATTTCTTCTGCCCAGTTGCCGTTGCGGAAAATGGGTTCTCTTTGTCCATCAGCGGTGATACCATCGATGTTCATCTGTTCTGAGCCGATCATAAAGTCAACGTGAGTGATGCTTGTATTTAATCCGTTCTTTTCTAATTCTTCTTGAGACATTGTTTTGCCTCCTTCAATACAGAAGGCGTAAGCACTGCCAATTGCTAAGTGATTAGAGGCGTTTTCATCAAATAACGTGTTGTAAAAAAGAATGTTTGACTCAGAGATTGGAGAATGATGTGGAACGAGTGCGATTTCTCCAAGGTAATGTGAGCCTTCATCTGTTTCTACGAGCTTTTTCAGTACTTCTTCCCCTTCTTTAGCTGTCACTTCTGTAATACGACCATTTTCAAATGTAATCGTGAATTCATCGATAATATTGCCGCCGTAGCTTAATGGTTTCGTGCTGGACACATGACCATTCACACCCGTTTTATGAGGGACTGTAAAGACCTCTTCTGTTGGCATATTTGCCATAAATTCGTAGCCTTTTTCATTGATACTGCCAGCGCCAACCCATAGATGGCCTTTAGGTAAATCAATCGTTAAGTCTGTTCCTGGAGCTGTGTAATGAAGGGACTTATAGCGTTTGCTGTTTAAATAATCAACCTTTTTATGCAGCGTTTGATCATGCTGTTTCCAAGCTTCAACTGGCTGATCGACATCTGCACGCACCGCTTTAAAAATCGCTTCCCACAATGCTGGAACTTGTTCTTCTTGAGGAAGATGCGGGAATACTTTTTGCGCCCAAGCTTCGGATGGAGCAGCAACGACACACCAGCTTACCTTGTCAGATTGAATGAATTGGCGGTATTTATTTAATGCTTGTCCGCTTGCTTTTTGGAAGGTGGCAATCCGTTCAGAAGGAACACCTTTTAATAAGTCAGGGCTAGAAGAGATCACAGACATAAATGCCGCTCCTTCTTCCGCCAATTCTTCAAGCATTTGTGCTCGCCATTTAGGAAATTCGGTGAATGCTTCATCAGGAGCAAGGTCATATTTTAACCGGGTAACGGCATCATCGCTCCATTCTACGTGGACATGTTTGGCGCCAGCTTCATACGCTTTTTGGACAATCAAGCGAACAAACTCAGTTGAGTTAGTAGAGGCGTTGACTACTAATGTTTGTCCAGGTTGAATATTGACACCGACTTTAACGGCTAATTCAGCATATTTTTCTAAAGTTTGTTGAAAGTTTTTCATAGACAGGCTCTCCTCAAAAAAAGTTGTTTTCATAATTGTACCAATAAACAGACAGATGGCAAATGATTATGTATGAAGCGGTTATTTTCGTTATAATTAAAAATGGGGTTCGCGTTAGAAAGAGGGGGAAGAATATGGCTTATCATGTATTATTAGTTCGATTTGCTGCTATTTTCGGTTTCGTTGGTGCCGTATTAGGCTCACATATGGCAGGAGCCGGGTCTTATGCTTTTCGTCCGATTCATGCTCACATTTTAGTCGTGGGTTGGTTAAGTTTATTTGCTTTTTCAGCATTTTATCGGATGTATCAAGTACCAAAAGAATCAAAGCTTGCCGGTGCTCATGTATGGAGTGCGATCATTGGCTCCATCGGTTTAACGGTTGGTATGTGGCTTTATACTGTGAAGCCTTTTCATTTATCACCGACATTTACGATGATTTTTTATATTGTTGGCGGAAGCATTTTATTAATTAGCTTTTTATTATTTGTGTTTGTGGCTTTTAAATTTACTAAAGAAGATTAAAAAAATCCCGGAGAGTTCATCACTCTTCGGGATTTTTTTCGAATAAAGCTTTTAGCCTATTCGGTTCATTGGCAATATCTTGTAACGTGTATTGATCAAGAACAGCAAGATAGGCTTGCAAGGCTTCGGCAAGAACATGCTTCAAACCACAAACAGAGGTAAGAAGGCATTGGTTTTTTTCTTTGTTAAAGCACTCGACTAAATGAAAATCATCTTCTGTTTTTCGCACCACTTGTCCAATATTAATATCCTTTGGAGACATAGCTAGGCGAATACCGCCTCCTCGTCCTCGAATTGTTTCAATTAATCCCATTTTGCCAAGCTCATACGTTACCTTCATCAAATGATTTTTTGATATTTTGTAAGCCTCTGCGATGTCCTTAATATTAGCTAGCTCATTTTCCTCTTTAGAGGCTAAATAAATGAGTACACGTAAAGAATAATCTGTGTAAAGCGTTAGTCTCATTAGTATTCACCACGAATCGTTTAGTATTTCCATTATATACTGCTATACATCTCTCCTCAAAGAGATGTGAACATTTCTTTAAAGATGTATTTTATATATTGCTTTAATTTCTAAGATGATTTATAAATAAGATGTATTATAAATACTACTTTAATGGAGGCATATATATGTTATCAGAAAAAACAATTGAAATTGTGAAAGCAACTGCTCCAGTACTTGAAGTAAAAGGAAAAGAAATTACAACCTATTTTTATAAAACGATGTTTGCCGATCATCCGGAGTTATTAAATATTTTTAACCATGCTAATCAAGAAAAGGGCCGGCAGCAAACGGCACTAGCGAATACAGTGTATGCGGCAGCTAAATATATCGATCAGTTAGAAGTGCTGATTCCAGCGGTGAAACAAATCGGACATAAGCATCGCAGCTTAGCCGTGAAGCCAGAACATTATCCGATTGTAGGACAATATTTATTAAAGGCAATTAAAGAAGTGCTCGGAGAAGCAGCAACAGATGACATCATTAATGCGTGGGCTGAAGCGTATGAAGTCATTGCGAAAGTCTTTATCGACGTAGAAGCGGAAATGTATAAAGAAGCCAGTGAACAAGCAGGAGGATGGATCGATTTTAAGGAATTTGAAGTCGTAGATAAGAAAGAAGAAAGTGCTGTCGTTACCTCTTTTTACTTAAAACCGAAAGATGGTGCGCCACTGCCGTCTTATTTACCAGGACAGTACATTACTGTGAAGCTTGAAATTCCAGATGAAGAATATATTCTCAATCGCCAATATAGCTTATCGGCCGCTCCAGTGCATGATTATTACCGTATTTCTGTCAAAAAAGAAATGGAGCAAAAACCTGAAGGGAAGGTCTCTAATTATTTACATGAACATGTCAACGTTGGCGATACGGTTGAAGTAAGCGCGCCAGCTGGTGACTTCTATCTAAATACAGAAAGTGAAGCACCTGTTGCTTTCATTAGCGGGGGAGTCGGTATTACACCAATGATGGGCATGCTTGAATCATTGGCTGTCAAAAAAAGTACTCGTCCCGTCGTCTTTATTCACGCTTCTCGTAATGAAGACGTTCACCCTTTTAAAGAAGAAACGAAGCAATGGGTGGAACAGCTGCCTAATGCACAATCTTATGTGAAATATGAACAAGTAGATGGCTATCTCACACAAGAATTATTAAAGGAAATCGTCCGAGAAGATAGTAGTTGCTATGTATGCGGTCCCGCCGCATTTATGGAAGCCGTCATTCGGCAATTAAAGGCTAATGGCATTAATGAAGAAGCTATTCATTATGAATTTTTCGGTCCAGCTATGGTATTAGAGGAATAATAAGCAGAAAGAGAATGTCGACAAAGATATTCTCTTTTTTTTGATGGATTACTGCATTTTATTCATGATTTTCAAAAAAATAGCTATATAAATTTTTTATTTTAATCCGATAAAAGAATTATAAAATAAAATGATAAGGTGAAAAAAGTATGGATAAGAGTTCAATTATTGGAATAATTTTAGGAATTATTGCAGTGGGAGTGGGGATGGTATTTAAAGGAGTCAGCCCGGTTGTCCTTGTGAATCCTGCAGCATTACTCATTATTATTCTTGGAACGGTTGCAGCAGTAACGATTGCCTTTCCTATGAGTGAGCTGAAAAAGGTACCTAAGCTGTTTGGAATTTTGTTTAAAGAACAACAACTGATGACCCCGCAAGAGGTAATCAGTTTGTTTACAGGATGGGCAGAGCTCGCTCGTAAAGAAGGGCTACTCGCGCTTGAAGCCAAAACAAATGAAATCGATGATCCATTTTTAAAAAACGGATTGAGCTTAACCGTTGATGGTCAAAGTGCAGATTATATCCGTGACGTGCTAAATGAAGAACTGGCCGCGATGGAAGAACGTCATCAGGCAGGGGCGGGAATATTTACGCAAGCAGGCACATATGCACCAACATTGGGAGTGCTTGGAGCAGTTATTGGCTTGATTGCTGCTCTTGGAAATATGAATGACACAGATAGCCTTGGTCATGCGATATCGGCAGCCTTTGTTGCGACACTGATGGGGATTTTTACAGGTTATGTGTTATGGCATCCATTTGCAAACAAGTTAAAGCGTAAATCGAAGCAGGAAGTGAAAGTCAAGGAAATGATGATTGAGGGTGTTCTTTCGATTTTAGAAGGAGAGGCCCCACGTGTATTAGAGCAAAAGCTAGCGTCTTATTTACCGACAGAAGAAAAGAAAAAATTGTTAGAAGAGGGCGTTGATGCGAATGGCTAAAGGACGGAAGAAACAACATGAGCATGAACATATAGATGAATCTTGGCTCATTCCATATGCCGATTTATTAACGCTTTTACTAGCTCTCTTTATCGTCTTGTTTGCGATGAGTTCTGTTGATGCAAAAAAGTTTCAAATGGTATCTCAAGCCTTTAATGATGTTTTTCAAGGTGGGGCTGGAGTAATGGAATATCCGAGTACTACGCCGGCAGAAGTTATGAATGACAGCAAAAACGAATCTAACAATCAGCAAATTAACGGGTTAGGCGAGAAGGATCAAAAAGAGTTGTCTGAGATGCAAGAAAAAATGACTCAATATATTAAGGAAAATAATTTACAAAATAAAGTAGAGACCACTTTAAATGGGGAAGGACTGCTTTTGCGTATTCGTGATAACGTCCTATTTAATTCTGGAGTCGCTGAAGTGAGGGAGGAAGATCGTAAAGCAGCTCAAGAGATTTCGAGACTGCTTGAAATGGATGTTCCTCGTAATGTAATCATTAGCGGCCATACAGATAATATCCCAATCAAAACTGCTCAGTTTGAATCGAACTGGGAATTAAGTGCGATGCGTGCTGTGAATTTTATGAAGGTAATATTAGAGAATAAAAAGCTTGATCCGCGTCTTTTTAGTGCGAAAGGGTACGGAGAGTACCAACCGATTGCTTCTAATGAAACAGAAGAAGGTCGTTCGAAAAATCGTCGCGTGGAAATTTTGATTCTACCTCAAGGAGGGAAAGAAAGCAACCAACCTCCAACAAAAAACTGAACCCTGCTGAGGGTTCAGTTTTTTGTTATTTAACGATGCGTTTAGCGCCTAAGTATTTTGATTTCCAGTACTTATTGTTCATGTCAATGATGGAAACGCCATTTTTAGTTGTAACGCCCATGAATTGATTTTTTCCAATGTAAATACCTACAAAGCTAGCTTTTTTACTAGGCTTGCCAGTTGTGTTGTAGAATACTAGATCGCCTTCTTTAAGTTTATTTAGTGCTACATTTGTACCTTGCTTTTGAATCTCTGCTGAATTACGAGCTAATTTCACGTTGTTTTTAGTGAATACATGGTGAACGTAACCAGAAGCATCAAAACCTTTTGTTGTTGTGCCACCTTCTTTATAAGGTGTGCCTTTTAGTTTTTTTGCATAAGCCACGATGTTTTTAATTTGTTGTTCTTTTGTGACTTGCTGCGTTGGCGCTTTAGTTGTTGGAGTAGCTCCTAATACGCTAGTACCTGCTGAAAACACCATGACTGTAGCCAGTCCAAAAGCGAAAAACTTTTTCTTCATTTCAAAAAACCCCCATTTCAAAGTTTACAAATATATTACATCTAAATTACACATATTAATCTAACATAAATGAAATAAAAAGTCTCGCAAAATGCAGGGAAAAACAGGAGACTTTTGAAGTGTTTTTTCTTTAGGTGAATAGTTTGACAAAAAAGAACCTAATTAACCAATTAGGTCCACTACACATTTCTTGAATAATATGATCATTATTTTCTCAAATTTCCAAGTTCTTCTGCAATAGCTTGCATTTCACTTGGACTGAAATAACTTTTTCGCTGGACCATTTCATAAAGATCTTTTAAATCTTCATAAGAAGCCTCGCTAAAATGATCTGCCTTGATCGCTCCTACATTGACCATTCGCAATTTCGTTGTAATTTGTTCAATCATAAACTCAATATTTTCAGGTGATTTAATAGAAAGATCCACCGTTTTCTTCATCCTCTCGAATCATTTGTTCATATCATTTCATTATTAGAGCTTCTTGTCAATGCAGTGTTTCAGTGCACATTGACAAGAAGCTCTAAACAGCCACTTCCGTTTTTATTTGTCCAGCTGCAGCGGCTAGACTCTCGGACATAAGCCGTCACACCTGTGTGGCAAAGAGCGCCACATAGGCGGTCCGTCTTATGTCTGTCGAGTCTAAACAGCCGCTTCCGCTTTTATTTTTAAGCAATCATTTTTTTGTTTTTTTCTTCTTTAATGGCTTTTAGCACATTTTTTGTTTCGTGGATAACGACGCCTGATAGGCCAACAATTCCAATTAAGTTAGGGAAGGCCATTAAACCGTTCATAATATCAGCAAAAGTCCAGACGACGTCTAGTTTTGCAATCGCTCCTACAAAGACGGCTATTACGAAAGCAAAGCGATAATATTTAACTACCTTTTTGCTAAATAAATAAGAGAAGCATTTTTCTCCGTAATACGACCAGCCAATGATTGTAGAAGAAGCAAAGAATAATAGACCGAGCGCAACGACATATGAACCGGCTGAACCAAGGAACATTTCAAAAGAAGCGGTTGTCAGTTCACTGCCTTCAAGGCCAGTGTCATATTTTCCGGCAAGAACAATCGTTAATCCAGTAATAGAACAAATTAAAATCGTATCAATAAATACTTGCGTCATAGATACAAGCGCTTGACGAGCAGGCATATCCGTTTTTGCTGCTGCTGCTGCAATAGGAGCGGAACCTAGACCAGCTTCATTGGAGAACACTCCGCGTGCCACCCCGTAACGGATAACAGCACCGATCGCTCCGCCAGCTACTGCCTTCCCAGTAAAAGCATCTGAGAAGATAAGAGCAAAAGCCGCTGGAATTTCACTAATATTCATCAATAAAACGATTAGACCAGCCGCAAGATAGAAGACAGCCATAATTGGCACGAAAAAGGCCGTCACTTTTCCGATACTTTTGATTCCACCTAGCAGAACTAAAGCAGTGAACACAGTAAGAGCTATACCTGTCACCCAAGGTGGAATGTTAAAAGTGGAATTGACGACACCCGCGACGGAGTTTGCTTGTACGAGGTTTCCGATTCCAAATGCGGCAATTGCTCCAAATGTCGCAAACAGAACCCCAAGCCATTTTTGCTTTAATCCTCGTTCCAAATAATACATCGGTCCTCCAGACATTTCGCCGTCGGCATCTTGCACGCGATATTTAACTGCTAAAACAGCTTCCGCGTATTTTGTTGCCATACCAAAGAAAGCACTCATCCACATCCAAAAGATCGCTCCAGGTCCTCCGAGTAACACTGCAGTGGCGACACCGACAATGTTACCTGTACCCACTGTAGCAGCTAGTGCGGTCATTAGTGCTTGGAAATGAGAAATATCTCCTTCCGATTGATGATCTTGACTTTTGCTAAACGCCAGTTTCAGTGAATATGGAAGCAATTTCAATTGTAAAAATCCAAGACGAATCGTTAAATAAATACCGGTACCTACTAACAAAATAAGAAGTGGTGGCCCCCAAATCATTCCGCTGATGCTGTTTAACACTTCAAGAAGCTTTTCTTGATTCATCATTTCTCCCCCCTTTTTTTTATTATATAAGAATATTCTGAAAAAACTAGCTATTATGTGAATAAATTTAACAGAATTGTGATTAATCACAAATGAAAGGGGGAACTGGCGGTTCTTCTTTCACGACTACTATGAAAGAGGAATTTTGTCGATTGAAATAAAGGGAAACAGTGATCGAAAAGAGAATAGGTAAATATTATTCTCAAATAGGAAGGTGTACATAATGATTCGTGTTTTATTTGTGTGTTTAGGAAACATTTGTCGTTCTCCCATGGCTGAAGCGATGTTTCGAGATTTAGTGAAAAAGGAAAAATTAGACCATATCATTAAAGTGGACTCTGCTGGAACAGGCCATTGGCATGTAGGCGAATCTCCTCATGAAGGTACGTTATCGATTTTAAAAAAATATAAAATTGATAGTGAAGGTTTAAAAGCGCGACAGCTAACAGTTGAAGATGGAGAAAATTTTGATTATATTGTGGCTATGGATGGAGAAAATGTAAAAAATATTGATAGAAAGATAAGTAAGAAGAGAGAAGGTCAAGTAATTCAGCTTCTTGATTTAGTGAAAGAAGTGAGAAATAAGGATGTGCCAGATCCTTATTTTACAGGGAATTTTGAAGAGGTGTATGAGCTGATTAGAAAGGGAAATCTAGCCCTATTACAATTAATTAAACAAGATCAGCATTTAAATTAAAGGCTATGTTAAAGTTAAAGCATAGCATAATTATGGACTCACTTTAGTTGTACAAAGGAGTCAACATCATTGTTTAAAATGATGAAATAAAAAAGTACATATATTGTTAAGAGAGGATGGTTAAAATGGGAAAAATGAAATTTGTTGCTGGAGTCGTTATCGGTGCTGTAGTGGGAGGAGCGATTAGCCTGACGGATCGGAAAACAAGAGAGGAAATGAATACGTGGGGCAAGCATGTGTGTGAATTAGTGAAAAATCGCGAGCAGCTTGTTCACTCTTCAAAGGAAATCATGAATCTTGCAAAAGAAACATACGAGCAAGTTAATGAAGATATCGGGTTTATTCGCGATAAAGTAAGCAATTTGAAAGAACTAACGCCTCAAGTAAAAGAATTAGTGGAAGAGACAAAAACAACCTTTCTCCCTGATGAAGAGAAATCATCAGCGGCATCTGATTCATCTGCTTTAAAATAAATGGAGGTGATGAATTGAGGATAATGGTCGAGAAGCAAAAAAAGATCATCATCTATTTAATTGAGCGATTTAAGGAGTCTGACCTAGCGGGTACCGCTGCTCAAATGGCGTACTTTTTTTTGTTGTCGATTTTTCCATTAATGATTTTTACCGTTACTTTGCTGGCTTTTTTGCCATTTACAACGAATGATCTGTTTGCGCTTATTCAAGATTTTGCTCCTGAGCAGACGATGAATAGCATTCAAAAAATGGTCGAGGAAGTAGTAGAGACTCGCAATAGCAGTCTTTTGTCATTTGGGGTTATTGGAACTGTTTGGTCTGCCTCGAATGGGATGAATGCAATTATTAAAGGGTTAAATCACGCCTATAATGTGGAAGAGACGAGGCCTTTTTATACTAATCGTGGGATTTCTATTTTGTTAACATTCGGCTTTATTTTAATTGTAGCTGTTGCTTTAGTGCTGCAAGTCTTTGGGCGACAGCTCGGTTTACTGGCAACTAGCTATTTTAATATTTCCCTTGAATTAGTTACTTTATGGAATTGGCTTAGATGGTCTATTTCCCCGATTCTCATCTTTAGTGTATTTGTAGGGCTGTATTATTTTGCTCCGAGCTTAAAAGTGAAGCTGGGCTCAGTGATCCCTGGAGCCGCTTTTGCTACACTAGGCTGGATCGCCGCTTCTTTTGGCTTTTCTTTTTATGTGAACAATTTTGGCAATTACTCTGCTACTTATGGAAGTATCGGGGGAATTATTATTATGATGATTTGGTTTTACTTAACAGCCTTTATCATTTTAATTGGCGGTGAAATTAACGCCTATAAAAACAGTGAGGCCAAGTCCAATGTATGAAAAAAGCAACGGCAATAAGCCGTTGCTTTTTAGCTAGATTTTAACAATCGTAATCCATTTAAAATAACAAGAATTGTACTTCCTTCATGACCGATGACGCCGAATGGTAAGTCGAGCACTTGGAAGAAATTCGAGATAATAAGCAACATGATCACGGAAATGGAAAAGATGATGTTTTGTTTGATGATCCGTTTCATTTTTTTTGAAAGACGAATGGCTTCTGCAATTTTAGGCAAGTCGTTTTTCATTAAGACGATATCCGCTGTTTCTAAAGCAACGTCGGAGCCTTCGCCCATTGCGATCCCAATATTGGCTGTTGCCAGTGCTGGTGCATCATTGATTCCGTCCCCAACCATCGCGACTGTTCCATGTTTTTCAATTAATTTTTTCAAGTGTTCCACTTTATGCTCCGGCAAACATTCTGCGATAAAGCTGTTTAAATGAGCTTCTTCTGCAATGGCTTTGGCCGTTTTTTCGTTATCGCCTGTGAGCATAATAGTATAAATACCTTCTTGTCGCAGCAATTCTAAAGCAAGCTTTGTTTCTTCTCTGATTAAATCTTTCAGTGCAATCACCGCAGCTACACCTTGTTCGTCTGCCACGAATACGGTTGTTTTTCCGGTAGCGGCCAGTTCTTTCGCTTGACCGGAGGCGAATGCAAAAGCCTCTTCCCGTCCAACAAAGTCCGCTTTTCCGATTCTCCATTCCTTGCCGTTTACTATCCCTTTTACTCCCCAGCCAGCGACATCTTCTAAATGATCAGGTGAAGCAAAAGTGACTTGCTGTTCTTGAGCGTAGCGGACAACAGCTTGAGCCAGTGGATGGTTCGATTGACTTTCAATGGATGCGGCTACTTTTAATAGCTCGATTTGATCGAGGTCTTCGCGAACAACAACATCTGTTACTTCTGGTTTTCCTCTTGTTAACGTGCCTGTTTTATCGAAGGCTATGGCTTTCAAGTTGTTTAAATTTTCTAAGTGAACGCCCCCTTTAAATAAAATACCGTGACGAGCTCCGTTCGAGATGGCTGATAACGTAGCTGGCATAATGGAGGCAACAAGCGCACATGGAGAAGCGACAACAAGCAGCACCATCGCCCGGTAAAACGTTTCATTCCAGCTCCAGCCGAGAGCAAAGTGAGGTAGAAACATCATCAAACCAACGACCGCTAATACGATTTTGACGTAAGTACCTTCAAATTTCTCGATAAATTGCTGAGAAGGTGACTTTTCGCTTTGAGCAGATTGAACAAGTTGAATAATCTTTTGGAACAAACTTTCTGTTGATTTCTTGGTTACTTCAACATAGATTGAACCAGTAATATTAACGGTTCCCGCAAATACTTCACCGTCGATCTCTTTGGAGACAGGGATCGATTCACCTGTAATGGCGGCTTCATCAATAGACGTTCGCCCTTTTATGATCATACCATCCGCTGGAATTCTTTCACCGGGCTTTACAAGAATCATGTCACCGATCATGAGCTCTGAGATATGGACTCGTTCTTCTGATCCATCGATGATCCGCAGCGCTTCCTCTGGCTGAATGTCCATTAATGCTGAAATTTCTTTCTGGCTTTTATTCATTGTATACGTTTCAAGTGCGCCGCTTACGGCAAATATAAAAATAAGAATGGCGCCTTCTGTCCAATAGCCGATGATAGCCGAACCGACCGCTGCGAAAATCATCAGCATCTCCACATTCAGTTCTTTCTCTTCGATGGTTGCTTCAATTCCTTCTTTTGCTTTAGAAAAACCGCCGATGATAAACGCCGCTACATAGCTGATGATGGCAGGGGTATGAAATTCGTTTCGATCTAACAACCACCCAGTCAAAATCAATACGCCGCTAAATAGTGCCGCGATTAATTCAGCATGGGGAAGTATCTTTTGAAGCCAAACCGCTTGTTCTTTTGAACGCGAAGATACAGCTTTTACTTGTGCATCCATACTAAAACCTCCTTAATTGATAATAAATCAATTTAAATGAGAATAAAAATCAACTTCACCACTATAAGAGAGAGTGAAAATCGTTATCAAAACCTTTATAATAAGGTTTTTTGGCTGAAGTCTACTTATTTTTAAATTAAAATTATTATAATTTAAAAACATCTTAACATAGGGGGAGCGAAAAAGAAAGGATAAATCACTTATTTTCAAGTCGTTTTTTTATCGTGTAAAATGGAAAAGAATACAATAATGTGGAGGAGTAGATCATTTTTAATAAAAGAGAATAGGTTGGGATCGTTGCTAAACTTATTACAGAAGAGAGGTTTAAAAATGGGAAGAATATTTGGGATCATGGTGTTGCTTGGAGTACCATTATCTGTAGCTGGGTCTTTATTGCACTGGTCCAGCATTGTTATGTTTGGAATTTATTGTTTAACAATTATTGCCTTATCTAGCTATATGGGAAGAGCGACAGAAAGTTTGGCCATTGTTGCCGGTCCGCGAATCGGCGGGTTGTTAAATGCCACTTTCGGAAATGCTGTCGAGTTGATAATTTCCATTTTTGCCTTGAAAGCCGGCTTAGTTGAAGTGGTCCTTGCCTCACTCACGGGGTCTGTTTTAGGAAACTTATTATTAGTAGCTGGACTCTCCTTCTTTTTAGGCGGAGTGAAATATAAGAGGCAAACATTTAATGTGCATGACGCTCGCCATAATTCAGGTTTATTAATGTTTGCTGTTATTGTTGCTTTTGTTATCCCAGAAATTTTTTCAATGAACATGAATGAAACGAAGACGATTTCTTTAAGCATTGGTATTTCGATCGTGTTAATCGTTTTATACTTAGCCGCTTTATTCTTTAAATTAGTCACTCATCGTGGAGTCTATGTGTCACAAGATGAACAGACGGAAGCTCATCATGAGGAACCGGAATGGTCCCGGGGAAAAGCAATCGGTATTTTGTTTGCCGCTACCCTTGCTGTTGCCTACGTGTCAGAAGGTCTTGTACATACATTTGAGGCAGTTGGTGAAAGCTTCGGCTGGTCCGAATTATTTATTGGGGTTATTATTGTTGCAATCGTTGGTAATGCTGCTGAACACGCTTCTGCTATCTTGATGGCGATGAAAAATAAAATGGATGTTGCCGTTGAAATTGCTGTTGGCTCTACTTTGCAAATTGCCATGTTCGTTGCGCCATTGCTTGTATTATTATCGCTGTTATTTGTTGAGCCAATGCCGTTAGTATTCACGATTCCAGAGCTTGTTTCTATGATCACTGCTGTCTTGCTGGCGATCATCATCTCCAATGACGGAGAAACAAACTGGTTTGAAGGCCTCACTTTGTTAGCTGCTTACTTCATTATGGGGATTGGATTTTATTTACTGTAAATGGATAGATTACTGCATTGAGTGGAATGTTTTGTCTGCTTGATGCAGTTTTTTAAATAGAAGAAGTTTCCATAATACTAAAAAGCAACCAGTGGGCTTTCCTTTTTACCAAAAAATCACCGGATACAGCGTGGATAAAGAGGGCTCGTGAGTACAAACTATAGAAAAAGAAGGCTTGGAGGAAAGGACATCATGAAACTTATTCGTTTGCTTTTATCTATAGCAATTGTTCTGGCATTTAGCGGGATCGATTCTGCTACTGCGAAACAACCTTTTCAAATTCCCTCTTCGGTCAAAGATATTACGAAGGAGAATACATTCTTAAATGAGGAACAAGAAATGTCAGAGCTACAGCCGACAGAGCTCACGAAGGAATTGCTTAGCACATCTAAGGCAAAGATTACAAATCCAAAGTTTATTCGCATGCTCAACGAAACGGATATGAATAAATCCCCCTTTGCCTTCGGAGTGCGAGCGACCGTTTATTTGGGAGAATGGCCGCTTTCTTACCATTCAGAGGAAACAACGCCTAACTGGCAATATCAAAAAATTAACACCAACTTCTATGATAACCGCCATGGAAAAAATAATTATCAAATGCATTATGTGCAAGAAACGTATAAGTCCATTAAAGGAGGATTATCGGCGAAAGTACCGCGAGCAGATGAGGTCCAAGAGATGGTGTTAAAAGAAGTGATACAGAAAACAAAGCTTCCGCTTGCTTACTCAACAGTTGTTGGAAATGGAACGAAACAAAATGATATTTACAACGTTGCACCGAAAACGGCCGGCTATTTGCATTCTTTTGCCCCTGCCGTTCATGAAAAAGGAATAGCGACTTTCGGGGAAGTATATTTAGTGATATCGGGCTGGAATCGAGCCATTGTCGTCAAAAATATTACATCGAAAAGAGTGACTGCTTGGATTCCGATCAAAAATCATCTTTCGTTTAGTTATCAATCTGTTCGTTAATGGCGGAAAATCGTTGAAATTGCCTTCGCGATCGGCTACCATTTAATTGTGTAAAAAAGAAAGGGGCCATTGCTCGTGAAACCAATTAATGATAAAGAATCGCAAGTCACCTATTTAAAGGAGCGATTAAATATATTTTTAGAAGTATTGGATTCCATCGATCCCGCTGAAGCAGAATTGGAAGATATCGATCGCCTCCTGCAAATGATTGATGATATCGAAGTGAAATGCGAACAATTTAAAAGTAGATAACATTGGTGCCAGAAGCAATTCTGGCACTTTTTGTGTTTACAATTTAATCTCTTTCAAACGAATATGTTCAGCGTTATAATAAGAATATTGAGTCTTATACATAAAGGTAAGTGGGAAGGGGAATAATAATGAATCTTGAGCAATTTCAGGAAAGTATGTATCAGTTAATTGTAGAAACATCCACGAATTTACCAAAAGACGTTCGTCGTGCAGTAAAGGCTGCGAAACTGCGTGAAAACGCTGGCACTCGAGCGGCAATGAGTCTTGACACAATTACTAACAATATCCAAATGGCAGATGAAAATATTTCTCCAATTTGTCAAGATACAGGGATGCCGACGTTTAAAGTGAAAACGCCCGTGGGAGTGAATCAGCTTGTGATTAAAGAAGCGATTCATGAGGCGTTGATTCGCGCAACAAAAGACGGCAAACTTCGTCCAAACTCCGTTGATTCATTAACAGGGGAGAATAGCGGGAATAACCTTGGTGCGGGGACACCAGTTATTAAATTTGAACAATGGGAAAAAGATTATATCGATGCACGCCTAATTTTAAAAGGCGGTGGCTGTGAAAATAAAAACATCCAGTACAGCTTACCTTGTGAATTAGAAGGACTAGGCAAAGCAGGTCGAGACCTTGATGGCATTCGCAAATGTATTATGCATTCTGTTTATCAAGCACAAGGGCAAGGTTGTAGCGCAGGTTTCATCGGCGTTGGAATCGGCGGTGACCGTACAACTGGCTATGAATTAGCGAAAGAGCAACTTTTCCGCAACGTAGAAGATGTAAATCCAAACGAAGATCTTCGCAAACTAGAAGAGTATATCATGAAACATGCAAATGAGCTTGGTATCGGTACGATGGGCTTTGGCGGCGAAACGACATTGCTTGGTTGTAAAATTGGCGTCATGAACCGTTTACCAGCAAGTTTCTTCGTGTCTGTTGCCTATAACTGTTGGGCATTCCGTCGCTTAGGTGTTCAAATCAATCCTGAAACAGGCGAAATTCAAGAATGGTTATACCAAGATGGCGAAAAAATTACATTCGAGCAACAAGCGGAAACAACTGAAGAAACAAAATCTGAAAGCCGTACAGTGACTTTACAAGCACCAATCACAGAAGAGCAAATTCGTGAGTTAAAAGTAGGAGACGTCGTTCGAATTAACGGCATGATGTATACAGGTCGTGATGCGATCCATAAATACTTAACAGATCACGATGCTCCTGTTGACTTAAATGGACAAGTGATTTACCATTGCGGTCCGGTTATGCTGAAAGATGAAGATGGCAAATGGCATGTCAAAGCAGCGGGCCCAACAACGTCTATTCGTGAGGAGCCTTATCAAGGGGACATCATGAAGAAATTTGGCATCCGTGCCGTAATCGGTAAAGGCGGTATGGGACCGAAAACATTAGCGGCTCTTAAAGAACACGGCGGCGTTTACTTAAATGCGATCGGCGGAGCAGCTCAATACTACGCAGACTGTATTAAATCAGTTGAAGGTGTAGATTTAATGGAATTCGGTATTCCAGAAGCAATGTGGCATCTTCAAGTAGAAGGCTTCACAGCAGTTGTCACAATGGATTCACACGGCAACAGTCTTCATGAAACGGTGGATAAATCATCATTAGAAAAACTAGCTCAATTTAAAGAGCCCGTATTTAAATAAAATTGAAATGAGAGGCAGTCGAAGGTGATTCGGCTGCCTTTTTGCTTTGACTTCGAGAGAGCGCAAAAAAGCGGCTCAAAGCACAAATTTTCGTTCAGGCATTTCGATATTAGCAAATCTTTCTCTCTAACAAACGGATATTTTCCTATTTTCGATTGAAACTAAGGAAAACGAGTAAAGGAAGATGAGTATGAAATGGTTAAAATATCTGGCATTCGCGTCACTGCTTCTTATGATGTTCACTTCTACCGCCTTTTCGATGTCTAATCAAGCAATCCACTGGGGCTTTCAAAAAGGGAAAAATGAGCAACCGGCACAGGCGGGCAAAGCATACGATGAGTTACTCGCAAAATACGGCGGATTTTACAAAGCCAATCCGAATGAAAAGGTCATCTATTTAACGTTCGATAATGGCTATGAAAATGGCTACACAGAAAACGTGCTGAATACGTTGAAAAAAGAAAAAGTACCTGGCGCTTTTTTTGTCACAGGTCATTATTTAAAAAGTGCTCCCGATTTAGTGAAGAGAATGCATAAAGAAGGGCATATTATTGGTAACCATTCGTGGCATCACCCCGATTTAACCCAAATCAACGATGAGAAGTTAAGGGAAGAGCTTCGGTTAGTAAAAGAGGAAACGGCCCGACTAACGAAGAAAAAAGACATGGCCTATTTGCGTCCACCGCGCGGAATCTTGAGTGAGCGAACATTAAAGCTGGCAAAAGAAGAAGGGTACACACATGTAATGTGGTCACTGGCCTTTAAGGATTGGGAGACAAACAACCAGCATGGCTGGCAGTACGCATACGACAACATCATGGCGCAAATTCATCCAGGGGCTGTGCTTCTATTGCATACCGTCTCAAAAGATAATGCTGAGGCACTGCCGAAAGTGATTAAAGATTTAAAAAAGAAAGGCTATCGCTTTGAAAGTTTAGATCATTATATGAAAGCTCGGAAAAAATCATAAAAAGATTGGCTCCCGCACAGCCGCGGGAGTCAGTCTTTTTCTAGCGACTTTACTAATTTTTCGGATCTGTCCATAAACCTTTCCCAATTGTTATCAAGCGTCATTCTCATACCAAACCCTGCTTTTCGGAGCTTCTTTTGCAAATCTTCCAAGCGCTCTTTATCACTTAGAGATAAGGTACTGAATGCATATAATTCGTCATTAGGAAGTTCGCGCAGTACAACTTTCATGCGATGCAGCACTCTCAGATCATCTTCCTCAAGCCAATCCGTATATATTCCACTGTTAATCGCTACGTTCATCCCATCTAAAACATCTCCAAGCTGGACCGTCACTAAGTTAGGCTCAGACCAATTGTTCTCTTTTTGATGCTCAATTAATCCGTCCAGCTCTACAAGTTGATCTTGCACCTCTGAATAAAACAATTCCTCATGTACTAAATTCGCATTCAACTGCTGCATGATCACAATAATAAGTAAAATGCCATTAACAAGTAATGAACTGCCCAGTATAATTTTTTGTTTTTTACTCAAATCCATCCCCCTCCTTATATGGTACTCTTTTTTGTTATACTAAAAAGAAAAAGCAAACTCGTGAAATGAGGATTAATGATTATGAAGCAACAAAATCAAATGAAAATCAAATTAAAACAAACGTTTCCGTTAACGATTAAACGGATCGGCATTAATGGGGAAGGAGTCGGCTATTTTAAGCGGCAAGTCGTCTTTGTCCCGGGAGCTTTACCAGGGGAAGAAGTAGTTGTCGAAGCAACAAAAGTTCATCCGAAGTTTGCGGAGGGGCGAATCAAGAAAATTCGTCAAGCGTCTCCTCATCGGACCACTCCTCCATGCCCAGTTTATGAGCAATGCGGAGGGTGCCAGCTGCAGCATTTATCCTATGATCAGCAACTGAAAGAGAAACGGGACATTTTAATCCAATCGCTCGAACGGCATACGAAGCTCGATATTGAATCGCTCAATATTCGCGAAACGATCGGCATGGACAACCCACGGAATTACCGAAACAAAAGTCAATTCCAAGTCGGAAAAAAGGACGGAAAAGTCGTTGCGGGATTATATAGCTTAAACTCCCATAAATTAATTGATATTCCTGACTGCCATGTCCAACAGCCGGCCATCAATCATGTATTAACGACTGTCAAAAATATTTTACAAGATGCGAACGTTCCGATTTATGATGAAAAGAAAAAACAAGGTGCTGTGAAAACGATTGTCGCAAGGGTAGGAATTGCCACAAGTCAAGTTCAAGTCGTACTGATCACCGCCACACATGAATTGCCAAAAAAAGCATTGATCGTGGAGGAAATCCAAAAGCGTCTGCCGGAAGTCACATCGATTATGCATAATATTAACCCTAAGAAAACCTCATTAATCTTTGGCGACGAAACGGTCACATTAGCTGGTAAAGAGACGATTGAAGAACAGCTAGAAGACTACACATACGAACTATCGGCAAGAGCCTTTTTTCAATTAAATCCTGTGCAAACAACGAAGCTTTACAATGAAGTGAAACAAGCAGCGGCCTTAACGGGGACAGAGAAAATCGTTGATGCTTATTGTGGCTCCGGCACGATCGGACTTTGGGTCGGCAAAGAAGCAGCAGAAATTCGCGGCATGGACGTTATTACTGAATCGATTAACGATGCTAGAAAAAATGCGAAAACGTACAATATGAACGCCGTATACGAAGTGGGCACAGCGGAAGAATGGTTGCCGAAGTGGCTCAAGCAAGGTTGGAAGCCCGACGTTGTCATCGTCGATCCACCACGCACAGGTTGTGATCAGAAATTTTTAGACACATTGAAAAAAATCAAACCGAAACGTTTTATTTACGTCTCCTGTAATCCATCTACATTGGTGAAGGATATTAACCAATTGAGCGGGTTATACAATGTCGAGTACATTCAACCCGTGGACATGTTTCCAATGACCAGTCACGTAGAAGCAGTGGCGAAATTGGTTTTAAAGGTATAACAACATATTAAATGACTGTTCATTTACAAATAAGGTGTAAAAAGAAGTAGGATAAAAAAGGGAGGGACAAAATTAAATTCTTTGTTCCTCCTTACTTTATTTATGAACCTCCCCCGCTTATCGCCTCGCATTTCACTTCAGGGTTGTATAAAAATTTGAATTGAGGTTTTAGAGCCAGTTCACGAATCTGTTCTTCATCCTCAAATCCAATTGCCATACCCATTTTTACTTGTTTCAATTTGTGGTGTCCACTCACCTTGTCATTTGCGGATCTGCCCACACTATTGATGAACTTAATAAAATGAAAGTGATCAACATTAGCACTAATATATAAATTTTTTGCTTTGGCTAGTTCTTATCATCCGTCTAAAATTTTCCTTCAATATCCTAGACAAAAAATACCGAAAGTTGTATATTTATATTGTGAATTAAATCATAAAAATATTCACATTATAAAAAGGAGGTTAATATGGCAAAAGGACCAAAAGGTTTTTCTGATGCAGAAAAACAACAATTAAGAAATAAGCTCTGCATAGAATGCGAGCGTAGCTGGGCGTTACATGGGTATAAAAAAACCAGTGTTGGGGAATTGGTAACGAAAATAGGAATATCAACAGGTGCATTTTATTTATTGTATTCATCCAAAGAAGATCTATTTTGCGAAACATTGGAACGAGTACAGGACAGATTGAAAAATGGATGGAAAGAGATTGTTGCCAATAATCCTGGTAAGAACGGTTTTGCGGAAGCTATAAAATGGCTTTTTAGGGAATACGACAATTCGCCTTTTCTTTATGATTTTGGCAACCCAGACTTTCTAGCTTTTCTAAATAAGCTACCAAAAGATAAAGTGGAAGAATTGAAGTTCGATAGTTTATCATTTTTTGATGAAGCGATTCATTGTGCTAATCTTACTTTGAAAATTGACAAAGAAAAAGCATACGCCGTTATGAACACGCTACTCTACACTGTTAGTATAAAAGACAGTTTAACGTATAATCATTTGGAAATATTTGATTTTATATTAGATGGTACTATGGATAGATTATTTGAATAAAAGAAGATCAGATCAACGGATAGGTTTGAATAATAGCGAAAAAGCAATTGATTTATATATATAAAAGAGGATGAGGCTTTGTGGATTTTATAGAAGTTAATTTTCAACCCCCATCATTTGTAGCGATACCAAGTTCTGAAATAATGATAACTATTTCAATCGTAACAATGGTTATTGGATTATTCCTAGTTATTTTAGGACTGATACTGCAAAAAAGGAAGAAGAAAACAAACAGAGCGGCATGGATATGTATGGGGATAGGAGTACTACTTATTATTAATCATGGCATACAACTATTATTTAGAGTTTTTTAGGAGGAAAAAAATATGATTGAAAAACTTAATGCAAGATGCAAAAAGGTCAATGATTTCTTTGGAGTATCTGTGAAGCTGCCAAATCCAAGAAAAAATACTTTGCTCACAAGTTCGGTTGTTAATGGCATAGTTGGTATAGGATTGATTTCATATAGTGTTTTATCTTTCCAAAAATGGACAGCTGTTTTAGGAGGAGTAAGTATCATAAGTAGCATTGTATTAAAAAAGGAAGCTAAGAAAAAATAAAAGATTAATGGCTGTAAATGTTTTTTCAACAAACAACCAGTGGGGAGGGAGCCCCCACTGGTTGTTTACTTTATCATTTAATTCCTAAATAAGTAACCGATCTCCAAACATACTCAAGCGGCCCATAGCGGAATTTAGACAGCCACCATTTACTGAAGAATATTTGGAATGCATAGATGGCAATGGCAATCATCATGGCTGTTGTTAAGTGAAGCTTTCCGTATACTCCGAGTGCAATAGGACCAAACAAGAATGTGCAGATGATGGACTGACTAATGTAGTTTGTGAATGCCATCCTTCCAGGAAATGTGAGCCAGTGCAATATGCTCTTCCCTTTTACTGTGTGATAAAGGAAGAGAAGGCTAATGGCATAAACGATTGTAATAAGCGGTGAACTCATATACTGAATGGTTTGTACCGCGTATTCGTTCTCTACTATTATAAATGGTAAAGCCCAATTTAAGGTTCCGCCAATGATTAGAGTGATTAGCCAAGTGATGAAAAATCCTTTTCTATGATGTTGGAAATGATGGATCCACTTTTTCTTCGCGACTGCTGCTCCAAACATGAAGATAAGCAAGAAAGGGAGATTCGTAAATAAATAAGGAAGCGGTATGCCTAAGTAAAGAGCGTATAATCCGTTTCTCATCGTATAATACGTTCTTTCTGCTATATTTGCCTCCATTAATTGTTGAATGCTTCCGTTTTGATGAGCTTCGATCGTTGATTGGATAAGCTTTTGATCTTCTTCTGATATTGTTGTTGTCATGGCCGCAGGATCGGCTGATAGAGAACCTAATCCTATAAGAATAAATAATAAGCTGTATAAAGTAATAGAAGTAATTAACAGCGTCTTTGGTTTTAACTTATGCATGAGCAGAAGTAAAAATCCTAGGATTGCATAGTCTGTTAAAATATCACCGAACCAAATGACATACGCATGAATACAGCCAAAAATAAATAATGCGATCAGCCGTCTGGAGTAAACGCCCCAAAAGTTTAATTGCTTCTCAGCTGTTCTTTCCTGCATAATGACCATTCCAAAACCAAATAGCATAGAAAAGAGCATAATAAACTTCCCATCAACAAACATAGCAAGAACAGACCGTACTGTGTAATCAGATTGATTCCAGAAAGATGTCCATTCATTTTTAAATGAGGGATCTTGCTGCAGGTAAGCAGGATAAAGATACCAAGCAATATTTGCTATAATAATTCCGAGGAGAGCGAATCCTCTAAGCATATCGATCGTTTCTAGGCGATCTTTTACTGAAATAGGTGAGAGCTTTTGTTTCATTGTTATCCATCCTTTGAAAAAACATTTAATAATGAAACTGTAAACCATAAATATCAAGAATGGATAAAGTACGGTACTTTATCCATTCTTGATATTTATAAAGTAGATTTAATGAGAGAAGTAAATGAATGGGATGATTGATCATGAAAGAGAAAATCTTAATTATTGACGATGAAGTAGAAATACTTACTTTTTTGTACGATGCATTAGAAGATGAAGGTTATCAAGTTTTGAAAGCTGCGAATGGTGAGGAAGCATTAAGACAATTAAAGCATGGACCGGATTTGTTAATTCTTGATGTGATGATGCCAGGGATGAGCGGTTTTGAGTTATGTGAACAAATAAGAAAAAATGTAGATGTGCCAATTTTATTTCTAAGTGCTAAGCAAACAGAAAATGATCGTGTTCAAGGGTTGCTTGTTGGTGGTGATGATTATTTAATGAAGCCATTTAGCTTAAGAGAATTAAAAATGCGAGTATTTGCCCATTTGCGTCGCGAAGAAAGAAAAAGCAAGAGTCAGCAGAAATGTTTATTTTTTGGGAAGATACACATTGACCTTCAGAGTTGCCAATTGTTCTATGATTCTCAAGAAGTTCCTTTAACTATGAGAGAGTTTGAAATTATCCAATACTTGGCTATCAATTGTGGACAAGCTCTCACGCGTGAGCAAATTTATGAGAAAGTATGGGGATTAGAAGCAACAGGTGATTCGATTACTATAAATGAGCACATCAAAAATATTCGTGCGAAGCTGCAAAAAGCTGGTGAACAACATTCTATAATTTCAACCGTTTGGGGAAGAGGATATCGATGGGAAAAGTGAATCGAAATAATCAGACATTACGGAGAAGATTTATCGCTTCATTTCACCTTGTATTATTTAAGAGTATTGTAGGTACCATTCTAACTTGGTTATTATTAGTTTTATATATACATATGTTGTTTTCGACGAATAAGCTAAACCCTGCCAACTATTATGAACAACAGCTGCCTGCTGTTGAAAAATATATTGATGATGTTGGGGCTTCTATACTTTCTTCTAATAGTCAAGGCCGATTAGAATCAGTCATTCCTATAGAGGGGATTGATTATCAAGTGATGGACTTAGACGGTCAGATCGTCTATGGCACTTACTGGACTAAATTGGTGGGCAATGGGGAAGAATTAAAGCAAAACATTGCAGCAGGCGTCACAACACAAGGTGGCGGTTTTATCAAATACTATCCCATTAAGAATGATCAAGGATTACTTCAAGGAGCTGTTGTTTTTAAGTATGGTCTTAGCTTGCTCACTTCGAATCCTCATAATAAATGGATGATTCTGTTTTTGGGTATGGTTCTTCTTTTTGTTGTAGCACCATTTATGTTTTTTTATCTTTTTTCTTATTTCTCTGGGAAGAGGCTAAGTTGGGAGTTTGAACGACCATTTAATGAAATGATTGAAAGTACGAAAAAAATCAAAGAACAGGATTTGGATTTCACTTTACCAGTGATTAATTATTATGTTGAATTGGAACAACTAACGCAAGCTTTTGAAGAAATGAGGTCAGCATTGAAAGATTCACTGAACCGTCAACTTCAGCTAGAGCAAGAACGAAAAGAGATGATGGCAGCTATTTCTCATGATTTGCGAAATCCTTTGACGATTATTCAAGGTCATGCGGAAGGGCTATTAGAAAGTAGAAAAAGACGACAAGAACGATTAGAGCCGTATTTACAAACGATTATTAGAAATACAAATTATGCGAGCCATTTAATAGCGGAGTTAAATGAAATGGCGCTTATTGAGAAGCCGACGTTCACTCTTAATCCGAAAAAAACATCGATTAATCAATTTGTGCAAATGAAAGGTGAGGAATATCAAAGGCTGTGTGTGAAGAAATGTATCGACTTTCAATATCGAATGATTAACGAAGATGAAATATATATGAGAATGATTGATCAAGAGAGAATTTCTCAAGTGCTTGATAATATTGTGACGAATAGTATTCGCTACACACCTGCTAATGGAAAAATTGAATGGATCATTACCATGAATCCAGATCAAAGTATTTCGTTTGACATTTTCGATAATGGTCCTGGTTTTTCTAGTGAACAGAAACAACGTGTGTTCTATAAATATTATCAGGAGGAAAGTAAGAAGTCAGGAGAAAATGGACTCTCAGGTTTAGGACTATATATTGCAAAAGAAATTGTAAAGAAGCACAGAGGAGAGATTAACGTCAATAATCGAGAAATTGGTGGGGCGCATGTGAAAGTGAGGATTTGTGAGTTATAACTAGGGTAATTGTGGTAAAATAATAGGAAAAGAAGGAGGGGTAGCTTGAAAAAATATTTACTGTTTACAAGTATGTTTATTTTAGTTTATGGCACACTTCAAATGGTTTCGGGTCTAGTATTAACTAAGCTCTACACAACAGACCTTGTATGGAAAAATGTTTCATCTCTACCCTCTGAAGTTGAACTTGGTTCTGCAAGTTCGATTTCACCATTGATGATTTCTTTATTAACATTAGGCATTACTTTCGGTGTGATGAAGCTTTTTAAGCAAAAAATCGTAGAATAAAGTGCGCTTTTTATAGAAAGAGAGCGGCTGTCCCAGAAAGTAAATTTTCACTGACTTTCTGGATAGCCGCTTTTTATTGAATCAAAATTTACCGTAAAAGTAATCATAAAGTTGATGCTTCATGCGCTCAAGTTGAATCTTTTGTGAATGGGGAAATCCATCTTTATTCGTTTTCTGAGAGCACATCGAGCAAGAACAATGCACTTTCCCTTTGGCAAATTGTCCTGAATAGGGAGTATACCATTCGAGATGTTTAGCAATCTTCATTTTACGTTGAATGATTCTTTTGCGATGATGCCGATAATAGGCACGATTTCGCTTTTTTTGATATGGTTTCACTTGCCACCACACTCCTTGGGATAAGGCTCAGCCTGCAACAGTCCCCCAAAGATCATTTTAGACCATTACAGGCTGAGTATGATGGCAAGAATTATTGTAGAAAGGTACAAAATAAAAGTCACCTAGTTTCTATTTAAATAGTTTATCAATCTGTTCACGGTCATAATCTAATATCCAAGCATTTCGTTCTTCGTAAAGCGGACGCAAATTTTCTGTATTAGATGCGACTACATCACAACCACGATCATCATACAGGTGATAAATTAACTTCTTAGTGATATTGACAAAGTAAATGTTATAGCTGGCCTGGTCGTAATTTTTTAAGATGCGTGTCGGGTGTGAGAAGTCCTCGTAACTGATAGCTGATAAAAGCTGGTGGTATCGAATATCGCTCTTTTTACAGGATAAAATAATCGATGTATCACGATATCCTCCTCATCCTCCTCTGCAAAGACTTTATGTTGTAATTTCATCGCTACTTTGTTGTCTTTAACATATTTCTGGTACACTTTTGTTGGTTTCTTCTGCAAAAAATTATCATTCTTTTCACAATGAATATCTGTGATGAACCATATGTCATCAGTATCGTGAAAGACATAATTGAAAAGATCGACACTTCTTTCTTTTATTCGCTGGAGGTTTTCTTTGGCTTCGTGCTCTGTCCAAGGTATGGAGATTTCAAAACGAATACTATACGGCCAATTGTAAAACAGTGCCGGTCTAAGCCGTAAACCGTTAAAGTGTTCGGTCATAAATGAATCTAATTTGTTTGACATCTAAGGTTCTCCTATTAAATTGAAAATCACGTGTTTCATCACTTATATCAAGGAAGTTCGCTAAGCGTACCACACCAGTGTTATTTACCAATGCATCAATTTTGCCAAACTTGTCCACGGTTGTAGAAACGGCTTGTTTGACACTGTCGTTGTTTGTCACATTCATTTGAACGGCATGTACGTCAAGTCCCTCTTGTTTCATTTGTTCAGCTGTTGCAAATACTTGATCAGAAATATCAGCTAGGATCGTCGTAGCCCCATGTTTAGCAAGAACTTTTACGACCCCTTGTCCATTGCCCATAGCTGCCCATGTAACAATTGCTACCTTTCTTTATTATGAACATCCTCCTTTGATAATTTCGCTAATATTATACAATAGTAGAAAAAACAGACCAAAGAAAACGAGTAGGAGTACCTATTTTTTAGAGGTGAAAATTTTCTGTAGCCGTTTTTATGATACGTGTTTAGCCTGTATGACGTGGGAAATATTGAGAATGGCATGGTATAATGAGAGTTAAAAAAATAGAACGTTCCTTATCGTGTTAAGGGGGAAATCCATATGTCTATCAAGGTTGCTTTATTCGGTCCGGCGGAAATGGTAAAACTAGTGAAAGAGTTAGAGAGTAATGTAGAAGGGATCGAGATTATCCCTTATGTATATCAAACTCCCCGTGAAACGGAGCAGTTAATACAGCAGGCGTTTGAATGTGATATTTATTTATTTTCAGGAATCATTCCTTATTATTATTCAAAGAAGTTTTTTCATATGTTTGACAGGCCCGCTATTTATATTCCTGATAATGAATTAAGCGTTTCGTTAACACTGTTATCTATTTTCTATCGTCATCAAGTTGGTTTCAACCGCCTTTCTATTGATTTACCTGATCGGAAGTATGTCGATCGTGTCATGAAGCAATTAGAAATGCAGCCGGAGGCCTTATATGTTCAAGATTATCCTTGGATGGAAGAGGAACATCATCAAGATTTCCAGGTCGATTACATTTTGTCCATGCATCGGAAGCTGTGGAATCAAGGGAAAGTAGATTTGATTATTACAAGTATTCATGCGGTTTTTGATCAATTAAAACAAGAGAATATTCCATGTGTTCGAATGCTTGAACCGGAACGGAATATTATTGATTCGTTAAAAGAAGCTAAAATGCTTGGGGAATTACAGCAAAGCCAGCAAGCACAAGTGGCTCTCGGTTACGTGAAAATAGAGCCATTGAATGACAAGGACCATAAAGTAAATTCTCATATTTATCAAGGGTTGATGAGGCTTGCTAAGAGTATTCATTGTACGTTGCAGCAATCAGCAAGTGATTTCTTTGTACTGTACGGGACCAAAGGGAGTATGGAATTTTTAGTTAAAAACAGTGATTTGCTCGATCCTTTTTATTTGAATATTGAACAGCAAGCGAAGGTAGCAAAGATTGGCTTAGGATTTGGACTAACTATTGTTGAAGCAGAACGAAATGCTCATATTGCTTTATCTTATTCCGAAAAAGTAGTAGGAGAGAATGCCATTCATATTGTGACGGAAGAACAGACAGTGATCAACCCGAGAAAAGAATCGCTTCTGGTATCCGTATTAAAAAGTGAAAATGAAGAGGTTGTTCAATTGGCTAAATCATTAAAAATCAGTGTAACGAATGTTATGAAAATGGTTCAATTTCTTGCTTCGCGTCCGATGAACCGTTTTACAGCCAGCGATGTGGCCGATTATCTTGAGGTGAGTAAGCGGTCAGCAGAGCGCTTGTTAAAGAAGTTTGCCGATGGCGGTTATTTGTATGTAATCGGGGAAGAGCAGCCATTTCAAAATGGACGCCCACGCTCGATTTATCGTTTAGATTTGCCTTTTCAACAATATAATCAATGATTTAAGTGGATTATTTTGCATTTCTATTATATGATGAATGCAATAAAATCCACTTTTTTGTATAAGAATAAATAGACTTAATATTAAAAAAATATTGTTGACTGCGATAAACCCATTTGTGTATAATCTAACCAATTAACGACTATATAACGACATTTAATTTTCGGTTACATGATTATAAGGAGGAGAGTCAAATGAGTGTTGAGAATCAAAAGAAGACAAAAAGTATAAATGTATATGTCTTGATTTTTTGTTTAATTGTTTTATCCGCAGTTTTAACATATTTTATTCCTGCGGGACAGTTTGAACGGATTGAGGTAGATGGGCGCAGTGTCGTTAAACCTGATACTTTTCAATTTATTGATGGAAATCCGCTCGGGTTTTTAGATATATTCAGCAGTGTTCACGGTGGGATGGTGCAAGGGGCCAATACGATTTTCTTCGTTTTGATCGTGGGAGGATCGTTTGGCATTTTAGCTGCGACAGGTGCGTTAGATGCGTTTATAGCGATGATTTCACGAAAGATGGGAAACCGAGAAAAGTTAATCATTCCTGTATTGATGTTGTTCTTTGCGGCAGGTGGTTCACTTATGGGAATGTCCGATGAAACGATCGTCTATGTCGGTGTCCTTGTTCCGTTAGCGATTGCCTTAGGATTTGATGCAATTACTGGTTTTGCAATTGTTATTATCGGGGCGTCCGTTGGCTTTACATCTGCTGTGATGAATCCATTTACAGTTGGAATTGCCCAAGGGATAGCAGAATTACCGACATTCTCAGGATTAGGTTTTCGTTTAATTTTATTTATCGTCTTATATGTAGCAGCCGTTATGTATGTGTATCGTTATGCAGGAAAAGTAAAAAAAGATCCGTCCTTAGGCTTTTACGGAAAATATCAGCATGTGAATAAAGAAGAATTATTAAGCGCTCATGGAAAGATGGAAACTCGTCATAAATGGGTCATGATTACCTTTTTATTTAACTTTATTATTCTTATTTATGGGGTTCTCCAATTCGGCTGGTATATCCCTGAAATTGCTGGTTTGTTCTTATTATTCGGAGTGATCATGGGCTTTATCGGAAAGTTATCGCCTTCAAAAATTGCTGATCACTTTATTAAAGGAGCCGGAGATTTAATTGGTGGGGCACTGATTATCGGTTTGGCGCAGGCAATTTTAGTTATTTTTAATACAACGGGAATTATGGATACGATTCTTTATTATTCAGCGAATGCGCTTGATGCGTTTCCTTCTGTATTATCAGCCGTTGGGATGTTTTTCTTTCAATTGGCGTTAAACTTCCTTGTTCCATCGGGAAGTGGACAAGCCGCTTTAACGATGCCAATATTAGCACCATTGTCAGATATGATCGGTGTCACAAGACAAACAGCTGTTCTTGCTTATCAATTTGGAGATGGTATTTCAAATATTATTTTCCCAACAAGTGGCTATTTCATGGCTGCTCTGGCGGTTGCTGGTATTCCGTGGGGGAAATGGGTGAGATGGTTCTTGCCATTCTTCTTCATTCAAATTGCAATTGCCATCATTGCTCTTGTTATTGCCCAGTTGATTCAATACGGACCATTTTAAGAAAGAGGAGGTTGTTTCATGCGGACGACAGTTATTGATGAGCATTTAATTAAACAAGCAATTGAAGATCGGCGCCATTTTCATCAATATCCTGAACTATCGGGAGAAGAATATGAAACAAGTGCATTCATTCGCAAGCGACTTGAATCCTTAAATATCGAACGATTAAATTATCAGCCACCTAGTGTGGTAGGTTTCATCAAAGGAACAAAAGGTGATAAAACGATTGCTTTAAGAGCGGATATTGATGCATTGGCGATCACGGAAGAAGGAGATCGATCATATATTTCAAAACGCCCTGGAGTAGCTCATATGTGCGGCCATGATGGACATACAGCGATATTGCTTGCAGTAGCGGAATGGTTATCGAATCATAGAAAAGAAATTGAACCAAACGTTGTACTTATTTTTCAATCAGCTGAAGAAATTACGCCTAGTGGGGCAGATGCACTCGTGAATCAAGGAGTGTTAGATCATATTGATGCGATCTTTGGGTTGCATTTATGGCAAGGGCTTGAAAAAGGAAAAATTGGGCTTACTCATGGACCGATGATGGCCTCGATTGACGATTTTGAAATGGTGATCGAAGGCTCTGGTGGTCATGGATCGATGCCGCATGAGACAGTCGATCCAATTTATGTAGCTACTCATGTCATTCAAGCTTTGCAAAGTATCGTGAGTCGTAAATTAAATCCCATTGATGCCGGTGTAATAACGGTTGGAAAAATTGAAGCGGGATCGACCTATAACATCATTCCGAGCACAGCGAAACTGATTGGAACGATTCGAGCATTAACTCCGAGAGCGGTACAAACTATTCAGGAGCAAACAGTCCAACTTGCAGAAGGAATTTGTCAAGCATTTGGTGCAAAGGCCCATATTGACTTTATCTATGGTACACCACCGCTTGTGAATCATCCGAAAGAGTCGCAGCTTGTTGAATCTGTCATTCGTCAATCGTTCGGTGATGATGTATTTCAACTAATTGAACCAGTGATGGGAGGAGAGGACTTCTCCTATTATTTGCAGCAAAAGCCGGGTGTATTTATTTTTGTCGGGATGGGGGGAGAAAAAAGCGCTTATCCGCATCATCATCCTCGATTCGATATTGATGAAGATGTTATTCCAGAGGCTATTAGGTTATTTATTGAGATCGTCAAGAACTATAATCTGTAAAGGAGTCTGTTGGTCACATGAAAATAAAAAAAGTAGATGTGTTTGCTGCTCGTTTACCGTTGAAAGAGCCATTTATTATTTCTTATCTTCGGTTAGATGATATGCCAACCATTTTTACACGAGTAGAAACAGAAAGTGGTCTAGTTGGCTGGGGAGAGGCAGTACCTGATCCAATTGTGACGGGAGAAACGTGGGAAAGTACCTATCAAATCATTCAAAATGAATTAGCTCCATTATTAATTGGTGAAAATCCATTTTCGATTGATCGCATTCATAAAAAGTTTAATGGAGCCGTTTCTGAAGTGCCGTCAGCTAAGGCTGCTTTAGATATTGCTTTATACGATTTAATGGGAAAAATCACGGGACAGCCTGTTTATCAGTTAATTGGCGGTCAAGCGCACGAAGAGTTGCAAGTGCCTAAAGTGATTAGTATCAAAGCACCAGAAGTAATGGCGACAGATGCTCGCAACTATGTAATCGCAGGTTGTCGCAATATCAAAATTAAAGTAGGAACGAATGCTGCGGATGACATTAAAAGGATTCAAGCAGTGAGAGAGGCGATTGGTGCGGATATTCAGCTAAGAGTCGATGCGAATCAAGGATGGAGTCGGATTGATGCCTTGAAAGTGATTCGTGAAACAGCTGCCTGTAACGTAGATTGGTATGAACAGCCTGTCAAAGCGTATGATTTAAAATCTATGAAAGAAATTAGATCCGTCTCTCACGCCAGCATTATGATCGATGAAGGGGTACATAATATTCATGATTTAGTAGATGTGATTGAGATGAGGGCAGCAGATATGTTGAATATTAAGCTGATGAAATCGGGTGGCATTTATCCTGCCTTAGCGTTAGCGAATTTAGCAGAAGCGGCGGATATGCCCTGCCAAATTGGATCGATGGTAGAGTCCGCAATCGGAACAATGGCCGGCGCTCATCTCGCTATGGCTAAGACTATTATCGAAACAAATGAAATGGTCGGTCCGCAAATGTTTTCAAGAGATGTGGCAGCAGTAACTTTTAACGGAGATGTTCTTCAGCTTAGTGACCAGTCAGGTCTCGGTATTGACGTAGATGAGGATTTTGTGAAGGAGATTACATCTTTTTCTTGTGAGATTCAATAAATTTGTACAAGGGGTGTCCAAAAAGCCAGTGAAAATGGACTTTTTAGACACCCCTTCCTTCATTCATCGAGGAACAGCATATCGCGATGGACAACTACTTTTTAGGTGGAACGAACATTAAAGCTCAAGTTCTTTTATTTAACGTCGCTTTTTTCGATTTTCTTTTGTACTTCAGCGTCGCCACATGCTGCTAAAGACAAAAGTAAAGTTCCTCCAATAAGACTTTTTAATAGCTTGTCTTTCATTTTGCTTTCCTCCCAAAAAATAATTGATGCATCATAAATAAGTTCGACTCATCGGTATCTTTTTCAACAAGTCATCATCTTAACTGATACTTTCATTAGTACTTCTGAATTGAGTATACTGTTAGACCTATTTGAATTTTTAGAAGGGCTAGGAGAATAAGGGATGTAATTTATTCCATTTGTGTATTTTCGTCTAAAATAAAAAATCTGTTCTAAATGATGATACTAATAAAATGAAATAGACGAGATAATCTATATTATGATCTCTTATTTATTCATGGAGAATAGTATGATACAGGAATCCGTGCTAACGTAAATGAAACATCTATGCTAAAATAGTTTCAGCTTTTCATATGGTTGTTTGAGGAAAGAGGTTGGTTGGTAAATGAATGAGCACATGAAAACTGGAATTGCGTCTTTGCAATGGTTCTTTTTTATTTTTGCGAATACGATTGTTGTTCCGGTGTCAATTGGAACAGCATTTGATTTATCATCAGCGGATATTGCGATGACGTTAAAGAGTTCGCTCATTGTGACTGGTATTGCCTGTGTGTTGCAAGGTCTTTGGGGCCATCGCTATCCATTAATGGAAGGGCATTCAGGGTTGATGTGGGGATTGTTTTTGAATATTAGTGCGTCAGCTGCTGCTCTTAATATGGATCTACAAACGATTGGTGGAGCGATGGCAACGGGGATACTCGCTTCGGGTTTGGTTATGGTTGTAATCGGAGGGCTAGGGCTAGTTCCTTGGCTTAAGAAAATTTTCACCCCGATGGTGATGAGTGTGTATTTATTTTTGTTAGCCATTCAGCTAGTGATCATTTTCTTTGGCGGGATGTTGAAGCTCACTCCTAGTGGTGGTTTGGATGTTCCGGTTAGTTTATTTTCTGTCGCGATTGCTGTACTCGTTGGAGTGTTAAAGGTGAAAGGAAAAGGAGCGTTAAGCAACTTTTCGATTTTGATCGGGATTGTGGCAGGGTGGATCTTGTATCGTTTGCTCTTTCAAGTAGATGCGATTCCTTCGAGTGGATCGGCATCGTTTTCGCTTTTTCCTTTAGGAAAGCCTAACTTAGAGTGGGGGATTATCATTACGACATTTGTCGCGTGCTTGTTGAATATGAGCAATACGATTACGGCTGTTCAGGCAGCAAGCTCGTTTTATAAAGAAGAGCCGACGAATAAACAATTTAATCGTTCTTTTTCTTTAACGGGTATTTATACTGCTTTGACGGCTCCTTTAGGGCTTGTTCCGTATGCGCCTTTTGCTTCTTCACTCGGATTTCTTGAAAGTACGCGCATTTTTGACCGGCGTCCGTTTATTATTGGTGGTTTGCTTTTCAGCGTACTTGGGTTGATTCCAGCCGCTGGCGATTTCTTTGCGACGCTGCCGATTACGGTAGGGAATGCCGTTTTATTTATTGCTTATTTGCAATTGTTTGGAACCGCTTTACAATCTTTACAAGGGACGAAATTTAATTCGAACACTATTTTTCGCATTGCTGTTCCTGTGTTAGTAGGGATTAGTTTAATGACGCTTGATCCCGTCATTTTTAGCACGCTTCCGATATTTCTTCAGCCGTTAATTTCCAATGGTCTAATGGTGGGCGTTGTGTTATCGATTATATTAGAGTTATTTGTGCGCTGGGAAAAGGTATAAATGAAAAGGGCTGACGTCGACGTCAGCTCTTTTATGTGTAAATATCTTGAAGAGCGGAGTGAATATCAGGAAACTGAAATGTGAATTGATGGGAAAGAAGCTTTTCAGGGAGAACGCGTTGCCCATCTAATACGAGCGTGCTCATTTCACCGAGAATCACTTTTAAAGCGATGCTTGGAACGAATAGCCAATGCGGACGATGGAGTGTTTTGGCGAGTGCTTTTCCTAATCTCTCCATTGTTTCTGGCGATGGCGCTGTCACATTGACAGGGCCATGAATCTCTTTATTTTCGATCGCGAATACAATGGCTCTAGCGACATCAGTCAGGTGAATCCATGACATCCATTGCTTGCCTGAACCGACTGTTCCTCCTACAAATAGTTGGTAAGGTAAGGCCATGCGTGGAAGAGCGCCATCTTCTTTCCCGAGGATGACACCAAAGCGAGTGAGAACGGTGCGTATGCCTAAAGTTTCTGCTTGCTGAGCCACTTCTTCCCAGAGCTTTACGGTATGAGCGAGAAAACCGTTGCCAGCTGCTGATGATGCTTCGGTAAACGTTTCTATGTTTGAAATAGGGTAGTAGCCAATTGCGCTGGCATTAATCAATACTTCTGGTTTGTTGGGGAGTTCTCCCATAATGCGGAGAACTTCTTTCGTTGAAGAAATGCGGCTTTCTAAAATCCGCTGTTTTCTTTCTTCTGTCCAGCGGCCGCTATTTAACGATTCACCAGCTAAGTTGATGAATATTTCTACGTTTTGAAGTTCTTGTTCAGGAGCAGCATCAGCGGTCATCCATTTTACATACTTTTTCTGGTCAGTATTTGTTTTTCCGTTCGTATTGCGTGTTAAAACATACACCTCATACCCATTTTTTAGCAATTCGATCGTTAGTGCTTTGCCGACAAATCCAGTGCCTCCAGCAATCGCTACTTTCATGTTGTTCGCCCCCCTTATTTTCTTTCTATTTTACCTGCTTGCTGCATTATAAAACATTTTTAGTGTGTTAAAGTGTAAGAAGAGGTGATTATATGGCTGTTATTACAAAAATATCCCAACAAGAGAAGCGGAAGGACCGCTACAATATATTTTTAAATGAAGAGTATGCCTTTAGTGTTGATGAAGCGTTATTGATTCGCTTTCATTTGAAAAAGGGCATGGACATAAGCAAGGAAGACATCGAAGTGATTACGCGTCAAGATGGTGTGCAAAAAGGATTGAACATAGCGATTCACTTTCTGTCGATTCGAATGAGATCGGAGAAAGAGGTTCGTGATTATTTACAGAAAAAAGAGATTGAACCTGAAGCAATCGAAGAGATTATCCGTTCGCTTCATCGGCTTAATTACTTAGATGATGCTCAGTTTGCTAAAGCGTATATGAACACGCAAATCAATACAACAGATAAAGGTCCAATTGTGATCCAGCGCGAGCTAAAAGAGAAAGGGATACAAGAAAAATGGATAGAAGAGGTGCTTTTATCGTTTGATTTCAGTAGCCAACTTGAAAAAGCGACGGCCCTTGCTAATAAATACCGAAAAAAATATAAAAAAGAATCATTCATTGTGCAGAAGCAGAAAATAGAACAAGCTTTAATGAGAAAAGGTTACGGCTGGGACGTTATTCAAGAGGCTGTGGTTGCTGAACAAGCGAGTGAGGATGAAGAGCAGCAGGAAGCGTTAATGTATCAAGCAGAAAAAGCTCACCGCAAGTACAGTAAATATACAGGCGGTGAGTATAGACAAAAGATGAAGCAATCGCTTTATCGAAAGGGCTTTTCCATTAGTGAGATTGAAAAGGCTATGGAGCAGTTACAACAAGATTAATTGGATTCAATAATGATTTCCGTTTTTTCTTCTGCTTCAACGGCAATTTTTTGCGCGACTTCCGCTGCTTTTTTTAGACGTGATGCATCTGTAATATGAGTGGAGTGTTCCCAAAACGGTGTGTTCATCCCACCCATATAAGCGGCCACAAATTGAAGGCTGCTGTCTGCAAATTCTTGCTGCATACTTTCAGTAAATCCACGTAAAGCAAACTTACTAGCACTGTAAATCGCTTCGTTTTTCTTTCCTCGCAGGCCGGCTGTCGAAATAATATTGATGACTCGTCCATTTTCACTCATTAAAGGCAAAAAGGCTTTTGTCATCATGATTGGAGCATACACGTTTGTTTCAAACGTCGTTTCGAGATCATCTGGGTCAATTTCTTCGAAAGGTCCGAATATCCCAATACCGGCATTATTAATAAGGAATTCGACTTTTTTCGCGTGAGCTTCAAAATGTTGCGCTAAGCGTTCAATTTCTGCAGGATTCCGCAAGTTTAGCTGATAAACGGAAGCGAGTCCTCCCATTGATTCTATCTCTTGTTTGACTTCCGCTAATTTTTCTGCATAGCGGCCAATAATGTGAACATGGTACCCTTTTTGACTATAAATAAGTGCTAGTTCTTTACCAAGCCCAGAGCCACCACCAGTAATTATACAGTTTTTCAATGGCTTCATCCTTTCAAATATCTTGTTCTTTTAATATACTTAAGGAAAAAAGGGGTTGCAACTAGTGGAAACAGAAAAACGTTACAGTGAGATGACAGAATTCGAGTTAAAGCAAGAAATTTCACGTTTAAAAGAAAAGGCAAGAAAAGCGGAACAACTGGGCATCGTCAATGAATTTGCTGTGCTTGAGAGAAAAGCGGTGATGGCCGAAGCTTATTTACTAAATCCTGATGATTTTGAACCAGGGAAAATTTATGAAATTATCGGAGCGCCCGGAAGTTATTTCAAAGTTGATTACATGAATGGCGTGTTCGCTTGGGGATACCGTTTAAGTGGAAATGGCCAAGAGGAAGGATTACCCATTTCAATGTTGAAAGAAACACAAAAACTGGAACAGTGAGGTGAAAGCGATGGAAGAAATGTTTGAAAAGTTGACGTCGGTGTTGCTTAATAAAAATGATAGCTTATCCCACGCTCGAGCGAGAACATGGGTGGAATTGCTTTGGGAAGACTTCGAAGCGACCTATGCTAAAGCGGGTCATGACTATCGAGGGAAAGAAATGACTGAGAAAGTCGTCCGTCAATGGATTGAAAACTATGGCAGCCGTCTCCACGAATTTGCTGGCCGCTATGAAAAATACAAACATCTGCTCAACGACGAGCATGATGTGAAACATTAAAAACCTGCTGTGGCAGGTTTTTTATATGTGCGCGCATAGCAGATAGAGAAGGAGGCAAAAAGGGGCGAGTCTCCGCAAAACGTCCGAGCGACTGCGCAAGAAACAAGTCAAGTGCGCAAAAGAGAGTCCCTTCATCTCAAAGTTAGTCATAGTCAAAAGCCTACGCAACTTCTGCGCAGGCTTTTCTCAATTCGATCCAGGGACGAATTCTAATTTCTTTCTCAGTTTTTCTTCGCTGAAAATCCAACCAGTGTAGGAACCGACGATTTGATGATCAAGGTCAAGCTGGACGACAGCGACGAATGGATAGTAGCCGTTGTTTCGATAGCGAAGATCAATGAATTTCACTTCGTAGCAATCGTCGTATTCAGCGATTTCCCAGCGATAAACGGGAGAGAAATGAAGAAAGGCACCTAAATTAGCATCTTGTTTTGCTGCCTGAAAAAGCGGGCTGTCCGGTATCGGGACTCGCTTGTACTTATCCACAATCGTGACTGAGCGGCGATACCCTCTTGCGACATAAAAATGAGTCGGTGTTTTCACCGCAATTCTCCAAAGGTTAAAGCGAATAGTTGGTGCGATGATCACTTCTTCGGCGTCAGGAATGAGCCGATGCACAGCATTTCGAATCGCCCCTTGCATTTGAAAGCGCAATATATAGTATCCGATGAGAATGAGATAAATGACAATAAAGGTGTAACCGGGATTGAACCCAATTACCCAAAAAATGAGACCGATGACATGGATGGAAAAGATAAAAGGATCAAATGTATTAATAACACCTAAGGCAAGCCACTTCGATGAGAAGGGTCTTAGTGCTTGAGTGCCATAAGCGTTAAAAATATCAACAAAGACGTGCAGAAAAACGGCGAATTGTGACCATAGCCATAAATGTAATAAATTGCTCTCTGGCATGAAGAAGGAGAGAGCAGCTACAATGAGAACGGGCCATAGAAGCACCGCTGGAATGGAGTGAGTTGCTCCCCGATGATTTCGAATGTAGACAGCATTATTTCTAAGCTTTAATATGGTATCTATATCAGGTGCTTGAGAACCGATGACGACGGCTGTTAGTACGGCATATTTTGTCACCGGATCAGCAGCAACGACAGGATCAAGGGTAGACAAGCCTCCTAAAGCAAATCCCATGACAATGTGAGTTCCAGTATCCAAGCAGGGTACCTCCTTATAAATAGGATGCAAACGAAATGGTATCTTCCTTATCTTTATTTTAACATTTTCGGAGGTTAATTGTGAATTTTCCATCATTGAAATCATTGCAAAATGTAAATATTGAACAATTTCAACACGATTTAATCTCGTGGTATCAAGCAGAAAAGAGAGATTTACCGTGGAGAAAAGATCAAGACCCTTACAAAGTATGGGTTTCTGAAATTATGTTACAACAAACACGAGTTGATACGGTGATTCCTTATTTTAATCATTTCATCGACAAGTTCCCAACGATTGAAGCGCTGGCAGATGCTGAAGAAGAAGCGGTATTAAAAGCATGGGAAGGCCTCGGATATTATTCACGCGTCCGTAATTTACAAGCAGCGGTGCGTGAAGTGAAAGAAGAATATGGTGGGAGAGTGCCGAACACAAAAGAAGAGATTTCTTCGTTGAAAGGAGTGGGTCCCTATACAAGCGGCGCTATTTTAAGCATTGCTTACGGTGTGCCAGAACCTGCGGTTGACGGAAATGTGATGAGGGTAATGTCACGTATTTTATCCATTTGGGATGATATTGCCAAAGCGTCCTCAAGAAAAATCTTTGAAGAAGCGGTGCGGCAGTTGATTTCTAAAGAAGATCCCTCTTCTTTTAACCAAGCACTAATGGAGCTTGGTGCCTTAATCTGTACACCAACCTCACCTTCTTGTCTGCTTTGTCCTGTACGCGATCATTGTCATGCTTTCCATGAAGGCGTGCAGCAAGAACTTCCGGTTAAAACAAAAAAGAAAAATATGAAGCATGTGCATCTTGGTGCCGCTGTCATTGAGACAGAAGAAGGAGATGTGCTTATTCAAAAGCGGCCAGAGACAGGATTGTTGGCGAATTTATGGGAATTTCCGAATGTCGAGCTGAGTGGGACAGGAAATCCGAAAATAGAGCTTGAGTTATTTTTCCGTAAACAGTATGGACTCGATGTCGAGCTACAAGTGGAGTCCATTGCTAAAATCCAGCATGTGTTTTCTCATTTAACTTGGGATATTGATGTGTATTATGGAAAAATCAAAAAAGCACCCGTAACAAAAGAAAATAGTCAGTGGGTAAAAAAGGGAGAGGTCGAACGTTTTGCTTTTTCCGTCTCCCATCAGAAAATTTGGCGTCAAGCGAACCAGCTTTAGTCGAAGGAAATTTCTGTGCCGTGTGTGTAATCCGCTTCTTGTCTTTTCAATCCGCCACGGCTCATGATTTCTTCAACGATATCTTGATGAATCGTTTGCCCTTCTGCATTTAAATAAGGGACAATTTGTTGAAACGAGTGATGAAAATAGGCAAGTTCAGACTTTTCCCAATCTTTGATGGACATCATCGATAATTCAGTTAAATCACGACCGACATACATAAATAGACCCCCTTTTTCATTTATGTTTTACCGGTTAGTTGTCGGCTATACAAAGAGAAAGTAAAATACAAAAGAGAAACGAAAGGAGAATACCAATGGAGCAAAAAGTAGCACTAGTTACGGGAAGCAGCCGCGGAGTCGGAAAAGCGATTGCCTTGGAATTAGCCAAGCAAGGGTATAATTTAGTCATTAACTATGCACGCAGCAAAACAGCGGCGCTTGAAACAGCAGAGGAGATCAAAGCATTAGGACGAGAGGTGCTTGTTGTTAAAGCGAATGTTGGCGATGTAGAAAAAGTGAGAGCGATGTTTGCAGAAGTGAAGGAAACCTTCGGCCGGCTTGATGTGTTTATTAATAATGCTGCTTCTGGCGTTCAGCGTCCAATTATGGAACTAGAAGAAAAGCATTGGGATTGGACGATGGACATTAATAGTAAAGCGTTATTATTTTGTGCTCAAGAAGCAGCTAAGCTAATGGATCAAACCGGTGGAGGAAGCATTGTAAGCATCAGTTCACTCGGAGCGATTCGTTACTTGAAAAACTATACTGCTGTCGGTGTGTCAAAAGCAGCGGTTGAAGCGCTAACGAGATATTTATCTGTTGAATTAGCTGAGAAGAATATCGTCGTAAATGCAGTATCCGGCGGAGCGATTGACACCGATGCGCTGAAGCATTTTCCAAATCGTGAAGAAATTTTAGAAGATGCAAGAATCAACACGCCAGCTGGACGCATTGTTCATATTGAAGATATTGTTCAAACCGTCATGTTTTTAATTTCAGAAGGCGCTTATATGATTCGTGGACAAACGATTATTGTCGATGGCGGCCGGTCATTATTAGTATAATTTTTTTAAATTTTTTTGGATATTTCTTTTCCTTCCGGGACAAATTAAGTTTTGTGGAGGTGAAAAGGGATGAAAAATCAACCGAATTTCAGAGGAAAAACAGCTGCAGGTACAGATGCTAACCATGTGAAACAACAAAATGCTACTTCTGCTGCAGGACAAGCTGCATTTGGTACAGAGTTTGGTGCTGAGACAGATGCTCAACATGTAAGACAACAAAATGCTCAATCAGAATCGAACAAGAACAGAGCTTCTCGAAACAGCTAAGGCCATTGCCTTAAGTGAAAAATTAAGGGAAAAAGACTGTCTCCGAAATTGTCGGATGACAGTCTTTTTCTTTGATTAAATGACCTCTTTAGTTTTCATTTGAAGTCTAAATCGTTATAATAGTGTAATATAGAATGTTTGATTTAAATAAATTAAGGAAAAAGTAAAGTCAAAGTGCTTTAAATGAAAGTAGGGGAAAATCATGGCGATTCCCAGAGAAGGTGAATCCATCCAAATACATAGTTACAAGCATGACGGAAATATTCATCGTGTTTGGGAAGAGACCATTGTCTTAAAAGCAAACAACAACCTTGTAATTGGTGGGAATGACCACACGATTGTAACGGAGTCAGATGGAAGAACGTGGGTGACAAGAGAACCAGCGATATGTTATTTTCATGCCCGGCAATGGTTTAATATCATTGGGATGCTGAGAACAGACGGCATCTATTATTATTGCAATATTAGCTCTCCTTTTGTGTATGATCATGAAGCGCTAAAGTATATTGACTATGATTTAGATATTAAAGTGTTTCCTGACCGATCTTATATTTTACTCGATGAGGATGAATATGCACAGCATAGCAAGGAAATGAATTATCCGGATGTCATTGACAAAATATTAAAGCGCAACATTGACCACCTTATTTACTTAATTCATCAACAAAAAGGGCCATTTTCAAAGGAATTTATCGATAAGTGGTATGAAAAGTACTTAACTTACCGAGGCTAAGCTCTTTTAGTAAAAGGGACGGCGCCTGTTGAATCTTCAACAGGTTTTTTCTTTTTTGTTAGACACATAAAGCTGTGATCTTGTGCTTGTCGCCGCTGAACAAGCGCCTCATGCTTTTTCTTTGTCCAGCTTCAGGCGCTAGCGGTGACAAGCGCCTTACGCTTTTTCTTAAAGGGGGATTTATATGGGTGTGATTAGACGATATATGCAATTTGTGAAGCCGTATCGCTGGCAAATTATCGGGACGCTAGTGATTGGGATTATCAAATTTGCTTTGCCGTTGATGATTCCAATTTTAATTAAGTATGTGATTGATGATGTGATAGGCAGCGATGGGATGGCTGCGAGAGAGAAGCAAGAGCAATTATTTTTCATTATCGGTTCGATGCTAGTGGTCTTTACCTTTCTTCGGCCGCCGATTGAGTATTATCGCCAATATTTTGCGCAATGGACGAGCAATAAAATATTGTATGACATTCGCGATCGCCTGTTTTCACATATTCAGCAATTAAGCTTTAAATACTACTCTAACACGCGCTCTGGCGAGATTATTTCGCGGGTCATTAATGATGTAGAACAGACGAAGAATTTTGTGATTACCGGTTTGATGAATGTTTGGCTTGATGCGGCAACGATTGTGATTGCGATTATCATTATGTTGACGATGGATATAAAGTTAACGATCGTTTCGTTAGTAGTGTTTCCTTTTTATGCTTTTTCCGTTCGTTATTTTTTCGGCAACTTACGCAAATTGACTAGGGTGCGTTCCCAGGCGCTTGCTGGAGTGCAAAGCTATTTGCATGAACGGGTACAAGGAATGTCAGTGATTAAAAGCTTTGCGATTGAAGAGTATGAACAAACACAATTTCAAAAGCAAAATCACCATTTCTTAGAGAAAGCGTTAGATCAGACAAGATGGAATGCAAAGGCGTTTGCTGTTGTGAACACGATTACAGATGTCGCCCCGCTTCTCGTAATCGGTTATGCAGGTTATCAAGTGATCCAAGGGAACTTAACCGTAGGAACAATGGCGGCATTTATCGCTTATATTGATAAACTGTATAATCCGTTGCGTCGATTAGTGAATTCCTCAACGACGATGACGCAAGCGATTGCTTCGATGGATCGCGTATTTGAGTTGCTAGATGAAACGTATGATATTCAAGATAAAGACGATGCGATAACATGCAAAAATGTCAAAGGACATATCGTATTTGATCATGTTGATTTTGCTTATGATGAAGAAGAGAAGCAAGTTCTTCATCAAGTTCAGCTTGATGTGCAGGCGGGGGAAACAGTTGCCTTTGTTGGGATGAGCGGTGGAGGTAAATCCTCATTAGTAAGTCTAATTCCGCGATTTTACGATGTAACAGAAGGTCGAATTTTACTGGATGGTACAGATATTCGCGATTTTAAAGTACGTAGTTTGCGAGATAATATCGGGATTGTGCTGCAGGATAACATTTTATTCAGTGAATCTGTCCGAACGAATATTTTGCTAGCGAAGCCTGATGCAACAGAGAAAGAGATTATCGCAGCCGCAAAAGCAGCGAATGCCCATGAGTTTATTATGAATTTGCCTGAAGGATATGATACAAGGGTAGGAGAAAGAGGAGTGAAGCTTTCAGGGGGGCAAAAGCAACGAATTGCCATTGCTCGCGTGTTTTTAAAAAATCCGCCAATCATTATATTGGACGAAGCAACATCCGCTCTCGACTTAGAAAGTGAACACTTAATTCAAGAAGCAATGGAGAAGTTGTCGAAAGATCGGACCACTTTTATCGTGGCCCATCGCCTTTCAACGATTACTCATGCCGACCGAATTGTCTTGATCGAAAACGGCCAAATCATCGAAAGCGGCACCCACGAACAACTGATGAACAAACAGGGAAGGTATTACAAATTGTACCAGGTGCCTGTCACCCCCCGAGAATCGTCGGAAAGTGTCGAGCTTTCAAAATAGAATGCATGATAAAAGCCAGCCGAAGTGTTCGGCTGGCTTTTATGATTCTTCTTCGAGTTCAGGTGGCTGTTCATCATCATGATGAAATTTATTGTAGCTTGAAATTAAGTGATCCAAGTGTTCTAAGTTCTCTCCATATTCGAGGATGGAAGATAAGACGTGAAGCATATGAATGGATGTATTCATTTCTTCCGTTGGCGCCGCTTTTAATTCATTGGCAAAAAGGATTAAAAATTCTTCCCGATTAATGCATAGATCGAATATATCTTCCGTATCGGTCGTTCGCTTTGCTTTCCCGATATAGCGCAATAATAAATGTTCATGGTAGCTCATTAAGCAATCAAGGTGATCTTGCATCATTTTTTGTACAGATGGTTTCAAATGGTAAATTTCATTTTCAAACTGATTCATTCGTCTTAAAATATCAAAGCATCTGCGAGTAGAAGAAATCATTTTGCGATAGAGCACCATTTTTCGTTTCTTAGCGGTAATGTTCCTTGTCAAGGTACCGCGATCTTCTTTATAAAGTAAATAAAGATGATCAATCTTAATGAGCCGCTCACGAATCTTGCTAATATCTTTCTTCAATAAATGATATTCGGCCCCATTTCTCATGCTTAAACGAATCCATTTTAATGTATCTTCTGTGACTTGATTAATATGCATAAATAATTTCGTTTCATACTTCGGAGGTAAAAAGATTAAATTGACGATAAAAGCAGAAAGCACTCCAATCATAATAGTTAAGAAACGAATAGAAGCAAATTGAATAAACTGTTCATTTTGGACTTCCATGATGGCAATCACGGTTACTAAAGCTAATCCGATTGTATTTTCTAAACGCATTTTCAAAATCACACTGATCGCCACGATGGCTGCAATCCCAACGATTAAAAAATGATTACCTAACAGTAAAACAAAGGAAATGGCAACAACAGCCCCAATGATGTTTGCTTGCATCTGTTCGATCACAGTTAAATATGAACGATAGATAGTAGGCTGAATGGCAAATACGGCTGCAATTCCTGCAAACACTGGAGAAGGAAGGCCTAACAAACTTGAAACAAACAAAGCAAGCACGATTGCGATACCTGTTTTGAAAATTCGCGCACCTAGCTTCATATTATTGAGTAATTCCTTTCATTAAAGAAGTATAGTTTCCTTCATAAACGGCCAACAAAGCAGTTAAATAGGAAGCCAATAATGTACTATACAATGGACTGAACCTAATAGCAAGAAATAAACAAAGATTTTATCGGTCAATGATGTTCGAACGTAGCGTTATTTTTTATGAATGAGTGAAGAATTGCATAAATGAAGAAAGTGGAGGTTTTCATGATGAACCAAGCAGCAAGGTGTTGCCTGCTGCTTGGTTAAATGATTAAAGTTGAGAAAAAGCATAATCAACTGCTCTTAGCGTCGTTTCGATGTCTTCTTCCGTATGTTCGGTTGTTAAGAACCAGGCTTCGTATTTAGATGGTGCTAAGTGAATGCCTTGATTTAACATTAATTTAAAGAAGCGCCCAAACATTTCACCGTCCGTTGCTTCCGCTTGCTCGTAATTGACAACTGTTTCTGTTGTAAAATAAATCGTCAACGCTCCTTTTAAGCGGTTGATAGTAATTGGTGTATTATATTTTTTTGCAGAAGCTAAAATACCTTCTTCAAGCATGGCACCTAATCGGTCAAGCTCCTCGTACACTCCATCTTTTTTCAAGACTTCTAAACAAGCAATTCCCGCTAGCATGGACGCCGGATTTCCGGCCATTGTTCCGGCTTGGTACGCTGGGCCGAGCGGAGCGACTTTTTCCATGATATCCACACGTCCGCCGTAAGCGCCGATTGGCATACCGCCACCGATAATTTTTCCGATCGCTGTTAAGTCCGGATAAATGCCTAACAGATCTTGAACCCCACCATATGTGAAGCGGAAGCCTGTGATCACTTCATCAAAAATAAGCAGCGCGCCGGCTTCATGAGTCAGTTCTTTCACTTGTTGTAAAAAGCCTTCTTTCGGCTCGACAATGCCGAAGTTACCAACGATTGGCTCGATTAAAACAGCGGCGATTTGATCGCCCCATTTCGCAAGTGCCTCTTTTAACGGCTCAATCTCATTGAAAGGGACAGTGATCACTTCTTGCGCAATGCTTTTTGGTACACCCGCTGAATCTGGCGTTCCTAATGTAGAGGGACCAGAGCCTGCTGCTACTAATACTAAATCTGAATGTCCGTGATAGCAGCCGGCAAATTTAATGATTTTGTCTCGTCCTGTATAGGCGCGCGCCACACGAATCGTCGTCATTACCGCTTCTGTTCCGCTGTTGACGAAGCGAACCTTTTCCATCGCTGGCATCGCTTCTTTTAACATTTTAGCAAATGTCACTTCATATGGAGTCGGCGTTCCGAATAATACCCCGTTTTCAGCAGCTTTTTTAATGGCTTCTGTAATATGAGGATGAGCGTGTCCTGTAATGATCGGTCCATAAGCGGCAAGGTAATCAATGTATTTATTGCCGTCTACATCCCAGAAGTAAGCACCTTGTCCCCTTTCCATCGCCACTGGTGATCCGCCACCCACTGCTTTATAAGAACGGGAAGGACTGTTGACCCCGCCTACTATATGTTCTAACGCTTCTTTATGTAATTGTTCCGATTTGGAAAAATTCATCGTATAACCTCCTGATTTTTTTACTCCCTTTCCATTTTAGACCTGCCTCTCCGTTTAATCAATTCATAAAAAATATTGATTTTGCGTATAGTGGAAGGAAAGAAGGCGTAAAGGAGCGGTGAGAATGGCTGCGATGATTGTCAGTGCGGTCGTACTATGTGTAGGGATGAGTGTAAAGGGGCTATTTGCACAAGGGCAGCCCCAGCATCGCTATCTTTCTCTCTACTATTTTATTTATTTTGGTGTGTTATATTTAACGGTTATGATCGGCTTTGCTCTAATTTATGTCATTTTGCATATAAATGGTCATACTGTATGGGCGGGAGTGAATCTTAATCATTTACCTTTTTGGGAGCGGTTTTTCACTTCTTTATACTTTAGCGGAATTACTTTATTTTCAGTTGGTTATGGAGATATCGTGCCTGAAGGGATAGGGCGCTGGATAGCTCTTCTCGAAGCGTGGACAGGCTACACCATTCCCACCGCCTTTGTTGTTCGGACGATGTTAGAAAAAGAAACATAACTTGTTTAGAGTTGCCATCTGATTTCTGATCCGTTACGCTAAATTTGAATTTACTTTTAGCTAAGGGGGAAAAGCAGATGACAGTAATGATAGGAGAAATGGCGCCGGATTTTACATTGCCGGCTAATAATGGAGAAAATGTTCGATTATCGGATTATAAAGGGAAAAATATCGTGTTATATTTTTATCCAAAAGATATGACGCCGGGCTGCACGACACAAGCGTGTGATTTTCGTGACCAGCATGCGAATTTCAGTAATTTAAATACAGTGATTTTAGGCATCAGCACAGACCCTGTAGAACGTCACAAGAAGTTTATTGAAAAATATGAATTACCCTTCTTGTTACTCGCAGATGATGAACATAAAGTATGTGAACTGTATGATGTGTGGAAGCTTAAGAAGAACTTTGGAAAAGAATACATGGGCATTGAACGCTCTACTTTTGTGATTGATACAGAAGGCAAGCTAGTAAAAGAGTGGAGAAAAGTCAAGGTAAAAGGACACGTCGAAGAAGCACTTCAATTCATTCAAGACGAGATGAGCCAATGAAAACGGTCTTCACTTTTCGCCCTCCGCGGAAGCTGCAAGCGCAATTAATTGAGAACTATCCTTCTATTGAATTTATCTTTTATAAAACGGTAGAAGAAGCGGAAGAGTTAATACATGCAGAAATCATTGTGACATTTGGCGAGGACTTGACCCCGCAGCATATTGAAGAGTGCAAACAATTAAAATGGGTGATGGTTGCTTCAGCTGGGCTAGAAAAAATGCCTTTTGCCTCATTCAAAGACAAAGATATATTAGTCACGAATGCTAGAGGAGTACATAAAATCCCCATGGCGGAGTTTACTCTCGGCTATTTATTGAATCATGTCAAACGGTTCCCAGAGCTTCGGAAGTTGCAAGGTGAAGCAATTTGGAATAAGCGTTTGCCGATTAGTGAATTAGCTGATCAAACTCTTCTTGTTTTGGGCACTGGTGCTATTGGCAGTGAAATCGCTCGTCTAGCGGACGCTTTTCGAATAAAGACGATTGGAATCAACCGCAGTGGACGAGCAGTGGATTATTTTGCTGCTGTCTATCCAATCGATCAGCTGTTAACGGTGTTGCCTGAAGCGGATTTTGTCGTTTCAATCTTGCCTAGTACGAATGAAACGAAGCATTTATTGAAAAAAGAACATTTTCAAGCGATGAAAAACACAGCGGCATTTATTAATATCGGACGGGGAGATGTGCTAGAGGAGAAAGTATTAATAGAGGCACTCAACAAAGAGGAAATTGCTCATGCCTATTTAGACGTGTTTGAGCAGGAACCTTTACCGGAGGAGCATGCTTTCTGGAGCCATGAGAACATTACGGTGACTCCCCATATTTCAAGTATTACACCACAGTATTTACCACGAGTTTTTGAAATCTTTGAGTATAATTTAGAGCGATATTTACAAGGGTCGGATGTTTATAAGAATAGAGTGGATATTAATAGAGGATACTAAGTGTTACAAAAAAACCTGAAAAGATCATCTTTTCGGGTTTTTCTTAAGATGGGGACATGCATCAGTGATTTCGACAAGTTTTCAATATTGACAAATGATGTAGGAAATTAGTACACTAATTATAAAGATTATAATATAATAATACCTTTTAGAAAGAAATGAGGTGCATGACAGTGTCCCATGAACATGATCATTTAAAAGAAGCATTGGATACGCTTAAGGAAACTGGGGTGCGAATTACGCCGCAACGTCATGCGATACTTGAATACTTAACTCAATCTATGACTCACCCGACTGCAGATGATATTTATAAAGCGCTTGAAGGAAGATTTCCTAACATGAGCGTTGCGACTGTGTATAACAATTTACGAGTGTTTCGTGAAGTCGGTTTAGTGAAAGAACTGACTTATGGAGATGCATCAAGCCGTTTTGATTTTGTAACGACTGATCATTATCATGTCATCTGTGAAGATTGCGGAAAGATTGTTGATTTCCATTACCCGGGCTTAGATGAAGTAGAACAACTAGCATCGCATGTCACAGGATTTAAAGTGAGTCATCATCGAATGGAAGTGTATGGCACTTGCCCGGATTGCGCGCAAAAAACAGAAATCCATTAAAAAGAATTGTTCGTCAGACGAACAATTCTTTTTTATTTCTTCTGATTATATTTTTCATTAAACTCTTTGCCTTCAAGGCTTTGATCGAGCGTTAGCGGTTCTTTGCAATACATGCACATATCCACTCGCCCCAGCACCTTCGTTGGTTTCCCACAGCTTGGACATATCACTTGCACCGCTTTTGTAGACAACATGCCAATCCAGAAATAGACGACTGTACTCGCGATAATACATAATAGGCCAAGCAGCATAAACAGCGTCATGATCAATGGAGATTGTCTAAAGAAAATTCCTACATACATTATAATAAAGCCAATGAAAATTAAACTAAGAGCAAACGTGCGAATCCTATTAATTTTGCTTGAATAATTTTTTGCCATTATAATTAAACCTCCTAACAATAGACTATAACATAATATCCCTCTTTAGGAATAGCTGTAAAAGCGGTTTAAACGAGTGAAAATTAATTGAAGGAGTTTTTTATTTTTTTGTCGAAATTATGGAGACAGAACAAACTTTGGTTTGGAGGAATTAGTATGGAGGACATCCTTCGTCCGCTTTATCAAGAACGAACAAGCCAGCAGAATACTCTTGGTGTGATTGCTGTCGAAAAAAGAGAGAAGATGGGCACATTCACTGATAATTTTGATGCTGTGCTTTTAATTATCGTAAAGGAAGCGGAAGATCCTGTTTTCATCAAGCACTATTTGTATGGTGATAAAAAGGCTTCGTTATTTATTATCACTGAAGGACAGTTAAATGAATGGCTTCTTTTAGGGAGTAATCGAAAGGTCATCGAGTGGCTGTATCATGGGAAAACTTTATTTGATCGAAATGACTTTGTGCACGAATTAAAAAAAGAGATGCGGGAATTCCCGTTTTATGGCCGGCAAATAAAAATGTCTATCGAGTTTTCGAGGTTAATTAGAAGGTACACAGATGGCAAAGCTTTTTTTACCAATGGTCATTATTTAGATGCCTATAATCATGTGATGCATTCGCTTCATCATTTAGCGCGTCTAGCGGTTATTGAAAACGGTTTTTATCCAGAAGTCACTGTTTGGCAACAAGTGAAGCAAATAGAGCCGGAAATTTATAAACTATACGAAGAATTATTAATGAGTGATGAAGACTTACAAAAACGGTTAGAACTGTTGTTTTTAGCTAGTGAGTTTTTAATCTATTCTCGTACAGAAAGTGGAGCTGCACATTTATTATCGGTGATTAAAGAAAAAGAGTCATGGACGATTCAAGAATTGTTAGATCACACAGAAGTGAAACACTACGCAATTGATTTATCCATTTTGCTTGAATATTTAGTAGAAAAATCATTTGTACAGGAATTTGCAGTTGGTACAAAAGGGCAAGGGGTTTATCACCGTTATTATCGAATTTTGGGGAAATAACTTTTTTGAAAAAAGTATTGACCAATCTGTTAGAGTTTGATATATTAATATGCGTCGCTACTGATAACAAACAGTTGCGGCGCGTAAATTAAAAAGTTGTTGACATCAGATTTTGAAAATGATATGATGTTAAAGTCGCTAAAAACGACACGGATTTAAATTGAACTTTGAAAACTGAACAAAATAAACGTCAACGTTAATTCAAATTTTATTTTATGAGCAAGTCAAACATCTTTTTGG
>NZ_JADHDW010000008.1 GCF_016820555.1 Bacillus sp. REN10 | reverse complement strand
GACAAAAGATAATAAGTACACATACGTGTATAATAAATTCGATCAGATAACCTCCATCAAAACCAATGCCGGAACAACCATCGCCTCCTTCACATACGATGACGAAGGGCGTAAGACTAGTAAGAAAGTGTATGAAAAGACTACCTACTATCACTACGATCAAGGAATCAACGTCCTATTTGAAACAGATGAGAATGGTACAATTACAGCCGAATACGTCTATGATCCAGACGGTATGCCTGTAATGATGACTAAAGGTGAACAAAATTATTATTATACGTATAACGGGTTGAAAGAAATTACGGGTCTGACGAATGTATCAGGTACAGTCGTTGCTTCTTACTTCTACGATGCGTGGGGAAACATTCTTTCCGAAAGTGGTTCAATGGCAGGGGAAACCCCAATCCGCTACAAAGGCTATCGTTATGATATTGAGACTGATTTATACTATCTGATTGCGCGCTATTATCAACCAACAGAAGGTGTATTTCCTGAAGGTGGAGACACGGACGATCCAAAAACGCAGAACGGCTACGCTTATGCAAATAATAATCCGGTTATGATGACTGACCCGGATGGGAACTATGCATGGGCAGTTATTAACGCTGGATTTGCAGTTTATTCTGGCTATAAAGCCTATAAAAAAGGTGAATGGAAAGCTGCGGCGGTTGCTGGGAGAGCAGCTTTAATTGGAGGTGCTGCTTACAAAGGTGGAAAGGTAGCATATAAAGCCTATAAAGCTGGAAAGTTTTCGAAAACTTATCGATTAGCAAAAAAAGTCTCTAAGAAACACAACGGAACTTTTGGAAGAGCTAAAGGGAATGGATGGACAGTTACAATTTCTGACGGTAAAAAACACAATTATATGGTAAGATTAATGAATAAAGGTTCTGGTGGTCGGTCTAAACCATATTATAAAATAAGTCATACGAGGTATGATGCTTTTGACAGACATGGAAACAGAACTAACGATCCTGCTAAGGTCCATATGAATCTTTCAAGAAAGTCTTATAGAGAAATAAACAGAACCCTTAAGAAAAAGCATTAACTACGGAAAAGAGGTTGTCAAATGAAACTAACGGACATACAGAATCAATTGAACGCTCTCTGGGGTGCAGTTATTACTGCTAGCCATATTGATTTACAAAATGATACCGTGACATTTAAGCTTGAAATGATTAAAAATAATGTTGTCCAACTTTGTGAATTAAGATTTATTGACGTTTCAGCATTTTACTATGTTAAAGATAAGTTGCCGTTTCGTTTTAATTTTTACGATCGAGATAAAGTGGATTACTTAGAATTGACCAGTATTCATTACCAAGATGAGGGGTCTGCTAGTATGCAAATTCATCTACCAGAAGAAACGGAATGGAGTAGAGAGTTTCCCTCCAATGCTAATATCATATTGGAAATATGGGACTCTGTATTATTAATTGAAGCAAGAGAAATTAATTTGGATGACAAAATCATCTCATTAAAATAAATCATGTTAAACATTTAGTCAATTACAAAAGATATCACTACTGGAATGTCAACACTAACCTGAACAATTTTTATCAGGACTGCTGCTGAAATCCAATCGGTGTCAGATATCCTAGTGTTCGATGAATCCGAATGTGATTAAACCCGTTCACATACTCCCACAGTTCAAAATCTAGTTGTTCAAGGGAATGGAAAGTACGTTGGAACACAAATTCGATTTTAAAGCTCTTGTATGTCGCTTCTGCCATTAGTTGATTATCGAATGCTGAGCCACGGTCTGTGTGGAATAATTGTACGTTTGTCAAGTTGCCTTTAATACGACTTAATGCTTGGTAGACAAGCGCTGCGTCTTTACTGGGACCCGCACACTTGCACCGACTAATTCACGATTAAAAAGATCGACAAACAAGCACATGTATGTTAAACCACTAACTAATACCGATCATTCCTTCTCTGGTTGGAATTCACGATTTAATACGTTGGCGATTGTCGCCTCGTTACTTTGTTTCTTTTGTGGTCTGTCATAAGCAACCGTGTCATTCGAGACAAAACCCAAATCCTTCATGATTCCCCCTATACGTCGTCTAGAAACCATCATGTCTTGTTTCTCTAATTCTTTCTTAATTTTACGTGTCCCATAGTTATTGCGGCTTTGCTTAAAAATCGTATAAATCCGCTCCTGTAAGTTGGCTTCCTTCGCTTGTTTTTCGTCATCTTCACGCTTGTAAAGGTGATAGTAATAGGTGCTTCTTGGAATTGTAGGACGGCACACATGGCTGATACCGAATATTTGTGAGCGTTGTTACGAATGACATCTATTTTCGTCCCATGATCAGCGCGGCTTGCTTTAAACTATCATTTTCCATTCGCAGGCGTTGCACTTCTTTACGTCGTTCAAGCAATTCTGTTTCTTCTGTCGTACGATTGTCTTCTGCCTTGAAAGACCCTGTTTCCTGATGATTTTTAATCCAACGATCTAATGAAGATGGCGTAATCTCATATTCTCTCGCAATATCAGCTCGCGATTTGCCGTTTTCATAGAGCTTCACCATTTGTAGTTTAAATTCGGCTGTAAATGTTCGACGTTCTCTTCTCATTTTGACCCGCTCCTAAGGTTAGCCCTTTTAGTGTACAACCCCTTATAAGAGTTGTCTAACTTAGTGTAGCCTATCCATCACTATACAGATGGTTGGTGCTATTTGGCGTAGGTACTTGGCCTTTACATTAAAAAAGTCGTTGGTAAAAATTCCTTCGAAAAGTGACAGTCGATCTAGGCACGCAATATACAAGTGAGGACTTCCTAAAACAAATGAAAACACATGGGATGATTCCTTCATTCAGTCGCAAAGGTTGTCTTGACGACAATGCATGTATCGAATCGTTTCACGCAACGCTCAAGAAAGAAGCAGTGTACAGAATTCGATATGACTGTTTTGAAATGGCAAGAGTGGCGTTATTTAAGTACATAAAGGGATGGTATAATTGTAAAATAATTAATGGAACTATTGGATGATTAACACCAGACGCCTATGAGAATACATGTCGTACAACCGTGTGAAATCTGGGGATGATCCAGTTGTCACTTCCCACATTTTTCGGGCGTAATTTCCACAAGTTTTTTACTCCACGCTCCATGAATGGAAGTTGCACAGAACAAAAAACTTAACCGGAGTGTGCCCAATATCTTGACGTAGATCCAAGCAGTGGCTATGCTATTTTAATGGACATAGAAGGAAAAAAGGTGAATTTAAAACCGATTCCCGAGTTTTCTAAGATGCAGAGAGTGAGTACTAGAAAATCATGGGTGACTATACAAAAATACATTAAAGAACAAAGCTAAAATCAGGCTTACATCCCCTACCCTAAAGGGTTAGGGGATGTAAGCCCAATTCTATAAATCGTCAAAAACGTCAAAGCCAGGATCAACACCCATCCGTAATCAATCGCTTTCTTTCCGGTCTTTTTATCATAATCTTTTTTATCTAACAATTTTTCGATCACTGCAAAAGATGTCGATATTATAAAGAATGTTCCTACAGTAAAATAACCCTCAAATAACAACAGCAAAAGCACGCAGCCAAACAGCAAATATCGCACAAGCGGTAATCTCAACATGCAGCTGTCTTCCCAAAAAATCATTTTTCCTTCTGTACCGCGTGACCTGGCAAAAATTTATGGACAGGCAATTCGGCTAAGATCATTCCGGAGAAAATAAGCAGACAGCCTGTTAAACCAGCGGCGGCTAAGCGTTCATTAATCCAAAAGAAAGCGGTAATAGCCGCAAAGACGGGTTCCATAGCTAATAGTAAAGCGACTCGTGTAGGTGTGGTGAATTTTTGGGCAGATGTTTGGAGGAAAAATGCCAGTGCTGTCGCCGCAAAGGCTGTAATCAGCAGGGCGCTCCATACATGTGTCTGCAGCAAGTTAGCCGCTGTTAACGTTGTTTGCCAATCCTCCATGATGAAGCCGCCTACACTGCAAACAACAGAAACGGTTAAAATTTGTACGCTCGTTAAGGCTACTGCAGAGGAATGGCGGGTAAACGCATCAGTAAAAATAATGTGAAAGGCAAAGCCAAACGCTCCAATCAGTACAAAGAAATCCCCGATATTCCAGCCGCCTTCACCGCCGGCTGTCAGTAGATACAAGCCGGTTGCTGCCGTGAACGATCCAATAATGGCCACAGGTGTCGGCCGCTTTTTTAAAATAAATAGTGATAAAATTGGCACGAGTACGACGCTAAGGCCGGTAATAAAGCCGGTTTTAGAGACGGTTGTATATAATAAACCGATCGTTTGAAAGGCGTAGCCAATCGATAAACAAAGACCGAGAACCAGTCCGTTTCTCCATGTGACAGCATTCAATTCCCGCAGTTCTTTACGGAAGAGCAGAACCGTTAATAAAATTAAAAAAGCAAGAAAAAAGCGAATGCTATTAAACAACAGGGGAGGCAAAAATTCGATGGCATTTTGCACAATCACAAACGTGACTCCCCAAATGAGTGCGACTAGTAATAAGGAAGCATCAGCGAGCCACTTCATTGTTTTTCCCCCCGATCATTCATTCGAATCGCTTCACGAGCTAAGCCATCCGCTCGATTTTCTTTTCGAGGAATCCATTTAACAAAAAACAGTGGATAATCTTTAGCTAGCTCTAAAATTTGCTTTAATAACGGCTTATATTTTTCTTTATGTATGTATTCCTTCTCGATCGCGTGAACAACGGTTTGCGAGTCGCTGCGAAGTGAGATCAATTCCGATTGATGCGCTTGAACAAGTTCAAGGGCCTTTAACACCGCTAAAAACTCTGCTTCATGCGTGTCACATAAGCCGAGCGGAATTTTATGTTGTTCCACTTGTCCATTGCGTTTGATAAAAATACCAGCACCCGCCCATCCCGGGTCTCCCGTGCTAGCTCCATCTGTATATAACTCTACCAAACCCTTTCCTCCTTCCTTCCATAGAAGTAAATTTTACTGAAAAATAAAATAATTATCAATAACTAATCTGTAAAAGTCTGTTACTATTTAGTGGGGAGGTGAACGGATGAAATGGAATAGGGTTGTAGTGGCCTTTAGTTTATGTGCATTGACAACAAGTGTACTGTATCTAGTTGGTCATATATTTACTATTTCTATATTCATGTTTCGTCACGAATATATAGATTATGAAGGTGGCTATTTATTTTCAACTGGTTCGATGATCCCGCTAATGATTGGTCTCATCAAAAAATGGGGAATGAAAAAAACGGCCTGCCTTAACATTTGTAAGGAAAAGCCGTTTTTTTATTATTTCGGAAATCGTTTGGCAATATAGCCGAAAGGTGTATCGATGACAGCAACGATCCATTTGAGCGCATAGGTGGAGATGAAGATTTGCCACCAGACGTCGAGTGGGAATTCGCCAAGAAACGCAATGCTTGTAAAGACGAGTGTATCCAATAATTGACTGATCATGGTGCTTCCGTTATTTCGAATCCAAAATTGCGAGTCTTTCGGAAATTTTTTCTGTAAAAAGGAGAAGATATACACATCGGCAAATTGGCTCACCATGTAAGCGGCTAGGCTTCCAGCCGCAATCCGAGGCAATAGGCCGAACAGCTCTTCCATCGGCTGTTGAGCTATATCCGCTGGCGCCGGTTCAAACATGAGCACTAACTGCATCAGCACTGTCATTAATAATAAAGTGAAAAACCCGAGCCACACCGCTTTTTTTGCTTCTTGCTTTCCGTATCTTTCGTTTAAAAGATCAGTCGCTAAAAAAGCCGTTCCGTACATCGTGTTGCCTAGTGTTGCGGTGAGTCCGAATATTTCAATCGTTTTGACGACTTGCAAGTTCGCCAAAATGGTGGAAATCCCGACCCACACAAACAATCCTGTGCGGCCAAATAGTCGATACATCGCTAAAAATATAGTAAAGTTAATAAGGACAAACACAAAGCCAAACCATTCGTTAAACATAAAAAAATCCTCCTAAGTGATCAGGCAAGTCATCAGATGAATTTGCCCAACGTACATTATACAAAAACGACTCAATTGGTCAAGAGAAAGAAGGGATTTCCATGAAAATGAAAATTAAGTGGCAATACGAATATAAAGGGAGAAAGGCTGAGTTTGAATCTGAGTGGCTCATGAAGGAACAGGTGTTGCCGATTATTGAAGATTTACAGAAAGGAGGACGAATGAAGTCGGTTGTCGTCGTCGATGAATTATGGAATGAATGGACAGTGAAAGAGTTTAAAAAATTAGACCAGCAGTTAGAGGAAGAGCCAGGAGAAGTCAAAGTGTATTTTGACGGGGGATATGACCGCCGCAGTCGAGTGGCTAGTATCGGTATCGTGATTTATTATAAGAAAAATGGCCAAGAGTGGCGTCTGAGAAGGAATGATCGCTTAATGCAGCTTGATTCTAACAACGAAGCAGAATATGCCGCTTTATTTCGAGCCGCCGTTGCCTTAGAGGAACTAGGTGTACATCATGTGCCTGTTATTATTCGTGGGGACTCGCAAGTTGTTTTAAAGCAACTGTCAGGAGAATGGCCATGTTTTGAGGAGAGCTTTAACCATTGGCTCGACCGAATTGAACAGAAGATCCATGCTTTAGGCATTGAACCTCTTTACGAACCGATTGATCGCAAGCAAAATAAAGAAGCTGATAAATTAGCGAATCAAGCACTGCAACAAGTATTTGTGGACAGCCATGCGCTAGTAGAGGAATAAATGAAGAAAAGCAACGGACAAAAGGATGTGATGAAGTTGGACCGAAAACAGCTTTTTGCAGAAGTAGAGGAAGTGTTGCAAACGTATTGTGAAGGATGTTTAATTAAATCTACTTTCCGAAAAGAGTATGGGAAAGCGTATGCTCATAAATTTTGCATTACGAAATGTACAGTGGGAGAACGGTTAAGAAAATACGGAGAACAGTTATCAAACGCATAAAAAGCCGGCAAAAAGCTGCCGGCTTTATTACATGTCGATGGAATTATAGCTTGTTAACGTTAGCAGCTTGAGGTCCGCGGTTTCCTTCAACGATTTCGAATGAAACTTCTTGACCTTCTTCTAAAGATTTGTAGCCATCGCCTTGGATTGCTGTGAAGTGTACGAATACATCGTCTCCGCCTTCAACTTCGATGAATCCGAAGCCTTTTTCGTTGTTGAACCATTTTACTTTACCGTTTTGCATATTAATGAATCCTCCTAAACTTCGAAGCACATTATATCTTTGATGTGCCCAAATCAAATTATTCATTACGCCCAGAAAGTACTGTTCGTAATGTCTCTAATATACCAAGAACCCCACATATTAGTCAAGATCAGAAAGAATCGAAAAGTCAAAATTATTTCGTCAAATAACCCGATATTTCTACATAAAGGCGGCATCTTCTTCGTCTTGTACTTCGTTAACAATTATAGTAAACTTTAGAGAATGAGCAAAAACCAGGAGGTCAGTTATGCCTACACCTAGTATGGAAGATTACATAGAACAAATATTTCTATTAATAGATAAAAAGGGTTATGCCCGTGTATCTGATATTGCCGAAGCGCTTTCGGTTCACCCTTCATCCGTGACGAAAATGGTTCAAAAACTAGATCGTGATGAATATTTAGTCTACGAGAGATATAGAGGACTAATTTTGACAGAAAAAGGACGGAAGATGGGCAAGCGTCTCGTTGAACGCCACGATTTGCTGGAACAATTTTTACGCATTATCGGGGTAAAGGAAGAGTTTATTTATGAAGACGTGGAAGGAATTGAGCATCATTTAAGCTGGAACTCGATTGACCGAATTGCTGATTTGATTGACTACTTCAATGAAAGTCCGATGCGTCAAGCCGAACTTCAAGCGGTGCAGAAGAAAGGCGAATAAGATGGGGCTTCAATAAGAAACCGTTCTGCATGAGGAGCGGCTTTTTTTATTGCTCGAAATAGTCACCTCCCTTACAATGAATAGAAAAGAGGGGATGGGGTGGAAAAGATGAATTGGACAATTAACGCGAAGGATCAATGGAATGAGAAAGCAAATGATTGGCATGCTAAAAGTAAACAAATGTGGGAGACGGGTAGCCGAAAGGATCTCGTCGCTTTTTTGGCGGCGCACGTTCAGCCGCCAGCGCTCGTTGCTGATTTAGGTTGCGGAGATGGATATGGAAGCTTAAAGCTTCATGAACAGGGGTATGAAGTCGTCGGTGTGGATTTATCTGATAAAATGGTAGAGTTGGCCAAAGCGTATAATCAAGAAGGGATGACTTTTTATCAAGCCGATCTTGTGCAACTTCCGTTTGAAAAGGAGTCTATTCAAGCAATTATGGCGATTAATTCGTTGGAATGGACAGAGTCACCAAAAGATGTATTGGCTGAAGTGAAGCGAGTATTAGTTCCGAAAGGTAAAATATGTGCGGCAATTTTAGGTCCCACGGCTGGTCCGAGAACGAATAGCTATCCGCGCCTGATAGGAAAAAAAGTTGTCATGAATACGATGATGCCTTGGGAATTTTCGAAGCTGGCTTTTGAGCAAGGCTTTCAATTAAAGGATGAGTACCATGTATATAAAGAAGGTATAATCGATGAGCATGTGGCGAATCTGCCCAATCAATTAAAGCAAGCGTTGACTTTTATGACAGTCTTTATGTTAGAAAAACAATAACTTTTTTATTGATAAGAGCGGGGGAACAGACATGAGTATACATACAACTGTGAAGAGCGACATTGAAATTGCTCAACAATCAATGGTTAAGCCGATTGTCGAGATTGCGGCAAAAGTCGGTTTAACAGAAGACGACCTTGAGCTTTACGGAAAAAGCAAGGCGAAGTTAACGTATAAAACACTGGAATCTCTAGCTGTCAAGCCAGATGGAAAAGTGATTCTTGTGACGGCGATTAATCCGACACCTGCTGGGGAAGGAAAATCAACGGTCGCTGTTGGCTTAGCGGATGCGTTGAATCAAGTTGGTGTGAGAGCTATGGCTGCTTTGCGCGAACCATCGCTTGGCCCAACGATGGGAATCAAGGGAGGAGCGACAGGAGGCGGCTATGCGCAAGTGCTCCCAATGGAAGACATTAATTTGCATTTTACGGGAGATATTCATGCCATTACAACAGCGAATAATGCGCTTGCGGCTTTTTTAGATAATCATATCCATCAAGGCAATGAGTTGAACATCGATCCGCGCCGAATTGTATGGAAGCGGGCGCTTGATTTAAATGACCGCGCTCTTCGCCAAGTGATTGTTGGACTTGGAGGACCGGTGCAAGGGGTACCGCGTGAAGATGGCTTCGATATTACCGTTGCCTCTGAAATTATGGCGGTGCTCTGTCTGGCGGACAGTTTAGCGGATTTGAAAAGCCGACTTTCAAGAATGGTTGTGGCTTATAACTATGAGAAACAGCCTGTCACTTGCGGCGACCTTGGGGTAGAAGGTGCCCTGACTTTATTGTTGAAGGATGCGTTAAAGCCAAATTTAGTGCAAACGATTGAGCATACACCTGTGCTTGTTCACGGCGGTCCATTTGCCAATATTGCTCACGGTTGCAACAGCATCATCGCAACGAAAACTGCTAGAAAACTAGCGGATTATGTCGTGACAGAAGCGGGCTTTGGCGCCGATCTTGGCGCAGAGAAGTTCTTGAATATTAAAGCGAGAATGGCACAGATCAATCCGGATGCAGTTGTGATTGTGGCGACGATCCGTGCGCTAAAAATGCACGGCGGGCAAGCAAAAGCAGAGTTAAAACAGGAAAATGTCGAGGCATTGAGAAACGGGTTGCAAAACTTAAAGAAACATCTTGAAACTGTCCAAACTTTCGGTGTACCAGCTGTGGTAGCGATCAATCGTTTTGTGACCGATGCGAAAGCAGAGATCGAGCTGCTTGAACAATGGTGTCAGCAAGAGGGAGTCGAGGTTTCCTTAACAGAAGTATGGGAAAAGGGAGGCAAAGGCGGCGCTGATTTAGCTGAGAAAGTCGTTCAAACGATCAAACAATCCCCTTCTCGTTTTAAGCCGCTATACGAACTTAGTCAATCACTAGAAGAAAAAGTTCATGTGATTGTGCAAAAAGTATACGGAGGCAAAGGCGTTGAGTTTTCTGCGAAGGCGCTGAAGCAGTTAAAAGAATTTGAGCAGCATGGCTGGAGTCACTTGCCGGTTTGCATGGCGAAAACACAATACTCTTTAAGCGATGACCCTGCCAAAATCGGAAGACCAGAAGACTTTACCATTCATATTCGTGAGCTGGTTCCGAAAATTGGCGCTGGTTTCATCGTCGCTTTAACAGGAGATGTAATGACGATGCCAGGACTGCCGAAAAAACCGGCGGCGATTGCGATGGATGTTGATCATCAAGGAAGAGCCAAAGGGTTGTTTTAATGTTTGATCCAACGGCTTTTGACAACATTAAATTTATTGTTCAAGCTGAAGTGTATGATCGCGATTTAGCAGGACTTCTGCATATCCATGATCGCAAAGATTTGGTCGATTTAGCGAGTATGGAGCGGGAGTCCTCGATCGTTTTTTCTCTTGTGGAACAAACGGACAGGAAAGTCGCGATCATTATTCGGTCAACGATTCAACAACTAGCGGGTGAGCTGATGCAACTGCCTTCAGCTGAACCGGGTGTTTTGCTTGAAGTTGTCTATTCAGGCGAGGCGATTCACTTCACCGAGCACATGATGAGTGAGCTCGATCGACTTTGGGGCGAAGGGCGTTTCATAGAACGAAGAAAAATTGCATCCGATCAACAAGAGCTGGTGCATGAATGGCGGGTTGATTTTCAGCGAACGATCACAGAAGAGATGATTGAAGAAATGACCGACCTTGTCGGGTTTATCGTGGATACGCTGCAAGTGATGAATCAATAGATGTGCGACATATAGAGGAACGCGGGAGTGGTAACGACGAATGAGAGTGTTAACAGTAAATGAAATGACAAAAACGTATGGGGAAAAGGTACTGTTTAAGAACCTAACGTTTTCGATTAGCGAGAAAGAGCGCATCGGTTTAATTGGTGTCAACGGAACAGGAAAATCGAGCCTGTTGAAAATTGTTGCGGGGAAAGATTTGCCTGATAGTGGAGAGATGATTGCACCGAATGATTACTCGATTGCTTACTTAGCTCAAGAACCAGAAATGGACCTAGATCTATCTGTGATGGACCAACTATTTTTAAGTGAGGCACCGGTCATTCAACTTTTGAAAAAATATGAGCAGACGTTAAGAAAGTTAGAACAAGAGCCAAATAACGAAACGGTGACGGAAGAATTGTTTGAGTTGCAAAAACGAATGGATGCGCTCGATGCGTGGGAAGCGAATACGAATGCAGAAGCGATTTTAATGAAGCTAGGTATTTCTGATTTTAGCCGCAAAATTGGCGAGCTTTCCGGCGGACAGAAAAAGCGTGTTGCTCTTGCTCAAGTATTAATTGAAACACCGGATTTGCTCATTTTAGACGAGCCGACCAACCATTTGGATTATGAAACAATTGGGTGGCTAGAGGACTATTTAAGTAAATATACGGGTGCTGTTTTGCTTGTCACTCATGACCGCTATTTTCTCGATCGTGTAACAAACCGAATGTTTGAGCTTGAAGGTGGCAACATCTACACCTATAAAGGTAATTATCAAAGTTATATTGAGCAAAAAGCAGAGCGTGAGGAACAGCAAGCGGCCGCTGAGGATAAGCGTCGGAATTTATATCGCCGCGAGCTCGCGTGGATGAGACGAGGAGCGAAAGCGCGGACGACGAAGCAAAAGGCGAGAATTGACCGTTTTGAACAAATAGAAGGCTCCCTTGGCCAAGGGCCGAAGAAAGAGCAAGTTGACTTAGCTGTAAAGGGGAGTCGACTCGGCAAGCAAGTATTTGAACTGAAAGATGTTTCGAAATCCTTTGACGGTAAGGTCATTTTAAAAGATTTCAATATACTCGTGAAACCGGGTGACCGTTTTGGCATTGTCGGCAAAAACGGCAGTGGGAAATCGACGTTTATGAACCTGTTAGCTGGACAACTCCCGTTTGATCAAGGGGAAATGATTACAGGACAAACGGTAAAAATCGCTTACTATACCCAAGAGCGGACCGATATGGATGAAAAGATGCGGATGATCGCTTATATTCGTGAGTCAGCCGAAGTCGTGACAACAAAGGATGGCGAGCAATTGTCCGCCGCTCAAATGCTCGAACGATTTTTATTTCCGATGCATGCCCATGGGACTCCAATTTATAAGCTATCGGGTGGAGAGAAACGTCGCCTTTATTTGTTAAAATTATTGATGGCGCAACCAAATGTACTGTTACTCGATGAGCCGACGAACGATTTAGATACGGCGACGTTAACCGTTCTTGAAGACTATTTAGAGGATTTTCCAGGCGTCGTGATCACGGTTTCTCATGACCGTTATTTCCTCGATAAAACAGCGACTCAATTGCTGGTGTTCCAAGGAAATGGTGTGATTGACTCATATTACGGTTCGTATAGCGATTATCTTGACCAACAAGCGGCACGTGAGAAGCTAGAAGCCGCTCCTGTGAAAAAGGTCGTTCAAGAAAAAACGAAGAAAAAATTAAGCTATAATGAACAGCGGGAATGGGACGGCCTAGAGGCGAAGATGGCTCAAGTGGAAGATCGCATTGCAGAGGCCCAGCAAGAGCTAGATCAAGTAGGAAGTGACTTTGAAAAAGCACAGAGCTTAAGCGAAGAGCTAGAAACATTGAATGAAGAGTTAGAGCATTTAATTGAACGCTGGAGTTATTTATCTGAATTTGTGTAATGAGCAGGATATCAGGTGGGAGCGTTTCTTCTATGCTACAATAGCAACAACGACTTGATAGGAAAGGAAAAACACAGAATGAAGATTATTAAAATCGAGCCGACGCCAAGCCCAAATACGATGAAAATATTGCTAGATCAGGAGCTTCCGGCTGGAAAAAGCAATAATTATAAAGCGGCGCAAGCGGAGGAAGTGTCTGAGCCACTTCGGTCGTTGTTGAAGATCGAAGGCGTCAAAGGGGTTTACCATGTCGCGGATTTTCTCGCTGTGGAGCGGAACGGAAAATATGATTGGCAGTATATTTTGCCGCAAGTTCGTCAAGTTTTTGGGGAAGCATCTAGGGGAGAAACAGTCAATGCTTCAATGGAAGAAGCCTTTGGTGAGGTGCAAGCGGCGATTCAAGTGTTTAAAGGCATTCCCATTCAGCTGAAATTAACGTCAGCGACCGAAGAAAAGCGTTTTCCGCTTCCAGATGAGTTTTTACAAGCGTTTCAACAGGCACAGTCTGGCGACGATAATTACGTATTGCAAAGAAAGTGGCAGGACTTCGGGGTTCGTTACGGTGATTTAGAGGAAATCGGCAAAGAAACGGTGGAAGAGCTGATCGCTGCCTATCCGAAAGAAAGGCTGACCGCTTTAGCGGAAAGCGGAGCGAGCGGCCAGTTGCTTGAGAAACGCCCACAAGTGAAGCTGACGGAAGTGATGTGGCAAGCGGAAGAAGATTGGCGAAAGCGCTATGAGTGGATGGAAGGGTTAGCTGATCCAACGCTTGACGATCTGGCTGTGTTAACATTAGCCTTATCAGACAGTAAACCAGCGATTCGCCGATTGGCGGTTGTCTACATCGGCATGATTGAAGATGTTCAAGTGCTGCCGTTATTAACGCAAGCTTTAAAGGATCCAACGGTAACCGTTCGGCGGACTGCGGGTGACTGTTTGTCCGATCTAGGATTTAAAGAAGCGATCCCGGCGATGTGTGAGGCGCTTAACGATAAAAGCAAAATCGTGCGCTGGAGAGCGGCAATGTTTTTATACGAGGTGGGTGATGAAACAGCGTTGCCTGCTTTAAAGGTGGCTGTCGATGATCCTGAATTTGAAGTGCAAATGCAAGTGAAAATGGCCATTGAAAGAATTGAAGGTGGCGAGGAAGCAAAAGGCTCGGTGTGGAAACAAATGACCGAAGCGAGATGGAAGAAAGAGGAGGAAACAAAATGACAAATGCTTATGAAGAATATATGCGCCAAATGGTATTACCGATGCGTGCTGAATTAACAAATGCTGGCTTTACGGAGTTGAAAACAGCCGAAGAAGTGACAGAATTTATGGAACAGGTAGAAGGAACAACATTAGTTGTCGTCAATTCTGTATGCGGTTGTGCCGCCGGTCTTGCCCGACCAGCAGCTACACAAGCGTCGATGCATGATTCGGCACCGGATCATTTCGTGACGGTATTTGCCGGACAAGACAAGGAAGCCACGGCACAAATGCGCACGTATTTTGATGGATACGAGCCATCTTCACCGTCTATGGCTCTATTAAAAGGAAAAGAAGTGGTACACTTCATTCCGCGTGAGCAAATTGAAGGACAAGATATCGGTTCGATCATTACGAACTTGACGACGGCTTTTGCACAATACTGTAAATAAGAGGAAAGGATGCCGCACTAGCGGCATCCTTTTTACAGGTACTTATTTGTTAGCGAGGAAAAACAGATGATTATTTCAACATCAAGTAGAGTAAATACGGCATTAGAACAAAAGGCAAAGCAAGCAGCGAAAGAACTAGGCTTTTCATATATTCCGAGACAAAAACGTTCCGTTGCCGATTTGCAAAAACAGTATGACTCAGACTGCTTAATCATCGCAAAGGAGCGAATCGAGTTACACCCTTTACATGAACAGGAGCCGTTTTTCTTTCATCCCAACTCCGCTTCTTTTCGGGTCAAACGTCTCATGCGAAGAGAAGAAGATCCTTTTGTGTCGGCGGCTAAGCTGAAGCCAGGCATGTCTGTACTAGATTGCACGCTCGGATTGGCTTCTGACAGTATTGTGGCGAGCTTTGTGACTGGTCCAACAGGTCATGTGACAGGCATGGAAGGTAGCCCGGTGCTTGGGTATATCGTGAAGCAAGGGTTAAAACAGTGGCGGGCTCCTCTATCAGAGTTGCAACAAGCAATGGAACGAATTGATGTCCAGGTCGGACGTTATCAACAGCTGCTTTCTGCATGTGAAGACCGCTCGTTTGATGTCGTCTATTTTGACCCGATGTTTACAGAAACGGTTGAGGCATCAGAAGGTATTGCGGGTTTGCGCCATTTTGCGATCTATGATGAACTTGAAAAGGAAACAATCGAACAAGCGATGAGAGTAGCGAAACAGCGGGTCGTGTTAAAGGATCACTTTCGCTCGGATCGATTTGAGCGCCTTGGATTCGAACAGCATATTCGCAAAACCTCCGCTTTTCACTTCGGAACAATTGAAGTTGGTTCATGATATTTGTTAAAATAGACAGGTTATAAAAGAAGGGGTGCAGCAACATGAGTCAAAATGAACAACAGTATTTAAATCTCTGCCGTCATATTTTACAAGAAGGCGTGAAGAAAGAGGATCGCACCGGAACGGGAACGATCTCCGTATTCGGGCATCAAATGCGCTTTAATCTGCAAGAAGGATTTCCGTTGTTAACTACGAAACGCATTCCTTTTCGCTTAATTGTTAGTGAGCTTCTATGGTTTATGAAAGGCGATACGAACATTCGTTATTTATTGCAGCATAATAATAATATTTGGAATGAATGGGCCTTTAAAAATTGGGTCGAAAGTGAAGACTATCACGGGCCTGATATGACAAACTTCGGCTTGCGGGCGTTAGAAGATCCAGCATTCCAAGAAGAATATCAGCAACAAATGGAGCAGTTTAAAGAAAAAGTGTTAACGGATGATGCCTTTGCGGCTAAGTATGGAAAACTTGGCGATGTGTACGGCAGTCAGTGGCGAGCGTGGAAAACGACGCAAGGGGAGACGATTGATCAACTACAACAAGTGATTGAGATGATTAAGAAAAATCCTGATTCTCGACGCTTGCTAGTATCAGCTTGGAATCCGGAAGACATTCCTTCAATGGCTTTACCGCCATGTCATACGATATTTCAATTTTACGTCGCGGAAGGAAAACTGTCTTGCCAACTGTATCAGCGCTCTGGAGATGTCTTTTTAGGCGTGCCTTTCAATATTGCTAGCTACGCCTTACTTACTTGCTTAATCGCTCATGAGTGTGGACTCAAGCCAGGTGAATTCGTTCATACGATTGGCGATGCTCATATTTATTTAAATCATTTGGAGCAAGTAGAGACACAACTACAACGGGAGCCAAAGCCACTTCCGACGTTAGTGTTAAACAAAGAGAAAACGAATGTGTTAGATTTTGATATGGAAGATATTGCGGTAGAGGGATATGAACCGCATCCGGCGATTAAGGCACCGGTAGCGGTGTAATAAAGGAAAGAAGGGGTTCGATGATTTCATTTATTTGGGCGATGGATCAAAACGGTGTGATCGGTAAAGATAATCAATTACCTTGGCGACTGCCAGAGGATTTGAAGTTTTTTAAAGAAACGACGATGGGCCATCCAATTGTGATGGGAAGAAAGACATTCGAATCGATCGGCAAGCCACTGCCTGGACGAGAAAATGTCATTTTGACCCGCGACCGTCATTATGAAGCGGAAGGCTGTACGGTTGTGTATTCTGTGGAAGAATTGGTGCAGAAAGCGGAACAAGAAGATGAGTTATTCATTACGGGTGGAGCGGAAATTTTTCGTTTAATGCTTCCGTTTGCGGATCGCTTGTATGTAACCGTCATTGAAGAGTCTTTTGATGGAGATACTTATTTCCCGAACGAGCTGGACTGGGAAGACTGGGAGCTTGTTTCCGCTACGCCAGGGCTTAAAAATGAAAAAAACCCGTATGACTATCAATTTCGCATATATGAAAAGAAGAAATAGCAGACTGTCTCTGCTATTTTCTTTCTGTTTTTAGGAGGAGACATATGTTTCGCTTACTGTATTTTGTTTTGTTTTTAATTGTGACGCTAATCGGAAGTTTACCGGCGCTTCGCAAAAGTAGAAAAGTGAATGAGGAGTGGACGGTGGCTGAACGTGATCAGCAAATGCATCAGCTGCCGAAACGATGGGCAAGATCGGTCGTGAAATCCACAGGCTCAACGGTTGATATCCAAGGGCAGGAACATATTCCGAATGGTCCTGTTCTCTTCATTTGTAATCACGAAGGGGACTTTGATGTGCCTGCTTTACTCGGACATATTGATAAGCCGTTTGGGTTTATTTCCAAAGTAGAAGTGAAGAAGGTTCCGGTTGTGCGCGATTGGATGGATGTCATCGGCTGTATTTACATCAACCGCAACAATCGTCGTGACGCAGTTAAGATGCTTCGCGATGGAGCGGATAAATTAAAAGCCGGTCACTCGCTGCTTATTTTTCCTGAAGGGACGAGAAGTTTAGGTGGAGAGATGAAGGCATTTAAATCGGGTGGTTTTCGAATAGCGAAGGATGCTAACGTACCGATCGTTCCCGTAGTAATCAAAGGAACATCCGATATGTTTGAGAAGAACAACCGCAAAAAAGTGACACCTGGTCATGTTCAAATTCAGATTTTACCAGCGGTTTCTGCTGATATATTTGAAGAATACGAGTTAAAAGACGTAGCGGAAATGACGCAGAAAAAAATTCAAGAAGCATTAGATCAAATGAAGAAATAAATAAATGGGGCCAGCTGTGAGTTGGCCCTATTTGTTTATTTCTTCAAGTAAATGTAATTTTCAGAAAACACTTGCTTTTCTGTTAATGTTATTGCATAATAACATTAATATTTTAATGGAGCAAAGCAGTAAATCATGTAAGTGAAATGTTAGGGGGAGTCATTGTGAAAAAGTGGGTAAAAGGAATGGCGGCAGTTGGAATGACAAGTATGCTGATGTTAGCTGGCTGCGGCAATAGCGGAGAAAAAGAGAAGAAAGAAGAAGCTGGGTCAGCTAAAGAAGACACAGTGAAAATTGGAGTCACGCAAATTGTTGAGCATCCGTCGTTAGACAATGCGTACAAAGGATTTCAACAAGCGTTAGAAGATGGCGGAGTAAAAGCGGATTATGATGTGCAAATAGCACAAGGCGACCAAAATAATAACCAAACGATCGCCAATAACTTTGTTGGGGATAAGGTTGATTTAATTTTCGCCAATTCCACGCCGAGTGCTACAAGTGCGTTAAATGCGACGAAAGAGATTCCGATTGTGTTTACTTCCGTAACTGATCCAGTCGTAGGGGGATTAGTAAAAGATCCGAAAAAACCTGGCGGCAATATTACTGGAACGACAGATCTTCATCCAGATGCGATTTCAAAAACGATAGAATTTATGGCCAAGGAATTTAAAGGAAAAAACGTGGGTGTTATTTATAATGCTGGCGAGCAAAATTCGGTCGCCCAAGTCGAAGCAGTTGAAAACATAATGAAGAAAAATGGGCTGAAGCTCGTTCCTGTAACCGTATCTACTTCTTCTGAGGTAAAGCAAGCGGCAGAATCCCTCGTTGGGAAAGCAGATATGATTTACATCGTCACAGATAATACGGTTGTATCGGCGTTAGAATCTGTCATTCAAGTAGCGAATAAAGAGGATATGCCAATGTTTGTCGGCGAACTTGATTCCGTGAAACGCGGAGGATTTGCGGCATTTGGCTTTGAATATTACGACATCGGTTACGAAGCGGGTCAAATGGCTGTACAAATTTTAAAAGAAGGTAAAAAGCCAGGCGATTTGCCGGTTCAGCAGCCGCAAAAATTAAAGTTATTAATTAACGAAAAAGCCGCGAAAGAAATGAATATTGATATAAAAGAAGAATGGAAAAAGCAAGCCGAATTTGTGAAGTAATGTGGATGGGAGCTTTTCAGTGAGAAGCTCCTTTATGTAATTTGTTACACAGGAGGGGATTAGATGTTTACAGCTATGTTTGGGTCAGTGGAAGTGGGAATGATCTATGCGATCATGGCACTTGGTGTGTATTTATCCTTCCGAATTCTTGATTTTCCTGATTTAACGGTAGATGGAAGCTTTGTCACGGGCGGAGCGACCGCCTCGGTATTAATTATTTCAGGGGTTAATCCTTTTTTAGCTACAGGAGCTGGGTTTTTAGCTGGATTTATCGCTGGATGTTTGACTGGAATTCTTCATACAAAAGGGAAAATTAATCCGTTGCTTTCTGGTATTTTAATGATGATTGCTCTTTATTCCATTAACTTGCGGATTATGGGAAAGCCAAATGTTCCTTTATTGGCGGAAGAAACGGTGTTGACGAAGATTTCAGCTTGGTGGCAAGGACTAGGCATCGGCAGCATGTTTGAAGGAGCGACTTGGGAAATCTTACTTTCGATGTTTCTGCTGGCTTTTGTGATTAAGATTGTACTTGATTTGTTTTTAAAGACGGAAATCGGCCTAGGTTTACGAGCAGTTGGTGATAACGATGGCATGGTTCGCAGCTTTTCAGCCAATACCGACTGGCTAAAGGTGCTTGGACTTGGCTTATCGAATGCGTTAGTTGCTTTCTCTGGTGCGTTAATTGCTCAATATAACGGCTTTAGTGATGCTGGAATGGGAATTGGAATGATTATTATCGGCTTGGCGTCTGTCATTATTGGTGAAGCAATTATCGGCAATTCTTCTATTGCTCGAGCGACATTGGCTGTTTTGATTGGAGCGATTGTGTATCGAATGATTGTCACATTGGCGTTAAGGTTTGAATTTTTGGAAACAGGAGATATGAAGTTAATTACAGCGGTCATTGTCATTATTGCGCTTGTGGTTCCGAAGCTGATCGATAAGCAAAAGGCGACAATGCGTAAAAAGAAACGAGCGGCTCAGCTAGAAGCAACCATCAAGGAAAGAGGGGATCAAATTGCTTCAGTTAAATCAAATCTATAAAGTGTTCTATGAGGGAACGCCAGATGAAAAGATCGCCCTCAATCAAGTGAATTTACAGCTGAATCCGGGCGATTTTGTGACCGTGATTGGAAGCAATGGAGCCGGCAAGTCAACGCTGATGAATATGATTTCGGGGAAGCTCTTTCCTGATGCCGGAACCGTTATGATTGATGGTGTAAACATGTCGGCTTTAGCTGAACATAAACGGGCGAGAAAAATTGGCCGGGTGTTCCAAGATCCGTTAGCTGGTACAGCACCGACGATGACGATTGAAGAAAATTTAGCGCTCGCTTACAATCGCACGAAAACGAGAACGTTAGCCTTGGGTGTGACAAAAAGCAAGCGAGATTTTTTCCGCGAGCAGTTAGAAATGCTCCATCTTGGCTTAGAAAATCGTCTGTCGGCAAAAGTCGGCTTATTATCTGGAGGGGAACGCCAAGCGTTGTCGCTTTTGATGGCCACGTTCACGAAGCCGAAGATTTTATTGCTTGATGAACATACAGCAGCCCTTGATCCAGCGCGCGCAGAGCTGATTACGAATTTAACGAAAGAAATTGTTGCTAAATTCGAACTGACGACGCTCATGGTGACGCATAACATGCAACAAGCACTCGACCTCGGTAACCGCCTCATTATGATGGATAAAGGGCAAATCATTTTTGAAGCGAATGAAAAGGAAAAACCGGACTTAACGGTAGAGAAATTACTAGCAGAATTTCAACGGATTCGCGGCGAAGCAATGTTAAACGATCGCTCGTTGCTAGCGTAGAAAAAGCTTGTAGAGGAAATGATCCTCTGCAAGCTTTTTTAAGTTTGTTAGGAGAGGAAAACCTATGAAAATAAGTAAATGTTATTTAATTTCCTTCCGTTTAACGGTATAATGGCAAGAGATTGACTGTATAGTTAGGATGTGTAAGTGTGAGAAAAATCAAAATAGTGACGGATTCGTCCGCAGATATAAGACAAAGTGACTTAGAGGCATACGGAATTACATGTGTGCCATTGACGATTTTCATAGACGGTGAATCTTATTTAGATGGAGTGGAAATTTCCCCTGATGAATTTTTAGTGAAAATGCAGCAAGCGAAAGAATTGCCGAAAAGTTCACAGCCCCCTGTCGGCCGTTTTTTAGAAGTGTATGATGAACTAGGAAAAGACGGCAGTGAAATTTTATCGATCCATATGACAGGGAAAATGAGCGGAACCGTTCGCTCTGCTCAGCAAGCGGCGGAAATGAGCGAATCGAAAGTAACTGTCTTAGACTCTGGTTATATTTCGAAAGCCTTATCTTTTCAAGTGATGGAGGCTGTGAAAATGGCAGAGGAAGGCCGAACCGTCGATGAGATCATCGCTAAACTCGTGGAAATACGGTCGCAAACGAAACTGTATCTCGTGGTGGACACGCTAGAAAACTTAATTAAAGGTGGTCGCATTGGCAGAGCAACCGGTTTCATCGGTTCTTTATTAAACATTAAACCGATTTTAAACTTGGATATGGCAGAATTAAGTCCCGTAACGAAAGTTCGCAGCCATGCGCAAGTGATTAAGTTTTTATCCAAGCAGTTAGCGGAAGAGTTAAAGGGGAAACAATTAATCAAAGTAGGCTTTGCTCATGCAGGCGGTCATGAATTAACCCGCAAGCTAAAGGACAAAGTGATTGAATTGACCGGCTTTGAAGATATTGAAATAGATACAACCACACCAATTATCTCTACCCACACAGGCCCTGGCGCTGTGGCGATTATGTATTGGGCGAAATAAAATGAATGACCCGAGTGTTAGATTCGTTTCTGATGCTTGGGTTTTTCATTGTTAAGTTAATAAGCTTTGTTTGACGTTATGGGGCAGTTCCTCGATTTTATGAATGTTTATTTGACTTTGAAGAGATTTCTCTGCCCTTATGCAAATGTTTTCAATAAAAAAATCCCCAAGCTCGACTTCATACTATGTTATCGGGCTTGGGGTTACTGGTTGACTTCGCTTTTCGATTGTCCAGCTCCGCCTCCTAGACACTCGAGTCAAATGCCACCCTGACTGCATGGCTGAAGAGCGCCATGCAGTCATTCTGTCACTTGCTTGTCGTGTCTAACCAGTCGGCTTCCGCTTTTCGTTAAGCAGGCATCGGTGTTGGCGTTGGTTCGGCATAGCCTTCGTTGTATTTATTATCAATGTAGTCGCGGATTTCTTTTAAGGATTTGCCTTCTTTGTGCATGAGGACAGATTCGGCTGCGATTTCGAGGCAGACGCCGCATCGTGTGCCGTGGTCATCCCATACGACTTTTTGATCGTTGATGTCAGCAACGAAGCAATTTAAGTTGCTTTTATGATCGGCGGATTCACCGCAGCCGCAATAGCACGGCATCGATTCTAGTACTTCCGGGTTTTTCGCCGCGGCTAAGTAAATAGCTTTCATTTGGTCATCTTTATCCTTTAAGAAGTTTGGCATGTCATCAACAGAGGCTGTTTCTTCTTGAAGGTCGCCATTTGGCTGTGTATGCATATGATCAGAGTGTCCGTGTGACTCGGTTGCTTTTTGGCCTTCACTTTCTTTTTCAGAAGTAGAAGAACAGCCAACGATAAGCAAAAGCAAACTGCCGAGAACGACAAAGTAAGTCCATACTCGCATGATAAAACCCCTTTTCTGTATAATGATTTATTATACATGAATGAGATAAGCGGAACCAATAATAGATTGGTGGGAAGTAGCTTTTCGTACAAAAGGCTAGAGTCAAAAAATTATTAAAATGAACAGATTGTTTAACAAAGCCTGATAAAATAAGAATATGCTATAATGTGAGTACTTTTAAACAGCGGGGTGAGTAAGTTGAAGAAAGCATGGCTTCTTGTCTTTGCTTTCGTATGGAGCTTGTCTGCTTGTTCCGAGCAAGAGGAAAAGGTAAAGGTGATTCCGAAAGAATTGAGCGTGGTATCTGTAGGAGATTCCTTAACTGAGGGAATAGGAGATAGTACGAAAACAGGGGGATACATTCCTTATTTACAAGACCATTTAGTTCAATTAGAAGAAGTGAAAGATGCGACGTTCACGAATTATGGAGTCAAGGGGAATCGCACGGATCAACTTCTTGAGCGGTTAGATGAGCAGCAAGTGAAAGATTCGATTAAGCAGGCAGATTTTGTGATTATTACGATTGGCGGAAATGATATTATGAAAGTATTTAAAGAAAATTTTGGCCAGTTAAAAGTGAAACAGTTTGAACAGGGAAGAAAGGATTACGAGAAGCGCTTAAATGAAATTATTGTGAAAGTGCGGGAAAGTAATCAAGAAGCAGGGATTGTATTAGTGGGTCTTTATAATCCATTTATGGAAGTGTTTCATAATGTAGAAGAAGTAGAAGAGATTTTGCAAAATTGGAATGAAACGAGTAAACAAACGGTTGAAAAATATGATCAAACCACTTTTGTATCCGTGGAAGATTTGTTTAAGGACCAGAAAGAAGATATATTTTATGTGGACCAATTTCATCCGAATGATCGGGGATATGAGTTGATGGCCAACCGTATTTTTGAAACAATCAACGGAAAAGAGTTAGAAGAATTGACAAATCAGAAAATCATGTACGTAAAAGAGGAGCAACAATGAGACAATTTTGGAAATATGCTTTTTTTGCTATATTAGCAGTTAATATCTTGTTTTTGACAGTGCTTGGTGTGAAAATTTTTTCTCCAATAAAAGATGATCCCATTCCTGAAGCCTCACCTGCAAGAGATGCAGTGGAATTTCAAGTGCAATCCAATAAAGAAGATCTTAATAGAGTGATACAGTCCTATATTAAAAAGGAAACGAAAAACAGCCCGGTGAAATTGAATGTGTATTTGAAAGATCAAGTGATTATGTATGGGGAAATCCCAGTGTTTTCTAGTGGGATTGACTATAAGCTGACGTTTGAGCCGAAAGCTTTGGAAAATGGCGATATTGTTTTAAAACAAAAAGAGATGAAAATGGGACGCGTGAGTCTCCCTGTTTCTTATGTGATGAAAGCGGCTAAAGATGCTTATCCATTCCCGGATTGGGTCAAATTTATGCCGAACGATCAAATGATTTACCTTTCTTTAAATGACTTAAAATTGAAAAGTGATGTGAAAGTGCGCGCTGATCAATTTAATTTAAAGAAGGATGATATTCAATTTACGTTTATGCTTCCAATAGAAGATTCATCAAAAGAAGCTACTCCTAAGTAGGGAGTGGCTTTTTTATTGGTGGAAATGGAATTTAGAGGGAATGGTTTGAGTATAAATGACAGTACTCAAGCGGCTGAAGCAGGAAATGTGTTTTCGCTTTACATTTTTCTGCTTCCTCATATATATTGATGACAAAAGGAGGAAAAAAAGTGCGGAGATCGTTTTTTCATTATTTAATGAAGTATCGGGAGGAGTCCCCACGCGATGAAATAGCCGAATTTGCCAACGAGGCATTTCGGGATCATAGCTTTCCAAAGAATGAAACGAGCTATGATGAATTAAGTCGGTATTTAGAGCTCAATGGATTGTATTTGCCGAGCATGTCCGTTTTTGATGAAGCATGGGAAAGATACATCGAAGAAGAAAAAGAGTAAAAAGATGAAACCTTTGGCTTTTTGTTTGCGTATCATTAGATAGCAAAAAAATTACTTAGGGGGAATTTTCAATGTCATTTTTCGGTAAAGTACTAGCGAGTTTTGGTGTAGGTGGAGCGAGAGTGGATACAAAGCTGGAGCGATCAGAGTACACAGCAGGAGAGATCATGCGCGGGAAGGTTGAAATTTATGGGGGCAACGTTCCTCAAGACATTGACTCCATTTACTTAAAAGTAAATACAACGTATACGCGTGAAACAGATGATCGCAAGTATACTGATTATGCCGCAGTCAAGAAGCAGAAGCTGAATGAGCCTTTTACGATCGGAGCAGGGGAGATGAAGGTGATTCCATTTGAATTGGAATTGCCGAGAGATACGCCAATTACTTATGGTACCACTCGTGTATGGGTAGAGACAGGGTTGGATATTAAAAATGCAGTTGATCCGGAAGACAAGGATTACATAGAAGTGCGTCCGACGCCGCTTGCAACAAAAATTTTAGAGGAAATTGAGCAGCTTGGTTTCCGTTTGCGCAAAGTGGAGTGCGAACAAGCATCATTAAAAATTGCCAGCCACTATCCTTTCGTACAAGAGTTTGAGTTTGTGCCAACGAAAGGAGCGTTCCGTGGCCGTCTTGATGAACTGGAGTTGATGTTTATTTCGCAAACAGAGCAATCCGCCCGTTTATTAATTGAAGTCGATCGCAAGGCAAGAGGGCTAGGCGGTTTTCTTGCGGAGGCGCTAGAAATGGATGAAAGCCATATCAATGTGCAGATTACGACACAAGATTTGCCACAACTAAAAGAGAAGCTTACGCAAATCATTTCCGCTCACATGTAACGTTTGCAACCGCTATATAAAAAGATTAAAATGAATGTTGCAACAGCTATCCTACTGGAGGTATGATCATGAGCATTCACATTGGAGCAAAAGAAAATGAAATTGCTGAAACTGTCCTTTTACCAGGAGATCCTTTAAGAGCGAAGTATATTGCGGAAACTTTTTTAGATAACCCTGTTTGTTATAATGAAGTCCGCAATATGTTCGGTTATACAGGTACTTACAAAGGAAAGCGAGTATCTGTTCAAGGGACTGGAATGGGTGTTCCATCGATTTCGATTTACGTTAATGAATTAATGCAAAGCTACAATGTCCAAAACTTAATTCGAGTAGGGACGTGCGGAGCCATTCAAAAAGATGTAAAGGTGCGTGACGTCATTTTAGCGATGAGTGCGTCTACTGATTCGCAAATGAACCGCTTCACTTTTAATGGCATCGACTACGCCCCAACAGCGAATTGGGATTTATTGAAAAAGGCCTATGATGCGGGTACAGAAAAAGGTCTTCAGTTAAAAGTGGGTAACGTCTTTACAGCGGATATGTTTTATAATGATAATGCCGAGCATCAAAAATGGGCTGATTACGGCATTTTAGCGATTGAAATGGAAACATCGGCGCTTTATACGCTTGCAGCGAAGTTTGGTCGCAAAGCGCTTTCCGTATTAACAGTCAGTGATCATATTATTACGGGAGAAGAAACGACAGCGGAAGAACGTCAAACGACATTTAATGACATGATTGAAGTCGCTTTAGACGCGGCGATTCAAGAATGATCATAGGAAAGCCAGCCTAGCGAAACAGGCTGGCTTTCCTATGTCAAATGAAATAATGGGGAGATCAGGTGAGGAAATGAAGAAAACAGGATTACTTTTGTCAGCTATGTTATTGCTTGGCGGATGTCAGGCGGCTGATGAGGAGAAGAAAGCGGAGAAAGAAACGACTGGGACAGCGAAAGAAGAGAAACAAGTAAGCGAAGCATCAGGTCTGCAACTAGAGGCCGCTTTCTTCAATGAAGTGAAGCAAGTCGATGGAAAGGCGGTAATTACTAATCCGGAGAATGTATTGGCGTTAGTGAATAAGCAATTTGCTTTGCCAGGTGACTACAAGCCATCTGATTTAGTTCGTCCGAACGTTCCTTTCTCTTTTGGGAATCAAGATATTGAAAAAAGTTATATGAGAAAGGAAGCAGCCGAAGCGATGGAAGAGATGTTCCAAGCAGCAGAAAAAGAAGGGATTCATTTATTTGCTGTGTCCGGTTATCGTTCGTATGAACGGCAAGAACAAATTTTGGCGAATCAAATTGCCGAAGTAGGAGAAGAGAAGGCGTTAGAAGCGGTAGCGCCGCCTGGTTCGAGTGAGCATCAAACTGGATTAACGATGGACATTTCAGCGGAAAGCGTTCAATTCGATCTTGTTCAAGAATTTGAGACAACAACGGAAGGACAATGGCTAGCAAAGAATGCCCATACATTTGGATTCATTTTACGTTATCCAAAAAATAAAGAAGACATTACATACTATATGTATGAGCCATGGCATTTTCGTTATGTTGGAAAAGAAGCGGCTAAAGATATCTTTGAAAATGGTTGGACGCTTGAAGAGTATTTTAAAAACGTAAAGAAAATTTAACATAATGTTTACCAAGCGGCGAGCAGGTATACTTTCCCCTAGCCGCTTGGCATTTTTTATTTGATTATTATACAGTACGGGGGTATAGTATAAATAAAGGGGTGGAAATGATGGGAAATGAAGCGCATCGCACGGTGTCTCATCGGAGCGAAGAGCAGAAGAAACAGCTGTCTAATCGGTTGAACAGAATTGAAGGACAAGTGCGCGGAATTCAAAAAATGATTGAGGAAGATCGTTATTGTGTCGATATTCTTGTGCAAATTACGGCTGTTCAGTCGGCATTAAAAAATGTGGGGATGCAAGTGCTTGAAAACCACACACATCATTGCGTAGCTAATGCTATTCAATCAGGAGAGGGAAAAGAAGCTATTGATGAGCTAATGAAGGTATTTAACCAGTTTAGCCGAACATAAATGAAAAAGGGTTGACGAAAGAAGGGAATAAGGATGAGTCAACGACATATCAATTTGAAAATATCCGGTATGACCTGTTCTGCTTGCTCGACTCGAATCGAAAAAGTACTGAATAAAATGGATGGGGTAAAAGCCAATGTTAATTTAACGATGGAAACAGCCTCGATTACGATTGATAATGATCGAGTGTCACCGAAGGAAATTGCAGAAAAGATTGAAAAGATGGGCTATAGTGTACGCACAGAAAAGGTAGAACTTGATGTATTTGGTATGACCTGTGCCGCCTGCTCGACTCGAATCGAGAAGGTGCTGAATAAAATGGACGGAGTCAAAACGGCCGTTGTGAATTTAACGGCAGAAACAGCTTCTATCGAATTTGAGCCAGGCATCACATCTGTAGCAAGTCTTGTCGAGAGAATTGAAAAGCTCGGCTATGAAGCGAAAGAAAAGCAAGGAAAGAAAGAAAAAGCGATTCATCAAGAAGAGGAATACAAAGCGAAAAAACGAAAATTTCTCTTTTCGGTTTTATTGTCCTTGCCTCTTTTGTACACGATGGTTGCCCATCTTCCGTTCAATTTGCCTGTGCCAATGCCCCACGTGCTGATGAATCCTTGGGTGCAGCTTCTATTGGCAACTCCCGTTCAATTTTTAATCGGGGCGTCCTTTTATAAAGGGGCATATAAAGCGCTGCGCAATCAAAGTGCTAATATGGATGTGCTAGTGGCACTCGGTACATCCGCCGCTTATTTTTACAGCCTGTTTGAAGCGATTCGTACAATGGGAACAGCTGAACAGCCTCATTTATATTTTGAAACGAGCGCGGTGTTGATTACACTGATTTTATTCGGCAAGCTGCTTGAAGCAAGAGCAAAGGGCCGGACGACGGAAGCGATTTCTTCTCTTTTGAATTTACAAGCGAAGTATGCGACAGTTATAAAGGACGGACAGGAAATGAAGCTGCCGGTTGAACAAGTGATGCTAGGAGATCTTTTAATCGTAAAGCCGGGAGAGAAAATTCCAGTTGATGGCATCGTTCAATCTGGAATGACTAGCGTTGATGAATCCATGATTACAGGAGAATCCATTCCAGTTGAAAAAACAGTTGGTGATGCGGTTATTGGGGCTACGATCAATAAAAATGGTTTTTTAAACATAAAAGCGACAAAGGTGGGGGAAGAGACCGCACTATCTGGAATTATCCGTGCAGTTGAACAGGCACAAGGAAGCAAAGCCCCGATTCAGCGCGTTGCCGATCAAGTATCCGGTGTTTTTGTTCCGATCGTGGTTGTCATTGCTTTGATGACGTTTTTTGTGTGGATCATTTTGGTTGATCGAGGTAATACAGCGGCGGCACTTGAAGCGGCTATTGCTGTATTAGTGATCGCTTGTCCTTGTGCACTCGGTCTTGCTACGCCCACATCGATCATGGTGGGCTCAGGGAAAGGGGCCGAAAACGGGATTCTATTTAAAGGCGGAGAGCATATTGAAAATGCTCAACGTTTAAATACCATTATTCTTGATAAAACAGGCACCATTACAAAAGGAAAACCAGAAGTGACCGATTTTGAAGCTGTTGATGAGGAAGTTCTCTCACTGTTAGCCTCAGCAGAAAAGCAATCGGAACATCCTTTAGCGGAAGCAATTGTCCGCTATGCAAAGGAAAAAGGTGTTCAATGGAAGGAGCCGACCTCCTTCGAAGCGATTCCTGGTCGTGGTATTCAAGCAGAAATCGCGGGGAAAAAGGTGCTGGTCGGTTCGCGACAATGGATGAAGGAACATGGCATTGATTTCAGTCCTTATAAAGGAAAAATGCTGCAGCTAGAAGAACAAGGGAAAACAGCGATGTTCATTTCTATCGATCAACGTTTAAGCGGTTTCGTTGCGGTAGCTGATACCATTAAAACGACCGCAAAACAAGCGATTCAACGTTTAACCGCTGAAGGCATTACTGTTTATATGCTGACAGGAGACAACAGCCGAACAGCGAAAGCGATTGGCCGGGAAGTAGGGATCCAAGAAGAGTATATTTTCGCTGAAGTTCTTCCCAAAGATAAGGCGAATAAAGTGAAGGAACTGCAAGCGAAGGGTTTCGTTGTTGGCATGGTTGGCGACGGGATCAATGATGCCCCAGCCTTGGCTTTGGCCGATGTAGGGATGGCAATTGGAACAGGCACCGATGTCGCGATTGAAGCGGCTGATATTACACTACTTGGCGGCGACTTATTGCTGATTCCAAAGGCGATTAAGCTCAGTAAAGCGACCATCCAAAATATTCGCCAAAATTTATTTTGGGCGTTGATTTATAATGGAGTGGGAGTTCCGATTGCAGCACTTGGTTTATTGGCCCCTTGGGTAGCCGGTGCAGCCATGGCTTTTAGCTCTGTCTCCGTTGTCACCAACTCCTTGCGGTTAAAACGGGTGAAAATCTAAAATTGGAGGAAACAAACATGAAAAAAATGACATTACAAGTAAAAGGAATGACTTGCGGTCATTGTGAGAAAGCAGTGAAAACCGCGTTGTTAGAAGTGGAAGGTGTGAAAGATGTAGCGGTTGATTTACCGACTGGTGCAGTAGCGGTTGAGTTCGATGATGAAAAAGTAACTGCTGCTCAAATGAAAGAAGCGGTAGAAGATCAGGGATATGATGTAGAATAAAAGAAAAAACTTCCCATTGTGTGAAATGGGGAGTTTTTTCTTTTTTATTAATTGAAAAACTGTTAGAATGGAAGAGTTGAAAAATAACTGTACTAAAGGATGGAAAGCGGTGAGCAACATGGAAGAAAACAAATCAGAACAGTCTGGTGACAAGCAAGCCCATTATATTCGGTTAAAGAAGTTTCATTTCGTTATGCTTGTATTCTTTCTCGTCTTTGCCTCAGCAGCTATTACCACGATTGCTCTAGCTTTCGGCGATGAAAAAGCAGCGGAAGTGGGCGTGACGCCTCGTAATGAGTTTGCCAAGTTATATGAAGCATATGACAATTTACAAAGTAGCTATTACAAGGACTTAGATAAAGATCAGCTCATAAATGGTGCGATTAATGGTATGTTGGACTCGCTAGATGATCCATATTCAGATTATATGGATCAAAAGGAAGCAAAGAGCTTCCACGAAAGTGTGTCAGCTTCCTTTGAAGGAATTGGTGCTGAAATTAGAGAAGAAGACGGAGCGATTATGATTGTTTCGCCAATTAAAGGATCACCAGCTGAGAAAGCAGGTATTAAACCAAATGATAAAGTGCTTTCTGTAGATGGAAAAAGCGTTCAAGGAATGGGTTCTTCTGAAGCTGTTATGCTGATTCGCGGCGAAAAAGGAACAAAAGTTAAATTGAAAATTCAACGTGCAGGAATAGCGAAACCAATTGAAATGACAATTGTGCGCGATGAAATTCCTGTCGAAACGGTTTATGCGAAAATGGATGATCATAAAGTGGCTCATATTCAAATTACGAGCTTTTCTGATCATACAGCAGAAGAGCTGAAAAAAGCGATAGAAGATATGAAAGCACAAGGGATGACATCCATGATTCTGGACTTGCGCCAAAATCCTGGAGGGTTATTGGACCAGGCAGTAGAAATTACAAATATGTTTGTACCAAAAGGAAAAGTATTGTTCCAAGTAGAAGACCATAAAGGAAAGCGCGAGAAATTCGTGTCTGATAATAAGCCGAAGTTTGATCTTCCTGTAGCGGTGCTGGTCGATAGCGGCAGTGCCAGTGCATCAGAAATATTCGCAGCAGCGATGAAAGAATCAGCAGGAATCACAATCGTCGGTGAAAAAACATTTGGTAAAGGAACCGTGCAAACATCTGAAGAGTTCAAAGATGGCTCGAATATGAAGTTTACAACAGCGAAATGGTTAACACCGAATGGCAACTGGATTCATAAGAAAGGCGTCGCACCGGATGTAACGGTGAAGTTGCCAGATTATGCAGATTTAGCTTTCTTAAATCCAGATCATCCACTGAAGCTAGATCAATTGTCAGATGAAGTGAAAAATGCTGAGAAGATGTTAGAGGCCCTTGGAATCAATCCTGGAAAAGTGGATGGTTTCTTTGATGAAGAAACAGAGGCAGCTGTGAAGCAATTCCAAGGTAGAGTGGGAATTGAGGCGACCGGGATTATTGAAGGCAAAACATCGCTTGAACTCATGGCGAAGCTAAGAGAGAAAATCGAACAAAATGATACACAAAAACAAAAAGCCATCGAGATTTTAACGAAGCAGAAAACTTCGTCTGCTTCCTGATGTAAAAAAGGCTGTTTTAAAGAGAGATGTTTCTCTTTAAAAGCAGCCTTTTCTTATGATTACTACATAAAAAGGGTGAGCTGTATGAAAAAACAAGTATATGTGTTGTCAGGGTTTTTAGGAAGCGGCAAAACGACGTTATTAAAGCAGCTATTACAACATTTAAAGTCAAACGATCGCCGGCCAGCTGTATTAATGAATGAGCTAGGAGACATTTCGATTGACTCTGATGAAGTGGATAGTGACACACCGTTAAAAGAGCTTCTTAATGGCTGCATTTGCTGTACGATTCAAGACAAGCTAGAAGCTCAGTTACAGGAGTTATTATTAACGGAGGAGTTTGATGATTTAATTATTGAAACGACAGGAGCGGCGCATCCAGTAGAAGCTATTGATGCAATTATGTCCCCTCTTTTTGCTGAAAAGCTGGAATGGAAAGGGATTGTCACGATCGTCGATTGTTTAACTTGGAAACACCGAACGAGCTTATCGCCTGCTGTGCTGCAGCTCATGTATGAACAAATTAGGCATGCGGATTTATTAGTCGTCAATAAGATCGATCTTGTGTCAGAAATGGACCAAGGCTTAATCACTTACGACATTCAGCAAATCAATGCCAATGCACCTATTTGCTTAACGAAGAATGCTCATATTTCAATGAAGCAGTTGAGTGAGATGAATATGTCTCCTAAAGGGGAAAGAACATCTGTTCATGCTCATCATCATCTGCATTTAACCGTCTTTAGCCATACATTTCAAGGAAGTGTTGATATAGAAGCGTTTGAACAATGGCTGCGGGGAACAAGTGACAGCTTGTATCGGATGAAGGGATATATACCGGTTCGCAATAGAAAATATCCGATGCTGTTTCAATATTCCTACGGTATGCCACTATGGATGCCAGAAGAGATGAATATGCCGAACAACCTTGTGATCATTGGGGAAGGTTTAAACAAAGAGGCGATAATTTCCGAGTTACAAGCGTTAGAAAAATAGGTATGCTGTTCAGACTTTATCCTTGCTTTATATACCCCTTGTAGTATAAAATAACATTCGGAAAGGGGTTGTTATCATGTTCATGGTGTTTATGTTGTTATTGTTATTATTCATTTTAATCGGCATTTCTTATAGATATTGGCCAGTTTCAGTCGAAAAAATTCAATTGGATGAGGCAAAGCCTTATCCGATTATTGATGTAAGGGATTATCAGGAAGCGAATCAAGTCCCTTTGCAAGAAGCAATTCAAATGCCTTGCGGGTATATTCCGCGCTACGCTCCTAATTTAAATGAAAAAGTGGTTTATATCGCTGCTGGCAATACGGTGGAGTGTAATTTTGCTGTTCGGTTGCTGAAACGATTTGGCATTGAAGTTAAAGGCTGTATTTGTATGAAAAGTTCCTGCTAACTTTGTTGCTTCTTTATAGCAATAGTTGATTGATTTGATAAATAGTGGCACCCATTTCTTAATGAAATGTTATTACTGAAAAAAGATGAGTAGTGAAGAATGTAAACGAAAAAATACAAGCCAGTCGTCTATATATGATCGACTGGCTTTTCTGGCTCTATGTGCTTTGTGCACGGTGTTTTTTCTATCTAACTACTTATATTTGCATAATGCCAGCAGGATGCTTACTATGATAATATAACTTATTTATTAATGGAGAGGATGTCATGAGGACAAAGACAGCGCTTATTACAGGAGGCTCGCGTGGAATTGGCAAAAGAACAGCGATGACTTTAGCGGAGAATGGGATGAATCTTGTGATTAACTACCGTTCCAACGAAAATGAGGCAGTTCAATTTGCTGAACAACTCTCAAAAGACTATGCTATACAGGCCATCGCTATTCAAGGAGATATTTCTAAAAAAGAGGATTGTGATCGCCTCATTCAACGAGCATTTGAGCGATTTAGCGGTATTGATATTTTTATTCATAATGCAGGTCCCTATATCAAAGAGAGAAAAACGCTAGATGAGTATACATGGGATGAGTGGGCATACATGATGGACGGAAATTTAAATAGTGTGTTTTATTTAACGAAGCTCACTCTTCCGTTTATGAGGGCAAATGGCTGGGGACGCATTGTCACATTTGGCTTTGATCGAGTGGAAACAGCCCCTGGCTGGATTTATCGCTCAGCTTTTGCCGCAGCTAAAACCGGTCTTGCTTCCTTAACGAGAACGATTGCCATTGAAGAAGCGAAACATGGCATTACAGCGAATATGGTATGTCCTGGAGATATTATTGGTGAATGGAAGGAAAAGAACATTGTCGATGCTTATGCGGAACCAAATGTCTTAACGCCAGTTGGTCGTAACGGAACTGGAGAAGATCTAGCGCGTGTGATCAGCTTTCTCGTATCCGAGCCATCTAGTTTTATTACCGGCAGCATCATTCCCGTCACCGGCGGACAAGATGTATTGGGAAAAGTGTTTCATTTGAAATCGTGATGAACAGGAAACAAGGCACTCTTTCAACAGTTTGTTGAAGGGTGCCTTGTTTTTCACGTTAAGAAAGTTTCTTTGATGTTAATAAACTTTCTTGATTTTCTATCATTAGCATCTGATTTTTTGGTGAAATTATGTTATATATTTACATGAAAATTGCTTTACAAGCTAGCGAGAGAGGAGTAATATAATATCATTCTTATATGCTTAATCCGCATGGAGCGGGGGAACCAACGCAGATTGATTTCTGCAGGGGTGAAGCCAAGAGACTTGGCCGGGCTACCTTCCAGTCCGAATCCGACAGCTAACCTCGTCAGCAACAGGAAGGCCTTCTGAAACCATTGGCAGGGGCTAATGGTTTTTTGTCGTGGTTTTGGGGAAAGTAAGACTGTTTGTAAATATTTAAGAAAAGAAGGATGTTACAATGAAAATCATAAAGATTTCACCATCAACTTTGCTTGTGGCTGTCTATGGGCTGTTTATTGTTTTAGGAGCTTGTTTATTAAAGCTTCCTATTTCAACAACGGCACCGATTCGCTGGGTGGATGCGCTATTCACTTCCGCTTCTGCGATGACAGTAACCGGCTTAGGTGTAGTGGATACTGGGACTCATTTTACGAAGGTAGGTCAGTTCATTATTATGGGTCTGATCCAAGTAGGAGGACTAGGAATTATGTCCTTTGGGATCTTGATCTTTATCATGCTTGGAAAAAAGATTGGTTTAAAACAGCGGCTGGCCATGCAGGAAATTTTAAATCAAGTACATGTCGGTGGAGTGATCCGGCTAGTTAAATACTTATTTATTTTTTCGTTAGCGATTGAGTCGATCGCTGCTGTTTTTTTAGCGATCAAATGGGTGCCGGAACTGGGATGGAAAGATGGGGTATTTGCTTCTTTTTTTCATGCGGTGTCTGCTTTTAACAATGCCGGTTTTTCTTTATGGCCAGACAACTTATCGAGGTATGTAGGAAGTCCAATCATCAATTTGACGATTACATCGTTAATTATTCTAGGAGGGATTGGTTTTACGGTCATCATTGATGTATGGGAAAAGCGCAAGTGGAGAAAATTCTCCTTGCATACAAAAGTGATGTTAGTTGCAACACTTTGTATCAATATCATTGGTTTACTATTCTTTTTTTTCCTAGAGTCTGTGAACGTGAAAACGATAGGAGCAATGCCGCTATCTGATCAGTTGTGGGCGTCTTACTTTCAATCAGTCACGACGCGAACCGCTGGATTTAATACCGTTGATTTAAGCGGACTAGAAAACTCAACAGCATTTTTAATGATGATTTTAATGTTTATCGGTGCTGGGAGCGGATCGACAGGAGGAGGTATTAAGTTGACCACCTTTGTGGTGATGCTAGTGACGATGCTGACCTATGTAACAGGAAGAAAAGACATTCATTTGTTTGAGCGTACAGTGCGTTCGGATCATTTGCTTCGGGTGTTGTCGATCACGATGGTAAGCACTTTTGTTGTTGTGGGAGGCGTGCTAATTATTAATATCACCGAGCCGCTTCCGTTCTTGCCGCTGATGTTTGAAGTGGTATCCGCTTTTGCCACAGTCGGCTTGTCAATGGGAATTACCGCCTCCTTATCCGTCATTGGAAAACTCGTGATTATTGCGATTATGATTACAGGAAAAGTAGGACCGCTTTCTTTAGTATATATCCTTGCCCGTAAACATGAGCAAAAATATAAATATCCGACGGAAGACATTTTAACAGGTTAATATAGAAAACCACGCCTTAATTGACGGCGTGGTTTGTTTGGATGGCTTTAAATTTTTTCTTTTGAATGAAGAGAAGTCGAGCGGAAAGAGTGAATGCTCCCGCGGTTAATCCAGAAATTAAGCCGATCCAATAGCCAAATGCGGCTAAATCGGTTTCATTCGCTAAATAGTATCCGAGCGGAAGACCGATGATCCAATAGCTGATCATCGTCATGATAAACGTAACATTGACATCTTTATAGCCGCGCAGTGCTCCTTGAACCGGTGCTTGAATCGCATCAGATAACTGAAATAAAGCGGCAAAGAGCAGAAATTGACTGGCAAGCTTGAGCACATCTGATTGCGAAGTGTAAATTGCGGCAATTTGTTCTCGTAATAAAAATAAGATACATGTGGCAATCATGGAAACCAATACGGTAATTGCCACGCCGAGCCAGCTGTATATTTTGGCATCCTTCCATCGCTTGGCTCCGATTTCAAAACCAACCACGATTGTTAAACTCATCGACATACTGAGCGGAATCATATAGAGCATCGATGAAAAGTTGAGAGCGATTTGATGAGCCGCAATCACATGTGTGTCATATTCACTCATCAATAGCGTCACTGCTGAGAAAATGCTCGTTTCAAAAAAGATCGACAGACCAATAGGAACACCGATTAATAAGATTTCCTTCCATTTTGGGAAAGAAATCGGCGGAAATGATCGAAAGATGTTATAGGAAGAAAACGGCCGTTTCTGATGGATGATCCATGCGGCAATCAAGGCAACGATCCAATAAGTGAGAGCAGAAGCATACCCTGCTCCAATTCCTCCAAACGCAGGAAGTCCCCACTTTCCAAAAATGAGTATATAGTTAAACAGCACATTTAACGGCAAGGCGATTAATGTAATAAGCATCGACGTTCTTGTCATGCCAAGTGCATCGATAAAACAGCGCAGTACGCTAAAGACAAAGACGGGAATAAGACCGGTAGCAAGAGCCGCCACATACCCTTTGGCGATGTGGTGCACGTTCTCTTCAAGTTTCATTGCATTTAAAACAGGGTTGAGAACGACAAGGCCAATAGCAAACACAATGACAGCAAGAGCGATGGATGCATAAATCCCTTGCATCACTGAAAAAGGGACCTCTTCTTTTTTCTCTGCTCCGACTAACTGAGCGACAATCGGAGTAATTGCCAGCAAAATCCCGCTTAGCCCAGTAAAGACTGGAACCCAAAGAGAAGAACCGATCGCTACGCCAGCGATATCGTCCGCTGAATAACGGCTCGACATCATAATATCGAAAAAGTTCATGGAAACCATTCCGAGTTGGGTAATTAAAATCGGAAGCATAATATAAAAAAGCTGCTTGAGCTTTTCTTTTTTTGTAAATGTTTGTTTCATGTTATCCTTCCTTTCGCCGTTATTTGGCAGAATGAAAGAATTATAACATACTTTTCTAGTAGAAGGGGCTAGTTTTCGTCATTGGGCATTGAATGCGGTGATAAGCCGTAAAAGAATAATTGAATTAATTCCTCCGTAAACTGGGCTAGATCATCATGCGAAAAGTCGTCATAGGTCAGTTTGTCACTCGCCTCTTTCCAGGTGTCTAAGTAAAACAAAATTGCTTGAATAGAGAGGTTTGGATTGATTTCGTTTCTTGCTTGGGCTTGTTGAATCATTTCAATAAATAAGGGCATGATGTCATTTTGATAGAGGGATTCAACAAATTGTTGTAGCTCATGATCATCCGTTAACAGTTGCTGAAAGTTTGCTGGTTCGATATCTTGAATCGTTGCTTTTTTTTGAAAAAGAATCATTTCGATTTTCACTTTTAAAGGAAGCTCACGTTGAAACAGGTCTTTCGATTGCTGTACTTGTTTGGCGATATATTCTTTCATGACCTCCCTTATTAATAACTCTTTACTTTCAAAATAATTGTAAATGGTTACTTGCGATACTTGAGCAAGCTGGGCAATTTCTTTGATCGTTATTGCTTTTGCTATTTTTGTTTTCAATAAAGTGAAAGTGGCTTCTTTAATTTGTTGTCTTTTCTTTTCCGTTCGTTTATCAAAACCGTTCATGAGAATCACCTAAATTTCGTTCGTTTTCTTTTATTATGCCACGTTTTGAAATGGAATAGAATAAATATTTCAAAAAAACATTGTGTTAAGGAAAAGAATGGCATACAATTAAAATGAAATATTTTATCGTTTATATTTCAAAACTTATCGGGGGTGGGCAAGGTGATCGATGTTAATGGATTGACGAAACAGTTTTCAAATGGTCGAGGGGTATTTGATCTTTCGTTTTCGATTGCAGAAGGAGAGGCATTCGGTTTTCTCGGTCCAAACGGGGCAGGAAAATCAACGACGATTCGTTTATTAATGGGGTTTATTCAAGCGGATCGTGGGCAGGCGACCATTCGACAGTTAGACTGCTGGAGAGAAGCAGCAGCTATTCAAGCATTCACTGGCTACTTGCCGGGGGAAATTGCTTTTATCGAAGGGATGACCGGCAGTGAGTTTCTTCAATTATTAGCTGATATGCGCGGAATGAAGAACCATTCTTTGAAAAATGAGTTAATTGAAAGACTGCAATTTGACCCAAATACACCGATTAGGAAAATGTCGAAAGGAATGAAGCAAAAAGTGGCGATCACCGCAACCTTTATGCATCGGCCATCTGTCATTATTTTGGATGAACCAACATCAGGACTTGATCCTCTTATGCAGCAGTTATTTATCAACCTTGTCAATGAAGAGAAAAAACGAGGTACGACTTTTCTATTTTCGTCTCATAGCTTTCAAGAAATTGAGCGGACATGTGATCGAGCGGCGATTATTAAAGATGGTCATCTAGTCGCAGAGAATGATGTGCGGCAGTGGCAAACTTTGCAGCGGAAAGTCATTGAAATAACAGTAGCAAATGAGGCGGAAGCGAGCCAACTTCAGCAAGTATTACAGGCCGAACGAGCAGATGAAAACCGAGTTCGAGTGATGGTAAAAGGTGACTTTAATTTGCTAATTCGTACCTTGGCGGATTATCATGTGTTGAATCTAGATGTGCATGCTCAAAGCTTAGAGGATATTTTTATGGACTATTATGATCGGAGAGGTGAACACTCATGAATGGTGCGCTGTATCAAAAGATGATGAAGGTACATGCAAAGGCGATGTTCAGCTATGGAATGGGGGCTGCACTTTACTTATTACTCGTGATTAGTGTTTATCCTTCCGTTTCAGGAACAGAAATGGATCAGCTGCTGCAACAAATGCCACAAGGGTTTATTGATGCGTTTAATTTAGATCAAGGAATGGGGACGCTGCTTGATTTTATTAGCGGCAAATTCTACGGATTGTTGTTTGTGATTATATTAACTATTTATTGTATTATGACCGCTTCACAGTTATTGGCTCGCCTAGTCGACCGCGGGGCGATTGCTTATTTGCTGTCGATGCCGGTAGCAAGAGACGCAATTGCTAGAACACAGTTGCTCGTATTGTTATCAGGGCTTGTGATCATTATCGGTTGTACGATGCTTGGTGGGATCATCGGAGCGTTTCTTTTTATTGATGAATCATTTGCACTCGGGAATTTTGTGAAATTAAATTTGATTGCTTTGTTGTTCTTTTATGTGATCAGTGGTATCGCTTTTCTATTTTCAGCAATCATGAATGATGAGAAGAAAGCTTTAGCGTATTCAGCTAGTTTAATTTTGCTGTTTTATGTGCTAGATTTAGCGGCAAAAATAAGCGATCAGCTAGATTGGTTGCAATATATGACGATCTTTACAGTGTTTAATCCAGCGAAGATTATCAAGCCCGATTATGCTTTCGGTTGGATTATGTTGGGGCTTGGATTAGCAGGAACGATCTTGTTTGCAGTCGCTATTCGCATCTTTACGAAAAAGGATTTAAGTGTATAAATTGGAAAACCCTTCAGCGGGACGCTGAAGGGTCTAATCATTAGCTCATAGTAGAGGATATGAGAATCGATTGTCACTTATAGTGAATTTGGCAGAGGGGAAATTTTTAAGCTTCCATTGCTTGATCGTCTGCTGCTTCGTTCATTTTGCGCATCATGTAGAGGGTGAATAAATCTTTTGAAATTTCAAAGAGATCGTACACATCTTCATGTTCATTGATTTGTGCGTAAATCGATGGACGCGTCTCGTTTGCTAAAATAGCATATGGTAGTTTTTGAGCCGCTTTTAAGGAGCGTGTATTTACTTTGCGGATTCGCATAAACACCGCTTCAATGCCTAGCTCATAAAATAGTTCTTGAAAGAAAGCTTCCTTTGCTGGAGCATTATATCCTTTTCCATGATAGGGCTTACCCAACCAAGTGCCCAGAAATCCTGCTTTTTCATTAATATCATATAAATTGATTGTACCAATTGGGTTGCCCCATTCATCTAAAATTGTGCGTGAAATTAATTCACCGCGCTCTTCCGCTTCAATTGTTTGTTTAGAAACGAAGACAAACTCTTCATAGGAGTGAGCTTTTTGACGCACGAAAGGGAAGACTTCGGGATGCGTCATCAAATCAAATAGTACATGGCTGTCATGTACATCGCGCTTCTTTAACATGTTAATCCCTCCATGTGAGGGCAGTTCGGTCCTACTGTGCCCGAATTCCACCCTCGAAATTTTTCATAGCTTTCATAAAAAATTTCGGGGTGGGAATCGAACCCACTAGAACCAGCTAAAGAAGCTGGTGGCGCACCATTTGCCTTCCCTAAATCACCATTGATTATTTGTTTTTCTGCTACTATCATACAAAAAAAATTTTTGTTTGGAAACTGTTTTTTATACATTTTTAAATTTTTTTTTTCGAGAAAAAGAGAAAGAAATATTGGATTTAATTCCTAATTTTTTTGATACAATGAAGGAAGAAAGGGGCGAAATGTATGATCAAAATTAACAACAAGCAACGGCTTCTTAAGCTGATGGAGTGGTTTCGGGAAGAGACGGATGAAGGTCATCAATGGACGATGGAGGACATCATTTCCAAGTTTCAAACATTTTATGGCGAAGAGTATAAACCAAATAAAAACTCATTAAAAGATGATATTGAAAATTTGATAGAAGCTAATTTTGATATTACTATCAATCAGGAAAAAGAAGGAATGCCGAAATACTATAGTCATCAATATCGGCTGTTTGAGCCTTATGAATTAAGAATGCTAATTGATGCCGTTGTTTCTGCCCGGTTTATCACGAAAGAAGAAACGAAAAGTCTCACTCGAAAAATAAAAACGCTAACAAGTAAGCAACAAGCGAAAAGGTTGCAAAATGAGCTTTTAATTGATACCTCAATCAAGAGTAAAAGCAAATTAGTTCGGCTGGCGATTCACGATTTACATGAAGCGATTACAGAGAAGAGAATCGTGACGTTTCAATACGGTCGATATAATGTGGACAAGCAGTTTATTTTAAGCCACGAGGGAGCACTATACAAAGTGAAACCGCTCGCTTTAACATGGGCACACGACTTTTATTATCTAATTGCTTATTATTTCGAAGCGGATGAAATTAGGCATTACCGCATTGATCGTATGCGAAATGTTCAAGTGACGGAAGAAGCGTTTGTGTATGAAGCTTTTGATGTTGGCAAATACGTTCAATCGACCTTTAACATGTTTGCCGGACAAGCAAACTGGATTAAAATTCGTTTTACTAATGAATTAATTAATGTGATGATTGACAAATTTGGCCATGGAGCAGATATCCAAAAGGATGGAGAAGAGCATTTTATTCTGTCAGCAAAAGCGATCGTCAGTGATGGTTTAGTAAACTGGATCTTAAATTTTGGCGCGAAAGCAGAAGTGGTGCAGCCATTTGCCTTAAGGGAGCGAGTGAAACAAGAAGTAAACAACATGTACGATTTGTATATAGCAGATAAGGTGAAGGCGCAAGAATAATCGCCTTCACCTTGTTTATTTTTTTATCATGTTGATTCGCTTTTTTGCATGAGAACGAGCGACAATTACAACATGTGCAGGTTTTTACTTAATGTTTAAGACCGAGGAGTCGGTCAATGACCAGTATCAGCGACTGAGTTTTGTCTACTCCTTCTAGGCACTAGCGACTAGTGGCCTTCCACACTCATCCTTGGGATAAGTCAACATCGATTTACTCATGTTCATCGTGCTTTCTTTATCTCGTGCGAGTCGTTTGAGCCCATATGTCGCCAAACAGTGCCATTTCGTCATTCTATCATTTGCTTATCGTGTCTGAGCCGTCGTCTCCACTTTTCTTTACTTATGTAAATTGTTGTTTTTTAGGGCGGTGATGTGTCGTGTTCCGGTGTTCATTTCTGATCCGCAGAATGGGCATGGCGGGGCATCTTTTGTAGCAAAGTCTTTTCTCATCCAGCCGTTACAGTTTGGTGACACACATTCCCATGTAGCCACGTCTTCACTCGGTAAAGGTTCTGTACGTCGGTTATTGTAGTAAGACATATCGTCACTTCCTAGTTAGCATATTTTTCGTTCCATGCTATTATCTCATACTTTTATGTGGTTTCATAAGTTTCTGTCTACTTTATTTGAAAGACTGTTATTTCTTGTTGTGTTTTTTGTGATTAATCGTTGAATGACTGGAAACTTCTGCTGATCATTTGGTACTTGGCAATAAGCTTGTCCAACTCTTGGCTGTACTTGATTGTCTCGCTGTGACTTAACCCCTTCATCATTCCTGTTTTAATCATCAAGTGACGTTTAGACATAATTTCGGTAACTAAATTCGAATCAATTTTTTCCATTTTTTAGTCTCCCATTTTTCATTCGTATTTTAATTCACACAACAGTATGTATTATGCCCAGTTTAGAAAGAAAATGAAAGATGTTCGACAAAACTTCTATGAAAGTTACAAAAAAACAATGCATACACGAATTTTGTTTATAAAAGGCTGTTGGCAAAAAAGTATCCTCCACTAACAAACCATGATAATATGAAGTTAAAATATTTGGAAAATTCTCAAAGAAGGAGGCGTCATTTTGACTTATATAAAAGATATCATGACACCGGTCACAGAAACGCTAGGTGAAATGTCTACGTTAAAAGAAGCACTTGTGATGATGAAGGAAAACAAATGGAACACTTTGCCTGTTACGAATGATCATCGTGAACTAGTCGGTGTATTTACCCGCAGTTCTGTATATAAAATGATCTTAAATGAACAGCCTTTGTCAGCGAATGTAATGGAGTATGTCATTGATCAGCCGTTCACACTTCCAGTGAATATGACGTTTAGAGAAGTAGCGGAAATTGTCAAAACGACTAAAGTAGGTACTGGAATTGTTCTTGATGAAAATAAGAAGGTTGTTGGTTTAGCTACACAAACAGATATTGTGAGGGCATTAATGCTGAAGCGGAAATTAGATACGGCGATTGAGCATGCGTATGACGGCATCATCCTGATTGATGAAAAGTCTCGCATTGAAATGGTTAATCCTGCTCTGTTGGATCTATTTAACTTACAGCAGCAAGACGTTTTGCATCAGCCTGTTGATCAAGTGTTTCCTCATTTTCATTTGTCGAAGGCTTTTCATACAGAAGAGGCGGAGCTTAGCGACTTTATGGAAGTGAACGGGATCAAGTATATTGTTCACCGCATTCCGATTGTTCAAGATCAAAAAGTGATCGGCGTGCTTGGCAAAGTGATGTATCGACAACTGCATGAAGTGAGCATTTTGTTTAAAAAACTCGAAAAAGCGGAAAGCAAGGCTGCTTATTATTTAAGTGAATTGAAAAAGTCAGAACAATCTCGATTTACATGGGATCACATTATGACGAATGATGCGTATTTAGATAAGTTGAAGAAAAGTGCGGCGAAAGCAGCTAAAGGTCGTTCAACCATTTTAGTTCGAGGGGAGTCCGGCACAGGAAAGGAATTGTTTGCTCATGCTATTCATGCAAGCAGCGCGCGAAAAGAAGGGCCCTTTGTCGAAGTTAATTGTGCCGCCATTCCTGAACAATTGCTAGAATCAGAGTTTTTCGGCTATGAAGAAGGAGCGTTCACGGGTGCGAATCGCAAAGGGAAAATCGGGAAGTTTGATTTAGCGAATGGCGGAACGCTTTTTTTAGATGAAGTTGGAGATATGTCGCTTGTGTTGCAAGCGAAGCTGTTGCGCGTCATTCAAGATCGTGAGTTTTACCGTGTGGGAGGAACGGAGCGTATCCATGTCGATGTGCGAATCATTGCAGCGACGAATCGGCCGTTAGAAGAGATGGTGCAAAATGGCGAATTTCGTGAAGATTTGTATTACCGGTTAAATGTCATTTCGTTATATATTCCGCCATTAAGAGAAAGAAAAGGAGATGTTCAATTATTAATTGACCATATAATGAAAGAATTAAACCGGGTGCTCAGCACAAGTGTGACGGGAATCAAAGAAGAGGCTCTCCAGTGTTTATTGTATTACGATTGGCCGGGAAATGTCCGTGAATTAAAGAACATTTTAGAACGAGCGATGACATTTGCAGAAACAGGACATATTCAAATGGAAGATTTACCTGAATATTTGACGACGAAAGCAGAGTCGGCTTTATTATCGCTTGATCAGTCTTATTCTTTAACGGAGCAAGCCGAAATGTCGGCGATTCAGAAAGTGATGGAAGAAGTGAACGGAAATAAAGCGAAAGCAGCTAGATTGCTAGGAATTAGCCGATCAGGCTTATATGAAAAACTGAAAAGATACCAATTATGAAACTGTCCATTTTTTGAACAATTGTGGCGCGTTTGTTCATGAATGAGACAGCCGCTAAGAGCGATCTTTTGTCCAGATCGCTCTTTTCGTGCTGGCATAAAAGTTGCAAATCTATTATATGAAATAACCAAAAAAGGGGGGAGTGAATTGGACATTGGCTACTATTTAGCACTAAATGCAAGAAATTACCCGACAAAGCGAGCAATTCATTGTGAGGGTAGAGAGTACACATATAAAGCGTTTAACGAGCAAGTAAATCGGCTTGCTCATGGGTTGCTGGACTTAGGTGTACAAAAAGGAGATAAAATTGCCTTAATGATGAAAAACTCGGACTACTTCGTCTTTGCTTATTTCGCTAGTGCAAAGATTGGAGCGGTGGTTGTCCCTGTTAACTTTCGGCTCACTTCACCGGAAGTTCATTATATTTTAGCGCAGTCGGATACTTTATTTGTTTTTTGTGATCAAGAATATGAGCCCATTATTCAAGCGGCTAAGAAGCAAACCGCTGTGAAAGCAGTGGTTGTGGCTGGACAAACGGTGAATCATGTCAGCTTCCAATCTCTCCTTGCTGTTTGCACAGATGAACCAAAGGTAGTTGTGTCAGAAAGTGACGACCTTGAAATTCTTTATACTTCGGGTACAACGGGTCAGCCAAAAGGAGCATTATTTGATCATCGACGCGTGTTTAATGTGGGGATGACAATGATCGCTGCAATGGGCATTCGTTCGAATGACCGTTTTCTTCATTTGGCCCCTTTGTTTCATTCCGCTCAGCTGAATTTATTTTTAGTAGCTGGCGTGATTTTGGGAGCCACTCATGTGATTCATCGTGAGTTTCATCCCGTTCAAGCGTTAGAAACGATAGAAAAAGAAGAAATTTCGCATTTTTTCGGTGTTCCTGCGATGTATAACTTCATTTTGCAAGTGCCGAATAAGGAAAAATACGATCTTTCTTCTATCCAAAGATGCAGTTATGGCGCAGCTCCAATGCCGCCTGAAATTGTGAAACAGAGCATGAAGCTGTTTCAAACGGATCAGTTTTACAACTTATGTGGATTAACGGAGGCGGGGCCAGGCGGGATTATGTTAGATCCTGAAGGACATAAATATCATCTTGGGAAAGGTGGAAAGCCGATTTTTTTGACGGAAGCAAAGGTGGTCGATTCAGAAGGAAAAGAGACTCCTCCAGGTATGATCGGTGAATTCGTCATTCGCGGGGAGACAGTGATGAAGGAATATTATAAGAAACCGGAAGAAACGAAGCGAGCATTACAGGATGGATGGCTATATACCGGTGATTTAGCAGTGATGGACGAGGAAGGATATATAACGTTAGTCGATCGGAAAAAAGATATGATCATTAGCGGTGGAGAAAATGTGTATTCGATTGAAGTCGAGCAAGTGATGTATGAACACCCGAGTATTTTAGAAGCTGCCACCATCGGCCTCCCAGATGAAGTATGGGGAGAGAGGGTAACGGCCATTGTTGTGCTAAAGCCTAAAGCAACGTTGGATGAGGAGGGATTTCGCCACTTTTGCCGGCAAAAGCTCGCTGGCTACAAAGTGCCTCGCCAAGTAATTATTGTCGATGAACTTCCAAGGAATACATCTGGAAAAATATTAAAATACCAACTGCGGCAAAGGTTTCATCCAATCATGTAATCATTTTCTTAAAGAGGGGGAAAAAAGATGTATGTAACAATTGCAGATGTTTTTGAATTAACTGTTCAGCAATATGCTGAGAAAGAAGCGCTGTATGATGAAAGAAGTGGAAATCGTTACACATACAAGCAATGGAATGAAGAAGTGAATAAACTGGCCCACGCTTTTCGTCAAGAAGGAGTCCAAAAAGGGGATATCATTTCCACCTATTTATATAATCGGGAAGAACTAGCGACGGCTTACTTTGCATGCTGTAAAATTGGTGCGGTCTTCAATCCAATTAACTTTCGATTAATGGCAGAGGAAACGGCTTACATTTTAAAAGATGCCCAACCGAAAATTGTGCTATTCGAACAAGCGTTAGAAGATCAAATCACCGCCATTGAATCGCGTTTTCCGCAAACCGCATTTTGGTATACGGATGAGGATACTCCGAGCTATGCGGTGAATTATCATCAAAAAATAAAGCATCAATCAACAGAAAAACCGATAGCAGATGTCAACGAAAACGATTTGTATGCCATTATGTATACGAGCGGGACAACCGGCCGGCCAAAAGGCGTGATGCATAAGCATCGCGATATGATTGAACAATCACAAGAGCTGATTTGGGCAACTAAACTTTCCAGCCGAGACCGCGGACTTGTGACTGCACCGATGTTCCACTGTGCTGAGCTGCATTGTGCATTTTTACCGCGCATCCATGTCGGAGGAAGCAATGTCATCCTTCATCAGTTTCATCCTCAAAAAGTACTTTCGCTCATTCAACAAGAACAGATTACGAAATTTTTTGCAGCTCCAACGATGTGGAATATGCTGCTGCAAGAAGATTTAAGCCAATATGATACTTCCTCTTTAACACTCGGATTATATGGGGCCGCTCCGATGGCTCCCGCTTTAGTGCGTGCGTGCCAAGAAAAGATTGGTGTGCGATTTGTCCAAGCGTATGGCATGACGGAAATGGGCCCGGCGATTACGTTTTTAATGGAAGATGAACAAATTACAAAAGCAGGTTCAGCGGGGCGGGCACTGCTTAATCACGAGATTCGAATTGTCAGAACAAGAGAAGAGCAACCATCTGATCCCAACGATATTGCTGCTCCTTTTGAGCCAGGAGAAATCATTGTGCGTGGCCCGAGTATGATGATGGGCTACTTTAACCGACCAGAAGCGACCGAACGTGCACTTGATCAAGGGTGGTACCATTCCGGAGACATTGGTTATTTTGATCCAGAGGGTTACTTATGGATTGCCGATCGCGTCGATGACATGATCATCAGTGGAGGGGAAAATATTTATCCTCGTGAAGTAGAGGATGTGCTGTTTGAACATGAAGGCGTGCTAGATGCAGCTGTCATTGGGGAACCCGATGAAACATGGGGAGAGAAAGTGATCGCTTTTATCGTTAAGAAAGAAAAGGTCGTCACGGCTGAAGAGCTAGAAGAATTATGCAAAAATAGTCCGAAGCTAGCGGATTATAAGCGGCCGCGCGCGTATATTTTTGTCGAAGAACTGCCGAGAAATGCCAGCGGGAAAATCCAGAAATTTGTTTTGCGTCAACAGTTAGAAGAGCAGGCGAAAAAATAAATATAAAGGGGATTTGAAAAAGCGAATGTTGCGTGATCAACTGACAGTTTATCCCGCATTAACGGGCTGTAAGACCCCCACCTCAACATGGCAGAAGAATCGCAGACGTGTAGGTGGGGGATCAACAGCCCGTAAACGCCCGATCCGTTCAACTAACAATCAGTGGGGGATGAAGAAAACCCCCACTGATTGAAGTTTCACTTTATATTCTGAAACAGCCATAATGAAAGGTCGAATCCGCCTGTTTGAAAGGGCGGATTTTTACAATTTAAAAGATTTAAAAAATATGCATGTTTAAGGAGGAAAAAGTATACAATAGGAAGAAATTAAAAGAGGGCAAACAAATAGGAGGGGAAAGAATGGCAGATGCATCGCACATAGGTTCAGAAGTAAAAACTAGTGTTCAGTTGCTTAGTCTACTAAATGAGAAGTGTCAGTTTGTTTGGAAGGAAAACGAACAAATCGAGATTAAGGTAGATCTGCATTCGTGGAAAGACTATGCCTTTTATGAATTTAAAGATTTACCTCGTCATGGTATTTGTCCGATTGAAGATTTATGGGGATTCGTGAAAATAAGCGAACTTGCTTAAAAACACTTGCACAGTAGCAAGTGTTTTTAATTTTGTGAAATCATTGAAATAGTTTATTATAATATATTAAGAATATTGACGATTTTTTCGCATATATATAGCAAGTAAATGACTATTTTGGCGGAGGTTTGCGATGCAACAATGGATTGAGCAAGTGGTGGAACAGTTTGGTTACTTGGGTGTTTTTTTGCTCATGTGTGTAGAAAATATATTTCCTCCTATTCCTTCTGAACTCATTTTGCCATTTGGCGGCTTTATGACAACGACCACATCGTTAACCATGTTCGGCGTGATATTATCAGCCACAGCGGGTTCTGTGTCTGGTGCTTTAATTTTATACGCGATTGGTCGGCTAATGGATGTGGAACGAATGATGCATATTGTAGACAGATGGGGACACGTCTTAAAAATTAAACGAGAAGACGTGACAAAAGCCGATGAATGGTTTGACCACAAAGGCTATTGGACGGTCTTTTTTTGTCGCATGGTTCCACTCATTCGCAGCTTAATTTCAATTCCAGCAGGGATGTCCAATATGAAAATCTGGCTGTTTCTATTATTAACTACGGTGGGCACACTTATTTGGAACACACTCCTTGTGTACGCGGGAGCGAAATTAGGACAATCTTGGGATATCATCCTTTACTACATGGGTATTTACTCTGATGTCATTTACGTATTTATTGCTTTACTATCTAGCTATCTATTATATCAGTATATAAAAAAGAGGAAGTCGGCCTAGATTCAAAAGCTATTGTGCATTCATGCTCTCAGAGTTTGAAATGGTGAATTGTTGTCCGAAACAAAAAATTTCATAGAAAAGCGTTCTGGATTGACAAGGTGCACATAGAATTCAGGTTTGCGGCTTCAGCGCATAATCTCCTGAAAGTAGCTGGCATCTACTACCTACGTTTAAAAAATACCGGAGATAAACTAAAAGAGGTGGAGAAAAACAAGTTGTTTTTCTTCACCTCTTTTAGTTTTAAGGACTTATTGGGACGCCCCCTTTGATACTTTAGACTTCGTTATCTTGACTGCATAATTGTTCAGCAATTTCTTGCACACGGTCCATTGTCATGCCTATGCGTTGCTCCATGGACAATGGATGTTCAGTCGGTTCTAGTTCAATATAGGGACGCATTCCTACTTCACGAGTATGAACCATCGCTTTTAAATTCAACGTGTCTGGATAACAAGGAAGGGAGGTAGAAAGCCAGCCGAACATCGGTGCTACCTTGTTTTCTCTTCCTTCTTCTTCCCAAAAATCAATGGTTGTATGCATACTAGCTTCACTTAAAGATACCCATACATTCCATACAAACGGCTCTTCTTCTCCTTTGACAGAGATTTCAATACATCCCCGAATGAAAAAATATTCATCATCAATGACGCATATGTCGGAATTGAGTTCTCCTCGAAGTTCTCTTTCTTCTGGATCTATCGTAAACCAATAGTCTGGAGCCGGGCTTCCATAACTCATGGGCAGTTCTGCATGATATTGACCGCAAGAAGTACATATGTAACCTGTTTCATTGCTCATTTTTTCTCTCCTGACTTCTTTCCTTTTTATTGTAAAGCACTAATGACATCATAATCTTCAAGATTGACCTCCGTTTCCTGCCCTAAAGCGATTTTAGCAAGCTCTGATCCGATATAAGGGCCCATTGTTAAGCCGGATGCGCCAAGCCCATTGGCAAAGAGCACACCTTCATGCCCAGGAAGGGGACCGAACACAGGCAAGAAGCCAGGCGTAAACGGTCTAAAGCCGACTCTCGTTTCAAGGATGGTGCCATCTGCTAAGCCAGGGGCGATATGCAGTGCTTTGTCTAACACCTCATGCATTCCGCTTGCCGTCACGCGTGTATCGAAGCCTGCTTCATTTTCATGAGTCGCCCCAGCCACAATGCGATCATCAAACGCTAAAATGTATTGATCGTTCGGCGGCATAATGACTGGCCATTGATTTGTTTTGACATTCGGCAGCGCGAAATGAACAATTTGTGCTTTTTGCGGTTCAACTTGTGCTTGTACACCTAACGACGCTAGCAATGGTTTTGCCCAAGCACCTACGGTAATAATAATTTGATCAAAGGTGAGCGTTTGATTATTGACATTGATTTCGCGGCTGTTTCGTTTTTCTCCTGTCCATTGAGCGTTTCCTTCAATGAAAGTGCCTCCTAGTTTTATCGCTGCTGCGAGTAGGGCATCGCGAAGCGCTCGTCCATCAACGCGCGCCGCTCCGCTCACATGAACTGCTCCGTACTTATCTTGAAGCGGTGGAAATAAAGCTTTGGCTTCAGCGGGACTTAAAATCGTCACTTCACCAATTTCTGGGGCTTCTTCTCGCCGTTTCAAGGCACGTTCTTTCATTTTGACTAATTTTTCTTCGTCGTCATGCAAGCTCAAAGCACCAACCTTGGCATATCCTGTGTTTGTTTCGCCTAATTGCTCAAGCTCCGCAATTAACTCAGGATAAAAACGAGCACCGTTTTTCGCAAGCCGGTACCATGCTTTATTTCTTCGCTGTGATAGCCATGGGCAAATAATTCCTGCTGCAGCGGCTGTGGCTTGGCCCTCGTCTTTTCGGTCAATGATCATCACTTCAGCGCCAGCTTTCGCGAGGTGATAAGCGGTAGAAGCGCCTAAAATTCCTGCTCCGATTACACAATATTTTTTCATTATTGACACCCTTTTTTTTATTTTCTTGTTTATCATAGCAGTTTTCATTTTTTACTTACAGTATAAGAATTGTTGGACTTGCCATTTGCATAAAGTGAAATAAGGGGGGAGGGAATGAATAAACAAATACAGTCTTTTTTGCCGCAACAGGCTCGTATTATCGAGATTGAGCCGAATCAGCCAGCAATTGTGCAAGTAGATGTGGACGGAGATCAGGAAAAGGAATGGCTCGTTGCTTACGAAGAGCAAGGAAAAGAATACTTGTTAGTCATAAAAGAGCAACACCCTTTTTATTTCCGCAAGTGTAATGGACAATATGAGTGGTTCCATCGAGATCAAGTGGTGCTTGATGTGAAGCAAGGGGATATCACAGGTGATGGAAACGCGGATACCATTTATTTGATTGGCACCAAACAGGAGGGAAGCGCCCATGTTCAAAACATAACCCTTGTTGTTCGCTACTACAATCAGTCTGTTGAAACGATTCCTTTAAAAGAAGGATCTGGATATAAGCCAACGATTTTTCTCGGTGATATGACAGGAGAGCAGATTAATGATGTGTTGATCGTGATTGATTCAGGCGGAAGCGGGGGGACGGTTTATGCGTACATTTATTCATTTCAGCAAGGAAACATGAAGCTGTTGTTTGATTCAGATGTATTTAATAAGAACTACCAATATAAGGTTCAATATCAAGATCAATATACAGTAAGAGTGGAAAGCGCTGTTCTGAAAAAGCGCTATACACTTAGCTTAAAAGATAAAGAGCTAGCGTATTTGTCGGCTATTTACCGATCTGATGGAACGTTAAGGCAACCAATTCAAGGCTTTGTCTCGCCTTTAGCAGGAATATATCCCATCGATTTGGAGAGGGATGGAACATATGAATTAGTGACGTTTCAAAATATTGCTGGTCAATATAACGCCGATCGGCTCGGATATGTCAACAATGTATTAAGGTGGAATGGGCAGAATTTTGTTCCATTGCGGCAAACGATAGAGATCTTTGGAAGAAATATCTCTTAATTTGTAGAATTTATTTATAAAAAGTAAATTCCAAAATAGATATTTATGTTACAATTTAACCATAAAAAGAAAGGAGTAAAAACAATGACTGTTCATATTTCAAGCATTAAAAAGGATGCGAGAGAAGCGTTAGCAGGAAATTGGGGAACGGCTGTTGTTCTCATGTTGATCATGTTTGCCATCGGTGGAGTCGTGCCTACCATGTTTGAGGTGGTTACTAGCGGTGGCTGGAGTAATTGGATCAATCAAGATACACCCCCCGCATCTTCTTCGATCTTGAGTTTAATCATTAGTTTTGCGATCATCCCTCTATCTGTTTCGATTTATTGGTTCTTTTTACATTTAGTTCGGGGAGAGCGTCAAAGCGTCGGAGAGGTATTTTCAGTTTATGCGAACGGTGGTCTGGCATTTAAAACGATTTGGATGTCCATTTTAATCGGGATTTTCGTCTTTTTATGGTCTTTATTACTGATTATTCCTGGGATTATTAAAAGCATGTCTTATTCGCAAGCATATTTTATTATGAAAGATCATCCCGAGTTATCTGCCCTTGAAGCAATTTCAGAAAGTAAACGCCGCATGAAAGGATATAAATGGAATTATTTTGTGTTGTATTTAAGCTTTATCGGCTGGGCGTTTCTTGCTCTCTTTACTTTCGGTATCGGGTATTTATGGTTAGTTCCGTACGTGCAAGCGTCAATGGCAGCTTTTTATCAAAAGCATATTGCCACTCAGCATCAGGAAATGTAATAGTTGATGAAAAGGCTGTCTCTATGGAGGCGGTCTTTTTGCTTTTGGTTTATTTTTTCTTTATAATAAATAATAACTGAATATTAGGAATTTATGGTGTCGCTAGCGACTTAATAGGGAATTTGGTGTGAAGCCAAAACTGTCCCCGCAACTGTAAGTGTGGATGGCATGAGAAAACCACTGTGTAAGCTTGCTTATATGGGAAGGTTCATCGTCAAACGAAGCACGAGTCAGGAGACCTGCCATAGATTCCGTAAGTTTCATTTCTTCGGGGAGTGAGAAATTGAAGCGGCAGTGATCTTTCTTATGCTTTTTTCTGCCGTTTTCAGCTCTTTCTTCTAAGAAAGGGTTTTTTATTTTGAAAAAAGAGAACGGAGGATGAAGATGGTTGAAATCATTTCGAACGAGGAAGCAGTCAAAATGAATATGAAAAGGCTTACATTCCACCCTTTGCTCAATCGCTTTCGTGCGCCGGACAAGCAGCAAGCTACTTTGCGAGCAGAGCTGAGCAAGGAAGTAGCAATGGCTTTAGCAATCGATCGTGATGCCATTATTGGCTATACGATCGTACTGCCGCCCGAAAGAGAAGAAAGATGGAGTAAGTTGCCTTTTGTTCGAACTTTAGGTGTAGTGGAAGTAGCACCAGGTTTTAGGGGGCGTGGGATAGCAAAACGACTCGTTCAAGCAGTAACATCTAACCAAGCGCTTGAAAGTAAAATCATTATTTCACTAGAATATTACTGGCATTGGGATTTACAAATGACGAATGGCGATGCGCACGCATATAAAAAATTGCTGAAAAAGATGCTACAGGCGAGCCGTTTTGAGGACATACCAACAAATGAACCAGATATTGCAGGTTATCCTTATAACTTTATGATGGGGCGTATCGGCAAAGAAGTCGCGAGCGAGGAGTTATATCAGTTTATGAAATTGTCGGATCCAAAAGCGTTTATGTAGCAAAGAGGAAGCTTCCGGCTATGTATGTATTAAACTATTATGGTATATTGATAAAAAATGGAGGTTGTTACGTATGAAAATTTCAATTACGAGAGCGTTAGCTGAACTGAAACTGTTAGATAAACGGATTCATTCAATGATGAATTCTACTCCATTGGTTCAATACCATGTTGGTAATAAACCGGTCAGTGGCTTTGCTTCTGTGAAGGAATTTGAAGAAAAAGCACGTGCAAGCTATCAATCCACGTTAGATTTGATTAAACGCCGAAATGCGATTAAGTCAGCGATTGTGTTATCGAACGCAATGACAAAGGTGGAAATCGCCGGTCATACATATACGGTTGCCGAAGCGATTGAGCGCAAAACATCGATCCAATATGAGCAAGAGCTTCTGCACAAGATGAAGCGCGAGTTTTCATCGGTGACAGATGAGGTAGAAGAGATTAATGCAGAGGTCAAGGAACAGCTAGACCGTCAATTAGAAGTGTTATACGGCCGAGAAGCAAAACTGAAAGTCGAAGAAAGCAACGAGCTGACGAGAAGTTATCGTGAAAAGCATGAAGCGAAAATCGTTGACCCGCTAAAATTACGTGATGAATATGAAAAGCTAGAGAAAAAGATTGATGAGTTTTTAACGGAAGTCGATTTCGTTCTGTCCACGTCCAATACGCTGACAGAAATTGAAGTACCTGAATAAATGAATACTCGTTAGTTAGTCGAAAATCAAGGCAACTGAACAGGTGCTAGCGGCTTTGACCTTACAGCCGCTCTAACTTTTATCATAATGAGATCATTTAGTGAGACACTAGATAAATTGGGATAAAAGCTCAAAGCTCAACGTTCAGCACTCAGAGCTCAAAAATCAAGACTCTTACCATTCAAAAATCAAGACTTACAGCTTATAAGTTCGATCAAATCCATGAGCCCGGCTCATACGGTGGTTGTTCATCGACCGTCTTGATTGCCGCATGGCTGACTAGCTAACTAGGTTACATACAAAAAACGACTGTCATCGCAGTCGTTTTTTTATATCAACAAAACCTCATTAATGGTTCTCCAGACCTATTGTAAGCTATGAAAAAATATTTAAAAATATGTATTTTTATTAAAGGTAAGTAAAATATTTCCGATAATAGAAGTAATCAATCTTTTTTTGAATGTACTTACTTATGAATGAGGATAGGAGAAATGAAGATGACTGTAAAAAATGCAATGGAAGAAATTGTTAGAGATGTAATCGAAGAGTACAAGGATCAGTTAAAAATAGCCTGTGGATGTCAAAATTGTTTAAGAGATGTGCTAGCTCTCTCCCTAAATCATCTACCACCTAAGTATGTAGCTGATCCTAGCAAAATTCCTTTTATTAAAGCTTTATATATGAAGCATACACAAGAATATGCGAATGTATTAACGACAGTTACTCAAGCGGCTGAAATTGTAGCAGCCAATCCTCACTGTCCGCTTCATGAAGAAGTCACATATGAAGAATGTAAAAAACTGTTAAGAGCCTATCCTAGCTAATGGGCTCTTTTTTTGATGATGATTTACGGTGGGGAAATAAACCAATGAAAAAGAATACAGAAATGCTACGCAAGTTCAAAGCAATGAACTGGACAAGCAAATAGGTGAAGAGCTTGGCTGTATGGCAAGTCAAAGCAAGCTATGCTTGTTAAGCTTAGGAATATTCGGCCTTGTAATTAATATATAAGCATATTATTATATAAGTGAATCGTTATATATTCATGCGAAGCTGAGTGCAGGAGGTGTTTTTTATGCAAGGATCAACAGTTGAAATAGGAAAAGCTGCAACGATCTTAAAATTATTAGGGGATAAAACAAGGCTAACGATGGTCAAAATGCTGGATGCGAATGATTATTGTGTTTGTGAATTTGTGGCGATTTTTAACATGAGCCAGCCAGCTATTAGTCAACACCTTCGCAAGTTGAAAGATGCTGAATTGGTACAGGAAATGAGAAGAGGACAATGGATGATTTATTCATTAAATAAGGATAGCTCTTATTATCCTTTCGTCCACAGCTTGCTTGAGCATCTTCCGAGCCAAGCCTTTAAATTAAAAGAACTGGAAGAAAAGGGATTGCGCATCTCTTGTGATTAATGGAGGTTAGTGTCGTGACAACAGCAATATTGGCATCGGGCATTTTTTTAGTAACACTGATTTTCGTCATATGGCAGCCTAAGGGCTTAAACATCGGCTGGTCAGCTTGTGGGGGAGCGCTCCTTGCCCTTTTAGTAGGGGTTGTTGGACTTAATGATGTACTAGAAGTAATAGACATTACATGGAACGCCACATTATCATTTATTGCCATTATCCTTATTTCACTCATATTAGATGAGATTGGGTTGTTTGAATGGGCTGCTTTGCATATGGCGAGAGCGGCTAAAGGGAATGGCATTCAAATGTTCGTGTATGTGAGTATGTTAGGTGCGATCGTCGCCGCGTTATTTGCGAATGATGGGGCCGCTTTAATATTGACGCCGATCGTATTAGCGATGGTTCGTCATTTGGAATTCAAGGAAAAGATGATCTTTCCCTTTATCATGGCAAGTGGATTTATTGCAGATACGACTTCTTTACCATTTGTGGTAAGTAACTTAGTGAATATTGTTTCTGCCGATTTCTTTCATATTGGATTTGTCGAATATGCTTCAAGAATGGTGATTCCGAACCTTTTTTCATTGACGGCAACCATCACGGTATTATTAATTTATTTTAGAAAAAGTATTCCGAAAACGTATGATCTATCTAAATTAAAACAGCCAGTAGAAGCGATTAAGGACGAAAAAATGTTTCGTCTTTCCTGGTATGTGCTTGCTATCTTACTGATTGGTTACTTCGCAAGTGAGTTCATTCAAATGCCTGTATCCATTGTGGCAGGAGCGGTCGCTATCTTCTTTTTGTTTATGGCAAGCAGAAGTCATGCAGTAAACACGAAAGCCGTTATGAAAGGGGCACCATGGAGTATTGTATTTTTCTCCATTGGCATGTATGTAGTCGTCTATGGGTTAGGAAATGCTTGGCTAACTCATTCCTTAGCCAGTGTCATTCAAGCAACGGCTGAACAAGGATTATTTGCGGCAACGATCGGAATGGGCTTTCTTGCTGCTTTCTTATCATCCGTCATGAATAATATGCCAACTGTTATGATCGATGCATTGGCCATTACGGAAACGAGCACGTCAGGTGCGGTTCGGGAAGCACTTATTTATGCCAATGTGATTGGATCAGACTTAGGTCCGAAAATTACCCCAATTGGATCACTAGCAACGTTAGTATGGCTCCATGTTTTATCTCAAAAAGGAGTGAAAATTTCCTGGGGAACCTATTTCAAAACCGGAATCGTTTTAACCATTCCGATTCTATTCATGACGTTACTAGGTTTATATATCGTGTTAATACTTTACTAAAAGGAGACATAAGGGATGGCTAAAAAGACGATTTATTTTTTATGTACGGGAAACTCTTGCAGAAGCCAAATGGCAGAAGGATGGGCAAAGAAATATTTAGGGGAAGAGTGGGAAGTTTATAGTGCCGGTATTGAGGCGCATGGATTGAATCCTAATGCAGTAAGGGCAATGAAGGAAGTTGGTATGGATATTTCAAATCAAACGTCTGACATGATTGATCCTGAAATTTTGAATCATGCAAATCTAGTCGTCACATTATGCGGAGATGCAGCCGATAAATGTCCAATTACTCCACCGCATGTGAAGCGTGAGCACTGGGGGTTTGATGATCCGGCAAAAGCGGAAGGAACAGACGAAGAAAAATGGGCGTTCTTCCAGCGTGTGCGTGATGAAATTGGTGAAAGAATCCAACGTTTTTCGGAAACTGGAAAGTAAGCATATAATAGGAGGTTTATCACATGAATAAAGTTGAAATTTTTGATCCGGCAATGTGTTGTTCCACTGGAGTATGCGGGCCTAGCGTAGATCCAGAATTAACTAGAGTAGCATCCGCTGTTTATTCGCTAGAGAAAAAAGGTTTTCATATTAAGCGATACCAATTAACAAATCATCCCGACAAATTTGCTGAAAACGATGAAATCAATCGTGTATTGATGGAAAAAGGTCCCGATGCTTTACCTGTTGTTTTAGTGAATGATCAAGTAGTAAAAATAGGAATCTATCCAACGAATGAAGAATTTGCCCAATGGTTTGAAGTAAAGGTCGAAGAATTAAATGAGAAGCCGAAAGTTCGACTTTCGATCAATTTAGAACAACTATCATAATTGGGGAAGAAGGAAGCCATATGTATCCTACATTCAGTCCAAATCATATTCATACTAAATTTTTGTTTTTAACAGGAAAAGGTGGGGTAGGGAAAACGTCAACGGCCTGCGCCACAGCCGTCGCCTTAGCTGACAGGGAGAAAAAGGTTTTACTCATCAGTACAGATCCTGCATCTAATTTACAAGATGTATTTGGCATAGAGTTAACAAGTACACCAACAGCTGTTCCGTCGATTGAACATTTATTTGTGAGCAATATCGACCCTGAGGCATCTGCTAAAGCTTATCGTGAAAGTGTAGTTGGTCCTTATAGAGATAAATTTCCAGCAGCTGTGGTTGCTTCGATGGAAGAGCAATTATCAGGGGCTTGTACAGTTGAAATTGCTGCATTTGATGAATTTACAGGTTTTCTCACCAATCTTGAGATTGTTAATCGTTATGATCATATTATTTTTGATACAGCTCCAACAGGTCATACGTTGCGCCTTTTACAGCTTCCGACTGCTTGGACAGGATTTTTAGAAGAAAGTACGCATGGGGCATCCTGTTTAGGTCCTTTATCTGGATTAGGACAGAAAAAAGAGCTCTATTCAAGGGCGATGTCTGTCCTTTCCGATCCAACTAAAACGACACTAATATTAGTGACAAGACCGGATGTGTCAGCTTTTGTAGAAGCAGATCGTGCTTCCACTGAGTTGAAAGAGATTGGTATTCAAAATCAAATGCTTATCATCAACGGACTCCTTCAAAAGCATAATGAAGAAGATGAAATCTCATCCGCTTTTTATCATCGACAAAGGAAGTCATTAAAGCGGTTACCAGAAAGTTTACAAGAAATCAATATGTACTCGTTACCGTATGTTCCTTACTCTTTAACAGGTGTGGAAAATCTCCGACATCTGTTTAAACTATACGAACAAACGCCAGTAACAGAGGTATACACGAAAAATCCATCAAATAATCTTTCAGGATTAAAAGAAGTTATTGATGATTTTTCAGTTCACAACAAAAAGTTAATCTTTACAATGGGGAAAGGTGGAGTAGGAAAAACAACCGTTGCATCAGCTATTGCGGTAGGGCTAGCTGAAAAGGGGCATCGTGTCCACTTAACAACAACTGATCCTGCTGCTCACCTAGACTATCAATTTCAGAGTGGGTATCTACATCCAAATTTAACTATTAGTGAAATTAACCCCAAAGTAGAAGTGGAGAAGTATAAAGCTGAAGTAATAGCACAATCAAGGAAGGACTTAGATGAAGCGGGTCTTGCTTACTTAAAGGAAGATCTAGAATCGCCATGTACAGAGGAGATTGCTGTTTTTCATGCTTTTGCGGAAGTAGTAGCCAAAGCAGAAAATGAAATGGTCGTCATAGATACGGCACCAACGGGACATACCTTATTATTACTGGATGCTTCTGAGTCTTATAGTAAAGAAATGGCTAGATCAACAGGAACTGTACCAGAAAGTGCAAAAAACTTATTGCCGCAAATTCGAAACTCAAAAGAAACAGCCGTGGTGATTGTCACACTTGCAGAAGCAACACCTGTTTTAGAAGCCTCTCGATTACAGGAGGATCTAAAACGGGCTAGTATTCATCCGCAATGGTGGGTGATTAATCAAAGTTTATCTGTCACAAATACGAACGACCCATTTCTAAAGAGCAAAGCAATAGCAGAAAAAGAATGGGTTGAAGAAGTCAAGGACCATAAAGCAGAGAAATGTGCCATTATTCCTTGGTTACGAGAAGAAAAGATTGGGTATGATCAGCTGAAAGATTATATTCAGTAGTCAGTGAGAAATTGATTTGAAGGAGGAATCAGAAATGAAAATTACAGATGAAGCTAAACAATTGTTGCAAAGTTTTTTAAATGAAAAAGGTGCAGAAGGCATTCGCTTAACTTCCGTGGCTGGCTGCTGCGGCCCGCAATTTTCCTTAACTTTAGATCCACCGCTTGAGTCCGATACGGTTCAAACAATTAATGGCATTAAAGTGGCATTCGATTCACAAATGACAGAAACGGATGAATTAACGTTAGATAAAGAAGAAAATGAAGATGGTACAGGACTCGTTTTATTAGGAGCTAGTAACTGCTGCTAAAAACTAGTTGAAAGCGAAGGACCTTCCGACAAGCTTTCTTATTCCATTCAAAAAGCCGATGATTCCTAAGTGTAAGGAAAATCGGCTTTCTTCATGTTAAAATTTATTTAGTACATGATTCTGCAGTCCATAGGCAGAACAAAGAGAATAGATCATTTTCCTATTCTGCTGGTGCTACAAATGTACGAGCGGTTAACTCCGTATCTAGCATAAAGAGAGCATTTGAGTCGTTTTCAATGCGTTTGATTTTATTGATGAGCGTATCAAAAGTGGCTTCTTCTTCCACTTGCTCATCAATGAACCATTTAAGGAATGCCATTGTCGCATGCTCGCGCTCGTCCATCGCAATGTCGGAAAGGTGGTAAAAACGCTTAGTGACCTCTCTCTCATGTTCATATCCGACTTGGAACGCTTCAAGAATAGAAGAAAACTCGTTATTTGGGTTTTCAAAGCCGGAAATAAGCGCTCTTTCGCCGCGATCATTAATATAGTGATATAGCTTCATTGCATGGAAACGTTCTTCTTCTGCTTGGACGAGGAAGAAGTTTGCAAAACCATCATAGCTTTCTGACGTACAATAAGCGGCCATTGCCATGTAAGTGTGAGCTGAATAGAATTCAAAATTCATTTGATCGATTAAGGCATCGCGTAAAGTCTTGGACAACATAGGTAAAAACTCCTTTGTATGTAGTGTGATAAAATTCTCGGTTTTTATTGAGAATTAGTATCAATTGTATTGTAATGAAAAAATTTGCGGTTGTCTAGTTACCAATCATAATCAATTTTTCCGACAGTTACAAGCATCTAAGAAAAAATTTAGCTCTAGAAGAAATAAGGCCAATAAAAAGAAAATTTTAACTTTTTATTGACTTGAATTTCCACATCCATTATAGTAGTGAACTATATAAAACAAGCGTTGAAAAGGACATGAGCATTTTTTACGGTTCACAGAGAGGGAAGTCGAGGTTGAAAGCTTCCTAACACGAAAAAATAGCTTACCGCCTTGGAGCTGTATTGGTGAAAGAATAGTAATCAATACCGTAGCGGCTACGATACAGCCAAAGGAGCCATCATGGCAAGGAACATGATGGGAATCTGGGTGGAACCACGGGTCTAACACACGCTCGTCCCTTTTTGAGGGATGAGTGTGTGTTTTTTATTTTATAAAGATAAGCGTTGAAAAGGACATGAGCATTTTTTACGGTTCACAGAGAGGGAAGTCAAGGCTGGGAGCTTCCTAACACGAAAAAATGACTTACCCCCTTGGAGCTGTATTGGTGAAAGAATAGTAATCAATACCGTAGTGGCTACGATACAGTCAAAGGAGCCATCATAGCAAGCAAACATGATGGGAATCTGGGTGGAACCACGGGTCTAACACACGCTCGTCCCTTTTTTAGGGATGCGTGTGTTTTTTTATGCGAAAAAATGATAAGAGGTGTTGAAAACATGAGTGTAAATGAAGTGGTCATTAAGTTTCCAGATGGAAAGGAAAAGAAGTATGCAAAAGGGGTATCTTTAGCAGAAATTGCGCAGTCGATTAGTCCAAGTTTAAAAAAGAAATCAGTGGCTGGTAAGGTCAATGGATCGTTGTATGATTTACAACGTAGCATCGATAAGGATGCAGAGATTGAATTATACGACCTTCATTCATCAGTTGGGATAGACATTATGAGACATACAACAGCCCATGTATTAGCTCAAGCCATCAAGCGTTTGTATGGAGACGTTCATTTAGGTGTAGGTCCTGTCGTTGAAAATGGTTTTTACTATGACATTGACATGGAACATCACTTAGCAGTTGATGAACTGCCAAAGATCGAGAAAGAAATGAATAAAATTATCGCTGAAAACCTTGAGATTACACGTGAGGAAGTATCACGAGAAAAAGCGAAAGAACTGTTTGCTCACGATCTGTTAAAACTTGAATTGCTAGAACAGATTCCGCCTGAAGATGTGGTGACAATTTATCGTCAAGGGGAATTTTTCGATTTATGTCGCGGTCCGCATTTGCCGGCGACTCGGTATATTAAAGTGTTTAAGTTGACTCATATTTCAGGAGCTTATTGGCGAGGAGACAGCAATAATCAAGTGCTGCAACGTATCTATGGCGTTGCTTTTGCTTCTAAAGAAGAGCTAGATGATTATTTTCATTTTATTGAAGAAGCACAAAAGAGAAATCACCGGAAATTAGGCAATGAGTTAGACTTATTTATGTTTTCTGAAGAGGCACCGGGTATGCCGTTTTATTTAGCCAATGGGCAAGTGATTCGCAATGAATTAGAGTCTTTTTTACGAAAGCTACAGCATGCACATGATTATCAGGAAGTTCGTACTCCAACGATGATGAATCAACAATTATGGGAGCAATCAGGGCATTGGGATCACTACAAAGAAAATATGTACTTCTCTGAAGTGGAGCATCAAAAGTTTGCTTTAAAGCCGATGAATTGTCCTGGACATATGCTGATCTTTAAAAACAAATTGCATTCTTATCGGGATCTGCCGCTTCGGATGGCGGAGTTTGGACAAGTTCACCGCCATGAATTCAGCGGAGCTTTAAATGGTTTATTGCGAGTTCGGACATTTTGCCAAGATGATGCCCATATTTTTGTCACACCGAATCAAATTGAAGCTGAAATCATGGCGGCATTAAAGTTAATTGATGAAGTCTATCATACATTTGGCTTTCACTATGAGATTGAGCTTTCGACAAGACCAGCTGATTTCATGGGGGCAGGAGCTCTGTGGGATCAAGCAGAAACAGCCTTAAAGAACGTATTAGACAATCTTAATTACCAGTATAAAGTAAATGAAGGAGATGGTGCCTTTTACGGGCCGAAAATTGATATTCATATTCAAGATGCGCTGAAAAGAAGCCATCAATGTGCAACGATTCAACTAGATTTTCAGCTGCCAGAAAAATTTGATCTCACATATATTGATGAGCAAAACAATAAAGTCCGTCCAGTGGTCATTCATCGAGCCGTGTTTGGATCAATTGATCGTTTTCTCGGTATTTTAATAGAACACTTCGGCGGCGTATTTCCTTTATGGCTAGCACCCGTTCAAGTAACAGTAATTGGGGTATCCAATGATGTTCACAAAGAGTATATAGAAAAGATCGGTAAACGATTGAAACAAGAAAGCTTGCGGGTGGAGCTTGATCTCCGTGAAGAAAAGCTCGGCTACAAAATTCGAGAAGCGCAAATGAAGAAGGTACCTTATATTGTTGTGGTTGGAGACCAAGAACAGGAACGTCAATCGGTGAGTGTCAGGAAACATGGGCAAGAAGCTTCCTATGTAATGGGACTGGAAGAGTTTATCGCTAACTTAAAGCAATCGGTTGTAAACAGAGAGCTCTAATAATAAAAAATAGTTTTAGATGGGGAGGATGCTAGCCGCCAAATGTGAACCCCATCCAAAATAATAGAGTAGCCATAAGAAGTACGATGCCTACTAACAAAGTGAGCAAAGGATAATATCTCGTTTTAGCGGTCTCTTCTAAAGAAGCGATGACTCCAGTGACAAAACAAATGACTCCATTAGCAGGTAATATAAATAAGGAAAAATAAAACCACACATCTAAAAAAATGGATAAGATCGCGACTACTATCACTTGTAATAATAATATTTCAAGAAGGTAGAATGAACATCTCCCAACGTTTGTTGTTGGGGGATTCGTTATTTTGTGCAAAAGCATGTTTATCCCTCCATTTAGCATACGACATGATGTTTTACCGGAAAAAGGGTGTTTATTTATCCAAGTTTCTATGTTACAGTATTAAACTGGTTCCCAAATGATTTTAGTTGACTTTTGATTGCTAAGAATTTATTATTTTTTTATTGTTTTTTTGTAAAAGTAGTTTATTTGATTGAAATATAAGAAGGAGTGAAAATGTGATGAAGGATGCAACAAATAAGAAATCACTTGTCAGCAAGCCTTTCATTTTCTTCTCTTTAGCTGTCGTACTTCTTTGGATAAAAACGTATATTGCTTATCAGGTAGAATTTGACTTAGGCATTGAAAATGCGATGCAGAAGTTTTTGCTATTTATAAATCCGATAAGTTCGGCCGTTTTATTTATTGGATTTGCTTTGTTTGCTAAAGGAAGAAAATTATTTAAGTGGATAATTAGAATCCATTTTCTATTATCTTTATTATTGTATGCAAATATTGCCTATTACCGTTTCTTTACTGACTTTATTACGTTGCCAACGCTAACGCAAACAGCGAACGTAAGTAGTATAGGAAATAGTATGGGTGCTTTATTTAAACCATATGATGTTTTCTATTTTGTAGATACGTTGATTTTAATGGTTTTCTATTTTTCTAAGTATGTGAAGCCAGAGTCAGTGAAAATCCCTCGTCGTCACAGAGCGGCTGTGTTTTTAACAGCGATTATTTTGTTTACGGTGAACTTAACCTTGGCTGAAATCGATCGACCACAATTATTAACGAGAACGTTCGATCGAAACTACATTGTCAAATATTTAGGAATGTATAACTTTACAATTTATGACGCGATTCAAAGCACGAAAGCTTCAACGCAGCGTGCATTAGCTGACGGCAGTGATGTCGTAGAAGTAGAGAACTTCACTAAATCCATTTATGCTGAGCCGAATCCTGCTTACTTTGGAAAGGCTAAAGGGAAAAACGTCATTTATATTCACTTAGAGTCATTGCAAAGCTTCATTATTGACTATAAGCTGAATGGAAAAGAAGTTACACCGTTTATTAATTCATTAGCGCATGATCCAAATATGTTTTATTTCGATAACTTTTTCCATCAAACGGCACAAGGAAAGACGTCTGATGCGGAATTTATGTTAGAGAATTCGTTGTTTGGCTTGCCAAAAGGGTCAGCATTTTCAATGAAAGGGCGCAACACATATCAAGCAGCACCGGCTATTTTAGGCCAGCAAGGCTATACGTCAGCGGCCTTCCATGGCAATTCAAAATCTTTCTGGAATCGCGATGAGATTTATAAAGCTTTTGGAATTGATCGCTTTTTTGATTCCAACTATTACGATATGAATGAAAACGATGTAATGAATTACGGATTGAAAGATAAGCCGTTCTTTGAAGAATCGATTCCGTTGTTAGAAACATTGCCGCAGCCGTTCTATACGAAATTTATCACATTATCGAACCACTTCCCGTATCCAATGGATCAAAAGGAAGCAACGATTGAACCACATCATACAGGTGATTCTTCGGTTGATGGTTATTTCCAAACAGCTAGATACCTAGATGAAGCTGTTAAACAATTTGTTACGTATTTAAAGAAATCCGGCTTGTATGAAAACTCCGTGATCGTCATGTATGGGGATCACTACGGAATTTCTGATAATCATAACGAGGCGATGTCTACTGTATTAGGCAAAGAAGTAGGCGCGTTTGAAAATGCGCAGCTTCAACGTGTGCCATTGTTGATTCACGTACCAGGTGTGAAAGGCGGCGTGCAGCATCAATATGGTGGTCAAGTGGACTTAATGCCAACATTAATGCACTTGCTTGGTGTCGATACGAAAGACTATCTCCATATGGGAACAGATTTATTATCTAAAGACCATAATCCGATCGTTCCATTCCGTAGCGGAGACTTTGTAAGTAAAGACGTCACAGGCATTAAAGGCAACTATTACAATACTGCAACTGGAGAGCCGATCGAAGAAACGGAAGAGATTAAACAAATGAAAGAATCCGTTGATAAGCGTTTAGAAATGTCGGATGAAATCGTCACGAAAGACTTACTGCGCTTCCACAAACCAAAAGGCTTTACACCAGTTGATCCATCTAACTACGATTATAATGATCATTCGGATGAACAAAAGAAATAATGAAAAGCTGCTGAGAAGAAATTCTTGGCAGCTTTTTTGCGCGAAATTAATTTTTGCTTTGTGCGATAGCCGCACCGATGATGTAAGAGATATTATGTCCCACCCATATCGCGGTAATAAGGAAAAAAGCAAGCTTAGACTCGAAAACAACAAGTGAGATGAACCAGACGATAAAAATGATGGCAGCGGAAGTGACCCAAGCATAGCTTCTCCCCATTTGGTGAATCCTCTCATAGCGTTCGTCGATGATTCTCTTTTTCTTTAAGTGACGATGGTTCAAAAAAATAATAGCTAATGTAACAACCCCAATTGCTAGCCAAATGATCACACCAAACATAAAATCACTCATCATTTTTCTCCTCCTCAAATAAGAAAACCTCTTCAATCGTACAATGAAACACGCGTGAAATTTTATACGCGAGCAGGATCGAAGGGTTGTACCTTCCTTTTTCTAAAGAAATGATCGTTTGCCTTGAGACATCTAAACGGTCCGCCAATTCATCTTGCGTTAAATGATGGGCCGCTCGCAGCTCTTTAATCCGATTTTCCAATCCATCACTCCCCTTTAGTAAAGTTAGCTTTACGTAAAGGATACTTTACAAAAGGGATGGATGTCAAGTTTACTTTACAAATATGTGGTAAAAATGCTAAGCATTGGTGTGATATAATAAACACTTAGAAAAAGGGATCCTCCCCTTTAACAGAAGGTGAATCGAATGAAAAATAAGATAAAGCCGATTTTTTTCACAACTATCATAGTACTTGCGCTTTTTTGGAAATGAAACTTTTTCCATATTAAAGACGTAGACGAAAGAGAAAGGCAGGTGAATGCTGTGAACATTTTTCTAGGAATATTATTGATGGTATGGGGATTCATGATTGTTTGTTCTTCCGTGTTTAGATTGAAAAAAGAGGATTACAGCAATCAAAGAATTTTGGGGGCTAGCGGCTTTTTGGAGATGGAGTTCATGGTCAAAGCAATCGGTCAACTTCCTTGGAGGTGTATGAAAGCTTTTACTGTAATGGTGGGTTTGTCTTTTATTGTAGTGGGTGGAATTCTCATATAAGGAGTGAGTATCATGGTTAGTATTTCAACCTTGTTTCATCCAGTCACGCTGACTTTATGGGTCATTCCTATTGCGATTGGCTTAGGGTTAGCTATAACATGGATCAGTAACCGAATTATTCTGGGCGTATTAGCTCAACTCGTTGTACAGATTGGATTTGATGTCTGGTTTTGGAGATATTTTTATGAAAAGGGCACATATGCTGATCACGCGAGTTCATTTGACAATATTCTGCTTTATGCCTTCTTTAGCGGACTAACAGGAGTGTTGTCGTGGGTGTTACTTCAGCGGAAAAAGAAAAAAATTCCGCATGCATAATGGATTCAATGTACTTTTTTGTAAAACGGAGGTTATTATGAAGCAATCGTTTGGATTAGGTTATGCGTTAACGATAGGAAAAAGTAGGAATGAGGAGATGAAATGAGGAACATCCTTTTGAGAGTGATGTTGGTCATGTTTGTTTTAGCTGGGTGTAATAAAAACGAGATACAGTCTGAAATATATAAGGGACAAGATTTGGCGATTGGTGTGGTTGGTGAAATCCCAGAAGTGAGGGAGAAGAATATAGATTTTGAAGCTCTATCGTTAAAAGAAATTTCTGCAAATACAAAGGAAGTATCTGATAAGTTTGATTCTGTTTTCATTATGCCAGAGCAGTTTGCTGAGGCTGACGATGACCAGTATGTAGCCACTTATAAAGCTTTAAAAATTCCTACTTTTTTCTTCGAATCAAAGAAAGCGCATTTGCCTTTCGTACACGAAGACGTGACATACGAAACAGCGCCTAACATGGAAGAAACAGCTTATGCCGTCGGGTATCTTTATAGCGGAGAGGAAGAAGAATATAAAGATGACGTTTGGAGATATTTTTTGTATAACGGCGTCAAAAATAAAGTGAATATTCAAGATGTTTATACTAATATTTTTAAAACGATCGAGGAAGTAGCCCCGATTTCGCAACCGAAGTACTAAAAAGAAGAAGAGGCCTCAATGGTATTTTTTGTCATTCGTAAGACAAGGAACCGCCACTAAGTAAATAATTGCTCTATCAGTTTGTTCTCTTGTAGTGGCGGTTTGTCTATTTCTTTATCCTTACCAAACCTCGTCTAATGTTTCTCGAAACAACTGATCTAGTTTTGCTGTTGGATCAGAAGTGGAGCAGTTAATACTTTTAGCATACGCTTCAAGACGAATAATTTCTTCATAAAGAAACGCATTAATCAATGGATTTGGCGGTTCTTTATCTAGCTCTTCACCTGCTGTTTTTCTTTTCAATAGCAGCTCGACTTCGCTTTTTACCTTTCCCTCAGGAAGCATGTTGTCTAGCAATGTTTGAAAATCAAGCGGCGGAAATTCATTGAATTGTTTAATCCATTTAGCAGCAAGAACAGGACGAAGGGCATAGAAATATTTCTTCAGTTTCACTTGATCACGCTGCAAATATTCACGGTAGTTTTTGTTAGCCATATTTAAGTAATGGTACATACAGGAGTGCGGTGCGAATACCTCTTGTTGAAGTTGTTTCATCTGCTCCACTGTAGAAAAAGCCGTATAATAAATAATCGGTGAATGCAGCCACTCCAACAGAGGTGGGTTTGATTTGCGAAATAGTCTTAATGCTTTCGTCAGCTCCCATCCGCTCATATCAAGCAGGTCATCAATAGGCAACTCAATCACATCTCGCTTTTTGCCAACACCGATAGGATCAATGGCTAAATAATGCTCCTTCTTATGTATATAAATAAATCGCACATCATAATCGCTATCTTTTGAAGGAAAGCCCCAAGCTCGGCTGCCGGATTCGCAGGCGTATAAAACTTTTACGTTATATTCTTGTTCAATTTGGGTGATGGCTGTTAAAATTCTTGTGTTCATTAAAGGGTCTCCTTGTATTCTTTCTTTTCATTCTATAGGAATAAAAAGGCTCAATCAATTGAATAACATCAGCTTTTTATGGAATAAAATGCTTTTGTATCTCTATTAATATCTGAATATATTGACAGTTATCGATATTTATGGATAAAATGTAAACGCATACAATGATTACTACCATGAGAAACCTTGACCAAAAATGAGTCGAAGGGAGAATGGTTATGCCAAAGACGATGTTTCGATTAGACTTAAGTAAACCAATGGAGGAGCAAGCGCATCCAGGACATAATCGCTGGCATCCGGATATTCCAGCTGCCTTTTCGGTAGAGCCGGGTACCGCGTTTCGAATGGATTGTAAAGATTGGACAGATGGACAAATCAGTAACAATGATGATCCGAGTGATATCCGTGATGTCAATTTGTCACGCGTGCATGTGTTGAGCGGTCCCGTATATGTCCATGGAGCGGAACCTGGTGATTTATTAGTCGTTGATATTTTGGACATCGGAGCATTTCAAGGAGAAGAATGGGGTTTTAACGGTATCTTCTCTAAAGAAAATGGGGGAAGCTTCTTAACGGATCATTATCCAGAAGCAGCGAAATCAATTTGGGATTTTGAAGGGATTTATACGACGTCTCGACATGTGCCGGGTGTGAAATTTGCTGGAATCATTCATCCGGGGTTAATTGGTGTAGCCCCTTCGATGGAGTTATTAAATAAATGGAATGAACGTGAAAAAGCATTGCTAGAAACCGATCCTGATCGAGTGCCGACACTGGCAAATTTACCGAATCCTGAGCGTGCGGTGCTAGGAACGTTAAAAGGAGCGGAGTTTGATCGGGTGGCTAAGGAAGGTGCGAGAACGGTTCCACCGAGGGAAAACGGCGGAAACTGTGATATTAAAAATCTATCAAAAGGTTCGCGCATTTTCTTCCCAGTATTTGTTGATGGAGCGAAGTTATCGGTTGGGGATCTTCATTTCTCGCAAGGAGATGGCGAAATCACTTTTTGTGGCGGTATCGAAATGGCAGGATGGATCGATTTAAAGGTCGACGTGATTAAAGGTGGAATGGAGAAGTATAATATTACCGAAAATCCAGTGTTTAAGCCTGGTCCAGTTGAACCGAACTACAATGACTTTTTAGTGTTTGAAGGCATTTCTGTCGATGAAAAGAGTGGCCAGCAGCACTACTTAGATGCGACGTTAGCGTATCGTCGGGCATGTTTAAATGCGATTGAATATATGAAAACACTTGGCTACACAGGGGAACAAGCTTATATGATTTTAAGTACGGCTCCGATCGAAGGGCGAATTAGCGGTATTGTGGATATCCCGAATGCATGTTGTACAGTGGCCATTCCTACTCAAATTTTTGAGAAAAATATTTTGCCGAAATAAGAACGAATGGGGGGAGTAGTATGCCGAGCTACACCTTTAGATGCCAAGTATGCGGTGATTTCACCTTGTTTTTTAAATCAATAAGCGGGAGTAAAGGACAAGCTGATTGTCCAACATGCCAACGAGAATCGGTGCGCATCTATGCTCCTCCTTTAGTATCCACGGCTTCAAAGGAGTTAATGAATCGCATCGAACGTGGAATGGAGCCGCAGAGGATGACACGCGAACAGCTTGGGACCAAACAAAAGATGCAAAAGCCACGAACAGCGAACCGACCGTGGCAGGTGGGGAATTAAAAATGGAGCTATTCTGTTTAAAGGGTAGCTCCATTTTTAGCAATATAAGCTATATCGATCCGATTTTCAGCTTAACCGATTCATCTTCTCAAGTGAAACCGATTTCTAATAAGGGTGGTGTTTGTTATAGGCTTAAATTTCATGTGGTGAATTTTATAGATAAATTTTACTTTAATGACCACATCATTCACTCTCGGTTGTTTCAAGTTACAGTCACAGAAATAAAAATTGTTTCATTTAAAGGGGGAGCTATTTCATGATCGAAAAGGAGAACTCTTCAGAAGATAAAAATAAAGAGGATATAAAAATTTCAATTATAATACCCGCCCATAATGAAGAAAGGTACATTAGAAAATGCTTAGAATCTATTTTAAAAGCCTCAAAACTAACTAAAAATCAAGTTGAAATTATTGTTGTGTTAAATCGATGTACAGACAGGACGGAAGAAATTGCAAAATCGTATAAATGTATCACAATAAAGAATAACGACAAAAACCTTTCTAAGATTAGGAACACAGGTGTTGAAATAGCTAGAGGTGAAATCATCCTTACAATTGATGCAGATACACAGATGAACGAACATGTGTTGTTTAAGGTAGAGGAGAACTTAACCACTGGAAAGTACATTGGCGGGGGAGTTACAGGAAAATTTGAAAGAATGTCTTTAGGTATTTTTGTTTCAACCTTATTATTAATTGGGCCACTATTATTTAAATATGGAGCAATTTCCGTGGGAATCTTTTGGTGCTATAAAAAGGATTTTAAATCGATTGAGGGATTTAATGAAAATATGCTTATGGCAGAAGATGCAGACTTCGCTAAACGGTTAAAAGTGTGGGGAAAAAAGAAGGGGAAAAAATACGGGACGATTCAAAATGGGATGATAACTTCAAGCAGAAAGTTTGATAAACATGGAGACTGGGTTTTACTTAAACGTCCGAAAATGATATTAGCTTATCTTAAAGGAACAGACCAGAAATATGCGGATGAAGCATATTATGAAAATCAACATAGATAAAAATAGAAGTACCATTAGATTGTTCGTGAGTTAAACTAAAGCTAGGTTTCAAGATTAGAAATAAAAAATAAAGGTAAACAGATTGTGAAAAAATGTACTTAAATAAACAGTAGCGCTAATCGAAGAAGGATTAACGCTTTTTTTGTTGAATAGACAATTATGAAACAGGAGAAGAGCATTTACTTTATATCGACCTATCCGATTTCTCTGCTCATATTATAGATTTATAAAAACAAAACAAAATAGGTGAGTTCCCAGCAGTGTTTGAAGTAATAGAATTACTGCACACAAGTGGTGACGATTATGTTAAAGAGGCTTCAACAATTGGATTATTGGAAGGTATGCAAAATCAACTTCTTACTGACAAAATAGATACAAGTGTTTTTAAGCAATTCTTAAAGAAAGACTCATTAAAATGGTGGAACAATCTTAATGATTTTTGGGGCGGTAAAACTAACTAAGCAAAATAAAATGGACTCAATCGTTTTTAACTTGTAGAGTAGAAAAATAGGGAGCTGAAACTAACCTGTGATTGTTTTAGCTCCCTTTGTTTATTGTTTTAAGAGAAATTCTTCCTCTTGCTGTTCCCCATACATTCTAAATAATTGAATGTATAATAAGGTGCTCATGAGCGCAAACCCCAAAATAATACTGAAGATACCAATAGCGGGAATCCAACTAGACAGGAAAACAGTCACAGGCGCCAAAGATTTTCCTAGCGTGTTCTGCAAACTATCAGCTGCCATGTACTGCCCTCTTGCATGTTCAGGGGCATAGTGGCTAATAAAGCTCTGTGTCACCGGAGAGCGTACCATTTCACCAAAGGTAAAGATGATTGTAACGAAGAATAGAAACCATATATTGTTGTTCAAACCAACGAAGAAGGTGCCCAATCCGGCCAATAGGGCTGACAAGATAAAGATATTGCGCTCTTTCCAGTGACGCAACCATTTCGTAACTGGAAGAATAAATAGGACAAACAAAAGGCCATTAACCCCGACTAACCATCCATATATCTCTGTGCTTGATAGTGTAAGTGCCGCACCATTCCATATGAACAGCGTCTGAGAAGGAACATGGTTAATGACGTATACGGGCAAATAAAGATCTAATTGCATAATCGGGATTAGCGCAAGGATACCTGCCAGAATATACACTAGAAACACTTTATCGCGAAAAATAACGCCATATCCTTTCCATTGTTCTTTGAATGTGTGGGCAATGGAAGCTACATTTTTCAGCTTTTTCTGCGAGAGTGGCAATGTTTCGTGAACCATGAAGTAGATAGCTATAAAATATAGCAATAAGACGAAGGCACACGTCCACAACAATTCTTGGCGATAATGCAAGAAGAAAATACCTCCAAGTGCCGGGCCAAGAACGGCTCCGATGTTATTAACTGTTGCGAATGTTGCAAAAACTTCACGAAGATCTTGTGCAGGAACTAAGTCAGCAACCATCGCGGAGCTCGCTGGTTGATAAATGGCACCGCCTAACCAAATTCCGATAAAAGCCATGTAATCAATCCAATGGGACGATGACATGGCAAACGCTGTAAACATGACTGTCTGAAGCAAGGCACCTAATAACATTACGGGACGTCGTCCTAATCGGTCGGTTAAAGCACCTCCAAGCAGACTTCCGATAATGCTGAAAATGGGAGGGGCTATCATCAGTAAATCAAGCAATATGATTACCTAATTTTTGGCCAAAATAGACGGTTATAAAGGGAAAGTACATCCAGAACAACATATTAAACAGCCCTTCACCAATTAACCGAACTTTTAAATTATGATTCCATCGACGTATTCCCACATGATCATCCCTTTCTATCTCTGTTAAAATTACCGGCTGGGTATACAAAATATAGATGATTTTTCTAGAAAGGTATAGACTTATAATGGAAAATATTTTATACTAATAATATCAAAATCGAAATATAGAAACGCCTACTTTGATTGTTTTATAAAACGAACATTTGTTCCGATATAAAAAAGACGCTTCCGATAGGAGCGCCTTTTTTTATGTGTAGTTTTGTTCAGGGCTACCGTCAAAACGTACTTGGAGATAACATGTGTTTAATGCCCTTTCTCTTCCCAAGCCTTCTTCAAATTCTTATGCCATTCTTTTGGATTTTTTACGAAAAACCAATCAACGGAGTGGGCCGTTATCGGCAGTAATTTCTTGCGGCGAGCTCTAATCTTTTCGTGATAGGTATAAATGCGGATAAATCACGGTTGATTGCATGCCTCTTGTGGTGACATATTGAATACTCTCAATTTCTTCCCAATAGATTTTCGTTCCTTTCAAGTCGATCACTACTCCCTCATCATCCCAATAAAACCCTTTGCCTTCGCTTCTTTTTCTTAAAAAATAGAAAGAATAGCCTAAGAGTAGAAATGAAAAAAGCAGCATAATTAAAGAGGTAAATAGATTAGGGAGTACCTCGTTTATCCAACTAGCACAAAAGAAGAACAACATCACTCCGCCGGTAAGCATAAAAACTACTATTGGGTACAAGGATACTTGATATATTTTGATCTGTTTCAAGTGTAACAATCCCTTTTTTCGTTGATTTGTTGTTATTTTAACTGTTTTCTCTTATTTTTCATACTGTATTTAATTGATTTTTTATAATTAACTCATTCTCGTACTGACGTTGTGCTTTAAGATTTAAGAGGGGCTGTGAGAAGGCTACGGAACGGATGGGAATTGAGCGTTCTATCATTAATCTCAACCCTAAAATACCGCGCATACTAAGAGTAAACAGGTGAACAATCGGATCCAACTTTTCTTCATGAATAAAAAATTATGCCGATTTTTAATATCATTTACAGCAGTGGGACTTCCGTAATTTTTATTATGCGCATTAGAATAGGCACAGTGTAGCCGGAGTGAAATAGAGAGGAAAGCAAGTCTTTTTTGTTAGAGTTTTGGTGCCAATCGGTATCATTTTCCGAAACAAACTCAACGGAGCCCCCTAAAAGGATCACAGTATATCCGTTTGGTTCTTCAGGGATCCCTATATAATTCCATTGATGATTTATTTAGAAGAAAATTCCTTTCAACAATGCCGATCAACTCATTTTATTGTTTTCAACAGAACTGTCCACTTTTGAATACTACTATTCTTTATTTACTAAATGGATCATCCCTATTTATACTAAGGTAAATTCTTTTGTAAGGAGATTATTATGAGAACATCTGTACCTTGTCCAAATTGTCAAAAAGCAATAACACTTGATGATTTCGAGGATTTTTCATCCCCTTTTACTATGAAATGCCCGTACTGTAAAGTCAAGTTAAAGGAAACAAAAGTAACTCCATACCTTCTAATTGGTTTGATAGCAATAATACCTTTCTTTATTTACTTAACAGAAATATTAATATCTTTGCTGTCTGGCATAATACCTGCTATTGAAAAAGTACCTCCCTTTATCGTGTTTATTGGTCTGCTATATCCTTTATATGCTCTGTATGAGCGAATTAATGGACTTATTATGTTTAATAAAGGTAATTTACAATTAAAAAAACGATAGTGATAAGCGTATTATTCACACGCTTTTTTGTTTCTTAGGGGCTTGCTTTATGTATCTACCGTTTATCATTATTTTTTCTTATAATATCGTCTCTAAGAGAGTTCAATGTGCAAGAGATATTTATTCCTTTTTTTGAACTTGTGGATTTGTTTATCTTTTTTACATGGCTACTGACCGTTTCTTCTTCTTTGGTGTTTTGATTTTGGCTGGAAAGAGTGTGAGATAAAGACTGTTGAGGAACTACATTGAAAGAATTTTAGCAGAAAATGTTATGCTATTAATTAGAAACGAAAGATTACTACTCTATTTTTGAAAGGAATGATCTTTTGAGTAAAACTATTAAGAAGGTAGCTGTTAACACAATATTGACAATTACTTTTTTAGCCATGCTTATTCCTGTAATAATATTCGCAATCGTATTTGTTTGGGGCGATTATCGAGGGATGGATACTATCGTTTTTTTTGAGGACAGTGATTATGAGATAGGAAAAGCCCATAAGGAATATGCCGTGTTTCATCGAGAGGAAGGTGGATCATTATTCGATCATGTCACAGGATATTTACATGAGGATGATTATTTATATGCAGTCAATAAAGATCAAATGATGATCATTGACTTGAAGAAGGATAAGCATCAGATTAAATCATTAGTGGATGTTACAGAGGGAGAGCGTTTAATTTTAAAAGAGATCGAGAAGGACCCTCTAGTTAAATAATACAATAGGTTGCATCTCAGCGTTTATAACTAGCTGAGTAATTTTTTCAGTATGATTTTGGGTATTATTAACATGGTGTTTAAGTGAAAATTTGTCTGTTTATATAAACAATGAAGTCGAATATAATATTCTTTTTCATAGAGGGCATTTCTCGCGTAAATGTTTTTTACGAGAAAATGTCTTTTTTTGCATATTTATTATGGGAAAATATAAAAAATAAACAAATACATGGTAACATAGAACTGAGTAATGAATAAAGGGCTAGCATAAATGAGAAACTGAAGCTTGCCTAGTAATGAGAGAAAAGGAAGGGGAACGATGAAAAAGAAATTAAGAAAAAGAGGATGGCTGATGATTGCTGTCATTTTGCTTGGAGTAGGTGGTGTTTTTTCGGTTACAGGAAAAGAATCATCCGTATCTGATGCACAGAGTCAGAATAAAAAAGTTGAACAGAAAGATCTTACAAAAGAAGCCGTCGAGAAATTATCGAAACAAGCTAATGAGGTTTTACAGTTATTAGCTTCATCGGGCGGGTCATCCGAAGCTGAGCAGAAAACAAAGGAACTGATTTCTCAAATCAATCAATATAAGGTGAAAGACGATGCCATAGGGCAATATATGAAAATATTAAGTTCTTCTTTAAAAGCAGTGGATTCCTACCGGGAGGAAAATACTGATGAAAAAGCGTTAGGTCGAGTGTATCCGAACTATCTGTCTGCTCTAGCACAAGCAAAAGAAGCGGATCCTTCGCTGCGTTTGAAAGAAATCGATTCATACACTTGGTTTTATGCCGCAGCGGCTAATTATGAGCAGGGACAAAGGAAAGATGAGCAAATTACGATTAGTATGGTAGGGGATAATTCGTTTGGCACGTATCCAGAGGCTCCTGAGCATTTGCAGTTCGACTATGTTTTTGAGAAGAATAACGGCGATAATCAGTATGTGTATAAAAATAGCCTGCCATGGTTTAATTCGGATGACTACACTGTGATCAACGCAGAAAGCGCCTTTACAACCGAGACGAAGGCTGAAGAAAAAATGTGGAGAATTAAAAGTCATCCTAAATATGCGGCTTTTTTGCCAGCGAGCGGGATCGAAGCGGCGAACTTAGCAAACAACCATACAATGGATTATTTTGAAGTAGGATATCGCGATACATTGAAAGCTTTCAAGGAGCAGGACATTGCTGTTTTTAATGAAGGGACGCCCCTTGTTCGAAAAATTAAAAATGTTGAAACTGTTTTTTTAGGCTATGATTATAGATACAGAAAGTCAGCGGACTCGTACCTTGAAAATATTATTAGGGATGTGAAGAAGTATAAAAGAAAAGATAATTTAGTCATTGTCAACATGCATTGGGGGATCGAATACATGGAGACGCCCGCTTTCTATCAAACGAAATTTGGACATGCTGCTTTAGATGCTGGAGCCGATATTATCATTGGTCATCATCCTCATCGTTTGCAAAGTGTTGAAAAGTACAACGGGAAATATATCATTTACAGCATGGGAGACTACGCTTTCGGCGCTGATCCGACGTTAAAATCAAGGCAAACAGCGATCTTCCGTCTCAAATTCGCTAAGGAAGACGGTTCAGTAGTAATGAAAGGACTAAGAATTGTCCCGACTTTAGAAAATTCTAATGATAGTGAAACAGAAAACAACTATCAGCCGCTCCCGGTATTTGGCGAGAAGGCGAAAGAAGTCGTGGATGAGTTAACAAGAATAAGCACTATCATCCCGAATGGTGTCGATGAGTTTGACTATTTTGATCCTTTTCTTGAGAAGGTAGAATAATCAAGATGGTGCATTCATTTTTAGCTATTTCATTACTGGCCAATCATCTAATTCCTGCTAGAAGAAAGTGAAAAACACTTATGCCTTTTAGAATATAGATTAATAATTTGTTTTAACAGGAGAATACGATATGTACCTCCTGTTTTTATTTTTGTCAAACCTTTCTTGTGACCTCTAATGCAATGTTTCACGCTTAATCAGAGGATGTTAGATGTTCAAAAATTGACAAAATATATCCTATATGGTATTTATTTAATAAGTTAAATATTCAGAAAATATAGAAATCTATAAAATTAAAAAAGGAGAGGGTGAAGCTTATGATGAGACAAGCAGTCATGAATGATCTCAAGAGTTCTCTTGATAATGTTTTGCAGAATGCCGTAGGGAGGGCTGGAGGGATACCAGGAGTTGTTGCAATGGTAACTGATCGTGAAGGGAATATTTACGAAGGTGCAGCTGGGGTACGTGAGCTCGGTAAGGAAACACCGATGACAACTGATACGATGTTTACCCTATTTTCTACTACAAAAGCTATTACTGGTGCAGCATTAATGCAATTGGTTGATGAAGGAAAGGTGAGTCTGGACGATCCAGCCAAGAAATATGTGCCGGAGATTTCTGAGATTAAAGTTCTTGAAGGATTCGATAGTAATGGGAATCCAAAACTTAGGGAACCAAAGACAGACATTACAATTAATATGCTAATGCTCCATACGGGGGGCTTTGGTTATGATTTCTTCAGTCATGAGGATCGAAAATATCGTGTAGCTAAGGAGACACCTTCAATTCTCACAAATACTTTCGATTCAATCAAAAGTGTGCTTCTATTTGATCCAGGAGAACGCTGGAATTATGGCGTCAACATCGACTGGGTTGGTAAAATTGTCGAAGCTGTACGGGGCAAGCGACTGAGCAAAGTGATGGCTGAACATATTTTTGCTCCTCTTGGTATGACGGACATCGGCTTCACTTTGACACCATCAATGAAAGAGCGTCTTGCAACTATTCATACGCGTTTTCAGGATGGCAGTATCACAGCACAACCTGATCTTGTTTTTCCAGACCCTCCTGAAATGGACATGGGTGGACATGGATTGTATGCTAGTATTGGCGAGTACATGAAGTTTATCCGGATGATTCTAAATGACGGTGCTGGCATTCTAAAACCAGAAATAGTAGAAAAAATGTCTCGAAATGGGCTTGGAAATAAGAAGAGCGGTGGATGGATTACATCTGATTCTTCACTAACTAATGCTGGTGAGTTTTATCCAGGTGTTCGAAAGTCATGGGCTTACACTTTTCAAGTCAATGAGGACCCAACTCCAACAGGACGTCCTGCAGGCCAATTAATGTGGGCGGGACTTGGTAACCTATACTATTGGATTGACCGCGAAAATGGAATAGGTGGTTTTTTCGCCTCTCAATTATTACCGTTTCATGATGTGGCTTCTTACTTAGGTTTCATTGAGTTCGAGTCTACCGTCTATCAAACATTAAAACGACTAGGTTAAATAGAAAGAAAATAGTGATTGCTGGATTATTATGTTCGGCTATCACTGAATTAGCTTTTTATTTTCCAAGTTTTTAGGAAAGGAAATCAAAGAAACGGTGCAAGTTCATGCGTCTACATTAAATCTGTTAAATAATGGTGATGAAGCAAAGAGCGATATTCAAATTTAAAAAATGGTTAGTCTACCCTTATTAAATTGCCTAACGAACGCAAAAAATGAACAAGCAAAAGTTTGTTCATTTTTTGTTGTCAAAATACAAGAGATCACAGCGGGTACGCTTAGCGATATATTTCATGTGATCTTTTTGCTATCGGTTGTCGTCGCAGCGCCGATGATAGCCACTTTTTTAGCCACATTGTACCATTCAATAAAGGTGAAAATAGTAAACAAGTAACTATAACATGTAAATAGAGTGGCCAAAGCTGGCGGTGAATTCCCATCTAGATATTATAAAAGAAAGGGAGGAAGATTTCTATATTCCCCCTTCCTGCATCAGCCGTTCTATTCTATCTGCACTAAAGTCTGCATTACGGTGGCACTTTCTTTGTTAAGATGTGTCCTTTTCGGTAACAATATGAATGAATGCACGACTAAATGTGAAGTTTATATTTTTGCAGTTTTTTTACGACTGCAGATTGGCTAATACCAAGCGCTTTTGCAACCTTTCGCGTTGTTTTATACATTTGTATTTTTTCGAGGATAATTTTCTTCTCTACTTCTTCAAGTGTGTGTTTCAATGAATAACTTCCAGAAAGACTTGGGTGTTCCGCAATGAAAGGAAGGTCGCTCCAAGTAATTTCTTCTTGCTCGGAGGTGACAACTAGCCGTTCAATCATATTTTCCATTTCGCGGATATTCCCAGGCCAAGAATGTTTTTCAAACAATTCAATAACACCGGGCTGAAAATGCTTATGAAAATTATATTTTTGGTTTGTCTGATTTAAGATCATATGCGCTAGTGGTTTAATATCTTCTACACGTTCACGTAAAGGAGGAATGTTTAAGGGAACTATATTCAATCGATAGTAAAGGTCTTCGCGGAACTCGCCATTTTTAATCAATTGTTCTAAGTTTTTATTCGTCGCGGAAATAACCCTAACATTAATCTTGACATCTTTTCGGCCACCAACTCTTCGAATTTCATATTCTTGTAGAACACGTAATAGTTTCACTTGAAGATCAATTGGCATATCGCCGATTTCATCTAAAAAGATTGTTCCGCCATTTGCTTCCTCAAAAAGTCCAGGTTTCCCGTTTTGGTTGGCTCCTGTGAAGGCCCCTTTTTCATAGCCAAATAATTCGGATTCTAGTAAATGTTGAGGGATGGCAGCACAATTGATTTTGATGAGCGGGTATTCTGCCCTTAGACTTTGCTGGTGGATTAGTTTGACAATAACTTCTTTACCGACGCCAGATTCTCCTAAAATAAGCACAGAAGAATCTACTTTAGCGACTTTTGTAGCTAGGCGAATAATATGTTGAGTTTTAGGACTAGAAGCGATGATATTCCCTGCTATCGGTACGGAAGGAAGTGTTTCTGGATGAAGGAAAAGTGGGTTCGCATTATTCTTTCGCTTTAATGCAATGGATAAAAGCAAATCAATTTTGACGTTTTTCAATTCAGAAATGTCGCGTACATTGAGAACGACGTAGTCTATTTGCCCCTTTGAATCAAAAATAGGGTTTCCTGTAACTAACGTTTCAACCCCGCGAATACTGATAACTTCTGTATGCGGACGTTTATCCTTCAAAATCGGCTCCGTTACTGATTTTGAAATATATCCTTTTTCAATCGCCGATGCAATATTTTCTCCAACAAATTCATCACGACTAAAACCTGTAATACGTTCGGCCGCTTTGTTAATCTCAAGACCAAAACCATGTTTATCAAAAATACAAATCCCATCATAGCTATGAAGAAAAGCAAGTGAATAAATAGTGTCCATTGTGTTCACCTCTTTTTCAATCTGTTCTAAATGATTCGTTATGGAATCGATCATTATATGAATAATAATATACTAAATATTCTGAATTTCAATCCTTTTTGTGGATTTGAAATAAGTTGAGATGTTTATAAAAAAGTTTGATTAAAAATCCTGTGTTGATATATGCAGAGTTTTTTCTTGTTCCACAAACGGGCCATATTGTTAAATAAGTTTGTCAGAACTTTTTGTGCTATGAAACGTATAGAAATTGTGATGGAGTGTACTTAAACTACATAACAAGTTGTGGAAGTGATTAACAAAAAAGGGGGATAAAAACTGGATTTATTATCTTGATAGCTGTTGGATTCATTACAATCGGATTTGTTTTTCTTGGTTTTATAACAAGAAATATGGAAAGTAAGATCCATCAAGGTTCAGCTACCCGATTCATAGTTTGGAGGATAGTGGGAACCACTGTTTGGGCGATAGTAAGTATTATTCTTATTGTGTGGTGGTTATTTCCTAGATTTTTGTGAAGAAGTGTACTTAAACAAACAGGCGCTTTAGTTGAGCAAGGATGATAAAAATTATCAAACTTTTTTATTAAAGGATGATTCAATTGAATTTAGAAAAAGCGTGTTTTGATCAATCTTTTTTCAAATCACGCTTTTTCTATGTATGCTTTTTGGAATGCTACTAAACTAAAGATTCATCTTTTTCTAATTCTCGTATCGATTCTTTGACGAAATCAGACAGGGCAATGGTTTTTCTGGTGATGCTATCCATTAATATAAGTGTTGACCAATTGGATGCAATCAGTTCACCTGTTGATTTTCGAAGGATTGCGCTTTCCAAAGTGAGAGATTTTGTTCCGAATTTAGAAGTTCTTACTTTGATGATTAATTCCTCACGCACATAAGCTTCACGGTGGAAATGGCAATATATATCGCCAACGACAAACATTAGTCCGCAATCATAGAACCCAAAATGCTCGAGGTAATCAGCACGTCCTTGTTCAAAGTATGGACTGTAACTTGTATTGTTTACATGGCCAAATAAGTCTGTTTCACAAACTCGAACCTTCGTGTGAGTAGAAAAGTGGAATTGTGTAAGCCAATCTTCAACAGTGGGTTGGATATATGCTGGAAGAGTCATTTTCTCACTCCTTTGCGTAAATGCTCTACGAACCAGCTTGTAGCCGCTTGTTGTGCAGCCTCAAATGTTTCACCATTGTAAACATCGAAATGACCTTTTGGTAATTTTACAAGTTTTTTAGGCTCCTTTGCTTTCGAATGAAACACTTCAATAGCTGCGTCAGGTGGCGTGATTCCGTCTTCTGTTGCAACAATCATCATCAATGGCGTCGGTGAGATGATATCCATATTAGCAGCGGGAAAATATTCTAAATAATGTTCCATAGATTCAAGTGTAATATAGTTTTTCCAAGTAGGAGCAACCTCTTTAGACATTTTTGTAAACCACGGGTATGCTTCAGGATGCGTTTGTGCACAGTTTTGATTATCTTTGCTGACAACAGGAATATGTTCAACAGGTGCACCAGTATAGCGTGCTTTACGGTAGGCAATCAGCTTTTCGATGTAGGCGTGCATATTTTCTTTTCCCATTTTTTTCTCCATACCAATCCAGCCACGAATGGTTGGGACTTGTGAAACAATTGCTTTTACACGACGATCGAGTCCTCCCACCTGTAAAACGTGTCCTCCGCTATAAGAAGTCCCCCAAATCCCAATTTGATCTTCCTGTACATTTGGATGTGACGAAACCCATGAAATCGCATGTCGATAATCTTTAATCTGCTCTAGAGGATCCATATGCTGTCGGTTTTCTCCTTCACTTTCTCCAAAGTTACGATAGTCGATAATGAGCGTAACCAATCCAGCCTCGGCAAACTTTTCCGCATACTTCGGTAAGTAAGCCTCTTTGACAAGACTAAATCCATGTGCCATCACGATAGCTGGATATGTTGCTGTATCTTCTCCAGACGGAATATAAAGTAATCCACTGCATGCAATCCCATCACTCATATACGTAATTTTTTCGATTTTCATCCTATTCCTCCTCAAACAATCGCTTTATTTTTTGCTCCATCGGTTAATAACATCTTCTGCAAACTCAAGATATGGCCGAATCGGGGTCATTTCTTGAATGGTTAAATAATTAGCTAATGGTAGTTGTGCAGTAAAAACACGATCTAATTCATCATGTGAATCAGCTCGATAAATTAATATGACTTCTTTCCGTCCAGCAATTTTATAGGCACTTATTATTTTTTTGTGTTCCATTGCTTTTCGAGCAACTGCTATTTCCTTTTCCCATAATGCCCAAAGCCCCTCATTTGACAGTTCTTTTTGATGAACTGATGCACGGATGAAAAATAACATCGCATTGTCCCCCTTATTATTCCATAGTCATTTTTGTTTCCAGGTAATAATATGCAAAAAGTATACCAAGCCTTTAGATTCCGTTAACATCGTCTTTTAATGAAAGAAAGCCCTATTTTGATTCGAAATCGAATCGGAATAGAAAGAGTTGATTATAAAAGTAATCAAAAAGAAGGTTGTTTTGCGATAATACCTGTTTTTGGGTGTTGGCATGGTAATTGCAATTTATTCACTGTGAAAGGGCTTGGATCAGAGAGGGGGAGAGTTTTTGGGGAATAAAGAAGTGATTTTGAGGAGAATCGGGGACCAAACAGTACTGCCGGTTATATCAGCGCCTATGTTTTTAGTATCAGGTCCGGAATTAGTGACGGCTTGTTGCAGAAGTGGTGTAATGAGTGCTTTTCCAGCACCAAATGCCCGAACAATCGAACAATTAGAAGATTGGATGAAAACAATTAAAGGGTCATTAGAAGAAAGAACAAATAATGGCCAAAAAATTGCTCCGTGGGCAGTAAATATAATTGCCCATCGTTCATATGATCGTTTGCAACAAGAATTGGAGCTGTTAATCCGCTATGAACCTCCCATTGTGATAACGGCATTAGGAAGTCCAGCTCGAGTGGTGGAAGTTGTTCATAGTTATGGTGGATACGTATTTGCTGATGTGAACTCTGTGAAATTCGCGAAGAAAGCCGCACAAACAGGAGTGGATGGTTTAATCCTCGTCAGCTCCGGAGCGGGCGGTCATACAGGAGCGATGACGGGCTTTGCTTTTGTAGAAGCGGTACGTCAATTCTGGGATGGGGTCATTGTCCTTGCAGGAGGCATATCGAGCGGAAAAGGTATTTTAGCCGCACAAGCACTTGGAGCCGATCTTGTTTACATGGGAACCTCCTTTATTCCAGCTGCCGAAAGTATGGCGCAGCAAGAATATAAAGAGATGGTTGTGGAGGCGGAGTTTGACGATATTTTATTGACGAATGCCTTCACGGGCGTTCATGCGAACATGCTGATTCCAAGTGTTGTAAAAGCAGGTCTAGTACCTGAGAAGTTAACACCGAAAGATTCGATTGATTTTAGTAATCCACAAAGTGATACAAAAGCTTGGCGTGATATTTGGTCGGCCGGGCATGGGGTGGGAGCCATTCAAAGCGTTCAACCTGCTGCCGGAATTATTCAACATTTACAACGAGAATATAAAGAAGCACAAATCGAATTAAATACAAACAATCAATGGAAAAACAGTGAAAAGGAGCGAATCTGATGAGTAAAGTGGAATTTAATCCTTATTTAAAAGCCCCATTATATGCACCGATTGATGAAGAACTATTCGTAGAGGAACTACAAGTGATTGAAGGTGAAATCCCTACTGACTTTAGTGGTGCGTATGTCCGTAATGGCCCGAATCCAAAGTATGAGCCGATGGGGCGCCATCATTGGTTTGATGGAGATGGAATGTTACATGCTGTCTATATTAAAGATGGAAAAGTGAGTTATCGAAATCGTTATGTTCAAACAAAAGGTTATCAGCATGAAGATCAAGCGAAGAAATCTGAATGGGTCGGGCTAATGGAAGACGTATCAAAAAATCCAAGTTTTGAAAGGTTGAAAAACACTTCTAATACGGATGTTGTCTATCACAATCATAATCTGCTCAGTCTTTGGTACATTTCTGGTGAGCCCTACCGCATTGATGCGAAAACATTGGAAACGATTGGAGTAGAAGATTTTAATGGTCAATTAAAATCAAGCGTTTCTGCCCATTCAAAAGTCGATGAAAATACGGGAGAATTTATTTTCTTTGACTATGGAACAAAATTTCCATATATGATGTATGGTGTTGTTTCAGCAGATGGAAAAGATGTGCATAGTGTGCCAATCGAATTGCCTGGACCGCGAAACCCTCATGACATGTGGATTACAGAAAACCATTCCATTTTGATGGATTTACCGTTATTCAACAATTTTGAAGCGTTGAAAAAAGGGCGCTATAAGGTTGAGTTCTATCGTGATATGCCGAGTCGTTTTGGTGTGATTCCAAGGTACGGAGCTTCGGAAGATATTCGCTGGTACGAAGCCAATCCTTGTTATATCTACCATACAATCAACGCATGGGAAGAAGGTGATGAAATTATTCTTATCGGTTGCCGGGTAAAAGAGCCAGAGCCGCCAAAACATGCGGGCGAAAGCGATATTGAACGGATGATGCAATTTTTACAGTTGAATGCGCAATTGTACTACTGGCGTTTAAATACAAAAACTGGAGCAGTAAAAGAAGGGGAACTTTGTGATATGAATACAGAGTTCCCAGTCACCAACTTAAATTATCTGGGACGAAAAGGGCGCTATTCTTATAATGTTTATATTGATTCAGCGGTTACGCTAAAATTTACGGGTTTAGTTAAATATGACACATGGACAGGCGCCTCGAAGAAGCATATGTTCGCGCCTCAGCACTATGGAACGGAAGCAGCATTCGCACCAAAGAAAAATGCCGAATCAGAAGATGATGGGTATGTTCTTTCTTATATTTATAATGAACAAGAAAATAAATCCGAGTTGATCATCTTAGATGCACAGCATTTCGAACTGGAGCCAATTGCTAGAATTGCGTTGCCGCAACGGGTTCCAATGGGCTTCCATGCAACGTGGATTTCTGGGGAAAATTTCTATGGGGGAGATGCATAAAGTAAGCAGATCGGCTAATAGAAACTTGCGTAGCTAAAGGGGGAGAAGTGGAAATGATACTGGCAAGCAAAGAAATCATTAAAGAATATGAAGAAAAGGGATGGTGGGGAACAGAGACTATCTATGATGTATTCCGTCATCACGTCAATAATCGACCGCATGTTGAGGCCATTATTGACCCCCTCAATCGTGAAACCATTTGTCATCAAGCACCAAAACGACTCACGTACCAACAACTTAGTGACGAAGCAGATCGGCTAGCGGCTATTTTGATGAAACATGGAATTAAGAAAGATGATATTATTGCCGTTCAATTACCGAATACCGTTGAAATTGTTATTTCTTATTTAGCTATTTTACGAATTGGTGCGATAGTAACGCCATTACCCGTTCAATATCGAGAGCACGAATACGACACCCTGCTTAATTTTGTTGAAGCCAAGGCTGTCCTTACTATGTCACGCATTCTGAATTACCATGCCGCGCAAACATTTGTAGAGATGCGATCGAAATTGCCAACGATCGAAACGATTTTTGCATGGGGCGAAGCTATTCCAGCAGGAGTTCTCTCCATCGATCAAGCAGAGTTATCACTGGAAGATAATGAATATCTTCAACAAGAAATAGCTGCGAATCCATCTACAACCAATGATATTTTTACGATTTGTTGGACATCAGGTACAGAAGGAAAGCCGAAAGGAGTTCCAAGGAGTCACAATGAATGGCTCATTTCCGCTTACGCTTCGGTTGATGTTGCGGAATTTACAGAAGAGGACGTATTGCTCAATACATTTCCGATGGTCAATATGGCAGGAATTGGCGGCATGTTTGTTCCTTGGTTAATTGCCGGCAGTAAGCTAATGATGCACCATCCGTTTGACTTACCGGTACTTTTGCAACAAGTAGCCACTGAACGCGCCACGTATACATTAGCTCCACCAGCGCTGTTAAATATGATGCTGAATAATGAAGCTATCTTAAAGCAAGCGAATTTTTCAACTTTGCGAGCTATTGGTTCCGGATCCACTCCACTCTCTTCTTGGATGGTAAGAGGGTGGAAAGAAAAATTTGACATTGATATTATCAATTATTTTGGTTCGAATGAAGGAGCAACGTTTATAAGCGGTCCAAGGGATATTCCCAATCCTGAGCAGCGCGCCAATTTCTTCCCGCGCTTTGGTGTAAAGGGATATGAGTGGTCAACAAGAATTGCGCATCGTTTTCAAAGCAGAATTGTGGACGTAGAGACGGGGGAAGTCATTACGGAGAGCGGCATGCCGGGTGAAATGAGAATTAAAGGGGCAAGTGTGCTGCAAGGCTACTGGAAAAGAGAGGACCTTAACTGCAAAGTATACGATAAAGATGGCTTTTTCTGTACCGGAGATCTATTTGAAATTGTTGAAGTAGATGGGGTTCAACGATTCTACCGTTTTGTTGGGCGTTCTAAAGATATTATTATTCGCGGCGGCATTAATATATCGCCAGAAGAAGTTGAACACTTCTTACAAAGTCATCCAAAGATTGCGGAAGTTTCAGTCGTCGGTGTTCCTGATAAAGTGATGGGTGAAAAAGCCTGTGCTTGTATTGTATTGAAAAATCCAGAGGAAACTATTGATTTAGAAGAAATAATCGCATTTTTTAAAGAGAATGGTTATGCAACCTATAAGATTCCAGAATATATCGCAATTTATAAGGAGCTCCCTCGTAATCCTGTAGGGAAAATATTGAAACATCGTTTACGCGAGCAAGTACTTGAAGAACAGGAAATTGAGTATAGCTAACAAAATTTTGAGAGTGGTGATCATCAAATGGATGCTTATATTTACGAAGCGATTCGCACACCGAGAGGCATGGCAAAGAAAGAAGGGTCTTTAGCTCCTGTTAAACCGATAAAACTCGTTTCACAATTACTTGCTGCTATAGAGAATCGTCATTCTTTTGATAAGGAGATCGTAGAGGATCTTATTCTCGGCTGTGTGACGCAAGTGAACGATCAGGGGGCTAATATTGCTAAAATCTCTGCTCTTTATGCTGAATGGCCGGAATCGATTAGTGGAGTAACGATCAATCGTTTCTGCGCTTCTGGTTTGGATGCGGTAGGAATGGCGGCGCTAAAAACGCACTCGGGGATGGAAAACGTGGTGTTAGCAGGTGGGGTAGAATCTGTTTCACGCGTCCCTATGTTCGCTGATAAGGGTGCTTGGTTTGTTGACGAAGAAGTACGTGCGCAAACTGGATTTGTGCAGATGGGCATTTCGGCTGACATCATCGCCTCTTTAGAAGGTTTTTCTCGAAGTCAGCTAGATGAATATGCTGTTCAATCTCAAGAGCGGGCGGCAGAAGCGAGAAGAAAAAACTGTTTCTCCCGCTCGATCGTTCCTGTTTATGACGATGAAAAAAATCTGTTGCTCGATCATGACGAGTTAATTCGTGAAAACAGCTCTATGGAAACATTATCGAAGCTTACACCTTCTTTTATCAAAATTGGTGCAGGGGAAGCAGAAAGCAAAATCTATCGAGCTTTCCGGGAATTAAATAAAATTGAACATCTGCATCATGCAGGGAACTCACCCTCTTTAGCCGATGGAGCTTCCTTACTACTTGTAGGGAATAAAGAAGCCGCGCATTCTTTAGGGATGAAGCCAAGAGCAAGAATTATTGGAGTGGTGAATGCTGGAGCGAGTCCATATCTATTGACAGGTGGACAAACAGCTACTGAAAAAATATTAGAGAAAACCAAGCTTTCCGTAGAAGATATTGACCTTTTTGAATATAACGAAGCTTTTGCCGCAACTGTTTTGAAATATATACATGACTTGAATATTGACGGAGAAAAAATCAATGTCAATGGTGGGGCTATATCAATGGGACATGCACTAGGGGCTACAGGCGGTATGCTTGTGTCCACAATGATCGATGCGCTAGAAAGACAGGAAAAGAAGCGAGGGTTAATTGCAGTAAGTGGCGGGGGAGGGACTGGAACCGCCCTTGTTATCGAAAGAATCGAATCATGAGATAAATCTATAAGGGATGGATCACTTTTTCCGCGAAATGAATGCTAAGGAAGAAAGATTCATCTAGTCAAAAATGATTGAGTTGAGGTGAATCAAATGGAGTTTTCTTATAATGATGAAGAAGTAATGTTGCAACGCAGTATACGGGATATGCTGAAAGAAAAAAATACAATTGAACATGTTCGTCATTTTATAAAAACGAGTGAAATGAGTCAAGAGATACGTAAACTAATCGCTCAACAAGGGATATTAAGTATGTTTGATCTAGCTAGCGATGAAAATAAAGGGATGATTCCTGGAGTGATTTTTGCACAAGAAGCTGGTCGTGCATTGTTGGCGTACCCGTATATTGAAGCCACTTTGGTGAACGCTTTATTGTCCACAAGTGACATTCAAGCCAAAATGGTTGCGAATATTGAAACAGGGAGAACACTTCCTACGATTGCGTGGACGAGCACGGAAGCGAGGGTTGAAAAAAGAGGTGAAAATCATTATGTTGCGAACGGCATCCTCAAGGAAGTCCCGTTTGCTAAAGATGCTGACTTGATCCTTGCATCAATCCGAGTTTTAGGCGGTGGTTTTTCCAGTCAAGAAGAAGAGACACTGGTTCTCATTGATGCAAAAAGCAATCATTTAAATTTTCTTAATAATCAATCTATGGATGAGACATATCCTTTATATGAGGTAGCACTTCATGATTATGCTTTTGATCAATCTTCCATCGTATTAGCAGAGGGAATGGGAGTCGGTAACCAAAAGATGAAGGAACTGAAACGAATAGCTTCGTTATTGCTTGCTGCAGAATTAACGGGGGCGAGTGAAAGAATGATGCACTCCACTTTGCAATATTTAAAAGAGCGAAAACAATTTGGAGTGGCGATAGGATCTTTTCAAGCATTGAAGCATATGGCTGCAGATATGTTTACACAAATTGAAAGTATGAAAGCAGCGATTGATTATAGTGCTTGGGCGCTGGATATGAATCATAAAGAAGCCGAAGAAGCGGTTTCAATTGCTAAATCATATGCATCCTCCCATTCAATCAAAATCGCAGGGGATGCCATTCAAATGCACGGGGGAATCGGTTATACGTGGGAAAATGACATGCATTTATTTTTCAAACGCATTCGACGTGCCGCTGCGATATTAGGGAATAGTTATGATCATCGTGAAACTATAGCAAAGCTGGTCATTGATTAAATCAATTCGAATGCATTGAAAGTAGTGTAGAAACAACATATAAATGATAACGATGAGGTGAGGGCATGGATCTTTCATTAAGCAAAGATTTAGAAGCATATCGTTTAGAAGTTAGACATTGGTTACGAGAGAACTTACCTGATAATTGGGGAACACCTTTATATACAAAACCGCAAAATGAGGAGGAAGAGGTAGCCTTTTACCGCGGGTGGGAGAAAACGCTTTATTCAGGAGGATTTAATGGAATCACTTGGCCAAAAGAGTATGGAGGTCAAGGAAAAACAACGATACACGAAATTATTTTCTTTGAAGAGGCTGGAAAGTTAAATGCTCCTCCTGAAGTAAACGCCTTAGGCAAATCTCTATTTGGACCGACATTATTAGTTTACGGTACCGAAGAGCAAAAAATGCGTTATTTAGAGCCTTTATTGAAAGGAGAAGAAATGTGGTGTCAAGGTTTTTCGGAGCCGAATGCCGGATCTGATTTAGCATCGCTTCAAACGAGAGCGGAGTTAGACGGGGATGAGTGGGTCATAAACGGACAGAAAGTTTGGACAAGCGGAGCGCAGTTTGCTGACTGGTGTTTTGTCTTAGCACGAACAGATAAAGAAGCCCCTAAGCATAAAGGCATAACATTCTTTCTCGTTCCTATGAACAGTGAAGGGGTGACCGTTCGTCCGATTGTTCAAATGGATAAAAAGGCAATGTTTAATGAAGTGTTTTTTGATAATGTTCGGATTCCAAAAGGGAATTTTGTCGGCGAGCTAAATAATGGATGGCAAATTGCCATGACAACATTAAGTTTCGAACGTGGAACGATGTCACTTGGAAGACAAGCGCAATTTCAAAAGGAATTCGAGCAAATTGTTAAGTTAAGTAAAGAGTTGACAACGGCAGATGGTTCACGTATTGCGGATACAACTTACTTTAGACAAAAGCTTGCTGAAATTTACTCAGAAATCCGTATCTTCCGTTATCATGGCTTGAAAACAATGAGTCAGCTTATGAATCATAACAGACTAGGTCCTGAAGCTTCCATGCAAAAAGTATTTTGGAGCTCTATGCATGTGAAATTGGGAGAATTGGCGATGGAAGTGCTCGGTAAGTATGCACCGTATTGGGGTGAAGATAGTTTAGGAAAAGGGAAGTTGCATGAAATTGATTTTATCTCTCGAGGAGAAACGATTTATGCGGGCACGACGCAAGTTCAGAAAAATATTATTGCAGAAAGAGTTTTGCAATTACCACGGGGATAATCAGTAGACGCATGACGCATGGAAATCATTCGATGCTAGAAGGGGAAATCAGTTAAGTACTAAATAGCATTCCTAAAAAACCAAGGAGGGAATTCCTATGATGTTACTTACTACTATATTGAAAGAGAACATAGAAAAATTTGGGGAACATGATTTTATTCGTTTTGGCGATTCCACGTATACCAATATAGAACTAGATCATTTATCAACTAAACTTGCTAATTATCTGCAAACAAAAGTGAAGAGTCAAAGTGATAAGGTAATTGTTTATTTGCAAAATTGTCCTGAAGTTCTTGTCGCCTATCAAGCCATTTTAAAAGCAGGAGCTGTTGTCGTTCCCGTTATGTATGCATTAAATGCAAACGAAGTTCATTATATTATGGAAAATTCTGATGCAGATACAATCATTACATCGAGCAGCTTGTACGATAATATTGTTACAGTAGCACAAAAAATGGATAAGAAGATTCATGTTATTGTTACAGATGCGTTCGAAAATGGACATGTTGAAAGAAATATGGAGGTCCATGAATTAAATCAAATCTATTTTTCTTCAGAGGATAAGCTGATTGAAAATAATCTGAATGTAAAAGAAGACGATTTAGCTGTCATCCTTTATACATCAGGTACGACTAGCCAACCAAAAGGAGTCATGTTAACACATCGAAATCTTTACATTAGTGCACAAGCCTCTGCTAATGTAATGGAAGTTGAGATGTTAAGGAAGACAACTGTAGTCGCGCTGCCTTTAGCACATAGCTTCGGTTTTACAGCGATGAATATGTATTTAAACCTTGGAAGTACCGTAATTGTATTAGAAAGATTTGATGCAGAAGAAATTTTTAAAGCGGTTGAAAAATATAAAATCCAATCTTTTTCAGCTGTCCCAGCCATGATCTATGGAATGATTATGCATCCGTCTATCGATAACTATGATTTTAGTAGTGTAGTAGGGATTTTATGCAGTTCAGCTCCTTTGCCAATCGCTTTGTCGGAAGCGTTTACAAGAAAAACAGGTGTACCGATTTGGCAGGGATACGGTTTATCTGAAGCAGCGCCTGTCGTATCGCTTCAGTGGAGAGATATGGTTCAAAAAACAAGATCTGTAGGGCCACCTATTGACATTGTCGAGGCAAAAGTAATTGACGAAGATGGAAACACATTGCCGACGGGTGAGATTGGTGAGCTGGCAGTAAAAGGATTGAATGTAACACCTGGTTATTACCGACTTGAAGAAGAAACGGCTAGAACCATTGTCGACGGCTGGTTGCGTACGGGTGATATCGCATATATGGATGAGGACGACTATATTTTTATCGTTGATCGCAAGAAAGATATGGTGATTCGAGGCGGACTAAATATTTTCCCTCGAGACATTGAGGAAGTAATCGTTATGCATTCAGATGTCTTAGAAGTTGCGGCGGTGGGTGTGCCTGATGAACAAATGGGAGAGTGTTTAGTCGCGTATGTGGTTAAAAAACCAGACGCCTCAATCACAGCAGAGGAGATTATTGCATTCAGCCAAGAACATTTAGCGAAATATAAAACGCCAAAGGAAGTCATTTTTATCGACCAATTGCCTCGTAATGGAGTGGGAAAAATATTAAAACGCGGTTTAGTAGACATTTATCAAAAGGAAGTGACTAACAGATAACGAGGAAAGCTGAAATTTTGGCCATATAAATCGAACAAACTTATTAATAAATAGATGAAGATCGTTGTTTCAAACGACAAAAAAAGGCGACTACAGCTGAATCAGATTGCAGTCGCCTTTATGAATATGCAACTAAATAGGAGAAAACATAAAAAAGGAAGTGTTTGAGGTGGGCTATGCAATTAAAAAAGCGGCAGTTTTAGGGGCAGGTGTCATGGGCGCAGGTATTGCAGCTTATTTAGTAAATCAAGGATTGTCTGTTCAACTACTCGATAGAAGTCCTAAGAAGTTAAATGACGAAGAGGAAGCAAAAGGATGTAGTGTAGAAGATGCATCCGTTAAAAACCGACTCGCAAACGATGCAATTAACAGACTTCTTCAACAACAGCTTCTAACAGAAGATCAATTATCCTCCATTACGGCTGGAAACTTTGAGGATGACTTAGCAAGTTTAAAGGATGTAGACTGGATCATTGAAGCAGTTATAGAAGATTTACAAGTGAAAAAAATGTTGTTTCAACAAATTGAGCAGGTGCGTTCAGAAAAAACAATAGTTAGTTCCAATACTTCTGGATTAAGCATTCAAGCAATGGCAGAGGCGTGTTCGGTGGAGTTTCAAAAGCATTTTTTAGGCACACATTTTTTTAATCCTCCTCAGTTGTTAAAACTACTTGAGCTCATCCCAGGAGAAAAAACGTCTGCTGAAGTGTTAAACTATATGCAATATTTTGGTAAGGAAGGTTTACAGAAGGGAGTCATCCTCGCAAAAGATACCCCGAATTTTATTGCAAATCGATTAGGAACCTTTGGGATGTTTATTGCGTTACGTGAACTTGAAAAAGGGGACTATTCAGTAGGCGAAATAGATTCAGTTATGGGATCATTGATCGGTCGTCCAAGCTCTGCGACATTTCGAACTGCGGATGTAGTAGGAATCGACACGTTGAAGTTGGTAGCGAAGCATATGCAGGAGCAGGCAAAGGGTGTTGAAAAAGAAATGTACCAATTGCCTCCATTTATTAATCGAATGATCGAAAATGAAATGCTTGGCGTAAAAAAAGGTCGTGGGTTTTACCAGAAGTTAGATGGCGAAATATTAGAGTTGAATGTTAAATCAATGAAATACGAACCTATTAAAAAATTAAAGACACTTTCTTCTGTTGAAAAAGCGATGCAAATAGAAGATGTTGGCGAGCGAATGAACATATTAATGTATTCCGATGATCGTGCAGGTAAACTCATTTGGACTATGTTATCAACAACTTTGCGATTTGCTGGACATCTACATGGTGAAATTGCAGATGATATTGTATCAATGGACAATGCATTAAAATGGGGATTCGGTTGGGAGCTCGGTGTCTTTGAAATTTGGGATGCGATTGGTGTCACAAGGTCGGTTGTAAAGATGAAGGAAGAGGGAGAAGCTATTCCACCTATTGTACAACAACTTATGGACAAAGGATACGATTCTTTCTATAAGAAAGTAAACGATAAGAATTATTTCTTCAATGGTAATGTATATGAACGATACATTGAATATAATTTGGCAGTCTAAGCGTAGCTGTTAAATAAACGAAAAACACAACAAAACAGGAAGTCACCCCGATTCATTAATAGGTGGCTTCCTGTTTTGTCGTAAAAGACAGACTGCTCCTTTCAAATAGGTTCAACCGGGCCATTGGGAAATTCTCAATTTCCATTTAAAACAGTCCCCGCTGAGACGAAAGTGTTCGGCTGGATGATCGAATGACAATAAAGCAAAATAAAACTACTTTAGCATCAATGGGCTTATACGATTTTATTTATTATTGCATAATATTTGCTTAATCAATCTAATTTGGCCACGGTGGTTTATTTCATCCTCCATGACGTGGTACCATAGCCAGTAGTTATTATGAGAAATACCATTCTCCCATTTGTTTTCCTCAAACAACCAGTCTTCAGTTTTCGAGCTTAACAGTGATAAAGTTTTTTTTCTCGTTTCAAATAATACCTTTAAGTAATAATCAAGAGGTTGGTTCTTAATTTCATCTTTTGCTTTTTCCCCACTATACTTATGATATTTTAATGATTTTTAATTTATAGGGTCAGACCACATAGGTAGAACATAACGAAGACGGTTTTCGAAACAATTCAATCCTTTAAATAATTGTATTTTACATACAGAGTGACGATCTATCCGAAAAGGTTGAACATGTATTTACACAAAAATATTGACACTCCCGAAGTTTCCATCACAAAATAAAAGTCAGAACTTACAAAATACATATTAACCATATGTTCTCTTTCACCGTTTTTATTGTTTGTGATGTTTTAGAATAATTTATACAAAGTTGGTGAAATTAAAAAATGCGAGTATTAATTGTAGATGATGAAGAAAAGATTACAAATGTATTGGTATCTTATTTTGAAAAAAACGGAGATCATACATGGGTTGCACATACTGGAGAATCTGCAATCCAAATTGTAGATCAAATACCTCTTGATATGATTATTTTAGATTTAATGCTACCAGATATGGCAGGTGAAGATATTTGCCAATATGTAAAATTAAATTACGACATCTGTGTCATTATGCTTACGGCAAAGGTCTGTATTGATGATAAGGTGAAGGGATTTAAAATGGGTGCAGATGATTATATAGTTAAACCATTTCATCCTAAAGAAGTATTAGTAAGAGCAGAAAGGTTGTTACCAGATTCAAAGAAAAAGCAAATTATAACTTTAGGACCGTTAGAATTTCATAAAGATGAAAGAAAAGTATTAATAAATCATCAAAGCATTCAGTTTACGCCACACGAATTCAGTATTCTACTATTACTAGCTGAAAATCCTAAAAAGGTATTTAGCAGAGATGATCTTATTCAAAAAATATTTGGGTTTGATTCGGACATAAATCCCCGTATTGTGGATCAACATATTAAAAATATTCGTAAAAAGGTGAAGGAAGATTATATCCAAACTGTCTTTAGATTAGGGTATAAAATAAACGAGAAGGTTCAAGAATAATGAAGTTTAATATAAAAGTTGCCTTAATTATAACCATTTTTTCATCATGCATGCTCTTATTTATTACAGTGATATTACTTTATAAAGGCCATGAACATTTGATGATGCTGCATATTACCGACTCTGAAGAATTAATTCATCATTTTGATATGGCATTAAGAGAAACGGCATTGTGGGCATTAGGCTTATTACTTATTGTCATTTTGATTTCTAGTTTGTTAATTGCAAGAGCATTGACTAGGCCGATTCAAGAACTAAATCATTTCGCGTTAAGGCTGGTTCGTGGAGACCGTCACTTAAATATAAGTTATACCGTTAATGATCAAATTGGCCAATTAGGTCAGTCGTTGATAAAACTAGATGAAACATTAAGTGCTTATGAATTGCGTCGTAAAGAAATGACACAAGATCTTGCACATGAAATTCGTAATCCACTAGCCTCAATAAAAAGCTATTTAAGTGCATTTGAAGATGGGGTTTGGACAGCTACTCCAGATCGCTTGCAAGCATGTGTTGAAGAAATTGATCGGCTTATTATCCTCATTGGAGAATTAGATACATTAAATGATATTAATAGTCCTACATTTAAAGTCATTATGAAAGAGCAACCGATTGCTAATTTAATCGAGAAATCTGTTATTGCATTAGCAAGTGAATTACTTGAAAAAGAAATACAGATAGAAATGGATTTAGACAAAACAATTCATGCAAAGGTAGATGCTCTGAGATTGAATCAAATTCTACACAATATTATTAAAAACGCCATATACCATGTTCAAAAGGGGAGCATTATCTCCATCAAATTATATAAAAAAAGCTGTAACTATTTCATTCTTGTACATGATAATGGAATTGGTATGGATGAAGAGACAAGTAAAAAAATCTTTGAACGAAATTATCGAGGAGAAAATCGATATACTGGCAATGGGATTGGTATGACAATTACTAAAAAGCTAGTGGAAGCACATAACGGTACAATTTCCGTCAAAAGCGAACAAAATATAGGAACAACATTTTTTATACAAATGCCCGTTTCTACATAATTCCTACACAACTATTCTGTATATTTACAGCGAAAGGAATGGTTGATATATGAGGAAAATAGCATTAGCAAGTATTGTTGTAAGTCTGAGCATACTAGGAGCTTGTAGCCAAGGAAATAGTAACAATACGAAAAATATGGACCACTCTTCAATGGATATGAAAGGTATGGATCATTCTTCTATGGATATGAGCCATGAATCCAATACAGAGTTAAAAAGCAGTCTTGGAGAAAATGAATTAACTTTTCCAAAAGTACTAAAACCAGATCATGAGGATAACAATTCCATTTCATATACCATTCGAGCTCAACAAGGTGTTTCAGAAATATTTGATGGAATTAAAACAAAAGTATACGGATATAATGGGGACTTTTTGGGACCAGTAATTCGAGTGAAAAAGGGAATGGAGGTCACCATTCATTTAGTCAATGATTTAAAAGAAGATACTACTTTCCATTGGCATGGTCTTAAAGTTCCTAGTAACGAGGACGGGGGACCACATAAAGTATTGAAACCTGGCGAGTCTGAAACCATTCACTTTACCGTCAAACAGGATGCTGCTACACTCTGGTTTCATCCACACCCTATGCATGAAACAGGAAAACAAGTATTTAAAGGTTTAGCAGGGTTACTTTATATCGATGATAAGAATAGTGAAAAATTAGATATTCCAAAAACTTATGGAGAAGATGATTTTCCAATTATTATTCAAGATAAAACATTTACTGATGATAAACAACTTGATTATGACAAAGTAATGAATGAAGATGGAACAACAGGGGACACGCTTTTAATCAATGGGATTGTCGACCCAAAACTAATAGTGGATCGTAAAAAAGTTCGCTTACGTATTTTAAATGGTTCCAATATGAGAAGTTATACTCTACACTTTGATAACGACATGGAATTTCATCAAATCGCAAGTGATGGTGGTTTCTTAAATAAACTAAACACAACAAAAGAGATTGAAATTGCACCTGCTGAACGGGCTGAAGTTCTCGTAGATTTAACTAAAGTGGAGGGAAATGTAGTTACACTCTTTAATAAAGATAGTGTAGCTATTCTGCCTATTCATTTAAAAGGATCAGCGGATAATTCCAAAACAGCAAAAGCTATAAAGTCATTAAATAACCTCCAAATTTCTGATGAAGTAAAAAATAAAAAGGTCACAAAAAAAATTAAATTGGCTGGTATGGGGAAAAATGTGACAATTAATAATAAGAAGTTTAATGCAAATCGAATTGATCTAATACAGAAACAAAATAAAACTGAAGTATGGGAAATAGAAAATATGAAAGATTCAACGGGGGGAATGGCCCATCCTTTCCATATTCATGGTACACAATTCCAAGTTATATCAATTGATGGAAAAGAGCCTCCAAAGAATTTATCTGGATTAAAAGATACCGTTTCTTTAAAACCTGGACAAAAAGCAAAAATTGCAGTTAAGTTCACTGAAAAAGGAATTTACATGTTTCATTGTCACATTCTGGAGCATGAAGACAATGGAATGATGGGACAAATTAAAGTGGATTAGTTAACTAGTTGTGCATTTTATATAGTTTATATTAGAGCTACACTGGATAAGAATCTTTTTATAACATAAAATACGCCGATCTTTCTTACATAAAGAAATCCGGCGTGTTTTTTCGGCTAGTTTCAACCATAAATAAGAGGGAATATAATGCATAATTGCTCACTTTTTTGATTTTTGACTGATAAACTATTTTAAGTGATTACGCATATCAGCAATTGTTGGTTTAGAGTGTAACTGCAACCCCTAAATGGACCTTATTTCTTACCGAATGCTGAAAATTCATTATTGCCTAAAAAAGGTAGGAATGATATATTATATAATATCCTTTGAAAACGATTTCACGGTACAAGCTTCTGCAAGTTTTCCCTTGTTGGTCCCTTGTATCGTCTGATATTACGCTTGAAAGGAATTGGCTCGTATGTATGATAAGAATACGATTTTTATTATTGGTGATGCTAAAGCGCCCCAAAATAATCCGATTACCAAAAAATATAATCAGTATTTTCTGGCAATTGTGGTCGATGAGACAGATGGAAAGATCATAGATGTTGAATGTTCGGCAACAGTGGACATAACTAAACGTTTTGTGCAATCGCTTTTTATTGGACGTTATATTGATGATCCTTCGATTGCAGAAGACATTAGCCAGCGTTATTTTGGATCATCCCAAAAAGCGTTAATGGTTGCCTTTAATGATGTTCAAAAAAAATATCAAGAAATTGCTGCTTTGCCTAATTAAACCTAGGCGAAATCCAGTCTAACTGTTTTATTGTTAGGCTGGATTTTTTTATTGTGAAAAAAGGGGGAGAGTGTAAATATCACTTCGCTGATTTATTCACTCTCTAAACCTTAAATTTATAGATTTCACTTTTAAAGGAGATGATATCAATGATTCAAGATGGATTTATGTATCTCAGTGTGCTTGTTGCGATGGCCGCTCTGATGGTCGCTTTTGAGAAACGATTTAGCACAAACAAATTCTTTAAGTTTATACCGGGCATTGTTTTGATTTATATCGGAGCCGCTGTGATGCAGACATGCGGGGTATTTGCCAATAATGAGTCTACTGCAGCAATGTACGCAGGTGTTAAAGGGGCTTTACTTCCAGCAATGCTCGCTATCATGTTATTAAAATGCGATATACGAAGCATTATTAAGCTTGGTCCAAGAATGCTTGGCGGATATCTTGTAGCAGTTGTCAGTATTATGTTTGGGTTTGTTATTGTGTATGCTCTTCTCCAGCATTTCTATGTGGATGGCACTTGGAAGGCTTTTGGAGCACTTGCTGGAAGTTGGACAGGCGGATCAGCCAATATGGTTGCCCTTCAAGGCATACTGAAAGTACCTGAAAATATTTTCGGCTATGCCCTTATGATGGATACAATCAATTATGCTGTTTGGGTCATGTTCATGTTTTGGCTCGTTCCATTCGCCGGAAGATTCAATCGTTGGACCAAAGCAGATGCTGGATTCACCCACCAAGGGTTTAATGAGATTGCTGCTGCAAGTGAAGAGGAAAAAACAGGGCCTCGCTTCCAACATATCTTGTATTTACTTGGTATTGGTCTCTTAATTTCTTCCTTATCAACTTTTGCCGGTACGCACTTGCCTGAAGTTGGAGCTGTTATTAATAGTACAAGCTGGACCATTATGATCGCATCGGTTATTGGGTTACTATTGGCTCAAACGCCTGTAGCTAAAATTCCAGGGGCGCTTGATGTTTCTAATGTCATGCTTGTTCACTTAATCATCATGCTGCTTTTAGGGAAACTATTTAAATATGATCTATTTACGCTTGGTGTGGCGAGTTTAGCAAATATTGGAGGGATGGCATCGGCGCCAATGTTAGCGGCTGCATATAGTCGAACACTAATCCCAATTGGGGTTATCATGGCTCTCATTGGCTCATTCCTTGGCACTTACTTTGGAATGCTTGTTGCTAAAATTTTGGCCATTCTATAAAGCGTTCATCAAGAGTTATGTAAGGGATTTGATAAAGAAAGGAAGTATACAACTATGATGATCAAAGATTTACAAGTCAACCGCCGAAAAATACCATTACTTATGCCCTTTAAAACAGCTTTAAGAACAGCAACAGAAATAGAAAGTACGGATGTTACTTTGACTCTTGAGAATGGAATCATAGGGAAAGGAGCAGCTGCACCTACCTTCGTTATTACAGGAGAATCTTCTGAAAGCATTGTGGCCGCTCTTACGGGGCCCATAAAAGACATACTCGTCGGAAGTGACATCAGTCATTTTCAAACTTTGCTTCAGGCCATTCAATCTTGCTGCGTTGGCAATTCAAGCGCAAAAGCCGCGGCAGATATCGCTTTGCATGACGCTTATTGTAAATGGCTACATGTACCGTTACATGCTTTTCTTGGAGATAAAAAGCCGCTTCAAACATGTATGACTATTGGGGTGGATGCACCGAAACAGATGGCCGATGACGCGAAAAGAAATATAGATCTTGGGTTTAAGATTTTAAAAGTAAAGGTAGGGGCGAACCCTAGTCTTGATATTGATCGTATTGAAGCTATTCGAGATGTTATTCCAAAAACCGTTAAGCTCCGTCTTGATGCTAATCAAGGATGGACGCCAAAACAAGCTGTCCAATTGATCAATGACATGGAAAAAAGGAATTTAGGAATCGAATTTGTTGAGCAACCTGTGGCAAGCCATGATTTAGAAGGGTTGAAATTCGTCACAGAACGCGTGGGGATCCCAATTATGGCAGATGAAAGCGTATTTTCAGCAAAAGACACATTAACGCTTATTTCTGGACGCTATGTTGATCTATTAAATATTAAACTTATGAAATGTGGCGGTATTTCAAATGCTTGGAAGATTGCCAGCATCGCTGAGACAAATGGCGTTGCTTGTATGATTGGAAGCATGATGGAACCTGCACTTTCGGTCGCTGCAGCCGCCCATTTTGCGGCGGCCCATCCGAACGTGAAGTATTTTGATTTAGACGCTCCATTGTGGCTTTCCGAAGAAACACAGGAACTCTCTTATGTTAATGAAAAAGTTATTTTATCTGATTTACCTGGGATCGGTTTGGTTAACACAGTGCTTGGCACGGTCAAAGGTTAGATGCTGAATGAATAAAATAGGGAGGGCTAGGAATGAAACGTTGGTTTTTGATGATGATTGTGTTTTTAGCCGGTGCAGCGTTCAATACACCAGCCTATGCTAAGGAAAAAAACATAGAGGAAACGGCTTATGTCGATGTCTCCGTCGCAACGCTTTGGACAGCTCCGGATATTTTGCGACCTGTAGATGCGCCATCCGCGACAAATCCTGTGGATATGAGAAAATGGACAAGCTCTATGACATATGAACAGCAAGTCCAATTATCTACTGATGGAATGCTAGAAACTCAAGCTTTGTACGGCAATAAGGTCACAATTCTTGAAAGACAAGGCGAATGGGTCAAAGTTGCAGTAGATGGTCAACTAACACCGCGTAATGACTTAGGGTATCCCGGATGGATGCCATCTTCTCAGTTAACATACAGTGAAAAATATGCTGAAAAGGAAAATCAGCCGTTGGTTTTATTTAAAGCGCCAACGACTTATCTTTTTAAAACGCCTTCTTTCAATCATAAAGAAATTGAAATTAGTTACAATACTCGCCTGCCTTATATAGGAGAAACAAAGCAAGCTTATAGAGTGTTAAAGCCAGATGGCAGCCATGCATGGGTAAATAAACAAGATGCACAAATATATCAATCGCAATCCGCCATTCCGACACCGAAAGGACAAGACTTGGTCGAAACAGGAAAAATGTTTTTAGGCCTTCATTATTTATGGGCTGGAATGAGTGGATTTGGATTTGATTGTTCAGGATTTACGTTTACCATCCATCAATCGCATGGCATCACCATCCCGCGTGATTCAAGTGTTCAAGCAAAATATGGGGAGCCTGTGAGGCTTAATAAACTAAAACCTGGTGATTTACTCTTTTTTGCCTATGATAATGGGAAAGGAAGAATTCATCATGTAGGGATGTATGCCGGGGACGGTATGATGATTCACTCACCAAATTCAAAAAGGGATGTTGAAATCATTCCTGTTAATACCAAGGGATATATTGAAGAATTAGCAAGCGCTCGCCGTTATTTTTCAGATAGTCAGTAAGATTTAAAGGGTAATACCAATACCTTGAACAAAAGAGGCTGCTCATTTTTTGGTAGTAGCCTCTTTTGTGTATATACCATATCGCCGATTTACTATACTTCATCTGTATGGGGAACAGGTACTAATATAGAATGTAAATACTTGTTATTAAAATACTGCTTTAAAACCTTGAAATTTATCTGAATTCAATTTAAAACTGATGAACGCAATGTTAGGTCACAAAAAGCGATAGAAAAATAGGTGGAGTGTGGGAAGGCGTATTAAGCAATCAGATGATTCGGCAGGATGGCACCTTCCGTAATTCCGTATTGAACAATGGTGTGCCGGAGAAAGGAGTTCGTATACTTGGTCGTTCTTGCAGAAATTTTACGCGCAATAGCTAGTGTATTACTTATTTTTAGTGCCACTTTCTATTTGCGACATTTGGAAAAAACTAAAAAGCAAAGAAAACTTTCAGCCTTTGAATTCACAATGTACATAATCATACAGATTGCATATGGCCTCCTTGCAATCAGTTTGTTGATTTCGGTGTTTGGTAATTAAATTATTGCATTTGTAATTAGGAACCAGTGCATACGTTTTTCTCTCATTTCTGTAATCGGGCGTACTTCTTAAATAAGAGTGCGCCTTTTTAGAAGCGGAACAGATGGTTGTCTAGGTGTTGTTTAGAGAAGAAACATAAGCGCAGCAGATACCTTAATAAAATTCAAAGCAAGGGGTTAATCCTTATTTAGAGGAGCCATAAAAACAATGATGAAAGTAATTTTAGAGTTGATCGGTAGTTTTTTATTCGCAGGAATATATGTTAGTAGTGATGTTTTGGATACTAAAAAAATTGATCATAATATTGAACGGTTAAGGCAATATGATTGGTTTGAGAATATTTATAATGATGAGCGTTACCATCGCTTGTTTTTTGTAAATAGGAAAGTTAGACATTATTTGCAAAGTTCAATTCGTGTAAAAAGAATGATGAAAAATGAACGAGCACAAAAGAAATTGATAGTATTACTGAATAAGCAGTTATAATGAGGGGAAATAGAGTCTGTAAGTATGGAATAATTGTCAAAATCAGACTTTATTTGGTGAGTTAGAGATTCCGTATGCTTATAATGTCAATAGTAGTAAAGATCAGTCTATGCTTTTTATGGTGAACGGAGATCATCTTATTTAATAGCTTTAATGCAAAATTTCTGTCCTGAAATGGATAGGATGGTAGATAAGTCATTCCGAGCTTCACCTAAAAAGTTAAGATAGTCACTTTCTAGGTTTTTGAAAAAGAAGGGGGAAGATGAGGATGAAAGAAAACGTTCCATATGTACAAAAAAATCCGGGAGTTGCTGCTGTACTTAGTTTCTTTTGGTCTGGACTAGGGCAGATTTATAATGGACAGATTGTAAAAGGTATTTTGCTGATGGTTTGGCAAGCACTGAATGCTGCACTTATGGCAGTGTTCATCGGGTACTTGATTTACCCAATTGTATGGATTTTTGGTATTTTCGATGCATACAGAACAGCAAATAAATTGAATCGAAAACATATTCAGTAACACGAAACAAAGCTTGATAATATTTGGTTAAATGATGAAAGTGTACTGAAACGAACAAAGCAGGTTAGTACAATAAAAAGGAGTAAGTCCCAGGAATAGGTTGACTCCTTGTTGTACTAATCTGCCCTTTTTATTCTGCTTAAATGGAGAAACCTATTTTTTAAATCGATTCCCCGTATTGAAGTAGACTAAGGCAAACACGATAAGACAGACAAATAAAATCAGGCCAAGGCCAAACAAAATTTGGTAATCTAGTATTTCGCTTAATGCCCATAGTAATAGACTAACACAAATGCCATACATAATTTTGCTCATAAATTTGCAAAGTTCCGCTTCGTTATATTTTTCTTTTTCACTTTGTGACATGGTGTTATATCCTGCGATTAAGAAGGCTCCTTTGCCTTTTGATAAAACGATCGCAAATATGAGAAATGGTATTAAAATCACGAAATATACAATTGCGCTGCTCAGTTGAGGTCATTCCTTTCTACCTTCTCTTATTTACTCCACTTGATTTAAAAATTTCTTCATCAGCAATCGAAAAAGGAGTCCATGATACATCATGCCAATGAGCCAAAGCAGAAGAAATGTCGGAAAATGATTGGCTCCTAGTAAGTATAGCTTTGCTGGCCAGAAGGTAGGGATTAAACTTCCGGTTATTTGCCATATTTGTTTTAAAAAATAGGCGATCAAGGGAGCAAACACGATGAGACCGATTCCTTTGGATAAAGCTAGGCCTTCAATTTTATTCGCAGCAAAAGCAGCTTGAAATAAAGCGATGATTGCCGCTTCTAAAGCGAGCATCGGAATGAGAAACAACATCATGGTGATGCTTGGTGAGTCAAGTGATGAAAAGAGAAACCAATATGTACTGAATAGGATCGTTAAAGTAACCGGAATGGCTAAGCGGTATTGAAAATAGCCCGTTTTCGTGAGCGGAGTGACAGCAAAATAAGAAATAATCGATTCATCCCGCTCATCCAACATCATAAATCCTGTAATCACTCCTGTCATTAATGGAATAAGTATCATGGTAAAGCTCATAATTAATGGGTGGAAATTAGTCAATTCCCAATTGAACTGCCGCTCTAATACTTCATTGAGGAAAGGCACACCGAATCTAGTAAATACAATAAGTAAGCAGGGGGCGAAGAAAATCAGCATAAACATCGGGTCTCGGTACATTTGCTTAGCATCCATTCGCATTAACGATTTAATAGCGCTCACCATGTCCGCTCCCTTCCGATTTTTAGAATAATAGATTGATAAAAAGACCGTTGGGCAAGCCAAAATGAGAAGGTAGCCCACCCGAGTAAGGTGATGATACAGTATAAAATGTCAGAAATGCTAATCGGTTCAAAGACCGAATGTAATAATAGAAGGGAGGCATGGGTAGGCAGCCACATCATCCAGTTAGAATCCCATATTCCGGTATAAGAAAGAAGCGGCAAACAAAATATAGTTGTGTAAATAACGGATTGTAGGAAAAACTCATTCACCGTTTCACAACGTACAGCGACCGCTAATCCAATCAAAGTAAAGATCATGGATGTAAGCATGACACCGATTGTAAATAAAAACAACGAGCGCTCAAACCCAAAAGTCATTATGTGAATATACAAAGAGGAAGTGACCGACAACAGCATAAGCGATAACGTTTTTGAAAGAAGATATTCCTCTGGTTTATAAGGAGTGACAAATAACGGATCATGAATGTGTTGTCCTTTTTCTAATAGTACAAGCCCACCAATAAAGAAAAAGCCGAGCATACTAGGGTCAGAGAAAGTCAGTAACACATTGGCTGTTTCCCGATAAGAGGAAGGTATTTGGAATAAGAGTAACAGATAAACATGACTAATGAGCAAATAAACAAAGTATAGCCCGTGACGAAATTGCAGTTTTATATCATAAAATAAAGCAGAAGCGAGCCTCATGTTAACTTCCTCCCCATGACTTGAATGAAAATCTCCTCTAGAGATGGTTCAATTGTATGCATCGTTTCGATCGTATTTCCCTTCAACAGATGTAAAAACGGTTGATTCTGATCGAGATTATGCATCGGAAACTCACTTGTTCTTGGTTCATTATTCTCTTTATATCCAACGCGAAGCAGTTTTTTTCCATAGCGTATTTTCAATGATTGTGGCGAGTCAATAAGTCGAATTTGCCCATCTGCAATAAAGGCGATTCGATCACATAGCTCCTCAGCGGCACCCATATTGTGTGTCGTTAAAATTATCGTTTTTCCATCCTTCTTCCATTGGAAGAGCAACTCTTTCACCATTTTGGCATTAACCGGATCAAGACCAGACGTCGGTTCATCGAGAAATAAAATGTCTGGCTGATTCAGTAAAGCACGGCATAAATTTAATCGCATTTTCATGCCTTTCGAGAAATCGCTTACTTTCGTGTGGGTATCTTGTAGTAAGCCGACTTGATTTAATAATTCAAGCGGATTAACTGTCTTTGTTCTGTATAGGGAAGCGAATAGAGATAAATTTTCAATGGCAGTCAATCGACTATAAAAGTTAGGGAATTCAAAAGCGACACCAATCTGTTCATAGAAATCGTTTTTTGTCTCCCGTAATTCCTCTCCTAAAATGGTTACTTGCCCTTGATAATTTTTCAAAAGACCAATTAAAATCTTTTGAATTGTGCTTTTGCCGGCACCAGAAGGACCTAAAAATCCAAAGATTTCTCCCTTTCCAATTTGAAGATCAATGTCCTTAATCGTGGGCTGCTTTTTCCCTGGGTACGTAAACTTTAGTTGTTGGACATGAATCATTTGTTCATCAGCCCATTCGCAACGAGGTCAATCAGTAACTGAATGGTTTCTTCATAGTGATCGGCTCCGATTTTTTCCTTTTGTAGCGACAGCAACACAATTGAACGAATCAGACTGACAATCGTTTCAGGCTCTTTTTGTACGATCACACCTTTTGCTTGTGCCTCTTGAATAATTGGCAATAAAAATGCGGCATCATCTGCAAAATGTTGTTCTAACTTATCTGCAGGAATCTTGCGAAATAACGTTTCAAGCTGCCCTTCTTGATGCAACTGCCGAATGAACGGATTTTCCTCCATAATCGCAAACGATTCCCGCAAAAACTCCTGAAATTGTTCTTTGCTAAAAGTACCTTTCGAAAAATATTTTTCGACTAAGTATGTGCGAATTGCTTCTTCCTCCTGTTCTAACACCGCGAAATAAAGTTCTTCTTTTGATTGGAAAAATAAATAATAAGAGCCTTGAGCAATTCCGACTGCTTTCGTTAAATCACCAATGCTCGTTTTCTTCAAACCGAGGGTAGAAAATAAGTATTTACCTTTCTCTAACAAGGAACGATAGATTTTTTCTTTTTCCTCTTCTGTAAACTTTGGCATAGTTAACCACTCCTTTTTTGAATATATGAATAATTTTATCATTAATTCATAATTAGATCAATTTTTTATCTAACATAATTGATCTTTAATATGAGCAGAGTTTGTTTTGGTCGGAACTTTTTCGAAACAAGCTCTTTTTTTGTGTTTGATCAATGTTAATAAAGAGGCAGAAAAAGAATAATAGAAACTTTTCTCATAATTTACCGTATATAAGGGTGAATAGTACGTAGCAAGGGGGAGAAGGGGATATGTCACTACTGTCAATACATATTCAACAAGCTGGTTATGAAACGAATGAAACGAAGGTGGCTGATGTTCAATTTTCGATTAAGAAAGGAGAATTAGTTGGGCTCATTGGGGCAAATGGGGCAGGGAAAAGTACAACGATTAAAAGTATTCTTGGGCTAATACCCTTTTTTGAAGGGGAGATCGAGAACGAAGAGGGGATGAACCTTTCTTATTTGCCGGAGTATCCGGTGTTTTATGATGAATGTACATTGCAGGAGCATATTGACTTTGTTGCAGCGATGGAGCACTTGACAGATGAAGTGGTCAAGGAGCGAGTGGACCCTTTATTAGAGTTGTTTCAGATGAGCCCGCATCTTCATGAATTGCCAAACACGTATTCTAAAGGGATGCAGCAAAAAGCGATGATTATCTTAGCTTTTATGACGAAACCGGATCTCTTAATCATTGATGAACCTTTCATTGGGCTAGATCCGATTGCGACAAAAATATTGTTAGCGCTTATACAGCAAGAGAAAGAACGAGGCGCGGGAATTTTGATGTGTACTCACGTATTGGACACAGCGGAAAAAGTGTGTGACCGCTTTTTGCTGATCAATGCAGGCAATCTGCTAGCGGATGGAACATTAGAAGATTTGCAAAGAATCAGCAAACAGCAGCAAGCTTCCTTATTTGATTGTTACCACCATCTGATTGAAGGTGAGCGGTGTGAGTAGCTGGCAAGTATTGATGGATCGGGTGAAAAGACATCGCCTGTTTCAATATAAAATGATTCGCTCGATTCTTGATTGGACCGTGCTTCTTTATATAGCTGTTCCAGCGGTGATTGCTGCTACGGTTATTTACCGTTCGTGGTGGCTTGACATGCCGGAATGGAGCAATCAATTTAATCTTATTTTCTTAAATGTTTTAGCGTATGTCATTGGCTGGTTTGGCAGCTATCGTACATATGTTCAAGAAGCCGACGCTCTTTTTTTGTTTAAGCACCGGGTGAAATTTATTCAAATGAAAAAGTGGGCGTTTGCTTATTCCTTTGGCCAATGGGTGTTAAAAAGTCTATTTATTACCCTTATTTTACTGCCTTTTTTATTGTTTCATTTTTCGTTCACCCTAAGTGAAAATGTGGGATTTTTCCTGTTGTTAATTGGCGGCACGTCTTTCGTTACAGCGATTCAAACACTTTTCTTTTTTAGGGAAGCGGGGTGGAAGCAAAAGCTATCTCGGGCTGCCGTTTTTATCGTACTGCTGTTTGGACATTTATTGATTTTTCCGGCCATCATCTATCAATCGATGTATTCGATGGCTGTAGGGGTTCTTTTGATTAGTATTGCTTTTATGCTGTTATGGCCAAGAGTGACGGCGACAGCCTATTTTCAAGACGAAGTCAGAAAGGAAAATGAATTACGGTCGAAACTGATGAACTCTATCTTTCAGCTGTCTCCCGATATGGAGAAGCCGAAAGTGATGAAACGGAAGAAGCCGTTTCTATTCCGCAAGTCCAGACGCATTTTCAAGCAGCGGACAGAAGAGCACGGTTTGATTGAACTGTTTATGAAAATCCTTATTCGTAATTTGACATACTTGAGCGGCTATGTGCGCCTAGTTTCAGTGACAGCTGGAGCGATTGTCGTTGTCCCGCCTGTCTTGTTTAAAGTGCTCATTCTTATTGGATTTAGTTTCTTTATTCATGGCTGGATAATCAATGTATGGGATCAAGTCATTCTTTCGCATCCTATTAGTAAAAAGTACGAAACGAGGCCTGCCTTTTATCAGGCAAGGAAAAAAGTCAGTGTATGCAGCATGGCTCTGGCGTTTATTTTTTTAAGTATTCTTTTCATTATTTGCATCATTTGAGTAAGAAGATCGATGAAGAAAGTCGTTGATTTTTAAAAAAATTCTCCTGTTTTTAATATATGGTCACGGTGATTTTTTTAATTAAAAATAGGAGAATCATGCCTCAATTATTACGGTAGTTATACATATATTAAAATTTTAAAATTTGATCAAAACTACTTTTTCTTTTAAAAACATTGTTGTATGATGAAGCCGTGGTACAGTCAGGGAAACCTGATGTCACAAAGCTAGAGGGGCTAAGGATCGCGATCAATGCCAGCCAGCTACCGTTACCCAAGAGGAGGAGATATGGGAATGAAAAAGAATTGGTATTCAAAAACAGCAGCAAGTTTATTGGCGTTTACGCTAGTTACATCATCGGTCTCTATGGCGAGTGCGAAAGCGCCAGAAAACACAAAACCGCAAGTAGAACAGAAAAAAGAACAAAAGAAACAAGCACCCATTAAATCACAACAAGGAAAAGTGATTGAAAAGCGCTTAAAAGCTTCTGAAGCAACTATTAATAAAATCACAAAAGCGATTAACACTGAGTTTGGTGTCAATCAAGAAGGACAAGCACAAGCTGATTTAACAAAAACAGTTGCCAACAAAAAATACAACAGCTATGCTGGAAAGCTAAAAGCAGAAATCAATAAATTACGCGCGATCGATAAACAAATCGCGGTGTCTAAGAAAAAAGATAAAAAAAATGCAGCTGATTACGAAACATTAGCGCAAAAATCAAAAGAACTACAAAAGCTAGCAAATGATGAGATCAAACGATTAAAATCACTTGTTGAGCAAGCAACAGCACCGAAAGTGGAGGCTCCTAAAGAAGAGAGTAAGACTCCTGCACCAGAAGAAACAAAAGTTTCATAATATAGAATAGGAAATTAAAAGAGACTGTCTTGAGCGGTCTCTTTTTTTATAATCCGAATTTTTCATTTATTTCCCATTAAAGTTATTTTATTATAAGAAATAAGGAGGATGATTATGACGATAACCCACTGGACAAGCAAAAACATTACACTTCGGGCTATTCAACCTGATGATCTAGTCATTTTTGATTTGTTAGATGAAGAGATTTTAAGAAATATGGATTCACTACATTTTCCGCGCTCTGCGGACCAAATGAAAGAATGGTTGGCGGAACAATTGGAAGAAAAGGATGCATTCCGTTTTATCGCCGTTGATCAGCAAAATAACATAGTGGGCATGATTGAAACATTTGATTGTGATCGAAAAAATGGTACATTTGATTATTATTTAGCTGTGTTTAAGCCTTATCGAGGAAAAGGCTATGCAAAGGAAATGATCCTTTTAGTGATTGGCCATTACTTTTCGGAACTAGCTTATCAAAAGGTTAATACAACTGTTTATTCTTTTAATAAACCATCAATTTGTTTGCATGAAAAATTGGGGTTTGTGAAAGAAGGACAGCTAAGAAATATCATTTTTACGAAAGGCACCTACTTTGATGGGATTTGCTATGGAATGACAAAGCAAGAATTCGAACGACATTATTCAACTTATTTATCGTAAATTATGTAAAGAAATAGACGAGCCGCTAAGATTAGTCAGGACACGTCTGTTTCTTTTTTAGTAAGTGATGTTAAAAAGCTTTGAAGATGGAGTTTAGGAAGATGGTGATAACAATCACAGCGGCAACAAAGGTGACTTCCAACAAATGTTTTTTCTTATTTTTCTTTTGCTCTAACTGTTCGCGATAGGCTTGCTGGACGTTTCTTTTGTCCGTTTGTCTCATCTTTTGTCCTCCCTGTTAGAGATCCGTTTAGTATGTTAATTCCCCGATTCATACATCTTAGACAATGAAAATCCCCGTCCTAAAATTTCGGATGCATTGAGGAACACAACGAACGAACTTGGTTCTTGCTCCTGCAATAATTTCTTTAAATAAATCGCTTCTTGTTGTTCCATCACGGACATGATTAATGTTTTCTCCTTATTGGAGTAGCCTCCGAATGAGTGAATTTTGGTAAAGCCGCGATCGACTTCATCTTTAATCATCGATTGAATTAATTCCTCTTGCTCGGTAATGATGAGAACAAGCTTAGATGAAGAGGATTGCAATTGGACAAAGTCAATGACTTTACTTGTCACATAAATGGACATCATCGCATATAAGGCAAGTTCCAGACTAAAAACAATGGCGGATGTGGCTACAACCATTCCATCGACAATGAGCTGTGAATAGCCGCTCGATAAACCAGTGTATTTTTTCAATAGTTGGGCAAGCGTGGCGGTTCCACCTGTTGAACCTTTTCCGCGATACACAATTCCTAGCCCCACACCTAACATGATCCCGCCGTAAATCGCTGCGAGCAATGGGTTATCAATTTTAAATGGAATATCAGCGCTAAGCCAAATCGTGAAAGGAACAAAAAAGGTTCCTACTAATGTTTTATAACTAAAATCTTTTCCTAATAAAAGAATACCTAATACGAATAATGGGAGGTTAATGATCCATTGCACATAGGCAGGATTAAAATGATACACCTCATATAAAATCGTACTAATGCCAGAAACGCCGCCCGCCGCTAATTTGGCTGGCAAAAGAAACATATTATACGACAAACCAACTAAAATAGAGCCGACAACTATGGAAACATATTCAATGATCAGTATTTTCTGTGATGCTTGTTTGTTCATGTATTCTCCCTGTCCTTTACGTATTTCTCAGATTTTTATTTTAACATAAATAACAGCAATGAAAACGCCGCGACCATTAATCAAGCTAAGAATAAGTTATATTAGGAGGTGTGAAACTAAATGGATTTCTACAATGTGGTGATTATTCCGCTTATATTAGGTATAGTGGAAGTATTTAAAAGAGCGGGATTGCCCACAAAATATAGTCCTATCGTTGCGGTGTTTTTCGGCCTGTTATTTGGTGTTTTTTATCTTAATCAAGGTATGAAACAAGGAATCATTGTTGGTTTGATGTTAGGGCTCTCTGCTTCTGGCTTATATAGCGGTTCTAAAAATGTAATGGAAAAAAGAAAGGAAGACGAATGATGGCGCATATTTGGCTAGACGCCGGTCATGGAGGAAAGGATGCTGGAGCGGTTGGAAATGGAATGAAAGAAAAAAATGTTGCTTTAACACTCGCGACCCTTACAGGAAAATATTTGTTGTCACATTACATTTGTAAAGTAAGCTACAGTCGTACGACTGATATTTTCGTCGAGCTTTCGGCTAGGGCAACAATGGCTAATCAGACAGTAGCAGATTTCTTTATTTCGTTTCACGTCAACAGTAGCAGTAATCTTGCTTCAAGAGGCTTTGAATCGTATCGGTATATAGGCACACAAGGAAAGACGGTACAATTTCAAAAGGCTGTCCATCAGTCAGTGATCACATTTATGAACTCATATAATATAAAAGATCGGCAAATAAAAGAGGCTGATTTTGCTGTGTTAAGAGAGACAGATATGCCCGCTATTTTAGCAGAAAATTTATTTATCAGTCATACTGAAGAAGCAAAATTGTTAAAAGATCCCACTTTTTTATCAGGACTCGCGACCGCTTATGCAAAAGGAATTGCACAAGGAGCGAACTTAGTTCCAAAGAAACAAGAAGATACGAAAAATCTTGCTAGTCCGCGTTTTCGAGCGGCTCAACAATGGGTAATACAACAGGGAATAAGCGATGGCACTGATCCGCGTCGGCCAGCTACAAGAGAAGAAGTTTGGGAGATGATCTATCGAGCAAATCAGTTGAAAAAACGATAAATTAATAAATATTAAGCAGAAAACTTTAAGTAAAATAGTATATAAGTCAACAGGGAAGACTACTAGCTTAACATGGTAGGAGAAACACAGATGTATAGGCGGGTGAGGTTCGTATTATAACATTGGGTCCTAGAGTCTCCTAGGGCTTTTTCTTTTGATGGTAGCGAATGTTGAGGTTTTGTAAAGATGAGTGTGATACTTTCATATGTAGAGTAATTAGCCTATCGAAGGGGTGGCATCAATGTGTGTGATCTCAGAGTTGTTAAACAGATGGAATGAAATAGATAATAAAGTACTCACTCTTCAAGAAATAGATGATTATTTGCAATCCATATCAAACTCTCAAAGTATATTTAACGTCACTGAAAAGCAATGGAAAAAATGGCGGCGAGGAGATTTTGTCTATTTTTTTTATATGATTAATGAGAAGTCAATTATGATGAAAATGGATGTCATGCTTGATCACGGTGTATCACCAAGTACCATTGTAAAAGTGGTGAACTGTCAAGCGGTTTGATGGTGTACGCATAGTCTAAAGGCTAATTCAGTACCGCTGCAGCAACTACTTCAGAGAAAATTTTAGCTTTCTTATTCATGAAGTGATTGGTTTTTACCACCGTATCCCCCATTTTATGCTACTATTTAAATAAAAGGGGGGAGAAAGATGTTTACGAAAGAAGAAAAGGATGCCATTTATAAAGTGATCTATAAACGCCGGGATATTCGCAGTTTTTTACCTGCGCCGATTCCGTCTGAAGTGATCCGTAACATATTAGAAGCGGCTCATCATGCCCCATCTGTCGGTTTTATGCAGCCGTGGAATTTTATTATTATTTCTTCTCAAGACGTGAAAGAGCAATTAGCGTGGGCAGCCGATAAAGAAAGAAGGGCACTTGCGGTTCACTATGAAGGAGAGAAGGAAAATAAATTTCTAAGTTTGAAAGTAGAAGGATTAAAAGAGGCGCCTCTTACAATTTGTGTCACATGTGACCCGACTAGAGGAGGCTCACATGTGTTAGGGCGCAATTCCATTCCCGAGACTGATGTTTTATCCACTGCTTGCGCCATTCAAAACATGTGGCTTGCCGCCTGTGCAGAAGGACTGGCCATGGGTTGGGTGAGTTTTTATAAGAAAAACGATATTCGCGATATTTTACACATTCCGCCTCATATTGATCCAGTCGCTTTAATGTCGATTGGTTATACGGATCAATATCCGGATCAGCCTATTCTTGAGACGGCTAAATGGGAAAAAAGACGTTCAATCGATGATTTAATTTTTAACGAGAAGTGGGGACAACAATTCTCATTAAATTAAGTAATGAGAATGTATGTTTAGAAGAATACAATCACTCCTGATTTTAAATCAGGAGTGATTGTATGAAAGACACTTCTTCCTCCTGTGCACTTACTCTCCTCTTTCAAATTTCTCCTGTTATGAGTTTGTAATCAGCTATTTTCAACTTCGATCCTTCGTTTCTTTTAAAATTCCACTTTTATATTGAAAAGTTTGTCCATTTCATCAGTACTCCGAACAGCATATTATTTAGTAACAACATAGAAAGGAGTGAAATAGTGAACTTTCAAATCATTCTTCGCAACGGAGAATCTCTTGATATCTCATGCGGTCCTGGTATCGGAAGAAGTACAACCTTTACACTTTCTCCAAAGCAAGCGCTTATTGTAAGATGTGGAAATAGTTCTCTTTTTATCCAGTGTCAGCCTGGGAATGTGGAACAAACGTTTGAATTAGTGTTAGATAAGAACCAAACTGTAACGGTAACGTGTAACAAATAAATTGTTTTTTGCGAGCAGAAAGATAAAGAAAAGACAATACCGTCAACCCTGTAGTTGACGGTAATTTTTATGTCTTATTGTTAAAGTTTATTTTTAATCTCTTCCAAAAGAGAAATGATCTTTTCATTTTGTTCGATCATGGTCTTGTTTTGTTGTCTAATTTTTGCAAAATCAAATAAAAAGATGAATAAAATGATTCCAATAAAGAAACCCATACCCTCACCTCCGTGTGTACCATTTTAACACATCCTTTATATTCAACTTGTTCAATTCTAGCGACATAAGAATGTTAATTTGGATATGCTGTTGATTTTTCTAACTAGATAGGATGTGATGATGACGGAAAATCAATTTAGGTTTATATATTACATTTTTAGGAGGAGAGAATTTGGAACTTTTTATCTTCTTGCTTCGTATAATTGTATAATTATAGCAAGGGGGTGGGTTTTATGTATGATGTGGATGGAGGCGGAGATTGGCTCTTTACAGCTCTTCCGACATTGGTAGGAATTGTTTTTGTGATCGTGTTCGTTTTTATTATTATGAATGTATTTAGAAGTGTCGTTGAGTGGAAGGATAACGAGAGCTCCCCTCGCTTAGCGGTTCTAGCCATGGTGAAGACGAAACGAACAAATGTGACGAGGCATGGTCAGAATCACTCTACTACGACTTATTTTGTGACATTTCAGTTCCAAAGTGGGGACCGTTCAGAATTTCGTGTGTCAGGTAAGCAATATGGAATGCTTGCAGAAGAGGATGTCGGCACGCTGACTTTTCAAGGAACAAGGTTTATTGAATTTACGAGGGAGTGAATACATCGTCATGAATTTTAAGAAGATTCAGAGGTTGAAACAAGGCTCTTAATTACTATTTGCCAATGCTAATATTTATAATTGAAAATAAAAATTTATAGAGGGGGATTACATGAATAAGAACGTTTTTTTAATTAAACTATTGTTCTCGCTAGCTGTTCCGGTGTTCACCTTTATTTATGTAAAAGATAGCTTTGGCATAATTTCGGCTTTCATATCGGGATTCGTTTTACTAATGGTATTAACCATCCTGCTATTTTCAAGAAAAGAAAAACGTGATACTTGGTGATTATATGGAATACGTAGTAACTTTTCAAAAAGTGATTGATTACATAGATGAACATATTCATGAGGCCATATCTATACATGACTTAGCAAAGCATATTGGCTATTCACCGTTTCATTTCTTGAGAATTTTCAAAGAAGTTGTAGGTGAAACACCGATGGACTATGTGACGAAGCGAAAGTTGCAATTTGCTTTGCGAGATATGAGCCAACAGACAAGGATCCATGATATTGCCTTTAATTATGGGTATGAATCGTATGCAGGATTTTCTAAAGCGTTTAAAAAAGTGTTTGGCGTATCACCTGCAACGTATCGGATGCATTGTCCAAATGCAGAACCGCCTGTCGTTCATTTAGAAGAACTAAAGTTAAATCAAACAGGCGGGATGATCTATCAGCCAAAAATGATCGTAAAGGATTCCTTTGTAATTGTAGGCAAAGCCTATGATATCAAAATGAAAGATATCAAAACGACAAAAGATGCCCCCGCTAACTGGTATGATAGTGGACTCACTGACGGTGAAATTGAGAGAGTACTTTATGATACGTTCTCCCCTTCCACACATGGAGAGTTTTGTTTAAACGTTGCTCATGAACATGATTGGTCCAGATTTACTTATTTTTTTGGCGTGTTAGAAGAACAAGTAGATAGACCTTTATTAGCCGATTTTCAAAGAATCACAATCCCAGCTTCTACTTTTGCTGTTTTTAGCACACCTCCAGTTGAACCGAATGATTTTGTGAATTCTGTTAAAGGAACTTGGAACTATATATTAAACTATTGGTTCCCGATGTCCGGGTATGAAATTGATGAAACAAGTTATGATTTTGAATTTTATGATGAAAGGTGTCATCCATGGGAACATCAGATGGTTACGATGGATATTTACATTCCGATTCGGAACAAAAACGAGAGACTAAGTTAGTCTCTCGTTTTTAGTAATTTTTGATAGATCAATAACACAGGTGATAGCAGAACAGCGCTTACAGCCAACCCAATTTTTATGGATGAATATTGGCTGATCAAACCAGATACTGGGCCCCCGCCAATTTGACCAATGGCATCTACTTGCCCTTTAAAGGAAAAGAAGGTGGCGCGCTTTGAAGAATCTGTAATTAATTGATTAAACCATATACTTTCAAAAGTAGATGTGACATCTCGAATGACTTGGATGATTAAGAAAAAGAAAATGAAGCCTATTAAATTTGTTGAAAAAGCAAAGCAAATTAACGCCATAATCAGGACAAAGTAACCGAATCGTAATATTTTATATAGGGTTTTAAAATGGATTTTCTCTGATATTGGATTTAAAAACTGAAAGACGATAATCGTAACAACAGAGGTAGCAAATTGCAGACCGCCAACAACGAAAATTGTATTTTTTTCTGATAAAGTTCCTTCAATCGTACTGGTGATATGTGAAATCCAAAGTCGATCAAACCCTTCGCTATAAATACCAACAATAAAAGCAATCAAAAGAACGTAACGTAAGATTATGTTACCTTTGAATGAAGAAAATACGCTTGACCACATGGATTTTATATCATGTATAAAAGTAAGTGATTCTTTGGTCTTTTGCTTTATTCTTTTCGTTTCAGTCATATATGTCCATAAGTAGAGGGATAAAAGGAAAAATCCAATGGCGCCAATTAGAATAGAAGCTTGGATGGACATATATCCAATGACCATCGCCAATAAAATCCCAAATAAGTTACCGGCATTTTCATATGTTGTACTATTTATAAATACCTTATCTACTTTGTTTAATCCAATTTCGTCTGTGATCCATGCTTGTAATGCACCACTTATGCAAGTATAACCGATTCCCCAAATGATTTGTGCCATCAAAATGGCTGTGAATGTAGGGAATAAACCTTCAATAAGGAATCCCAGGCCTATTAAAAAGTAACCAAGAACAATGGAGAATTTTCTCCCTTTATAGTCAGCAATAAGACCGGTCGGAATTTCACATATAAAAATCGTTAGTTCTAATACTGTACCTACTAATACCAGTTGCAAAGGGTTCATCTCTACAATTTGAACATAGTATAAAAGATTGATAGCAAATACCGTCCAAAAGAATACATGTGATAAAAAAGATTGGGATAAATATAGTAAAGCTGGTTCTTTACGTCGTGTCATGTCAAACAGTTCCTCTCAAAATTATATAAATCTAAATCGATTTTCCGACATCATCACATCCTATCTAGTTAGAAAAATCAACAGCGTATCCAAATCAACATTCTTATGTCGATTGAACAAGTTGAACATACATAGCTTAATCTAAATGATTAAACGATCGCTATTCCAAAATTGCTATTATATAAAATGTGTCAGAAGTGAGTAGTTGTATAGCCAAAGGGAATGATTCACAGAAAATAAAAGGAGGATTTTTACATTTTTGCAGGAATTATAGTATATAAGATCAAAATAGAGGAGGGGTATTGTGACCGATTTGAAAGAGGTGAAGACGTTAGAGGAATTAGAAAAAATCATTTGTAATGATTCTTTTGAGTTCAAATGTAAACAGACGAATCAAGTCGTTGTCGATATGAAACCGTATCCTTTTGATATTATTGCTTACTTTTTTGAGGATCGGAAGCTGCGCATGTCCCCGGTGGAATATTTGCATGAAAATTTAGCGCTGATCAAGAAAAACCAGCCACACCTATCTTAAATAAATAGGCTACTCCAAAAGGATGAGTTTTGGAGCAGCCTATTTATCTTTTATTCTCGGTTAAAATTACATTGATTAAGAGGGACGACTTTTGTTTTTTTCGACCATTTATAGCCAAGCCATATGAATAAGAATAGCGGAAGGCCGATGTAAGAAACAAGGGCTCCGTTCCAATCAATTTCTCCATTAGTGAAGGCGTTATAGTTTTGCCCCAAAATGACAATGAAACATAGCCCAAAGGCAAAAAGAGGACCAAATGGGAACCACTTTGCTTGATAGGGAAGTTCGTTCAAATCACGGCCTTGAGCAATATAAGCTTTACGGAAGCGGTAATGGCTAATGGAAATACCAAGCCAAGCAATAAAGCCTGACATTCCGGATGCATTTAATAACCAAATATAAACAACTCCATCTCCGAAGAGAGAAGCGAGGAAAGCTAGTGTTCCAACGAGAGAAGTGACGATCAAGGCACGTACAGGAACGCCGCGATGATCGAGCTTTGCTAAAAACTTCGGGGCTTTTCCTTCTTTTGCTAGATCTCTGAGCATTCGTGTAGAGGCGTACAAGCCAGAGCTACCAGCTGAAAGAACCGATGTTAAAATAATCGCATTCATAACAGAAGCAGCAAAGGCAATTCCAGCTTGTTCAAATACTAGAGTGAAAGGGCTCACTGTGACATCATCATTCGCCAAGCTCGGTGTCATATATGGAATGAGCAAGCTGATGACTAAAATGGCAAAAATATAAAATAATAAAATACGCCAAAATACTTGTCGAACAGCTTTTGGAATCGATTGACTAGGGTTATCGGTTTCTCCAGCGGCTACTCCGAATAACTCTGTTCCTTGGAAAGAGTATCCGGCAGCCATGAAGATCCCTAAAATGGCCATAAATCCGCCATGGAATGGGGCATCGCCAATGGTAAAGTTCTTGAAGCCGACATATTCGCCGCCGATAATGCCGAAAATCATCATAACACCCATCACTAGAAAAATAATGACGGTAGCGACTTTAATCATGGAAAACCAGTATTCAGATTCTCCAAATCCTTTAACTGACATGTAATTTAATAAAAAGATCAGCGTTAAACATAGGCCGCTCCATATAATAGAAGGACTATCCGGGAACCAAAACTTCATCAGCAACGCGACAGCTGCTAGCTCAGAAGCAATCGTAATCGCCCAGTTGTACCAGTAATTCCAGCCGAGAGCAAATCCGAGTGCTGGATCCACAAAACGTGTCGCATATGTGCTAAATGATCCTGATACCGGTAAGAAGGCGGCCATCTCCGCCAAACTTGTCATAACAAAATAGACCATAAACCCAATAATCGCATAAGCCAGCAGAGCGCCGCCTGGTCCCGCTGTATGAATAGCGTTGCCACTGGCAAGAAATAATCCTGTTCCGATCGTCCCTCCAAGGGCGATCATCGTTAAGTGTCTAGATTTTAAATGACGTTTGAGCTCTTGCGGTGTTTCTTGATGACTGTCATTTGAAACGACAACCGTTGATTGTGAGGCGTTACTTTGCATATAGTGATCCGCTGCCAAAACCTATAAATATCAATGAGTTTGTACCGTTTGATTGTTTATAGTGCTGCTTGTTTTGACAAAACGGTTTCCCCTCCTTTACTCATTTTATTTTTGCGAGAAACGTTTCTCCGCAACCTGCTTAAACGTTTCTCGATGGTACCTATTTCGGATTCCTTATATTAATAGAGATATTTTCTTTACATCATAATTCGATCTTTGTTACATGTCATTAGGTAAAATCCACCGCTATTGTTAACGTAGAACATAAATCGACTGCATCGTATCATCCGAAGGGCTTTGGAAGTATGCCCCCATGGCCGTTAGCTGCTCAATTGTTTCAACATGGGTCGCAGTGATTTTTTCTCCTGGTGTCAACAATGGAATGCCAGGTGGGTAAGGAAGCACCATTTCCCCAGCTAAAGCACCGACCGCATCTTTTAGAGCTACTCTTTTGCGAGGCATATGAAAGGCTTCATGAAGGGAAATCTCTTGTTGATAGAGCGTTCCTTCTTGAGCGAACAGCACAGTTTCTCCTTTGTTGGATTCCATTATCGGCCATTGTTGAAGCTTCTGATCGATCGCTTGAATGGCTGTCACGACTTTGTCAATATCCTCTACTTCTTCATTTAAGGAGAATAAAAAGACGATATTGCGCGGGTCGCTGATCTCTGCTGTACAGCCCTGCTCATAAAATAAGTCGAGCAGCTGGTAACCGGAGATGGCTTCATTGTCACTAGATATAATCCATTTAAGAGGATCTCGATAATCGACTTCATCACTGCCGCCCCAAATAGAAAGCGTTTTCAATTCGGGTGTTAACTCCGCTCGTCTTTTCTCTAAACGGTGTGCTGTTTCCGTTAATTGCTCACGTCCATGTGTGACTAAATAACGTCTGGCCAAATCAAGAGAAGCCAACAGCGGGTAGGAAGGGCTCGTTGATTGAATCATCCCTAACACTTGCGCCAATCGTTCACGAGAAACGAGATCTCCTTTGACATGGAGCATAGAAGCCATTGTCATGGCCGTTAACATTTTGTGAGTGGATTGGACAACAAGGTCTGCTCCTTTAGAAAGAGCGGAAGGAGGTACGAAATCCGATTGTCCGAAATGCGCACCATGAGCTTCATCGACAATTAATGGTACTCCTGCCTGGTGACAAGTATCGACTAAATGAGAAATATCTTGGCTCATTCCGTAGTAATTAGGGTTAGTAATCCATACAGCTTTCACATCCGGATGTTCCTTTAACGCTTTCTCGATAAAATCAAAATCAGATACTTTCGCTACTTTTGTCGTGGATTCAATAGCTGGAGCGATGAAAATTGGGTGAGCGCCCGCTAGCATGAGTCCGTGGAAGACAGATTTATGCATGTTGCGCTGTACTAAGATCTTATCGCCAGGGCCGCATAAAGTAAGAGCAATTCCGATATTTCCAATCGTGCTTCCTCCTACAAGAAAAAAGGTATGGTCTGCTCCGAAAGCATCTGCGGCTAACAATTGTGCATCTTTAATGAAATCGGTTGGGTGATGAAGATCATCAATGCCTTTTGATTCTGTCGCATCAATTTTTAGGATGCTTGCAAAACGATCGAGCGCTGCTTCATCAAATACGCGTCCATCTTTATGTCCGGGCACGTGAAGGGAAGTGCGCTGACTTTTTTCATATGAACAAAGCGCTTCATACAGCGGCGCTTCTTGATGATTGACAGAAGAGTTGATCGATGGAGCAAAGGTTGTTAATGTAAGATTCATATTTTTTTCCTCCTATACACGTTAAGTGATGTATTTGTACGGTCACTTTTCTATAGCAAATTCCATGCCATAATTTAGACACAATTCGAAGGAGGGTTGATATAATAAGGAAAACAAATGAATGGATCGGGAAGCTAACAAAGAATGTATGAGAAAAATATGGGAAAAAGCGAAGAACACCGCCGGAAATTCGGCGGTGTGTCAAGAAAAACTTAGTTTCGTTAATTTGTATTGCAACGTTTGCCGTGGAATCTTTAACAGTTTGGCTGCTTGCTGGATATTTCCGTTTGTCTCTTCTAGCGCCAAATGAATTAACTGTTCTTCTGTTTCGGCTAATGCTTGGCGTAGAGGCTGTAAAGAAGGCGTTTCTGCTTTCAGTGATATGCAATCGCTTTCAAGAATGTGCGGCGGGAGATGTTCCTTTTTAATGATATCGCTCTCTACTAAGTTCATCGCGGATTCAATCGCATGTTCTAGTTCACGAACATTGCCGGGCCAATGGTAGTGGGCCAGGGTGTCCTTTACTTCCGTCGTTGTTTTCGTGACCAGTTTGCCGAAGCGGAAATTATATTTTTGAATAAAGTGATCCATCAGTAAAGGAATATCGTCTTTTCGATCTTTGAGCGGCGGAAGCTGAAGCTGAATGACATTTAAGCGATAGTAGAGGTCTGAGCGCAATGTTTTTTCCTGGACACATTGTTCGGCAGGTTCGTTTAGCGCAGCAATAATCCTTACATTTACGGCAAACTCCTTCGTTCCGCCAACTCTTCGTATGATGCCGTTTTGCAATACCCGTAGCAGTTTTGCCTGAACATCGAGCGGCATCGAATTTAATTCATCTAAAAACAATGTGCCGCCGTCCGCTAGCTCAAACAAACCAGGCCGGTCCATCGCTCCTGTATAGCTTCCTTTTGCTGTTCCGAATAAAATACTTTCAAGCAGCGAGGAGGGGATCGCCGCACAGTTTTGAGCAATAAAAGGCTTCGTTCGACGGGGGGAGGCATTGTGAATCGATTGCACAAGTAATTCCTTTCCGGTCCCTGTTTCACCATAAATTAAAATAGGGGAAGTTGTCGCAGCTACCTTGGTCGCTTTTTCTTTTAAATCATTAAAGGCTGTATCATTTGTAATGATGTCAGTCATATGAAAGCTAGCGCCCGTTTGGTGATTCGCTGACTTGGACTGCTGTTTCGTTGTCTCCACTTTGGCTTGCAAATCGAGCAGCTTCTCCGATAATTGTTTAATTTTCGTTAAATCCTTTGCAATTTCAACAGCACCGACTAATTCATTATTGACTTTAATAGGCAAAGTCGTATTGACTGTATCAATCAGCATGCCGCGAATATTGTAGTAAGATTGATGCTGATTATAAATCGGTTCTCCTGTTTGACATACTTTCATTAGCGTGCTCGTTCCAACGGATAAAGAGGGGAACACCTCTAATAAGTGTTTTCCAACGACTTCTTCTTTGGCTAACCCATCATGTTTAGCGGCCACATGATTATAATAAATCGTCAAGCCATTCGCATCTACCACATGAATCCCTTCGTCGATCGTGCTTAAAATGGCTTCAAACATTTCTTTTGCATTCGTTACATTTACGAGCATACATTGATTTCTCCTTTTTAAGCTGATTGTTCAAGAAGTGCTGAATTTTTGTCATTTAGATGCCGAATTTTCGGCAAATATTATCCAGAAAAGGAAAAGAATTTTGGGGTTTCAATTATTATCATGAGGGAATTGAGAGAAGTTTTCAATCATTTTTTCTATTTGTCTTTGTAAAATCAAAAAGACAAGCGCCCCATACAAGGCGCTTGTGTGCTTAGCAGTCTTCCGATTTATTTTGATGTAATGGAGGAGGAATGAGCCAGCCTTTTTCTTTATTAAGTCGTAATGCTTTGCCTCCAAGAGCCGCTTTTTGCATGTGGAATTGTCCGAACATCATCGCAATATCTTCGCGAATACATTGTCCCATTGCCTGACTACAAGCCACTAATCCGCCAGCGAAAGTCATGGACAGAGCCGCTGCGATTTCCGGGTCCATAAATCTAGCTCCAACTGGAATATCCTCGAGGCAGGCATTTGGACGATCTGGCGGAGTAGGAGGAAGTCCAACGCCGTTTTCTTTTAATAATGTCTCTAGCTGTTGAATTTCTTGTTTCGCTTGTTCAATTGTTTCTTGAAGCAGCTTCTTCAAGTCTTCATCCCCAGCATGATTTAAATGTGTTTGAAAGCCAGACACCGCTCCTTTCGTCGTTAACAAATAAGACCAAGTTGCAAAGACTTCTCCGTAATGCATCGGTTCCGTTTGAGGATTGCCACTTAAAATACCCATAAACACACTCCTTATTCTGTTGGTAAAATTCATTGAAGTCACGCTCCTCGTCGAGTATTTCACTCAAAGGAGTTCATACATGATCAGTATTTGTTGACAGCTGATTTTTTATTCGCAATAGACAAAAGTAGCCGCTTGAAATAAATAAAAAAAGAAGAAAGCCTATCTTTATTCAAACTTGTTTCTGATGAAGCGAACACGATGCCTAATGTTTTACATAAAATAAAGGAGCAGGAATAGGGTGGTGAACAGAATGAAACGCCAGCAACAGACAAATAATCAGAAAGAAGCTCTCACGAAAGAAAAAAATGAACAAGTGTTAGCGTTAGAAAAAGAAGTGGCTTTAGGGCTATGGATTCAAGTGGTAGGCCAGCTTATTGAAGTGAAAGGGTTGTCGGAGCTGTTGCGAATAGAAAATGATACAAGTGGAGTCGGCGAACAGCAAATTTTGACGGGGGTTTGGATCCGAACAATTGGTCAAATATTAGAGGCGATTTCTGTCACGAGTCAAATTAGCGAAACGGATCTTACTCAGTTGCTTCAAGAGCAAAAAGTCGCTTTAACTGGAGACTTACTTGTCGCGCTGGGAGCTGCTTATGAAACGGTTGGAGGGATTCGGGTACTAGAAGAAGAGACCGTTAAGACTGCCCGTATTATTCCTTAATATAGAAAGTGAATGCGTAGATAATAGAAGAAGTGTGCTTAAACATATAGCATTAATAACGCCTCTGTCCTTAATCATGGAAAGAGGTGTTAAAAGAGTCTATTTACCTTTCACAAGCCCAGCCGTCATTATCGCGGTCATGCTTAGGCTCATAAGCTGGATGGCCGCGTTTCACTCCATTTGGATACACTTTACGCATCTCTGTACAGTTTTTAAACTTTGTAGGTTTTGGCTGTGGCTTCGGTTTGACTGGAGTAGGTTTTGGAGCTGGCTTTAGTGTGCAGCCGCCATTTACAGCGTTAGTATTGGACCAAATGCCAAGCTTTTTCTTTTTAGCTGTATCTTCTGCTTTTTTCAATTGATCTAAGTATTGAGTGTTTGGCGGATATACAGCGAGACGAGCTAGTCCCTTTTCTAACAGTGTTTGATTAAACATTTTGTCATTAAGATATACATAGGCGAGAATGCGTCCATATTTGTCACGCGTTTGAACACCTAGTTCTAATTTGATGTTTTTATTTAGCAGGCTGTCCTTCGTAAACTTAGATGCTTCTGGTCCGTAAAGTTGTACGCATCTTTTTGGGTCTTTCGTTTCCGGTGTATCCACTAAGATGAGACGTACCGTTTCCTTTTTCCCCTTATAATTCACTCTAATGGTGTCTCCATCTACCACTTCTGTTACTTTCGTTGTGACGGCGGTTTTAGGAGCGGCTGCTTCAGCGTATATATTTTCCTTAGCAAAAGGCGCGAAGGCACTGCCTAATAGGGATAAGGATAATGCTGTAGCTACTATCGGTTTGAGCCATTTTGATTTTTGATTAAACATAAAACCACTTCCTTTGTAATAAATAGAAACACAATTACTTCATCTGTAATTCATATGAATCATGAAAAATGATCTATGAACCAATGAAAAAAATATCGTTCATGCAAAAGAAAAGCGACATCTATTATTATCTTATAAACATATTTGAAATTCTACATTCATTTTTCGTCAAATAACGACAACACCTAAAAAAACAAGACCGCTAAGTGGATGGGTCTTGTTTTTAGGTGTTGTTTTTAGATTGTGCTGTTTGGTGATACAGAATGTTTGCGCGTGTATACAAATTTAATGTAATCGTGGATTTTCGCATAATATTGCCTTATTTAAACGTTTTCTGGTGCTTCATTGTTCATTTTAATTGAAAGGAATTCCTTTTTAGCAATCATTTCTTCCGTTGCTACAAAGAATACTCCCATAAGAAAGATAAAGACTGCTCCTACAACGGTTCCGATCCCAATTGGAGTTAAAATGCTGAAACCGCTTTCAATGAAGCCGATTAAAAAAGTGAGAATTCCAACTGAAAGAATTACTCCGCTAGTGTTTTTCACTGCATTTAGCATGTTCATTTTAGATTTCATTTTGTTCATCCCCCTTGTAAGTATATTATTCACCAAGTTCACAAAATTGTCAATTTTAAATATGAATTTTTCGTCAATTTTTTGTCTTTTTTATATAAGTGCTTTCGAATTTTATGGATATAGTTTATAATGTAAAAATTTATTTTAGGAAATAAAAAAGAGCCTGCATCAATCATTCTTTATTAACGATGCAGGTTTTTTCTATTAATGAGGAAGTTTTGCTATAATTTCCTCGATTTTCCGCTTATATGTACGCAAGATGGACTGAGCTTGAATATGGATCAGTTTCGTTTTTAACGCTTCTTTTTCTGTTTCATTCATAACAGGCAGAGTATCTTTTTTCAACATAATCAGTAGGGCACTCACTGCGACTTTCTCACAAATCTCTGATTCTTCCAGCCACTCCATCATGATTGCTGCAGTCGGGTTGGAGCTGGCAAATAAAGAATCCCAGCCGTCGATCGGATTTCGTACCCATGATTTCATCCATGCAATGACTCGGTGAGAATGAAACCTAGCTAATTGGGCATTTGCATCAAACCCATTCATCTTTTGTTTATATGTTAAAGCTTGAAGCTCTAAATCTTGAAAAATGCGATCAAGTGCTTCCTTCTCCGGTAAGGCATGATAACTTAAACGAGCTCGAATGATTCTTAATTCATCTTCCGTTTGAATCACTGGATCCTCACTGTTTAAGTACATGCCAAACACGTTCGTCTCCCATAACGATCGTACCCAATCCGCCGCCCCTTCTTTGGCGGTAGTTCCCATCATTTTGGTCCAATAGGAAAAATGTGATGGATCACGAACCATTCGATCATACCAAGCGTCGAAAATTTCAATTGGTTCATAAACTTGATATGCTTGTTGAATTTTTTTGGATTCAATTCCATGATAAAGAGTGTACTCAATTAATTTTTCTAAGCCTGTCACTTCTTCCAATGAAGCAGTTAGAAAGCGAGTCATCCATGTTTGCCACTGTTGCAGTGCTTCACATTTTAAGTCAATGCCATGTTCATTTGTCACGTCCGTCCAGTTCCAAATCCAAGCTCCATACAGTTGAATAATTATTTGAATAAAAGTTTCTAAATTTGGTGCTAAAGTGACGATTTCGCCTTCTTCATGTAAGAAACAGACAACAGAAAAATTATTCTTTGCGTCTAACATCACTGGGTTACTCGCTCTAGAGCTGCTGAAGGAAAGGTACCGCCGGTCATCTGATTCTCCCACACATTCCATATCTATAGGGTCCTCAAACCAGCCGACTTCGATAGAGCTCCATCCCATTTCTCCACTCATAGCTGGTAAAGTATCCGGTTCCATGACAGAGTCCGGCAAATCCCAAAAATAAGTGAGACTGCGACAGCCTTGCAATAGCTCCCATAACTGTTGAGGCAGGGTGACTCTAAGCTGTTGTTCTAGTTCTGTCAGCTCACTGTCACTCATTCCTTCCGCTTTTTCAACGAACAATGTCCATCCCTGCATCTTTCATCGCTAACACTATGTCGTCGATTTGTTGCAGGCACTCTTTTACCCATATGGTCATTTTATTTTCCCCCTGGAAGCTGGTCTATGATTTTAAGAGCGAGCTGGTAAGCTTCCTCTGATCGATAAGCAGTATCTTCTAAAATTTCATTGACTCCGAGAAGGTCATACATTTCCAGCGTTGTTACAAGGTGAACCGTTCGGTTATGTAGTAACCATTCGAGCGGCCACAAGTCATCGTCCCAATTAAACTGCATCACATAAGCATGAATGAGCTCCGGCGAATTCAAATATTCTAATTTTTTCATAAGAATCGTCGCTGATTCTTCATATAGCAGTTCATCAATCAAGGATTGTTCTTGTTTTGTTAAAGTTAATCGAAAGGCACCTTCTGTCTCGATTAAAAGATCAGCTATCTTTTTATCATAGCGCGCTTGGTACCATGGGGTATAACGAATACCTTTCGGATGATTCAACTGTACTCCATATTGAATGAGCAGTTCCACTACCTCGCTATTTCCAAACTTAATCGCTTTACTAAGAACTGTCTCACCGAGTTTATCTTTTATTTCAAGATTAGGCTTCAGCTGAAGATAGGCTTCTATCCAATTCGTCGGACATTTGTGAGTAATCATCACATGTAGTGGTGTACGCAAATAAGTATCTTGAGAATCTCGCTGTTCACCTTTTGCTAGCTCGATTACTTTTTCCCATTCTTTTGCTTTAATCGCTTCAAAAATAGACAATCGCTTTCTTCCTTTCTATTAAATAAAAAAGCTCCATTTCTAGTCTTGTAAAAATGAAAGATCTAAAGCCTATTCCTTTACGTTATTGTTTATATATTTCACGTTACAGTCATTAATCATATACAGTAGAAATTTCTTTGTTTCTTTCGCTCTTTTCCACCTTGACGAAAAAAACGAACTTGTATTCTCTCCCTGTCGTAATCGCAAAACTTCTTTAAATAGTACATTCCATTTGTTTGGTAGCGTTTGTAATGCATATTCGACACACCAGTTTCTCGGCAAGAGGATTTATTTTTTTCACTTTCTGATGAAGTCTACTTAAACGATCTAACTCTGTATTTGTTAAACTTCTTTTTAAAATCGTTATAAAATCGACATCACTCTTTCGTTCATCAAATGCTGATAGAGCGATTGAACCATAGAGGTAAACGCCATAGATCACATCAGACAATTCAGCCTTCAGCAAGTTCGTATAATCTAGTAATAATGAATTTACCTCGTTTGGTATGTTTACATTTTCCTTCATCTTATGACCCACCTTGATAGAATTAGAAAAATAAAAATAATCGGTACCATCACAATGACGCTAATAACAAGATATAAACCAATTGTTTTTAATCGAATACGATTCGCTTTCATTGACAGGTACAATACAAAGGACATATATGGAATTAACAACAAAACCGCAGATATTAATCCAGGCATATAGCTTTGAAAAATCATCGATTGAACGATGTGAGTCAATCCATTAATAAGCAATAAACAGGCACTTAGCATTGTTAAGGTGAAGGTGAGCTTGTTTCTAAGTTTATATTCGAGGATGACCACGACCGTCACAACAACTGTTAACATAATCATCGCAAACGCTAACGAGTGAAAAGAATATAGCTCTCGCAAAAATGCAAAAGACTTATCTGCTAAATGTTCATTTGTCCAGTTTTCTAACTGGGGAAGTTCTTCACCATTATGTATGGCAAAAATAACCGGGAGCGCCCATAATATTTTGTAAAAAAGATCTTTGTTCATAGAGGAGCCTCCATTTTGATGAGAAGTGCGATAGCTGGAATATTATTTTCCTGTTGATCCTAATTATACCAATTATTTTAGTGGGGAGCTATTGAGGTGAATGGAGAAGATAAAAGATTATGACCGGAAATGCGGGATAAATATGAGTAAATAAAAAACCGCTCAATCATCTTAAGTATTGAGCGGCAACATGAATAGACTATTATTTTTTTACCGCATGAATGTAATGAATCGTTTCAAATGCGGTTAAATAATCCGTTCGATTACTAAAAAATCGTTCATTTATTTTGGTGGGAGATAAGTGTTCATATATGAGTAATCCAATATCCTTCAAAAATTTCTCGATTTCAATGTAGGAGAAACACGATTTCATAGGTTCTCCACCAGCAGCGGCTAGTTTTACCATGTTCTCTACTCTGTTTGATAATCCTTTTTCGTGGAATAGGTTTTCGTCTGCATAATCAAAGACGATCGAACTGCCTGACGGGAGATTAGTAAATAAACTCTTAAGCAAACTTTTTATTTCATCCTTAGTTAAATAATAGGAAACGCCTAAAAAACTAAAAAAGGTTTTTTGATTTTTAAATCCCTTTTTAACTAATCCTTCGTTGGAAAATTGTTTAGTAAAATCCATCGAAATAAAGTGAAGGTTATTTGGAATTTCTAGTTGTGCATTTGCGAGCCTTTCTTGTTTAAACTGTTGCATAGATGGATAGTCAACTTCAAATATTTCCAGATGTTTTATTAATTCTGGATGACGAAAACAAAATGTATCTAATCCAGCTCCGAGAATAACGGTTTGGTTCAGTCCTAATTTTATCTCGTTTATTAAAACTTTTTCACAATAGGCCATTCGTGCTAAGGGAGTTGGAGAAAGCTGGACTTGTGTAATCCATTTTAAAATTTCATCTTGTACAGTATGTTAAAAGAATCCGATATACAAAGTTCATACTGGGTTTAGTTGAGCAAGAATGACAAAGAAGAAGGACGAATTGATTATATTTTGTATTTGCGCCAAGCATGTTAGGTGGCTTTGCTGTTATATAGTATAAAAGAAAAAAGCCAAGATTACTCTTGACTTTTAGACAGTATGGAATTATGGAGGATCTAAAGATGATTTTATACTTGTTTTAGCTAATAATGATAGTCGTCATGATGCTTGTTAGATTTTGATCTGTTTTCATGAGGCTGTCCCCAAACAGGGCCCCTATGGCCGCTTATTAATCGAAAAAGCGCGACAATTAAGGCGATTCGAATAGCTAAGCGTACTAAACGCCCATTCATTCTAGTTTGTAAAACAATAGAATCACTCCCCACAGATAAGAGGGTTCCTGAATAGGTACCTTCAGTTGTTATAACTTCAACTTCTTGTCCTACCAGACTTTGGGTAAAACGATGAAAATCTTGCTGACTCAAATTGAGCACCTCCTTCCTTAATACTAGTAAATGCAGTGATCTAAAAAAGGAGTGGATGATTATAAGAGGAAATTAAGTTTTTTATTAACGTGCGATCATCTCATGTATCCTACATAGCATCCATAAAAAAACGAATACTAAATTTGAGAGAAAAAAGAGGTGATACGAATGAACATATGTCCTTTATGTAACGCATTTAAGGAATCGGAAGTGTATTGTCCAAAATGTCGTTCCCGATTAGCCGACTTAGGCAAAGTATCCGATTTTTTAGACCCTTATGGTCATTGTAATGATCAAGAAACAGTAAAGATGGGTGACGGCTACTCCAATACTGCGAAGGATCAAATTTGTCCTCATTTAATGCACTGTCATCATTGCGGATATGATGAAGTGAAGTTTGTTCAGGAAGAATAGCGGGTAAAATTGCTGGATCTAATGATTAAGAGGTTTCAATTAACCAGTGCAATGTTTATTAAACAATTATGACAAACAAAGTGGAGAAGAAGTGGAAGAGTCTTTTTGTAAAGGGAAGTTGTTGATTTTTTACAGTGTTATTGTTGGATTTGTCACATGTATATCAGTGTGGTATTAAAAAACTCCCCCGAGGTGCTAAAATATTTTTGGTTCACGAACCAGAATACTAGCACACGGGGGAGTTTTTATATTAAAAGTAGCACATACCACCTAGAATTGTAACGATCATAAGATGTGTGAAAATTTTACAAATATGATCATAGGTTATATTGAGTTGAATCCGCTTTGCTTTTAGTAAAAGATACAGTAGAAAGAGAGTATAGGAGACTAACAACAAAACCGCAGATATTAGTCCAGACATGGGGAAATATACAAACGTTGTTAGGGAGAGGGTATTCAAAATGAAAATAATTCCAAATTAAAGAGGGTATTTGATATAAATGGATAATATTATAACTAAGAGAGGATGCTGTTTAATACCATTTCAACTCGAAAGGGGGATGGGAGTTGACATATATTTATGAACTGCAAAATATGTTAGGTGTTGAATCTGTAGGTTTTATTCTAGAGTTATTGCTGATTACATCTTGTCTCTCAACAATTATTCACATCCTAACTAAAAATCAATATGTTTCCTTGTTATGTTCTGCGCCTATTTTTTATTTAGTTTCTATGGTTCAATACCAAGTCACGCACCTGTTTCTTCTATTGCTAGCAATTTTAGTTCAAGCAATAATTATTGTTACAATAGAACGTCAATTACAAAAGAAAGAGAAGGATAGCAATTCTCAAAAGATATTACAGTAGTATTGCGTTCTGTTGCTTGTATGGAAATAACTAAAATAACTTACATCTTGGAAATGTTTTTTCTGTGATTAAAAAGTGAATATTACCTAATAAGGAGGAAGCTATTTCATGAATAAACGTTTTTTTCTTATAGTTTTAACCTTGATCATAAGTTTATTTTCGTTGAGTTCAACCGATAATGTGCTTGCTGCTACCAATAGCCCTAAGTCTAATTATACAGTTTATATAACAAGTGCTAATGTGAATGTTTATAATAAACCAAATGGTAAAAAGGTCGAGACAATAAAAAGGTGGGCTGGAAATGAAAATGACGGTGGTCCTGGAATACCGAACACTTTCGTAGTCAAAAAATTTGTTGCTAATAACTGGGTTCAAGTGGCTCATAAAAAGGCTAACAATAAGACTGTTCAAGGATATGTTCAGACAAAATATATATCGCCCAATTATCTTTCATTAGATTTTGCGATGATTGACAGCACAAATGGCTTGAATTTAAGAGCGGCACCAAATACAAAATCTAAGGTGCTAAAAGTTATTCCATATGGTACAAGAGTTGATATCATTGATGATGATAATACAAATTATGGCTGGTTCAAAGTCAAATATGTTGTTAACAATAAATCAGTAATAGGATATATAAGTAAGAAATATGTAAGATAAATCTTTCATGATTCAATTAGGGGATCTTGTTGTTAAACTCTTTGCATGTTGTATATTTTTATTGAAATAACGTGAAATAAAAAATCAGGGACCCGAAGAAGATCGCATTCCGCAGGTCCCTTAAAAATTAATGAGTATAGTTATCAAAATAACCTTGAATATAGATAATTGGTGTTCCTTTATCGCCACTTCCTGAAGTCAAATCAGATAAAGAGCCGATCAGATCTGTCAATTTTCTCGGTGTTGTCCCTTGAGCTTCCATCGCTCCGACTAGGTCTTCCTCTTTATTATTAATAAACTCAGTGATCGCTGCTTTTAGCTCTTCGCCTTGTAAATCAGCAAAGTTATTATCCGCTAAATATTTTAATTTTACTTCGTTTGGTGTGCCATCAAGTCCAGCTGTGTAAGCAGGGGAAACGACGGGATCTGCAAGTTCCCAAATCTTTCCGACAGGATCTTTGAAAGCACCGTCTCCATAAATCATTACTTCTACTGTTTTTCCTGTTTTTTCTTTCAGCATTTGCTGGATCTTATCCACGATTGGCTGGCAAGTATGCGGAAATAATTTTACGCTGTCTTCTGTTGCTTTATTCGATCCAAGCAGACCGTAGTTTTCGTTATAGCCACTGCCATCAATAGACTCGGATAAAATGTCGTCTAAATTATAAATTTTCTCGCCACCATGTTCTTTCAAGATTCGTTTTGTACGGAATCTTGTATGAATATCACAAGTGAGCACACTCTTTGTGTAGTTCAAAATCGTTTTCGCGTTGTTCGAGAAGATCACTTCGCATTCAACACCGTGTTCCTCAACAATGGATTTGTAGTATTCAATGTAATCAACGCCTGTAAAGGTATGCTTATTATAGCCGAAATGCTCGCGGAACTCTTGTTCTGTTAACACATCTGTCCAAGGATTTACACCTTTTTCGTCGAGTCTGTCGATTTCAACTAAATGGTTGCCGACTTCATCAGAAGGGTAGCTAAGCATTAAGACGATTTTTTTCGCGCCTTTGGCAATACCGTGAAGACAGTTCGCAAAACGGTTACGGCTTAAAATAGGGAAGATCACACCGATAGTATCGTCCCCGAATTTAGAACGAACGTCGGCGGCAATGTGATCAATCGTTGCGTAGTTTCCTTGAGCGCGTGCAACGATCGATTCGGTGATCGTGACGATGTCTTTATCATTGATTTGAAAGCCTTCCACTTCGGAAGCTTTTAACACGCTATCTACAACGATTTGTTCAATGTTATCCCCTTGATTGATGATCGGCCCACGCAAACCTCTGACAACAGTTCCTACTACTCTTTCCAATTGAATCGCTCCTTATTAACTATGTAAATGAATTTAAATATTTATATTTTTACTATACATTGGAATTATGATATAAGTAAAATTAATATATCTAATGGTGGGTATAAGGAGAGGTTATATGATAAGTAAATTAGATTTATATAAAGTGTTTTGTATCGTAGGAAAAAGTGAAAGTTTCTCGAAAGCTGCCAAAGAGTTATATATGACGCAGCCCGCTGTCAGCCAAGCGATCATGCAATTGGAGCAGGAATTGGACACTCGTCTTTTTAATCGAACACCTAAGGGAGTTTCCTTCACCAATGAAGGGAGCCTTCTATTTGAATATGTTCAATCCGCCATTCATTTAATTGATGCGGGAGAAGAGAAGATGTTAGAATTTAAAAATTTAACGACTGGTGAATTAAAAATTGGGGTGGGGGACACGATTTCTAAATATTTTTTACTGCCTTATTTAGAGGTTTTTCACAATAAATATCCAAATATTACATTAAAGATTATTAACGGAACAACTGATGAACTCATTTCAATTTTAAAATCGGGGGAGGTAGATATCGTCTTTTGTAATTTTCCCATTCACGACTCCACCTTAGAATTACGTCCTTGCTTCGAAATTCAAGACATCTTTGTTTATGGCGAGAAATTCAAGAAACTATTATCTAAACGAGTTAGCATGCAGGAATTATTAAAGCTGCCGCTCATTTTTCTCGAACAAAAGTCCAACTCCAGAAAATATGTCGAGGATTACTTATTATCGAAAGGACTCAAACTTTCACCTGAATTTGAATTAGGTTCCCATGATTTACTGCTGGAATTTGCCAAAATCAACTTAGGTGTTGCTTGTGTAACAAGAGAATTTTCCAAAGAATATTTAAGTAAAGGGTTGGTATATGAAGCAAAATTAACGGAAGACATTCCAAAGAGGGACATAGGTGTATGCTTTTTAAAAAGTGTACCGCTCTCGCCAGCTTCCACTAAATTCGTAGAGTTGATCGAACATCAGCAGCTCCCGCTTTAAACAATGAGATAAACAAGTAGATGAGGTGTGCGGGGGTGATCTTTACATCATGGCTTAACTTGCTAGGAATCTTTATAGGTATAAAAGCATTGATTGTATGAGAGGTCCATTATGTCAAGCTGAGATGAGTCAGCGGCTTTTAGACATTGGCCATAAAGTGAAAAGGGGGATTTTCTATGAATAAAAAAGACTTTCCTTTAGCTTTAATGATCATCATGTTTAGCACTGGCTTAGCAGTTTCTTTCTTTTATGGGGTAGTAGACATTTTTATAAATAACTGAAGCACTAGAGGTAGAGTACGCAGCATCAGAAAAAACGACCGAACCATCTTTAACGAGAGATGGTTCGGTCGTTTTTTTGAATATATATTTATAGCGTGAAGGTAACGGATGGTTTTAAAAGTGGATAGGTAACCATTTCGATTTTAGAAATAAAGTTCATGAATTTTAGCTAGTGATAAATATTCATAAATTAGTAATCTTGATTTTTCTAACATTTTCTCCATTTTAAAATAGGAAAATTAAAAAAGGTGCTTGTCTTAGTATAAGCACACAGCCATATCAGTCTTTCTAGAATACTTTATTAGTAGAGAAGAGAAAGGAGGTGAAATACATTGGGATACAATCATAATCATCATAACAGGTCCTTGCAACGCTGGGACGATGAATCTGGCTCTCGTTGCTGTCCCCACAATCGCTCGGATGCGGGCGTCGGAGGGATAGGTACTAGAGCTTGTCAAGAGCTTGCGGCTATTATCGGCGGGGAAGTGATTACTACAACACCAGCTTGTGTCGTACAGCGTAATCGTGAAATTAACGCTACGATCCTTAAACGCACTACCCAGTCCCCTCTTGCCCTTCCATTTGCCCTATCTTTTGAAAACAATGGGCTTAACCTTGGCGAATCTGTTGTTCTCCAAGAAGAAATTAACCCGTTTATGACAGAACTTCGCAAAAGAGGCCTCACTGTTACTGCAGTGCATAACCACTGGCTGTTTGATCAACCTAGATTAATGTACATGCATTGGGAAAATGTCGGCGATCCATTTCAATTTGCGATGAACAGTTTTCAAGCTGCGGTGGCTGCAGGTCTATTTAGAAAAAGCAATCGGAGATAACTATTCATTAGCTGTAAACCTAGTCAATAAAGAGCTGCAAAGTTAACTTGAAACGTTAGACTTTTGAAAAACTTGATTTGTCTTAAAGATGTGCTGGACGTGATTGCTGTCACGTCCAGTTTACTACTTTTTCTGTTGAATATTCATCGTCTAGAACTTCGATACACTTGTAACAAACACCTTTTACAAAAAACAAGAACACTTGATCAAACAAATTGAACCATTCCTCGAAAAAATGGCTCAATCTCCTGACGACGTACTCAATAGGTTATGTCAGTCTCATATGGTGATTACTTAACTTGGATTTATATAGCATCATTATTAGGAATCTGACACGTTCTCTATTATTTTGATTTTTTGCTTGAACTGATTTTCAAAGGGGAATTTATTGACATTGAAAATAATATCATGTTATTATTTAAATTTTGATAAAAAATGAATATATGATAACCTTAAGAAGGTTACCATATATGGAGGTGGATTATATGTTTCAAATTGGCGATAACATTGTGTATCCAATGCACGGAGCAGGCATAATTGAAGCCATAGAAGAAAAAGAATTCTTAGGGGAAAGACAACAGTATTATGTCATAAAAATGTCAATCAGTAATATGCAAGTTATGATTCCAACACATAAAATATTGAGTTCAAGTATACGACCAGTTACTGATATACTTGCATTAAAACACATCATACACATTTTTCAGCATGGAGAATCAGATAGGTTACTGCCGTGGAAACAAAGGTATAAAGTAAACACGAGTAAAATAAAAACGGGTGAAATACAAGAAGGCGCTGAGGTTGTACGTGATTTAATGCGTATGAAGAAAGAAAAAGCACTTAATGCAAGCGAAAAAAAATGTTGGATCATGCATATCAATTTTTGATTAGTGAACTGGAGCTAATTAAGGGAATCACTGCAAATCAAATGAAAATTTTCTGTTAAGGTGAATTATAGATATGTATTTCATTCCGATAAAAATTCTGAATTTTTAGGAAGTATTATGATTAAAAGTAAATCATTTCAAAAATGTTCAACTTCTTCAATTATTTTTAGAACATTCACCTCTTTTGTTATTTCTACAATCTAATCCATTTTTATTATTTAAATTTCTTCTACGAACATTTGAAGCTTTATCAAAAAACTCGATAAAATAGTCACTTGGTGTTTGTAATCCTGATTCACACTGGCACGGACAAGGAGCCGTAAGGATGGAAGAGAGGTAGGGCTTTCATTGTTTTAGGGATATCTAAGTGGTTATTCTGGAAGATAAAACAAACACTCTTACCTCTATCTTTAAGAATTTTTTACATCCACTGTGACAATGAATAGTAATTGTTTATCTTCTTTTCATAAAAGAGATACGCGAGTTGGTAACATCTAAATATATGGTCAGCGATAGAAAATGACTGAACTTCTAGAACTAGAAACCATTTTTATAATTTATTTAGCATATTAATAGAAATTGATACTTCGTTTAGGGTGACACTTTTGACGTTGGCACACGTCACATTTACGTTGGTTATTTCGTAAATATTTTTTGCTTCCTTACTAAATAGTATTGGTCCCGAACTACGACTACCAAGTATTTGGAATAGGAAAAGAAAAGATCTTAGATGATAAACTTTTAATCAGAGGTTATCTGAAAATGGTTTGTAGGACGTGAGATTGTGAAGTCTTGTACTTAAATTAACGGGCAGGTTAGTGAAAAAAGAAAGAATAAAATGTAATTGTATTCGAAAAAAATAAATAACTGATATACATTCCGCATATTGTCAATCGAGTATGTTATACTGTAAACAAACCTTTGAAGCTTTAAATCTTTTTCTATTACCTGTACCATTGTATCATCTCCCTACTCGAACGTTGAGTAGGGTTTTTTAGGGCATAAAAAAACAGGCACTATATAAAGAGCCTGTTGTTATAATCGTTTTAAGATTAAGCAACTGTTTGAACGTTAGCAGCTTGAGCTCCACGAGCACCTTGCTCAACGTCAAACGTTACTTTTTGACCTTCGTCTAAAGATTTGAATCCGTCACTTTGGATTGCAGAGAAGTGTACGAATACATCGTCTCCGTTTTCACGTTCGATAAAGCCAAAACCTTTTTCTGCATTAAACCATTTCACTGTACCTTGTTCCATTTTTGTTGCCTCCTAGTGCGTTACCACACATTATATTACTATCCTTGCTCAAAGTATCATCAAGACGAAAAGTCGATATTCATACTATCCTTTACACCGAACAAAAATAATTCTTCTTTATCATAGCAGGAAACGGAAAAAATTGCAAATCAATATTATCATTGGTTCATCACGAGAAGTCGGGGATGACAATCTTTGAAGAAGGTGTAATCTCATATTCTGCCGCAATATCTGCTAGCGATTTGCTGTTTTCATAGAGCTTTACTATTTGTAGTTTAATCATGATTTTGATCATGACAGGAGAGTCCTGTCTACATTGAGTTAATCAACAGGCGTGTTATTTTTTTAATGACTTTATTGGAAAGTAAACAAGTTCATTAGCTCTACACACTTTAAACTAATCCCCTTAATAGTACCATCTATGAAAAGGTATTTCTGAAGCATTTTTTCAAATTCTATTCCCATTCTTCTTTCAGAATAGCGTAGTAATACTCATCCCACCAATCATTTCCATTTGGAATGCATTTCTTGAAAAATCCTTCTCTTCTCATTCCCATCTTCTCCATTACTCGGTATGATGGTGTGTTTTCAGGCTGACACGTTGCAATAATCCTATGTAAGTTTAGTTTATTGAAACCATATTCTAAAACGCCCTTAGCTGCTTCGGTAGCATATCCTCTTCTTTGAAAAGAAGGATTAAATACCCATCCGATTTCATATGTGTGATTACCAAAGTATTTATGAAAGGCTATATGTCCAATTAAGGTGTTTTTTTCTATTTCTACAACAGGAAAGTGTTCAGCGTGAGCACCTATGTTTTTGTCTATAAATTCTTTCGCTCTTTCTCGTGTATGTACGCCATCAGGGATATACTTCATAACGTCTCGCTTCGATGTGTATTCATATACTGCTTCCCAATCATCAACTTGAAATTCACGTATCAATAATCTATTTGTTCTTATATTCATTGTAAAGCCTCCTAAGCAGAGTATTGGGAGTAGGCCATGGACTTTTAGTTTAGCGTTTACAAACCTACCTGCTTTGATGTTCAGTATAATTGTTCCGCCACATTTTCAACGAACCACGCAGTTCTAATCTATTACCACTTGCTATCTAGTGAATATTGGAAATTCACTAGATTACCTTTAGGCAGGTGTTGAAATTGACTATACAAAAATGTTTAAATTGTCATCAGCAACTTAAATGGAATTAGATTTTTAAGTCCCCTTTGTCGGCATATAAACCCATATACTGTGACAAATGCAGAAGTAAGCACAGCGTGGATTTTTCTTCGAAATTAATTTACACCTTCACTCTTATTACTATAGGTAAGTGTCAAATCGGTAATAGATGTAATTTATTCTCTGATATACATTATCACCATTCCGCCAAATCTAAAATATCATATACTCTTGAATCATTAAAATCTGTACTTGATATATTAAGTCCTTCTACTACGTCTTTCAATCCAGCAATCCAAATAAAATCTTTTTCATTTTTAGCCTGTTTTAAACTACCTTCTAGATATAAAACTACAGTTTCTTTTTTTATTTGTTTCAAGACTTCAAAAGCACCTTCTACCCCAGGCCAATTTATATCTTGAAATAAAGCAAGTAAACTTGGTAATGCTTTTTCGTTTTTGGGGTATCCTAACAAACTGATCACTTTAACTGCATTTTCCCAAGTTGATTTCAAATAATCTTGAATTAACATTCCAACGAACTCTTCCGGAATATTTAAAAGTGATGCAATTGCTTTTGATTGTTTTTCTTCTTTTAAGTTCCAGTCTAATTCTAGAATCTGTTTCATAACATCTTTTTCCGTCACTTTAAACACCTCATTATCTTACTTTAACAGATATTGATTGTAATATTTTCGTAAATGGAAAAGAAAATTTTGTGCCGCGGCCTTTAGATTTAGAAGAAGAACATCTGGTATCTCTTCTTAAAGAAGGGATCAAAGCGGAAGTGATTTCTAAGGAGATGCTACAAAAAGTTATTGATGAGTCTTGATAAAATACATGCTGATTTTCCAAGAGCGTCTGTCTAGGCGTTCTTTTTTTATGCAAGAAAAGGGATATAAGTTATGAGGGGAACTTACGAAAGGAGTTGCCCAGAATGAGAGGAAAAAGAATGCAGCATAACACAGATACATTATGGAATACAGCCCCTCTTTTTATTGCAAATAAAAAATCCCTGATCATAACCGCCAGAGATTTTTCCCACATAGTTTAGATATATTAACAATTTAAAATTAATTTACATTCCACATAGTATGTGATACACATTTAAAATAGCATGATCTACTAATTTGATCAACAGATTTATAACATACTACGTTGAATATAGGTTGTTGAAGTGTAAAGCCCTCCTATTTGAGAGCTTTTAATTCTGGGTACGGGTTGGGTACCAATTGGGTACCAAATTGATCAAATCCCGTCATTTTCAACCCAAATTAATCAGATAGCGAGCACCTAAAACCTTGACACAATCACACTTCCAAGGTAATAATAAGAATTAACTTGAATAGTGTATCCTTCGGGGCAGGGTGGATAGATTCACCTTCGCCCCGTTTTTTATCCATCAAAAACGTTGATATATCAAGGTTTTAAGGAAGTGGGAAGAGCTACAAACCACTAATTGTTGACGAGTTGTTGACGGATTTACGAGGATTGAATTTTTCAAACTTCTCAGCGGCTGCTGTTGAAGTTCTTCTTGTGACATGACCATAAACGTCAGTCGTTACTTTAGAAGAGTTATGTCGTGCTCGCTCTTGTATAATTCTCATGTTCACGTTGTCCTCAATTAATAGCGTGATCATTGTATGTCGTAAATCATGCAACCGCATATTGAAGCCATGCTTGTTTTTGATTTTCCACCATTTTTGTGTGATGCTCTGAGGATGGAACCTTCGACCTGTTCCGTTATGAAATAAATATTGATGATCTCCACCTTGCCATTGATCACCCAACATCATTCGTTCTTTTTTCCACTCATGTACAAATTCTTTTAGTTCATCCATGTACCACTGTTGCATTGTCAACTCATCGGACCGGCCATTCTTTGTGTCTTTAAGTATGGGTGTTCCATTTGCTGAAATCAAACTCTTATTAATGAGAAGGGAATTTCTTTCCCATACAATATCTTTTAATTCAAGCGGAGCTACTTCGCCGCGTCGTAGACCGCCAATAAGCGCAGTCAGGAAAATCATGCGCCAAGTAGGGGTAAGGTTATCATAAAGCCACATTATTAGTTCGGCAGCTTGCTCCTGATCTAGAAAAGCCATTTCAGCTTTTGAAGTTTTGGGACGATCTATAGATTCCATTGGATTATTTTTTATTACTCTCCATTCTTTAGCTGTAGAAAATATATGGCGTAATATCTTATCTATTTCATAGATTGTATTAGGAGAAAGGCCGCCTGACTTCCCATCTTTTCTTGCCCCATCTTTAGATAGATAGTCATAAAATGTAACGACATGCATAGGGGTTATTTTTTCAATTCGTTTTGATTCAAAATAAGGGTTGATATGGTTCTTTATATTGACTAATCGTTCAGCAAGTGTTTTGACGCCTAAGACCTTTTGAGCTTTTTTTGTTCGCCATTCTTCAACAAAATCACTAAAGAGCATTTTATTAGGTGCAATATATTCTCCAGCTTCAACTTCGGCTTTGAATTTGTAAAGCTCTGCTTGCAAAAAGTCGTTCAACTGTTTTTTCTTTTTTAATAATGATTCTTCTACTCTTACTGTTTTAGTGCGTTTATCACGTTTTCCTTTTGCATCGCTTCCGATTTCTACTACAAGTAAGAAAGATTGTTTTCCTCTTTTTTGAATACTCGCCATCTTATTTCACTCCTCTTTTATTACTATCATTTCGTTTGACCCTGTATCATTCAAGCTATGTATAGCTACAATCCGTTTTGCCGAGCTTCGTTCATCTGACGATAAAAATACAAACTCTCTCGCTGCCTTAGCCAACGTTCCAGGCGTTCTGTAGCAAATTCAATATCTACGTTGAATGTATGGGCAATAACAGCAATTACTTCTTTTTTACGCCAAGGAAATGAAAGTTTCTCTAACATAAAACTCGGCACACAAAAGTGATACATAAAGTTATTGGCTTGCCACTCCTGCATTTTAATAAAAGGGGGAGGGAGGGTTAACTGGCTGCCACAGTGCCTTAACAAATGTCCCAACTCATGGCCAAAATCTTGCCATTGTTTTTCGGGAGGTAGCCGTTGATCGATAAGGATTAATGTTTCCAGCGAACCTAAAAGGGTCTTACTGCTGTTATTAATATATTCAATGTCTATTCCTAGTCGTTTAGCTATCACCTTCATGTCTAATTGATCTGGTTTATAGATATGGATAGATTGATATAAGGAAAAAATATAGTCTTCTAGTAATGTAGTATGGGCCATTGGCTTCACCTCGAGAAATATTTAGGGAACGTGTGTTCTGTTTAATGATATAATAAAATCCTTTCCCAGGAAAGAGAAGGGGTTAAATTAATAGATTATCTTTCACAAGCCCAGCCGTCTTTATAATGTAGTATTATGGTTTTAATAAAGAAAATAATTTTGAACCAAAACTTTTACAGAGAGGTATAACGATGTCAATTAGAAAAACATTAAAAGAAATAATGATTCAAAAGCAAAATAATGGATCAGTAAATGAGTTAATAACAAAAACTTTAGTAAATGAATTAAAAAAATTACATATTATTAAAATTAGACCAGACATACATATCTATAGACGAACAGGTACTGGTGGTGAATCATTTGTACCATGGGTAGGTATTATGAATAAAAATTTAACAACTACGGTAACTAAATCCCTTTACTTAGTATATCTGTTTGCACAAAATGGACAAAAAGTATATATCTCATTAAACCAAGGTGTAACTTATTTAGACAGCTTAAGAAAGGAATTCAATAATTCATCAATTAAAAAATTGGATTTTTTTGAAGCATGTGCAAAGGTTTTATTGGATGAAATATCTGATACAGATGATTTTATAACGGGCACTCTCTCTTTAGTAAATGATCAGAAAAAAACTCCGATGGACGTAGTTACCAATATTCAAATATTTTAGCAATTGAATACAAGGTAGATCAGTTACCTAATGAGGCTGAAATTATATCTGATTTGGATCTGTTATTAGAAAAATATGAGGAACTTCAAAGTAAGGTTAGTGATTATCATTCTTTTATAAAAGAATATAGTTTTAAAGCACTAAGATATGTAGAAAATGCTAAGTCACAAAAAGAAATTAAGAAAAATAAATGGAAAAAAACTGAAGTTTCCAAAATGGCTTTAGTTGATCCTGTAAATACACTTCAAAATGAAATTAAGAAAAGAGAAGGAAATCAACAAGTTACTTCAGATAACAAGTTAAAGAAAAAGTTAAAAGAACAACAGGATATAGGAGATTTAGCAGAAATTGAAGTTTTAGAGTATTTTAAATACCATATAAATCAAAAGTTTGGAGAAGAAAAAGCAAAAAATGTAGTTCAAGTTTCTAAAGAAAAAGGTCATGGACTCGGATATGATATAAAAGCTTTTGATTTAGAATCAGGAGAAGAAATTTATATTGAGGTAAAAGGGACTAAATCAACAGATACAAACCAAGATTTTTTTATGAGTATAAATGAATTAAGAAGTCTAATTGGCAGAAAAGACTTTCGGATTGTTAGAGTATTTGGCGTAGGAACAGGTAGTTCAAAATTAATGATTTATGATGGATTTGAAAATTATGACTCTGTAGAAAAACTACTAGATGAAAAGTTGAATGCGGAGCCCATAAATTTCAGAATTAAAGGTATTAAAATTAACTAATTAATATAGAAATTTTATTTTTAGTTACTTCACAAGCGAAAATCCCACTGAATTCATGTTTCTTCAGCGGGATTTTTTCCGTTTTGTTCAATATATCTTCGCCAAAGCCTTATCATCTGTTCCTCATAATTTTAACGGAGAAAGGTGAAACTTTTAATCGAAGCTTTCAGTAGTCCTATAATTTAAATGAAGCGAAATGTCTTTTAGATTATTAATAAAAATATGTGTAGCAGCAGACAGGTATTTATCTTTTCTATAGACGATCCCTATTTCCCGAGAAAGATTAGAATTTGAGATTGGGATAATTTTTAAATCAGTGTGATTAAGGTATTCTAAGTAAGGTTTAGGTAATATAGTTATCCCCACTCCTTCTATAACCATATTAATTAAAGATTCCATGGTTGTAATCTCAAAGACTGGTTCAGGAAAAAAACCTAAGTCCTTACAGGCTTTATTAATAAGCTGTCTTATAAAATAATTTTCGGGAAGTAAGATGGAAGGTGTTGTCTGCAACGCTTCTAAACCCAATATATCCTGTTTTTCTAACGGGTGTCCAATGGGTACTGCAAAGGCCATTTCCTCTGTATATAAAGGAATTGTTTCTAATTCTTCCCCTTTCATAGGTAAAAAAACTATCCCAAAATCCAACTTATTATCCAATAAATGTTTTTTGATATCCCCAGTACGCAGCCCAAACACAGATATCTTAATAGCAGGGTATAGACGGTGAAAATCAAGTAGGGCAGGCGGAATGAGGTAATTTTCAACTGTTAAAACGGTCCCAATGGAAATTGTTCCTCTTTGAAGTCCATTCAATTCATTTATTGAAGTTCTTGCTTGTTCTAGTTCTGAAAAAATATTGCGAGTATACTTTAAAAGCAACTTTCCTGACTCGGTAAGGTCCGTCTTTTTACCGATTCGGTCAAACAAAGGTGTTCCTATTTCATGTTCTAATAACCTGATTTGTTGGCTTAGAGAAGGCTGAGAAATACCAACCTTTTCCGCGGCTCTTGTAAAGTGAAGCTCTTGGCATACTGCATAAAAATATTCAAGTTGTCTTAATTCCATTCTAAGGCCTCCTGATTTAAAAAGTAGTAGTTAATAGACTAATGATGTGTGAAATCCTGAGAATATTGTTTATATAAACCCTGTAAAACAATTTATAGCTATATGAGTTACAGTCATAGGACAATCCTATTGTTATTATATGAATAATTGAATTGAACTATCAATCGTGCTATCTTAAACTATTCATAACATAAAAGTCCAACTTATCAAAATATTTAATTTAAGGTTGGAAAATCAATTAGAATTGTAAGGTTTGATTGATTCTTTTATGTTTTAGCAAAAGTGTTCTAAGTAAGAACAGATTAAAAACTTGAGGAGGTTAACAAAATGGGTAATGAAAGAACTGGTATTATCAGCTACAGGGAGTTTTTGAAAAAGAGCAGGAAGCCTGCGATTCGAGCATGTTCTTGGAAGTGGAAAGACATTTATCCTTTGCTTAATAAATCTGTATCAGAGGATTTTCTTGAAGCTGGACGTGGAACATTATCGCTCATTCATAAGGATACGGGAGATGCGTATGGCACTTCATCAACGATGAACGTAGTAGTCCAAGTTTTCAAACCTGGTGAGCATAATAAGCCACATCGTCATACTAACGTAGCCCTAAATTTAGTATTTCAGGGGAAAGGTTTTAGTATTGTGGATGGCGAGAAGATTGAATGGGAAAAAGGGGATCTATTCCTAGCTCCACCTTGGTCTTCCCATGAACATTGCAACACCTCAGAAACAGAGGATGCTATTCTTTTTACTTTCCAGGATGTTCCGGTTCTTACTTCAATGGGTACATGGTTTTTAGAAGAACCAGTGGGGACCGCACCTCGACACATAGTAAGACCAGAAACACAGACAAAGAAATCATAAGAAGTATTAGCTGATAATTGTCATGATTAAGTACGCATACAAATTTCACACAAAATAAGCCGAAAACAATTTAATCGTTGAAACGTGATCTAACATTTGAAACTTTATTTTCATTATACTTTTAAGATATTGTTTCTAAGAATTGAATGTTTGACCTTCTATGTTACTTAGTTTTTTTAATAAATACTGGAGGATAGAATTAATGAAAAATTTTAATGTTGCTATTCCAACTCCCTTTCATGATGATGAAAGTATATATTTTGAAAGCTTTAATCCAATCGTTGAATACTTAACAGATAACGGAATAGAGTCATTACTTGTGTCTGCTACTACAGGTGAACAAAATTCAATGAGTATCGAAGAGAGAATGCAAATCATTGATTATTTTAACCAGCAAAACTTTAAAAATGTTGAACTTATGTTTGGGGTATCAGCTACAAGAACCAAGGATGCAATAAAACTTATCAAGAAGCTTAATGATTCTGTTTTTGATGCAATTCTAATTCAGTTCCCGCCCTATATCCAACCGACACAACAACAAGCGATTTTCTATATTAATGAGTTGTTGAGCCATACAACTAAAAATGTTGTACTTTATAACAATCCTTTTCGAACAGGATTTGAACTGAGTGCCGAATCACTTAATACTCTTATTGGCCAAAAGCACTCTAATCTTGTGGGAATTAAAGAAGAGAGCGATGTTAAACGACATAATAATACAAGTTTACCTAAGGATTTCATTATGTTTGCTGGCGGAGATGTAAACTTCACAGAAAAGGTAGTTCAGGGATGTAATGGGCTTTCCAGTATGGTAGGAAATGTTTATCCAAAAGAAATCAAGCAAACCTTTAATGACCTGTTAATGAATAAGCCAATTGACCTTAAGAAAATAAATCATTTGATTAATGAAGTTACACGTCATCAGACAATTATAAACATAAAAAACCATTATAATTCTTTAGGTATAAAAGTAGGCACTTGCCGCTCTCCTATTAAAGATATTTAATTTTTTATAAAAATACCTTAAAATGACAGCCAAATAAAAATAACGAAATAATCTTTGAGGTCGTGGTTTAACACACCTATAGCAAAAAATAACTATATTTAGGCCGCGTTCTTACTAGAAGAATGCGGCCTAAATAGCATAAAAACTTTTGATATATTATGCAAGCCCTCTCTTTCAAGACTGATAATTAAAAATCACTTAGAATTCTTCAATTGAAAAGGAATGAAACGGTACAACTCTTTTATAAACGGTATAACTTTACTTAAAACGGTACGTTTTTTATAAACAGTACGACTTTATTTTAAATCCACAACTTCATCGATTCTCACTGGGGTGATCATTATCCATTGATACCAGGTAACTAAAGCAAAAACCCACTGAATTGATCTGACCCAATAAAGTTAGACAAATAATTTTAGGCAGCTTCCAAGACTTGAGTTCGGTATTCTACTGGGCT
>NZ_JADHDW010000007.1 GCF_016820555.1 Bacillus sp. REN10 | reverse complement strand
TCCGAAACCAGTGGAAAAACCAAAGCCGCCAGTGAGTTCGAGTTCGAAAGTGACGCATATCGTCCAATCTGGGGATAGTCTGTGGAAAATCGCCAACCAATACGGTACAACGATTGAACAAATCAAAAAAGATAACAAACTAACATCCGATGCGCTAGCAATCGGTCAAAAGCTCATTATTCATACAAATAAAAATAAAAAAGAGCCAGGCAAAATACCCGGCCAAAAGATAAGCAAAAAGCCAAAAATGGCTTCCTCTACTATTATTATCGGCACAAATGATGATTCTTTATCCGTTTTAGCAAAAAAATATAATATTTCAGCAGAAAAAGCGACTTCAGCTCAACCATCAACAGTTGTCTATCAAATAAAAGCAGGAGATACACTGTATGCTCTTGCGGAGCGATTTAATACAGAAGTAAGCGAGTTAATGAAGTTAAATGATCTGAAGTATCCAATCGCTGTCATTGGCGAGAACTTGCAGATCCCTGCTGATCATGTGAAGAGCAGTCAAGGGATGATTGTTGGGGCGATTGATAATACGTCCATCGAAGTGTTGATCGATGGCATGCATCAAGCATTCGAAGTTTCTTACGGATCGTCTTATAGCTATCAATCTGAGGAAAACCAGCAAGTATTATTGACTTATACAGCAGGCAGTGCCGATCATCGTCCGGCATTGATCCATGTGGAAAAGGTTTAAAGAAAAGCGGTAGGAGCTACTCCTGCCGCTTGTTTACTATTATTCTGGTTTTACCAAAATTTTCACTTGATTTTTTTCTTGAAGAAGGGCATCAAAGCCTTCTGTCACGATATCATCTAGTTGAATGCGCTTTGTGACCAGTGTTTCTGCTTGGAAGTAGCCTTGTTTCATAAGCTCCATCACAGCAGGGAAGATGTCACGGTAAGCGATGATCCCTTTCACTGTTTTTTCTTTTAGGACAATATTATTAGGTAAGATCTCTGCGCCAGTTTCCCAAATGCTGACGATGATTGTTTCACCTTCGAAGTTTGTGCAATCAATTGCTTGTTGAAGAACAACTGGTACACCAGTGACTTCAAATGCCACATCAACTCCACCGTTAGATAGCTCTTTCAATTTCGCCACTGCATCTACTTCTGCAGGATTCACAACGATAGCTCCAAGCTCTTCTGCTTTAGCGATCCGTTCTGGTGAAAGTTCTACCGCATAAATTTCAGAAGCTCCGGCTGCTTTTAACGCTTCAATGACTAAAAGGCCAATCGGACCTGTACCAAATACTGCTGCTTTATCTCCTGCTTTTAACTTGCTTAAGCGAACAGAATGAAGCGCAACCGCTGCTGGCTCAACAAGCGCACCTTGCTCAAAAGACAGACCTTCTGGCATTTTATGTACCATATGCTCATCCACCATCGTATATTCAGCGAAACCGCCGCCTCCGCCTGATAAACCGTGGAAGCCTAATCCATCACAAAGATTGTATTTCCCTTTTTTACAAGCATCACACTCACCGCAAGCAAGAATTGGTTCTACAACGACTGGGTCGCCTACTTGGACTTTTGTTACCCCTTCGCCAATTTCAACGACCGTACCAGAAAATTCATGACCCATAATAATAGGTGCGATATCTTTACTAATCGGATGAGGAGCATCTACTGGAATGAAAATCGGACCCGCTGCATATTCGTGCAGATCACTTCCGCAAATACCTGCCCACTCTACTTTAATTTTCACTTTACCTGTTGCAATTTGAGGTTCTTCCACGTTCTCAACACGAATATCCTTTGCTTTATACCAACGTGCACTTTTCATAAAAAAACCCTCCAGCTATGTAATTTATCCTACACCCTTATCTTACCATCATTTGGTTTAAGAAGAAGGGAATAGTCTTAAAGTTTTGTTACGTTTCTGTAAATATTTTGTGTATTTATCCCGCATTAACGGGCTGTAAGACCCCCACCTCAACATGGCGGAAGAAGCGCAGACGTGTAGGCGGGGGATCAACAGCCCGTAAACGCCCCATCCGTTCAACTAACAATCAGTGGGGGATGAAGAAAACCCCCACTGATTGAAGTTTCACTTTATTTCTGTCAAAAGATCACTCATTTTGTCGATAGAAAAGTCGTGATATAATGAAGAGATGTATTAAATAAATTAAAGGCAGGTTAGAATCGTGGCAAAAATTCAAGCCCCTGTGCAAAAAAACGAAATCATTGATGTCGTATTTGAAGATTTAACTCATGACGGTCAAGCCGTTGCGAAAATTGAAGGTTATCCACTATTTGTGGCAGGTGCACTGCCAGGCGAAAAAGGAAGCATTCAAGCAACGAAACTCAATAAAGGCTACGGCTTTGGTCGCTTAATCGAATTAAAAGAAACAAGCCCATTCAGACAAGAACCGAATTGTCCGATCTACTCACAATGCGGCGGCTGTCAGCTTCAGCACTTATCCTATGAAGGTCAACTGAAAGCAAAAGAAAAACAAGTCCGCGATGTGATGGAGCGAATTGGCAAACTAGAAGACGTAACGATTCACCCCGTAATTGGCGCAAACGATCCGTGGCGCTACCGCAATAAAGCCCAAGTGCCAGTCGGTGAAGAAAACGGCGGCTTAGTCGCAGGGTTTTACCAAAAACGAAGCCATTCCATCATCAACATGGAACAATGCCTCATCCAGCACGAAAAAAGCGATGAAGTCATTCAAAAAGTAAAAACCATTTGTGACCGCCACGGCATCAAAGCCTACGACGAAACAAAGCATAAAGGCACCCTTCGTCACATCATGGCCCGCTACGGCAAAATCACCGGAGAAGTGATGGTCGTGTTAGTTACACGCACAGAAGACTTCCCAAATAAAAGTGCGATCATCGAAGAAATCACCGAACAAATCGACGGTGTCACCTCGATCATCCAAAGCATTAACTCGAAAAAAACAAACGTCATCCTTGGCGACACAACAAAAGTGCTCTGGGGCAACGAAGTCATTTACGACTACATCGGCGACATTAAATTCGCCATCTCCGCACGATCTTTTTACCAAGTCAACCCAGAACAAACGAAAGTACTTTACGACAAAGCGCTAGAATACGCCAACTTAACAGGAGAAGAACAAGTCATCGACGCCTACTGCGGCATTGGCACGATCTCCTTATTTTTGGCGCAAAAAGCGAAGAAAGTATACGGCGTAGAAATTGTTCCTGAAGCCATCGAAGACGCCAACCGCAACGCCGCACTAAACGGTATCACCAACGTCGAATTCGCCGTCGGAGAAGCCGAAACCGTCATCCCAAACTGGTACAAACAAGGCATCACCGCCGACGTCCTCGTCGTCGACCCGCCGAGAAAAGGCTGCGATGAAGCCTTATTACAAACCATCATCGATATGAAGCCGAAGAAAGTCGTTTATGTTTCATGTAACCCAGCGACATTGGCGCGGGATTTAAGAGTGTTAGAAGATGGTGGGTATAAGACGGTGGAAGTGCAGCCGGTGGATATGTTTCCGATGACGACGCACGTTGAGTGCGTCTCGCAGATGGTTTTAAAAGAAGAAGCAGGCAACCGCTAAGGGTTTCTGCTTCTATTCAAATGTTGGTGCGGAGAATCGATAGTGAATTCGAGGTGTACCATCCTCCTTCACTTCAATTCGATTAATTAAGCGATGTAAGATTTCAGCTGTTAACTCATCAAAGTTCAGAAATTGAAGAAGCTCTTGTTTTAGCTGTTCAATATTGTCAATCACTTGCTCATTTGCTAGTAAGGACAAGAGTTCATTCTTTTTCTCAACAAGTTCAGTTAATTCAATGTTGTTACTTTTAGCACTCTCTCGATAATCTTCATGGGTGATTTCTCCATCAGCTAACAGATTGATGTACTTTCTTTTGCGTGTTTTCAGTACATCGATCTGTTTTTTTATTTTATCCATTTGTTTGTTCAGGCTTTCCTTTGACTTGTTCGATCGGACCTCAAGCTGTTTCATATATTGTTCTTTATCAATTTGCTGCACTAACGTTTTGATATCGGATAAAATGGTTTCCTTAAGAAGTTCTTCTTTTATGACATGGTTGCTACAAGCTTTTTTACCATGTCGAGCGTAATTTCCACATATATACCCCTTCCTATTGCTTCGATACCACATACCTGTACCGCAATCCGCACAGTAAAGAACATTGGTAAACAAGTGTAACTTAGGTGCTGTAATGAATTTTGTTCTGACTTTCATTTGATTTTGAACAGCATCAAACATATCTTTAGAGATAATCGCTTCATGGGTATTCTTTATAATAAATTGCTCTTCCTTTGGGAGTTGTTTACGTTTCTTGCTTGTCACACTGACAGTTGTCGTTCGACCTTGCACTAAATTACCTACATAATGAGGGTTAGTAAGGATTAACTTGATAGTATTATCGCTCCATTTGTCTCCTGCATTTCTTTTCCCAGCAATTTCAGCGGGAGTGGGTACTCCTTCATTGTACAAACGTTTAGCAATACTACCTCGACCACTGCCAGACAAGTATTCATTGTAAATTCTTTTGACAATCTCAGGGGTATTATCGTCTCTAACAAAAAGCTTCCCATCCTTCGCTGTATAGCCATATGGAGGATTAGAACCTTTAAATAGTCCTTTCTTAGCGCGAGTTTTTAACGTCTCTTTTACACGATTGCTTGTATTTTGTGATTCCTGTTCATACATCCAGGCGTAAAGTCCAAACATATTCGTATTGCCTGTTAACGTGTTAATGGCGTTATCTAAAGTGATAATATGGATCCCTTGATTTTCACACAAGTTTTTGATTTTATAAGACAACTCACCATTTCTAGCTAAACGAGAGAGTTCTTTAGCTAACATGATATCAAATTTCTTATTTTGTGCGTCTTCGATCATTTTTTGCAAGTTCTTCCTTTTAGCTGTTGTGCCCGTTTGGACATCTACATAAAACTCATAGATGTCCCAGCCATTTTCCTCGATATATCTGTAAAACAAATCTTGCTGGTACTTTAATGAAGCCTTTTGTTCTTCTTTATCTGTTGAAACTCGAATATAGACTGCACATCTCATGAAACATCGGACTCCTTTTTGTTAATTTGAGATGTAGCAGTGTTCACCTTGTTAGCATTATTGACAAGTTCCTCGATTTTATGATTGATAAGAGAATCGAATACTTCATGAAAAGCCAGTTTAGGCTCAGCGAAAATTCGTTCTACTTTTTTTGGTTTATTTAAAGTTGAGCGGTTCATTATAAGTTATCCTTTCAGTTTGTTTTTGAATATAAAAAACCCCACAAGTGTACAAAGCCATTTCAACGAAAAATGACTAAGTAACCTGCGGGATTCGCTTATGTGGTTACGATTTATTTGGTAATTTTGTATGTCAAAGCTTTTATAAAAAATCAGCAATATATTAGGTATAGATTTTCGGTTTTTTGACCATAAAGGTAGATAAGGCATTCGGTTTTACGATCATCGAGGTATCCTTCGATGGTCAGATAACCGAAGAAAAACCTTCAAAATCCCTTTAAAACAAGGGATTTTGAGAGGACTGCTCACTTCACATTAGTTTTAGGAAAGCTAATGTCGGTTTTCTAACCAGTCGCATCGTCATGATTTAAAAATTTTTCGATTATATAACCAGTTGTATTCTCTAGCGAAATAAATGGAGAGAGCCTATAGCTGATTTCGAGATTGTCATTTTTCTCAAAATCAACAGTTATTTCATCAAAAAACATAAGTATAAATGTTCTTAATTCCGTATTTGAGAACGATTGAAAGCTTTTGTATTGTAAGTCTTTAAATAGCAGAAAGAGATAATCGTCCCCGAGTAACTTCTCAATTTTATCGATTGTATTAGCTAAGTAAGAAAATTCTGTTTGTAAATAATGCTTTGTATCGTTAAAGATATCAGCTAAATGATCAATTTGAGCTATTTCAGTAGTAAGGAATTTTTCATTGTAGATAGTTTTTTCTAGCTGGCTACTTAATTTCTTTTTTGCTTTATTTAATGTTATTATCCACTTTTTTAGTTGAACTTTAGCCGTTTCAACAAAATTTAGAAGTTGGGTGTTCCATTTTTTTTGTAGATCGTTTAAAACTGAATGATGAACAGGTAAGGTTGAGATTGACTTCTTACATTTATTACATCTGTAAATCAAGTATTTTCCTTTCTTCATCTTTGGAGAGTTGTCTTTAGCTACTAACTGAAATTGACACTTTTTACATGTGATTATTCCTCTAAGAAAATAAGGTGTGTCCATTTTTCCAAACTTATTTTTTAAATCATTAACTTGATGAACTAGATAAATAAGTGCTGGATTAACAATTGATTCGTGAATATGTTTAAATAATTCAATGTTTTCATCTAATTTAGGTTTACTGATTTCATAGCTTGTTCTAACATTCCAAGCTAAATGGCCAGAGTAAGCTTTGTTGTTAAGAATATAACTAATCGTGCTACTATTCCAATACTTAATTTTCTCAGTTTTAATTTCACATTTGTTTAAATAATTCGCAATTATTCTATGTGAATGTCCCCAGCTTGCCAAGTAGAAAATTAGCTCTATAATTATAGCGTCTTCATTTGGATGCAAAATACCATCTTCCATGTCGTAACCTGCAGGTGTACGGGATCCAGGACGTTTTGGATGGTTGCTATTTAGTAAGATTTTTTGTGCATCTTTGGCGCGTGTAGACTTTATTTCAGACTCCTCAGCAGCAAATACAAGCTTTGCTTGGGTAATAGGGTTGTTAGGGTTCCATTCACCTTTGTATTGTGTATTAAAAAATTGGGTGTTTGGATACTTTGCTTTGATAGGAAGATAAACATCGTTATAAAAATCAGTGATGCTTCTTGTTATTCTCGATTCCTCGTAGAAACAAATGGCTTCAGCCCCCGCTTCGATATCTTCAAAAACTTTTTGTAAACCTTTCCGTTTGCCGGCATTACCATGAAAAGCACTCGTGGCTTTGTCTTCGCGCCATTTAATGATTTCTATGTTTTCTTTTTCTGCTAACAGTTGGATTTGGTTCTTTTGTATCTCTAAAGAGTGGTTACCATCTTGTCTTTTATCCGAGTAGCGTAGGTAACCAATACCTTTACTTTTGTTCATATAACTTCCATTCCTTTCATGAACTTTGAAAGAAAAAGTTCAATGCTAACGTGTGTGTCGTGCACGGTTATTTTATCTACTAGTAATTCAGTCAATCTAACAAAATCTTGTTCAGAGAAGGTAATATCTAATTGAGATGTAATACGATAAAGGTCTTTGACCTCGTATTCTAAGGTTGCTAAATTTGATAGATCCGTACTTAGTTGCTGATATTTTTTCTTTAAAACCAATATTTCATTTATATTAGTTTGGAGGAAGGGTTTGTCTTTCCAATTCATTGTGCAGAGCATCAAGGATTTATCTAAATATTTTTCCGAGATCTCTTTTTGAGTTTGAACAATTCTTTTATTTTCCTTCCTTATGCCTTCGGAAATCAATCTCTTTGTAATATTAGGAATAACCGACCTTACATTTTCCATTATGGTTTGGTTAACCAACTCATTTAATTCTTCGATATTAATAAAGAGTCTTTTATGGTCTGAATTGCAAACGAAGTAGCCTATGTCTAAAAAGTCTTGTTGCTTGCGTTTCATTTTTTGTCCGCAATAACTACACAGAGGGGTAACAAAACACTTCTTATCTAGTTCATGAACTTTATTGTGGTAGTTATTAATAAAAGTATCTAATCTGTTTTTGACGGCAAGAAATAACTTTAAATCAATGACTGGTTCAACATGTGGCAGTGCTTGGTAATCATTTTTCATTTCAAAATGTCCCGAGTAAAAACAATTTGATAATAGTTTAAGAATTTTTTCTGGACTCTTTATGATCTTTTTATTTTGTATCAGTAATTCAAAAAACTCTTCTTCGTTTTCAGCTTTGCTAAAATCAGTAAATAATTTTTCAATGTGATCCTTTTTCTTTTGATCAACAACAAATTTGACTTGATTTTGATCTTTGATTCGGTTATATCCATAAATTCTAGAGGGAAATTGTTTCCTAGCATCAGCTGTGCGAGTCCTAATGTTTTCCCCTTCAACTTGACTGAACATTCCATAAAAAGCCTCTAGAGCTAACTTTCTACTAAAGTTTGGCTCGTTGCTAGCGGTATATACTACTTCAATCTTGTGTTTAATAAATATCTTGGTGATATCTACAAATTCATAAAAATTTCTAGCAAGACGATCACGTTTATAAACAATAACTTTTTTGACTTTGTCAGCTTTGATTAAATTGATTAACTCCATTAGTCGAGATCTTTTTGTCATTGGGAGTTTCGTAGCCGATACATCATGATCATTTAAATAAATTAGAGATTGGTCATTTTCGCTTAACTTTCTAGATTCTAAATATCTTTTAGCTGCCGATTCTTGTAATTCTAGACTTTGTGCAGAAGAACTCACGCGACTATAGATTACAATTAATCTTTCTTTTTTCATTTTAAAGTCCTCTCATTTAGTATTTTTTCGCTAATCAATAATGCTCTAAGCTTTAAGTCATTTTTAGAAATATGATCTAGAAGCATTTTCTCAACATAACGCTTTAGCCATAATTCAGCCTCTGATTGTAGTTCTTCAGAGTAAGTTACTTTGACTACTCTACATTGCTCACTCATGTTTATCCCTCCAGAAAAAAAGAATTGGTCTAAGTTTTGACTGGAGGGAAACTATTTATACATTTTAGCGAGACTGCTTTGTTTTCAAACTTACTTCCATATCCATTGATAATTGAATGTTTTCAACATCTTGCTTATCTTTCTTTTTCCGTGGTTTGATTATTCTTCTTGTTTCACAGCCTGAAATATTCAATTCTTTTATAATTTTGTTCATCTTTCTGTTCCTGCATGTGGATAAACAAAAGTATTACAGTTTTAGAAATTCCGACATTTTCACAATGTTTAAGGAATCTTTCAGATAAATGATCGATGCTTTTAGTTTTATTCTCCACTGAGGGGCCTCCTTTCTGGCTAAATATTTTTTGTCATTGATATCATGATTACTAAAATGAAATATTCTTATAGGTAAAAAGAATCATTTTTAGCTGGATATAATTCACAAACAATGTATGCCTGCTTGTGAATTAAATTTTGAAGAAATGTAATTTAAGAAGTTTTTATGCGAAGCGAATGACAGATACATAGACTTTTACTGATAAAGCTCAATCAATCGGCACTGGATGGGGTTACAAAACGTTTTAAATATCTAACGACTTACTTTTTTCAGAAAAAGGACAACTTACGTTAACAGATTATTCTATTTATAACACCTTTCTGTAATAATAGAGTTAGAATGACACATTTGAAATTATAGGGGGGAAATATAATTTGAAAAAACTTCAAGTTTTTGTATCGTCTACATATCTAGATTTAAAGGAAGAGAGACAAAAGGCTGTTGAAGGGATTTTGAGAGCTGGACATATCCCTGCAGGTATGGAATTATTTACTGCTGCTAATAAAAAACAATGGCAGGTTATAGAAGAATGGATTAAAGAATCCGATCTACTTATGTTAATTCTTGGCGGTAAGTATGGTTCTATTGAACCTGATAGCGGAAAAAGTTATACACAATTGGAATATGAATTTGCTTTAAAACATGGGATACCTGTTTTTGCAATAGTGTTAAACGACCAATATTTAGTTAATAAAAAAAGTTCAAATATTTCACTTGAATTATATGAGCGAGAAGTTAAAGAACCACAGATTGAAAAGTACGAAGGATTTAAAAAATTAGTACTTTCGAATATAGTAAGATTTGTTGAGAACATTAGTGAAATAACTTCGGAGGTTTCCTTTTCATTACAAGAATTTGTTAAGAAAGATGATACTGAGTACAAATTCAGAGGTTGGATAAGAGGTTCTGACGTAAAGCAGGAGCAAATTCAACATGTGGACCAGCCAGAAGGAACATCAAATACTGTATCTATAAAGTCAAATAAAATTATTATTAGCGACAGTGATGAAGAAAGAGTGGTTTGGTTACTACCACGTGGTTTCCTATTATTCACAGATATAACTTATAGTAGCTACGACTCTTGGGCAGTGGTAATATCCTATTGTAATTATGAAGGAGAATGGCAACATAGCACGCATTACCATGAGTCTTACTTTAGAAGTTGGGACAGGGATTTGGATATTCAGTTTAGAAAACTCTCAATACCTGAAGCTGATTGGCTCTGGAGCAGAGCACCATTAAGGTTCCTAAGGGAACTTAGAGAGGTTACTGAAAAGGTAGATATTAAAAAGTTGGTAGAAGATGAGCAAAAAAGTGATTACCCTGTTTTTTACTTTGAACCAAATAAACCAATAGAGCTACCTGAAGTACCTTCTACTTACGAATACTATTATCAGACTGGAAACTTAAGAGACATCCTTGAGGATATAAGGGATGAAGAGGCTAATTTGAGCCTTTCTAGCGAGAAACTTATTCAAAAAGCGATGACTGTTAGGCAAAGTGTATTTTTGGAATGCTTGGCATACTTAGGGGAAGGCCACCCCTCTATATCATTCATTAAAGAGGTACTTGATGAATATAAAAATTCATTCTCTCAAATAGAAATCTTACAATGGTTTAGTAAGGTAGAGACTGTTTTAAGTAACACTCTTGGTCATGAATGGGGTGTTTGGTCAAAACAACTAAAGAAAAAAGTGTGAGAAAACTATATTTTGAACTAATGCCGCTCCTGTATTTACTGTCAACTTAACACACGTAGAAAATGTTGCGGTTTTAAAATTGAGAGTGTAACGTTGAAATAAAATGTTGATGAAAATGGAAAAAGCCTTGGCTTTTCAAGGCTTTTTTTCTGTATTTCAATAAGTGAGAATAGCACTGTTTTTATCCACAATTTGAAATATTAAAGTCTTATGCTGGACTAGTAACTTTGTTGTCTACTAATGTAAGGAAATCTAAAATCATTTCGGAAAATTCAAAGCCCTCTTCACCAGTTTCTAATGTGTAGCGTTCAGATTCTCTGATATTTTCATGGGACATTAATGGCCAAAAAGTTTCTAAAGCTTTTGTTTTGCTAATTCGAGTATGTTTATTTATGGTTACTTTTGCATCTTCAGTATCCGTAAAGGTAAGACTTAGCCCATATTCGGAAAAACAATCTGAATGTATATAGTTTTCTGGTTCACGTTTGCGTGTCAAATAAATTTTAATTCCTTGTTTTTCTAATTTTTCTTTAGTTTCAAGATTTTTTCTAGATTCATTCATTCCTATATCAGAATCTAAGAGTACACACCAAGGAATATTAAATTGTTCAGCTAACTTTAAAGTCGACCATGCCTTTAAATTATCACAGCCACCCGTTGGAACCAATGCAAATCCAGCGTCCTGCAAAGTATATGGAATCGTTCCTCCTTCTTTTAGTTTTTCACATAAGTGTCTAATAAAGACTACGTCTCCTTGACCTTCTAATAGTAATAAGGCTTTGGTATTTTGAGTGAGCGGATCAGGTAAAATACCTAATGTATTAGCTATTTCTTCAAATACACTATCTTCTCCTTGTTTAATCATTCTTTTCCCACTTTCCTTGGTTATAAATCTTAAACTTTCCAATGGTAGAAGACTACCAAGAGCAGGGGTATGCGTAGTTAAAATGATTTGTGAATTAGTGTTATATGCTAATTCCATAAAAGCTTGAATAAGCATTTCTTGATGTCTAGGATGTTGTGATGTTTCAGGTTCTTCAAATGCATAAATGACATTTTGAGATGTACCTTCTTGTAATTTACGTTCAACCTCTGCTCTAAAGAAATTAAGTAATATAAGTCTTCTTACACCACTACCACGTTTATTTATTGGAATATTATCATCCGAATTGATTGTAAGTTTAAAAAGTGAATCGAATTTAGGTTCAGATTTGAATTCTGGGATAAGTGTGGAAGCTAATTCACTATCCATTTCTTTAAGTTTTTCTAAGGTTCTTTCAGCAGTTCTAACAGCTTTTAGTTTAACGTCTTCTTTTATTTTTTCAATTTCAGTATTTAGTTCGGCTAAAGCTTGTTGTACTGCTAACTTCATTGGATCTGTAACTTCTTTATCATCATCTTTACTTGGACGATCTGATTGAAATAATGCATATATAGGCAGAAATTTTTCTAGTGATTCGTATATCTTTTTGGAGTCTTCTTTATCAACTTGCAAATTAGTTAATTGTAGTTCAAGATTCTCTAAACTATTCCATATGGCAGCTCGAATACTTGGATTTGAATTTGCTTGATATGAACTAGGAGCTAAATCTAATGATTTAGCTAGTGCTTTTAAGTCTTTATTCTTTAATTCTAATAAATTATGACAATTTTTGGCGTTTGGGTGATTGCAAACAATATATGTAGTAGGTTTAGGTTTAGCGGAAGTAGCTTTAAAACATTTTTTAATTTCTAAATTGCCTTCAAGATTAAGCAGAAATTCATTCTTTAACGTGGTTGTAGAAGTACTATCTAATGTAATGTTTTTAGGCAAGTTATTGAAAGTGCATGTGATTTCCATTATGTTATCAGTTGAATCTGTACTTAAATCTTCTCTTTCACAAACAACCAAGCTATTATTAAAAAATATTTCGAGTGCTTCTAAGATAGTAGACTTTCCTGCATCATTTTTTCCAATAAAAGCTGTAAGGTTATCGAAGTTTATCTCTGTTTCATCTCTATACCCTCTAAAATTTTTTACTTTTAAACTTTTCAATTTCATAAAATCACTCCTTTCTTTTTAGTGTAGCAAAATAATTAGGTTAATTGTGGTTATTTTGTAATATTTTTATTGTTGGTGTTTAGGAGAAATAAAAAAGAGAGTAGCAATTAGTCTAGAGTTGCAAATAAAAGGCTCATCACGATCAGTCAGGCTAGATATTTCTTATAAATATGCATTCACCTCAACTTATTTACTTTCAAGGCATATGATTAAAATAGAGGTTTGAAAATGTACGAAAGGCTTATGGGTTTTGTATCAACTCTGAAATATGGTGATGAATTTGTTAAATACTGCTTGTGGATAATTTCCCTAGTAAATAGCTGAATGTGTGTTCCATCATTCGGTTATTTACTAGGGATTATTTATTTGTAAATCTATATACAATAACATGGAAATGATATTCAATACGGTTAATTTCAAAAATATAGTATAATGGACTCAAATACGAAGTGAACTTAGAGGTGTCAAGATGATTACAGGTGAATTGAAAAATAAAGTGGATAAGGTGTGGGAAACATTCTGGACAGGCGGTATTACCAATCCGTTAACGGTCATTGAACAGTTTACTTACCTGTTGTATATAAAAGGTTTGGATGATAACGAGAAGAAAAAAGAAATGGATGCGGAATTATTAGGCTTAGATTTTGAAGGGATTTTTTCGAAAGATAAGCCACAGTTACGCTGGTCTATCTTCTCTAACATGGGGCCAGATGAAATGTTTAAAGTAGTAACGGAGGAAGTTTTCCCATTTATTAAAGACTTGGGTGGAAAGCAGTCAATTTACTCAAAGTTTATGAGGGACGCTATTTTTGTCATACCAACCCCTTCTTTACTAGCAAGAGTCGTTGCTGGAATAAATGGGTTAATTCAAGCTAGTCATTCGGATGGAAAGAAAGACACGCTTGGAGACCTTTACGAGTACTTATTATCAAAACTATCCACAGCAGGAACGAACGGTCAATTTAGAACGCCGCGCCATATTATTGATATGATTGTTCGATTAATGAAACCAACTCCTGAGGATATTATCGTAGATCCGTCAGCGGGATCGGCAGGTTTCCTCGTTGCGGCTGGGGAATATTTAAAAGAAAAACAAAGTGATATGTTCCTCATCCAAGGCTTAAAAGAACACTTTAATCAAAAAATGTTCCATGGATTTGAAATGGACGGAACGATGCTGCGAATTGGTGCCATGAACATGATGCTTCACGGAGTAGATAACCCTAACATCGAATACCGTGATAGCTTATCCGAACAAAACAAAGATATCGAACAATATACATTAGTCCTTGCCAATCCTCCATTTAAAGGATCATTGGATTATGATTCCGTTTCAGATGATTTATTAAAAGTAACGAAAACAAAGAAAACTGAGCTTCTATTTTTAGCACTTTTCCTAAGAATGCTTAAAAAAGGTGGACGTTGTGCATCGATTGTTCCAGATGGTGTTCTTTTTGGAAGCTCAAAAGCTCATAAATCTATCCGTCAAGAAATTGTGGATAATCATAAATTAGAAGCGATTATTTCTATGCCTTCAGGAGTATTTAAACCATATGCAGGGGTTTCAACAGCTATTATGATCTTCACGAAAACAGGTGCTGGCGGTACCGATAACGTTTGGTTCTATGATATGAAAGCAGACGGATACTCTTTAGATGACAAACGTAATCCGATGGATGCTAACGATATCCCTGATATTTTGGCAAGATTTAATGATTTAGCTAATGAAAAAGAAAGAAAACGCACAGAACAATCTTTCTTCGTACCAGTAGATGAAATTCGTGAAAATGGATATGACTTGTCGATTAATAAATATAAAGAGATTGAGTATGAAGAAGTGGAGTATGAGAAGCCTGAGGTTATTATCACTAATATAAAGAAATTGGAAAATGAAATTTTGATGGGGATTTCCGAGTTGGAGGAAATCTTGAAATGAAGATGGTGAAACTAGGCGATTTTACTCAAATTAGAACAGGCAAATTAGATGCTAACGCAAGTAGTGAAAATGGAAAGTATCCATTTTTCACTTGTTCCAAAACACCTTTAAAGATAGATCAATATTCATATGATTGTGAGTGCGTATTAGTAGCAGGTAACGGAGATTTAAATGTCAAGTATTATAAAGGGAAGTTTGATGCATATCAAAGAACGTATATTGTAGAGTCTAAAGATTCAACTATTTTAGATGTGCGATATTTATATTATTTTTTGGAGAAATACTTAATTAAATTAAGGGAACAATCAATTGGTGGAGTAATTAAATATATTAAATTAAGTAATTTAACTGATGCTAAGATTCCTTTATTTGATATTAAAATACAAAGAGAAATTGTTGGAATATTATCAAAAGCTCAATCCCTTATTGAAAAACGCAAAGCCCAAATTGCAGCATTATCCGACCTCACGCAAAGTGTATTTTTGGAGATGTTTGGGGATCCAGTAAAAAACGAAATGAAATGGAATGTTCACCTATTAGGCGAATTTTTAGAGAAAATTGATAGTGGATGGAGCCCAAAAAGCGAATCATTTCCTGCAATGAAAGGAGAAAAAGGGGTACTTAAATTAAGTGCTGTAACAAAAGGAGTTTATCGATATAAAGAAAACAAATCGCTCTTTATTGATACTCCATTCAAAGAACAATATGAAGTGAAAAATGGAGATATTCTCATTACTAGGAAAAATACCAAAGAATTAGTAGGTGCTTGTGCTTATGTTTTTAATACACCTACAAATCTTATGTTACCGGATACAATTTTTAGGCTGGTTTTTAAATCTAATCAAGAATATATTCATCCAATCTATCTTTGGAGGTTACTAAATAATAATAGTTTTAGATATAGAGTATCATCTTTAGCTGAAGGAAGTGCTGGGTCCATGCCTAATATTTCAAAGAAAAATTTAATGAAGTTGGGTATAGTTGTACCTCCATTAGAATTACAAAAGCAATTTTCAAAAACAATTTTGAAAATTGAAGAACAAAAGGGTTTAATGAACAAGGGTTTATTAATTCTTGAAAACAACTTCAACTCCCTTATGCAACGAGCATTCAAAGGGGAATTATTCAACGATTAACTTAAGAGTATTAACATAATTAGAACACTCATTTAGGGGGCTTCGTATGTTAACGAATTTTGGGTTTTTACGGGATAAAGATCAATTTGGTAATTTTTCTAATGCTTGCTTGGAGGCTGAGAAAAGCCTTCAAGTAAGTCCGGCAACTTGTGCGATTTTGACTCGGCGTGCGCTAGAGCTGGCTGTGAAATGGTTATATACGTCAGATAGCGAACTGAAATTGCCGTATCAAGATAATCTTTCGAGTTTAATCCATGAACGAACATTTATGGCGATTATTGATGAAGATCTTTTTCCTTTAATGAAATATATCATTAAACTAGGGAATGTGGCGGTACATACAAATTCAACGATAACAAGAGATGAAGCTGTGTTAGCATTACATAATCTTCATCAATTCGTCGATTGGATTGACTATTGTTATGCAGAAAATTACTCAGAATCTGAATTTAAAGAAGAGGTTCTGCTAACTGGAGAAGAACCTAGAAAAAGACCAGAAGAATACAAAGAGTTATATGAGAAGTTAAGTTCTAAGGATCGCAAACTGGAAGATTTAATGCGGGAAAATGAACAGCTTCGGAAAGAATTGACTAGTAAGCGAATTGAGAATATGGAACAATATGATTTCCAAGTAGACGAACTTTCCGAGTTTGATACGAGAAAGATTTATATAGACTTGGAGCTCAAGCTAGCAGGTTGGGAGTTTGGAAAAGACGTTCTTGAAGAATATCAAGTGTATGGTATGCCAAATAATCAAGGGATTGGCTTTGTTGATTATGTGTTACTTGGAGATAACGGTAAGCCTATAGCAGTAGTTGAAGCAAAGAGAACCACGTATGATGCGAGTAAAGGTAAGCAGCAAGCAAAACTCTATGCAGATTGTATTGAAAAAATGCATGGACAGCGGCCTATCATCTTTTATACAAATGGCTTTGATATTCGCCTTTGGGATGATATGAATTATCCAGAACGAAAAGTCGCTGGTTTTTATACAAAGGCAGACCTTCAGCTATTGATTGATCGCCGTATGATTCAAAGGCCGTTAGTAGACATTGAAATCAAAGATGAAATATCTAATCGTTATTACCAAAAAGAAGCGATTCTTTCCGTTTGCGAAACGATCCAAGCGAAGCAAAGGAAAGCACTTCTTGTGATGGCAACAGGCAGTGGAAAGACTAGAACAGCTATATCTCTCGTTGATGTGTTAGTAAGGCATAATTGGGTGAAGAATGTCTTGTTTTTAGCAGATCGAACAGCTCTTGTTTTACAAGCGAAGAAGAATTTTAATAACCTCTTACCTAGTATGACGTTATGTAATTTATTAGATAACAAGGATAGCCCAGAATTAAGTCGAATGGTATTTTCCACATATCCGACAATGATGAATGCGATTGATGATACGAAACGACAAGATGGGAATAAGTTATTTACAGTTGGACATTTTGATTTAATCATTGTTGATGAAAGTCACCGGAGTATTTATAAAAAATATCGTGCCATTTTCGATTATTTTGATGGGATTGTATTGGGGTTAACCGCTACGCCAAAAGACGAAGTGGATAAAAATACTTATGATATCTTTGGGTTAGAAACAGGTGCGCCTACTTATGCGTATGAACTTGAACAAGCTGTAAAAGATGGCTATCTTGTTGAATACCGTACGATTGAATCCACTTCAAAAATATTAGACGATGGATTACGCTATGATGATTTGTCCGATGAAGAAAAAGAACAATATGAAGAAACATTTGATGATGGAGAGGGCGAAGAAATCAGTCATTCAGCCGTCAATCAATGGTTGTTTAATGATTATACGATTGATCAAGTATTAAATGATTTGATGGAAAAGGGGATCAAGGTAGAAGGCGGAGATAAGCTAGGAAAAACGATTATCTTTGCCAATAATGCGAAACATGCGAAACGGATTGTGGAGCGTTTTAATCATATCTACCCCGAATATAATGGGAAATTTGCAGCGCAGATTGATTACAGCGTGGATTATGTTCAAACGCTCATTGATGATTTTTCAACAAAAGATAAATATCCACAGATTGCCGTATCCGTAGATATGCTGGATACAGGAGTAGACATTCCTGAAGTTGTCAATCTAGTTTTCTTTAAAAAAGTTCGTTCGAAATCAAAGTTTTGGCAAATGATTGGTCGTGGTACACGGCTATGTCCAAACCTTTTTGGAGTAGGTCAAGATAAAGAGTATTTTTTAATCTTTGACTATTTAAGAAACTTCGAATTTTTCCGTGAGAATCAGAAAGGAATTGAAGGAACGGTTTCGGTAGGGCTAACTGAACGAATCTTTAATCTCAAAGTAGACATTATTAAAGAGCTTCAAGCTATTGATTTTCAAGAGGAACCCTACATTCAACATCGAACCGAATTAATTGATGATGTCTATAAAGAGATCCATCGTTTAAATGATGAGAATTTCCAAGTGCGAATGCATTTGCAATTTGTTCATAAATATAAAAATCGCTCTAATTGGCAAGCACTAAGCGTTACGAATATAAATGAAATTAAAGAGCACATTTCTCTGTTGATTATTTCCATAGCGGATGATGAGCTGGCTAAGCGTTTTGATAGCGTTATGTATTCGATTGAACTGGCTAAACTAACAGCTAAAAATGCAACGAAACCGATTAAAAGTGTGGTTAAAACAGCAGAGGAACTAGCTAAATTAAGCACCATCCCACAGATTAATGCTAAACGAGATGTATTAATCAAAGTTCAATCTGATGTTTTTTGGGAAGAAGCTAATATATTTGAACTAGAAGAAGTACGGGAGTCCATTCGCGAGCTTGTTAAGTTTTTAGAAAAAGAAAGCCAAAAAGATTACTATACGAATTTTACTGATATCTTTACAATTGTCGGTAAAGAGGAAGCTGCATTTTATGGATCAAATGATCTGCAAAATTACCGTAAGAAAGTGAATCAATATTTAAAAGAGCATCACGATCAAACAGCCATTTATAAACTACGTCACAACAAGCCATTAACACAACAAGACGTACAAACACTTGAAGATATTTTATGGACAGAACTTGGTTCACGAAATGATTACAAAAAAGAATTTGGCGACACCCCAATTACTAAATTTGTAAGACAAACTGTAGGATTAGATCAACAAGCAGCAAATGAGGCATTTTCAGAATTTCTAAGCGAAGAAAAACTGAATGTCAATCAATTACGGTTTGTCAAATACATCGTCGATTATGTTGTGAAAAATGGAACACTTGAAAAGAAAGTGCTACAAGAAGACCCATTCCGCTCATTAGGAAGCGTGACGGAATTGTTTAGAGATAACATTGATGACGTACGCGGGATTATACAAGTGATTGATATGATTAACCGTAATAGTGAGGTTTTTGAAGGGGCGTAAAAATAAGAGCATAGGTTTGACTTATGCTCTTAAACTATAGGGAAAAGCACTTTTTTGAGATGGGAATATAAATTTTAAATTATAAAAATTATGCAAAATGATTAAAGGATAGATTATTCAGAAAGGGAGGTATAGTAATTGAGAAATTGGTTAAAAACAATCCTTTTTTTAAGCTCGTACTCTCCTTTGTTTTTAATTATTGCCATACTAAATATGAAATTAAATGATATTGATAGGTTACAAGATATCATTCCACCAGATAAATTTTGGTTGGTAATTATCATGCTCATCCTTTTTTTTCTTCCGAATATTATATTATTTATATTGATAAAAAGAGTTAAAGAGTTTCAGCCCATCAAGGAAAAACCCAATACTTTCATTAATAAAAACAGTGATGTCATGAATTATATTGTTACATACTTAATTCCCTTTCTATCATTCAATTTTGACAAAATTAATCAAACAATAGCTTTTGCCATATTGATTATGGTGTTGGCTATTGTATACATCCACTCGAATATCTTTTATATCAATCCAATTTTAATCATAGCAGGCTATAAAATATATGAGATCAATGATAGGTACACAGTAATAACAAAGCTCACGATCAAACATGATAAAAAGCTTAACCTTTACCGAATCCATGAAAATGTATATGTAGGTGATGAAAATGGCAGCAATAATTGATGTAGATAATCTACTTGAACTTTTGAATGATCCCGATATTGATCCAATCACAAACTTGTATATGATTACAAGAAAAAAAGACGAAAATGCATTCATCTATAACGTTTTAACAGCTGAAACACTAAATGAAGTAGCGGATGAATTAAATGAAATTTTTAGAAATAACCTTACTAAAATTAAGAGCCAGAACAAAGAATTTCGATATTATGATATTGACGACTCTTCAAATGAGTATGTTCAGTATATTAATCAAGGGGACGTCGCTACCGCAAGTAAAATAATGGTTCCTATTAAAAATAACAATGCTGAAGTATTTACTTCAAATACTGAAACCTTTAATAATCTTTGGGCATATGCTGTTAAAATCGAATTTGAAGACAACAAACTTGTTTGGTTTAGGAAATATAGTAAAGGCAAGGTACTGAAAAAAGGATTTAAGGATGCTGTTCTTTTTAAAGATGGAAAGTTTTCAAAAGTGGAACATGATGTATTTCAGATCGATGGAAGTGTAGATTGTTTTGCTTGGAACGAGGAGATCTATATTTCACAGCATCATAACTTTGAAAAGATATTCAGCTATGAAGATCAATATGAAGCAAAAGTTGATGAAGCCTTGGAGACTTTCAAAGAGACATTTACTTACATCGATCATCAATCCCTACAAACTTACATCGAAACAGATTCGATGCAAAAACGGAAACTTGCAGCCATCATAAAAAATGGAGTTTTCGAAAAATATGGTTTTGACGAGGTGGCTACGACCATAGAAAAATATGAGCTAGGCATTGAAATAGATGAACAAGAACAAAAAATAAACCTTTCTCAAAAAGACTCTCGACGGTTTCTTAAAATCCTCAATGATGATTACTTAAGATCGGAAGTAACTAAGATTCGTTATGAAAGTATAGCTAAGAGAAAAGGAAGAAGATAAAAGAAAAAATTGTGTTTGTAATTTTTTGAGATCTTTAGAACTGTCTGTAGACGAGATGAACACTTTTTTGGAATTAGCATATACACAGGGTTACTTAACATGGAGCTTCTAGAGGCATGATTTAGCTCAAAAGGCGACACACATCAGGATGTTTCGAGAGGTAGCAAGCCTATAATACCTTTCGAAACATATCAAAACGGTGTTTTTACTGGAAATGGAGTGGCTTGTAGACGTCAAGTCGATTTGGCTCTTACGCTTTTTTGGTGATAACTTCACCATTATTCTTCTAACAATCGGTTTTATTTTTTAAATATAACTTATAATCCCGATAAGACCCGAATTCTTAAAAGAGAAAACTTTGCTCGGCCATACATCATTCGCTTGATGGTTTTTAAGCGGTTCACATGTCCTTCGGTCACACCATTGCTCCAGGGTTCCTGAATACTGTTTGAAACAGCCGGAAGGTCTTTCTTCAGTCCCTCAATGAAAGAGCAGATCAATGGAAATTTGCTTTTTTCATGTTGGTGGATCCATTCCATCAAGCATTGTGGATCCTTAAAGTAGAAAAGCTGACGAAAAGAAGAAACGATTTTATCCAAAAGCAGAATGTCTGGAAAAGCCGATAATAATTTCGAATGAATGTGCTTAAAGCAGTCTTCATGGGGAGGACCATGAAAGTTCCATATTATGCGAAGTAGCCTTTGACGGAGAAACAACGGCTTGTTCCCATTATTTTTGCTGTTTCTTCGTTCCCTGGCAATCATCGTATTCAATGTAGAAATCGAGCCGTCATATCCCCTTTCACGGCAGACCGCTTCAATCTGTTTCGCCGTCTGCTGTTTTTGGATCAGAGAGCGAATCAGCGAACGATAATCATTAAAACGCGACTCTCGTTTATGACATGGTTTCCGAGTAACCTTCAGGTCTTTGTAGATCGTTACACGAGAAAGGTTCATTTTTCTAGCAATCGCCGCAATGGAATAACTTTCCGCTGCCAATTGCTGTGCACGTTGAATTCGTGCCCAGTGCTTTTCCTCGTTTTGGATTCGAACTTGATCTGTTTTTCTCAGGTATTCAGTCAGTTTCGTTTCTGTTTCGGAAGAAACCTCCCCGATCACTGGAGGAATTAATCATGACTCAAAAACTGTTTGGAGTTGAATTCTCATCTAAAGAAATATCTATTGATGAAACAGGTAAAGTTGTAATTAATAATCCGAATTTAGCAAAAGCTATTAAGGGTGTTGGTCGTTTAAATAGTCTGGAACTTCCTAATCAAAATTGCGGTGGTACATGCAACAATGCTACTAATTGCGGACAATTCGTGTAAACGGCTGCCGTCAACTATAACAGCAGAGCAATATGAGTCGACCATCTAGGTCGATTTACAAGAATTAAAGGTCGATGGTTTCAAATACAATCATAATTCTAACAGTAGCTTCAACCATAATAATGGAAACCATGTAATCGTCAACCCAAAAGTTGACCATGTCGCTCATCGAAAAGTTGACCACCCTCTTGTTAGGACGAATACGTTTCTTTGAAACGATAACTGTCCCTATTTATTGGGAATAAATGTGCCTTGTGTGTGATTCGATCTAACAAGGCGGCGGTCATTTGATCGTCATGAAAGACTTCGTTCCAACGACTGAATTCCCTGTTGCTGGTGATAATCATACTCCCTCGCTCATAACGAATAGAAAAGAACTGAAACATCAACTCTGCTGCACGGGGATGATAGGGAATGTAGCCAAGTTCATCAATAATCACAAGATCTGCATTAGTCCACTGTTTCTCAATCTGCAGAAGTCGCTTTTCATCCTGTGCCTCCATGAGTTCATTTGATAATCAGCTGTATAGTAACGCACTTGATATCCCTGTTCAATGGCTAAATGTCCAAGAGCGATAGATAAATGTGTTTTGCCCGTACCTGAATTGCCCACAAATAAGACGTTTCGTTTCTCTTTAATGTAGTGACCATCGGCCACTTCTAGAAAGCGTCGTTTGGGGACAAAAGGAGCTTCTTCAAATCGGAAAGAGGTAATGTCTTTCTCGATTGGAAACTGGGCTTTTTTCCTTGCGGACTCTTTCTTTTTTAACTCTCTTTCAGCGACTTCTACGGATAGTAAATGAAACAAAAAAGATTCATAACTGATTTGCTGTTCGTTAGCTTCCCTGACATACGTATCCAATTGGGCACGTATGGTAGGAAGACGAAGTCTTTTTAAATAGTCATCTATTTGATAACGATGTGTGGTCAATGTAGAAGGCCACCTTTCTTTAATAATTGATCGTATGAATGCAAAACTGGCGGTGTTACTTCCACTCTTTCCGCCCCCTTATAGGAAAAAGGGGCTGGTTTAGCCACGGCGGGTTGATAAAGCTGATATAGAAATTGCTTTACCCCGTCAAATGTGTAAAGACGCTCTTCCATGCTTTTTTCAAGAGCTATTTCAATCCATTCAGATGAGTATTCACGGTGTAGCTTTAGCACTTTTATTAATTCTTTGGCGTGGCCGTATTGTCTCAATGTTTCACGATAAAATTGTTGATATAAATCTGACATTTCTGTCTGCCTAAGTGGTCTCGCGTGCTGAATGGCTCGCGATTTTCGCTCCAATTCATCAAGATAATGATCCAGATTGAACACCTCTTGGTGTCGTTCATAGCTACGCTCATGGATAGCTTTTACCTCACCATCTAGATGGATTTCCACACGATCCACATAGGCGAAAATCTCGGCATCTTTTTGACCGGCATAGACGGTTGGAACCGAATAAGCATTTGTTTCAAAAGTAACCAATGACAACGTATTCACGACCGCATACACTTTTTTCGCACAAGAGTGGGTAGGTGGCAGTGGAAGAAGAAAGGACTGTTCATAAACGAAGCGATCTTTTACCGTTTCATTAGTTCGAGGTACTTTTGTGTCGTTGTATTCGTCACATCGACGCTCAAGCATCCTATTCAATTCTTCTAAACTACTTACTGACGGAACGGGGACGAGAAAATTCGATCGTGATGTTTGAACAAGCTTTTCTACCTGACCTTTTTCATTCCCTTTTGCAGGTGCACAGAATTGAGCATCAAACAAGTAATATACATGAAATTGAAGAAATGCCTCTTGTTCTTCACGCTTTGTTCCTTTCAGAATCTTTTTCACAGCCGTTGTCATATTGTCATAGATGATCGTTTTAGGGACACCGCCAAAGTAATCAAAAGCATCGGCGTGACCTTGAAACAGGGCTTCTTGACGTTGATGTGGAAAGACTTTTACGAAAATTTTTCGACTATATAACAATCTCATACAGAAAAGCATGACTTTCACTTGAACACCATTGAGCTCAATGAATACTTCTCCCCAATCAAATTGAGCATATTCACCGGGATCAAATTCCAACGGAATGGAGACAGGGGGCTGTATTTCTTGCCACTCTTGTTTTAACTGGCGGACAAACCGGCGGACGGTGGACTCTCCACCTTTAAAGCCATATTCTTCAACCAGGCGTCTGTGGATTTGAGCAGCACTATGACGCTGTTTTAGGGGATTCATCAACCATTCAATAATCAGTGGTTTGACTGGATCAATCACGGGATTAACAACTGGAGCCTTTCGGGTATACTTGGGTTCTTCCGTTAATTTCAGTGCTTTTCTTATGGACTGTCGTGAGCAGCTAAAATCTTTAGCAAGCTGCCGAATCGACCTTCCTTCTTGTACGTGCAATTTTCTGATAAGCTCAATATTAGCCATCTTTAACATTCCTTTTCCTCCTGCATCATTATGTTCTGGACAAACACAATGATACGGGATTGAGTGTTAAAGGTGGTCAACTTTTAGTTTAGCGTTTACATAATTAAAATAGTGATTATTACTAGTTTAATTATCAAGCCATTGTAATAAGCCTAGCTCCTCAGAAATATCCGAAATATACTTTGAGCAGACTTTTTTCCCAAACTCCTCTTCAGAAATATAACTGCCTACTACCATTCTAACTATTTCATCTTTGCTGTTAAATAACCCGCCAAATTCTTGATATAGTTGTTCTATTCTTTCGGGTGTATAGATAATTGATTTTTGAATTAATTCACTAATTGAGTCTTTATGTGAATTGTAGAGGGAGGTTATCTTAAAAACTCTAACGTTGTTAAAAGCTTTTTTAATAAAAGCTTTATCCTTGTTGTTATTAATATTAACTAAAGATTTATTGATTTTGACTTTAATCCTAAATTTATTTTTTCCATTTAAAAGGTCTGTAATATCGTACTCTTTTTTACCTGTATTCTCATTTTTTTTCTGTAAGATATCTATACTAAATTTAACCTTGCTTCCAAACCCTTCTTGGTAGGGATGTAAATGAGAATAACAACTAAATGCCTGTTTGTTTTTAAAATTTGAATTACAAACATAACAACATGGTACTAGATTGAAAAGAGAAACGGCAAAGTAAGGATGGGATACCTTATCTAAAAAATGATCTAAATGCGGTCTTGTTTTGCCATCGATTGAAAAAAATGTATTAGTATATTGCCTATTGCAATACGGACAGACATTGACATTTAATTCTCTGACTAATTGGTACGCCCCCCATTTTTCAGGTGATTTCTTTGACGGATAAGTATTAGTAAATTTTTTGTAATTGTATATGTTTTTAAGTGTATCGATTATGCTCTTATTCTTATTTTTTATTTGCTGATAAACACTAGGAAAACTTTTACTTATTTTTTCTTTGATAGCCTCTAGCACCAAAGGATTCCCAATAATAATTGATTTATATCTTCTTAACAAAAAGTTAAAAAAACGGTCCTTTTCTTTAAATGAACTTCTACTTTTTGATGGTATTTGTTGCTTTAATAACGGTAAACCATTCTGTTTAAAATAATCTAGGTGTTTCTTTTTTAACTTTTCAAAGTTTATGCTATTATCACTATTAATTTTAATCACCTTTATTTAGTTTCCTTTCTAATTCATGAACCTTATTTTTTAAAAATTGAATTTCTTTATTAATACTCATTATATTTGTAGATAATCTCTCCTGTAATAAATTAGATAATTTATTTTTGATTATAGGCTCACCAATAATCCCAATTAGTTTTTCAATTTCTTCATGATTTTTATCTAGTTCTTCACTACTAGAGTTAACGATTAAATTGAGTAATTTGTTGATTTTGTATTTTGCAAACCTTCCAATTAATCCGTCCTGCATAAAAAATGTATTTGATAATAAAGTGTGTATATTAGAAGCAAAAGTCAGATTATTCTCTGGTAATTGATCTATAACTCTGCTTTTACCCCCATCCTTTTTTATAAAAATAACATTAGAGTGAGGTAGTTCAGAAACAATGAACGGTGAATTAGAAGTAAAGATTATTTGTAACTTATAGTCTGAATATACATATTGTAAAAATTGTAGTAAATTAAAAAATAACTCCTTTTGCCATTGCGTATGTAAATATAATTCAGCTTCATCAATTAAAATAAGTACAGTGTGATTGAAAGACCATCCTGCTTCTTTAACTAATTCATAACTAGATCGCGTTGCGTGGAATCTGGAAAACAAGTTTAATAAGGCTCTCTCTCCAGAGCTAAGATTCCTCCATTCAAATATCAAATATTGATTTTCTTTTAATGTTTGTGAATAGGCTTGCAATAAATTATTTAACCTTAGAGAGTTAATTCTTAGCATTATAGAGTTACTACTTATACACTTATTATCTACTATTTCTATAATCTCATTTAAAACTTCCAATAAGTGCGAATGTGAAAAAAACAAATCAGCTTTCTCTATCCTGTTTATTTTATTGAAAAAATAGTCCAATTTATCAAGTATTGTTTTTCCTCTTAAATCACTTAATCTTAGATTTCCATTATAAAAGTTATTAGGGGATGGAAGTTTACATACATCATAGAAAAACACATTAAAAATAGTTTTATAAAATTTACATCTCAGTAACTCCCTGCTGAGTTTTTCATCATCATCTTCTTTCTTATTAAGGGTGTACGAACACGTTATAGTATAGGTGTCCAATGCTTCATTAACTTTATTAATAAAGCGTTTGTACTTATAAAGTGGAACACCACTAATAATAAATTCTACGGGAGTAATAAAAATGTTCTTTGGAATTTCAAAAGGTATTTCAAAAGCTGAATTGGGGGTTTTAGGGAATTCTCTTGCGAACATTATTTGTCTTCTTATCTCAGAAAATTTATGAATTGTAACACTATTAATTAAATTTGACTCTAAATCATTGCTATCATACTTTACAAGAAAATTAGTAGATAAATTACATTCGGAATAGTCATAAAATTCTTCTTGGCTATCAAAAATACTTGAATAATAAATACCATATTTTTTTTGAAACATTGTTACACCACTCAAAGTGTATGGTTGTTCATTTATTGGATATTCATCTTCAAATCGAAATTTTTTATTTTTTATGAGTTGAGATTTATTCTTTATGCTAATTTCAGAACCATAACAAACAAATTGAGCATTTTGACTTGAATCACCTGCACAAATAATCAGTATTTTGTTTTTTTTACGTTTACTTTTAATGATGTTATTTCTAATTAACTCTAGAATAGTTGTTTTCCCAGAGCCGTTTTGACCAATAATTGCAGTAACGTTAATTATATTAGAGTTAGGATGGTCCAAAGTATTAAATAGATCAGGAATATAGTTTGCATTTTTCCTAAATGACAACACTTCTGATTGTTTGCAATATTCAAATAAAAACTCCCCGCCAAAATTAAACCCTTGTTCTTTAATAATTCCGTAATCTTCCACCCAAATGTATAACAATTCCATTAAAATCACCTAATTATCAATTTTATTTTGTTTTAATTCTACTTTTTACATTTATAAAGGGGTATTTAAAAACATATAAAACTAAATAATCTATTAATTCAAAAAAGATAACGATCAATCAGTTAAATTATAGTCCTTCAGTTGTATTAGGTTGGAAAAATATTAAATAAACTAGATGCTAAGCTAGAACAGAAATTAAATTCCCAATTTATTTAATAACAAGAAAAGTAATACCAATATTTTCTGTAAAGGGGCTACTTTTGTCAAACCTTTTTATAACTTTTAGTTATATCTAAAAGGCATAAAGAGTAGGTTAGTTTGGTGATTAATGGTAGAGTAGGGCTTGATGGATATAGTGCGAATAGTACAGAAAAAAATCGGAACTATTAATAATGCATTGATTTAGAGTATTAAGCAAAAAGTTGCGAGAGCAAGAGTATGACAAAGTTTAAGGAGGAATTATTCAGTGAAGTTTCTTTTGATTACTATTGGAGGGGAAAGAAAAAATCAAGGTATTTAGAAAAGAGAAAAATGAAGAAAATGAAAAGCTGGATCATTCGAAAATACCTTTAGAAAAATTAATGGAATTAAAGCTGAAGTATATTGAAAAATTGAAAATAGAAAGAAACAGAGATTCAGTAATGTATTGCTCGATACTGGATGTTCTTCAACCGTATTGTTTACCATACAACTTGGAGATGTTAGAGAAATGCATGGATTTAACGGGATCATCGGTAGTGATTTTTTTCTTGCAAATAAATTAATCATCGACTTCGAAAATATGGAAGTACGAAAAAATTAGGTTAAGGTAAACACTACTACATCTTTTCAGTATGTCTGCCATCACCACTCAAGCCACGTCGAGTGCGTAGCAATCTTAGAAATTAAATTGTAACCCAACAATAAACGTTTCCGACACAAAATAAACATGTCTAATCAGTTTGATAAAAAGTGCTTGAGCATGGTATAAGTGTAAAAGAAGCAGGGACATCTTGCTTTGGAATTTTGGGATAAGGGTTTGGCCTGGTATCCCATAATGAGAGGGTTTGAGTTTGAATATGACAGACAATTTTTGGCGTGATTTACCGCGCCCTTTTTTTATACTGGCACCAATGGAAGATGTGACGGATGTTGTTTTTCGCCATGTAGTGAGTGAAGCAGCCAGACCTGACGTGTTTTTTACAGAGTTTGCAAACACGGAGAGTTATTGCCACCCAGAGGGGAATCAAAGTGTGCGTGGGCGTTTGACTTTTACGGAGGATGAACAACCAATTGTAGCCCATATATGGGGGGATAAGCCTGAATACTTTCGGCAAATGAGTATTGGTATGGCGAAACTAGGCTATCGGGGAGTAGATATCAATATGGGTTGTCCTGTACCTAATGTGGCACAGAATGGGAAGGGAAGTGGCCTTATCCGTCGCCCAAAAGTTGCAGCGGATTTAATACAAGCGGCAAAAGCAGGCGGATTGCCCGTAAGTGTGAAGACAAGGCTTGGTTATACGGATGTAGACGAATGGCACGACTGGCTAACACACATATTGAAACAAGACATTGTTAATCTTTCCGTTCATCTGCGCACAAGAGAGGAAATGAGCAAAGTAGATGCTCATTGGGAACTAATCCCTGAGATTAAGAAACTTCGTGATCAGGTGGCACCCGATACACTCTTGACGATCAATGGGGATATCCCTGACCGTCAAACGGGCTTAAAGCTCGCTCATCAATACGGTATTGATGGGATTATGATTGGGCGTGGTATTTTCAATAATCCATTTGCCTTTGAAAAGCAGCCGAAAGATCATAGTAGTAAGGAATTACTTGATCTCTTAAGGCTGCATCTTGATCTCCATGATAAATATTCAGAATTAGAGCTACGTCCGTTCAAGGCTCTTCATCGCTTCTTCAAGATATACGTCCGTGGGTTTCGAGGAGCAAGTGAGTTAAGAAATCGATTAATGAGTACAGAGTCAACAGATGAAGTGCGTGCATTGCTCGATAATTTCGGGTCAAAGAATCTGGATGGAATGAGGGAACAGTAAAAGTGTCCCAATTCAAGGTGAAGGCGAAGTAACATATTAAAGTGGTGTGTCCTAAAATTAGGGTTTATACTAACGAGACAAGCTATGACCAAACTGACTGAGCAGGAAATATTGAATATATATAAGAAAAATGGTTGTAGGTACCAATCTCCCATTGCTTTAAAGCAATGGGAGATTGCCTCTTTTTTTGACGTTAGCGCGAAAGTAATGAAGTGTAATGCTAAATTTAATGCCTCAAGCGAAACAAACAGGTTTTTCAATTAATCTTCCCTTAAAAGATAATCGTTTCCATCTTGGTCTTTACATTTGAACATGGTGCCATAGGGCATTTTTAGCATTTCACTAACTTCGACACCTTTTTCTTGTAACTCATCATAGGCAGCATGAATGTCTTTCGTGCTTAATTTGATTAATCATATTGATCCGCCTTTTCTACATTGAGTTATCGTATAAGTCGATAGTAGCATTGTACATGGAGTAAAGCATTATTTTTTCAAATGATATGGTACTGTGGCAACGATTACGTTTTTCCGAAGTAACAAAACGGAACGAATCATGAAACCGGATTGATTATGAAGAACATTGTGCCAGCCTTTCTTAGGGATAAACTGCGGAATAATGACCGTAACTTGGTAATTGGATTGACTTGCTTTATATTCTACGGTATCGATAAATTTCATTAGAGGTGTCAGGATACTGCGATAATGAGAGTGCAGGGTCACTAACCTTACATCCGGTTGCCATTTTCTCCATTTCTCCTCAAATTCCTTCTCATTTTCTCTTTCAAATGCAATGTATACAGCAATAATTTGATTAGGAGCAAGAGATTTCGCATATTTTAAAGAACTTTCTACTGCACGAGTTATACCGGCAACAGGAAGGATCATTACATTTCCTTCGATAGGAACATCATGTTCATTAGCTGTAAGTCTTAGCTGTTCACTAATATCTTCATAGTGCTTTCTAATTCGGTGAAAGATAAAGATGATGATCGGCAGAAAAACAAAGACTGGCCAAACTTGAGCGAGTTTTGTGATAAAGAAAATCATCGTAACTGTAAAACTAATCAAAGCACCTATTGCATTAACGATTAGTTTCATCAACCAGTTTTTCGGTTTCTCTCGTAACCATTTTACAATCATGCCTGTTTGAGACAATGTAAATGGAATAAAGACTCCTACGGCATACAGTGGAATAAGGTGCTCGGTTTTAGCATGAAACGCAATAATCAAAATGATGGAAGCAATACCGAGGATAATGATGCCATTTGAATATCCTAAACGATCTCCTCTACTCGAGAACATTCTTGGAATGAATTTATCTTTTGCAAGATTAACTGCTAATAATGGGAAAGCGGAGTAGCCTGTATTTGCCGCTAAGATTAGTATTAATGCCGTTGTTCCTTGAATAAAGAAGTACATAAAATTCCTTCCGAAGGTCTCTTCGGCGATTTGGGATACAACCGTCACCTTTTCGCTAGGAGTGATACCATAATAATAGGCTAAATACACGATTCCCGAGAATAAAATGGCGAGTAGTGTTCCCATGATTATTAACGTTTTGGCCGCATTATTCGGTGCGGGATCTTTAAAGTTAGGAATGGCATTTGATATCGCTTCGACCCCCGTTAAAGCTGAGCTCCCTGAAGCAAATGCTCGTAAAAGTATAAATAGACTAATTCCCTGAACAGGTGTACCAATGGGGGTGTGTAATTGTGGCGATATTCCACCTGTGATAATGTGATAAAAACCTACACCAATTAATATAAACAATGCAAGAACAAATAAGTAAACTGGATAAGCTAAAATGGAGGCAGATTCCGTCACTCCTCTTAAATTTAAAATCGTAATGAAAAGGACAAACAGAATAGCAACTTCCACATTATAGTGATGTAATGTTGGAAAAGCGGATGTGATTGCGTCCGTGCCAGCAGATACGCTTACGGCAACGGTCAGAATGTAGTCCACTAAGAGAGATCCCCCAGCTACTAATCCTGGATTCACCCCTAAGTTATTTTTTGACACCATATACGCTCCACCGCCTTGAGGATACGCAAAAATGATTTGGCGATAAGACAGAATAAGAGCGGTTAATAAAATGAGTACACCTATTGCTATGGGAATGGAATACCAAAATGCGACTGTTCCAATAGTCACTAATACAATCAGTATTTGTTCAGGTCCATATGCGACCGAAGATAGAGCATCCGAAGAGAGAATCGCTAATGCTTTTAATTTGTTAAGTTTCTGTTCTCCTAGCTCATTCGATTTCAAGGGACGCCCAATTAAAAACCTTTTTATCGTTGCAAGCATGTATCAATCATCTCCAATAAATTAGTACATTTTATCCCGCATTAACGGGCTGTAAGACCCCCACCTCAACATGGCGGAAGAATCGCAGACGTGTAGGTGGGGGATCAACAGCCCGTAAACGCCCGATCCGTTCAACTAACAATCAGTGGGGGATGAAGAAAACCCCCACTGATTGAAGTTTCACTTTATCTTGCCCCTTTCTCCAATAATTTCTCAAAAAGGTTTAATTTTTTTAAGAAAATTTTTATCAATCGAATGTCTATGTACAAGCAGATAGAAAATAGTGTGTAGGCTTTTGGGTATCAAAAACATTTACTGTATGTTCTTAGTAAACGAAAAGCTATGCATCTTCATATTATTTGGAAGGAAACATTTTTTACTAGCTTTTGAGCCGCTTATGATGGGTTAGTTATATTTAAATCTGTAAGTAATAGTGATATAATGTAAACAATAGTGATATTCTGTAAACAATAATGATACACTATTGGCAATAATGCTATACTATAAACAGTAATGTTGTACTATAATTAGGTTATAATTAATGCGGAAAAGGTGTGTGACTAGTTCGCGCCCCGGCTTGCTGTGACGTCTAAGTAGGAGCGCCTACATCCTTTCTGCAAATCTTAGGGGATAAGGATGAGAAAGATGAGCAACAGAGAAGAGAAATCGGATGTTATCTTAATTGGTGCCGGAATCATGAGTGCTACTTTAGGAACACTTCTGAAAGAATTGGTACCTGACTGGAAAATTACAGTGTTTGAGAAGCTCGGAAAAGCAGGAGAGGAAAGCTCTAATGAATGGAATAATGCGGGAACGGGGCATGCGGCACTGTGTGAGCTTAACTATACTTCTGAAAAGTCGGATGGGTCTGTCGATATTACGAAAGCGATTAAGGTAAATGAACAGTTCCAAGTTTCTATGCAGTTTTGGTCTTATCTTGTAAAGAGCCAGCTGATCAAAAATCCGCAAGACTTTATTATGCCATTACCTCATATCAGTATGGTCCAAGGTGAAGAAAATGCGAAGTTTTTAAAAAGACGTTTTGAAGCGATGGCTGACAATCCTTTATTCAAAGGAATGGAATTTTCAGAGGACCCAGAAACGCTGAAAAAATGGATCCCGCTGATTATGGAAGATCGTTCAGCGAATGAGCGGATAGCAGCAACCAAAATCGACACGGGTACGGACGTCAATTTTGGCGCTTTGACGCGTATGTTATTTGAACACTTACAAACACAAAATGTTGATGTCGAATATAGACATAGCGTGGAAGGCATTAAACGTACGAAAGACGGCTTATGGGAAGTAAAAGTACATGACCTTGATGGCTGTAAAATGGAATATCATACAGCAAAATTTGTGTTCCTTGGAGCTGGAGGAGGAAGCCTGCACTTACTGCAGCAATCAGGTATTCCTGAAGGGAAACATATTGGCGGCTTCCCGATTAGCGGATTATTTATGGTATGTAACAACCAAGAAGTGGTTGAGCAGCATCATGCAAAAGTATACGGAAAAGCTGCGGTTGGTGCTCCGCCAATGTCTGTTCCGCATCTTGATACACGATATATCGACAACAAAAAATCATTGCTATTTGGACCGTTTGCTGGCTTCTCGCCTAAGTTCTTAAAAACAGGTTCAAACATGGACTTAATCTCTTCTGTCAAACCGCATAATCTTACTACGTTATTAGCGGCAGGCGTGAAAGAGATGGCATTGACGAAATATTTGATCCAGCAGCTGATGTTATCGAAAGAACAGCGTATGGAAGAGTTGCGTGAGTTTATCCCGAACGCGGAGAGTGAGGATTGGGATATTGTCGTAGCTGGCCAACGTGTGCAAGTGATTAAAGATACGGAAGCGGGCGGCAAAGGAACGCTTCAATTTGGTACGGAAGTGGTTAGTGCCGCTGATGGTTCGATCGCTGCATTGCTCGGCGCGTCTCCAGGTGCTTCTACCGCGGTTCATGTTATGCTTGAAGTCATTAAAAAATGCTTCCCGCAACACTTGAAAGAGTGGGAACCGAAAATTAAAGAAATGATTCCTTCTTATGGCATGTCATTAATGCAAAATCCAGACTTGCTTGAAGAAGTTCATACGTCAACGGCACAGACACTTGGTTTAGCTGAAAAGGTAACGTTAGAGCCAGCAGGCCAAGGCGTGTAATAAGCAAACTTACAGATGAATAATATACTATAATTATAGAATATGTACTATTCTATTGAAAAAAGACTTCTCACTGAGTGGGGAGTCTTTTTTATTTTGAGAGGGGGCTGCGTTAGCTTTGTATAAAGAGTGAAATTCCGATCCATTTATCCCGCATTAACGGGCTGTAAGACCCCCACCTCAACATGATCAGAAGAAGCGCAGACGTGTAGGTGGGGGATCAACAGCCCGTAAACGCCCGATCCGTTCAACTAACAATCAGCGGGGGATGAAGAAAACCCCCACTGATTGAAGTTTCACTTTATATTCAAAAAGCCGACACTAGCTGTTAGTGTCGGTTGCATTTTCTTTATTAGCTTCGAAGATACTTATGCATTTTTTTGCTATGCTGTTTATTTGACAATTTTCTTTAAGCGTCCTGCCAGTGGTGAGACAATGAGACCAGCGATGACGACTTGCATAACGTTTCCAGGAATGGAGCCGAACGGTTGGATCCAGTTTCCGTAAAGGATCACTTCCGCAAAATAGTAGCCGACGACTTTGATCATCAGCGCAGCGACAATGGCAATTGTGTAAACAACAACTCTTTTGCCGGGCATCTTTTCAGAGATGAGACCCGCTGTAAAGCCCATAGCCCCTACGATAACGAATGTAAACGGTGCCCATACTGTCCAGCCAGAGATAAGGTCGAATAAGGCCATTCCGAAGGCACCGGCGATGGCTCCCGTTTTTCTGCCGTAAAGGAAGGCGGCGATAAAGAGAGGCACATTTCCGAGATGAATGAGACCACCGTTGCCCATGATAGGGAGCCTGATGTTGATGAACATCGTCGCTACCAATGTTAATGTGATGAAAAGTGCATTGATGACTAGAGTTCTTGTTGTCATCTTAGTCGCGCTTCTCGATGAAAGTGTTGAATCCATGTGAGAACCTCTTTCTTTTTTAATACTATCATACTCTTAATCAGACACTTAATAAATAGCTAATACTATTTATTTGCACAGGTAAAGAAGTCATGATGAAGATGGTTTGATATAAGTTACTAAGCATGATATAAGTGTAAAAGAAGTGGAACATTTGGCTTTGAGAAATGTCTAGCTCCAGGCGCCATCGACTCGAGGTCACAAGCCAATCCGTCCAGAAGGTTAAAGAGCAACCTTCTAGCCGGATCGTCTTATGCTTGTCGCCGATAGGCGGGCGCCTTGCGCTTTTCTTATTTGATCGAGAGTTTGAAGTTGTATCCATAGTGAGAGGATTTGAGTTTGAAATGATAAATAATTTTTGGCGTGATTTACCACGACCATTTTTTGTACTTGCACCAATGGAAGATGTGACAGATGTTGTGTTTCGTCACGTAGTAAGTGAAGCCGGTCGACCGGATGTATTTTTCACAGAGTTTACAAACTCGGATAGCTATTGTCATCCAGAGGGGATGAAAAGTGTGCGTGGCCGTTTGACTTTTACAGAAGATGAACAGCCAATCGTGGCACATATTTGGGGGGATAATCCCGAATACTTCCGTCAAATGAGTATGGGTATGGCAGAGCTAGGATTTAAAGGTATCGATATTAATATGGGTTGCCCTGTCCCGAATGTGGCATCGAGAGGGAAAGGTAGTGGCCTTATTCTGCGTCCAGACGTTGCGGCAGAACTTATTCAAGCAGCAAAGATCGGTGGACTGCCTGTCAGTGTGAAAACACGACTGGGCTATAAGGAGGTTCAGGAGTGGGAGGGGTGGCTAACGCATATTTTAAAACAAGATATTGCAAACCTTTCTATTCATTTACGTACAAGAGAGGAAATGAGCCAAGTAGATGCTCATTGGGAGCTAATTCCGGAAATCAAAAAATTACGCGACCGTATCGCACCTAATACGCTACTAACCATCAATGGAGATATTCCTGACCGTCAAGTTGGGCTACAGCTTGCGAAAGCATATGGTATTGATGGCGTTATGATCGGGCGAGGTATTTTTAAAAATCCTTTTGCTTTTGAAAAAGAGCCAAAAGAGCATAGCAGTAAAGAATACCTTGATCTTTTAAGACTGCAGCTGAATCTTCAAGATCAATATGCGGAAGTACTTCCACGTTCCATCACAGGGCTTCATCGCTTTTTCAAAATTTATGTCAAAGGATTCCCTGGAGCTGCTGAATTAAGAAATCAATTGATGAACACGAAATCAACAGATGAAGTGCGTGCATTGCTTGATAACTTTGGGAAAGAATGTTGATGGGACGGCGATAGTGAAATGATGTAACTCTCAAAAAGTTATCCCGCATTAACGGGCTGTAAGACTCCCACCTCAACAGGGCAGAAAAAGCGCAGGCATGTAGGTGGGAGATCAACAGCCCGTAAACGCCTGATCCGTTCAACTAACAATCAGTGGGGGATGAAGAAAACCCTCACTGATTGAAGTTTCACTTTATATTAAGCATGTTAAAGGATACGCTTTTACTGCTGGATAAACAACCAACATTTTAGGAGGACAAACAATGGCTATAAGTAATAATGATATTTTAATTAGAGTAAGATATGCTCTAGATATAAAAGATATAGATATGGTGGAGATATTTAAACTTGGTGGCGTTGAAGTAACAAAAGAAGAAGTACGAAAGATGCTGACAAAATTAAAAAATAGTTACTATGATGAATTTGACGATGATCGTGATGTAGTTGAAAATGATTACGAAATAAAATGCAATAATGTTATGTTAGAGTCATTTTTGAATGGTTTTATTACTTTTAAAAGAGGAAAACAAGATCCAAAACCAGGGCAACCGGATAGACAAGCAATATCTTTAAAGAGTAATGGCAGTGTTAATAATCTCGTTCTAAAAAAATTGAAGATAGCACTATCATTAACAAGTGAAGATATGCTTGATATATTAGAAGACGTAGGGGTCATCGTAACAAAAGGAGAATTAAGTGCTCTATTAAGAAAAGAAGGTCATAAAAATTACAAAGAGTGCGGTGATAAATACGCAAGAAATTTCTTAAAGGGACTGGCTGTAAAGTATAGAGGATAAGGAATCGTTTAATATGGGGCGGGTTTCTTGTCCCATATTATTTGTACAAGCTTGCATGCGTTGATTTTTATTTCTATTTATTTCCTTTTATGTATGCAATAGTATTAAGAGAGCTGTGTCTTCTTTCTGAAGATGAAATGTAAAGTAGGAGCATTTGATGAAGGTGAAGAGTCAACCTCAACCTCTTCTAGTTAAGACAAACAAGTGCATTTTAATTGAGTTAACAAATCCGTGTTAAATAAGTTGATGGTTCTGAGAAAGTACCCCAGAACCATCATACATAACAATGGAAAGACAACGGAAAACGCTAAATACATACTACTCATAGCTGCAAAATTCGAGCAGGTTTCCGTCGGCGTCACGCAAGTAGATCGATTTCATCTTGCCTCTGACGCCGTTTTTTTCAAGAATATCTGTTTCCAATACAATCCCCTGTGCCTCTAGTTCTCTTTTAAAACAGTCAATGTCTCCACCAATTTCAAAACATAAATCAGTGCTTCCTATTTGTACATGGGCTGCATGAGGAGAAAGTTCTTTTCCTAAAAAGTGAACATTGATTTTGAAGTCTCCGGCAAACAGCTCATATCGTCCGTTTGTCTGTTTGGCATGAAAGCCTAATTTTTCATAAAAGGCAATACACTGATTCATATCGGCTGTGGTAATCACGAGATGGTCAATTTTTCTTATCATTGATGTTCCCCTCTTTTTTTATTGTGATAAATCCCTTTAAGTGTATATTGCGCTAAAATATGTCCATCCATTTGTTTATAAAGATCATTCATGAAATGGGCTTCCATTTTCCTTTGATCATATCGTGGACAAGCTCTAGTGGACATGTGTATTCTTTTCTGATTTTCAAATGGTGGCCCCCTTGTCCGTTTTATCCCGCATTAACGGGCTGTAAGACCCCTACCTCAACATGATCAGAAGAAGCGCAGATGTACGTGTAGGTGAGGGATCAACAGCCCGTAAATGCCCGATCCGTTCAACTAACAATCAGTGGGGGATGAAGAAAACCCCCACTGATTGAAGTTTCACTTTATTTTCTATAGTAGCACGAATTAGGGAACGAGGGACTTGATCTTATATCCAAAAAACACTTAAATTTGCTCTCCTATCTAACAGGGGTGGATAATAACAGAAATATTTGATAAAAAGGGGAGTAAACGGATGAACAAAGTAAATACACTCATTATCGGAGCTGGAATTTCTGGTCTTCTTGCCGCGCATACATTACAGCGACTTGCAATAGGTACATTTCATATTATTGATAAGGGTCGCAGTCCCGGTGGAAGGTTCGCCACGAGAAGAATTGCTACAGGGACGTTTGATCATGGGGCACAGTTTTTCACAGCGAGAAGTGAAGAATTTCAAGCATTAGTGGCACAATGGGAGGAAAAAGGGTGGATTCGACCATGGTTTACAGAGAAGCATCCGCGTTATGTTGGAGAAGGGGGGATGAACCGGTTAGCCAAACGCTTGGCGGAAGGGGTGCCTGTTGACTATCAGTGTGAAGTCACACGGATTAGTGCGTCTGATAATGGCGGGTATGTTGTGGAAGGGATGCACACAGGAACACGGCAATTATTTCATTGGCAAGCAGATACAGTGTTGCTGACGAGTCCTCTTCCTCAAAGTGTAAAGTTATTAGATGCAGGTGGCCATTTGTTGACAGGTGAGCAACGAGAGGTGTTAAACAGGGCAAAATATGTGCCGACGCTTGGGGTATTACTCAAAGTGAACGGGGAAGTGAATGTTCCGCATGGATATTTACGGGAACCAAAACGAGGGATGATTTCATGGATTGCTGATAATCAGCAAAAAGGAATTAGTGCTAGTGGTGCAATCACTGTTCATATGGATCATGATTGGTCGAAGCGTTATTTTGAGGAGGTGGATGATGCTATTGTTGAGCAAGCGTTACCACTTATACGAGAAGTAGCTGGCCATGAGTGGACAACCGAAGAGGTTCAAGTGAAACGCTGGCGCTATGCACAAGTGGAACATCCAATTCAGAGAGATTTTTTAGACATAGGGACGGCTCATTCTCTTGTTCTTGCGGGAGATGCATTTGCAGGTCAGGAAGAAACGACCGCCACTCGAGTAGAGCATGCGGTTTTATCTGGTATTCGAGCGGGCGAATACATAGCGAAGCATCAAAAGGAATAGGGGCGGTTCAAAAAAAGTCGAAGAATCCGCTCACAAGGTGAAAAAAAGCATTCAGAAAGTCAGTTAAAACTGACTTTCTGGATGCTTCTTTTAGTGGAAGTCCACGTCAATTCTCTTTTTATTCGTCTGCATTTGCTTTGGCATAGTTACTTCTAGTACCCCATTTTTGTATGTTGCTTTTACACCTTCCTCAGATACGGAAGTGGGAAGTGCAATTGTTCGGTGAAAGCTGCCTGTATATCTTTCTCTTCGATGTATATTTTCGTCTTTCATTTCATTTGTTCGGTTGATCGAGCCGCTAATGTGGAGCACATTATTTTCAATATCAATGTGTACATCTTCTTTTTTCTCTAGTCCTGGAATGTCACAAGTCGCAATGACGGCATTGTCTGTTTCGTGTACATCCACTCTGATGTTTCCGAAATGACGAGCATCATTTTCGAAAGCAAAAGGAAATTCAGAAAACACTCTGTCAAAGTCTCTTCTCATATTCGATATTTGTCTAAAGGGATCATAGGGAAATAAAGCCATTTTTTTGCCCTCCTTTTATCATTTTGACAGAGTTATGTTTAACAATTTAGCACATAATTATTCTGTTTAATCATTAATACAAGGAGAGCTAGCTTGATGCAGATCCTTAACGCAACTTCCGTATTCGAAAATTTCCGTCAAGTAATACCCAGTTTTGCGGGAATGGATAGCCAAGCACCCAGTAGCTGACTCCACGCAAGCCGTAGTCCTTTACTAAGTCAAATTTAGCTTGGGCGCTGCGGGCATCTTCAAACCAGACTTCGTGCTGGCGGCCTCTTTCGTCCCAATAACGATAAAATGGGGATTGGGATGTTTCATCGTATTGAATAACTGCATTATATTTGGCTACTCGGCGAATGGCTTCTTGCATATCAAATGTTTCCGCTTCTTGACCTTGCACATGAGGAAGTAACCAATCCCGAGCGTACACTTGGAATCCGAGAAAAATTTTATTTCTTGGAATGACGGTGATGGCATAATCGAGCACGCGCTTCATTTGATTAATGGGAGAGATCGCCTGCGGAGGTCCGAAGCGATAGCCCCATTCATATGTCATCAATACAACAAAGTCGGCAATTCTTCCGTGAGCCGCATAGTCATGGGCTTCATATAAAAGTCCTTTTTGTTCAGCGCTTATTTTCGGTGCAAGAGCGGTGGAAACAGAATATCCTTGCGGGCGCAAACGATCTACCGCACGCTGTAGAAATTGATTATACAGCTCGCGGTCAGCTGGAAATACATTTTCAAAGTCAACGTTTAGTCCAATATATCCTTTCTCTCTCATAATGTTTTCAATATTGATTAATAACCGGTTTTGCAACAGTGTACTAGAAAGAATCGTATGAGCTAATTGCGAGCCAGGATCTTCGCTTGTGAAATTGGTAATGCACATTAATGGAGCCACTTTTTTTGCTTGAGCGGCTTGAAGGATGGCTGTGTCGTCAATGGGATCTAGTCCGCCATCTGTTCGCATTGTATAAGCAAAAGGGGAGGCGTAAGTTAAATAATCACCAACCTCGCGAACTTCTCTTCCGCCTTGTTCTCCTTCGTTGATCGTATAGGCATTTACTTCAATGACCGGTTTAGGAAAAGGAATGATCAATATTGTTCCTTGAGAAATCGCATTAGGGTTTTGAATTTGATTTGTTTGCATAAGTTCTCCAACAGTGACGCCGAATCGCTGAGCAATTTGCTGTAAGCTTTCTCCACGCTGAACGGTATATGTCCGCGCTGGAATAAGCAACATGTCTCCCGTATTGAGGTTCGCTGTGCTGCTCATTTTGTTTGCTTGAGCAATTGCTGCGACTGTCACGCCATATCTTCGGGCAATTTGCCATAAAGATTCTCCTGCACGAACCGTATGGCGACGGACCATGCTCGGAATAATAATCGATTGGCCAATCACGAGCTGATTCGGGTTAGGCAGCCCATTTGCGGCAATAAGTTGTGAAACATTCACACGATAACGATTAGCGATACTCCATAACGTTTCTCCTCTTTTCACTACATGAATAATCATTATGTCCCTCCTCCGATTTCAATATATAGCTATATGTATGCCATTGAACTTCAATGTAGAAAGGGACAATGGATTGGACACCTTGTCCCCCAATTTTCAACTGAATTGAAACTTTACGCTACATCACTCGTATATAAGGTAGGATTATTTAGCACCTTGTTATAAACATCAAAGTAAAGTGGTGATTGAGTTGAAATTATTTTTGTGTGCGTTATTTTTCAGTGTGATGGGCTATTATAGTTACAAATTTATTCAAGTATTGCTGAAGATGAATCAGAACGTAGTGTTACCGATTACGGATGACGAACTTCAAGCGTTACGGAAATATCCTGAGAAGGCTGTCAATTTTCCGACGTTTTCTAAACAAAAAGGCGGCATTATCGTATATTCTCTCGTGCTTTTATTTGTACTGGTTATGTTTATTTTAGGACTATGTATAAAGGGGTTTGATTGGTCTTTCTTTCTATTAATTTTTTTGCCGTTTACTCATTCAGATAACTTATTAAATATGTTTGCGGTAGTTGAAGGTGGCGTCCTAAGTGGCAATCGCTTTATTCCTTGGGGTAAAATAAAGTCATTTCAGTTCGTTCCAATTACGATGGATCACCGATTTTACGGTTTTGACAAAGAAGTGAATGCAGGATATGAATTGATTATTAAGACAAAGCTCTTTTCTACTAGCTGTGTTGTTACTTCGGATGACATGAAGGAGAAGTTGACGGCAGTATTAAGTGAACACGTAGCTCATGTATAGAAGGAAAAAAAGAGAAGGTGACATATGAAAGCATATATTATCAAACTAACATTTGAAGATGTTGAACCAGTAGTGTGGCGCCGTGTCGTTTTGCCAGCAGATGCAACATTTCATCGGCTGCATGAAACCATTCAGCACGTGACAAATTTTCAAAGCGAGCTAGAGCCGTATCATTCTTTTGGTGTAGAAATAGGTGAATGGTTTGTTACTAATAATGAAGTTCTTCAAAGCGAAAAGCATGTGAAGCAACCGTCACGTATCAAAATAGACCCGTATTTAGAAAGAGACGGTTCTTTTATATATGATTATGATTTTGGCGATAACTGGCGCATTAAGGTGGAGCTAGAAGAGACAGTCGATGATTATTATTTTGGGTTTCCGACTTTGCTAGAAGGGGAGGGAACAGCACCACCTGAAGATGCAGGGGGGCCTTTTGGTTATAAAGAGTTTTTAAAGGTATACCATGATCCAACCCATCCGGAGTTTTTACAAACCGTTGCTTGGGCAGAAAAGCAACGATATGTACCATTAGATATCGACTACATTAATGACAGTTTAAAGTATGTGAAATACAAAAAGACCGAGTGGAGCAAAATTGATCATAAGAACTACGTCATTATTTCCGATCAGTACCGTCGTTCAGATTTCATCGACCTTGATGATATTCCTAATAAGGAGCTCATTTGTCAGTACGCTATCGCTTGTGTCCATCTTTATGGGCTGATTGACTATTCGAAGTTTCTAGAAATATATAATGGACAAAATGAGCCAGCTCTTTCAAGAAAGGAGCTAATGGCGATTTTGAAAGATCCGCACTATGCTATGCAGATGGAAGAGGCAGATGTGTTTATACATGATCAAGCATTTATTCATCATGCTATTGAATTATTTGATGACTATGCTAATTTTTATGTAGAAACTTTAGGAAAACCATTTTACGTACCTGAAAAAGAAGAATTGCTTCGTTATGTAGATGACTTTTATATTGAGCGTACACCAGAGCAAGACAAGCTCGCCCGTATGTTAGCAAAGGACTTCTTCGGTGGCAGTACATTAATGGTTCACGAGGAAATCGAAGAACTTGTCACTTATTTGCAAGCGAGCCAGTCTGACTTTCAATTAACCGTTCAACAGTTTTTACAGCGCTTTGAATTCAAAGATATGAAGCAGTTGAATGAATATGTACGTGTCATCACCGCGATTGCGAATACAACTCGTATTTGGGAAAACAGAGGTCACACCCCAAAAGAGTTGGCTGAAATGGAGAAGCATTATTTAATCCCACTTCCAAACCAGTCAGTGACAACTGCGGGGACAGGCAAGGTTGGACGCAATGAAAAATGCCCTTGCGGCAGTGGGAAAAAATATAAAAAGTGTTGCGGAAAGTAGGGTTGGAGCTTATGGAAGAACAAATAACAAGCAAAGTCTGCGTCATCACAGGTGGAACAGGTGGCATCGGTTATCATCTTTCTTTAGGATTTCATAAAGCGGGCTATCAGGTGATTGCCCTAGATATGAAGCAGCATAAGCCCTTAGCAGAAGGTATTGATTTTATCGAAACAGATGTGAGCAAGCAAACGGATATTAGTCGCGCGTTTGAGCGAATTAAAGCTAAATATGGAGCGGTACATGTACTCATCAATAATGCCGCTATTTCTACGTTCTCCAAACATATATCAGACATTTCCATTGAGGAATTTGATGAAGTAATTGATGTCAACTTGCGCGGTAGTTTCATTTGCGCGAAGGAATTCATTGAAGCCAACAGCGGACAAGACTATGGGCGAATCATTAATATTGCTTCGACGAGATGGAATCAAAATGAAGCGAATTGGGAAGCGTATGGTGCTTCTAAAGGCGGGCTCGTGTCACTAACTAACACACTGGCGGTTTCTCTTAGTGATACACCAATTACGGTTAACGCCGTGAGCCCTGGGTGGATACAAGTAGAAGGATATGAAGAGTTGGGAGAGCAAGATCATGCTCAGCACCCATCTGGACGTGTTGGTCGTCCGCGCGATATCGTGAATGCCTGCTTATTTTTAGCGGACGAGCAAAATGATTTTGTTAATGGGCATAATTTAGTGGTCGATGGTGGGATGACGAAGAGGATGATTTATATGGAGTAGCCGGATAGTATGAAAAAATAATGATCATTGAATCTTATAAAAGGCGGTGGTTCTCGTTTAGAGAGCTGCCTTTTTTTGTGTTTATAAACGGAGTGAAATAACGAAAGGTTATAGGTGATTTGATATTTCTCACTAGTCCAATACAAACGTTTTTAGATATTTTTCCAGTGTTGTTGGATTCGTTAAAAACGGTGTATTATGCGGTTCGTAACTTATTTTATTGATAACTGTTTGTTAGCTACTTTCGCTGAAAAGTATCGAAAATTAGCAATTTGCAATCTTTAGTTTTTCTTGTGAACTTGTTACTATAGAAAGTAGACTAATTATAGGAGGAATAATCATGAGTGTACATAAAGATCTTATATTACATGCGGAAAAGCAAAATAAATTATATAGAGAGTTTGCCTTGTTAGATGAGCAGCGTGAGGCGTATATTGCAGAAGCGGTAGAACTGTGTAAGGCTGGGAAGGAGTTCACGACGGAGCGCATTAATGAAGTGACGGAGAAAATTAATGTGTTAGCGAATCATCGATTGATCCCCACTCGTAAGGTAGTGACACCTGATATGGTTCGGGAGTATGTGGCGAAACTTGTAGTAAGTTAACAATCAGAATCATTCATTACAACAAAATGATATGGCCTTTTCCTAGTATTTTATTAAGGGAAGGTCATTTTTTTTAGTGCAAAATGGTAAATGAACAACATATGGAGGAATTAACATAGATAAGGAGACGAAGAGAACAATTGTAAAGTCTTTTTTCATAAAAAGACTTTACAATAGAGTATAGTTCGAATTATTTTCAGATAACAAGCGTCAAAATCCTTTAAATGGTCTTTGTCATGCTTACAGAACTAAGATTCCAAAGTCAAATTTACCCCCATTAGCACTAATTTATTGGGATAAAATGGTGCCGGAGACACTTGTTATGCAATCTCATGGAACAAAGAAATTGATGACAAGGAAGTACCGTTAAGCATAGCTCTAGAAAACGCTGTTGGAATGGATATGCCGTCCATTATACCTTGTATTCCAAATGAACTTGCTTATTTTGAAGCTGAGCAAGGAACCCCTCTATCTCCGAGATTTTTACTTAAAAGAAAACGATCAATTATTGTATGAAAAACAGGACTTTGGACTTCTAATTTAGGAGTCCTATTTTTGTATTAAAAAATTATCTTTTATGTTCTTTTTTGGTGATTGAGACTGTGCCATCTTTAAATATAGGAGGATTGTATTAATTTACAGAAAAATGCAAAAAAATATTGGGCAAGTTCATTGTTTTCTATATAATGTAAGAGGGATGAGCGGAGAAACATGTATCTAACACAAAGTAAACAATTGAGTTTTTTTGAGTAATCCAACTAATTAAAAAAGCTATCTTGCTACGAGGGGAATTCGGAATATTTAACGAAGTACTGTCTTTGTCAATATTGTTTTACGAAAAATGAAAGTTTGCAAACTTTTTCGAGTAAGTGTTTCTCAATGGAGTTTGAAAGTGTTCAATCTAACCTCTAAGAGTTGTTTTAGTGTGATGAAAAAGAGTACGCCATTGTCATAATGTTAAAATGCCTTAATTGTTTAAAGAAAGGCGGAGGATTTGCGCCAGCGCTTTTTTGAACATTTTCGATACTAAAGGCGTTTTCTTTCGTGTGGCATTTTTTAAGTTATGTAGCGTATTAACGTTAGTTAAGATAAACGTGTGCGAAGATCAAGGAAACTTCGCATAATTCCCTGAAAGAATCGCCTATCCTTTACGAGTTCATCTCTCTATGAACAACCCTGTGAAACAATCGTTATTAATATCCGGCTCCATAAACTAGCTTTTTGTATTGGTTCAGATTTAGTCTCTTTTTTAGTAGAGGGCAAGAACTCGAATCAATCAATGAAACAACTTATATTAAAAAATGCTCAATTTATTGTTGACTAAAGTTTGAACAGCAAAATGCTTTACTTTGTGATTGGATATAACATAGCAATTAAAGAAAGACTTAAACAAGCAAAGTGTAATGTTCTACATCATCCCTTAATGAAACACAATGTAGCACATCTTCACTAGTAGAATAGAAGATGTTTTTATAGGTAGTTTTGGTAGAAAACATGTTTTGAACGAATGAATTTTTGTCTTCTTTGTCAAGAGAAATTATATTAAAAATATAAGGAGAAGAACGCATGAGATTTAAAAGATTAGTTAGTCTGTTAGTAAGTTGTACGATTATACTGAGTCCAGTAGCTACATATGCAAAAAATGATGATGTTGACCAGAATGTTCAAAATGAAATTCACTCAAAAATCGTAAAAATAGATAATCTACTTAAAGAAATCCAATTAGCGGGTAATAACTCTAAGTTGAGCAGTTCGAGTAATTCAGTAACTCGTGGAAAACTTAATCAACAAAGATTTTCAGATGAGGTAAATGCTGTACATGTTGAAGTTGAAAATTATTTTCGTTCCTTAGATTCAAGTGAATATTATAAAAGTCCAGAGTTTAAGAAATTGATAGAAAAGCTAGATCAATTGGATTTAGCAGTAGATAAAAATTATAAGGAAAATGTTAGCGGAAAGGCTGCTAAAACGTGGCGTTACGGGGATATACTCTTTTATAGTATAGGAAGTAAAAATGCTATCGGTGAAAGGAGCTTTACGGGACATACAGGTGTACTATCGACAACAAAATATTTTGTAATTGAAGCATCCAAAACAAAGAATAATGGAGCGAAAGTCCATCATTGGAATAGAACTAACTTATGGAAAGGCGCTAGTGGAATTAAACAGTATAAAGTCACAAGTAAACTCGGTAATAATGCTTCTACGGCTGACCGAAAGAAAGCTGTTAAGTATGGCTTAAATCAAGTGGGAGAACCATATTCTTTAAAAACATCAATTTTTTCAGATAACAAATGGTATTGCTCTAAGCTAACTATGAGACAATGGTATAATGCTGGTTACGATTTAAGGGGGGCTAGAGGTCTTACTTGGAGTGGATTCTTGCTTGTAATTCCAAATGATATTCAAATTGATGCTAATACTCGTTTATATAAGGATTGGGGAAGTAAAACTCCTGAACTCACTTAATGTTTTATTTAGTGATTTAAATAAGAATAACGAAACAGAATGAATCTCTACAATGTGGAGATTCATTCTGTACTTTTCTTTATATGTATTGGAGGAAATATGAAAAGGAAATTATTATTTATTGGGCTACTTATAGTGTCGGTGTCCGTTTTAGTATTAATTTATAGTTTGAATAAGTCCAACCAAGAAAATAATCGAATTGTTGTAAATAGTATGGAGGAGTTTCAGCCAACTAAAAAGGGGAAAGAAAGTCAGTACTTATTATTTTATCCTGCTGACAAAAGAAATTCACAAGACTATACTTTTGTGAGAGAGGTTTCCAAAACGGGAGAGATTGTGAAAGAATATGAGATTAGAGATGATACATTTAGAAGGATGTCCGTTCATCAGAAACCTAACGAACTCAATAAACTCTACATTTCCTTTTTTGGAGAAGCTGTTATAGAAAATTGGTACTATACTTACGATATTGAGCAAGGTACGTTTAAAAAAGTAGATTTAGATTATTTCAATTTTGATGTAGGTGTAGATCATATAAAACATTACGGCTCTAATGTTTTATTTCAAAGTATGGTTTCATATAAGACCGGAGATCAAAATACCAATAAAAATAATGACTTTAATATGTCGATTACAAACGATACAACTAAAAATAGTTATGAAACAGAATATGGACGTGCCCCCAATTGGACGCCACTTTTGCAATTTGAAGATAAAATCATCTACGCTGGAAGCGGTCAGGTGAATGATGAGGGAATTGCTGATAATAATTTTGTAGGGCTAATAGATAGTAAAAATAAAAAAGCAAATTATATGAATTTTAATAAGGGGCTTACAGAATTTTATCCTATTTATGCTACAAGTAAAAATGCATTTATTATGAATGATGAAGGAAAACTTTTTGTTCTGGATAGAAAGTTGAGTTATAAAACCTATGAAATTTTCAAAGACTTACCCCAACAGGATAAATACTATGATGTTGAAGGATCACTTTTATTAAACGAAGAGACTGCTTTATACAGTATATATAATGAAAAATCGGGCGTATCATTAGGTGTATTGTCGTTTAAAGATACCCCCTCATTTACTGTGCTTGATGAAAATTATATAAATAAAAAAATGACTTATCGAATTTTGTATCAAAATACAAAGGAAAAAGAAATTTATATGATAGAATCAGACGGAAATGGTAAAGGAAATTTACTTGTAGTAGATACTCAAACTTTTAATCTAATTAATAAAATTCCAATTGAAGAAGATCATTTACTCGATTTTGTTGTGAAACTATAACATGATGCAAAATACTTCGAACGGAGAAATGTTTTAGGTAATTAGCTTTTTTACTAAAAGCTCTTTCTGTAAATTAAAACTTCACTTGTTGATATGTAGGTGTTACAGTCTATTCATTAGGAATAATCAGATACGGCCTTTTCCTGTTGTTTTATCAGGGAAAGGCCGTTTTTTTCTAACAGTAGCTTATCAAATATTTAGATGGGTGAACTGTTACTATATACATACGAAGTTCGTAGGAATGAGGGAGATGGATGGTTCAAGAAGTTTATGTAGGGGTAATCATTGGATTTTTTACTGGTATGTTATCTATGTATGGGCTGTTGAAAATTCCACAGGAAAAGAAACAACAAAAGTACCTTGAATTATTAGCTCATTCAAAGGATCTCTTGTATTATTACGAGCTGAAACCGAAGCGTCAGTTCAAGTATGTATCTCCTGCGGCAGATGTGTTTTTTGGAGAAGGAACAGTAAAGCGAGCTTATGAAGATCCGGATGTTCCTTTTGAGCATATTCATCCAGATGATGTACAGTTGCTAGTGAAAAAGATTAAAGGTGAGCTGAATTATGAAGAACCTATTATTCAAAGGTGGATCGATTATGGAGGAATTTATCGCTGGTATGAAGAACATGCCACTCCTATTTATGAAGCGGGAGAGTTAGTTGCGATTCAAGGGGTGATTCGCAATATTGATGATAAAATGCGGCTGCAGCAAGAGTTGGAATATCGTGTGTACCATGACAGTTTGACATCGATTCATAACCGTGAATTTTTTGAACGGGCGATGACAAAGTATGATGAAGAAGTGGATATTTCCGTAGGCATTATTTTATGCGATTTAGATCAATTAAAATATTACAATGATCATTTTGGACATAAAGTGGGCGATGATTTGATTATTGAAACCGCTCATTTATTGAAGCAATTTGCTAATGAACAGACAATGGTTGCTCGGATTGGTGGAGATGAATTCGTGTTACTAATGAGTGGTGCTACGGAAGCTACTGTCCATGACCTTATAGCTCAAATAGCATCTGCTATTGATGAGTATAACAATAGTCAGAACGAGCGCCCTATTAAGCTATCCATTGGTTCTGCTTATCACCTTCATTCTCTTGGACAAATGACTCAGCTGTTTGCTCAAGCTGATGAACAGATGTATGCGGATAAATTGGAGCGGAAGCAGGGGGTGGTAGGGTCTTAAGAGAGAGTAATAAAAAGAAAATTTTTTATTTTTCATATTTTTAGTTACATACGATTATTTGAAATTTGATGTGTTCAACTGGTCAGAGAATTTTTTAAAATCTTTCATCATCTCAGCTACTATAATACTTTTAAATGTGTTGTTTAGAAGGAATGAAAAAGCTGTATGATAACTATTCATATGAAAGTCATTAACTGAATCGATCATATTATTTGAAGTTTGAAGACTAATTGATTTGTTATAGGGAGAGGCGAATGGGAAAAACAATGAATGTGGTCATCATTGCACTATTAATGATCGAATGCCTGCTCTTATATTTTTTCCAGAAGAAATATGCAGATATAATGGGCACAATTCATGTTACAACTTTTTATGTTGTGGCTGTTTTAGCAAATATCATGTTTATTTTTAGTGAGAGAAAGACCGCACGATTCACGGTCAATGTATTGTCAGTGTTGTTATTATTGGTCATTCCTAGCTACTTCTTTATTACAAAGCCTCAATATGAAGTGAATGAAGCTTTAGAGATGCTAGAAAAAAATTATCAAATAACGATGGGGTTTCATCATAATCAAAAACATCACGAAGACCAAGTCTATGTGTTTTATTCAGAAAAGCTAGATGCCTATTTTTATTTTAATCCTTATACAGGAGAGGTTGGCGATCTGAAACAGGAGAGTTTATAAGTTTTGTTAAAAGCACTTTCTATTCAATGGAAAGTGTTTTTATTTTTACGAAACCAAATGTTGGATCATTCGTATATAACGTTAGGAGGTGTCACGGTTGAAAATGATACTTTGGGTAGGTATTGGGATCGTCGTTACTGTCGCTTTAGTGATTGGAATTGGCATTTGGATGTTTCAAAAGGATGATCCTGAATATATTTTGGAATTTTTAAAGGAGAACGCCGAGAATAAAAATGTTTCATTATCGGTTAAGCATAATAAGGAAGAATGGGTGGGGGTCAATGACCGAGAGCCGCTTCCACTAGCGAGCACAGTCAAAACGATTGTAGCGATTGCATATGCCAAGCAGGCAGCGGATGGGCGAATTGATCCGCAACAGCCAATAGCATTTAAGGAGTTAAACACTTATTATGTCCCAAAAACGGACGGTGGTGCGCATGAGGCATGGATTGATTCGGTAAAAAAAGATCAAAAAATGGATAGTGTTCCTTTAAGTGAAGTGGCAAAAGGCATGATTACTTACAGTTCTAATGCAAATACCGACTATTTAATCCAAGTGCTTGGCCTTGAAAATATCAATCTTGTTCTTGAAGAGGTAGGTGTGAAGAGTCATGAACCGATTTATCCGATGGTTAGTACATTGTTTGTTCCTTTGAAGCTTATGAAAGAGAAGAATCTAACAAAAGAAGAAACATTGAAAGCCTTAAAAGAGATGGATATGGATGAATATCGTAATCGAGCGATCAAAATCCATCAACAATGGCAGAAAGAGCCGCCTTCGGATAAAGAGAAGGAGCATTTGGTGAAAATGCTCGATATGGATTTTCAAAAAGTCTGGTCCGATCGTTTGTCGCGAGCAACGACAACAGATTATGTGTCCATCATGGAAAAACTCAATAGCAAAACATTCTTCAATAAGTCTGTCTATGAACATCTAGATCCTGTTATGGAATCGTTAATGAACAATCCGAAAAATCAGGAATGGCTCATACATGCCGGGCAAAAAGGTGGATCGACTGCTTTTGTGCTCACGATGGCGATGTACGCGACTGACAAGAAAGGGAATCAAGCGGAACTTGCCTTTTTTGCAAATGATTTAAGCCGTTTAGAGCAAAAAAAGCTTTCACTGAATATGAACAGTTTTCAGCTTAAATTTTTAACAAATGACGAGTTTCGCAGGCGTGTTCAAAAAGAACTTGCTTTTTGGTGATCATCACAAAACGATTTTCATAAAAATCTGATATAATTTGTGGTATTAAAGGAGTGGTTGGGATGAAATCAATTACAGTGGAACAGCTCGTTCGCCAGTTCTCATTGGAGGTCGTGGCGGGCGGAGAGTATTTGAATCGTCCGGTTGTTCAGTCAAAGACGGCTCGTCCAGGGTTAGAATTTATTGATTACTTTGACTTTTTGCCGATGGAGCATGTTCAGATTCTTGGTCGAAACGAAATCAATTATTTACAGCAATTAAGCGATGAAGAGCAGAAGCGAAGAATCAGAAATATTATGAAATATCATCCTCCATGTATGATCGTGACAGGGAAAAAGGAGGAGTTGACGCATTTAAGGCAATGCTGTGCGGAAGCAGGAATTCCTTTATTGCGGACCGAGGGGCCGACGACGGTTTTTGTTGCGAAGCTGGATACATATATGTTAAAAATGTTAGCCCCAGAAACAGCGATACATGGTGTGTGCGTGAATGTTTCTGGAATCGGTGTTTTGCTGCGAGGTAAATCGGGAGTGGGCAAAAGTGAGACGGCTCATACGTTAATTGGTCGCGGACATCGGCTAGTGGCGGATGATATTGTTGTGTTGAGGAAGCTTAGTCCACGAACATTGCTTGGTACTCATAATGAAACGAATAAAGAATTTCTTGCCTTGCGGAGCATTGGTTTGTTGAATGTCGTGCGTTTGTATGGACGGAAGGCGTTTCAAGATGAAACAAGAATTGCGCTTGATATTGAATTAACGAAATGGGAGAACAATTCGTTAAATAATGAGTTAGAGGTAGAAGCTAAGTCTACAGATTATATGGGTGTGCAAATTCCCCATATTCAAATTCAGTTACAGCCAGGTCGAGACGTGGCAGGGTTAATTGAAGCGGCGGCGAATAATTGGTATTTAAGGCAACAAGGGTACAGTGCCGCGGAAGAGTTCATGAAGCGATTGGATTCTTAAAAGGGAGTGAATCATATGCTGAAAAAAGATGAAACGGTGTTTGTGTTAGTGGATGTGCAAGGGAAGCTAGCTCGCGTCGTTCATGAGAGCGTGACAATGATCCACCAGTTACAGAGGCTACTTAAAGGGTTACAAATTTTAGACATCCCGATCATTTGGTTAGAGCAGTACCCGGAAGGTTTAGGGGCGACGATTGAAGAGGTTGCCGATGAGTTATCGGGTATTGAGCCGATTAGCAAAATGACATTTAGCGGCTGGCAAAATGAACAGTTTAAGCAAGCAGTGGAAGCGACGGGGCGTAAGCAAATTTTAGTGGGCGGCATTGAAACGCATATTTGTGTGTATCAAACGAGCGCCGAGTTGAAAGAAGCAGGATACGAGGTACAAATCGTGGCGGATGCCGTGTCTTCCCGAACGTTAGCGAATAAACAAATCGGTCTTGAAAAAATGAAAGCGCTTGGCATATTGCCAACCAGCGTGGAAATGGCGTTATATGAGCTGTTGAAATCAGCAGATACCGCCGAATTTAAAGAAATTTTGAAAGTGGTTAAATAAGGGCTATCCTCTAAGTCGATGTTTCGGCCTAGAGGATAGCTTTTTTCTATTTTGATGGAAAAGTGAGTAGGAGAATGATTGAAATTGCTATTCTTCTTCACTTAGTCGATTTTTAAATGCTTCGTACGTAGCGATATCATCAATTGGCTCCACTTGTTCTCTCTGTTTCTGTGCTCCTTTGGCAATCTTGTTTGTGTAATTTCCCGGATTGCCTTTTTCTTTATGATTAAAGCCTTTTCCGCGTCCCATGTGTCTTCACTCCTTTCGCTTTTATTTTTAGTGTTCTTCCTGCTTAAAAAAATATTCTTGCTGAACATGGCATGATCTAATATCTCCAAAATGATATTGCCGCATAATAAAATTTGATCCCTCACATACACCTCAACATGACAGAGGTGTATGTGAGGGATCAACAGCCCGTAAACGCTCGATTGGTTCAACTAACAATCAGCGGGGGATGAAGAAAACCCCACTGATTGAAGTTTCAATTCATTTTTTCCTTTTAATGGTTTAAAATATTTGTTTTTTATAATGTTGATTATTGATAAATGAGTCTATTTTACTATTTACTGATTAAAATCTGTTTGGTAACTTTGTAAAGTTCGTTTAAAAATTGTTTTTTTTGGCACACCATTTGAAAGAATGGGTCGCAAAGCTAAGAGTCTAAGGTAATGAATTTACTAAGATCGTCTAGCCGCAAAATTACTTTTGTGGCTAGACGATTTTTTGCGTGTTAAAAAAGAAGAAGATAGCGGGGATATGATGAACAAAAATATAAAAAAGAAAGTCATAATGATTACAGTAATTTTCTTCTGTTTATTTATGATTATAAATTCCTATGCATCGGTTGCATATGCTCAAACAGTTAATGTGGTCGATTCAATTAGATTATTGGATTCAAATGGTCAGGAAAAAGTATCTTTTAATGAATATGAAGACGTTAAAATTGAAGTACAGTGGTCTGCTAAATCTCCTGTTCAGGGAGGCGATCAATTTATATTGGAAATCCCAAAAGAATTAAGGGGATATAGCGGTAGTTTTCCAATGGCTGGTCCGGATGGAAATTCATATGGTCAGTGTGTGGGAAATGGGGCATTATTAACATGTACTTACGATGATTTTGTCAATGGAAAAGTTAATGTAAAGGGATCTTTGTTTATTGCTTCGCAGATTAAAGAGATTCAAGAAGAAACAACAGTAGTAAAAGAACTGGAATTTAAAGTGAATGGCCGAAGTGAATTCGTTTCTCTTAGCGTTGCTGGTCATCAAAGCGGCGCACCGACTGAGGTTGTAGATGAGCTTTTAAGAAAAGACGGAATTATATATGAAGACTCTAGTGATCAAGTGAATTGGATCGTCCGCGTCAATCAAAATAAAATGCCTTTGGGACAAGTAGTTCTTAAAGATACAGTTAAAGGTGGACATCAATTTATTAAAGGATCCATTAATTTAATAAAAGTAAATACCGATAGTTACGGTAATATTATAAGTCAAGAAGATGTTAATCCAAGTCAGTATCCATATCGACTAATAGAAACAGAGTCCGGATTTGAACTATTTCTTGGGAACCTTTTTGGTGAAACATTTATGGTTTACTATCAAACAAAAATTTTAGATCCTTCCCAAGCATTTTTTGAAAATGAAGCGACTTTGTTGTCATGGAACAATAAGCCAATCATTGTTTCATCACAAGCTAAAAACTATAACGCGGGTGGAAATATCCAAGGAGAGAATGGACAGCCGCCGGTGACGGAAGAAAATGTGACAGTGCCACCGGAGCAGCCACCAGTTACAGAAGAAAATGTGACAGTGCCACCAGAACAGCCACCGGTGACAGAAGAAAATGTGACAGTGCCACCGGAGCAGCTACCAGTGACGGAAGAAAATGTGACAGTGCCACCAGAACAACCACCGGTGACGGAAGAAAATGCGACAGTGCCACCAGAACAACCACCGGTGACGGAAGGAAATGCGACAGTGCCACCAGAACAACCACCGGTGACGGAAGGAAATGCGACAGTGCCACCAGAACAACCACCGGTGACGGAAGAAAATGTGACAGTGCCACCAGAACAGCCACCAGTTACAGAAGAAAATGCGACAGTGCCACCAGAACAGCCACCGGTGACGGAAGAAAATGTAACAGTGCCACCAGAACAGCCACCGGTGACGGAAGAAAATGTAACAGTGCCACCAGAACAGCCACCGGTGACAGAAGAAAATGTGACAGTGCCACCGAAGCAACCACCGGTGACAGAAGAAAATGTGACAGTGCCACCGAATCAACCACCGGTGACAGAAGAAAATGTGACAGTGCCACCGAAGCAACCACCGGTGACAGAAGAAAATGCGACAGTGCCACCAGAACAGCCACCGAAGCAACCACCGGTGACGGAAGAAAATGTGACAGTGCCACCGGAACAGCCGCCGGTGACAGAAGAAAGTGGGACAGTGCCACCGGAACAGCCGCCGGTGACGGAAGAAAATGTGACGGTCCCACCAGTTCAACTGCCGGTGCCAGAAGAGAATCCAACTGGGTCGGAAGAAAATACAAATACAATACCTGAGAAGCAGCCAATATCATCACAGACACCACCAGTAAAAAAGCCGGACTCATTACAACCAGTATTGACTTCCTTACCAGCATTACCAAGATCGAATAAAGAAGTATTGGTTAAAAATGATACTTTGCCGAAAACCGGGGACTCAGGCATGACTCCTTCGCTGATTGGAAGTATTTTGATTTTATTAGCTATTCGTTTAAAACTTTAATATAAAACAGAAACCTTCTTGTGAAATCGCGAGAAGGTTTTTTGTAATTGTATGATTTTGTCAGTATCTGTCTATGAAAAGAAAGAGGAAATGAGAAGAAACGATGGAATATGTATAAAAAGTTAGAAAATTTTGTATATATGAAAGGGAGGAAAAAGGTTGAAGGTACTAATTTCATTGTCCAACAAGTTAATGCAAAGGTATTTACCAGATCCGTTCTTATTTGTTATTATTCTTACTTTTTTTGTCGCTGGTTTATCGTTAATTTTGACTGACAGTACCCCGATTCAAGTGGTGGAGTATTGGGGTGGCGGATTTTGGAGTTTATTGGCATTCACGATGCAGATGATTCTTGTACTTGTCACCGGTCATACGTTAGCAAGCAGTCCCTTTTTTAAAAAAATATTGGGGAATTTAGCTTCGATTCCGAAGTCGCCTGGACAAGCGATCGTTCTTGTTTCCATTATTTCTTTGTTAGCATGCTGGATTAACTGGGGTTTCGGTCTTGTAATCGGGGCTTTATTTGCCAGAGAGTCAGCGAAGAAAGTGGATGGGGTTGATTATCGACTGCTCATTGCCAGCGCTTATAGCGGATTCCTTGTATGGCACGGCGGGTTATCCGGTTCTGTACCGCTGACGATTGCGACACCGGAGCACTTTACGGAAAATCTCATTGGGATTGTACCAACAAGTGAAACGATTTTTTCAACGTATAATTTAGTGATCGTTGCGGCTCTGTTTGTGACAATTCCACTCATTAATCGTTTGATGATGCCGGCAAAAGATCAAACGGTCGTGATTGACCGCTCTTTACTCGAAGAGACGGATTCATTGCAAGCTGCCACAGTCGAAGCGGCGGAGTTAACGCCAGCTGATCGCTTAGAAAATAGTCGAATCATTTCGATTGTCACAGGAGTGTTAGGGCTTAGTTTTTTGGCGTTATATATTAAAAATAATGGTTGGAACTTGAACTTAGACATCGTCAATTTTATCTTCTTATTTCTTGGGATTTTATTACATGGTACACCGAAGCGTTTTTTAGAGGCGGTTGGAAATGCGGTGAAAGGAGCCAGCGGGATTATTATTCAGTTTCCATTTTACGCAGGATTAATGGGGATTATGGTTTCGTCTGGTTTAGCGGCAGTACTATCTGAAGCTTTTGTATCTATTTCAACAGAGAGCACGTTCCATGTGCTTGTCTTCTGGAGCGCGGGTCTTGTGAATTTTTTTGTTCCTTCAGGTGGAGGCCAATGGGCAGTTCAAGCACCAGTTATGCTTGAAGCGGCTCAAAGCATGGATGTATCTATGGCGAAAACAGCGATGGCGGTTGCTTGGGGAGATGCTTGGACAAATATGATTCAGCCGTTTTGGGCATTGCCGGCACTAGCGATTGCCGGATTAAAAGCTAAGGATATTATGGGGTTCTGTCTCATTATTTTATTTGTAAGTGGAGCGGTTATTTCTTTAGGGTTGTTTTTATTTTAAACTGTGAAGTGCTTCCTTTTCATGGAGGCACTTTTTTTACGCTCTCACGTCTAATCATCTCTTTTACATCTTTCCTCAACAATTGTAAATGCTAAATGAAAGATGAAAGGATAGGAGGCGGGGGCATGGCTCTGTTTGGAAGTTGGAGGGAAAGCAGCTTTCATTTAAAAGTACTGCTTGCAGGAGTATTATTGGCTCATCTCGGTACATATATGGTGGTGCCGCTTTTGCCCATTTTTCTAAAAGTGGAGAAGGGGATGACGGTTGCTCAAATTGGATTGATTTTGGCCATGTCTCCTTTTACGTACCAAGCGAGCAGTTTGTTGAGCGGCTGGCTTGCGGATCGGATTGGCCAAAAAGGAGTGATGGCTGTTGGCGCGTGGCTGAATGGAGCAGCGATTGCCGGTTTTGCTCTTTTTGATTCGCTTGGACTTTTGATTAGTATGGGACTTCTTAGCGGATTAGGTGTTGGTTTGAATGCCCCCGCCATCAAAGCAGCAATCGCCGCTTTGGCAGCAGGTGAGGATCAGAAAACCACCGCCTTTTCTTTAAGGGGAGTGTTGGCCAATGTAGGAATCGCACTTGCTGGTTTATTAACTTATTTCGTGTTAGGCAGAGCTTTTTCGCTTATTTTTTATACGGCAACGGGTCTTTATGTTTTATTTGGATTCATCAGTTTAGTGATGCTGCCAAAAGGATGCGGCGATCGGCCTTGTGAAACGGTGTCATTAAAGTCATATATAGAGATTATCAAAAATAAAGCGTTTATGGTGTTTTCTTTCGTGAGCGTGTTGATTTGGGCGTTGTATACGCAGTTGGCTTTGAGCTTACCGTTGCGGGCGGAGGATATTTTGCCGAATCCGAATGTGGTCAGCTTAATTTGGACGGTGAATGCTGTGATTGTTGTTGTATTGCAAACGCCGATTTCTAGGCGGTTTATTCAAAAAACACATCCTATGTATGTGCTCGCGTTAGGTGTACTGTTTATCGGTGGCGGGCTTGGGTCGATTTATTTTTCGACGAATTTCTATTGGCTAATGTTGAGTGGAGCCATTTTTATTATTGGTGAGATGCTGATTTTGCCAACGATCGATGTGACCGTATCAAGGCTGGGAACAGCAAAAATGATGGGCGTGTTTTTTGGGATTACGAATTTTGTGGCTGGTGTGGGAGAAGGAGCCGGCAAATTTGCGGGCGGCCAATTGCTTCGCTTAGGCACAGCTTCATTCATTCCATGGCTGACTTTTGCTTTGGCCGCTGTCGTGATTAGCGGTTTGCTCGTCATGTTGCGATTTTGGGAGCCGTTGCAATTCTCAAGGACGAGAAAAAGTGAAAATGTGGGGCGGCCGGCTTATGCTTCTTTATGGAAGTGGATGTTGGGTAAGAGAAGTCCTGCCAAATAACATTTAGGCATGATAGAGCTTTTCAGCGAATAGGGTAGTAATAATGTGTGGTAAAAGGGGAGATCGCATGATTACAGTAGCAGGAATGCCCTTTCAGCAAATGAACAATTGGCCAGCTGGCAGTGTGGAATATAAGATTATTCAAGAAATGAGTAAAGCGCCTGTCGTGTATGCTTATTCATCTATTAATCATTTATTATTTGAAGTGAATATGCGAAAGAGTATCATCAAAAGCGCTAGAGCTTTGAATGACAGCAGCGCTCGGTTTGCTGTATTTGAAACGTCGCGTGCAAATCCGCGATATTGGTATGTCACACCGTTTGGAGGGTTTCAGCAAAGACAAGATGTGAGGCCCTCGGATGCGATTTTAGATATTTATAAAAATAGTTCGCGCTATGCGTTTGAATGTGCGACGGCTAAAGTGATTGTCTATTATTATGCGGTGCTCAACGTGCTTGGGGAACCGGTGTTTAATCAAGCATTTCCATCGATTCATTTGTACAGCTGGCATGCTGATCCTGATCTTGGACTAAAGGCGAGGGACTTGGAGCATGTTTTACCAGGGGATGTCGTGTATTTTAAAAATGCTGAATTCGATCCGAATCAGTCTCAGTGGCGAGGAGAAAATGCGGTCGTCCTTGAAGATGGAACGTATTATGGACACGGGCTTGGGATCGGCACAGCGGAACAAATTATTGCTGAATTAAATAAAAAAAGAAAGCCTGGTGCTAGTCAACCAGCTTATTTGAGCAAATTAGTAGTAAGACCGTCCTTCCATCATCTCGCTAATTTGGCGTTTATAAATACAAGAGGGAAACATCCGCATGCTGTTATTCAGCATAATCAAGCATCGGTCTCCTATGATTATTATTCATTCTTACTGCATGCTGCGTATCAGAAATGGGGAAGCTATGTCAGCCGCTGAGTAACTTACTTGACATTTATTGATGATTTCGGTAGGCTATTAGTAAATAATGAATATTCCTTATAAGGGGAGTAGCTTTAACAATAAAGTCGTCATTACGGAGCGCAGGCTCTCGGCTTTATTGGCAACTGTTCATGTTGTTAGCAAGACCTTACCTAGAACGGTATAGGTCTTTTATATGTTTTTCGGCCTATACCATACGCGGTGTAGGCCTCTTTTATTGATGAGAAGGAGGTTCAGTTTGTCACAAAAGATCGTCAATGCCAAAAAATTAAAATAAAAAATGGAGGGTTTCCAATGATTAAAAAAATAATGGCATCTTTATTAGTGTTAAGTTTGTGTTTAGTACCAGTTGGACAAGCGTTGGATCAAAATGCGTATGTTGCGAGTGCAAAGAAGTATAAATCGGGGAAAAAATCATATGACTCCAATTCGACGAATAGCAATAGTCCTTCGACGTTTAAAAAAGATAATGAGAAGAAAGATTCGATGACGACAGCGAAAAAGTCAACGGCAACGAAGTCTAACAAAGGCGGTCTGTTAAAAGGACTAATGCTCGGAGGTCTGGCAGGTTTACTACTTGGTGGCTTACTCGGAAATCTTGGCGTTTTAGGTTCAATCCTTGGTTTCATGATTAATATGTTGGCCATTGTCGCGATTGTGATGATTGTTCGTAAAATCTTTACTTCATTGAAAAAGAAGCGCAAGGATGACGAAGCATGGCAAAAATAAAAATTTCTGAACAAGATATCGTCAACGCTCTTTGTTTGCATCTAGCATATCAAAAACAAATTTCCCCTCAAGAAGTGGAGATAGAGTTAATGTATGATGATGATTATGGTTTCTCCGCTGAAGCATATTGGGCAGGGCGCAAGCAAATTTTAGCGACGGTTCACATGATTGAAGCCCTTCGCTTTTGGTTGGATCAGGAAATGAACATGGACCCGTTTGCTGCGGGGATTGAATTGGTTCTTGATGAGGAGGAGGGAATTATTGCTTTTGTGAGGTGAAAGTACAGAAAAAGGATTCAACGTTCGGATGCGTTGAATCCTTTTTTGTGCCAATGATTTAGTTTATGATCTTGAGTCGAATGTCTTTTTTTAAGCTAGCTAGTACAGGAGACTTGGTTAAAGCAATTTCGGCGATTTCTTGAATTTGTTCTTTCGTTCCGTCTGTATCGACGTTAAGGTGAATGATTGGGTTTAAAATGCCGCCGTCCCCTTCTTCAATTCCTAAAAATACAGCCGCATTTAAATTCGCTTCAATTGTTATTTCTACTTGGCTTAGTGTAATGCCTTTTTGAGTGGCTATCACTTCAAAGGTAATAGCAAAACAGCTTGCTGCTGCGCCAATTAAATATTCGACTGGGTTTGGTCCTTTGTCTGTTCCGCCTAACGGAGCAGGCTCATCTGTTGTGAGAACCGGGAAGTTGCGGATCGCGAGGTTATTTTGTACGCCATCTTTCCAGTTTACTTGAGCGCTCCATTTCGTCATCCCTAATGATGGATCGTTTTGAATCCCCATGGCTGTTTGTTGTAAAACTTCTAAAGAAATGTTGTTCATGATTCATTCTCCTCTAACTTATTAGTATAAATTAGATACTAACAGAGAGAAAAAATGATGTATGTAAGCGTCCTTACGTTATGAAAAAAAATCAATCGGCACCCAAATTCGCTGGTCAAACTGTTTAACTTCACTGGTTTGTGTTAGCTTATTCAAAAGAAAAGTGACGGTTTCTCTAGTGGAGGCAATCATGCCCGCTATATCCTTATGAGTGACAAAAGAGGGGATCGGTGCCCACCCGTCGTTAGCTTCGTCGTGATTCGCCAGCTTTTTTAACTGAAACAGCAGCCGTTCTTCGACTTTTTCATAGGCGACTTGCTCTAAAACTTCAATCGTATCTTCTAATTTATTCGTTAAATAGTGCATGATCGCCATTGCTAATTCAGGCGTCTCCTGTACCGCACGCTTCACTTCTTGTTTCGATAAAGAAATGACTGTCACATCCGTTAACGCTTTCGAAAATAAATGCCGCTCTCTATCAGAAAAAACATGAAGCAAATCGATAAAATCGCCTTCAGTCGCAATCCCCAGAACGCATTCCTTTCCATTCATGTTCAAATGAAACAACCGGGAGTGACCACTTATGACGAGCAATACTCGTTCACTCAACTTATCCGGTGTTTGAATAAACTCTCCTTTTTTAAACGAAATTCTCTCGCCATGTGTCAACCAACGTTCTATACAAGTTTCTGGGAAGAAATCATAAAATTTTATTGGATAAAATGAGTCGGGTTTATGCATGTCGTCACTTCCTGCTTTTTATGTATAATGTTAAATGTTGGGCGTATTAGATTCAAGAGGAGGAAATAAATATGAAGCGTATAGCTGTGTTTTGCGGATCAAGAATGGGAGCTTCTGAGAGTTATAGAGAGGGAGCAATTGCATTAGGGAAGGAACTAGCGAGCCGAGGAATCGCTTTAGTATATGGAGGGGCAAGTGTGGGGATTATGGGAGTGATTGCCGATACGGTACTAGCAGAAGGGGGACAGGTGATTGGTGTCATCCCTGAAGTGCTGATAGATCGAGAAATTGCTCATCCCGATTTAACTGAGCTGATTGTCGTGTCTTCGATGCATGAAAGAAAAGCGAAAATGGCGGAGCTCGCTGATGGCTTTATTTCGATGCCAGGTGGGGCTGGGACATTGGAAGAGTTTTTTGAAATTTACACATGGGCACAAATTGGTATTCATCAAAAGCCAAATGGTCTATTAAATATTAATGGCTTTTACGAACCGCTCATTTTGATGTTTGATCATATGGTGAAAGAACAGTTTGTCCAAGATAAGCATCGTTCGATGTTGTTGGTGGATGCTGATCCGAAAGTGCTGCTGGATCAATTTCAAACGTATAAAGCTTCGTCAGTAAAAACATATAATTGAAGAAATGGAGCGTGTTTTGAAGGCGCGCTCCATTTCATTTACTGCATGATACAATATGAATATCCATCTCATGAGAATGTCTCATAATATGGTCGACGATCGAGCCTTTAATGAGCTCTTCCCAGCGGCTTCTTGCGGATTGACCAAGGATCAGTTGGGTGACGTTGTTTTTTATCGCCACATCTGTAATGGCTGTGGCGATGTTTCTTTTATTAAGTGGTTCAACGATGAAGTGGGCATTAAATTGGGTGGCGAGCTTTTTCCATTCTTTGATCTTTTTCCTCTCATCAGGTTTGCGATTCATGGAGGCTTCGCGTGAGATATGGAGAATGATCAGTTTCGTTTTTAAGCGGCTGGCAATTCGCCATCCGCGGCGAATGAGCTTTTCTGCACTTTGGTTATTTTGGACGCACACCATAATGACTTCATTGATGCCAGTGGGAGATTGATTGTATCCTAGGCGATCATCGACGTCATCGGCCAGTTCACGAAGAGATAATTCTCTTAGAGCTCCTAGATTGCCTTTGGTAAAAAAATGATTGAGTGACTGTTCAATTTTGCTGGAGTGATAGATTTTTCCCTCTTTTAGCCTTTTAATCAGTAGTTCTGGAGAGACATCAACAAGAATGATTTCATCCGCTTGATGAAGGAAGCGGTCAGGGATGCGCTCTCTTACTTTTACACCTGTAATTTGCTCGACGATGTCATGAACACTTTCTAAATGCTGAATATTAACAGCGGAAATGACATGGATACCGTGCTGTAAAATTTCTTCTATGTCCATATATCTTTTTTCGTTAGAGGAGGTGGGGACGTTAGAATGAGCAAGTTCATCGATGAGAACCACTTCCGGTGTTCGCTCGATAATGGCATCTTTGTTCATTTCCTCCAATGTTCTCCCTTTGTAAAGAATCGTTTTTTTCGGGATGATTTCTAAGCCGGTGACTAATTGTTCCGTCTCTTGGCGTTGATGGGTTTCGATTAAACCAATCACTACATCTATTCCTTCTCGTTTTAATTCATGGGCTTCTTCTAGCATTCGATAGGTTTTGCCAACACCAGGCGCTGAGCCGATGTACACTTTCAGTTTACCACGCTTCAGCCGCTCAATTTCCGCTAGAATCTCTTCAGGCGTCTTTCTGCGATACTTGCGATTCAAAATGGGTTCCCCCCTTTGAAAAAATCTGACCCCCATCGGTAATGGGAGTCAGACCCAATCTTATTTTTTTAGTTCTTGTATTTTGATATTTAGTTTTAATACATTGACTCGCGGTTCTCCAAAGAGTTGGAGACTGCGTGCTTCTGTTGTTTCGTCGATTGCTTTGTTTAGTGTATTTTCGTTGATGCCTGTTTCTTTGCTGACGCGTTCGACTTGAAATTTAGCTGCAGCTACTGAGATATGTGGGTCGAGCCCAGAGCCGGAGTTCGTAATTAAGTCGACAGGGATATCTTTTAGATCGATTTCAGGATATTCTTCTTGGATGTCTGCGATCGATTGCTTCACTCTCTTGAGCATGTCAGCGTTCGATGGTGCATAGTTGTTTGAACCTGAGGCAGAGGCATCATATTCTATAGAAGAAACTCGCCCGTAAAAATAGCTTTTTTCATCAAATTTTTGACCGATCAGCTCAGAACCGACGACTTTCCCTTTTTCATTTTCAATTAAGCTTCCGTTCGCTTGCGCTGGGAATAACAGTTGCCCAAGCCCTGTCATCGCTAATGGGTAGGCAATTCCACACAGAACGATCATCAACAGTGATAACCGAATGATTTTAAGCATCTTTACTCCTCCATACTGTCATAAATTTTCTTACATGAACAATCCGATAATCATATCAATCAGCTTAATCCCGATAAATGGCATAAGCACTCCACCGAGGCCATAGATAATAATATTTCTTGAGATTAATTGATTGGCAGACATCGGTACATATTTGACCCCTTTAATCGCTAATGGAATTAATAATGGAATGATCAAGGCATTGAATATAAGCGCAGATAAAATGGCACTCGTTGGTGAATTCAATCCCATCACATTTAGTGCTTCCATTTCGGGAATTGCTAACATAAACATGGCGGGGATGATGGCAAAATATTTCGCTACATCATTCGCAATACTGAATGTCGTTAATGATCCTCTCGTCATTAATAATTGCTTTCCGATCGAGACGACCTCAATGATTTTTGTTGGATCGGAGTCTAAGTCGACCATGTTGGCCGCTTCTTTTGCCGCAATGGTGCCGCTGTTCATTGCAAGCCCGACATCGGCTTGAGCAAGGGCAGGAGCATCGTTGGTACCATCTCCTGTCATGGCGACTAATTTTCCTTTAGCTTGTTCTTCGCGGATGACTCTAATTTTATCTTCCGGTTTTGATTCAGCGACAAAGTCGTCCACACCTGCTTCTTTGGCGATGGTGGCGGCGGTTAATGGATTATCTCCTGTACACATAATCGTTTTAATGCCCATTTTTCTCAATTCATCAAAGCGTTCTTTCATTCCCGGTTTGACGGTGTCTTTTAAATAAATGATTCCAAGAATTTGCTCATTTTTAGCGACGGCTAACGGTGTACCACCTTGTTTCGAAATATCATCGGCGCTCATTTTTAAATCATTTGGAATCATGCCGCCTTTTTCTTTCACCCAGCGGATGATCGCATCTACCGAGCCTTTTCTATATTCAATGCCTTTAAAATTGATACCACTCATTCGTTCCTCTGCGGTAAAAGGAATGATTTCCGCTTTCTCATAGACTGATTTTTCCCATGAAGCTCCTTTTTCTTTCGCTAGTTCTAATACGGATCGGCCTTCTGGTGTTTCATCGAATAAAGAAGTGATGACAGACGTATTGATCAACGTTTGTTGTTCAACGCCTTTAACTGCGAGGAAGTCGGCAGCTAACCGGTTTCCAAATGTAATCGTTCCTGTTTTATCCAGAACGATCGTGTTAATGTCTCCTGCAGCTTCGACGGCTTTTCCAGACATCGCAATTACATTGAATCGTGTTACGCGGTCCATCCCTGCAACCCCGATCGCCGATAAGAGGGCGCCAATCGTCGTTGGGATTAGACAAACGAGCAAGGCGATCAATGTAGAAAGTTCTAACTCGATACCCACGTAATTTGCAATTGGAACGAGTGTTACAACGACAATTAAAAAGATGATCGTTAATGTCACGAGTAAAATGTTCAACGCAATTTCATTCGGTGTTTTTTGACGGGTTGCTCCTTCAACGAGGGAAATCATTTTATCAAGAAATGACTCGCCAGGATCCGCGGTGATTCGTACCATGATCCAGTCGCTCACCACTCGTGTGCCACCAGTGACGGAACTAAAATCGCCACCCGCTTCTTTAATGACAGGAGCTGATTCTCCTGTAATGGCTGATTCGTCGATGGAGGCAAGTCCTTCGATAATTTCACCGTCTCCAGGAATTAATTCGCCCGCTTCTACTAATACGATATCGCCTTTGCGAAGATCATTAGAAGAGACTGGTTTGATGTCTCCATTTTTTTGTACTTTACGAGCGACGGTATCTTTTTTGGTTTGCTTAAGGCTATTGGCTTGTGCTTTTCCCCGCCCTTCTGCTAATGCCTCTGCAAAGTTACCGAACAAGAGAGTCAGTAAAAGGATGAGAAACACAGAAAAGTTATAGCCAAATCGTCCTTCCGCTTCAAACAAGGAAGGAGCAATCATCATAAGGAATACAAATATTGCGCCAATTTCTACGACAAATAGAATTGGGTTTTTGATCATAACAAGTGGATTTAATTTGACAAAGCTTTCGATCACCGCTTTTTGTAGAGCAGTTGAGCTTAGCTTAGGTGTGACATCTTTCATTATTTTTTCACCTCATTCAATTAGCGAATCGTTAAATATTCTGCGATTGGTCCAAGGGCTAGTACCGGTAAAAAGGTTAAAGCACCTACGATTAATACAGTTCCGATCAGAAGTCCTACAAATAATGGTTGATCCGTTTTAAATGTGCCGATTGTTTCAGGGATGGGTTGCTTTTTAGCAAGTGAGCCAGCTACTGCTAATAAGGCTGCGATTGATACATATCGTCCAAGCAGCATCACAAGACCTGTCGAAATGTTCCAAAATGGAGTGGCATCGCCTAACCCTTCAAAGCCTGATCCATTATTGGCAGCCGCAGAAGTATACTCATAGAGTACTTGTGAAACTCCATGGAAACCAGGGTTACTAATGGCCTCTTTTCCTAACTCAGTCATAAAAGCAATGGCTGTTGGCCCAAGAATGATAATCGGATGGGCTAATAATGCGATCGCAATTAGCTTCATTTCTTTAGGCTCAATTTTTCTCCCTAAAAATTCAGGTGTCCGCCCAACCATTAATCCACAAATGAACACGGCGATGATGGCATACATAAGCATATTGACTAACCCGACGCCATCGCCTCCAAAAATGGAATTCAGCATCATTAGCGAAAGTGGGGTAATGCTCCCAAGCGGTGTTAACGTATCATGCATATTATTCACTGTTCCTGTTGTGGCGGCGGTTGTCACCGTGCTAAACAGAGCTGATTGAGTGATACCAAATCGCATTTCTTTTCCTTCCATACTGCCTTGAGAACCATCCAATCCGATATTGACGAGAGCTGGATTTCCTTGGCTTTCTGAAAAATAAATGAGTGAAAGGAAGGCTAAAAAAATCAATCCCATCGATGAAAAAATGATCCAGCCTTGCTTTTGATTTTTGGCAAATCGTCCGTAAGTGTAGGTTAAGGCGGCTGGAATACACCACATTGATAACATTTCAATTACGTTGGTCAACGGGCTTGGATTTTCAAATGGGTGAGAGGAGTTCACGCCGAAAAATCCTCCGCCATTTGTGCCTAAATGCTTAATGGAAACGAGAGATGCAACCGGTCCAATAGCCATTTCTTGTTTTTCACCAGAAAGGGTTGTTAGTTCGATGGACGGATCTAATGTTTGTGGCACCTTCAAGCCGATTAGAACAAGTGTGACAATGGTGGCCATTGGGAGTAATAGCCTTGTGTGACCTTTCACAAAGTCCTCAAAGAAGTTCCCAAGTATATGTCCTTTTGAGGTGACTCCTCGAATGAATACGATGGCAACAACAATACCTGTGACGGCCGATGTGAACATCATCATCATAATGACAGCCATTTGTGAAAAATAGGATAATCCAGTTTCACCGCTATAATGCTGCAGGTTCGTGTTTGTCATAAAGCTAATAATTGTATTGAACGCTAACGTCGGTTCCATATTGTTAATGGTATTTGGATTAAAAGGTAAGTATTTTTGCAGTCGCAAAATTGTATATCCAACAGCGACGAAAATGACGTTTGTTACGATCAGCGAGAGAGTGTACTTTTTCACCGACATATTCTGTCTATCTTTTAACCCGCTGATTGAAAAAATGATATTTTCAAATGGCTGAAATAGTTTATCTGAAGCGTTGGGTTGGCCGGAGAACACATGATAAATATACGTTCCCAGTGGTTTGACAAGCAGTAAAAGCAAAATCAACACAACACTAATTTGCAATAAATCCATGGATGGAATCCTCCTTCATTTTTTAAAACTTTTCTGGGTGAATAAGCACATAAAGTAGAAAAAATAATAGACAAATAGTGACAAAGGCAACGAACATCATGATTCATCTCCTCCGATCGTTTGATGACACCAAGAAATAAAAAAAGAAAACAAGCCGAATATAGTAGCGAGCACAACGATCATCAATAGATCCATCAAGTCAAAACACTCCTTTTTTGTTAAAAATTTCTTTAAGAAACAAAAAAGAAGCCTACAGGAAGAGGTCACTCTTCCTGTGGCTTCTTATTACGGCATGGGAAAAAAGCCGTGTGAATACACAGAATTTGTGTTGCCTCTCTCAATGCGCTTACGAGGTTAGCTGACGGATTCGGGTTTGAGAGTACCCTACTCAATGTTTTGAGATTCACCCCATGTGACTCATGAGCCACGGTTGGTTCCCCCGCTTCCTAAAAAAATAGGAACTAAGCAAAATAGATGCATACGTTTCATTATTTACTTGTTTAGTTTGCTCATCAAATATTCACCATCTCCCTCTCACAAAGCTTACGAGGTTAGCTGACGGATTCGGACAGCGAGAGTTGCCCTACTCAATTGTTTGAGATTCACCCCAGTGTTCATTGGTTCCCCCGTTTCTGATGATTTTCATGCAGAATTCAGCAAATTGGAAAAATTTCTTAATGGAAAATTAAGATGATGTCATTCTATTCCTAATTCGGCAATTTGTAAAGAAGAAAAATTCGACACAAAAAGTGCCTGTCACCACCTTAATTAGATCGAAAAATGTCGAATTGTTAATGAAATCAATTATTTTTTACTGATGTATTTTATAGGATTGTTGATTTTTTAGGGATTTTTTCATGGTATAATAGATATGTGTTTAAGAAATAAAATTACTCCTATGATTGGGGAGACATACCATTGCAAAAAAATTATAAAGAGTTATTTGATATTTTACATGCATTGGATCAGACATCAATTATAGCCATTACTGATAAAAACGGTATTATTACGTTTGTTAATAAAAAATTTTGTGAGATTTCAAAATATGAATCGCATGAATTGTTAGGTAAAACGCATCGAGTAGTGAACTCTAATTACCATGATCATTTGTTTTTTGAAGATATGTGGAAAACCATTTGTAAGGGGGAAATATGGAATGGAGAGGTACGAAATCGTGCAAAAGACGGGTCGTATTATTGGGTAGATACAACGATTGTTCCTTTTAGAGGCAAAGAGGGGGATTTGTATCAGTTTATAGCGATTCGAAATGATATTACTGAGAAAAAGCGCCTAGAAGAAGTATTAGTGAAAAAGACGCTAGAAGATGCTGTGACGGGATTGCCTAATGGAAAATATTTTGAGCAAATCGTAAAGAAGCACATGCATTTGGGGGAAGAATTTCATCTTTTATATATTAATATTGACGATTTTAAACGAATTAATGAGAGTTTAGGTATCCACCAGTCGAATGACATTCTTCATATTGTCGGTGAGCGGCTGCGAGAAATTATGTTAAATGACACTGAGAAAATGACTAGAATTCATGGAGATGAGTTTGCCATTTTGTGCGATCCTGCTCTTGGTGATGTGGAAAAGCTTATTGAACGGATTTATCAAGTTTTTCAGGCGCCTATTACTTATAATCAATCCTTGTATTATATGACGCTCAGTATAGGTGTGACTCATTATCCGACCTACGGAGCTACGTTTGAAGATTTAATGCAAACAGCTTTTCACGCGGTGAAATTAGCTAAATTAAAAGGGAAAAATCAATTTGTTCAATTTGATAGCAGCATGACTGTCAATATTAATCGTAAATTTGACATCAAAAATTGTTTGCATCACTCGATTCAAAATAATTGTTTTCAAGTCCATTATCAGCCGCAATATAACAAAAAGAGTGAACTAGAAAGCTTTGAAGCGCTTGTACGTTGGCATTCTCCGAAATTAGGATTTGTACCTCCAGATGAATTCATTCCAATAGCAGAAGAAACGGGATTAATTATTCCATTAGGGTATTTATTATTTGAAATGGTGCTAAAGGACTTTCCGAAATTGCAACGTTCCTTAAAAAAAGAGGTGAAAGTGGGTTTTAATTTATCCATCAAGCAATTTTTTGATGACCATTTATTTGAAAATATTATAAAGTTATGCGGAAAATATGAAGTGGATCCTGCTTTTATTAAACTTGAGATTACAGAAAGTGTCGCAATTAAAGACCCGGTTAGCGTTATTTCGCTCATTAATCAATTTAGAAGCATTGGAATGGAAGTAGAGATCGATGATTATGGAACAGGATATTCAAGTCTTCAATACTTGAAAAACTTACCTATTACCTCCGTAAAAATTGATCGTAGTTTCATTCAAGACATTACATATTCTTCAAAAGGCCGTGCAATTGTCAATGCTACTGTTGAAGTCGCTCACGAACTGGGTTTTCATGTCATTGCAGAAGGGGTAGAAACAGCTGAACAAGCAAACTATTTAAAAGAGATTGGCTGTGAATACTTTCAAGGCTATTACTTTGGCAAGCCGGTACCGCTTGAAGATGCTTGTCACTCCCCGATTTTTGTCTAATTATGCAGATAAAAAAAGACGAAATTTACCCGTGAAAGGTCATTTTCGTCTTTTTTTATTAATGAGCGAACACTCAGTCTTTTTTAGCGAAGGTGCTCGGCATTACAACGGCAATCACTTCTCCGCGCGCACACAGAGTGTCATCCGCAAATACTTCTGTTTCTACTTTCCATTTCTTCGGATGAATTTCTGTGACCGACCCGATCGCGACTAACGGTACGTCTTGCGGAGTTGGTTTTAAGAAATTCACATTAAGTGAAGCAGTTACAAAGCGTGGAGGAGGTGTGCCATCTCCAACTTCATGTCCATTTTTTCGATGCAAAGCTAAAGCGGCGGACCCTGTTCCATGACAATCAATTAAGGACGCGACTAACCCACCATATACAAAACCTGGAATGGCCGTATGCTCCGGCCGAGGCATATAGACGGTTTTCGTCTTTTCCCCATCCCATCCTGTGCGAAAATGATGGCCTTCTTCATTCAAACGGCCACAACCATAACACCAAGCAAAATCATCTGGATATTCATCTTGAATCGACTTAACCACTTGTTCAATCACATTTCTCCCTCCTTTTGTCAGAATATTATAACATAGGCAGGTGCCTGTCACTCCCCGAATTTTGTCGAGTGGCATTTTCTTTTTAGCATATTGAAAGTTGTGAGGAAATAGAAGAGAGTGTATGCTTTTTGTATAATATTTGTTCAATATAAATAGGAGGATTCTCTTATGTCGAAGAGGATGATTGTGATAGGAGCAGGGCCTGGAGGGTTAGCGACTGGGATGCTTCTGGCAAGTAAAGGCTACGAAGTAAAAGTGTTTGAAAAGCAATCTTATATCGGCGGAAGAAATTCTGCTATTCGTTTAGGTGATTATCAATTTGATATGGGGCCGACGTTTTTAAGTATGCTTCATATTGTGGAGGAATTGTTTACAGCAGCTAAAAGAAATGTTCGGGATTACTTACAGCTTGTGGAATTAGATCCGATGTATGAATTGATCTTTGAAAATAAAAAGCTTTTGATGACGCGCAACAAAGAGCGAATGAAACAGCAGATTGATATGCTATATCCTGGGAATGGCGAAGGGTATGAAAGGTTTTTAAAGGAAACAAGCAAAAAGATGGAGGCGTTAACGCCGATTTTACAGTCAAAAATGGATCGCTTTGTTCATCTTTTTCAGCCGAAAGTGTTAAGTGCTTTGCCAGAGCTAGAGGTGACAAATTCGCTTTATGATGTATTATCCCGTTATTTTAACGAGGAAGAACTGAAGTTAGCCTTCACTTTCCAGTCTAAGTATTTAGGGATGTCTCCGTGGAAGTGTCCGGGTGCGTTTTCGATTTTATCTTATATGGAGCATGCATACGGGATTTTTCATCCGATCGGTGGAGTCAATGAGCTGTCGAAAGCGATGGCGAAAGTCGTTACGGAGCATGGCGGACAAATTTTCACCAATAGCGGAGTGAAAAGACTGTGGCTTGATGGGAAAACGGTGAAAGGCGTCATTTTGGAAAATGGGGAACAGATTGAAGCGGATGAAGTGATCATTAATGGAGACTTTGCTCATGCGATGACAAACTTAGTTGAACCGGGAGTTTTAAAGAAATACACGCCTCAGAAATTAGCGAAGAAAAAGTATTCCTGTTCGACATTTATGCTATATGTCGGAGTAAGTAAAACCTTCGACTTGCCTCATCATACGATCGTGTTCGCCAAAGATTACAAAAAGAATGTGGAAGAAATCACTCAATCAAAAATTTTATCGGAAGACCCGTCTATTTATATTCAAAACGCGAGCGTGACCGACCCAACGCTTGCACCAAAAGGGAAGTCGGCACTTTATATTTTAGCTCCGGTGCCTAATAATTTTGGCGCCATTGATTGGGAGAAAGAAACAAAGGCATTTCGCAAGCTCGTCTTAAAGATTCTCGAGGAAAAAACAGAGTTCAAGGATATTGAAGCCCATATCGAGGTCGAAAAAATCATTACTCCTCACGTTTGGGAAGAGGAGATTTGTGTGTATAAAGGAGCGACATTTAATTTAGGGCATCAGCTCTCGCAAATGATGATGTTTCGGCCGCATAATCAATTTGAAGAATTGCATCATTGCTGGCTCGTAGGGGGTGGCACCCATCCTGGTAGCGGTCTTCCAACTATTTTAGAATCTGCCCGTATCACGGTCAATGGCATTTTAGAACAAGAGGGGAAACAGAGAATTCCCGTTTCTCCTCTTCCTGTAGCGGAGGGATTGTTATGAATGCAGCCATTATCGGCGGGGGAATTGGCGGGTTAGTCAGTGCTTTGTTTCTGTCAAAGCAAGGTGTGGACGTGACCATTTACGAAAAAGAAGGAAAGCTCGGTGGGAGATTGGCGTTTGAGGAACGAGACGGCTTTCGAATTGATCAAGGACCAACAATTGTCCTGTTGCCGGAAATGTTTCAGCAATTGTTAGATGAAGCAGGGGTGGATCGTGCTAGCTACGAGCTTGTTCGCTGCGATCCTCTCTATTCGATTCAGTTTCCAGACGGGCTGCACTATACAAAATATCCGGATCTAGATCGGCAATTAGACGAAGTGAGACGGTTATTTCCTTCTGAAGTGGGAGGGTTTCAACGTTTTATCGAAGAAGGTAGGGAGCGTTTCACCCAAGGGAAGCAAGCTTTTTTAGAAAAAGCATTTGTTAATCACCGAGATTTCTGGACAGGAAGCAATGTGAAGACATTGTTAAAGCTCAAGGCGCATCAATCGGTGCGAAAGTTGATGTCTAGCTACTTTCAAGATGAACGGTTAAAAACGGCATATTCGTTGCAAACGCTGTACATTGGTGGCGATCCGTTTCATGCGCCGGCTATGTATTCACTAGTGCCATTTAGCGAGCATGAGCATGGTGTTTACTATTTAAAAGGCGGCTATGCGAGTCTTGTGCCTATATTAGAAGAAGAGTTAAAGAAACGAGGCGTAGACATTTATTTAAATACGGCTGTTACCAATATTCATTCTGATGGAAAACGTGTAATGGGGGTTGAAACGAAGGGAGGCTTCCATTCGTTCGATACAGTTATTTTTAATGGGGATTTCCCAGCAATCGCTCAAGTAATGAAACAGAAAGAAAGGCGGTCCTTTACCCCGTCATCAGGTTGTGTGCTTTTGTATTTTGGATTAGATCGGATATACAACGATGTCAATATCCATCAATTTTTCATTGGTGAGAATTTTCATGAGCATATGAAGGCTGTATTTGAACGAAACATGTTGCCGAACGATCCGGCGTTTTATACATTTCATCCATCAATCATTGATGATAGCTTAGCTCCTGAAGGAAAAGGAGTCCTTTATACGCTTGTTCCCGTGCCATCTGCAACGAATATTTCTTGGTCCGAACAAACAGACTGGATCGAAAAAATTATTGATCGGATGGAACAGCTTTCTTTTCCGAGATTACGAGAGGCGATTCAGTGGATGGAGATTCGCACACCAACGGATGCCGAGCAGTTTGGCCTGTTTGGCGGTGGAAGCTTCGGTATTGCACCAACCTTATTTCAATCAGGTGTTTTTCGTCCCCAAGTTAAACCGTATCCATTGGAAAATTTATATGCTGTAGGAGCGTCGATTCACCCGGGAGGCGGCATTCCGATTGTAATGCAGGGAGCTAAATTAATGGTAGATCAATGGGTTCGTGATCAAGCTCTTAAAGGAGAGGGTGTCCATGCTTAGCATAAAAGAAGCGTATCAATATTGTGAAACGGTCATTGCTTATCATTCGAAAACATTTTATAAAGCCTTTTCTTTACTGCCAAAGGAAGATCGCCGAGCGGTTTATGCAGTTTATGCTTTTTGTCGGAAGGTCGATGATATTGTGGATGAGGGAGATCATCCGGTTAGCGAACTTGGCCAATTCTCTGAGGAGTTTGAACGGTTTTTAACGGGCTCGTTTGATCATTCTCAGGCGATGTGGGTGGCTCTTCATGATGTGTTTTTGAGGTATGATATGGATGAAAAGCCATTTCGTGATTTAATAAAAGGGCAGAAGATGGACTTATATATTCATCGATATGAAACGATGGATCAATTGCTAAATTACTGCTATTATGTGGCCAGTACGGTTGGGTTAATGCTGTTGCCTATTCTTGCTCCTAAGAAGGTGTCTGTTTTAAGGGAAGGAGCGATTGCTCTCGGGCTTGCGATGCAGCTAACTAATATTTTGCGAGATATTGGCGAAGATTTAGAACGAGATCGCATTTATATACCGAGAGAGATTATGCATCATTACGGTTTAACAGAAAGATCATTGTGGAAGAGAAACATCGACGGACCTTTTATCGATATGTGGGAGCATGTAGCAGAACAAGCGGAACGATTTTACCAACAGGCTTTTCAATCAATGCATGAATATCCAGTCGCTGCTCGTATGCCTGTGAAAGGAGCAGCTTATTTATATCGTGAAATATTACCGACTATTCGTTCAAAAAAGTATGCTGTCTTTCAGGAAAAGCACTTTGTAACGGATGAAGCAAAGAAAGCGATTTTGGCGAAAATATAAGAAGGAAGGAGCATTCAATGCTCCTTCCTTCTTATATTGTTTCGATAATGGATGCAGCTACATTTTGGCCGCTAATGGTAACCATCGGCGAGCCTCCGCCAGGATGTGTGCTTCCTCCGACAAAGTATAAATTGGCGATATCTTTGCTTTTATTTTGCGGACGAAGGAAAGCTGACTTTTTGCGGTTGGCCGATAAGCCATATAACGCCCCTCGGAAAGCTCCGAATGTTTCGGCAATTGTAGCCGGTGTGAAAATTTGTTCTTCCACGAGATGAGGAGCAAGGTCGATTCCTTGTGCAGCAAGGCTGGCATAGATTTTTTCTTTGTATGCTTGAGGGTCTATTTGCAGTTGTCGAGTTGACGGCAAAGCAGGAGCATTGACTAAAATGAATAAATTATCACCATTCGGTGAGCGTGTGACATCCGTATAAGAAGAGTTGCAAATGTAAATAGTCGGCTGTTCACTATATGTCTGCCGATTGAATAAATCTATGAACTCTTGTTTGTAATCACTAGAAAAATAGACATTATGGTGCATTAATTGCGGAAAACGCTTGTTCACACCTGCTAAAATTACAAAAGCAGAAATAGAAGGCTCCAGTTGCTCTACTTTTTTATTTGGAAAAGCAGGACGGACTTCTTCTGAGACAAGTTCTGGGTAAGCGGTCAATAAATCCGCGTTCATAATGATATAATCCGCTTCTATTCGCTCGCCATTGGCTAGCTCTACAGCCGTTGCTCGCTGCTTGGAGACAAGAATCTTTTTGACCATGGTATGATTGTGCAGGTGGGCGCCCCATTTTTTCGCAACGGTGGTAAAAGCCTCAGCGATTTTCGTATTTCCTCCTTTCACATAATACACTCCCTCTACCATTTCTAAGTAAGCAATCATAGCAAAAGTGGCCGGGGCTTGATAAGGGGAGGAGCCGATATAAGTGGCATAGCGATTGTAAGCTTCCATGACTTTCGGGTTGGAAAAATAAGAACGGAAAAAATCATCCAGCGTTTGCCAAGGTCGCACCTGTAGCAAGGCGGCTCCTAAAGAAGGAGAGAGATAATCACGCCATGATCGAAACGTCCGAGGGAGAAAATATTGCTGCGATAAATTATACAAGCGAGTGATTTCCTTAATGAAAGCAGGGTAGCGACGAGCGCCGGACGGATCCAGTCGTTCTAGCTGTGCCACCATTTGTTGCTGATCACTAGAAAAAATTAACTCCGTTCCATCAGAAAATACATTTCTCGTATGAGCAGGGAGTTTGATCAGCTCGAAATAATCTTCAGCGCGCTCCCCTGTCTGTTCAATCACTTGTTGAAACACATAAGGCATGGTAATCGTATTAGGGCCGAAATCGAACGTATAATCACCAAGTTGAACAGGCATGAGCTTTCCGCCAAAATGCTCATTTTTTTCAAATAATTGCACATCCAGCCCTTGATAAGCGAGAGTGACAGCCGCTGATAATCCAGCAAGTCCACCGCCGATAATGACCACCTTTTTCATGAATATTGTCTTCCTTTCCATTGATAAGATTGCTTCAGCCAGGACTTCCACATCGATGCATGCATAATCGTGATAAAGGCAAGGGCTGATAACGGCATCAACCAGGCGATGAACTTGCGTTGGTTAGTGAGTTGATCAACGTAAAATCGCTGCAGCGCTGTGAAGAAGTAGGGGATGCAGTAAAACCACTGCCCACTGACCAATCCATAGATGAGCCAAATTAGCGGAACGATATAAAAGACGCTATAAAATAAGGTTAAACAGAAAACGAGCAGGGGAGAACGGCCTAAACCGATATAAATATTTTTCAAAAATCCTTCCCATACTTCGCGATTCGTTTCATACATATGGCAAATGACTTGTTCGGTAATATTAGCAAGCAAGACGCGCTCACCTTGTTTTTTCAGTTGGCGTGCAAAATGGACATCCTCCACTAAAGAGGAGCGAACCGCTTGATGTCCCCCTATTTTTTGATAGGTTGTTCGCTCAAATAGCATAAACGCACCATGGGCTGCAGTTGTAGCAGGCAGATTTGTATAATTAGCGAGAGCAATTGGCAAGTGAAATAGCACGACAAAATGCTGCATTGGTACAAGTAGTTTGTTTAAAAACGACGGTACTTCAAAGGCAGAGAAGCCAGTGAGTAGTTTTGCGTTCTTTTTCTGAAGCAACGTGAGTGATCGCTCAATAATAGACGGCTTTAATCGTACATCTGCATCAATAAAGAGAAAATAATCCCCTTTTGCTTGCTGTTGCAACTGATGACAAGCGTGAACTTTTCCAATCCAATCCGGTGGAAGTTCTTTGCCCGTTAATAGTTGGAAACGTTGATCTTGCCCAATGGCATCCTGTAAAACTATTAACGTTTGATCGGTTGATTGATCATCTAATAAAATAAATTCAAGATGAGGATAAGTTAATGATTGCAACGATTGAACGAGTCCTTTCGCATTCCTTTCTTCATTTCTCAGCGGCACAAGCACGGACACGAGTGGTTTTCCTTGTACTTGTGCCTTTTGTGGCAATTTTGGAAGAAATTTAGCATTGATCCACGTCCACAATAGAAAAATAATTAATCCTGTTGTGACAATGGTATACATATTGAAGCCCCCTTTTAAAGTAGAGACGTAAATAGCTGATGTTGTTCATGAATAACATATTGTTTCAGTTTATCTAATTGTTTCGTACAAAGTTGCTCTAAATGAAGTGTTCTTTCTTTTCGTGATCCACCTCTCAACTGTTCATACACTAGTGGTTGGCCAGCGAATACCCATACGTCTGGTTTTCGATGATGTCCAAATGAATAATAAAAACTGAGCGGAACGAGCGGTACTTGTGGGCAGCGCTCTAATAAATAGGTGACCCCCGATTGGAAGCGGAGCGGTCGCGTTTCTAAGTGAAACTCATCCCCTTGAGGAAACAGGCAGACGCTTTTTCCTTCTTTCAGAAGCTGCTCGGCATAGTGGAGGGAACGCAATATTTCTTTCGGCTGCGAGCGATTAACAGAAAATGCTCCTAATCTTTTGAAAAAAGGATACTGCCGCAATCCGGCTTCATGCATCATTATATAAAGCTCATGGGCAAGTGCTGTTCGCTCTAAATGAAAAAAGATGAGGCCATCCCACCACGAGCTATGATTTGCAATAAAAATAACTGGAGCTGTTGGTAGCGTTGCGGCTGTTTGCCAGTAAATATGATCAAAGGAACGAGATACTAACCGCCGATGGTAAAGAGAAAACATCTGTTGGAATAATCCACTTTTTTTTGCCTCAATCATACAGTTTTCCTTCTTGATGCGAGCAGAATAACGAGACTGGTTAATATCGCAGTTAATGCACTAGCTACCCAAAGCTTGCCGATGATCCCTAGTAATACAAACATAGAAATCATTAACACGTATAACAACATCATTCGTTTTTCCCACAAAAGGTTCGGGTGATTACGTTTGGTGAAGTGAAGCATGAACCAAAGGAAAAGATGAAGAACAAAAGCGACTGCGAACCAGCCGAGAAAATTGCTAAATGGAATGCCATAATATAAACCAGAGCCTTCCCAAATCCAATATTGTTTTATTTGATAGGCAACAGGGTCGATGATAAGGTCAATGATGACGGCTATTGCACTGCCCACTAGCGCATAAAGCAGTCCGCTTTGTGAAACAATTCTTTTCGCCAATACATGAGAAGTGGCCATGACCATTAGCCAGGCAAAGCCGATCGCAATCGGTACATTAAATAGGTTAGGAGCAAAGCGGTCTGTATAGTAGTACTCCCCAAATAACACTCCATAGGCTGAGCCGCTGAACTCAATAAAAAAGGTAGATATAAAGATGACACTACTAATCAGAAGTGCATTTTTTCTGTTGAAGAGTTTAATAAAGTAAATGATGGCTAGGCCTCCGGCTAACATTAAAAACACCGCATTAGACCACTCAAGCCAAGAAGGCAATAAATCAAAACTAAGGAGAATCACTCCGCAAACATACCAAAAGATAAAAAGCCGAAAGAACACTTCATCCCATTTCAACTATTCCAACCTCCTAAAACGTTGATTTCACTTGTTCATGCAAATAAAAGCTGTCATGTAGCGGATACGTGACAGCTGATTGTAGGCGAGTTTCAGATGTTGAAACTCATTTGAAATGATTTTGCTTGTTCATCTAGCTGTTGAGAAGCTTGATGGATACTTAAAAAATCCTTGATGGCAGTATGGACTTGACTTTGTCCAGATTGGATGGATTCTTGCATTTGTGCAGTACCTTTGCTAACTTTGGACACCTCTGTTATAATGCCTTCAACATGCCCATTTATTTCCTTGATTGATTCCTCTACACGATCAGAAAGTTTGCGTACTTCTTTAGCGACGATATCAAAGCCTCTCCCGTGTTCTCCAGCTCTAGCGGCTTCAATGGCTGCGTTTAATGCTAGTAGCTTTGTTTGTGAGGCGATTCCTTGAATGGTTGAAGTAATCCCTTTAATTAAGTCGGTTTGAGCTTCTAACGCATGAAGGGTCGCAAGGTGGTCGATCGACTCCTTCACGATTAGGTCGATACTTTGCACTAATTGTTTGTTTTTTTCAATGCCATTAGAAGCACGCTTGTTTAAATCTTCTGCCATGTGCTGAAGAGTAGTGACAATTTGAGCGGTGCTTTGCTCTCGATCTGTAATATCGGTGGCCACTTTAATGACGCCTTCTACTTTGTTTCCGTTAAAGACAGGCATATAAGTCGCTTCTAGATATTTTGTTTCGCCTTTTTTATTGAGCCGTTGAATTTTATCCTGAAACTGTCTGCCGTTTCTTAGTTTGTGCCAAAGATCTTGATATTCTTTGCTTTGCGCGAATGCGGTTGGGCAAAATGCTGAATGGTGCATACCAATCATTTCTGACACCGTATATCCCATAGCGACTGCGAATTTTTGATTGACCCAAATCACATTGCCTTGTAGATCGAATTCAATCATTGCAAGGGAACGTTTAAAGGATTGTGCTACTGCGTCATCTTGAAATCCTTGTTTGTCTATCATTTGTTTTCTGTATGAGGCTATCACAGTTCGTTTCTTCCTTCCTATGTTAATGAAGCATAAGTCAATGACTTGTAGATCATATAGTGTGGAAAAGGTAGTGTCAATGAACGGTATGTTAAACTTTTTTTAAATAAAATAAACTTAATACTCCTCCATATAAGGCGTGCCCGACTAACCAATAAAAAATAGCTGATAGCGACGTAATCGAAGGCGTTCGATCGGATAATGCGGTCGTTGGATATAGTAAGACACCAATCAGAAAACAAATAGCGACAGTTCGAAAGATGATTTGCTGATTCGTCCATCTTCCTTTTTTGATCATATAGAAGAGAATCATAGCTAAAACAATCGATACGATCAGATGAAGCGAAAACTCAATCACTTCAGGCAAAGCAAACTCTTTAATCACCGGAATATAATCCACATTCATCAACAACGTATACACCTTAATCCCTAAACCAACCTCAATCACCTTCAAAAACAACCCAAGAAAAATCCCCGAAACAATCCCAGCTAATATACCCAAGTGCCTGTCACTCCCCGAATTTTGTCATCCTATGAAATAAGGCTATATGAGTCATTTTTATCAAACTGTTTATATATTGTCAAACTTATGTGTATGATTTGTACATATCCACAGGTGCCTGTCACTCTCCGGAATTTCTTAGATTTTGTCGAAGGGGGATTTTTTTGTTTTTTTAAAATTTTGTTGACAGTTTGTTCAGGTGCGTGGCATAATCCTAATTAATCTATTAAATCCATCAATTACATACAATGATTCTTATCAAGAGCAGGCGGAGGGATGAGCCCAATGAAGCCCGGCAACCGACTCGTTATGAGCACGGTGCTAATTCTCACAACAGATATGTTGACAGATAAGAAGTTGTTTTTTCGGAAACCTCTTCTTATTTGAAGAGGTTTTTTTATTGTATGCGTGTGTATGATTAAAAATGGTGAGGTGAAGAAGGTGAGTGGAGTAACGGCTGTTTATCAAATCATTGCGGATCGAGCAAGTTTGCCGAAAAAAGCAGAAGGCATCGCTTTAGGGTTAACGGTCGGTTCTTGGACGGATCTTCCGCTGCTTGAACAGGAGCAGTTGAAAAAACATAAAGGTGACGTCGTAGAGATTAAAGAAATGGGAGAAGATGTTTCAGGCAAAACAATAGCGGAAATTCATATCCGCTTTCCGCGAGCGAATTTTTCAACGGATTTGCCAGCGATATTAACGACCACCTTCGGCAAGTTGTCATTAGATGGCGAAGTGAAATTAATCGACTTAAAGTTCGATAAGGAGCTGTTAGCCGGTTTTCCAGGTCCCCGATTTGGTATTAGTGGCATCCGCGAACAACTGAACATTCATGACCGTCCGTTGATTATGAGCATCTTTAAAGGTGTGATCGGCCGCGATATGAAGTACTTACTTGAGCAGTTGCGGGAACAGGCATTGGGTGGTGTGGATCTTGTGAAAGATGATGAGATTCTTTTTGAAAATGAGCTCACTCCTTTTGAAAAAAGAATTACCGAAGGAAAAAAGGTTCTTGATCAAGTGTATAAGGAAACGGGGCATCGTACATTGTATGCGGTCAACTTGACTGGACGCACATTTGAATTAAGAGAGAAAGCAAGAAAAGCAAAAGAGTTGGGAGCTGATATTTTACTTTTCAATGTATTCACTTATGGTTTAGATGTACTGCAAGGCTTACGTGAAGATGAAGATATCGCTTTGCCGATTATGGCTCATCCGGCATTTAGTGGTGCGATCGCTTCTTCAGAAAGGTACGGCCTCACTTACTCCTTACTGCTAGGCACATTAACTAGATTAGCTGGAGCGGACTTCTCTTTGTTTCCATCGCCTTACGGAAGTGTGGCTTTAGAAAAAGAGAAGGTGATGAAAGTGAAAGAAGCATTAACAGTAGAATCTTCTTTAAAACGAGCTTTTCCAGTTCCGTCAGCTGGAATTCATCCAGGGCTTGTCCCGTTATTGATTAATGATTTTGGCAAAGACTGCGTCATTAATGCTGGTGGAGGAGTGCATGGACATCCATTAGGCGCAAAAGGTGGCGGCCGAGCGTTTCGCCAAGCGGTTGAAACTGTTCAAGAAGGTATTCCGTTGCCTGAAGCAACAGCTAGGGCTGAATTGCAAGAAGCGATACGAATATGGGGATGGAAGGATGGGGCAACATCTTGAAGCAGCCAATTATTTTTTGTGACTTTGATGGAACGGTAACGAAAAAAGATAATATTGCGAGCATTATGGAACGATTTGCTCCTCCAGAATGGGAAGAATTGAAGGATGCCGTTCTTGCTCAAGAGTTAAGCATTCAAGAAGGAGTCGGACAAATGTTTGCGCTATTATCTCCTTCTTTACGGCAAGATATCGTCAGTTTTGTATTAGAAACGGCAGAATTTAGAGAAGGCTTTTCGGACTTTGTTCAGTATGCGAAACAACAAGACATTCCTCTTTATATTGTCAGCGGGGGCATTAATTTTTTCGTCAAACCATTACTTGAGTCTTTCAATTCGATTGCTGGCGTATACTGCAATGAAGCGGATTTTAGCGGAGATACGATTCAGATTCAATGGCCTCATCTGTGTGATGAACAATGTTCGAATCAACATTGCGGCTGCTGTAAGCCGACGATTATCCGCCAATTGAGCAATGCGGACACCCATGCGATTGTAATCGGCGATTCAGTCACTGATTTACAGGCCGCTAAAATTGCCGATACGGTGATTGCCAGGGATTATTTATCGAAAAAATGTGCGGAACTTTTGATTCCGTTTCAACCGTTTGAAACGTTCTATGACTGTATTGACGTATTAGAAAATCTGCAAGGAGTGGGGGAAAAATGAGTGTATTTGTTACTCGTGTTTACGAGTTAAGCGAGATTAAAGAGGAACTGGCCGCTCGGGACTGGTTTATGGGAACGAGCGGGAACTTAGCGATTAAGGTTCAAGACGATCCCATCCAATTTCTCGTCACTGCTAGCGGCAAAGATAAGCGGAAAAAAACGAGGGAAGATTTTTTGCTTGTCGACGGGAAAGGGAATCCAGTCGGAGAGACGAATTTGAAGCCATCAGCAGAAACACTTTTACATTGTGAAATTTATCGGCGAACGAGTGCCGGATGCAGCTTACATGTGCATACAGTAGCGAATAATGTCATTTCTGAGCTATATGGGGATCAGGGGCAAGTGGTGTTTCAAGGTCAAGAACTGATCAAGGCATTTGGCCGCTGGGAAGAGGATGCGAAATGGCTGATTCCGATCATCCCCAATCATGCCGATATCCCTACTTTAGCCGCTGCGATGGTCCCCTTTGTGAATGAAGAAAAAGGGGCGGTGTTAATTCGAAACCATGGAATTACTATCTGGGGCAGAGATAGCTTTGAAGCAAAAAAAGTGCTTGAAGCGTGTGAATTTTTATTTCAGTACCAATTGGCGCTTATTCAAGCGAAAGCGAGTCTTTATTGAATTTTAAAAATTGCCAATATTTTAAAAGTAGGAGGAATGAAAATGACTGTCATTAAAATTCAAGGAACAAATGAAGTAATCGATAATCAAGAGGAAGTCGTTGCCTTTTTACAGCAGCAAGATGTGATTTATGAACAATGGGATATTGCGAAATTACCCGCTGAATTGCAAGGGGAATTTGTACTGACTGAAGAAGAAAAGCAAGTGATTTTACAAGCATTTGAAACAGAGATTCAAGATATTTCAGCTAGACGAGGCTATCAAGCATGGGATGTGATTTCGCTTGCTGAACATACCCCTAACCTAGAAGAATTATTGAAAAACTTTCAGCGTGAACATCATCATACAGATGACGAAGTGCGCTTTATTGCGAGCGGCCATGGTGTGTTTGTCATTCAAGCGAAAAACGGACAATTTTTTGAAGTTCATCTAAACCCGGGGGACCTCATCTCCGTGCCAGAAGGAGTTCGTCACTACTTCACACTCGCTGAAGACCGCCAAGTCGTTGCCGTTCGCATCTTCGTCACAGAAGAAGGCTGGGTCCCGGTCTACTAGGTGCCTGTCACTCCCCGGAATTTGTCGAATAATTTTTGTTGGAATTGGAGGATATTTTATGAAAAAGTGGGTTAAGAAATTAGCTGTTTCGAGCGTAGCGTTGACAGTGTTGTTAACGGGATGTTCAGCGGGTGATCAAGGTGCTTCATCAGAGAAGAAAAATGAAAAAATTGAAAATGTACCGGAGCGTTTTGCGAATGGAGAGGACGTCAAGGTGAAAGTGATTCGCAAAATTGGCGGTGATGATCATACAGCCCAATTTCTAGCTGGCGCGAAACAAGAAGGAGAAGCGCTTGGGTTTAAGGTAGACGTATTTACTGCTAATGGAGATACAGCAAAATTTCATGATGCGATCGCGCAAGCAGCGAATCAAGATTATGATGGAGTCATTCTTTCCCATGGAGATGATGCTGCAACTGTTGATGCCGTAAAGAAACTGACGGAAAAGGGCAAAAGTGTCGTTACGTTTGATTCGGTTGAAGAGTTAAAGAAGGTAGAAGGTGTGACTTTAACTTCTCAAGATGACAAAGCATTAGCCACGTTAAGTTTAGAACAATTAATTAAAGATACGAAGGGAAAAGCAAAAATTGCTTACCTTTGGGTCGACGGTTTCCCGCCGATGGTGCGCCGCAATGCTGTTTATGAACAAAAGCTAAAAGAAAATCCAGGGATTAAAGAAGTCGAACGCTTCGGTGTCGCGGCGGCTGATACATCGGTACAAACACAAAATGCCGTACAAGCGATGCTCAAGAAATATCCAAAGGGGGAGCTTGATGGCATTTATGCCACATGGGATGCTTTTGCGATTGGAGCTGCTCGCGCATTAAAAGAAGCCGGACGCAATGAAGTCAAAATTTACGGAATTGATGTATCGAACGCTGACTTACAAGTGATGCAGGAAAAAGGAAGCCCTTGGACGTATACAGCTGCTGTCGATCCAGCGTTAATCGGCAAAATCGATATGAGAATTTTAGCGAAGAAGCTAGCTGGAGAAGAAACACCGCAAGAATATGCCTTAAATGCGAATTTAATTTCACAAAAGGATCTGTCATCATCCAAAACACCGATCAACATGGAAACCTTATCAACCGTCGTTTCTGGCTGGGGACAATCTGCTGAATTTGAAGAAGAGTGGATGAATATATTAAAGGAACATTATAAAAAATGATTGAGTTAAAAAATATCTCCATTGATTTTCCCGGTGTGGCTGCCTTAAAAAACGTGAGTGTCTCAATAGAAAAAGGGAAAGCTCATGCGCTAATTGGAGCAAATGGGGCGGGGAAATCGACGCTTATGAAAGTGCTCTCGGGCGCTTATGATCATTATCGCGGCGAGATTTTCATGGATGGAACAAAGGTTCATATTCGCTCGCCGAAAGAGGCGAAGCAACACGGAATTCAAATGGTCTATCAAGAAGTGGATGCCGCCTTGATTCCCTATTTAACAGTTGCTGAAAATATTATGCAGGAGAGCATCGGGCAAAGGTTATGGATCAACTGGAAAGCGATTCATAAAAAAGCAGCCGACCTATTAGCGAGCTTGCAAGTTTTTATTCCGACAGATAAACGCATTGATCAACTGACTCTTGCTGAAAAACAAATGGTGCTCATTGCTAAAGCGATTTCTAATGATTGCCGCTGTTTAATTTTAGATGAACCGACAGCGCCTTTAAGTCACGCGGAAACCGAAGAATTGTTCCGGCTTGTCCGCTTGTTAAAACAGCAAGGAGTGGCGATTATTTTTATTTCTCATCGCTTGCCGGAGCTATTTACGATTTGTGAAGAAATAACGGTTATGAGAAATGGTTCATGGGTGATGACAAAGCGTATGGAAGACACATCGGCAAATGAAGTAATTGAACAGATGCTTGGAAGGCAACTTGCTCAACAATACCCGAAGTCGCATAGACACATTGGTGCACCAATTCTAGAAGTTAATGGATTATCGGATAGACGTGTCGTTAAAAATCTGAGTATACAAGTAAATAAAGGCGAAATTGTAGGGATTTCAGGTTTAGTCGGTGCAGGAAAAACAGAAATTTGTCAGGCATTGTTTGGGACATCTCCGGAGATAAACGGTGATATGAAACTGAATGGAAAAAAAGTCGACATCTCTTCACCGACAAAAGCAGTTCGTCATGGGCTCGTACTTGTACCAGAAGAACGAAGAAAAGAGGGAATCGTCACGGGGGAATCCGTGACAACCAATCTTAGTGTGGCGAATATTCGTCGCTTTTCTCGTTTGTTTGGCTGGATCGATCGTCAAGTGGAAAGACAAGCGGCTGAAAGCATGATCCAACAGTTAAATATTGTGACACCGTCTGCTGAAACGAAAGTGGAGTATTTATCAGGCGGCAATCAGCAAAAAGTCGTGATTGGCAAGTGGCTCATGGGAGAGGCAGAAGTGTATATATTTGATGAGCCGACAAAGGGAGTCGACGTAGGAGCAAAAAGGGAAATTTTTGATTTAATCGCTCGACTTGCTGAACAAGGCAAAGGGATTATTTACGCTTCTAGTGAGTTAGACGATATTCTCGGGATGACAGATCGGGTGTATGTCGTTTACGACGGAGAAGTAGTGAAAGAGTTAAAGACAGCTGCGACGGACGAAGCAGAAATTTTATTTTATTCAACAGGAGGAAAATAGATGGAGACAGAACAACCCATCTTAGTGAAAAATCAGGCGGTTAAACCATTATTTCAGCTGTTTGACTGGTTATATAAATACGGAACGATTGTGACCATTGGACTTCTGATCACGTTTTTTACATGGGCAAATCCCGCATTTATTGAAGGAGATAATTTGATCAACATTTTGCGTTCGATTTCGATTGTGACAATCATTGCGATCGGGGTGACGATTTCTTTAACGATTAATGGCTTTGATTTATCTGTTGGCTCCACCGCATCCTTAGCCAATGCAGTTGCCATTTCCATGTTTGTTTGGTACTCGCAAAATTTAGCGGTGGCGATCATCGCTGTCCTTGCGGTGGCATTCGTGATTGGCGCATTGAACTCTTTATTCATTATTAAATTTAAAATTCCAGATATGCTGGCAACGTTAGCGATGATGTTCGTTATTCAAGGAGTGGCTTTGACCTATACGAAAGGAGCCACTTTGACACAAAATATGGTCATGCCAGATGGAACGTTTGCGACTGGAACGATCAGTCCGACTTTTGAAAAAATAGGGCAAGTTCCTTGGGTCATTGTTGTAATGTTTGTGGTCGTTTTCCTTGTTCATCTGTTCTTAACGTATACCAAGCATGGCCGCTTTATGTATATGATCGGCGGCAATCAGGAAGCCGCTCGACTGTCTGGGATCGCCGTGAATAAATATAAAATGCTGGCTTATTTATTGTCGGCGGTATGTGCAGCAGTCGGCGGAATGGTGTTATCTGCTCGGGTCATGACGGCAGAAATTAATGCGGGAGCTCCGTATTTAATGGATGCGGTGGCTGCTACATTTATCGGGTTTGCGGTCTTTGGTGCAGGGAAACCAAATGCGATTGGCACTTTTATTGGTGCTGTGCTCATTGGGATTTTGCAAAACGGCTTAGTGATGGTTTCAGTTCCATATTATGCGATGGATATTGTCAAGGGAGCGGTATTAGCGTTTGCTTTAGGGCTTACTTATTATAAAAAACGATAATGGGAGGGGATCCAGTTGAGAGATTTCACATCTGCTTATTTTACGATGAATGAAGAAGAGGCTGTAGAGTATGCGAAAAGTCAGCTGAACATATTTCCTAGGGAGGCAGAGTTAGCTTGTCATGAAATTGGGGATGGCAATTTGAATTATGTGTTTCGAGTCGTTGATCAAAAGAGCGGCCAATCGATCATTATTAAGCAAGCGGGACCAGTAGCGCGGATTTCCGATGTTTTTAAGCTTTCCCCCGACCGCAATCGCATTGAAAGTGAGATCTTGACGTTACAAGGAAATTTAGCACCAGGTTTTGTGCCAAAAGTGTACTCGTATGATCCGGTGATGAATTGTTGTGTGATGGATGATTTATCTGATCATCACATTTTGCGTTCAGCTTTGTTAAAAGGAAAGAAGTTTCCTTTATTTGCGGATCATATTACCACTTTTTTAGCGCGAACGTTGCTGTTAACTTCGGATGTCGTGATGGAGCATAAGGAGAAAAAGGCACTTGTTCAGCAATTTACGAACCCTGAACTATGTGAGATAACAGAAAATTTAGTCTATACTGAGCCGTTTTATGATTGTGAGCAAAATGACGTGTTTGAAGGAACAAAGGAATTCGTTCGGGAAGAGATTTGGAGCGATAAACGATTAAGACTAGAAACAGCGAAGTTAAAATTTGATTTTATGACAAAATCCCAGGCGTTGCTTCATGGGGACTTGCATACAGGCTCCATCTTTGTGAAGGAGGATTCGACGAAAATCATCGATCCGGAGTTTGCTTTTTATGGACCGGCTGGCTATGATATTGGCAACATCGTGGCGAATCTGATTTTTGCTTATGTCCATGGGAACTATATAATAGAAGAAACTGAAGAGAGAGCAGATTATTTACGATATGTAGAAGAGACAATCAGCCAAGTCATTCAGCTTTTTTCAGTGAAATTTCTTCATCTTTGGGGCGAAAAAGCAACCGAACAAACAGCCACTTTCCCTGGGTTTAAAGAATCGTATCTTGATTCCATTCTTGAAGATACCGCAGCTGTAGTCGGGCTTGAACTTTGCCGTCGGGTGATTGGTATTGCTCATGTGAAGGATTTGACTTCGATTACGAATGCTGAGCACCGCACAGCTGCAGAAATCATTTGTTTAACAGCAGGGAAAACGTTTATTTTAGAACGTTCAACGATTCGAACAGGAGAAGATTTTGTCCAAGTATTACGACATAGTGTGAAAGGGGTAGAGAGTCATGGAAGCAATTCAATCCGTGCGGCTCGATGATGAAAACAGCTGTTTAGTTTTGCTGGATCAGACACTTTTGCCGAATGAAAAGGTATTTTTGCAATTGTTTACGGCAGAAGAAATTTGGGAAGCTATTTATCATTTAAAGGTACGAGGAGCGCCAGCCATTGGGATTGCGGCTGCGTATGGGGCATATTTAGGTGTGAAGAAATCAGAGGCCACGTCTTTTGTGGAGTTCGCGAAAGAGTTTGCTAAAGTGAAGCAATATTTAGCTTCTTCTCGGCCGACTGCAGTTAATTTATTTTGGGCTCTTCAGCGAATGGAAGACCGGTTAAAGGCAGAAGCAAATGAATCAGTTGCGAATATTAAACGAGCGCTAAAAGAAGAGGCCGAAATGATTCGCGTAGAAGATGAGCAAGTATGTTTGGCTATTGGGGAACATGCTTTATCCTTGCTGGAACCTGGTTGGGGGTTACTCACTCATTGCAATGCCGGCACGATTGCGACTGCTAAATACGGAACTGCGCTCGCTCCAATGTATTTAGGGAAGGAGCGCGGATATGATTTTCATGTATATGCGGATGAAACGAGACCGCTTTTACAAGGAGCCCGTTTGACAGCATGGGAGTTGCAAGAGGCAGGTGTTGATGTCACGTTAATTTGTGATAACATGGCATCGATTGTGATGCAAGAGGGAAAAGTTCAGGCGGTGCTCGTTGGCTGTGATCGAGTGGCAGCCAATGGAGATGTCGCCAATAAAATTGGCACATCTGGTTTAGCCATTTTAGCGAAGCATTACGGCATTCCCTTTTATGTATGCGCGCCGACTTCAACCATAGATCTCAATTGTGCAACCGGCGCCGATATCCCGATTGAAGTAAGAAAATCAGAAGAAATCACGAACCAATGGTATGAACAACCAATGGCACCCCCAAACATCAAAACCTATAACCCCGCCTTTGACATTACACATCACAGCTTAATCACCGCTATTATTACCGAGAAAGGAATCATTCGGGAGGTGCCTGTCACCGCCCGGATTTTGTCGAATGATTGATATGTATTGTGAAAGCCGCCTAGGTAGTAGGCGGTTTTCGTTTTATGTAGTAAAAGGTTTTAATGTTAAAATATTGAGAATAATTTGACAAATAACTAAACGTCTATGTTATGATTAATTTGTAATTTATGTACAAATTTGGAGAAGAGGGGGAATTGGTGTTGCGAAAATGGAGTAGCCGTTTGTTTTTGGTGATGGTCTTTGCCTTTATGCTCATTGTGTCTGCGTGTAGCAATGGAGAACAAGAAACAGGTAGAGAAGCAAAGAAAGCTGGGAACAACAAGAACATTAGTATTGCAACGGGTGGCACAGGAGGCACTTATTACCCACTTGGCGGCTCGATGGCCAATATTATTACTGATCATACTGGGATTGAAGCAAATGCCCAATCATCAGGTGCGTCTGCAGAGAACTTAACAGCGATTAAAAATGGAGATGTCGATATCGCATTTACGCAAACGGATATCGCTTCTTATGCCGTGAGTGGAAAGGAAATGTTTAAAGGAGCGCCAATTGAAAACTTTCAAGGGATCGGAACTCTTTATCCAGAGACAATTCAAATTGTGACAACAAAAGACAGCGGCATTAAATCGGTCAGTGATTTAAAAGGAAAAACGGTATCTGTCGGAGCACCCGGTTCGGGAACTGCGCCAAATGCTCAACAAATTTTAGAACTGTACGGTTTAACATTCGATGACATAAAAAAACAGGATCTATCCTTTGATGAATCGACGGATGGCATTCAAAGTGGTAGCATTGATGCGGCGTTTATTACAGCCGGTACACCGACGGGAGCAGTTGAAGCACTTTCCGCACAAAAAGAAGTAAAAATCATTCCCATTGAAAAAGAGAAGGTCCAAGCATTAATCAAAAAATATCCATACTACTCAGAGGATATGGTTCCTAAAGGCACATATAAAATTGCTGAAGATGTGCCGACTGTAGCAGTTAAGGCGATGCTCGTTGTCAGTAACGCATTAGACGAAGAAAGTGTATACAAGATCACGAAAGCTATTTTTGATAATACAGATAAAATCACTCATGCAAAAGGCAAACTAATTAAAGCAGAAACCGCATTAGAAGGGTTAGGAGATTTACCGTTACATCCCGGTGCTGAGAAATATTTTAAAGAAAAAGGGGTAGCGAAGTAAAGTGAACAAATACAAAAATGATAGGCTGAATATTTTCGGTCTATCATTTTTGCCATAAAAGAGAGAGGAGAGCGTAAATGGTGCGTAAAATAGGGTTAGTTTGTTTGCCGCTCCTGCTAGCCAGCGGTTTTCTCTTCTTTTTACCTTATCATTCGGTTATTGCCTTTACTTTTGAAAACACGAATCAATTATTAGCCTATTTGCCTGTGCAAACATCTGACACATTTCAAATTCAATATACTCATTCTATTCATTTGACAGATGTCGTCGAAACGTATCAGCTGAAAGGGGGGCAAATCATTCAGACAGAATTGCAATATGAAAATTTTGCGATTGGAATGCCTTCTAACGCTGAAGGAGATGAAATATTTATAAAGGAAAACGGCAAGTATTTCATTAAGAACATGAGTCGAGCTTTTCCTTTTATTGATTTACGTATTGGTCAAGTAAAGGCGGAGCATCAAATCCATTATGAAGAACAGGTTTATCAACTAGCTGATGATCTATCTCCCGGGATATGGGTACGAATTCAGCCGAAGCGGCTTAGTCTTTGGCAACAGTGGAAAGGAGTGAATATCGATGAATAAAGAGTCGTTTGAAACATTATCTCAAGAAAAGCAGCAGGAGCTACTTGAGAAATATGATTTAGAAGCAGGGACAAGGAAGCTAAAGGGCATTCTTGGACACATTGCTTTTTTTGGACTATTAGCTTTCTCTTTATTCCAGCTTTACACAGCCATTTTCGGTGTGTTCACCGCACAAATTCAACGTTCTGTTCACTTAGGTTTTGCCCTCGCATTAATTTTTCTATTATACCCAGCTAATCGAAAAAAGCAGAAAGTAGGGAAGTTTCAAATTGCTTGGTATGATATCGCACTAGCCATTTTGAGTGTATATGTCGGTGCGTATTGGCCAGCGAATATTGATGATATTGTGATGCGTGCTGGTATTTTAACGGATGTTGATTTTTATGTAGGCTCATTAGCCATTTTGCTTGTGTTAGAAGCGACCCGACGAGCGGTCGGTTTACCGATTACGATTATTGCGCTCTTATTTTTAGCGTATGGTTATTTCGGGGCGTACATGCCTGATTTTTTGTCGCATCGCGGCTTGAGTTTAGAAAGGCTTGTTCAAACGATGTTTTTTACGACGGAAGGTATTTTAGGAACGCCGTTAGCTGTTTCTTCAACTTTTATCTTCTTATTTCTTTTATTCGGTTCTTTTCTCGTGAAAACAGGAGTGGGGCAGTACTTTAATGATTTGGCTGTAGCGATTGCTGGGAGAAGCACAGGAGGACCGGCTAAAGTAGCGATTTTTTCAAGTGCCTTGCAAGGAACGATTAGCGGAAGCTCAGTTGCGAACGTAGTGACATCCGGCTCGTTTACGATTCCGATGATGAAAAAACTGGGCTATAAAAAGGAGTTCGCTGGAGCTGTAGAAGCAGCTGCATCGACAGGTGGCCAATTAATGCCGCCCATTATGGGAGCTGCTGCTTTTTTAATGGTTGAATTTATTGGAGGCGGAATCACGTATTGGGATATCGCTAAAGCTGCAGCTATTCCAGCTGTTCTCTATTTTACAGGGATTTGGATTATGACTCACTTTGAGGCGAAACGGATTGGACTCAAAGGGTTGACGAAAGAGCAAATGCCGAATCGAACAGAAATCTTCAAGCAATTGTATTTGCTTCTTCCGATCATTGCTGTCATTGTGCTGTTAATGGCTGGGGTCACAGTAACTTATGCTGCTTTGTACTCTATTTTACTTTCGATCATCGTCGGGTTTATCAATCGTGCAGTTAACATGGGATGGAAAGACATTGTTATGGCGCTTGTCGATGGAGCAAGAACGGCTTTAGGTGTCGCTGCCGCAACCGCAGCAGCGGGAATGATTGTGGGAGTTGTGACAAAGACGGGGCTCGGCTTAAAGCTAGCGAATGGGTTGTTAGATTTAGCGGGTGGTTTTTTGCTTCCGACTCTATTTTTAACGATGATCGCTTCTATTATTCTTGGAATGGGATCTCCCACTACTGCTAACTATGTGATTACTTCGACGATTGCCGCACCAGCGATTATTTTATTAGGCGTACCTGATTTATCCGCTCATTTATTCGTCTTTTATTTTGGGATTATCGCCGACATTACTCCACCGGTTGCTTTAGCTGCATTTGCGGCTGCAGGGGTATCAGGAGGGGAACCGATTCGAACGGGAATTCAATCCGCTAAACTAGCGATTGCTGCTTTTATTATTCCGTATGTGTTTGTATTATCTCCGCAGCTACTAATGATTGAGACAACACCATGGCAACTTGTGTGGGTTATTTTTACTGCTCTGTCGGGGATGGTTGCTATTGGAGCTGGCATTATCGGTTTTTGGATGCGTTCATTATCATGGGTGGAGAGAGTCATTTCTGTTGTCACGGGATTATTACTTATTTATCCTGAGAGAATTTCAGATGTTACAGGACTGATTTTATTTACGGCTTTACTGATGATGCAGCTATTTTGGAAACGAAATGAGAATAAGCGGTCTGGCATGATCAATATGTAATTATATAGTTAAAAAGTTGTTTAAGAGAGACGAAGTTGTTCATAGCAACTTCGTCTGTTTTTGTTGTTAAATGTCGAAGTGTATATAAAAAGACAGAATTTTTGGGTAAGATATAGCTACCATCTGGTTTTAAAAAAAATCATGGGGATAATTGGTTAATAAGGGGAGGTAACATTCATACAGTTCAAACTTATTTGGTATCCGTAAATGGTATGTATCAAGGAATGAGGTCTTATTTAAGAAAGGAATAGTTGAATGAAAAAGCTATTATTCGTCGCGCTTGCAGGGGTACTTTGTTTAGCTATGCCGGTAATTTTATGGTTCTTTAGTAATCAAAAGCCGCTGGGGATCACTCTTATTGATAAAACAGTTCCTGACGAGTCATTTCGGGAGCATCTCGGCATTTCCTGGGTATTGAATTATTTTAAATATGTGAACAATGATGGAAAGGCTTTTGAAGCAGCTTCTGATTATGTCGGTTTTGAGCCGAATGAACAAACTCGATCCTATCGTATACGTTCTTTTCCGAAATCCTTAGCTGAGGCAGATTTAATTTATTTAGCAGATACATATGGCGTTTATAAAGAAGATGTGCCGTGGGTTAACAAAAAACGTGAAGGAGCACGTTCTAGCCTTATTTATGGCGGCTTGCAGATGGAGGAATGGCAAACGATTTTACAACGATTAAATGAAGATAAACCAACCACTTTTATCGCTGAGTTTAATTCCTTTGCTTCTCCAACAAAGGAAGATGTGCGAAAAAGCATGGAAGACTATCTTCAGCTTGAATGGTCTGGATGGATTGGCCGTTATTTCGATGAGCTAGCCCCAAATAAGAACAACGAGATTCCACAGTGGATTGTTGCGCGGTTTGGAGACAACTGGCACTATTCTGGTGCGGGCTATATTTTAATCAATGATACGAGTGGGGAAGTAGTGGTTTTAGAAGCAAGTAAGCATTTTAATGGTCATGGAATTAATATGAAGTTTACGGAACAAGGACATGAGAAATTTGGTTTGAAAAAAAGTGCCGATTATCAATATTGGTTTGATATCGTGACGCCGAAAGCAAGAGGGACGGCGCTAGCTTATTATCAGTGGGATTTGACGGATCAAGGTAAAGAAGTGTTGAAGGATCATCATATTCCGCTTAAATTTGCTGGTGTGATAGAAACGAGTCACAGACAGACGTCTAGTTATTATTTCGCTGGAGATTTCAATGATATCAGTCAAGTTCCTCGATTTTATCAATTTAAAGGGTATCACTGGCTGAAAGAAATCTTTAGTCAAAATGAAAATGAACAATTCTTTTGGCAAACATATGTACCGATGATGAAGGTGCTTTTGGAACAGAGTGAACATGTGAAGACGAAGAAAGAGTCAAAACTAGCTAGTAAGAAGAGCAAAGAAACAGCTTATACATCAAGAGTAAACCATGATACTTTTGAAGTTCGTGTAGGTGGTCAGTGGAGAAAACTTCCAATTAAAGGTGTGAATATTGGAATGGGAAAACCGGGCGTGTTTCCAGGGGAAGCGGCGATTACGGAAGAAGAATATTATCGTTGGTTTCAATATATTGGAGAGATGGGTGCTAATTCCATTCGGGTGTATACATTGCATCCTCCAGGCTTTTATCAAGCCTTGAAACGTTATAATGAAGAGCATAAAAATCCAATTTACATATTTCATGGAGTGTGGATTGAGGAAGAATCACTTGTTGATACACTGGATGCCTTTGCAGGGAAACATACGGATGAATTTCAATCAGAAATGAAGCGTATCACTGATGTAGTTCATGGAAATGCTGTAGTGAAGCCGCGAGCGGGACATGCTTCAGGGGTGTATAATGCCGATATTTCGCCTTACGTTATTGGATGGATTATCGGTATTGAGTGGTATCCGCAAATGGTGGAGAATACGAATGACCAGCATCAAGGCATTGGCGATTATAATGGCACGTATTTTCAAACTAACAACGGAACCCCTTTTGAGCATTGGTTAGCAAAGCAGATGGATACATTAGTGACCTATGAGAAAGATCAGTATAATTGGGTGCGTCCAGTCAGCTTTACGAACTGGGTAACGACCGATATATTAACGCATCCATCTGAACCGAACGAAGATGAGGATCTCGTTAGTGTAAATCCTAATGTAATTCAAGTAAAAAATGAGATGAAGAAAACGAATCAATTTGCTTCTTATCACGTTTATCCGTATTATCCAGACTTTTTTAACTACGAAGAAAAGTATTTAAATTATGTCGATCATCGCGGAGAGAAAAATAGTTATGCCGCTTATTTGCGTGATTTACATCAAGCGCATAAGTTGCCCATTTTAATTGCTGAGTTTGGTGTTCCAGCATCACGCGGTTTAACACATGCGAATCCATTTGGTCGGACGCAAGGATTATTATCTGAAAAAGAACAAGGTGAAGTGGTTGTGGATATGTATGAAGATATCCAACAGGAAGGCTTATTAGGAGGCTTGATCTTCACTTGGCAAGATGAGTGGTTTAAGCGGACGTGGAATACGATGGATTATGATAATCCGAACCGTCGTCCATTTTGGTCTAATGCTCAAACGAATGAGCAGCAATTTGGGCTTCTTAGCTTTGATCGGAATAAGATAAAAGTAGATGGAGAAACAAAAGATTGGAGAGGAACGAATCCATTCTATCACAATGAGAATAGTTTCTATATCGATCACGATGAACGTTATTTATATTTCCGAATCAATAAGGAGGCTGTGCAGAAGGGGGATCCAGTCATATTATTGAATACGCTACCGGGTCAAGGGAATTACCATACAACTATGATAAAAGATTTGTCATTCAAAGATGATGTGGACTTTATGATTGTGTTGAATGATAAAAATGATTCACATGTTCTCGTTGATTCGTATTATGACTTTTTTACGTATCAATATGGAGAAAAATTAAACATGCTGCACCCTAAGCCGCCGCTTCCATCGAAAAATAGCGGTATCTTTCATCCGCAGAAATTGGCGTTGAATAAAGAATTGCTGATTCCAAGCACAGGGGAGATCATTCCCTTTAGTGATTACGAAACCGGGAAATTGCGTCAAGGGAACGGCAATCCGAAATCAGCAAATTATGACTCTCTCGCTGATTACTATGTAAATGAAAAAGATGGCATGATTGAAGTAAGAATTCCGTGGTTATTGTTAAACGTCAAAGACCCAAGTCAGCGTGAAATCATGGGTGACTTATATAAAGACGGTTTAACAGCTGGTAAAAAAATCAATGGAATTCAAGCGGGTCTCATTTGGATCGAAAACGGCCAAGTCACAGATTCCTTGCCAAAAATGACAAATAACCAACTCCCAACAATGAATACCTACAAATGGGACACATGGAACGAACCAACCTATAAAGAAAGACTGAAACAATCCTACTACATTATTCAAGAGGCGTTTAAATAGACAAGTGCCTGTCACTCCCCGTATTTTGTCGAATAATACAAAAGCCGCCAGCTATTGGCGGCTTTTGTATGTGCTTTATATCTCGTTATTCAGAGATCGTCAAGGCTTGTTTACCCATTTGAATCCATGCTTGTTCGAAGTTTGTGCGGTTGAGCTTGATATTTTTTTCTTTCTTCAAAGGGTCATTAACATAGACAAATTGTTCATCATAACCAGTGATGACGACACTGTGCTGATAATAAGTCACTTTCATCATTCCTTCAGCTGTTTGCCAAGTTTCAAACTGGCCTTCCGCTAGCCTTTTAAATTCAGAGTTAATAATGACCCAAACTGGTCGCCCTTTATTAATTTGTGCATATAAATTTTCTGGTGCGTGTCCCGTTAAATTAATGAGCCGTTCTTCATCGACATATTGCTCGGCTAAATCGATAATAGGTTCTACATAGACTCCTAAGCCGTCGCGATCAAAGGTAGCGATGTCTCCAACAAATCCTTGATGCATATTGCCTCTGTAATTGTTTTCTTCAAAAGGCTCTTTGACGATTCGATCCGCTAACTCCATTTTATCCACATCTTCTCCATAATAATTCAACAGCATCGCTAGACTCGTTACTTCGCATCCTCTATTTAATTCCGGGTTTTGTAAAATCAATGGTACATCTTCTATCATACGATCAGTAGAACGAGTAGTGGAAGACAAACTATCAATGGAAGCAGCCTCTTCTACTTGATACCCTTTAACAAAAACAAAACAAACCCCAATAAACAATACAGCGGCCAAACTAGCAACTGTAAACATCCATTTTAAGTTCAAAGAAATTCTCTCCTTGATTCGGGGGGTGCCTGTCACGCCCCGGTTTTTGTCGATTCTATTTTAATTGTCGATGATAGATCAGCAAATTTCAACTGTGAAAGAGAAAAATATTTATCTATTTGTGATTTCCCATGTTATGTTCATTAGTTAAACCTCATTTTTCATTTATATGCCAAGGTTAGTTATTTGTATGTATACTTTGTGGGATCATGGTCTTCTTCTCGAGAATAAGAGTCATAGAGAAAGGGGCTACCTGATTCTTCAGGCAGCCCTCTCCTTATTTCTTCATAAATGCCGGCAAGGCAAAGCTTGCGTATAAGATCTCTTGATTAAAATACTTTGTCGTTTGTTCCACATCTGGTACGATGAAAGTTTCATGCTTTTTAGAGGCCAGGGTGAAGCTCCATAGCCCTCCCGGATATGTTGGGATGACAGCTAAATATTGCTTCGTGATCGGAAATAGTTGCTGTAGCGAGTCATAAGTATTTTCCATCACCTCGCGATAGAAGAGTGGCGATTCACTTTGACATACCATTAAGCCGTCTTCTTTAAGGGCATGAAAGACATTTTCATAAAAAGCAAATTCAAATAATTGAGTCGCTGGTCCAATAGGGTCAGACGAGTCAACGATAATAACGTCGAATGCATTTTTATGTTCTTTCATATATTGAATGCCATCTGCGAAAAGATAGCGGATACGTTCATCCTCCAATCCAGCTGAGACGCCTTTCAAGTGTTCCTTGCTAGCCTGAACTACTAATTGATCAATTTCACAAAAGTACAGTTCTTCCACTTGCTTGTATTTAATGACTTCTCTTGCGGCACCACAGTCACCGCCACCGATAATGAGTACTTTTTTGGGATTTGGATGGATGTGTAATGGGACATGGGTAATCATTTCATTATAGATGTATCCATCCTTCTCCGTTGATTGAACGACTCCATCTAAAACTAGCATTCTGCCAAAATCATATGTATCAACAATCATAATATGTTGAAAAGGTGATTGAGCGGTATAAATGACCTCTTTAATTCGATAGCTTACTTTTAAGTTGTCCCGATCATCTTCGACCAGCCACATCTCTCCGTTGATTTCGTGAAGATATGATAGGATATTTGATTTTTGCACAACAAAACCCCCTATAATTTACTTTTCTCCCATTTATATTAGTGAAATATTATATAGATCGCAATGAGAAAAAGATTGAATATTAATTTTTTAAAAAAAGTTTGACATATGAAAAATTGATGCATATGATAAAAATATTAAAAGTTGCATAAAGGAAACTTTGTGATGGTCGTCCAAATTACAAAGAGGAGGTACAGAATGATGAGCCAATTGATTGCTTTACATGAAGCCAAAATCGGTGATGTGATTAAAATAACTCAGCTCGATATTACAGGCACGATGAGGCGAAGACTGCTCGATTTAGGGTTTGTCCCATCGGCTGAGGTAAAAGTATTGAAAAAGAGTCCGCTCGGTGACCCGATAGCTTTTTGGGTGAGTCATACAACGATTGCGCTTCGGAAAGAAGAGAGCTCTAAAATTTATGGGGAGGTGGTTAGAAGTGAAGTATAGAATTGCTTTGGCAGGAAATCCGAATGTCGGAAAAAGCACGTTATTTAATGAATTAACTGGGTTAAAGCAACATACAGGCAATTGGCCAGGAAAAACAGTGATGCATGCAGAAGGAGAGTTTTCTTTTAAGGGAAAAGACTATACAATTATTGATCTTCCTGGTATGTACTCGCTTTTTGCCAACTCAGTCGATGAAGAGGTAGCAAGGGATTACATTGTCTTCGAACATCCTGATTTGACCATTGTTCTAGTAGATGCGACGTCGATTGAACGAAACTTAAACTTGGCGCTGCAAGTGTTAGAGATGACTAACAACGTAATCATTTGCATTAACTTAAACGATGAAGCGAAGAAGAAGGGAATTTTCATTGATGATCGAGTGCTGATGAAGAAGCTCGGTGTGCCGGTGATCAAGATTTCGGCTCGTAATAAAGAGGGGATTGATCAATTGCTAGATACGATTGATCGAATGATTGACGGAAAAATTACGACCGCTCCTTACCGGATGACATATTCACCAGAAATAGAAGAAAAAATTGCTCAGTTGATCCCTTCTATTGAAAAAATATTCGATTTAACGATTCCGGCGCGTTGGCTAGCTTTACGTCTTCTCGACGGAGATGAGTCGCTTTTCCAAGCGTATTTTGACAAAAAGGAGAAATCGCAAAAGGGGGAATGGCCACATGACATCGCCTATGAGACCAATAGCCAGCAACTATAATGAATTGCGTCAGTTTGCTCAGACGTTGTCTAACGATGAGATTCGCGACCAAGTGGTGACGAATATGTATGAGACGTCAAAAGCCATTTGTTACAAAACGGTTGTTTACAAAGATTTAGATAAAATGAAGCAAACCGAAAAGTTGGATCAAATTTTTACTTCGAAAATATGGGGCTTCCCGATTATGTTAGCGATGTTAGGGGTTGTTTTTTATATCACAATTGCTGGTGCCAACGTTCCTTCGGGGATGCTTGCCGATATGTTTAATTGGTTTGAAGGCTATTTAACGACTTTTTTTACATGGATGCACGCTCCAGATTGGTTATATGGAGTACTAGTGCTTGGATTTTATCGGGGAACGGCTTGGGTTGTTAGCGTAATGTTGCCGCCAATGGCGATTTTCTTCCCGATGTTTGCTTTGTTGGAAAACTACGGTTACTTGCCGCGCGTGGCCTTTAATATGGATCGCTTATTTAAAGGCGCTGGAGCCCACGGAAAGCAGTCCTTAACGATGGCGATGGGATTCGGCTGTAACGCCGCTGCAATCATGTCAACAAGAATTATAGAGTCGCCGCGCGAGCGCATGCTAGCTATTTTGACGAACAACTTCGTCCCGTGTAACGGACGGTGGCCGACGTTAATCTTACTTGCTTCTTTATTTATGGCAGTCGGTTTTTCTGGGGCAATGGGGACACTGGTAACGGCTGGCGTTGTGATGGGGATGGTGCTTTTCGGCATCGTTGTGACATTAGTGGTTTCGTGGGTCTTATCGAAAACGGCTTTGAAAGGAGTTCCAACTCATTATACATTAGAGCTGCCCCCTTACCGCCGTCCGAAATTTTGGAATACGGTGATTCGGGCGACGCTGGATAAGTCATTATTTGTATTGAAACGGGCAGTCATTGTTGCAGCGCCTGCTGGTGTGTTCACATGGATTGCGGCCAATATCTTTATCGGTGATACGAGTGTATTAATGTATATCGTTAACTTCCTTGATCCGTTTGCTCAAACGTTAGGATTAGATGGCTTCATTTTAATGGCGTTTATTTTAGGAATGCCAGCCAATGAAATTGTGTTGCCGATCTTGATGATGGGCTACCTATCAACAGGTGCCATGACAGAAGTGGAAGATTTAAACACGATCAAGCAAATTTTTCTCGAGCACAACTGGACGTGGCTCACCGCCTTAAATATGATGTTATTTTCATTGCTTCATTTCCCATGCGGCACGACCCTTATTAACATTTATAAAGAAACGAAAAGCAAAAAATGGACCTTCGTCGCTTTTGCTTTGCCAACCGCCATTGCCATCGTTGTTACATTCGTTGTCGCACAAATCGTGCGAGGCTTTGGCTGGATTTGACAGGTGCCTGTCACGCCCCGAGTTTTGTCGAAAATGCAAAGGCTAGCTTAAACCGTCTGAGAGATTCATGTCTCTAGGCGGTTTGTTTTTTTAGTAGATGAACAAATGAATGTGTTGTAGCATGGAGTGTGATCTATGGACGGGTTGATTGTTCTTTATAAAGAAAATTAACTTATTTTTTACAATAACCCTTTATTAATTTTCATATTCCTCTTTTACAATAAAATTGAGTAAAAAAAGGAGGAATGATTGTTCGTGAAAAAGAACAAAGTCTTGGTTCCGTTGTTAAGTTTAGCTGTTTTGTTTCCTGTTGCTTCGAATGTACTTGCTAAACCATCTAAGTTTGTAGAAATTGATCAAGTGGGGTTTGTAGAGATGGCAGCACCGCAATCAGAAGAATTACGCAACAAAATGTACAGTGACGCTAAGGTAGAAGTAACTTATTCAAATGGTATGAAAAAAGTTTTTCCTCTTGAATATAAGACTCTTTTTCAGCCGGGTGATGTTATTAATGAAAAAGTAGCCGGAGTTACTTACGATATAAATGGTCAGCCAATCCTTGACCCAAAGACGAATAAACCGTTTATTTCGAAAGCGCCAGATAGCAATACACTTCTTTCTGTTAACGGCTCAAGTAGTAAACTTTATTTGATTAATCACTATGAGTCCGTGCCTAGCACAGTCGGTAATTTACCAAAAGCAATGGTGCTAAATACAGTGAAACAAGATAAGAAAACAGGTGAACTGACAGTTACAGATATGCAGGCGATTGATTTCTCGGAGGATGGCGGCATTTGGACACCTTGTGCTGGTTCTTTGTCCCCTTGGAATACTCATTTAGGCAGTGAAGAATATGAGCCGGACGCAAAATCTCATGAGCTGAATCCGGAAAATTCTTCAGTGACCCAATTTGCTCGAAATTATTATAAGGATACTACAGTTATTGGTAATCCGTACTTATATGGCCATCTTCCAGAGGTGATCGTCCATCCTAATGGTGAAACAACGGCTATCAAGCACTACAGTATGGGAAGACTTTCATATGAACGTGTAACGGTTATGGAGGACAATCGTACAGTTTATTATGGGGATGATGGCAGTTACACATCCATGTTTATGTATGTAGCAGACAAAGCGAAGGATTTATCAGCAGGTACACTATATGCTGCAAAATGGAAACAAGCAAGCAAAGAAAATGGTGGACAAGCAAATATTGAGTGGATCAAGCTTGGTCATGCAACAGATGAAGAAATTAAAGATTTGGCTATGAAGGTCAAATTTAGCGATATTTTTGAAACGACAACGGATGAGGCTTATGCCCAAGCGAATGGCTTCCAAAAGGTAAAAGCAGCTGGACGTACAGAATGGTTGAAGGTGAAGCCGGGTATGGAGAAAGCAGCCGCATTTTTGGAATCTCGTCGTTACGCTGCTTTGCAGGGAGCAACGCATGAATTCAATAAAATGGAAGCAGTTGAAGTGAACAAAGCCGATGATAAATTATATATGGCCATGTCTGGCGTTAAAGGTGGTATGGAGCAGAATAGCAATGACCCAGTCGATGATATCCAACTGGATAAACTAAATGCAGGTGCTATTTACGAGATGCCATTAAAAGCAGGGGTCAAGGACAGTACAAATAAAAAAATTAACAGTGACTTTGTTGCCACTTCAATGGGTGGAATTGTTTTAGGAGAAGACCTTCCTTCAAAAGATAAAGATGGCAACACAGCCAATCCAGATAAAATGGCAAATCCTGATAATATTGTTTATTCAGAAGCGATGAGAACGATTTTTATCGCTGAAGACTCTGGTATGCATACAAATAACTTCACTTGGGCTTATAGTATTGATACGGGTAAACTGTCTCGTATTGCTTCCGTTCCTAAAGGTGGAGAAGCAACTGGGCTTCAAGTTCTTGATAATATGAATGGTCACTCTTATTTAATGCTAAGTTCACAAAACCCTGGAAATGTCGGCTATTTAGACCTTCCAGTGATTGAGGATGGCAAGAACAAATAACTCTAATCGAAAGATAAATGGAAGGAGCTCATCTTTTTAATTTCTTAAGCCGGGATTGCCGATAGAAAAACGAAAACCGCCTTGTTTGAGGCGGTTTTTTCATTCAAAACTACGCTGCCGATTTTGCTATAATTCTTTGTAGATTGAAAAGGAATAATTGAGGTGGCTGAATGAATAAAACAATTGGTATTTTGGCACATGTTGACGCTGGGAAGACAACGTTTTCTGAACAGCTTTTGTATCACACAAAGAGCATTAAACAAAGAGGGCGAGTCGATCATCAAGAGGCGTTTTTGGATCATCATGCGTTAGAGCGACAAAGAGGGATTACGGTGTTTGCTGATCAAGCGGTAATGTCGTATCGCGACTCGATCTATTATTTAATCGACAACCCAGGGCATGTCGATTTTTCTTCAGAGATGGAGCGATCGATTCAAGTATTAGATTATGCGATTGTGCTAATTAGTGCAGTGGAAGGGATTGAAGGCCATACAGAAACGGTTTGGCAACTGCTCCGTAAACATCACATTCCGACGTTTTTCTTTATCAATAAAACGGATCGTATCGGAGCGGATGTTGATCGCGTATTAGAAGAGCTGCGAAGAGAGTTTTCTCTAAATATTTGTGAGATCACTGACTCTTTTGATCCAAATCAAATGAATGAAGAAGTAGTGGAGTTCCTAGCAGAGAGAGACGAACAACTGCTAGAGCAATACATGGAAGAAGGGTATCAGCCGGAATCCTGGTTAACGGCGATGAAGGCATTGATTCAAAATCGCGAGTTATTTCTATGTGCAAGCGGTTCAGCATTGCAAGATGTTGGAGTAAGTGAATTTTTCGATGTGTTTGATCAACTGACGGATACTTATTTTCAACAAGAAGAACCGTTTTCCGGACGAGTATATAAAATCCGTCACGAGGACAACGGTACAAGAGTTACGTTTATCAAGGCATTAAGCGGTACATTGCGTGTTCGTGATGAAATCAATTATAGCGGCGAGAAAGAAAAGATTACGCAAGTCAGAAAATATAATGGCGACAAATGTCAAGCGGTTGATCAAGTTATCGCTGGCGAGCTGTTTGCCGTTGTCGGATTAACGAAAGCGGCTGCTGGAGATGGACTCGGTACGTTAACTGAAAAAGCGGTGTATGAAATGGTGCCAACGTTAAAATCAAAAGTGAATGTTGAGACAAATATTCATATAAAAGAAGTACTGCGCTGCTTTAACATACTAGATGCAGAAGATCCAGCGCTGGCGGTCACTTGGGATGAGTATTCACAGCAGATCCACATTCATGTGATGGGACCCATTCAGCTCGAAGTGTTAAAACAAGTCGTTCAAGAACGTTTCGGCTTCGAGGTTTCATTTGCGGAACCACACATTTTATATAAAGAAACAATTGAAACAACCGTGAGAGGATATGGACATTTTGAACCACTCGGCCATTATGCGGAAGTGCATCTACACTTAGAGCCAGCTGCAAGAAATAGCGGTATTCAATTTATGAATGCTTGCCATGCTAATGATTTGCCAATCGGGAACCAAAACCTTGTTCGGCATCATTTATTTGAAAAAGACCATCGGGGATTATTAACAGGATCGCCATTAACAGATATGAAAGTCACTCTGCTTACTGGACGCGCCCATCCGAAACATACATCAGGAGGAGATTTTCGTGAGGCCAGCATTCGGGCGTTAAGACAAGGGCTGGAAAAAGCGAAAAATATTTTGTTAGAGCCGGTATATCAGTTCAAAATTAAAGTCGATGTGGATCAAATGGGAAAAGTGCTTGCTGACATTCAAACAGCCCATGGCTCTTTTGACCCACCAACGACTGAAGGAAACAAAGCGATCTTAACAGGGAAAGTTCCTGTAGCTACATTTATGAACTACAGTACGGAGTTAGCCGCATTTACTCAAGGCAAAGGACGAATTCACTTAAGCTTCGGCGGTTATGAACGCTGCCATAACGAAGCTGAAATCATTGAAAAAATTGGCTACAACAAAGACACCGATCCAGACTACACCTCCTCTTCTATCTTTTGCTCCAAAGGCCAAGGCTACAGCGTCCCTTGGGACGAAGTGGAGGGTGCCTGTCACTGCCCGATTTTTGTCGAAAGGTAAAGCTGGAACTTTATTCATCTATTTGTTAAGATAAGAACATATGTTTCTGTTTTGGTGAAATTTTTTATTGAGAAAGGAAGAGGGTCCATGTCCAACCATCAAAAGCTTAATTTACCTAAAGAATTAGAGCCATATCGTGAGGAGTTAGAACAATCTATTCAGCCAGTAGTGAGAATAGAAGGAAGCTGTCAGCCTACAACTCTTTTTGAAAGTAAATTTGCTGGCTATCCGTATTTACCAAAGGACATCGAGCATCCGAAAGATGCACATGGTGCGCCACTCCGCTTACTTGCACAAATTAATTTCGACGAAGTTCCTCATTTAGAATATTTCCCTAAAAAGGGTATATTGCAATTTTACATTGCGGGCAATGATGATATATTCGGTATGGACTTTGATGATCCAACGAATCAAACGGGCTTTAGAATGCTGTATCATCCAGAGGTTATTGTAGATGAGTCTAAGCTTGTAACTGATTTCAGCTATATGGAAGAAGATGAGGAAGACTATTTTCCTATTGGAAAAGAAGCGAAGTTGTCGTTTATAGTAGATGAAGAACCAATTTCTGATGGAGATTATCGCTTTGAGCATCTTTCGATTGACTTAGAGCAGGAGACGAGTGACGGAACTGAACTTTGGGACGTGTATGCTGAGCATCTTGCTGGTACTGGTGCTAAAATTGGTGGTTATCCTTTCTTTACACAAGAAGATCCGCGCAGCTATGAAAAAAAATATCAACAACATAACATTCTGCTGCTGCAAATTGATACCGATGATGATCTCGATATTATGTGGGGAGACTGTGGTGTCGGCAATTTCTTTATCACAAAAGAGGATCTAGAGAAGCTTGATTTCTCTAATGTCATGTATAACTGGGATTGCCATTGAGCAGAGCATTTTGCTACTAAACGAAAAGCGCATGCGTGAATACATGAGTGTTCAACATGTGCTTTTTTGTATGCGAGAGAAATTCAAATCATCGTTTTATGATAAAATTATAGTAGAAATGAAGCCAGGTATTTTTATTACGAAATTATAGAAGGGAGAGGAATAGATGCAAAAAATCAAACAAGGGTATAGCTTCTTTTTGCGAGTGTTTCCAAAGATACAACAAGTGTTATTAAATGTTTCACTTGTTTTTCTTGCCATCATTTTGTCTTTTTTATTGGTGAAAGAGCTTTTTGTCTTCAGTCGTATTTTATTAAGTGATGGACAGGTGGATCATCAACTGTATTTAGCCAATATTCTGATTTTCTTTCTGTACTTTGAATTTATTGCTATGATTGTGAAGTATTTCAAAGAAGAGTACCATTTTCCGCTGCGTTACTTCCTCTATATCGGTATTACCGCAATGATACGATTGATCATCGTGGACCATGATGACGCGTTGCATACTTTATTTTACTCACTTGTCATTTTAATTTTAATTGTTTCCTATTTTATTCTAAATTTAACACCGCGAGATCGACCGGAAAGCAAGTGGTTTTTTAGAAAATAAGCGCATCTTTTTTGATGGGCTTATTTTGCTTATTCCAGAGACTACATTGCTAGAGATGGTGCCCAGTCACTCTTCGGCTTTTATCGAATGGCGCTAACATAAAAATAGTCACAAAAAGCGGCAAGCAATCCTCACAATCAGGATTATTTGCCGCTTTTACCGTTTAATTTCAATAAATGATCCTTCCAATGAATACATCCTGTTAACGCTCCTCTAAGAGAGAATCATTTTTCATCTTCTACCAGATAAGCATAGGCAACGAAGCGTTCGGGAGCATTGCCCACAAACCTAAAGGGATAACAAGTGGTGACAACAAGAACTTCTTCTCCCATTTTTCTAATAACCGATGTATCATCTTCGTCTACAATCTCTGTATGTTTGATGACATAGGAATAGGAGCCATATGGCATATGGACGATGAATGTATCACCGATTTTCATTTTGCTAAATTCACGAAAAACCGTGTCTCGATGGCCCGAGAATACAATTTGTTCTCCTTGTCCTGGAAGAACAGACTGTGATAAATGTCCAATGCCTTTACTTAATGAATCGGCATCTGTGCCTTCAACGACAGGTATTTCTTTATCTAATTTTGGAATTTCAAGTGTAGCAAAAGCCTCGTTTTCCTTCACTTTAAAGGTGTCCGGATTGGATGACGATTCTTTATATTCTGCTATATGTGCTTCTGCCTCTTGCATAGAATCATTTTGAAGCTTTTCACTTTGTAGAAACTGGTAGGTAAATATGCCAATAAAAATAATTCCGCTCATAAACGTGAGGTTTCGTACCCCCTTCAGCAAGATGATCTCCCCCTTTCTATCTTTCATCTACATGAATAATTAATTTCATTTTCATTATATCAGGACTGTTAAAAAAACGATATCTTTATCTTTGATTAAAATTGCAGTTTAGTCATCATTTAGAAAATTATATACATTACTAAAATCGTAAATTATCAACATATAACGATGCTTTTTATTGAGTTTTGTTCGATTTATAAATAGTGAAAAGGGGGGAGTTTTGTTGTTGATTGGCCTAAGATTGTTGTAAGAATAGAGTTCTAAAGGCATGTTTAGAAAATGTAGAGATTGGTAACTTATCATTAATGATGAAACGGATAAATAGGTATTATTTAGTTGTATCTTATAATCAAATCCTAATTAAACCAATATTTTTCTTGTAAAATACTTGAATTAAAGTTATGGAAAATATTAATAGGAAGATTTAAGTCTATACATATTTAGAAATAATCTTTGATGTATAGGTAATAAGGTCAACTTATGATCAAGCGGGAGGTAATAAAGAAAAATGAAAAGGAAGATAGGTATAATTAGCCTGATATTTATTTTATTCTTCCAAAATATAATTTATGGGACTAGTTTTCCCACACATATTAATGCGGAAGAGCTAGGCCAAAGTATTTTGAAAAATGTCACGATGACTGATCAAAGCGGTCAATTAATTGATGCTGACAAAAATGAAAAATTTAAGCCCAGTCGAGAAGCAAAGATAGATGTACATTACGAATGGGCTATTTCGAATGCAACTATGAAGGAAGGAGATACATTTACCTTCCATCTGCCGCTTGTTTTTCAGATTAATAATGAAATCAATCATTCATTATTAACAAATAATCAAACGGAAATAGGAACCTACCACGTGGGTCAAGATGGTCAAGTAACCATTGCTTTTAATAAAGTAGCAGAAAGTCAAGGAAATGTTAGCGGCAAGCTAAGCATTCCAGTTGTCTTTGATCCAATGGCTGTAACAGGAAGTGAAAAGCTTCCAATTGTCTTTGATCTTAACGACAAAGAGCAAATAATTCAGGTAGCTTTTCAATCAGATGTTGAAGCACCTGTTGAAAACAAAGACGGTGAAAAGCCATCAGAAGATACTGAAGTTGTAGATCAGAAAGAGGAAAAAAACACGACCAATAAAGCGCCTGCTTTATCTATGAAGGCAGCCACAGCGACGACACAGATTACGGAAAATATTATTACAGATGTTACGTTGACAAATACAGAAAATGTTGAAATTAAGGATGGGGAATTTCCAGATGGGCGTCCGCTTTTAGGCACAGAAGTTGGCGTGCATTATAAGTGGAGACTCCCGGATGGTCATGGTTACGGTGCAGGCTCTACATTTGAGTTTCAATTACCAGATGAATTTGAACTATATAATGAGATTGATGGAAAGTTAGCTGTTCCAAACAGCAAAGATGTCGGTACTTTTAAAGTAACAACAGATGGAAAAGTCACGATGACTTTTAATGAAGAAATAACCACTCGCTCAGATATTTCTGGAGAGCTTGAATTATGGAGTATATTCAGTTATAAGATTCAAGGTAGTACCAATCAAATCATTGAATTTCCTACAGAAAGCGGAATTGTGACAATACCTGTTCACTTTCAACCGAAGCCAGGTAAGGCAATTGATAAATCAGGTGTTCCTGATACAGGTTATAATGCAAAAACGATTGATTGGACGATTGATATTAATAAACAACTAGACAAGATTACACACGCTGTTGTCAAAGATCCAATTCAAGAGGGACAAGAATTACAACCAGATTCCATTCAAGTATTTGAACTAGGAATAAATCTAGATGGATCAACAACAGTAGTTAACCAAGTCGGTTCTGAAAAATATAAAATTGTAAAAACAACTGATGGCAAAGATTTTGAACTTCAGTTTCAAGATGAAACGCTTGATAAAGCGTATCGGATCAAGTATACAACAACGATTACTGACCACGACAAAACAAGCTACAGTAATACCGCCACTTTATCAGGAGACAATACAACAGATATTGATGCCACGAGCACGGTTTCGGTCGGACGCGGAAAACCTTTAGAGAAAAAAGCAACGGAATACAAATCCCTAAATCAAACAATCGATTGGGAAATCAAGTATAACTACAATGAGAAAACCATCGCTCAAAAGGACGCTTGGCTAGAAGATCTTTTCACGGATAGTCATAAATTAAACGGTACATTTGAGGTTTATAAAGTTACTTTAGATGCAAATGGAGAGGAAGCATCCTCTGAACTGGTTTCTAATTACACTAAAACAGATCAAACGGCAGACGGTAAAAATGGATTTAAGCTACAATTCAATCAAGACATCTCATCCGCTTATAAAATTGTTTATCAAACGGTTACAACGAAGCAAGTTTTTGACGGTGAGACTGTCATCAATACTGTGAAATCACATGATACAGAAAAGAAAGCTACGCAAGATACATGGCAGGAAATTCTTCATAAGTGGGATGGACAGGCGAATTATAAAGATAAAACCGTTAATTGGACGATCGCATTAAACAGAAATAACTTCAATATGACAGATGGAGTTTTAACGGATACATTCCCGAATGGTGGATTGGGGCTGATTGAAGGATCATTTGCGATTAGTGGGTTAACAAGAGGAGTAGATTACGAGTTAGAGCCAATAGATAAAGATATAGATACTCCTTGGAGAAGTGGTTACAAAGTTATGTTCAAAAAGGAACTAACTGGAGCTCATACAATCACTTATAAGACCAAGTTCGATAACGATTGGAAAACGGACAAAACGAAAACTGGTTTTGATAATCATGCCAATATGATTTGGAAAGATGGATCTACGTCAAAAGAGCACAGCAAAGACGCTACAGCTACATTCAATCCCGATCAGTATACAGTCAATAACGGTTTTAAAAATGGTTCCTATAACGCACAAACAAAAGAAATCACATGGGGAATTGGTGTCAACTACAATTTGAAAAAGATCAATGATGCTAAAGTGGAAGATTTTATTTTACAAGGACAGAAATTGGTTGAAGGTTCACTGGAAGTTTATGAAGTGGAGCTTACGGGTTCAGTTGAAGGCGTTAAAATAGGCAATAAGGTAGCCGAAGATAAGTATATAGTAGACGATTCGATTAAAGATCAAGCTGGCAATCCTGGATTCCGAATTGATTTTGGGAAGATGGACGCTCCGTATTATGTTACGTATAAAACAAGTCTGAAGGATCAACTGATTGTAGAAAAATATGAAAATACAGCTACACTGTTTGATGGTAGCGACAAATTGACGGGTTTAAAAGGTAGCGTATCGGTCCAATATGGTGGAGAATACGTCAACAAGCAAGCGAAACAAAATGGGAAATTGATCGATTGGACTGTTCAGATTAACCGGGGCCAGTCGAAAATTTCCAACGCTAAAGTAACAGATACACCGAGTGCTAATTTAATCCTTTTAGAGAATTCTTTCCACTTGTATCAAACAACGGTTGACAAGAACGGAAACGTAACAAAAGGGGAAGAATTAACTAAAGATAAGGACTACAGGCTTGAAATCAAAACCGATGCTGACGAGAAGCAGTCATTTGAAATCAGCTTCTTGAATGATATTAATTCAGCTTATATTTTAGAGTATCAAACGTTCATTAATGCCAAAAACGGAGATACCGTATCGAACGATGTGAAATTAACAGGTGAACAAATTACGACTGAAAATACAGCAACAAGCGAAAAATTTGCTGTTAAGTTATCAGGCGGTAGCGGAACGGGTTCTGGAGCGACTGGTAATTTAGTAGTGACAAAGGTCGATGCAGCGGATAAAGACAAGCTGTTACCTGGAGCGACTTTCACCCTTTATGACAGTGAAGGTGAAATTGCTATTAAAACTGCGAAGACAGATGCAGAAGGAAAAGTCACATTCAAAAATCTATTGTATGGTGACTATTTACTGAAAGAAGATTCTGCGCCTGAAGGATATGTAGTTGGGATCCATAAAGCAGGTCAAGTTGTAACAATTGATGAAGTAGAAGTGAAGAAAACGGTTGAAAATAAGAAAATTATTCGTTCAGTGGAATTGACAAAAATGGATGATGAGCTTTCTACGATATTGTTACCGGATGCTGTATATAAGCTGCAATATTACAACGGAACGGATTTTGAAGACACATCGCATTCTGAGATTAAAACCGATGCGAATGGGAAGATCGTCATCGACGATTTAAAGCCTGGCGATTATCGATTCATTGAAACGAAAGCCCCGTTCGGTTATGAATTAGATGCGACACCAATTCCATTTACGATTGAAGCAGACCAGACAGAAGTGGATAAAGTTAGTCACACGAACAAGATTATGCTAGGTGATGTCGAGCTGACTAAAGTGGACGAATATGATCACAAAATCACTTTGAAAGATGCGGAATTTGAACTACAAGACAAAGACGGAAAAGTGATCAAAGACAAGTTAACAACGAATGAAGAAGGAAAATTAGTTGTGAAAGACTTGCACCCTGGTGACTATCAATTCGTGGAAACGAAAGCACCAGCTGATTATGAGCTGAATACGAAGCCGCTTGAATTCACGATTGTTAAAGGTCAAACAGAAATGTTAAAAGTAAATTTTGAGAATAAATTAATTCCAGGTGCCGTAGAGTTAACGAAAGTTCATAAAGGTAATGCTGCGATTACTTTAAAAGATGCGGAATTTAAGTTAATGGATCAAGATGGCAAAGTGATTCAAGAGAAATTAAAAACAGATGATAAAGGGATCGTGCTCGTAGAAGATTTGCGTCCTGGTAATTATCAATTCGTGGAAACGAAAGCGCCAGCCGGCTATGTGTTAAATACGAAGCCAGAGGAGTTCACGATTGATAAAAGTCAAAAAGAAATGGTAAAGGTGACGTTTGAGAATGAATTAATTCAATGGCCAAGCTATGAGTGGGATGAAGGTCAAGTTGAATTAACGAAAGTAGATAAAGACGACCCGAAGAAGACATTAGAAGGAGCGGTCTTTGCGTTAAAGGATCAATACGGAAATACGCTTAAAGAAGGCTTAACAACAGATAAAAACGGAAAATTAGTCGTCAAAAACTTGAAACAAGGTACGTACAAATTTGTTGAGACGAAAGCCCCGTTTGGCTATGAGGTGAATCAAACACCTGTTGAATTTGTGATCGTCAATTATCAAACAGAGACTAGACAAGTGAGTTTCACAAATGAACTTTCTACAGGTGCTGTCGAGTTAACGAAAGTAGACAAAGATGATAAAAAGCTGACGTTAGAAAACGCAGTCTTCGAATTACAAGATCCAAACGAAAAAGTACTAAAGAGCAATTTATCAACAAATAAAGAAGGTAAATTACTTGTCACAGACTTAAAACCAGGTGACTATCAATTCGTGGAAACGAAAGCACCAACTGGTTATGTACTAGATCCGACGCCTCTTAAATTCAAGATTGACAAAGGTCAGAAGGAAACGTTGACTGTCACGTTTGAGAATAAAACGGCTGAAGGTGCTGTCGAGTTAACGAAAGTGGACAAAGATGATAAAAAGCTGACGTTAGAAAACGCGATCTTCGAATTACAAGATCTAAACGGAAAAGTACTAAAGAGCAATTTATCGACAAATAAAGAAGGTAAATTACTTGTCACAGACTTAAAACCAGGTGACTATCAATTCGTGGAAACGAAAGCACCAGCCGGTTATATACTAGATCAAACACCACTTCAATTTACGATTAAAAAAGGACAAGGCGAGGCTCAAAAAGTAATTATTAAGAACAAAAAACAAAACGAGGATGGACCAAGTAGTTCTGGTGGAGGCACGGGAATTGGTGTAACTCCTAATGGCCCTAACGATAACAATACAAATGGTCCTAACAAAAATCCTTCGAACTCTAATGGACAAGGAAATCCTGGAAATTCCAACAATCAGCCAGATAATGATAAACCATCTGATTCTAAGAATAAATTACCGAACACAGCAACCAATATGTACACATGGTTAGCTGGTGGGATTGCTTTACTATTCTTAGCATTTATCCTTATGTTGGTTACTAGAAGAAAGCCGAATCAATAGGGTGCCTGTCACGCCCCGATTTTTGTCGATCCATTAATGAATATAATCAGGTTTTTCGGACAGCCTAAAGGTGATTATGTATAGTAGGAGGTCCCCCTATGACTACTCGTTATTGCTGTCCGAACTGTCAAACGAATCGATCACGATTTAATATCATTAAGCAGGTCGCTCGTGCGGTGAAATTAGATCCGCAAACGGGGGATGTGATGGAAAGTATGATTGAGCTTGGGCCGCTGCATATTGCCTACAATGGGCCAGAAAAAAGAGTGCAATGTGCGGTTTGTGGATTAATTGACGATGAGCGATTGTTTATTAAATTTGGTGAGAAATAAAGTGCCAAGCGTTAAAGCTGGCACTTTATTTTTTTTTGCAGGAAATACTAGAAAAAACACGAACTTTGAATGTAATGGGAGGGATTAGAATGGAGAATGATCGGTTTCAAAGAGGAATAGACAAGTTAAGGGAATATACGAGTGAGGAGGAAGTGCAACAATTAGTCGAGTCAGATGTATTAAAAGACATTGCACCGGATTTGCGCAAGTATATTGTGGAATTTGCTTATGGCGATATTTATACGCGACCAGGATTAGATCATCAACAAAGAGCGCTTGTAACGATTGCTTCACTTGTGACGCAAGGTGCTATTCAGCAAGTGGAGACTCATATGAAACGGGGAATGAACGCCGGATTGACGCAAATGGAAATTACCGAAAGCATCTTACAACTCATTCCTTACATTGGATTTCCGCGCGTGCAAAATGCTTTGATGATGGCAAAGAACGTGTTTAAATCCAAGGAAGAGCAATCAAATAAATAGCTAAAAATCTCAGATGTCAATTTTATAGGCATCTGAGATTTTTATTTTTCTCATCCACCCGCTTTTTTGCAGTTATTAAAAGAGGATTAGTTGCATTCAAGAAAGAATTGTTTCAATTAGGAATGCTGCTGGGTAAAAGGAAGATAACGAGGAAGCAAGACGAATAAGGGAGGGATGACATATGAAAAGGTTTTTCCCGTTTATATGCTTTGTGTTCACCTTTGTTCTAGTCATTGGATGTGCGAGTGAGAAAGAGGCAAGCAGGAAGGAGAAAGAGAAACAAACAGCGGTTTCTTCGCGGATAAAATGGGGGATTGGTGATTATTTACCAATGGTTGAAAATGTAAAATATGTGTATGAAGGAAAGGGCAATGAATATGCCTCCTACCATGTAATGATTGACTATCTTGAAAAAGGGAAAATACAGCAACGTATCGATAATGGCGGGACGGTTGTAGCGAGTGTGCTTCAGTTAAAGGATGGAAAACTTAAGAAGGTACTGACGAGAGGAGAAGCTTATTATCGTGAAAATCTTTTAAAAGCAAAAGGTGATGAAGAAGTTTTGTTAATGGAGCCAATTGCTAAAGGGACCTCTTGGAAGTTGAAGGATGGACGCATGAGAAAAATCACGAATACAGCGGCTTCGGTTTATACGCCATCAGGCAGTTACCGGGCCATTGAAGTGATCACGAAAGATAAAGATAGCCAAACGATGGACTACTACGCAAAAGGAATTGGTTTAGTGAAGTCTGTCTTTCGGTCCGGGGAGATGGAAGTGAGCTCTTCATTAAGCAAAATTGAGGAGAACGTCCCCTTTGTTCAAGAAGTTCGTTTCTTTTATCCGAATATCGATGCTGAGAAGCTAGAGTACAAAGCGAAAAAAGTGAGCTTTAAGACGAATGATATCACGCGAAAGAAGCTAGAGGAGGCTTATAAACAGCCGGTAGAGCCTCCGCTTGGAAAGGTTTTCTCCAAAAATACAAAAATCAACAGCCTCTATTTAAATAAGGATGGCATCGTGTATATCGATTTAAATCAAGAATTTATCAGTGAAATGAATGCCGGAGCCGGCTACGAATCAATGGTTTTGCAAAGCATTGCTAACACATTTGGCCAATACTACAACGTCGAAAAAGTCATCTTGACCATCGATGGAGGATTGTATGAATCTGGTCATATTTCTATGAAAAAAGGTGAGTATCTTCGCGTACAATATTGAGTGTCAGGGGCTGACTTTCTAGACAGCCCCTGATTCCAAGGTGGTTTGTATTCGTCATTATATCAGTTTGGGGATTGTAAAAGTAATTTCTGTTCCTTCCGTAGGCGAGCTTTTTATTTGCAGTCCTTGGCCATAAATCCGTTTTAGTCGTTTGTTGATATTAATGAGGCCTACTTCTTTTCTTTTAGGTACTTTCTCATTAAGCACTTGTTCCAATTTTTCTTCATTCATGCCTACTCCATCGTCAATAATAGTGATCGTTGTGAAGGTTGGATGATCAGTAATTCGAATACAAATCGTTCCACCTTTTGCCTTTTGTAAAACCCCATGATGAATAGCGTTTTCTACCAAGGGTTGAATGGAAAGGGGCGGAATGTCTAACTTTAGTTTCTCGTCTATTTCCCAAATAATTTGCAAACGATCACCAAATCGTTCTTTTTCTATATAAAGATAAGAACGTACTAGTTCAAGCTCATGTTCGACTGGAACGACACGCTGTAGATTTTTCACGTCGAAGCTTTTACGCAAATAATGTCCAAATTTGTTCAAAAGATGAACCATTCTCGATGTATCAATCGTACTGAGTGATGCGATCGTATTTAAGGTGTTAAAAAGAAAGTGCGGCTGAATTTGAGCTTGAAGCCACGCCGCCTCCATGCGAAGTCGTTCGCTAATGGAATGCTTTAAGTCGATAAGAGCTTGACTCCGAATCTTTAACTCTAGTGAATTGATCGGTTTTGTCACGTAATCATTCGCTCCTAAGGCAAAACCAGTATACACATCTTCAGGATAGCTTCTTGCCGTTAATAAAAGAATAGGAAGCTCTAACATTGAATACTTTTCTCGAATCAAGCGAACGAATTCATATCCAGACATATCGGGCATCATGGCATCTAAAATGATTAAATCCCAATCGACAACATGTAATAAGTTTAACGCATCTTTGCTGTTGGTTACGGTCACCACTTCATATTTTTCAGATGGGAAAATACTGTGTATGACTTTTAAATGAATGGGATCATCATCTATTGCTAAAATCGTAAAGCGTCGTTCATCAGCTGTTTTTTCTTGTAGTTGGAATGGCTCGGGATGATCTCTCCTGACATTTCCTTCTCCGTTTGAGTGCATCTCGGTTTTGGCAGTTTGCTGCATTTGCTCTTCCGCTATAGGTAATGTAAAGAGAAAGAATGGCTCTTGATCAGGCATTGTATGCACACGCAATGACCCACCGTGCAGTTCAATTAATTGTTTACAAACTTTCAGACCCAGCTCTTTGCGGTGTTCCATCAATACGGAATCATTTAGTATTTCTTCATTAATCGTAAGTCCAGGGCTTCTTATTTGAATGATGGCGGTGCTATCCTTACATTCCGCGTGAACCACAATAGCGCCTTCACTTGTACACTTGATCGTATAATGCAATAAGTTAAATAAAATTTGAATGAGTCGTTTTTCATCCGCCAGCACATTAGGAAACGAAGCCGGAATCGTTGATAACAATTGGACTTTCTTCGCTTCCGTCAAGAATCTTAATATATCGAATACACCAGCTAAGGCTGCTTGTATATTAGTGCTTGTCGGATGAATATGAATGGCTCGTTCTTTTAATCGAGTGAAATCGAGAAGATCATTGAGCATAAATGACATACTGCGACCAATATCGATGAGAAATTTTAAATCATTTTTATCCTCTGTAGGCATAGAGCCTTTGTTTCGGTCGTGTACGGTTTGAGCAATGGTGATCATCTCATTAAGAGGGCTCCATAATTGTTGCGAACTATTTGCTAGAAATTCATCTTTTAACTTATCGGCCTGTTGAAGCTGTGTAACAAGCTGTTTAGATTCAATAGTCAGTTGTTGAAACCGTTTAATCCAGAAGAGAGAAAAGCCGAGAAAGGCAAATAGATAATCAAATGGATAGAATGGTATTTCGTATGAGCTTACACTTTTAATGATGACCCAAATGACTCCGGACGTTGTGCTTAAAGCTGTTAAGGCTAGGAAAAAGGATTCTTCCTTTTTTTGGATATATAGTTTCAGAGCGAGAACGATTACGGTAAGGAAAGAACCGAGATACAATACAGAAAATAAACTCTCTGCGAAAAAGATGAATGGAATGGGCAGGATGAAAATATATAAAGCCGCTAACCCATATAAAATATTAAACCATCGAAAGACCCTCGCTTTGTTATATTCCATTAACAAGCTGCGAATCAATTGTACTAAGAAAAATGCAGACACAAGATATACTAATTGGATGATTTTTATAGACCAATCATAATCGAAGTGTAGCCACTCAAGTATAGATTTATTGTAGTTGATGAATTCATCAAGCGCCGTAAAGAGAAATCCAACTGTGAAAAAAAGAATGATTTTTTTTGGATAAATAAAGAAATAAATTAATATTGTATACAGACTGTATAAAAGCAAAATAGCGATGATCATCATCGTTGTTGTTTTAATAGATTGTTGCTCGTCAATGATCGATGCAGCGGAACCAAATTTAATGGATTTTTTAATGCTCGCCTTTTCAGGTGTATCAAAATTGGAGACTTGCATGACCAGTTCAATTTCACTTTGATTCGTTGCAAAAAAGGCTGTGTAGGAACTATATTGTCCCTTATGTTGACCGCTAGTTTTGGCGACTTCACCTGCTTGAGCTATTGGCCGACCATTAATAAATAATTTAGAAGCTGTATTGACAAGCGGAACACGAATGCCATACATTTGTTTTTGGTCTGGATTTAACAAAATTCGCAATTTGTACGTGCCAAATGAATGGTGAATTTCTGTACCTCCTTTTGACGGTACAGAAATGATCTTAGTATCTGGAGCATGTTGTTTCTCTGGTAAGGGGTTTTCTAGGGTAGTAGGATAAAAAATCCATTCCCCATCCAGCGAAATTGAAGAATCGTCCGTTAACTTAGTATTCCGAAGATCCAAAACGCCTTGCTTAGCGAGAGGGGAATCAGGGACAGCATGATAGGAGACCCAGGCAAGACGAAAACTAGTAAGCACAAACAAAGTTATACATACAATCAAAATCGACTTTAATCTATTATTATAAAAATTAAACAAAATGGAAACAATCCTTTTATCAGTTATTAATACCAAATATATCAAATTTGACAGGTGCCTGTCACTATTCGGTGTTTGGTTGGTTAAGTATCGCAGTTGTGGCATTAATTATCGCTGTAAAGATTGGTGTATAATCAAATATGAAAAAGAGTGCTTTGCTTCATCTGTTTTCTGATGAAATAAAGCACTCTTTTTACTTATTATGGATAAATATTCAGATTCATTTTTCATCCTATCGTATGCCTATTGTTTTTACAGCTTTTTCTCCAGTATACCAGTCGAATTCAATTTCAAATGAATGTTTGTCGCCTTTCGTGGTGTACTGGTATTCTACTTTTAATAAGTCGGCTGGCTTGACTTCTATTTCTTTATTTCCTTGTAAAAAGACAAATTGCTGTTCTTCTTTTAACTTTTTGGCGATTATTTCAAGCATGGATGCAAAATCATGAAGGTTTTGAGGTTCCTTATGCTTAATAAGTACTTGAGTAATGGGCTTATTTGTGTTTACCATTCAAAAAACCTCCTCGTGTTTTAATGTACATCCTTTGTACACCATTATACAAAAATTTTTAATTTTCTTCCAGTTTGATGCATATTTAGGCATAATAAAATAAGATGTAAGTTGGGGGAGTGATTGGAAAATAAGCTGGGATGCATGAATGTGAATGAATCTTTGTTTAGGTCAGAATGATGGAGGGATAAGGGAATAATGAAAAGGGGGAAACTGGATGGAAAGAACAAAGATTGGAGAGACTAATGTACCGAACGTAATCATATTAGCTGTAGTTTTTTCAGCGCTGTGCGGAGCGTTTACGGAAGATTTAACTTGGTTTTTGTTTAGTATCGGAACTGTCCCTGTTCTCATGCTTATTTTGTATATTATATGGCTGAAATATGGGCATGATGGTGTCTATGTTAGGACGATTAATGTCTTTATTATGTTGATGATGCTTACCTTTTATTGTTATATTCCGATGCTGTATTTGACGTTTGGTACTTGGGTGATGTGGCTTACGTTAGCCGTATATATTGTTGTTTTTTGTATTTGTTATTTTTTTCAAGAACCGATGCTGTTGAAAGTCAATCATATAGATAAGAAGGGTCAATATAAGCGGTCTTCATTTCTTTTAATTTATGTTGTTCTTCTAGGGGGAGTTGGAGTAATTGGCGTATGGATTGCGAATGGAGTATTGTTGCCGACGACAGACCTGGTTGCTATTGCTTCGTTATTCTATGTGTTTTCCTACTTTTTCTTTATATTAAGTCCACTGTTTTTGATTTCTCCTAAAAGAGCTTTAGAGCTGAAAATCATTTCAAAAGACTATTATGATCATTATCGTTAAAAGGCGATGGGGGATATTTACGACCCATCGCCTTTATGGATGAAATGAATAACAAACTAGGCTTTCTGTGTGAAATAGTTATACGTCCATATGTTATCCCTTTCTACTGTTCCCACTGTTTCTTCCAATCCACTACTTGTTGATCAATGACTTTTTTCGCTTTTTCTAGTTCCTCTTTTTTCTTTTCATAGGTTTCCTTAAAGTGATCGTTACGCAATGTATTCCTTTCTTCTGTAAGTGTGAGTGCTGCCTGTTTTGTTTCTTCACTGATTAGCTCTTTGTTAGCTAAAAAGTAGATGGCATCTGTCACCCGATTTTTTTCATAGTTGCTTAAATCCTGTAGATGAGAGTAATAGTTGACGAGTTCTTGAGATTTATTGACGTATTCAGCTAGTGATACGCCTTCTTTCCCCATGACTTCAAAGATGGAAGGGTGCCATTTTTCAATGATTTGCGTTTCTAGCTCGTCTTTTGTTTTGACGGTTGCATATTCACCGCCGCCAGCGTCGGCTACTTGTTTTAATTGGTTTTGTCCGTCGTTATCGACATCAAATCCGATGATATTGACTTTTGCTTGAATATTTTGCTCCTGCAGTTTTTTTGCTGCAACGATTGGGTCGCCATCACATGTTTCGATCCCATCGCTGACAATATAGACGATATTATTATGCTCATCAGCAGGATAGTCGGCAAGAATATTTGCGGCTTCGTTGATCGCTCCAGCTAATGGCGTCCACCCGCTTGCTTCAAAGGCATTTGTCGCTTCGTTAAAAGTGGCTTGATCGTAGGTCCCTAATGGAAAAACGGATTCAATGGCAGCACACGATTTTGATTTATCTGCCTCACTTCCTGTACCGATATGACCGTAAGAGAGCAAAGATATATTTGTATCTTCAGGAAGTTCTGCTGCAAATTCCTTTATCGTATTTTTAGCTAAATCCATTTTGACTCCGCCAGGAACTTTTGCTTTCATGCTTCCGCTTGCATCCATTAAAATGATGACATTTGTTTGCTTTTGTTTTGTCTCAGTGGACGTTGCTCCTGTCGGTAATTCTGGTGCTTGAAACTCATGTTGGAAATCTTGCAGCGGCTGATAAAATTTTTTGTATTGTCCGGAGCCAAGCTGATACACGAGATAGTTGTACAATTCATTGCTTGTCATGTTCGTTTGTTTTTCAACGTAATGACTGATTTCTTTTTCCGCCACTGGTTTAAACTTTTCTTCATAAAAATTACGGTATTCGGTCCAATTGATCGTTTCCACAGTTTCGATGTCTTCATCAAAATGTTCTTTCATTAAGACACCTGGCTTTTGTGAAATCATTTCTTCCACTGTTTTTGCTGCAGGGGGAATGTTTTCTGTCTTAGGTGTGGAGGCTTCCGGTGCTTTTTCCGTTGGCTTAGCATGTTCATTCGAACACGCAGAGAGAAGCAATAAGCAGAGTAGGAGAGAATATAATTTCTTCATTGTAGTGACCTCCTAAAATATCAATATATTTAATATTATGACAAAAAAAGGAGGAGGATCGCAACTGCTTATTGTTAAATGTTATCAAAAATGATAATATAATTATAAATAATAACGAAGGCGGTGATACGGTGGATCATAAAACATTAAGCGGACTATTAAATCCAATTAGAATGAGAATTCTACAAACACTGTTAGGAAAAGAAATGATTACGACTCGAATGATTGCTGAACAGTTGCCAGATATTCCGCAAGCGAGCTTATACAGACATATCAATAAACTTGTGAAAGATGGCATTTTAGAGATTTGCGAGGAGAACAAAATAAGGGGAACAGTTGAGAAGGTGTATCGCTTGAAAGCGAATCCGTTTCAGCAAATTCAAGAAGCGGCGGAGCAAGGTGGCAGGGAGGAGCATTTTCAACTGTTTTATACATTTGCGATGTCTCTGCTCATGGATTTTCAACAGTATGTGAACATAGAAGATTACAATATGGAACAAGATCGGGTTGGGTTTAGAAGTTACCCCTTTTATTTAAGCGATGAAGAATGCGATATGTTTTTAGAGGAGATCAAACAAGCTCTCATAAAAGTCGCAGGGAAGGAACCGAATGATCAGCGGACATTACGGAAATTTTCATTTACGATGATGCCTGCAAAAGAGGAATAGGGGGAAGGAAAATGAAAACGATAAACGTCAGCGTTCAAGGAGAATATGAATTAAGTGCAACAGTAACGATTCCTGAGAATGGATATGAACAGCATCCGGCGGCGGTAATTGTTGGTGGGACTGGTGCAGCCGATCGAGATGGAAATATAAAAGGGTTTCAAATGAACATTTATAAGGAACTTGCGGAGTTTCTTTCAAGTCTTGGCTTTGTGACTCTTCGCTATGATAAGCGTGGTATAGCAAAAAGCAAAGGGGATGCTTACAAAACAGGAATGTTAGACTTAGTCGATGACGTGATCAGTCAAGTGGATTTTTTGAGAAGCTTATCTTATGTCAATTCGGATCGTATTGTGCTAGTAGGGCATAGTGAAGGCTGTATTTTAACGACAATTGCAAATGCCAAATCTCCGGTGGCAGGTTTGATTTTGCTTGCTGGGGCTGGCTCGTCGTTGAAAACAGCGATGCAGTATCAAAATAGGGCGCTCGTTGAAGAAGTGAAGAGCATGAGGGGATTCAAAGGGCTTTTGCTTCGTAAACTCGTTTCAGAGAAGAAAGTGATAGAAAAACAAAATAAGCTTTTTGATACGATTTTAGCTTCTAAGGAAGACGTCATTAAGCTTCAATTGAAAAAATTCCCGGCTAAATGGCTGCGTGAGCATTTAAGCTATACGGATGATGCCATATTACAGCTCTTACAGGAGACTGCTTGTCCGGTGTTAGCAGTAACTGGCGAGAAAGATGTGCAAGCCAATGCGGCTGATTTGAAGGCGTTGGAATCATTAGGGAAAGATAATATTCACTGCCATGTTGTCAAGGATATGGATCATATGTTACGTGAATATACCGAAGAAAAAAGCGTATTAAACGTGAAGAAACAGTATAAAAACCAAATCGGCAAACCGATGCATCCTCGGTTAAAAAAAGAAATTGAGAAGTGGTGTGTTCGACAAGTGCCTGTCACGCCCCGGTTTTTGTCGAATGCAAAAAGCCAGTGAATCCTCAGACTCACTGGCTTTTGCAGGTTTATTTTCTTTTCAAAGTAGAGTTCTTTAACAGTTCTTTTGCTTCTTCATCAGTTAAATCATAATGATAGAATAATTGATAAAATTCTTTTGTTTCTTTGATCATATCGTATTTAAAAACATCAGGATAGGCAAGATTACCGAGCCATTTTACGCCTAAAATCCGGTTGACAGCAGGAGGGAAGCTCATCCAGTTATAAGGAGCTTCTGGTACCTCATAGACATTCCCGTTTTGAACCGCTTGCAGATCCTTCCATAGAGGATCTTTCGCTGCTGCTTTTTCATAGGCGCTATCTGGAGCAAATAAAAGCATGTCCGGATTCCAAAGTAATAGCTGTTCCATCGATACCTCGTTGCCGCCGCCTTTACTTGCCACTTTGTCTAACACTGCGACGTTTTCAATGCCAACAAAATCAATGATCTCTGCATGGAAGGAGCCCTTTCCATTTGTATTCAAACCATTGTCTTCTAGCCCATAATACAGTTTTACCCGCTTGTCTTCTGGAATCGATGCTGAAAACTTCTTCGCATCTTCCATCGTTTTTTCACTATACTCGGCTAATTTTTTCGCCTGTTTTTCTTCAGAAAGTAGATCACCTAGTGTCACATAGGCCTCGGCAGTTGAATCTAATTTTGCTTCAACGAAAATCGTTGGAATGCCTGTTCTTTCTTGAATATCATCCATATCTGTAGCAATCGAATCTTTTGCTTCACCGATATCAATGATCACATCAGGTTTTGCTGCCATCAAGGCCTCTAAATTAAATGTATCTCCATAAAACATCCCGAAGCTTGGCAAGTCCCAGTATTTTTTGTCCATATATTTCTTTGTTGTTTCATTAGGTTCTCTTGACCAACCAACTAACTTATCAGGATTGATAGTATATAACACCATTTGTGCAATCGGTCCTGACGGGGCCACTTTTGAAATTTCTACAGGGATTTCAACCTTTCGTCCAGCAGAATCGGTAAACGTTCGAGTCGCTTTCTCCGTTTGTTCTGCTTTTTCTTTATTTTCCTTCGGTGCTTCACTTTTATTACATCCAACGACGCTGGATGCGATCAGCATGATTGTCAATAATAATGCTACTATTTTTTTCATGTTCTTGTCTCCTAACTTACAGCTATTTGTCGATGACAACGATTCCGATTCTTTTTATATGAGGCAAATAGTAGCGATAACCGCATTCATTTGCTTCCATTGGCACCAAATGAGCTTGAAGATGATGTTCTAGATCATTTGTAAGGTTATTTGGTGCATAGTGCTTCATAAATTTTACCGCCTCTTCAAAAGAATGAAACGGTTGTCCGAAATCAAGATCTCTTTCGATGTATTGTGTACGAATATGCTTCTCTTTCAGCTGTTTCACTAATTCACTGGCATTTCCTTTTTTACTTGGCCGAGAGTTAGTAGGCCAAAAAGATGTTTTACTGCCGTTGGATAACACAATAATAGCTCTCTTTTTACTCATTTGTAGCAATTGCAAAGCGGCTTCACTGCTTTGCTGAAAAAAACTCATCACAACGACATCCCATTGCTCCCTGAATGGAAGGTCAGCGACATCAGATGTGATCACTTCTATATTAGTAACCGCCTGTTTTTCTATATTTTCTTGCAGTAGCTGCAAGGCCTGTGCACTAATATCAATAGCTGTGACGCTTTTTGCCTTTTGAGCTAGCTGCAAGCTGATGAAACCTAAACCGCAGGCGATGTCACTTACAGTATCGGTTTCTTCAATAAAGGGTGCGATTTCTTGATAAATTTCTTGATCATATTTTGTGTATTCAGCTGCTTGTTTGTACCATTTGATGCTGTCTTCAGTCCAGATAAACATGTCCATTCTCCTTTTGATTGAGGCAAGGGACGATGAGGCGTGACTTGCCATCCTCTGTATCAATATCCACCAGCTTCACGCTGACACCATAAATGTATTGAAGTAATGCTTCCGTCAATATTTCCTTTGGGTCGCCAAATGCAATCATTTTTCCTTGAAACATCACAAGTGCTTTATTCCCATACAAAAAGGCATGCTCTGGGTTATGAGTCGATAAAATAATCGTATAGCCTTGTGTGGCTAGTTCCTTTACTTGCCTCATGACTCGCATTTGATTCCCATAATCTAAATTTGCAGTCGGTTCATCCATCACGAGAACTTTTGCTCTCTGTACAATCGCCCTCGCTATTAACGCCAGTTGCCGCTCACCGCCGCTAATTTCCGCATAGCCGCGATGCCCTAAATGAGAAATACCTAAAAGATCAAGCGCCTGCCATGCTTTTCGTTCATCTTCCGCTTTCGGATTCCCTGTTTTTCCGAGATGGACGGTTCTGCCCATTAATACCATGTTTAGCACGGTAAAGTTAAACGTAGGGTGATGTGATTGAGGAATATAGGCGATATTTTTAGCTAACTCAACAGGTTTCATCTTTCTAACATTTTCCCCAGCTATTGAAATTTCCCCATGATAATTTGTAATTAATCCGAGCATGCAGCGGAACAAGGTACTTTTTCCGACCCCATTTGGCCCGAGTACGCATAATAAATCTTGCGGTTGTGCTGTAAACGTAAGGTTATGTAAAATATCGCGGTCCTTATAGCCGAATGAAAGATGCTTTACTTCAAAAGTCATGATCGATTCCCTTCTCGAAAAATTAAATATAAAAAGAACGGGGCTCCTACAAACGCGGTTAAAATACCAAGCGGAATTTCGGAGGTTGATAGTAAACGAGAGAAGTTGTCTACGATTAATAGAAAACTAGCGCCAAGCAGCATCGAAGCGGGAAGTAACACTCGATAATCTGTTCCAACGATCATGCGGCTAAAATGAGGAATCACAAGGCCCACCCAGCCAATCATGCCGCTGACTGCTACACTAGCAGTTGTCATAAGCGTCGCGCAGCAAATGACTAACAATCGAAGAACTTTTGTGTTCACACCCATCGTTTGAGCTTCTTCTTCTCCCATTGTCATTACATTTAATTTCCATCGTAAAAACAATAATGGAATCAATCCGAGTACGATAGGAATTCCACTATATAGCACATCTTGCTGACGAATAGAGGAAAGACTGCCCATTAGCCAATATGTAATAGCGGGCAACTGATCATTAGGGTCTGCCACTAGCTTAATGAAAGAAAGCCCAGCTGAAAACAAAGAGGTAATCATAATACCAGTTAAAATTAAGCCAAGTGACGGGTTATTTTTTACTTTCGTACTGAGTAACCAAACGATCGATACTGTCAATAACCCAAATACAAAGGCAGAAGTGGACACGAAATAAGAACTAGCACCTAAAAGAATCGCCAGTGCAGCACCAAATCCAGCGCCTGCAGATGCGCCAAGTAAATCGGGAGAAACCATTGGATTTTGGAATAATCCTTGATACGTCGCACCTGCACAAGATAAAGCAGCCCCAATAAGAACGGCCGCTACTACTCGCGGTAAACGAATCTGAAAAATGATCGTTTCGATTTCAGCTTCCCATGTGGTCTCTAATGGAATCACTTGTGAAGCTAATACTTCAAGCAGCTCTTGAGGAGTGACAGGGTAGCGACCAAGCGAAAACGAAATGATGAAACAAATGATAAGAAAGATCGCTAAGCTGATTAGCTTTAGGTGATGTTGTTTTTTCGAAGTCATTTCTCTCCCTCTTCTGAAAAAAATTCAAGCAGTCAAAGTTGGGTGGTTGCTGCCAATGTCCACCTCATTTAGAATAAATAATCCAATTATAATAGTCAATATCTAATTATAATTAGATATAACTATTTATAATTAGATATAATAAAAAGCCAGTGAGTTTGAACTCACTGGCTATAGGATCGCGCTCAATGCAATCAAGTATTGTGCTGCATAGTATGTAATCATGACGTAATAATGAGCGGTCTGAAACCGTTTATGAAATCGGTCATAGGCAAGGATGGCATCAGAGACGAGAAAGGAGAAAGATCCGATAATGGCCCATTGACTGCCCGTTGAATACGATTGAGTAAACATGAAGCAAATAATGGCAATGTACATCATTACACCAATTTGTAAAAGGAGATTGGCTTCTTTTTTTAAGCTAGGGTATAAAAAACTGTAATAAAAAATCCCGAATAGCCCAAGAGGCACAATGACCTGCCAGTCAATCGCAGAGTCTTGTAATCCGTTAGTGAATGCTATGATATAACAAATATGTGCGATCAAGAAAGACGTTAATCCTTGTAAAAATTTATCGCTCGGCAACATTAAAAAAATATCGCCGCAAACGGAAAATAACAACCCGATCATGACCCAAATGATGTAGAAAGAGGGCTCTGTCAACCCAGTGCTTGCCAACAAGATAATTAGCACCATTGTCCCCGGCTTTAATGCATATTTCCAAAAAGAAGATTCCGCCTTGATCGCTAATAAATAAGCGAAGCCGGAAAGAAAAATGATTATACTTAACCAACCAATCAATATTTGTTCCCCCTGTGAAATAGTATCTCTTTTACATTACGTTACCAATAGGAGGTAGGAAAGTCTATCGTTATTTGCTAAAGACAGGAAAAGAACGCTTTTCGAATAAAAGATTTAAATGGAAGCCATAGTAAGGAAAAAGGAGGAGTTTGTCATGGAAGACCATACAAAAATGAGCTGGAAAAATGAAAATGTTATTTCTCAATTACGGAATTCTGTTGAAAATGCGACCACAGCGGTGGGACAAGCGCAATCTCATCCAACGGAACAATTGATTCAGCAAGCAAGAAATTTGATTGAGCGAGCGGACAATGCACTCATGAATGCCGTTCAAAACAGTCCTCATCAAGAACCTGTGCAACAGCTTCAAGATCAGCTCAATCAAAATAAAGAGCGCTTATATCGGCTAATGAATCTTTAAATGAAGAGCCAGGCATTCGAAGTGGTGCCTGGCTACCAAAGTGGCTCCTCTTGATTGCTTAGTTCATAAAGAGCAGGACTAATGCCGAATGCAATTAGGAGAGTGAGTAATTCGATCATCATTATGATGACAGTGGATACTCCAATGGCTGATAAAGGGAGCCATATAAGCGGAAGCAAGGCAAATAGACCAAGTTTTCTTCGCGATTTCGCTGTGACGAATTGATGATGCTGACAATGAGGGCAGAGGAGATAACTTTTAAACGTGAACATCTTTTTAAAGGTGTAAGTCCAACTCCAAGCTTGCTGACAATGTTGACAGACAGGCATATTACAACCTCCTTAATAAAAATAAGTTGTACAATTCCAATGCTTTCTTCCTGGTCTTTTCATGCTTTTCCATCCGGAGTTCTCTAGCTCTTTCGCGATATAGCGGTTGAAAAAACCATGTCCGACTAATACGATTGTTTCATATTGAGTGGCGGACCGAATTAATTGCTCACTCGCTTCTTTAGCTCTTTTTTTCGCTTGATGCAAGGATTCTGTTTGGGCAGAATAGCCTAAAAACCAACAGCTTCTTAATACAGCTGACCAAAAAGCTGGAGGAGCCTTGACTTTAGCGAGGGATATCCTCGGCATTCCTATTTCTCGAAATAAAGGGCTCGACACAATATCTGCTTGATGGCTCAATAGATGAGCAGAATGGATGGCTCTTTTTAAATCACTAGTAATCACCAGTTTAGCGCAAGCAATCTTTTTCTTTGTGTCTTCTGGAAAGTTAGCTTCTGCTAACACCCCGGCAGCATTATACTGTTTCACCCATTCCTCGAATTGAGAGCCATTGATCCATGTCCGATCCGCATGCGTCGAGCGACCATGTCTAATTAGTGATATTTCCATCCTACTCACACTCTTTCCAAGATGAATACCAGTAGCAAAGTTAAAAATAGCAAATAAGCTACAAAAGCTAGTGATAGTCGATATCGATTCGTTTCTCTCTCGTATTTCCATTCCATGAAAGCACGAAGTAAGTGCATCATGATGAGAAAAGCAAGAGGAGAATAAGCTAAAGTGGCCGAAGGAATAAATGAATATTCCGGAAGATATAGAAACATAGTGCCTAAAATATAAAGCAGCCACAAGAAGATTTCGATTATCTTATGCTGTGTATGTACATAGTGATAAAAGAATCCTTGTTTTTTAGGAATGTTATATTTTTTGATTAAAATTTTCTCTATGTAATGTAAGTTGATCATCGCAACGATCAATAAGCCTAAAAAAAGAGTGAATGACATAAATTATCTCCTGTCTATTTATTATACTATAACCACATGTTATTTCCAGTGATTTTACAAATGAATCCTTTCTTTTTGAGAACATCAATGAATGTTTTATAATGGTAGAGAAAGAGAATAGGAGGGGATTGATTTGGCAATGTGGGAGAGAGTCAATTTTACACGAAATGTGACACTTCGGACGCTTGAGGCAATCGAGGAAGCACAATGGGATGCGCAGTCAGAAGGGTTTTCCAACACAGTCAAATGGAATGCGGGTCATACGTATGTCGTGATGGAGTCATTATTAAAAGCAGCAGACCCAAGCTATGAATCGAATGTAGAAAAATATGCACCATTTTTCGCACCGGGAACGAAACCGGCGGATTGGCTAGAAAATCCGGCTTCAAAAGAGGAGATTATGGGCTTGCTAAAGGGGCAAATAGAGCGTGTTCAAGCTCATTTTGCCGATCATTTAGCGGATGCCCCTGCTAATGAAGTGAAAATTGGGCCGCTTGTGCTGACGAGCATTGATGATGTCCTTAACTTTGTCTTGTTCCATGAAGGGTTGCACCTCGGAACGATACAATCTCAGATGAAAGTGATGTAAACAGAAAAGACTGCCTTGGGGCGGTCTTTTTTTTGTAGGAAAGTTGTCATATTTTTTACATTTTGTCACCAATTAACTCTTTTAAAAAATATTCAGATAAGATAGAATTATTAAATACTTACATATTTGCTTTAAAGTAGTAATGTGATGCTAGGAAAAAGTAAGACATATGAAAGAATAGGGGAGTATAGTGATGTCTAATGTAAGGTTTTATTCGGGAGAGTCCATTCCTTTAGAAATGCACAAGGTAAGAATTGTACAGAAGTTAAATTTGCCACCGATTGAACGTCGGGCAGAAGCGATGGCGGAAGCAGGTTATAACACTTTTTTGTTGAAAAACAAGGATATTTTCATGGATATGCTCACTGATAGCGGCGTAAATGCGATGAGTGATAAGCAGCAGGCAGCAATGCTTGAAGCAGACGATAGCTATGCTGGTTCAGAGACGTTTACGAAGCTTGAGAATAAAATAGAAGAAATCTTTGGGACAAAATATTTTTTACCAACTCATCAAGGGAGAGCGTGTGAGAATATTATTTCACAAGCGTTTGTGACTAAAGGATCGGTCGTACCAATGAATTATCATTTTACAACAACGAAAGCTCATATTGTGTTAAATGGTGGCCGAGTGGAGGAGATCTTTTCCGATGAAGCGTTAAAGATCACTAGCGATGAGCTGTTTAAAGGCAATATGGATATCGCCAAGTTAAAGGATGTCATTGCGACGAATGGCGCGGAGAAGATCGCATTCGTTCGTATGGAGGCAGGGACAAATCTGATTGGCGGACAGCCATTTGCGCTTGAAAATTTGCGCCAGGTTCGCCAAGTATGTGATGAACATGGTCTGATGCTCGTTTTAGACGCTAGTTTGTTAGCGGATAATCTTCATTTTATAAAAGAAAGAGAAGAAAGCTGTAAAGATTGGAGTATTCGCAAGATTACAAGGGAAATGTCTGATTTGTCTGATATTATTTATTTCTCAGCCCGCAAGCTTGGTTGCGCGCGCGGCGGAGGAATTTGTACGCGTCATGAAGATATTTACATGAAGCTGCGTGAGTATATTACATTATATGAAGGCTTTTTGACATATGGCGGGATGAGTGTTCGTGAAATGGAAGCGATCACGGTTGGTCTAGATGAGACGATGGATGAACAAATGATTAATCAAGGTCCGCAATTTATTTCCTATATGACAGAAGAGCTGTTGAAAAAGGGTGTTCCGGTTGTTACTCCTGCTGGCGGTTTGGGCTGTCATATTAATGCGATGGAATTTGTTGATCATATTCCACAGCATGAGTATCCAGCAGGTGCATTGGCGGCCGCTCTTTATATCGTCAGTGGTGTTCGTGGAATGGAAAGAGGGACGCTGTCTGAGCAACGAGATGAGGACGGCAATGAAACACTTTCGCATATGGAGCTTGTTCGTTTAGCGATGCCTCGACGCGTCTTTACACTATCACAAGTGAAGTACGCTGCTGACCGCATTGCTTGGTTATATGAAAACCGTCATCTGATCGGTGGATTGACGTTTGTTGATGAGCCGAATGTGTTGCGCTTTTTCTTTGGTAAATTGACGACAACAACGGATTGGCCTTCGGAGCTAGTGGCTAAATTTAAAATGGATTTTGGGGATAGTTTGTAAGCAGAGCAGAAGTCAATCATTTAAAAATCGAGTGACATTTCACTCGATTTTTTTATTAGCCATTTTTTTCTTCTTATGTAAAAATAATAATGATAGGAGGGAAAATTATGAGAGCGAGTCAAGTGTTATCATCGTTATGTTATTTTAGTATATTTTTTGCCCCGTTTTTATTTCCGGTTGTTGTGTATTTTGTTGCCGATGAAGAGGTAAAGGCTCATGCGAAAAGTGCTTTTTGGTCGCATATAATTCCGTTTATTGTACTAGTAGTAGGAATGATACTTTCTGGTGTACTGGGGATTGGTGCACAAGAAGAGATGGCTGTGGGAATAGGAATTGTCGTGACGTATGGTATTTTCGTGTTGATCGGATTGTATTTTTTCATTTGGAATATCGTCAAAGGAATTAAAGTACTACTTGGAGATTAAATTGTGGTTTCTCGTATAAAATCACCAAATATGGACAATACTAAGCGAGCAAGTAAAATTGCAATTTCGTGAATGATATTAGGAGGCAACAAAGCAATGGAACGTGGGAAAGTAAAATGGTTTAACAGTGAAAAGGGCTTCGGCTTCATTGAGCGTGAAGGTGGCGAAGATGTATTTGTGCACTTCTCAGCGATTCAAGGTGAAGGATACAAATCGTTGAATGAAGGGGAAGAAGTAACATTTGACATCGAAAACGGCCAACGTGGACCACAAGCGACGAATGTGAACAGAGCCTAAACAAAAAAGCAGACTCCAATGGCGAGTCTGTTTTTTTATTGTGTTAAAGGATGTCTTCTGTTTGTTTCTGTGTGTCTGTCGTGATCGCCATAAGGATAATGGCTGGTGTGTCTCCGATATTTTTGACAAGGTGAGGGACACTCGCATTCCAGCTAAATGAGTCGCCTGCTTGCAAAGTAAAGGAGTCTTCGCCTTGTTCGGCAAGGACGGTCCCTTCTAGCACAAGGTGAATTTCTTCTCCTGCATGAGCATGGCCTTCACCGTTAGAACCACCGGGTGGCAGTTCGACTTGTACCATTCGCAGTCCCCCAGTGAAATTAATATGCTCCACTAACATATTTTTTTCTTTAAATATTGTTTTATTTCGTGTTTCTTTACGAATCACACGCATATGTTGCTTTTTTTCTAGAAAAAAATAAGCTAAAGGAACGTCCAAAACGCCAGCAATCATTTGCAATGTACTGATCGAAGGGGACGTATGGTTATTTTCAATATTGCTGATAAATCCTTTAGAAAGGCCGGTTTCTTCACACATTTGAGCAATCGTCATTTGTTTTTTTTTGCGGATGGCCCGAATTTTTGATCCAATATCCATGTTATTCACTCCTAAAAAGTTTCTTTTAAGAAAACTTATTTCTATTATAACAAACAAATTATTGACAGGCTATCACTAAGTTTGTTATCCTATAAATGAAAAAATATTCATATGAGAAAACTTTTAGGGGGATTACGATGATGCCAGCATTATTTCTACCACATGGATCACCGATGATTGCGATAGAAGACACGGATTATACTCGATTTTTACGAAAACTGGGGGAGAGTTTGAAGCCAAAAGCAATCGTGTTGTTTACGGCTCACTGGGAAAGTGCTGTGATGCAAATTTCTTCTCGTGATGATGAATTTGAAACGATTTATGATTTTGGCGGGTTTCCACCAGCCCTTTATGAAGTGACCTATCCAGCGAAGGGGTCAACGGAGATGGCTAAGTTGTTGCAAGAACGCTTTCAGACGCATGCGATCGAATCGGAACTAGATACGAAGCGAGGGCTGGATCACGGCACTTGGACGTTATTGACTCATTTGTTCCCGAATGCCGACGTTCCGGTGGTGCAAGTATCGGTTCATCCATTTTTGCCGCCAGAGGAGCAAATTCGAATCGGGGGAGCGTTAAAGGGACTAGGGGAAGAAGATATTTTAGTAATTGGTAGCGGTGTGACTGTTCACAATTTGCGTTTATTACACTGGGGTCAAAAAGAGCCGGAAGACTGGGCGGTTCAATTTGACGACTGGCTATTAGAGCAGCTTGATGCCGGCAACATTTCTAATTTAACTCAATATAAGCAATTGGCACCATTTGCTGAGAAAGCCGTTCCGCGGGAAGAACATTTTGTTCCGTTTTTCATTGCGATGGGCGCAGGTAACGAAAGTGAGCCGAAAGTATTATTCCGAGACTATGATCTTGGGACACTTAGCTATATGGCTTTGCAATTTTAGCCTTCTGAGTTTTGTTCAGAAGGTTTTTTCTATTTTGATTTTAGTGAAGAAAATGGCCGATTCATCAAAAAACTCGCTCAGAATGCTCCGAGCGAGGGAAAATGATCATTTTTGTAACTTCAGTTCAAATGCTTTGTCCTTCAAGTATTTTGAAGACTCGCTTTCATAATCAAACAAGGTTGGCGTAATTTTAATTTGTTTAAGGTCGTTCTCTAATGGAATGTCTATGTTCATAGTTGAGAGTGTATCTGTGCCTGTGCCTGTACCGCTACCAGTCAGTCGTCGTCCTTTTTCATCTTCTATAAGTAGATCAACATTTGTCTCCATTTGACTGCCTTTTGTGTACTCAAATGTATAATGAAGTTTTAATGAAACAGGTGATACACGAACTTCTTCAATTTTGAGGATACCTTCTACGTCTTTCTCTTTAATGCTGATTTCTTTATCGACATAGTATACGTCTGTGTCGGATTTAATATTTGTTCCATTGACTGTCGTTTGGAATGCCCAGTTTCCTTTGATTTGTCCAAAGGAGTCAGAGTATTTGCCGGAGTGGACACCGCTCTTTTTCTCATACTCCATTGTATGAAAAGTAATATTGACGTCATAGTCTTTATCAGAGTTCATATAGTCATCGAGGATTTGGAAATTTTCCTTATCAATAATTCCGTCTCCGTCTGTGTCAATACCGGTCAAATCCACAGAATATAAGAAGTTCCAACTGCCATCTTCCGTTTTTTCATCTTCTAATTGTGAATCGTAAGCGGTATTTGAAAATGTCACATCTCCAATTTGAATGATTGGATCTCCTGGACGAATGGGGGAACTTTTCCCGGCACCTAATGTCAATTTATCTAATTGTGCGGCATTTACATTTAAGCTCAGTAGGATCTGCCCGTCATCAAGCATTAATTCATTTAATGTGACGCTGACATTTTTATCAGCGGCCACTTGTTCGATTTTTTGTTTATAGCCAATAAATTGATTGTCCGGTTTATTAAAAAACTGTTCGATTTGTTTTCCGGCTTTAGATAGAGAAGCCCATACGTGTTCATTGCTCAACATGACAGGACTAATCATGGCTAAAGCGACCGCTGCAGCGATTAAGCCTTTTCGAGGTTTCTTTGTTCGAGGCTGAACGCTTTTTTGTAACGTATGTAATAGACGATCTTTCTCCGCTTGATTTAACTCCACTTCTTCATATTCATCTACATTGATCTGCGTTTCATTTAATAAATCATACGGATTCTTCATTGTTGCACCGCCTTTTTTATTTTTTTCCTTCCACGAGACAGACGATTGTACAAATTGTCGATGGTCGTGTGATGAGCGTCAGCAATAGTTTCTAGTTGAACATCTTCTAAATAGTATTGCTTGAATAGTTCTCGATCTTTTTCATTTAAGTGGCGCAGCAATTCTTCCACATCTTCTTGTATTTCTTGCTGTAGGGAAGAATGGGTGGTCAGTTGATGCTCCACTTCTGTTAAACTCATGTTTTGTTGGTTCTTCATATACTTTCTCTTGTAGTCGATCGCTTTATATTTGGAGATGGCTGCGACCCAGTTTTTAAATGAATTTTTTTTCTTATCGAAGCTTTTGATATTGTTCCAAATGGCTAACAACACATCATTGATACATTCTTCTTCATACGTTCTTATATTCCCGAGGTGCTTTCTCACGATAGCAGTGATGAGTCCGGAATAGTGATCGACGAGCAGTTGTAAGCCAACGTCTTTTTTGCGAGTGATCTGTTTTACGATTAACTCTTCATCCATTGAGTGACCGCCTTTCTAAAAGCATTTTCACTTATTAATACGAAGTAGGCGTGCATTTCCTATCATTTGGATTAAAAAATAATTTTTATTGTTGACAATGATAATCAATATCATTTATAGTGAGAGTGTGCTTAATTTACATTGAGCGGGACCGATACCCCCTCTTATAAATGATACATGATGCAAACGCAAACATCCCTTATGTATATAAATTTCGGTTCCGCTCATAAAAAATTTTTCATGAAGAGAAGGTGAAAGTGATGGCTAGTCAGTTTGTTTTTGTTCGACCATACGAGCATCAAGTCGACTGTTTTTGCCCGGATCAATCTCATCGTCGAACGATTGAGTTCCACCGGAAGGATTGCTTAACCATCACAAGTGATAAACGGCATGTCGATGCGTTAGGATGGTATTTCCTCGTCGGAAGAAATAATGAAGATTTTTTTTACATAAACATTGAAGACTTAGAGAATTTATATATGAAAGGCTTCCTTTATTCAAAAGAGGATCTGGAGCTGAAGTTGAACTATTTACATTACAAAATTAATGAAGCATTGGATCAAAGAAATGAAGAGGCGTTTCGGTCTTTCTCTACTCAATTGCGCCAGTTGACGGCTGTGGCCGCAGAATAACAAAAAGCCTGGGAGATCCAGGCTTTATTTTTTCAGCTTCGATAATAAAGTTTTGGCATCTCCTTTAAAAGTAAAGAGATGGAGATTGTTTTCGTCATCAAAGATCATAAGGAAAGGTTTTTCTTTTTTGCTGATGACTACAATGACTTGATTGACCTTTGTATCGACCCACCGGTTTTTTACTTGAACTTCAGGGGATAAAGGAATCTTAATCATTGTGCCTTTCTTTGGCATAGGTGAAACTTTGCGGTAAATACCTGTTATATTAGCCAAGTAACGAGCTGCTTCTTTTTGAATAGACGCATTACTTGGAATGGTTTCAATCACCTTTCCTTGCTCAATACTAAATACCTCTACTAAAGGCGTCTCCTGTGCACTGACTGAAAACGCCATAAACATCACCGTTAAAAAACAGGCAACCAACTTCTTCTTCATAGACCGTCACCTCATCATTACTATGTCCCAAAGCCGTGCCGGTTATGTCGACAAGTGCCTGTCACGCCCCGAATTATGTCGCCAGTTCTTGAAGTTTTTTCTGTTGTTTGTTGGCAGGGGAGAGTTTGTGTTCGATCCAACCCATGATGAGGTCGGCGATGACGGCCATGAGGGCGGTTGGGATAGCTCCCGCTAAAATAATAGCTGTTCCATCGGTTGCGTTTGTTCCACGAACGATGATGTCGCCAAGTCCGCCAGCTCCGACAAATGTACCGATCGTTGTAATTCCAATGGCGATAACTAATGCAGTGCGCAATCCGGCCATGATCACTGATAAGGCTAGCGGCAACTCAACCATGCGCAATAATTGCCATTTTGTCATGCCGACCGCTCTTCCGGATTCTAAAAGAGCACGATCGACTTGACGAATGCCAGTGTACGTATTTTTTAAAATGGGCAGGAGAGAATAAAGGAAGAGAGCGATAATGACGGTATTCGTTCCGAGCCCAAAAGCAAGCATTAAGATCGCCAACATTGCTAACGATGGGATTGTTTGAATAATGTTAGCGAAAGACATCGTCCATTTACTTAATTTATGGTGTCGGGCGATGATAATCCCAAGCGGAATGGCGACAATCGCTGCAAATAGTACGCCATAAGCGGACATGAGGAAATGACGATAAAACTCCTCCCATACGTAGGAGCTATTTTGTGCGTAATATGTCCAGATATCTTTTATTGTATTCAAAAAATCACCTCATTTCTCTTCTTCAAAATAATGATGTTTTTCTAGAAACTCTTTCGCGACAACAGAAGGCTCTTTCAATTTAGCATCGACTTCATAATTCATCTTTTGCATTTGTTCGGTGCTAATTTGCCCCATCAGTTTCTCGATGCTCTTCTTTAATTCTGGATGCTGTTTCAGCACTTTATTTGAAGCGACAGGGGAGGCATCATATGGCGGAAAGAAACGGCGGTCATCTTTTAGCACTTTTAAATCAAATGCAGGAATGCGCCCATCGGTTGTGTACGCCAAAACAACGTCCATTTTCCCGCTAGCGGCTGCTTGATACACTAAGCCGAGCTGCATTGGATAGGTTTTTCCGAATTCAAAGCCGTATTCTTGCACGAAGCCTTCATAGCCGTCTCCTTTTCGTTTCAGCCAAGAATTATCAACGCCAAGCTTTAAATCAGAAACGAGCGGTTCTAAATCAGAAACCGTTTCTAACTGATGTTTGCTTGCTAACTCATTTGTAACAGTAAAAGCATAGGAGTTAGCAAAGCCGTAAGAATCAAACCATGTTTGGTCAAATTGTTTATGAAATTCCTTCTGTACGATGGCTAAAGCTTTCTTAGGATTTTTCTCTGGCTCTTGTCCAAGTGCTCCGGCCAGGTCGGTTCCAGTATAGCGAGTAGCTGTAATATCTACATCGCCATTGACCATCGCTTTATGCTGGACGATCGAAGAGCCTAAATTATTGACCATCTCTACGTCTAAATTGGTATCACGTTCAATTAATAAACGCAGTACTTGGCCGATAATTTGTGATTCCGTTACATTTAATGTGCCGATTTTAATCGTTTGTTGCGCCGATCCGCTTAATCCAGGCAAAGAACACCCGCTGATGAGCATAGATAAAATGAGCACAAAGGTCAGGATGATTTTTTTCGGATCATTCACGTCGTTCTCTCCTTTTAAGCTGTTTCTTTTAATGTGCGAATGCCTTTCGGGGTGATTATTCCTTCAAGGAGACCGAGCAGCAAATCAATCGTGAAGGCCATGATTGTCACCGGAATTGCTCCGGCAATAATGTATGAAGTTTCATATAAATTTAATCCGCTGAAAATATAATCTCCAAGCCCGCCAGCACCAATAAAAGAGGCTAACGTCGCCCAGCCGATTAAATAAACGGTGGATAAACGAATGCCGGACATAATGACAGGGATAGCTAAAGGCGCTTCTACATATCGAACTCGCTCCCAATTAGTCATTCCCATCCCAATAGCTGATTCGACTAAACTTTTTTTCACTTCTTTCACGCCGGTATAGGTATTTCGTAAAATAGGTAACAACGAATAAAAAAATAAAGCGATAATCGCTGGAACTTTTCCTACACCTAAAATTGGGATGAAAAAAGCTAAAATTGCTAGACTAGGAAATGTTTGAATAACACCAGCGACTCCCATCACGACTGTTGCGGCTTTTTTTGTGCGGGTTAAGACAATACCAAGCGGCACCGCAACAAGAATACCGAGTATAACGGCAATGACAGAAATGTAGAAATGCTCCCACGTCTTCATTGCTAGTTCACTGCTATTAGCAGATAAAAACTGCGTCATCTCGTTCATAATTTTCTCCCCTCCTATCCAACAACTTGCTTATCGTCTTCCATGCCCCAAATCGAGTCATATACAATGTCAACAAGGCTTGCTCTCGTGACGATACCAACAAGGGTATGGTGATGATCAACAACAGGAACATACTTCATGCCCCGCTTTAAAATATTGCGAATTGAGTCGCGCACAAGTGCTTCCTTTTGCACTGCTAGTACGTTCGTTTCCATGACATCGCCGACGAGAACGGCTTTCTTTTGGTACTTATCAATGATTTCAACATCGATATAGCCTTTTAGCACTTTTTGTTTATTTACAACAAGAAGGGAATCTACTCGATGATGTTTCATCAATTGAATCGCTTCTGATAGAGATTTATCTTCGCGAACTATAATGGGCTTTTGATTCATGATTTGCTCAACAGTTTGAATAGTAGGGCGAGCTTGCAGCAAGCGCTCTTTTCCGATAAACTCCTCCACAAATTCATTTGCTGGGTGTTGTAAAATTTCATCTGGTGTGCCTACTTGCACTAATTGACCATCTTTTAAAATGACAATTCGATCTGCTAATTTAATCGCTTCATCCATATCATGAGTCACAAATACAATTGTTTTTCCTAATGATCGTTGCAGTTTTTTAAACTCTTCTTGCAAAGCATCCCGCGTAATCGGATCTAAAGCCCCGAATGGCTCATCCATTAAGATCAATGAAGGGTCAGCCGCTAATGCCCGAAGCACACCAATTCGTTGTTGCTGTCCGCCGCTTAATTCATGCGGATATTTTTCCAAATAATCAGGGGTCATATTGACAAGTTTGAGCAGTTCAAGTGCTCTTTTGCTTCGTTTCTCGATGGGCCACTTTAAAAGTTTAGGCACGAGGGTAATATTTTCTTGAATCGTCATGTGTGGAAATAAGCCAATTTGTTGAATGACATAACCAATTTCGCGACGTAATTGTACGGGATCTTGTTCTAATACATTTCTGCCATTGATATAAATACTGCCCTCTGTCGGTTCAATGAGGCGGTTAATCATCTTCATTGTTGTTGTTTTTCCGCAGCCGCTTGGGCCGATAAAGACGATAAATTCACCTTTTTCAAACTCTAGAGATAAATTTTGAACTGCCTTTTTCCCTCCTTTATACATTTTTGATACTCGATCAAATTTCAGCAATTTCTGACACCTCCGTGTGAATTTATTTATCATTGCATCGATTTCGACAAATGTTTCATTAAAATCATATCGTAAACTTTGTAAAATAAAAAGTTTATGAATTGCACATATTTTATAAAAAGAGGTGAACAAGTAGTTGAAAAATAAATAATGCTCTTAAATGCTTTGAATTTCTCCTAATAACTTTCATTTTCATCTATTTCTTTTAAAGAAAAATTATGTTAAAGTGACGTATGAATCAAGGCGGTTGAAAGGAGTTAACACTGTGGACGAGAAGGCTAGTATCATTAAGAAACAAGCTGAGGAGCATTATATAGATCGAATCGCCGATAATATGAGGACGTACGGGGTTTCGCCAACAGTCGGAAGAGTAATGGGAATTATTTATATGAACCGCAAACCAATGACGTTAAATGAATTATCAGAAGCAACAGGCATGAGCAAAACGAGGATGAGCCAGGTTGTTAGGGAAATGGTCAATTTAAATATAGCTGAGAAGATATTTGAAAAAGGCGTTCGTAAAGATTTGTATACGGTGGAAAACGACTACTACCAAACCTTCATTTCTTTATTTACCTCTAATTGGAGCAAAACAATCAGTCGCAATAAAATCTTTGAGAAAAAGCTGACAAGAGAACTGATGGAAATAAAAGAAAATGAAACACTTACAGAAGAAGCTGAGCAGCAAATTAATGAACTTCTTGTTGAAATGAAACAATGGTCGGACTATTACAACTGGCTTACCCGGCTTATCGACTTTTTTGAAAGCGGAGAAATTTTTAAACACGTGCCAAAATAAGAAGCTGAGACGATTGATAAAGTGTCATGATCATGTAATAAGCTCTGTCAAAAATCATTAAAATCAACATTAATATTTATCGGCAAGAGATTGTCTCATAGGGGCTCTGACAATTAAAACGATATCTAATTTTGATTCTCGTTAGATATTGTTATTCTGAGAAACAGAGCCTTTTATGTTGGGACAGTTTTTTGCTTTTTTTTGCTTAAAATTAGTTAAAAAAGTGCTGTTTATCCGTTATGTTATTCTAATCGAAATTTGTCGAGAAATTGCAAAAAAAGATTAAATCATAAGGTAGGGGGTGCCGATATAACAAGTATAAAATTAACGTCTTGTTGACGAGACGAGGGAGAGTCCATATGAGCCTATTTCGTAATTTGAAAATTTCAAGGAAGTTGAGTTTATTAGTCATCATTAGTGCTTTAGCGCTTTCGATGATTGGCGCTGTTGGTTATATGAATATGAATGATATGGCTAGTAAGTCTAAATCAATGTATGAAGAGCGTCTGAAACCTGCTCAATGGTTAGCAGAGATCTTAGAAACGAATCGTACGCTAGATGCGTATGTATTAGAATTAATGATTACGACTGATCCGAATCGCAATCAAGAACTGTTGGCGAACATACAAAATGCAGCGGATGAAATTGACCATGTGTATCAAAACTTTGAACAGGCTGATTTAACACCTGAAGAAAAGAAAATTTATAGCAGATTTAAAACATTGAGAGTGAGTTTACGCGAGACGAGAGCGCAAGTGATTGAATTGGCTCAACAAAACAAGAACGCAGAAGCATATGCTCTGTATAATAAAGTATTAAGAGGAAAAAGAAACAAGGTAAATAAGGAATTAGATGAGCTCCAAGCTTTAAATGAACAAGCGGCTCAGAAGATTAAGGAAGAAAATGAAGCGGCATTAGATAAAGCTACCATTTTTATGGCTTCTTGTATTCTTGTCTCATTAATTTTACTGATTTCGATCGGTCTTATCATTTCTAGAAGTATTGTTCATCCAATTTCTCAAATAAAAGATTTATTAGCGAAAGCGGAGAAAGGTGATTTTACAGTTAAAGGATCGTATCAATCAGCGGATGAAGTAGGCGAGTTGACAAATTCGTTTAATCATATGGTTGAGGAACTACAAGAGATTATTCGCAAAGTGAGTGAAACGTCCCAGCAAGTGGCTGCTTCTTCAGAGCAATTAAGTGCCAGCGCGGAACAAAGCAGTGAGGCAAGCGAACACATTTCGCTGGCGGTTCAAGACTTGGCGGCTGGGTCGGATGATCAATTGCGCAATGTAGAAGAAAGTACGCAAGTCGTTAAGGAAATGGCTAGTTATACGGATCAAATTGCGGATAATGCGAAAGTAGTATCAGCAAGTGTTGAACAAACGTCAAAAATGTCAATGGATGGAGAGCGAGTTATTCAAAAAGTAACGACGCAAATGAGTTCAATTAATGAGAATGTAACCGGCTTGTCTAATGTGGTAGCGGGCTTGAATGAGCGGTCTACAGAAATTGGCAAAATTAACGACGTTATTACCGATATTGCTGCTCAAACGAATTTATTAGCTTTAAATGCGGCTATTGAAGCAGCACGAGCTGGAGAACATGGCCGAGGATTTTCCGTTGTGGCTGACGAGGTAAGAAAGCTTGCTGAGCAATCGGCAAATTCGGCAGAACAGATTAGCCATTTAATTGCAATTATCCAAAATGATAACCATCAAGCTCTAGAGTCGATGAAATCCACTACGTCAGAAGTGGAAGAAGGATTACAAGTCGTTCAAGAAGCCGGTCATTCCTTTAAGAAAATTAAAGATTCTGTTAGTGAAGTAGTTGCACAAATTCAAGAGATTGCTCAAATGGTGCAGCGATTAGCTGAAGGGACCCAGCATGTAAGCCAATCGATTGTGACAGTGAACGGTATTGCGGAAACGGCAGCCGCCAACACACAAAACATTTCAGCAGCGACAGAGGAACAATTGGCTTCTATGCAAGAAATTTCTGCTTCTTCAACAGCTTTAGCCAACATGGCGGAAGAACTTCAAGATTTAGTTGTGCAATTTAAAGTGTAAGAGAGAAAGGATAGCGATGAGGCTATCCTTTTTTTCGTTGTCAGATAGTATTCACAGCTTTGTGATATAAACAGGCGAAATAAAGTAGTATAATAATATCAAGAATAGTTCTCAAATATAGTTTGATTTTTTATGGGGGTTAGAGCCTTTGAATATATCAGATCTTAAAAAAGGGCAACGAGCCGTGATTGATGATTTTTCCACTTTACAAGAGACGGTGCGGAGAAGATTGATGGATATGGGGATTAGTGAAGGGACGGAGATTTGTTTGAAATGTCAAATGCCTTTTGGCGGTCCATGTATGATTGAATCTTCTGGGCAGTGTGTAGGAATTCGGAAAAAAGAGGCCGCGTTGATTCAGGTGAAGGCAGAATGAAAGAAATTGCTTTACTGGGAAATCCGAATACGGGAAAGACTTCTTTATTTAATAATTTAACTGGCTCTTATGAACATGTTGGCAACTGGAGCGGCGTGACCGTCGAGAAAAAAGTAGGAGTGCTAAAAGATGGAAGCGGTCATTTAATTGATTTGCCCGGGGTCTATTCGTTAGCCCCTTTATCTCGTGATGAAAGTGTCGTCACGTTTTTTCTTTTGAATGAATCGTTTACAAGCATGTTAAATATTGTGGATGCCAATCAGCTGGAGCGTAATTTACAATTAACCGTACAGCTATTAGAGTATGAAAAGCCAATGATGCTTGCTTTAAATATGATGGATGTCGCTGAAGGCCGCGGGATTTTCGTCGACGAACAACAATTAGCGAAGGAGCTTGGCATAAAGATTGTTCCAGTTGTTGCACGGGCAGGAAAAGGCTGTGATGAACTCGAGAAACAGATGCAGGATGTCGAGAAACAATCATTCCGTTTATATTATGGGCCAGTCATTGAAAAAGGGATTGATCGTTTGTCTGCCCTGATTCAACGGCAAGAAAAACTAGCGCATCTTCCACACCGTTGGTTAGCGATCCAGCTGTTTGAAGGTAATAAAGCGGTGTACGACTTTTTAAAGCAGCATGTGTTAGAAGCAAAATTGCTCGACATAATGGAAGCGGCGCTCACAGAAGTGCGTGAACAGGAAGGAACAACTACGCTTCATCAGCTTATTTATGTGAAAAGAAAAGAGTTTATTGATCATGTGCTGACAAAGGCTGTGAGCATTGAATCGGATAAAGGAGAGCCGTTAACAGAAAAAATTGACGCGGTCGTGACGAATCGATTTTTAGGCATTCCGCTTTTTTTAGCAGCGATGTTTTTGATGTTTAAACTGACGTTTGATTGGCTTGGGATGCCGCTTTCAGACGCATTAGACGGATTCATTGCTGGACCGCTGACTGGGGGATTGCAATCGATGTTAACTGCACTTGGTGCCTCTTCCTTCATTCAATCGCTCATATTGGATGGAATTGTTGCCGGTGTGGGGGGAGTTCTCGTATTTGTGCCCCAAATTTTAATTTTGTTCTTCTTTATTTCCGTTTTAGAGGACTCAGGTTATATGGCACGTGTCGCTTTAGTGATGGATCGCTTGATGGAATCGGTTGGTTTAAACGGAAAAGCATTTATTCCGATGATTATCGGCTTTGGCTGTAATGTGCCAGGAGTGATGGCGGCTCGCACCATTGAGCAGCCAAAGGAACGATTGTTAACGATTTTATTAACGCCGCTCATGTCTTGCTCTGCACGGCTTTCCGTCTATGCGTTATTTGTTGGTGCATTCTTTGCTGAGCATCAGGCACTCATTGTTCTTTCATTGTATGTGCTAGGTATTGTCATCGCCTTGACTTTAGCAAAGTTATTTTCCAGTACCATTTTGAAAAACGAAACGTCGGTCTTTATTATTGAATTGCCTCCTTATCGTGTTCCACAAGTAGAAGGTTTGTTAAAAAGTACATGGGATAAAGGGAAAGGATTCGTTAAAAAAGCAGGGACATTTATTTTTGGTGGTTCTGTTATCATTTGGCTGTTAACCTATATGGGGCCAACCGGGACAGGCGTGTCAATGGATGACAGCTTTTTAGCCTCCATTGGCGGGGCGATCGCCCCCGTGCTAGAGCCGCTTGGATTTGGCACGTGGCAGGCAGGCGCCGCTTTACTAACAGGATTTCTAGCAAAAGAAGTCGTGGTGTCCACGATGAATATTATTTATCATGTACCGAATATGGAATCGTTACAAGGACTTATGGCTGAAGCCTATACACCGCTTTCGGCATTTAGCTTTATGGTTTTCATTTTGCTCTATATTCCTTGCTTAGCCACCGTTGCGATTATTCGTAAAGAAACAGGTTCTGCTAAATGGACGGTCTTTTCAATTGTATATGCGTTAACTATTGCTTATGTGTTGGCGTTCATCATTTATCAAGGCGGCCAGCTATTAGGCTTTTCTTAAAAAGGTAGGGGAGGATTAAAAATGATTAACTATATCATCGGTGCCCTCATTTTTGGTTACGCGGCCTGGACCATTGTCAAATATGTGAAACGAAGTAAACAAGGAAAATGCGCGGCTTGCGATTTGAAGAAGTCATGTGAAACGACTTGCGATGTAGCCATCGATCCCAACAAAATTCATAAATAATTGGTTAGAAAAAGGTGCTATGGAAGCGAGGTTCGTTCACATAGCATCTTTTTTATGGAACATAATCTTGTTATTCGAAAATCTGCCAAACTTTTTCACTCCTTTATCCGTCCTATCATCGAGTGAATTTGCTGAAAAATTGCAGAAAAAAGCCGTCGGAATTTTGGGATAGAAAGGATAGGTCAATAGATTGATGATGGGGAAATAGAGTGGTAATATACTTAGTATCTTTTGAACATAGAATGAGATGAATGAGAAGAAAATGAACGTTTATGCGAGAGGTGAGCGGCATGCCTGAGCCGATAAAAAGAAATCGTCGTTATATGTCTGGTCTAGATGGATTAAGAGCGTTAGCGGTGTTGGCCGTGATTTTTTATCATTTAGAGATTCCAGGGATGTCTGGAGGAATGCTTGGGGTCACTGTCTTTTTTGTGCTGTCGGGTTATTTAATTACGGATTTATTAATGGCTGAGTGGGAGCGAACGCAACGAATTAATTTTAAGCAGTTTTGGATTCGAAGGGCAAGACGGCTTCTTCCAGCGATGCTGACAATGATCGTTATCGTCGTTGCTTATGTGACATTATTTGATCAAGCGTTTTTAGTTCATCTAAGGGGAGATGTGTTAGCAGCTTTATTATATGTCAGCAACTGGTGGTTTATATTTGAAGATGTATCATATTTTGATCGGTTTCAACCGTCTTTATTAACACATTTTTGGTCTTTAGCTGTCGAAGAGCAATTTTATTTAATGTGGCCAGTTATGATCTTTTTGGGCTTGAAATATATACACAAGCGTCATATTTTGCTAGGGGTCACTGTATTAGGTGTGTTGTTATCAGTGCTATTGATGTTTTTGATGTATGAACCTGGCATGGATCCGAGCCGTGTGTATTATGGAACAGATACGAGAGCGTTTTCGTTACTAATCGGTGCCTCCTTAGCAATGATTTGGCCTAGCCGGAAGCTTTCCGCAAAAGTGGAGGAGGGGCCAAGAAACTTTCTTGATGTGATGGGGAGTTTAAGTTTGCTTGTGTTTTTCCTCATGGTTGGCTTTTCTAGTCAATATGATACATTTTTATATCGCGGGGGGATGGTGTTTTTGTCGGTTGCCACAGCGATTATCGTGGCGGTGCTTGCCCATCCAGCTAGCCGTTTAGGGGAATTGCTTAGCTGGAAACCGTTGCGTTGGATTGGTGAACGTTCCTATGGCATGTACTTATGGCATTTCCCCGTGATTGTATTGACAAGTCCAGCAGTGGATACAAGCGAAGGAAATATAGTAAGAGGCAGTGTTCAGCTTTTGTTAATTTTCGTATTGTCTGCTTTATCATATCAATTAATTGAAAAACCGGTTCGAAAAGGCTTGCTAGGTGAGCGGTTCCACGCTTGGCGAGCAGGGGAGTGGAGAATGAAGGATATATCTCCTTCACGTTGGTTTATTGTGAGCAGTGCGGTGATTGTATTGTTCGTTTCGACATTTGGCATCTATATGGCTCCTGCTTCTGGAGCAGATTCAGACAAGTCTGTAATGCCGAAAGAAACCGCCATTCAAACTGTTCAGCACTCAGCATCTGAGAAGAAAGAGGAACCTGTTAACGAGAAGGAGGCGTCTTCCTCTATACAAGCTGAACAGCAGGAAGAGAAAGAGGTGCAAACTGTCACAGCAATAGGGGATTCCGTGATGATCGATGTTGCTCCTTTTTTAAAGCAGCAGTTTCCAGATTTAGTGATGGACGCGAAAATCGGACGGCAAATGTCAGAAGGAATAAAGGTTGCTCAAGGAATAAAAGAGCAGGGACTGTTAGGGGATGCGGTCATTATTGGTTTAGGGTCAAATGGGCCGTTTGCTAAAAAACAGCTAACTGAGATGGTTGAGTCTATTGGTTCTGATAAAATGATTATTTTAATGAATACGCGTGTTCCACGTCCATGGGAAAGAGAAGTGAATGCGGGTTTACAAGAAGTAGCGGGGCAATTTTCGAATGCTACCTTGGTGGATTGGTATCAAGCAAGTGCCAATCATCCGAATTATTTCGCGCCTGATGGGGTTCATTTATCGAAAGAAGGGGCAGAGGTGTACGCGTCCCTCATTTTGAATGAGATAGAAAAAGGGAGAATATCAAAAAGAAGACAGTGAGAATGGCTCCATTCTCACTGTCTTCTTTTTGATCTCACATTAACGGGCTGTCTCTCAACATAGCAGAGAAACGCAGACGTGTAGGTGAGAGATCAACAGCCCGTAAACGCCCGATTGGTTCAACTAACAATCAGTGGGGGATGAAGAAAACCACCACTGATTGAAGTTTCACTTTATTTCGCTACTGGTTCATCGATTGGAACTTCGATTAATTGGTTAGAGCCAGTGGCTTTTGGCATTTTTCCGTCCCATTTTTCAATCCATTTGTTTTGAATGACTTCTTTAGAGATTGATTTTTTAATAATTTCATTGTATTCGGCAATCCCTTGGGCTTCGATTTTTTTCTTCTCAGCTTCTGCCTTAGCAATCTTTAATTCTATTTGTTTTCTTTCTAACTCTTGTGCTGCACCCACCCGCTGATCAATGGCTGCTTGAGTCGCTTTATCTGGCTTTGGCACACCTAATGTTAAGTTATCGACAGCAAACCCTAGGTCGCCAATATCCTCAGAAAATAAATTTTGGACATTCACCGCTGCTTCTGATGATTTCTCTCCGTATGTATCGATGACCGAGTATTTGGCGATCGCTTTACGGCCAGCGTCCCATAGTCTTGTTTTTAAGTAAGACTCTTCAATTTGCTCTACAGGAATCGGGCCAAACTTATTAAATACGTCTACCACTTTATCTGGTTGAATGCTATAGTTATAGGCAAAATCAACTGTAACGTTTTTTCCATCAGATGTTGCCACTTGGATGTCTTTATAATTGACGGTTTGCATTCTGACAGGGTAAACTGTGACTTTATCAAACAACCCGACAAGATGCCATCCTTGACCTAATGTTTCTTCTTGCACGCCGCCGTTTGGACTGTAGACAACACCAACATAGCCATTTGGAATTTTCTCAATAAACATAGAAAAGATAAGTGCACCTAAAGCTAATGTAATCGCGACAATGGCTCCGCCAATAATTTTGCGGTTCTTACCCTTTGTGTTGCTTGCGTTCTCCATTCTCATCCTCCTCTAATTTTTCTTTTAGTTTGTAGGCCGTGTCACCAACTCTTTTAAAAGAGGGGGACAGCATTAGCCAAACTCCAAACCCTAGTAGCAGAATGACGATAATTGATCCGATAAAAACTTTCATACTGATCGCCTCCTCTTTATATTTTTACATTATTTTTTAGAAATGTCATCTATTTTCACTGTGAGGCTTCTCGTTTCAACAGTTGAAGGTCAATAAATAATTGGCATCTAACATGAACATCGTGGAAATTAATTGCCGTTAGTTCGTCGATTTGCTTCATTCGGTATTTTAACGTATTCGGATGGATAAAAAGCTGTTCCGCTGTTTGTTTCATCCGGCAATTATTTTCTAGAAAGACTTCCACTGTTTTTAATAGATCACTTTGACTTTCTTGATCTTTTTTCTTCAGTTTCATTAAATCTTGATTGATATATTGTGTTTCATAGTTATGGCGCTGGATCGCTTCCAAATATCGGAATACACCTAATTTATGATAGTCCGGCGAAATTCGTGTAGGTGAACCGAGAAATTTAGCGACTTTAATAACTTCTAAAGCTTCTAAATAGCTATTTCTTAACTTCGAGATTGAAGAATATTCGTTTCCAATCCCAGCATAGACGGTCTGGTCTTTACATTGACTGAAGATCGTGTGTGTCAGTTCCAGTGCGCTTTCATGAATCAGACTGTTATTTAAAGAGCGGCTGCCAATGAGAACCACAATGTTTTGCTGATCAAGGAATAGATGAGAGGGGTGCTTTAAGGCGTTGGCAAACAATCTCACCGTTTCTGTTAATTCGTCAAAGCTGTCATCTTCTATTTGTGTCATAGTGAAAACGTTAACAATAAATGTAGTGGGAAGGATGATGTTATGGTTGGCTGCTTCCCATTTAATTTCATTTTCATTTTGATAAGCATGATCAATTATTTTTTTATAGAAATGATCTTTCTCTTTATTTTTCATAAGATTTAATTGTTTCCTCTTATACAGCAGCATTCCGATATGAGAGGAGACTTTATGAAGAAAATCTAATTCTTCATGAGTAAGCGGAGGTTTCGTTTCTTGAACCCAAATATATCCGAATATTTGCTCTTTATATTTGGTGCTAGTAACAACACGTTGGTTAAGTCCAATTTCTTTAATTTTCTTTACCCGAAAAGGTTCTGGAATCGATTTTAATTGCTCAATAATTCCTTCCTCAATAAATTTTTCTAAAATAGGGATGGGTGAGCGTTTGGAGAAAATGGTATCTTTATTGGCTTTATCGAAAGCTTCTATTGAATAAGAGCTGTAAGCCAATAAAGAAAATTGATCATCCTCTAACACAATCGGCTTCTTTAAAAATTGACTAATCAATTCCGTAATCTCATTGATATCGGTTAGAGAAAGGATTTTTTCTAATAACACACTCATCAAAAATTCCTCCTTCTCTATTATCATACACTTAATTATACCTCCAATATACGCAAAGACAACGAAAAGGACTGGGAATCGTCCAGTCCTTTTCGCCTGTTGAAAGGTGGAAGTATGAAATTAACTTTCTTCTTTCAATTTTTGCTCAAATTGTTGGAATTGCTGTTCAATGTCTGCGGATGGTTTCGCTGTTAACAAGCTGACAATGATGATGGAAAGAAAACTTGCGGCAAAACCAGGAATCATTTCGTATAACGTATCTGATAACCCGATCTTTGACCAGACAATAACAGTTACAGCACCTACTACCATTCCTGCTAACGCTCCCCATTTCGTCATCCGTTTCCAATAAAGGCTGAGAATGATCATTGGACCGAATGCAGAACCAAATCCTGCCCATGCATAGCCCACAAGATCAAGAATAGTTTTGCTCTTTTCCCAGGAAAGGATGAGAGCAATAACTGAGACAAGAAGAACAGATAAACGTCCTAAGAAGACAAGCTCTTTGTCCGAAGCAGAGCGACGGAAAAATGTTTTGTATAAATCTTCTGTTAGTGAACTTGACGTAACAAGCAATTGAGAAGAGATCGTGCTCATAATCGCCGCCAAAATCGCAGAAATTAAGAAGCCTGTAATAATTGGATCAAATAAAATTTCGCCTAGTTTAATAAAAATCGTCTCAGGGTCACTAATTTTTAATCCGTTTTGTTGATAGTACGTGATTCCTAAAAAGCCTGTTAACATTGCCCCAATACTAGAGAAAATCATCCAACTCATGCCGATGCGACGCGCTTTTTTAATTTCTCTCACAGACGTAATCGCCATAAAGCGAACGATAATATGAGGTTGTCCAAAGTACCCAAGACCCCAAGCGAATAAGGAAGCAACACCTAAGAAGCTAGCTCCTTTAAAAATATCCAGTAAATCAGGGTCAATAGAGCGCGGTGTATCAATAGCTGGTCCAAATCCGCCGATATGCATTAGCGTAACAACAGGAACGAGAATCAAAGCAAGGAACATAATTAAACCTTGAACGAAGTCTGTCCAACTTACGGCTAAGAATCCACCAAAAAGAGTATATGAAACAACTACAGCTGTGATGATCCAAAGGCCTGTGTGGTATTCAAGTCCAAAGGTATTTTGGAATAATACTCCTCCAGAAACCATTCCTGAAGAAACATAGAAGGTGAAGAAAATCAAGATAACTAATCCAGAAATTAAACGCAGAATTTTGGATTGATCGTTAAAACGATTTTCTAAATAGCCTGGAATCGTGATGGAATCATTCGCTACTTCTGTATAAGTTCTTAATCGAGGTGCGACATAGAGCCAGTTGGCCCATGCTCCGAGTGTTAACCCAATAACGATCCATGATGAACTGAGACCTGTAGCGAACATTGCCCCAGGCAACCCCATTAATAGCCATCCGCTCATATCTGAAGCACCGGCACTTAAAGCAGTAACGGCTGGTCCTAAACCGCGTCCACCTAACATATAATCAGATAAATTCGATGTTTTCTTATAAGCAAAATAACCAATGAACAGCATTCCAACCATATACACCGTAACAGATGCAATTAAAGAATAATCCAACATATAAAAACCCCTCGCTTTCTATGAAAAATCTATGATGTTGAGAGGGGCTGCCCCCACCCCTTTAATGCGTTAACACACTGGAGGCTAGACCCCGGAAAGCTATTATAACATTTCTGACGTTGTTTTTGCTTGCATATGCAGCTGTAAATAATCAGGTCCGCCCGCTTTCGAATCCGTTC
>NZ_JADHDW010000006.1 GCF_016820555.1 Bacillus sp. REN10 | reverse complement strand
CTTTGACTAATCCTTCTTTTGATTCTTTCATACAAGAACCTCCTCATTCATTATCAATTCATGCATCTAACGAAGAAGTGGGGGCTGAACCCAATTACCCCTTTTCTTTTTTGATTATTATAACAAAGAGAAAAGGAAAAAGACTGTAAACAGAAGTAAATCCTTTGATGATAAAAAAACAGAGAGCCAAATGAATGACTCTCCGTCTATACTTTATTGCTTTAAAGTAGTGGGGGTCTGACACCAATTACTCTAAACAGAGGGAGAGGAAATCAGAAGCGTTCATATTTCTCTTTCGTTTGATGAACCCTGTTTGTCTACCTATTTCTTCAATTTGGTCAGTAGACAAATACCTTTGTATTTCTTGAATGAATGTATTTAATTCCGATGTCTGCTTTTTCAATGAAAAAATCCTTCCTTTAAAAACTAAGGGAAGGATATAACATTATTATTTAGTTGTATAGCAAAATGCTTAACTTGATGGCTATGGGGTCTGACACCATTTCCCTAAAGTAGTGGGGGTCTGACACCAATTTTCCCTATTTAAATACTTAACATATTCTGTTTCCAATCATTAATTTCTTCTAGCGAATTAAATTTTTTTAATTCTGTTGGGGGTGCATTTTGATAATGGCGTTCAATAACTACTTCATAGCCTTGTTCAATTGATTCCTCCATGATTTGATATACCCCATTGAATGAATCTTTTTGACCCAAAACTAGAAGGTCTCCCAAATAAGTAAGGCTAAATCTCACCTGTATTCTGTTAGAATAATTTGTTTGGTAAATATCCCTATTACAGCAAATTAATGTTGTAACGTAATCCGTTAATGATTGATTTGTTTTAGTTGCACCATGAACTATAAATGCATGTACATCTTCATTGAGCCTTAACGATATTTGTTTTGTTGGCATTTTTTCACCACCTTTGATTAATTTTTTTGAATTGATGCTAAATAAAATATAATCAAAACGCAATTGAAAGTCAATAATAAACAAAATTAATTACATATGTATTTCATTTATATACAGAAACCTGATACCCTTAGTTTAAAAGATCGAGAGGAACACGATAGATTCCAAATATCCCCTACGAAAAAGCATGGAGGAGTCGGGGTCTGACACCAATTACTCGTTCTCCCCCTGTTCTTTTTTGATTATTATAACAAAGAAAAAAGGAAAAAGACTGTAAACAGAAGCCAATCCGTTTATGAATAAAAAAACAGAGAGCCGAATGAACGACTCTCTGTCTATACTTTATCGCTTTAAAGTAGTGGGGGTCTGACCCCATTTCCCATTTAAGACAAATTATTTTACGTCAACAGTTACTGCTTTAGTAGCAACTACTGGTTTAATTGCATCAGTAGAAGTTTCATCAGTAATTGAGAAAATAATGCTACCTTTTGCAGGTGTTGCAACTGTTACACCAAATCCTGCGAAACCATCACCAAAAACTGGAGAAGCAGGGTTTAAAGCACCTGTAGATGATGCTGTAGCAGCAAATGAAAGTTTACCAAGTACTGTTTCACCGGTGTCAGACACACCATTATCATTTTTATCGATATATAGATCTCCATCAGCAGCTACACCAGTACTTGCTTTACCTGCAATACGAATATTATTAAGAACTGGTGAAGATAATGTAATACCTTTTACAATATCATCAACTGTAGAAGTTCCTTCTGTAATATCAAGAACAGTTTTGTAATCAATTTTTGTTGTATAATTAATTACTGGAGCTGATTTCCAAGCTACGCCTGTAATCTTAGTAGAACCTTTAGTTACTGTAATAGTTTTAGTTTCTACTAAAGTACCATCTGGTTTGTAAACAGCAAGTGTTGTTGAACCCGCTTTATTAGGTGTAACTGTGAATGTTGAAGGTGTACCAGCGATAGTATAATCACCTGTTGTATCACTATCAACTTTGATGATGTCTTTGTTGTATTTAACTTTATAACCACCTAAATTAGCAACATCTTGTTTATAAACATTTTCAGAAGTAAATTCTTTGATCTTATAAACGATATTATTATCGCTAGCTAGATCTGCATTAATGCTGTCATCATCAGATTTTGAAGTAGAGTCATATGCTAATTTTTGAATTTGGGCATTGTCAACAGCAGTCGTTGTTACTGTAAAACTTCCAAGTACATCACCTTTAGCATTTTTCAATACAACTGTTCCAGACTGTCCAGCTGTAGTTGCGCCTGCTAATGAAACAGTAGCTGAACCACTATCAGAAGCAGAAGAGTCTAATTCTACTGGTGTTGTAGCATATCCAGAAATAGCTGTTGGATAATAAGCGAATGCACCTGAAGTAGCAGACTTAACTGGATCACCGTATTGGTCAGTTACTTTTACTTTAATTGTACTTGGGCTAGTTGCACCAATGATTGCTTTTGTAGCATTTGTTGCTGGCGTTGCTTTAGCTACTTTACGTGCTTCACCTTTAACAGTAACTGTTACTTCTTTACTAACTTTACCAACTGTAATCGTAACTTTAGCTGTTCCTAGACCTTGAGCAGTCAACACTCCAGTCGCAGAATCAACTGCTACAACAGTCTCGTCAGATGATTTTACTTCAAAGCTACCAGGTACTAATTCAGATACAGCAGATCCAGCACCAACAACTACTTTAGTTAATGTTGCAGTTTCTCCAATAACTAATGTAGAAGTGTTTTGGACGAAACCTGCACCATTTGTTAATTCATAAGAATTAATAGCAGTTGCTGCATTATCAAGGTTTTTAACAGTAATTTTAGCCTTCTCAGAAGTTAATACAGTTGAACCTTTAGCAACTACAACTTGAACTGTGTAGTCACCTTGAGTTAAAACGGCATCTTGTAATTTTCCATCTTTACTTGCTGCTGCTGCACCAAATAATGTGGTATTTGCAGAAACTCCGTCTTTATCAAATGCATTAAATTCAACAGTGTAACCCGCTGCTAATAAGTAATCTACAGATGTTGCTACTCCATCAACAGTCACTGCTAATTTTTGACCTTTTGTATCGTCATCATAAGTAGCAGCTTGAACTGCGACAGCTTTTGGTTCGAAACCATATTTAACTGTGTAATCTTTAGTTGATACAGAATCTTTAACTGTTACTTTAATGTCTGTATTAGCAGGTAGAGTACCTTCTAAAGTTACAGTTGCTGTTTTTCCATCAGTAGATTGAATAGTTGCAACTTTGTTTCCTTCTACAGTGATGTCTTCAGCTTTAAGATTTTTAAGACCAGAACCTGCAATTGTTAGAGTAGTAGCATTAATCGCCATTACACTCTCAACTTTAGGAGCAGTAAAGTCATAAGCAGCTTCTGCACCGTTAACAGTTACTTTACCAGCTTTGTCGTTAAGACTGTCGATTGTAAGTTTGTAAACAGAACCTTTTTCGTCAGCTTCAACTTTGCTTGCTTTTACAGCAGCGCCATCAACTAGTACTTTGAAGTTTTCAGCTTTGAAGCCAGCTTTAGCATCTTTAAGTGTCACTTCTAAAGTTTTGTCGTCAGCTACTTTTACTGCTGAAACTGCAGGCATTTCATATAAGAAATCTTTCGCGCGGAACATGAACAACGCGAACTCACCGCGAGTTACAGCTTGGTCAGGAGCGAAAGTTGTTTCTGTTTTACCTGCTGTGATTTTGTTAGCAAGAAGAGCGTCAACATATGGATCCCAAGTGTTGTTTACATCTTTAAAGCTGTTTTTCGTGTTGCCAGCTTCTAATTTGTAAGCATTTGTTAAGATTTTCGCCATTTCAGCACGAGTGATGTTTGCTTCTGGCTTGAAAGTTGTTTCTGTTTTACCGCCTACGATTTTAGCTGCATAAAGAGCGTTAACTGCGCCTTTTACACGAGAGTTAAGGTCTGTTAATGGAGATTCTGGAGCTTTCTCCACATCTAATTGTAATGCGTTTGCGATCATTACTGCTGCGTCACCGCGAGAGATCGTTTTGTCCGTACCGAAAGTAGTTTCAGTTGTACCATTAGCAATCTTGTTTGCTACTAGGTAATCAACAGCTTCCTTATAGTTTTTGTTCACATCAGTGAATTCTGCTGCGAAAGCTGGAGTAACAGCTGTTGCTACTAGTGTAGCTGTTGCTGCAGTAGCAACGAATTTACGATAAGACTTTGGTTGGTAAGCCATGTAATAGTTCCTCCTGTTTTGTAAAGTTTTCTTTTAAAATATGAAATCAATCGGCAATAAAGCCAATTGTTCCTTAACATGTGACAAGAGTTTCCCCTGCTAAATATGAAATCCGTGGAGTTCTATGTAACATTTGGACAAATTAACAGAATTAAACTCAGTTACTATTCTATCAAAGTGCTATTTTTTTTCAACCCTTTTTTCCGTCTTTTACGTTTCTCAACTAATTTGTAACAATTGTAAGACTTTAGTAAACATTGATGATTACTAGGAAACATATGGTTTAATACCCATAAAAAATAATAGCTTTCTCATTATAAACTATTAAGTTAGGAAATTAAAGGATTAATTATATAAATGTTGGACAAAGTGCTACTTTTTTAATAAAAGATGATATATTTTCATGGATAGTTTAGCCCATGTACATAAAAAAACCCGAGAGGTAATCTCTCGGGTTGACGTGTTCTTTCCTATATACTTGTTAATTTTGTGTACAACTGACGATGAGCTTCGGCGAGTTGATCAAGGGAGAAGCGGGCGGAAGCGAAATCGTATAGTTGATCGCCCATTTTCCGCAGCTGATCGCCGCGCGTGATTGCTTCACGCAATGCTTGTTCATACGCTTTGGCGTCTTTCGTTGGCACGATCCAGCCGGTTTGTCCGTGGTCAATCAGTTCACCGACGCCACCGACATCGGTTGTGATGATCGGCACGTGCTGATTGGCCGCTTCTAATAAAGCGAGCGGAAAGCTTTCGCTATAAGAAGCAAGCAGAGCTAAGTCTGAGGCGGCATAAATATGGTCAACGTCTTTGCGGAAGCCAAGAAAATGGACGTGGCGGTCAAGCTTGCGACGAGTTACTTCATTAATAAGCTCGTCTTCAATCGGGCCGTCCCCGACGAGCAGCAAGTGAGGCCGCTCCTCTTCGGAAAAGGCAGTCATCGCCTCAAACACGACTGTATGCCCTTTAATCGGATGAAGGCGCGCGACCATCGCCATTACAAAGTCTTGATCGGTGAGGCCCCATTCGCTGCGCGGAAAAGGAGTCGCTGTTTCCTCGGTAAATTGGATGCCATTGTAGACGGTTTGAATTTTCTCCCCGTTAATGCCAAGCTTCATTAAGTTTTGCTTAAAGCGCTCCGATACGGCAAAGTAGCCGTCCATTTGTTTCACGGCGTACATGCTTAATGAAGTGAAAATCTTTCCTTTAAGGCCCGATTTCACAAAATCGAGCGACGGATCACTATGGACAGTGGTCACCCAGCGGATGCCGGTTTTCTTTTTTAAATAAATGCCAAAGAGATTGGCACGCGGGCCGTGGGTATGTAAAATGTCAAAGCGTTCTTGTTGAATGAAGCTTGCCAGTTTGTTCAAGACGGATAAGTCGTAGCGAGATCGTTGCGGGAAGCATTCCGTTCGGATGCAGCTCTCTCTCGCTTCTTGCGATAATTGCCCTTCTTGAAAGACAGCGAGCGTGACTTCTTCCGGGGAGAATTGCTCGAGCAGGGTGATGACATGTTTGCGTGAGCCGCCTTTTTCCCCGCCGCTAATTAAATGAAGCACTTTCATGTTCTAGCACCTCCAATATAGAAGAAAGGCTTTAAAGCGCATAGCGATTTAAAGCCCTTCAAGGTTATTTGCTGATGAGTATTTTGAGCAGAAATTTCGGTAAAGCCATTTGGCGTTTGATACGCTTCGGCTCTTTCATTAAACGGTAGAGCCATTCTAAGCCAAATTTGCGGTAAAAGGCTGGAGCCCGCTTCACTTTTCCAGAATAGACATCGAAGCTGCCACCGACGCCTTGGAATACTTTCACGCAAGGAAGCTTCGGCATATTTTCGCGAATCCACAGTTCTTGTCGCGGGCTGCCGAGTGCGACAAATAGAAGCGCGGCTTTCGATTCGTTAATTTTTTGAACGAGTGCATCCTGATCTTGCACGTAGCCATTTTCATACCCAGCGACGTGAAGGTTCGGAATCGACGCTTCGAGCTTTTCCTTCGCGGCGCGCACGACTTCTTCTTTCGCTCCGTAAAAGAAGACACCATGCCCTTCTTGTGCGGCGAACTGGAGTAAGCGCCCCATCATATCAACACCAGTGACACGCTCGCGAATGTCACCATTTTTCAGCTTCGAAGCAATGATCATGCCGATGCCGTCGGGAATTTGGTACGTGGACTCGTTGATCAGTTCTTTCACGAGCGGATCACGTCCGGCAGTGATGACTTTCTCTGGATTGACGGCTATGACGGTAGACTGTAGCCCTTCTGCCATTCTTCCTTTGACGTCATCAATAATTTCGTCGTACGTATACGGGGAAACCGCTACGCCTAAATATTGTTCTTTCTCCATTTGGAACACCCTAGTTGTTTATTGGTTTATTCACTTGGATCGCTTTCAAATTCGTTAAGTCGCCAATGCGGTGCACGGTAAGAGCCGCTTCCTGTTCAAGGTTTGAGCAGTTCTTCGTATCAAAGATGACCGCTGTTTCCATCTTGGCGATCAACGTTTGTGCCTCTAATGCTTTGAACTCATGATGATCCGTTAAGATGACGATAAGGTTCGCATCCGCAATGGCTTCTTCAAAAGAAGAGAGCGCAAATGGCACTTGTTCATCACGCACATGGGGATCGTGAACGCGCACATCAAAGCGCGGGTTCGCCATCACTTTTTCCACGATTTCAATCGCTGGGCTTTCGCGAACATCGTCAATGTTTCCTTTATAGGTAAGGCCAAATAACGCAATTTTTGGCGTCGGTAGTTCAGCTGTTAACTTTAAGATTTGCTCGATGACAAAGTCAGGCATTGAGTTGTTAATGTCGCGTGACAGTTGAATCATCAGCGCTTCTTCCGGTGCTTTTTCGACGATGAAGTACGGGTCGACCGCTAAGCAGTGACCGCCGACACCTGGGCCTGGCTGGTGAATGTTGACGCGCGGATGGCGGTTGGCAAGCTCAATCACTTTATGAGCATCGACGCCAAGACGAGCGGCAATTTTCGCTAGTTCATTCGCTAACGCAATGTTGACATCTCGGAATGTATTTTCCATCAGCTTCGACATTTCCGCTGTCACAGCTTCCGTTTCAAGCACCTCACCTGTGACGACTTGACGGTACACATCGGCTGCTTTTGTCGTTGCTTCTTTCGTTAAACCGCCGACGATGCGTGTATTTTCCACAAGCTCGATTAAAATACGGCCTGGCAGCACACGCTCTGGGCAATGCGCTAAGTACACATCTTTCTCCGGATCAAAGCCCGCTTCTCGAATGATCGGCGCCACGACGTCATCCATCGTCCGCGGCGGGATCGTGGATTCGACGATGATCACATTTCCTTTTTGTAAATGAGGCACGACGGCTTTTGTCGCGCTTTTGACGTACTCGACATTCGCTGTGCAGTCCTCATGAATCGGCGTTGGCACGGAGATGATAAAGACATCCGCTGCTTCCGGCTCTAGTGATGCGCGCAGTTTACCCGCATCAACGACTTCTTTCACGACTTCCGGAAGGCCAACCTCCTCGATAATAATCTCACCTTTATTTAATCTTTCGACGACTTGTTTGTTTACATCTACTCCAACAATATCAAAGCCAGCGCGAGCGAAAACAGCTGCAGTTGGCAATCCAATATATCCTAAACCAATTACACAAATCTTCTGCATGGCAAAAAATCCTTTCTAATACGACTCGTATGAGTTGAAATTAATAACTTAACATAGTATAGCAAATTCACTGGCGCCTTGCACTAATTTCGTTGAATGTGGGTGGATGAAATGTTAAAATGAAGTTTAGCTTTTTAAGCGTATTTGACTGACGAGGAGGCTAACTTGTTGAAAGTTGTCATTTCAGGATTTTATGGTTTAGGCAATACTGGGGATGAAGCGATCCTTGAAGCGATTGTAGATAATTTACGAAATGAAATCGATGATGTAGATATTACGGTGTTTTCTTTGTCGCCGGAACAGACGGCGAAGGAGCATCAAGTGAAAACCGTTTACCGCGGCTGGCGCCATCAGAATAAGGAGAAGGTGAAAGCGCTTCGCCAAGCGGATGTGTTAATTAGTGGCGGCGGCGGACTGCTTCAAGATACATATCCAACGAAGTTTTTGTTCGGTCCCCTTCCTTATTATTTGCTGATTGCCTTTTTAGCGAAGTTGTGCGGGGCGAGAGTGATGTTCTTCTCGCAAGGTATCGGGCCGGTCACTTCGACTTGGGGCAAGATATTAATGAAGGTTTTCGCCAATCGGGCTGATTTTGTGACGGTGCGTGATCAGTATTCGAAAGATTATTTGCACCAGTTAGGCGTCACTCGTCCAGAAACGGTCGTTACGGCGGATATTGTGTTTGCTTTTCAGAAGAAAGAAGACGATGCGTGCATGAAGAGCTTGTCTTTAACAGGTGAGGAGAAGCTCGTTGCGGTGTCGGTGCGCCCGTGGTTTGAGCATGATGATTATTATGAAAAATTGGCCGATGCGCTCGATGAGTTGATCGCAACAGAAGGGATCACTCCGGTGTTTGTGCCGATGGAAGGCCATCATGATGTCAATGCGTCTCAGCGTGTGATGAGCTTGATGAAACAAGCGGAGGCTTGTCATTTACTGGCGGGAGATTTCACGCCGAATCAGTATTTGAATTTTATTGGCGAATGCGAGATGACGATCGGCTTGCGCCTGCATTCGTTAATTTTCTCTGCCTTGACGGCTGTGCCTCATATCGGCATCAGCTATGATAAGAAGGTCGAAAGCTTATTAAAGCGTTCGGGCATGTGGGAGTATTCGTTCCGCTTAGAAGAGTTCGATGCGGAGAAGTTGAAGGTGAATGCGCGCAAGGTGCTCGCTCGCCGTGAGGAATTGAGTGAAGTGGTCGATGACAATGCTGCGAGCATGCGTCGGGATGCCTTAGAAAATATTGAACTATTAAAGAAAAAGTTTATGTAAGGGGAGGGTTTTTCGAATGAAGATTTTACTTGCGACTGTGTACCACTATCCGCATACGGGCGGGCTGTCGACTCATGTGGCGACGTTGAAAGCGGGATTGGAAGCGCGCGGTCATGAAGTGGATATTTTATCATTTAGTGACATTCCTGAATTACAGCAAAATATGAAAGTGCGCGGCCCCGGCTTTTTAATGAATAAGTTGTCGAAGGGCAAAGGCTTTGTGTACGGCTTGCAGACGCGCAAAAAAATGCTGCAAAAGCTAATGGAAGCAGTGAAGCATAAAAATTATGATGTCGTGAATGCGCAGGAAGTGTATGCAACGTTTGCGGCTCTTGATGCAGGGATGCCGGTTGTCTCTACAGTGCACGGTTATTTAACATATGAGGCGTTGAGTGCCGGAAATATTTTAAAGGATAGTCCGGAAGAGAAATTTTTAATGGAAGAAGAAGTGAAAGCTTACCGCAGCACGCGCGCGATTATTACGGTGGATACGCGCATTAAAGAATATGTGCAGCGTGAAGCAGGGATTACGGGTACGGCGATCCGCAACTTCATTAATGTCGATGATTTCCGTCCGGAGAAAGAAAGAAAAGCGGAATTCCGCCAAAAGCATGGCGTCGATGTCGATGTTCCGGTGTTTTTCGTTCCGCGCCGCTTAACGAAGAAAAACGGCGTCATCTATCCGATTTTATCACTGCCGGCCGTGTTGGAGAAGTATCCGAACGCCCAGTTGATTTATGCGGGTACAGGCGAAGCGATGGACGAAATGAAACGCCTGATTGCCGAGCATAAGCTTGAAAGTAGCGTGCGTCTGTTGGGCGCGATTCCGCATGACGTCATTAAAGAGTTTTATGCGTTGGCGGATGTGGTCCTTGTGCCGAGCGTGCATTCTGCAGGCGTAGAAGAAGCGACTTCGATTTCCGCCTTGGAAGCAATGGGCTCCGGCTCTCCGCTGATCGCTTGTGCTGTCGGTGGACTGAAAGAAATCGTCGATCACAACGTCGACGGACTATTGACGGAAGAGAAAAATGTCGAAGAGCTATCCGCTGCAATGATCGAGTTATTGGATGACCCAGCGAAAGCTCAAGTGTTCGCCGACCGCGCGCGCCAGAAAATTGAAGACGAATACTCTCACCTCTCTGCAGCCGAGAAATATGAAGAGATTTATATGCGGGCTGTGGAGTGAGTGGACCACCTTGCCTTTGGGCGGGGTGGTTTTTTGTTGGGAGTGGGGAAACGGGAGGCGACTGATTGAGCGGGATTGGCGACCGATTGTGGGCAATTTCCGACCGATTCAAGCGAAATCCCAACTGATTTCCTCCTTTTTCCGACTGATTCCATCCCCCAACCCACAAAAATAAACCGAACCCAGGAGGATTCGGTTTATTTGAATGGAAGGTGATACATTCGGTTTCGGCGATCGCCGCTTTGTGGCAAGTTCATTGCCCCAAGTAGACGTTTGGCCACACCGGATGACTGAATATGAAAATAGTTGCGAAATTGTTTATTGGTAATCGTTGGGCCATACAATAAAGCGTAGTCGGCGAGTGCTGAAATGTGGGCATCGCTCGATTCATGTTGACAGCGAGGGCAGTACCATGTACCGGTTTTTCGTTGCATCGGCTGATGGTCGCATTTTTCACATTTGGCTCCTGTTAGCAACTCGTTTTCAGAAATTTGCAGTTGGCGCAGGAGGTCAGGTCGATGGGGCTGGTGATGTTTGATCAGTAGCTGGGATATTTTTTTCATTTCTTTTAGTGAAAGTAGCTGATGTGTGTACGTGGCATGAAGGTCATCGAATTTCAATGGAATGGCGCTGGCATGGATGACGGTTTGATGGACTAGTTTGTCGGTGCGCTTATTTTTAATGATCGCGTTGGGATTGCTGATGACGACGAATGGAACGATGGGAATCGCAGGACATTTGTGGTGGGTGAACCACGCTTCGAGCTGTCGTTGTTGCCGTTGGACTTGTAAAATCGGGTCGGGGAAGGCTTCTTCTTTTTCCTCTATCGTGCGGATCAGTTGATGAAAGGTTTCGTCAAAGAACAGCATGCCTGCGATGTTTTTCACTTCGAGGATGACGATGATGTTGGGACAAATAAGGAGGGTGTCGATCTGGAAAAAGTAATCGCCGCTTGAAAGCCGCACATTGTGGAGGATGAGGTGGTCATCGGGGAGAAACGATAAATAGTAGTCGATGGATTGCTCGCCGCAGTATCCGGCTCGGCTTTTCGCTAATTCGTCCTCAATGATCCGTTGTTTCACATGGTGCTTAGGTAAATTGCGCTTCAACGCTTCTAACATCGATAGCGTGAGTGGGATTGTTCGTTCTTTTACTAACACATTTTCACTCCTCTCTATAAGGAAATATTTCTACATCGTCTGACAATATTCCTTTGCAACGTTTATGTTATTATTAGTTAGATTGAAATTTTGAATGAGGTGGAGTTCGTGTCATTAAAGAAGACGGCTCTTTGGCTTGTAGCGCTTTCGCTTGTTGTGAAGCTTTCGGGCTTTTTAAGGGAAAGTATTATTGCAAGTAAGTTTGGAGCGACCAGTTATACAGATGGATATTTATTGGCGTTTTCGTTTATTACGTTAGTGATTGCCATTATTTCCGGCGGATTTAACAATGTCTTTTTGCCGATGTATGTCAAACAGAAAAAGGAAGCACCAGAGGCCACGGAGCGCAATGCGAACGGGGTCATGAACGCGACGGTCGTGATTTTTTTAGCGATTTCCGTGTTAGGATGGCTGCTTAGCCCTTGGTTTGTACCGCTTATTTATCCGAAAATCACTGGATTGACAGCGGAAGTGACGATTGAAATTACTCGATTTTTCTTCTTATTTATGAGCGCGATTGCCTTGAATGGGATTTTAGACTCCTATTTGCAGGCACAGCGAATTTTTGTCCCATCGCAAATGTCGAAGTTGTCCGCTACGTTGATGGGGGCCGTTTTTGCCTTATTATTTTCCGATCAATGGGGCATTAACAGCTTGGCATACGGGTTCATTTTCGGGACGCTCGTTGGGATCGGCATCCAGCTATTTTTCTTGTTGAAAAAAGGATACCGCTGGAGCCCAACACTTACGGTGGAACAGGAATTTCGCCGTTCTTTTCTTGTGCTGCTCGTTCCTGCGCTGTTAAATGCCGGGGTTGGGCAAATCAATATGTTTGTCAATAAATCGTTTGCATCAAGTACGATTCCGGGCGCGGTTACTTATTTAAATAATTCGAGTTTAATTACGAGCATTCCGCATACGATTTATGGAACAACGATTGCCGTCGTCATTTTCACTTTATTATCCGAGCAAGTGAATCATCAGAAAAAGTTCCAAGATACTTTTTTCATGGGCATGCAAGTGTCGCTGCTAACACTAGCGCCAATTGCAGCTGGGTTATTCCTCGTCGGAGAAGAAGCGATTTCCTTCATTTTCGAACGCGGGAAATTTACTGCAAGTGATACGCACCATACGTATTTAGCGCTTGTATATTATTTGCCGACGATTGTCACCCAAGGGCTGCAGTACATTGTTTCGAAATCAATGTATGCCCAAGGGAAAACGAATATTATTTTCCGCATCAGTGTCACCACGATTGCGCTGAATGTATTTTTGAACTGGCTGTTTGTTGAGCCGTTCGGCTATCCTGGCCTCGCTCTAACAAGTTCATTCGTATCGATTTACTATTTAGTCGTAAGCACCATTTTCGTGTATAAAGACTTTGAGAAAAAAGAAGTGACAAGGCTATTGGGCTTAGTTGTGCGAGTAACGTTTGTGACGGCATTTATGATCGTACCGCTCTATTTGTTAAAGTTGTACATGCCGATTTCTGAACTTTATTCTCTTTGGCAGTTGATGATCATCGTGCCGCTCGGTGTCGTATTCTACGCCATTGGTTTGTTCATCTTCTATAAAGAAGGCTTCCGCCAGTTGTTATCGATCGTGAAGAAAAAAGCAAAAAAATAAGACCTAAAAAGGCGATTCCAACGTTCATACGTTTGGAATCGCCTTTTTACCTTAAAGTTTAAAGTTATTGATTTGTTGCGTGAGAGATTCTGCTAATTTAGCGAGCGCTTGAGAGCTGGCAGAGATTTGTTCGATCGCTGCTAGTTGCTCTTCGGTTGCTGCGCTTGTATCGCGGGAACGATCCGCGGATTGTTCTGCTAAATTCCGTACTTCTTTTGCTCCCATCTGGACTTCATCGTTCATGGCTTGCAGCTGTTCGATGGCGGCTGAGACAAGATTAATTTTATTGCTTACTTCTCCGACAGCCGCTTCAATTTGAGTAAATACATCTAGTGATTGTTCCGATGTTTGTAAGCCGTTGGTTGCTTTTTGTTGGCCTTGGTGAATCGACTGTACGGCTCGCTTCGCATCGGTTTGAATCGTTTTAATCATAGCTTCAATTTCTGAGGCGGAGTGCTTCGATTGCTCAGCTAGCTGACGAACTTCTTCAGCGACTACGGCAAAGCCTGCGCCATGTTCCCCCGCACGAGCTGCTTCGATGGCCGCATTTAAGGCCAGTAAATTCGTTTGATCCGAAATCTCTGTGATGATCGTTGTGACTTGTTGAATTTTTGCTGAATGATTTTCCATCACGCTAATAATGTTGGCGGATTCTTGAATGGAGTCTTGAATGTCACTCATTTGTTTGGACACTTCATTGACCGTTTTTGAACCTTGTTCCACTAGTGTGTTAACGGCAGCGGCTGAATGAAGCATCTCGTTATTATTATCTGTGATTTTTTGGATATCTACAGCCATTTCATTCATTGCTTGAAAGGCTTCGCCCACAATCTGCAGCTGTTGATCACTTCCGGCCGCTTGTTTTTCAGCTGCGCTAGCAACCATTTCAGAAGAGGCGAGACTTTCTTCTGAACTAGCGGATAGTTGTTCCGATTGAGCGGCTAATTGTGCCGCTGTATCATTTACATTTCCTACAACGTTTCGTAAATCAATTAACATTTTATTAAAGGACTGCGCCATTGTTCCAACTTCATCACGGTTTTTTATTTCAAGCGGTTCTAGATCAAGGCGTCCCATAGCAATTTGTTCAAGGGCTTGGGTCGTCTGTTGAATAGGCCGTGAAATACTTCGGCTAATGATGACAGAAACAATGATACTAACAAGAGCGCCACCCACTAGTATTAAAATGATAAACAGACGCGAACCAACAACTAACTCGTTTAAATTTGCCCTTGTTTTGTTCATTTTTTCCTGTTGATATGCTTTTAACTCTTCTGCTGTTGTCATAATTTCCTCGAAATGAGAAGCTGTTTTTCTGCCTAACTCTAAAGCAAGCTGCCTTTTTCCACTTTGTTGATAAGCAATCGCCTCTTCTGTGAGTTTATGATACGTTTGGTTCGATTTTTCTAGATCTTTGATTAATTGCAAGGCATACGATGTCTTAGTTATGCTTAATAATTCATTTAGCGTCTGCTCAAACTCTTCGTTTTTAACCATTCGGTCTTGAATGAATTTCTCATCTTGATAAACAAAGTAGCCACGAGTACCTCCTGCTATATCTTTTTGAATACTGATTAAATCATTAATTAGGTTCACTTTATGTACTCGATCATCTAAAAGAAATTGATACTCTTCATTTTGTCTCATGATGCTCCATAAAGAGAAAATACCGACAATCAGCATCAATCCCAGAACGCTCAAAAAACCTAACCATAGTTTTTTTGATATAGTCATTTCATAGAACCTACCTTTCTATTCCGTTTAATATTTGTGCATGTTTTGTATCGGTATGTTCCATTGAAAGTTTAGTAGCTATTGAATAATCATTTGTTTAAAAAGAGGTGTGTTGACCTTTGCGACTGATTTTGCTTATTTCCCGACTAATTTCCCCCGATTGGCGACTGATTCTTGCTCTATTCCGACTGGTTTCTTCACTACGGCGACTGATTCACCCATCAAATACAAAAAAACCACCTTTAAAGGTGGTTTTCACTTATTCTGCAATTGGTAGGGTCGTTAAGTAGTTCGCTCCAGCGTAACCTGCCTCGTATCTTGGGTCGTCTGAGATGATTTTTTGCCAAGTGGTGCCTTCGCTTGTTGTTGGGTGGCCTACGTAGGCAACTGGCATGCCTTTTAGTTTGTATTGGTACTGAATGCTGCCGTTTGGTGTGGCACGCACATTCAGCCCTTCTGTGTTCGTTTGACCAAGTTGGTATTTGCCAAAGTCTTTTCGTCCGAGAGCTTTGTCGATGCGGTACATGTGACCGCCTACTTTGGCGCCCCACCAAGCATCCGATGCGTATTTAAGATTAATGCCGCTCGCTTTTGTTCCTGGTGCGCTGCCATATGAGCGCCATGTATTTGGTACTAAGTAACCTTGTTTTCGGTTATTCAAGTAATCGTCTACTAAGGCGACGACGCAATCTGCTGGTTTCTTAAATTTGGCTCCTTTGCTAGGTGCGCTGTCGTACACTTTTAGTCCAAACAAGTTGTTGTTCTTCAACGCATGGTCGCTCATTCCGAAATGACTTTCATGCATCGCCATCGCTAAAATTAGGAGAGCATTGACTCGTTTTTGTTCTTCCACTTTTTTCAATGTCGCACCTAAGCCGATGATTTTGCTTTTCTTCGTAGCATTTTTCAAACCAGCCGCTTCTTTTTCAGCTAACACTTTCATAATATAGCGATCTAGTTCAGCCGCCGTGTAGTTTGTTGTCGTTCTTGCAGGCAAATATTGGAAATACTGATAAGCTGTTCCTATTTCATTTCCTTGTGCATTATAGAAAGTGGCTCCGTCCCAACTGTAATACTTCTTCCCCGCACTCATAAATGATGGAGCTACGCCGGCATTATATTTGCCGTAATTCTTCGCATCATAATTATAGAGATAATGAAACAGTGCGCCGTTTTCATTTTTATAGTAGCTGCGATCCTTCGCGCGTTCGAACGGAACGAGCAAGGCATCGGCAGGCTTCATGTAGTAATTAGCTCCACCGATATACACTTGTACGTACTGTTTCGTGGATGTCACATACTTCAATTCCGTCGTGCCATATTTCGATGAACCCTTCCTTGGACTGGAGGAAACATAGGTTTTCTCATGTTTGAACGATGGATCGCTATACAATTTGACAATGGAGGCGGATGGCGGTTTCGCATACACTAATCCGCTGTTGGCTTTCATATAAACGGGATTTTTGGCCCGTGCGCTCGCACTGGCTACCGCTGGAAACGGGGTTCCCGTTGCCTCGAGCAAACGATAAATAAACGCGGCGGCTTGAGCGCGATTCACTCGTTCATCTGGGCGGAAAGAGTGTTCGTCATAGCCTGAAATAATGTGGAGTGCCGCACTTTTATGAATCGCCTCTTGATGGGCAGCACTTAATTCCGCGATGTCAGTAAAGCTGGATGCTACATATGTATCATCTACTTTTAAATAATTTAAAGCATTGCCGATCATTAAAGCCGCATCTTGTCTAGTAATGAATGCTTCTGGGTGAAATTCCTGACTGGCATCCACAATGTTTGCGGCCACTGCTGCATTGACTCCATAGGAAAGTGAAGAACCCGATGATACACCATCTCCTTCCGGAAGTTGCAATGCTCGAGCAATAAAAGTGGCAAATTCCCCTTGAGTGACTGTTTGCGTTGGCTTGTAATTTCCATTTCCGTACCCCTGGATGATTCCTGTTTCTACCATAGTCTGAAGTTCTTTCTCCAGCATGGCTCCTTCCGCTTTTATAACGAAAGGGGACAAAAATGGCAGAAGTAACATAAACGACATCATCACAGTAAAAAGCTTTTTCTGCATAAAAACTAACGTTCCTTTCTATACACATTTTTCCATACTCTCTTATTCTATCGAATAATGCTTACTAAATTAAGAGGAAAATAGAATTTTTTTGGAAAAAACGTCGGGTGTGAACGATTCCAGACATTTTTTGGACGATTCCGCATGATTCTTGGACGATTTCCTCGTAAAGGTGAACGATTCTTGGCCCCGAGGATGCACAACTCCGCCGCGTGAACGATTTCGCACGATTTCTGGACGATTCCCTCACAAAGGTGAACGATTCATCCCCGCATACGCGAAAAAACCACCTTGAAAGGTGGTTTTTTCGTTATTTTGCGATTGGCAATGTAGTTAAGTAGTTTGCTCCAGCATAGCCTTCTTGGTATTTCAGGTCGTCTGAGATGATTTTTTGCCAAGTGACGCCGCCGCTTGTAGTTGGGCTACCTACGTAGGCAACTGGCATGCCTTTTAGGTTGTATTTGTATTGGATCGTGCCGTTTGGCGTAGCTCGCACGTTCAAGTCTTGGATGTTCGTTTGACCGAGTTGGTATTTGTTAAAGTCCTTTCCTCCAAGGGCTTTGTCCATGCGGTACATGTGGCCGCCTACTTTGGCGCCCCACCAAGCATCAGATGCGTATTTCACATTGATGCCATTTACTTTTGTTCCCGGTGCGCTGCCATATGAGCGCCATGTGTTCGGCACTAAATAACCGCCTCTCCAATCGATGGTGGCATTGAAGAGAGAATCCGCCAGTGCATTGACACAGTCGGCTGGTGTAGCAAATGTGGCCCCTTTGTCTGGCGTGCTGTCATAAACGGCGATGCCGAATAAGTTATTGTTGGTTTGCGCATGTTGGCTCATGCCGTAATTGCTTTCGTGATTAGCCATTGCTAGGATGAGCAAGGCGTTGATACGTTTTTCTGCTTCAACTTTTTTCAGCGCTTGCCCAAGACCGATGAGCTTGCTTTTCTTTGTTGCATCCTTATACGAAGCAGAACCCGTTGCTTCTTTTTCTGCTAGAACTTGCATAATATATTTATCTAGCTCATCCGCTGTATAGTTCGTTTTTGTTCTTGCGGAAAGGAATTGGAAATATTGATAGGCTGTGCCTACTTTTTTTCTTTGTTCGTTCGTAAAAGTAAAGCCATCCCAGCTGTAATATTTCTGAGTGCGGTCCATAAATGAAGGGGCAACCCCTGCGACATAGGAACCGTAACTATTTTTGTCGTAATTATAAATGTAGTGAACGAGTGAGCCATTCACGTTTTTATAATAATTGGTGCCCTTTGCTCCTTCAAACGGTACGAGCAAGGCTTCAGCTGACTTCACATAGTAAGAATCTCCGCCAAGGTAGACCTGAACGTATTGTTCCGTAGCTGTCACATACTGTAATTCTGTCAAACCGTATGTGGATGAACTAGATACATAGGTTTTCGCTGTTTTCAATGTTGGGTCTGTATATAAGTTCACCGTTCCCCCTGATGAGGACTTGGCGTATACAACTCCACTATTGTCTTTCATGTAAATAATTTTTTGGTTAAGTGTCACTACTTCTTGTCCGCGAGTGATCATCGCGCGCTTCGCTTCTTCAAATGAGTCGTAAGAAGTGGACGCGTACGTTAGTTTTCCAGTGGCATCGACTGTCGCCACTTGATATGGTTTGACCGGCTCCGGTTCTGGATTTGGCGGTGGAGTGCTTCCTCCGTCAATTTCCCCGACCGCGGCTAGCAGGCGGTAAATAAAGGCCGCTGCTTGAGCACGACTAGCCAATTCATCTGGACGGAAAGTACGTTCGTCATAGCCTGAAATGATTTTCAGTGCTACGCTTTTCTGAATCGCCTCTTTATGGGCAGCACTTAATCCATTGATGTCTGAAAAGCCAGATTCCGTATAGGTAACGTCTACTTTTAAATAGTTTAAAGCGTTGCTGATCATTAACGCCATATCTTTTCTCGTAATTAATGATTGTGGCCTAAATGTTCCATCTGAATAGCCGTTGACTATTTTCGCAGAAGCGGCCGCATTTACTCCGTAAGAAAGCGCAGAGCTTGATGGCACATCCGAGAAAGCGGAATTTCCTTGTGGAAGTTTCAGTGCTCGAGCCATAAAAGTAGCAAATTCTGCTCTGGTCACTTTTTCATTTGGTTTATACACTCCATCGCTATACCCTTGTATCACTCCTGCTTCTACCATTGCACGAAGTTCTTTTTCCAGTGTAATTCCTGCAATATCATCTGCCTTTGCGTTTAAAGGAGATAAAAATGGGAATACTAAGACTAGCGACATAAGGACGGCAAAAAACTTTTTTTGCATAAAAGATGGTACTCCTTTCAAGACCCATTTTTTCATACTCTATTATTCTAGCTGATATACAATGATAAATTAAGAGTTGTTTTGAATTTTTTTGTAATTTCTATAAAAAAAGCCTTGGAAGTATTCCAAGACTGCTATTGAGCATTCATTGAGTTATACAGTGCAGCTGAGAAAGAAGCTCGCGTCGCACGGCTCGGACCATTATAATTCGCCGTTTCAAATACGCCTGTTTGATCAATTAATTTCATCGTGACAATCGCTTGATACGCCCAGCTATCGGACGGCACATCGCGATAACTATTTTCAGCCGCTGTTACATTAGAGACATTTAATTCATACGCTTTTTGTAAAATAGAGGCCATTTCTGTACGTGTAATGTAAGCATACGGACGATACGTTTCGTCAGAGAAACCATTGATAATTCCCGCCTCCCGAATGGCGGCAATATCTTTCGCAAATGGGTTAGATGGATCGACATCTTTAAATTGTGAAAGGTTGACCGCTTCAAGCTTTAGCTCACGATTCAGAAAAGCAGCCGCTTGTCCGCGTGTGACAGGGTCATTCGGTTTAAACGTATAGTCGCTATAACCATTAATAATTTGTTGATCGGTTAAATGTTCAATGGCTTCAAACGCTAGATTGCTAGAAGGCACATCTTTAAATTTTCCAGTCACAACCCGCTTGGCACCTGCATATTTTGGGCCCCAGTAAGAATTGCTTAAAGAGACAAGAGCGATTCCTTGACTAGTCGTTGCATTCAAAACCATGTTATTGCCGGCATAAATGCCAACATGTGAAATACCAGGCTTATATGTATTCGCAAAAAACACTAAATCTCCCGCTTGTAATTGGCTTTTTGAAACCGACGTACCCATCCGATATTGTTCACCCGTTGTTCGCGGAATCGATATCCCGTGATTTTTATAAACATATTGGGTAAAACCTGAACAATCAAAGCCGCTTGGCGTTGTCCCGCCAAATACATATCGTACACCTATAAACTTCTTCCCATAACTAACGATCGCCTCTCCAATCGATGCCGCTTGTGTGTGAGACGCTGGTAATAGCAACGTCCACATAAGCAAAAAAGCGATGACAGGAGCCAGTTTCTTCCTGTATCTATTCACTTCCTAACCTCCTAAAATATTTTCCTTCATGTGATGTTGATTCTATTTTAACAAATATATTCCTAACATTGATTTACGGTTACATTACATTATTATTTCGTCATGTAAACAAAAAAAAGCTTATTAAATCAAGCTTTTTGAAGAATCTATTCCTATTGATCTGTTACTAATTTAATAAATTATGATGACAAAAATATATGATAATGAAATATTTTAGTTATTTACTAACAAACAAAAAAGACGCCATCCAACGTAGGATAGCATCTTTTGGTTCATTATCTTAACTCTTTGTTTTCAGCTTTGGCCAAGAAAACAGAGAAACTGGCTCGATCAATTTTTCCGTATGGACGGAATGTGCCATCAAGGTAACCGCTCACGATGTTGTGAGTAGCCAAGGCATTGATGAACTCGTTTCCTGTCACGTTTTTGGTGACGTCTTTGAATGGACCGCTTGTTTGAGGGGTCACTTCGTATGCTTTCGCAATTAAGATGGCCATTTGGGCACGCGTCACTTGTTCGTTTGGCCGGAATGTGCCGTCTGAGTAGCCAGAGATGATCTTTTTGTCAGCTAGGGCCGCAACATATGGCGCGCTGACCGTTGATTGTATGTCTGTAAATTTCGTTGTTGCGTTCGATGTATCGACGCCAATCGCTCGGCCGACTAGAATGGCTGCCTCACCACGAGTGAGCAGCTTAGTTGGCTGGATGGTGCGATCTGGGTACCCTTGCAAAACCTGTTCGTGATACAAGTATGTCATATAGCGATTGTACCAATGGGAAAGCGATAAATCCTTGAATGCTGGTCCTGGATTGTTCACTTCAATGGAAACAAAGTTTGGTTCATCTGATGGATTACCAGAAGGATAAAAATGGTATTCAATCGTTCCTTTGGTGGCATAATCCGTCATTTCATTCGCTGTTACCTGACTCGCGATTCGCTTGCCTGCTCGATACACGTCAAAACTCGTGTACTTCGCCGTCAATTGGCTTGTATTAAACGTGATTTTACCTGTTCCGTCCGTTGTGTACGGAACCGAAACATCTCCATTGATGGGCTGTTTATCGATTTGAGCCAGTCCGTAACCATAATAATTGTCACGGCCTTTCGCACCGAGATCAATGGTATTCTTCTGCAGCAATGTTCGAATTTGACGATTCGTCATTTCTGGATATTTCTCTTTGTACAATGCCACTAGCCCTGTGACATAAGGCGTAGCCATTGATGTACCGGACATGACGCCATAGCCGCTCGCATTAATTGAAGCTGGAACGGTGCTGTAAATATTCTCTCCTGGTGCCGCCAATTCTACTTCACTGCCCGTAGAAGAAAGATCTCCAAGCCGTTTGTCTTTGTCGATGGACGAGACGGCGATCACTTCATTGAACTTAGCTGGATACTGAACGGAAGATTGTTCGCCAGACCATGGAGGCCCTTCATTTCCAGCTGCTGCGACGATGATTAAGCCGCTGTCATATGCCCGTTTGATCATTCGTTCTAATGCTTCATCGTAGTCGGAAGCAGTAATACTAATATTTAATATATCCAGTTTTTGTTGAATACCCCACTCAATGCCGGCCATGACGGTTGAGATCGTACCAATTCCATTTTTGTCCAACACTTTAATGGAATAGAGCTGGGCTTGTGGAGCGATTCCGACGACTCCGATGCTGTTATTTTTTGCGCCGATGACACCCGCTACATGCGTGCCATGACCAGCATCATCATTATAAGAGTTGCTGCAGCCCCTCAAGTCGAGAATCCGCATCATACAGGCTCCACCGGCTATTTGCAAGTCAGGATGCTTTGTGTCGACACCTGAATCAATGATGCCGATTTTAATCCCTTTGCCGCTTAAAGTAGATGGTACACGCCGATCAGCGCCAACCATTTTATAGCCCCAAGGGATCACTTGGCCGCTTTTTTCGATCGGTTGATCATCTTGGATCATTTGAATATCAGGCTGATAGGCGAGCAGACTTTTTTGAGCATCTGTCACATCTACTACCGCTGCCGGCAATTCATCAAAAATGAAATTAATCTCTTCAGTGTTTTCCTCTAATAGCGCACGGTTTACCTCATGTTGAAAAAACACGATCGCTCTCTTACTTTCAAGCGTGTTTGCTTTAGCATGTAATGGGGTAGTAGAAAAGAAGAAGATCACGAAGAATAACAGAAGGTACTTTACGTTTCTCATCAGGCTCACCTCTCTTTTTGAAGAAAATAAAAGGAAGACTATGAAAGTCTCCCCCTTATTTTAACCTGAATAATTCTATTATAATATGTTATTTTGTTTACTATTTTGCTACAGAATATAACGAGTCTACTTTATATCCTTTTGCTTTATAGTAGTCTAAAATACCATAATAAATCGCTTTCGCAGCTGCGTTTTGCCAGTAGTCAGATCTTAGCTTCTCATTATCGTTCTTGTTGTCAATGAAGCCTAGTTCTAATAACGTCGCCGGCATACTGTTCTCGCGAATTACGTGCAGACTCTTTGTTTTGACGCCACGATCATTTAATTTCCAGGCAGCCACTAAGCGCTGTTGAATCTTCGTTGCTAGCAATTTACTATCTGCTGTATGTGGATTCGTTCTAGAAGCATAGTAATATGTTTCTGTTCCGCTAGCCGATCCATTCGCTGCGTTGGCATGAATGCTGACAAATGTGTTTCCTTTGACCGCTTGCGCATAGCTGACACGGCCGCTAAGAGTCACATATTTATCGGTAGAACGCGTCATTTTCACTTGGAAAGGTGTTTTCTTGAACAGATTGTTGACCTTTAAACCAGTAGCCAGTACAACGTCTTTTTCATTAATGCCGTAACCAACCGCTCCTGGATCATGTCCGCCGTGACCAGGGTCAAGAACGATTACTTGATTTTTAATGCGCGAATCTACATTGCTTGTCGGTGGCGGTGGTGGCGGAGGATTCGTTGCGCCCCCTGATGAACCTTTACCATCTAAGTAGTTTCCATGCACAAAACCTTGAATAGAATCAGCTTTTATGTAATACCATGCTCCCACTGAGAAGGCACCTTTCACAGCTTTTCCTTTATTTAATGCAGCGATTTTAGGATAGGCTGAATTAGGGCCGGTTCTGACATTCAAGTCATCTGTATTGACGGTTAAATTTTGATCGAACTCAATGGCAACTCCATCCACTCGGAACTCTGGATTAATAGCCCTTGCCAAAAAGGTGGAAAAATCAGCGCGAATGATTTGGTTCGATGCACCAAAAGACCCATCTCCTAAACCTTGAGCAATCCCTCTAGAAATGAGAGCTTGCGCTGCTCCACCGCTCGTGTTATTGAATGGGTAGCCGAACGCTTTACTGATCATGATCGCCATTTCGCCGCGAGTAACGACTTTGTAAGGCTCAAAGTTTCCATTACCATAGCCGGAAACAATGCCTCGATCAACAGCCGATTGAATATAACCAGAAGCAAACATGCTTGCCCCCACATCTTTAAAGCTAGTTGCACGCTGTGTGCCATTTAATTGCAAAGCGCGGCCAATTAAACTGACGGCTTCGGCACGAGTAACCTTTTTATCCGGGTTAAATTCACTGCCTCCCCCTTGCGCAATGCCCCCTTGAGCTAAATAATTAATCTCTTTAGCTGCGCGGTATGAATCAGGCACATCTGAAAAAGTACTAGCAAATGCGGTACTTTTACTACTTAACATAGGAATGACTAAAAGAAACGACAAAAAGACTAAAAAAGCCCTCTTCTTCACACTCCTACCTCCCTTCTTATTTGCCTTCATTCTAACATATCTCTTTTAAAATCAAATCCCCTTCTATTAAACTATTAATAATTTTACAAGCAATAATGCGATAAAATCAGTAGTTTATGGATTGTATTACCAAAAAAATTTAATATTTGTAACGCGAATGAAATGTTTAGAAATAACTGAAATTTCTTGTTTATTCTCGCTTTTACGCGATTCACATGTTTTATTTACATGATTTGTTTTATAATGAGGGGATACGAATAAACAGGAACGGAGGGCCTATCTATGGATGAAAACAGTGAATTATTTAACGAAAAATTGGATGCTTTCGGTTCAGAATTACAGCTGGAGCTCAGTCCATCCTTGCCAAAAGATCGAGGCATTGTAGACGACGGGTTGGAGCTGTTTGAACATGATTATGTGCAAATTAATATGATGTCAGAAAAACTGATATCTGGCTCCGTTTTAACGGATGAAGAGCTGTATAAGGTAGCACTTGATCTAGAGTTTCCCTCATTCAGCACTTGTTCTTGTTCGGAAGATTCTTGGTGTTCTCATCAAGTTGCCGTCTTCCTTCAAGTATATGAAGATGTAAAGACGACAGACGAGTGGCTGGAAAATTGGCTTTCTCCTAAAACAAATTTAACGTCCATTCCAGGTGTGATGAGAGCGAGTGATCTGTTGCACAGCCGAATCACAGCAGAAGATGGCCCGAACGCTTGGACGGCTAATATCGAGAAACAGATTCACAAACACTTGTCCTCAAGAACCCTTGTCTCCAATCCGTATTCCATCGAATTTGCAGGCAGACAAGTACTGGAGACGCTTTTGAAGCAAAAACCTTCTAAGCGGGAATGGCAGCCGTTATATGAGCTGTATGCCCATGTTGGTTTATTCGTCTATATGGTGAAATTATTTAACGGCAAGAATATTGCGCCTGAAGTGCTGTTTCGGTCAGGGACCGCTTTTTTATATTATTTAGTGGAAGAAGCGGCAGATGCCGCAGCAAGCATCAGTGTCCACGCCCTCCCTTTTGAATTTGATGACTATATTCATTATTTACAGCAAGAGACAGCCGGGATGATGTCAACCGAATGGCATGTGTTTGCGGAACAGCGCATTGATCTGTATCGCTATTTATGGAATGACCTGTTCAAGCGGGAAGCATGGCGAAAAGAGGAGCGACTGCGCTTAGAACGTCAGCTTAGCGAACAGCCAAATACCGCCCTTTTCATCGCTTATTTGCATCAGCTACTGCTGGCCAATCAGCTTGATTTATTTATGAAAACAGCGAATAAAATGGAAGAAGACATGCTGGACTATTATATGTTTTGGCTACATGACGCCTTTTCCTTAAAGCAATATGAGAAGGTCCGGGCACTCTTAACCTTGATCGAACAAAAGCTGGAACCTTATTTGCAGCAATTAGGAGACAGCTTGCAATGCCGGCGATTTGTCAACTGGCTGCTCACTTATTGTGACCGGGACTGGCTGATGGCGAAAGAGCCGCTCTTGTATCGAAGTTTGCTTGAGCGTATGCTTCCCTTTAGCTATTTGGATTTAAGCATGTATTTGCTAAATCTGGGGCAAATCCAAGAATGGGTCGAACTGCAATCATGGATCAATTATGATTTAATAGAGCTTGATCAAGTCGGCTTAAAAGAAGCGCAAAAACTCGCGCCCGAAGACGTGCTACCTCTCTATCATCACGGAATTGATGAGTTAGTGAGCCAGCGCAACCGGGATAGCTATAAAAAAGCGGTCCGCTACTTAAAGCGACTGCGGACATTATATAAAAAGTTAAAGCGGACAGACCGCTGGGAACAATATATCACGATACTCTTAGAAGAAACGAAGCGGTTGCGGGCATTTCAAGAAGAGTGTAGAAAGGGTAAACTAATCGATGTTTAAAACGAGAACGATGATGATCCGTATGGCCTTGATCGAACATACGAAGTTTTTTCTCTATGCAGAGAACCAATCCGGCATCTATCTCCCGCCTGAACAGTGGGTGAAGCAGCTGTTTTTGCAGCATGAGGACAGCTTTTACGGCTCGCGGCTATCGCAAGCGAACTACGAAGGCAAAAACGGCGTGTTGCTTTCCGCTTGGCAGTGGGTCACTTTATTTCAAAGTGAACAATTTAATCGCTTCATTCATTGGGAATGGGATGAACTGTGTCACTTTAGCTTAGCTGCGGCTCCCATTCTGTATGAAACGATCGTAGATGGCGACTTTTCACCTGATTTCAAAGAAGAAGGCATTCAATGGAAAGTGCCGGATGCGGTGTGGGATGAATTCTCTCATTCCTTTTGGGAAGAACATGTGGTAGACGTCAGTAACCGTGAACTAGTAACGGTGCTCTTCCAACACTGTGCGGAGGAAGTCTTTCAACGTGCAACGAATCATCAGCGGCTCCATCAGCTGGCAGCGGCAACATTTACCCCTGAGGAGCTCAATCGTTATTTTGACCATGCTCGCTTTCGGGAATGGATCGGCAAAGAAGAGAGCGAGATCCCTTTTCATGTGGGCCTTCGACTAACAGAGCCAGCAGAAGACGGAGAGGATTGGACGCTTGAAACCGTGCTGATTCATCAACAGAAAGAAGAAAAAATCTATCCGCTCAACGGACGGATACCGAAAAGCTGGGCACCTTTTCTGCAGGAAGCAGAGAAAGAACAAGCCCGCTGGCTGCGATTATTCCCTTGGTTAGAAGACCATGGCGAGTTGCGAGCGCTTCTCTCTGAAGAATTGGCGTTTTTATTTCTGACAGAAGCAAGCGAGAAGTTGATGCAGCTTGGCATTCACATCTTGCTGCCGTCTTGGTGGGAATCGGTCCGCAAAGCTTCGCTGTCCTTATCGGCGAAAGTATCATCACAAAGCGCCAGTCACCGCCCTTCCTTCGTCGGACTGCAAGCAATACTCGATTTCAACTGGCGCTTATCGATGAACGGGGCTGAGTTATCGGAGGAGGAGTTTGACAAGCTGACAGAAGCCAATCGTCGCCTCGTGAAAGTGAACGGTGAATGGATTCAGCTCGACCCGGAGATGGTCCGCAAAATTCAAGGGCTGATGCGAAAAGCGAAGAAAGAAGGGCTTCGCTTGCAAGATTTGCTCGAGCAAGAGCTAATGCCTGAAGAAATGCCGGCAGATGAGATGCTCGATCCGCGCCTTTTCGCGCAAATTCAAATTGATTTAAACCGCTCGTTCAAAAAGATGATCGCTCAGCTCAAAGATGTATCCTCGATTCCGCTTGAACCGGCTCCTGCTAAGCTTGAAGCAGAGTTAAGGCCGTATCAGCAGTTCGGGATGAGCTGGATGCTGTTTCTGCGCTCCTGCGGGTTTGGTGCATGTCTAGCGGATGATATGGGACTTGGGAAAACGATTCAATTGATTTCCTACTTGCTTCATGTGAAGGAGCGGGAACGAACACAGTCACCTGCTTTAATTATTTGTCCGACATCGGTGCTCGGTAACTGGCAAAAGGAATTAGAACGGTTTGCCCCCGATTTGCGCGTGCTGCTTCATTACGGAAGCAATCGCGAGCAGGAAGAGGCGTTTCAAACCATGATCCAAGACATGGACGTGGTGCTCACCTCCTACGGTTTATCTCATCTTGATTTCGACACTCTTTCAGCGGTGGAATGGAGCACTGTGGCTCTAGATGAAGCACAAAATATTAAAAACGCGCACACGAAGCAATCAAGAGCGATCCGCAAACTGAAAGGAAAGCATCATGTCGCCTTAACAGGAACGCCAATGGAAAACCGCTTATCGGAACTATGGGCCATCTTTGACTTTACGAATCGCGGCTATTTAAACAGTTTGCAGCAATTCCAAAAAAATTATATTGTCCCGATTGAAAAAGACAATAGTAAAGAGAAAGTGGCTGTGCTACAAGCGAAAATCCGGCCATTTTTGCTGCGCCGAACGAAAACGGACCCAGAGGTGGAACTCAATTTGCCGGATAAGCTCGAACAAAAAGAGTATTGTCCGTTAACGGTGGAACAAGCGGTGCTTTATGAACAGCTTGTTCATGAAACGATGGAGGAAATCAGTAAACTATCCGCCTTCGAACGGCGCGGGCTAATCTTGCAAATGCTCAATAAAATTAAGCAGCTTTGCAACCATCCTTCCCTCTACTTGAAAGAAGAATTGCCAGAGCATATTGTTGAACGTTCCGAGAAAATGAATAAGCTCATGGAACTTGTTGAAAACATTGTCGAGCGAAAAGAAGCCTGTTTAATTTTCACTCAATACATCGGTATGGGCGAAATGATTCAGCAAGAGATTGAAAGGCGATTCGGTTTAACCGTTCCGTTTTTAAACGGCAGCACATCAAAAGATCAGCGGGACCAGTTAGTGAGAAAGTTTCAAGAAGGAGAGTTCCCCATCTTTTTGCTTTCGTTAAAAGCAGGCGGCACTGGACTCAATTTAACCGCAGCGAATCACGTCATTCACTATGATCGCTGGTGGAACCCAGCCGTAGAAAATCAGGCGACCGACCGCGCCTATCGAATTGGGCAAAAGCGCTTCGTTCATGTGCATAAAATGATTACAACTGGAACATTAGAGGAAAAAATTGATAGTATGCTGGAGAAAAAGCAGGCATTAAACGATGAAATCATTACGAGCGACCAATGGATCACCGAATTATCGGATCAAGATTTACAAGCTCTGTTAACATTAACATAATGGATAGCCGGTTCTTGAGGAGAAGAACCGGCTATGACGTTTGAGGCGGCAATTGAGGTTCTGTTATGTTGCGCAGAGCTTTTCAGCTTCATATGAGGAGAGGCATGATCATTTATGAACACGGAATGGTTGGTTGATTTTGCGGTTGTTCTTGGAGGTAAAGTTGCTCTAATTTCGCTACTCGTTCTTCTAATTCGCGGATTTTTACTAACGCTTTACCGAGGCAATAGGTCATTTCTTCTACTCTTCTCTCATCTGTCTTGTCGGATTGCAACATCTTTTTTTCTCCCTTATGGTATGGTCAAAATCGGTAACATGTTAGACTCTATGGAATCGTTTCGTTTCTTGTCTAAAAAACGAATGGTGTTGACGATCACTTCCGTCACATATACCCGCCTGCCATCTTTGTCGTCATAATTGCGGGTTTGAATGTTTCCAAGCACCCCAACAAGTGAACCTTTCCGGCAATACTTCGCCGTGTTCTCAGCGGATTTGTTCCAGATGGTGCAGTAAATAAAATCGGTCTGTGACAGGCCCTCTTGGTTTCGATAGGGGCGATTAACAGCTAAGGTGATATTTAATAAGGCTCTGCCGTCTGCTATAAAGCGAATCTCGGGATCTTTTGTCAACCGGCCAACAAGTGTCACCTGATTAATAATGATTGTTTCCTCCTTTCTCCTAAGATGGCTTTATCATACTGTAACGTTTCAAAAGAAGTAAACTTGAGATATTATCCATTTACAGCGTCATATATAATGCCAAGCTGCTCTTTAGAAACAGAAACTAACCTTTCCTGCATATGAAACATAAGAAATCCTTAAGTTTTCATATGCAGGAAAGCTCATGTTTTGGATATTTTTAGGTACATGGTATAATTTTGTTAAAACAGAAAGGAGAGTTACCTTTCATGAAAACCTTTAAAATTGCAGGATTTTTTCTGAATAAGGACGAACAGCTGCAAGAAATTACACTCATTGATGGCTTAATCATTAATAAAGAAGACGATAAACGGACATGGCTGATTGAATTATTTGTCAATAAAGACGATGAATCATTTTTCTTGGACTGTCAAAAGCGCGAAGGGGACATGAATGTCCAAATATTAATTTCACACCGGAATAACGACCCAGCCGTCTTTCTCGCTGAGATGCGCGATATGAAAATGCTCGATGGCGGAATCAGCATTCTTCTTGAAGGAAGATTACAACAAATGCGAAATGAATATGCGAAACAAGTACTGGAAAGTTTAATTCATAAAGGGGTAGAAGGCAATGATTTAATCGAGGCTTTCAATCAATCTCTTCAGCGGCGCCGAAATATTCCGACCATCAGCGAAAAGAAATAAGAGTCACTCCACAATGTGGAGTGACTCTTTAATGTATGCTAGACGAGAGTAATTCATCTTGTCCCGTTTCAATGGTTTGTTGAAGCTTTTGGATAATATACTCAATATCTTGCTTACTATAGGATCGGTCAGGTAGGTCCTGATCGTACACATGATAGTAAAGAAGAGCAGCAATCGTTAATTCTTTTTCATCAGCTGGACTTAATTGTTCTTTTTTTTTAGCTGCTCCGTTAAGAAGTCGATATAGAACTTCGCTTCCGCTTTATAGGAATAATCGTAATCTGTTCCAAGCTGCTTCTGCAGCTGATCTAATGTGTCAATTTGTTCAGGTGTTGGCTCTTCTGAAAAGATCTTTTCAATCACTTCATTTATCTTTGTTGCTAATTCTTCATGAAACTCAGGGCTAGATTTCATCTCGTCACTCACTTTACTGTACCATGAAGAGCTAGTATTAATATATTGTTGCCACTCATTCATAAAGTCCTCAAAATTATAGGCCTTTTCATCCCATAATATTTTCGCCATATATCGCTCAAAGGCTGTGACAATTGAACGTGTGATACTTATTTTAATTCCTTGTGATAAGTCGCTTAACATTGACAATAAGTACCTCCTAGAATGTCCTAGCTGAACTTGGATAAATTGATACTATCTTATACTTTATCACACTGCCAAAGAGTTGACAAAGTTTTTTCTTGAACTGCTCCTTTCAATATTAGGTCTTAGTACTTATTGATGCAAGTAAAAAAAACAGGGGTACAGGCCCTGTTTTTTATTCGTCTTTATTATCCGCATCTTTCATATCGTTTTGATCTTCGATTGGGTCTTCGACTGGTGTATTATTATCTTTTGTCGCATCTCCATCACCTGGTACATTTTTATCTTCTGATTCCGGATTATGCTCGTTATTTAATTCTTCATTGACATCTTCTTGTACGTTGTTACCATCATTATTATCTTGCATATCCGCGTCGTTGTTATCCTGATTATTCATATTTTCCTCGCGATTGTCTTCATCGTTCACCGGATTGTCGTCATTAGGCGGCTCATTGTCATTTCCGCACCCAACCAATAAGGCCGCGACTAAAGCCGAACTTCCAAGCAATTGCAAAAGCTTCTTATACATAGTAAAATCTCCCTTCTTCATTTTTCAATGTCTGTAAGTAGCCTTTCCATCTTTCCGAAAAATATTCAAAAAAAAATAACAAGCAGCCTAAGCTGCTCGTTATTTATTTTAAAGCAAATGTAATTTCAGCTTCACAAGCCAGTTCACCATTCACCGTAGCTACCGCTTTTCCTTTGCCGATGACTCCTCGGAAACGAAGCATCTCCACTTCTAAACGAAGCTGATCGCCCGGGCGAACTTGACGTTTAAAGCGGCACTGATCAATCCCTGCAAAAAAAGCAAGTTTTCCGCGATTTTCTTCTTTAATGAGCATCGCGACCGCTCCTACTTGAGCCAAAGCTTCCACGATTAACACGCCGGGCATCACCGGGTAATCAGGAAAATGACCGTTAAAAAACTCTTCATTCGCTGTCACATTTTTAATGCCGACCGCTCGTTTTCCTTCTTCGACTTCAAGGATTTGATCAATTAATAAAAACGGATAGCGATGCGGAATAATCTCTTTAATTTGTTGAATATCTAACATACTATTTCCCACCTTAAAAAAAGCTGTTATATAGAACCTCTACTAAATGGAACCATGTGTTTGGATCAAATATTTCTATCGGGTTCCCGTCACCAATCACACTGTAGCCAATGATGGCTCCAATTGTTGCCGTTACCCACACAAAAAACATCGTCACGACAAAACGGCCAAGAGGTGTTAATTGTTTTTTTGTTTGTGTTTTTCTTCTTTGTTCAGACAATACATCCAATCCCCTCTAGCGTACGCCGTTGATAAGCCCCATCATTTGGTCAGCGAGAGAAATGGAACGGGACTGGAACTGGTACGAACGTTGAACATTCATTAAATCAACCATTTCCTTCCCCATGTCAACATTTGATTTTTCTAACATGCTTTGCTGTAAGGAGATTGCTCCTCGGTCAGCACCCGTTAAATTTTGCAGTATTTGCTCTTCCGGTACAGCCGGATTATCTGGAAGGGCCAATAAGTTCGAGCCTTTTTGTTCTAAAAACTGCGGCTTATTGATTGTAACGACGCCAAGGTTAAAGGTTTGACCTCCAGCGCGAATTCGACCGCCCGCTTCTAATGTAACGGGACCATTATTCGGATTAAATGTAATCATTTGATTATTTTCATCTAATACCGGTCGACCTTCACTCGTCACGAGCATCACTTCATTTGGATTAATCGGTGTCAGTGAAAAGTTACCATCGCGTGTATAATGGACTTTCCCTTGCCCATTTTCTTGTACGAGCACTTTAAAGAATTGCTTTTCTTTAGAGAACGCAAAGTCGAGCAAGCGTCCCGTTGTGTGTAAGCTTCCTTGTGTGCCTACCATTTGAGACTGAGCGAGTTTCGCTCCGTTTCCCACTCGAATCCCCAGCGGCGTTAATCGGCCCATGTCATTTTGAAACAGGTTATTTACATTTTGATTGATTAATTCAGTGAACGTGGCTTCACGTCTTTTATAGCCATTAGTATCTACGTTACTAATATTATGGCTAATAATATCTAGCTTTTTCTGCAATTGACTTAATGTATTAACAGATGTAATCATCGTCTGATTCATACAGGCTTCCTCCTGAGGTTAGTTCACTCGTCCCACTTCATTAGCGGCCTTTTCCATACTTCTGTCATAAGCAGTCAGTACTTTTTGATTCGCTTCAAACGAACGATAGGCCGTCATCATATCCGTCATCGTGCGCGCTGCATCTGTATTCGATGCTTCTAAAAAGCCTTGCTTCAAGCGGAATTGAATATTATTTTGCGTATAAGCATTCGGAAGCTGACCGTTCTCTAAACGAAACAATCCATCTCCCTGCTTAATTAAAAGGTTAGGATTTTCCGCATAGCCAAGCCCAATTTGCCCAGCAAGCCGTCCTCCTTCTGTAATTCGTCCATCTTCTGTAATGACAAATTCATCCGACGTAAGCTGAATGCGGTTTCCTTGAGGGTCAAGAACATATAAACCGCTTGCTGTCGTTAAATAGCCATCCGCATCTTGTGTGAAATTCCCATTCCGAGTATAGCGTACTTGTCCATCGGCTCCTTGCACTGTGTAAAAAACCATTCCTGCTTGACCTGTCTCTCGGTTAATCGGCGTATTCACATCTAATAGAGCGACATCCGTCTTCAATCCTGTTTCCCGCAAATCTCCCTGCATAAACAACGGCTTCGTTTCTTGCATATATACACCTGTCCCGAGAGCCCCGATCGGTTGCATATTTTTGAAGTGTAACCGTTCTTTTGTTGGTGCGGTTGATTGATCGATTCGCTGCAATAACATTTCAGGAAAGGCCCGCAGAGAGGACTGATCCGCTTTATAACCAGGCGTGTTGGCATTAGACATATTATTCGTTAACATTTCCGTGCGACGCTGTTGAGCAATCATTCCAGACGCAGCTGTATAAAAACCACGAAACATTTCTCCACCTCGATTAATCTACTTGATTCATTTATTATATCATCATTCAGCCAAAACAATAAAAATAATCTATGAGAAATCAGTTAATTTCTTACACATAAAAAACGAGATGGGGGAGCCATCTCGTTCCTATCGATTCATTTAGATTAATTTCTTCTTAGAGATTTTGTCCATGTTTTCAAGCATGATGCCTGTACCAATTGCCACACAGTCCATCGGCGCTTCCGCTACTAATACAGGGACTTTTAATTCCTCGGCAAGAAGGGTATCAATTCCATGAAGAAGAGCGCCACCTCCCGTTAAAATAACCCCGCGGTCGATAATATCCGCTGATAGTTCTGGCGGTGTTTGTTCTAGTACGTCTTTTGCCGCTTGTACAATGACAGCAATCGACTCGCGTAAAGCCAATTCAATTTCTTTTGAATGAACGGTTAATACACGTGGAAGCCCAGAAACCATGTCACGGCCGCGAATTTCCATTTCCTCATGGCGGCTGCCCGGATACACAGTAGCAATATTCTTTTTAATTTCTTCCGCTGTTCTTTCTCCAATTAACAACTTGTATTCTTTCTTAATATAGTTGAGGATTTCCATATCAAAGTTATCACCGGCCATTTTAATAGAAGCAGATGTGACAATCGATCCCATGGATAATACAGCAACATCCGTCGTTCCTCCACCGATATCTACTACCATGTTTCCGCTCGGTTGGAAAATATCCATGCCAGCTCCAATCGCCGCTATTTTCGGCTCTTCTTCTAAATAAACGGTTTTACCACCGCTTTTTTCAGCTGCTTCACGAATCGCTTTTTGCTCAACGCTTGTAATATTTGTCGGACAGCAAATTAAAATGCGTGGCTTAGACATAAGCCCTTTCACATTTAACTTATTGATGAAGTGCTTCAGCATTGCTTCTGTAATATCGAAATCGGCAATGACGCCATCTTTCAACGGACGGATCGCAACAATATTTCCTGGTGTCCGCCCAACCATTCGATGTGCTTCTTCTCCTACAGCCAGTACTTTGTTTGTCGACTTATCAATGGCCACAACTGACGGCTCATTTAATACAATGCCTTGTCCCTTCACATGAATCAACACGTTTGCTGTTCCCAAGTCAATGCCAATATCTTTTGAAATCATTCGGTTAGTCCCCTTTTCATCAAAACTTTTTATTTATTTTGCTGTTAATGAATATGTCAATTATCACATGATACAAGTTTTAGTTTCCCAATGTTCTATTTTAGCACATTTTGACTAAAATTGAGGGGAATTTGTAAATTTTTTATGTTATACTCTCGATATCATCCCAGGAACAGCCTTTCTTACTGCACATCAAAAAATCCGCCAATACTGGCAGATTATGCTCCTTTCTATTTAGTATACGAACGATTTCTCATTGAACCGCTTCTTCTCTGGCATACTTTCTCTTTGTTGCTTCCCCGCCGCGAAGATGCCGAATGGACTTGTGATATTCGAGAATAGATTTCACGCGCTGTGCCAGCTCCGGATGAACCTCTGGTAATCGCTCAGTTAAATCTTTATGGACGGTACTTTTCGACACCCCAAACTCTTTAGCAATTACTCTTACCGTTTTTTTCGTCTCCACGATATACTCTCCGATCTTGATTGTCCTCTCCTTGATGTAATCGTGCACACCGCTCGCCTCCCTCATTGGATGTGAGACATGTGAAATGAGACTCGCATTCGCTTGAATGTAATCATATTGATCCGTATGCAGCCGCTCACACGGAACTTTTTTCGGCAACTAGTCTGCTCTGATTGCTAATAGGTATTTTTTCGTCTAACGATCCCTCACCTCAAACAATCCCTTTGTCTTTGTACAGGTATTATTAACACTATATGAGATGTTTGCCAAAATATGCTTAGAAAAATAAGGGTGGACGATTCCCAGCCATTTATGGACGATTCGAGCCGGATCGTGAACGGTTCCGAGCGATTCGTGGACGATTCACCACTGAGACAGACAAAAAGCAGCCCATTATGAGCCGCTTTTCTCTTCTAGTTGTTCATTTCCGCTATCTGGATTGTCTGTTCCGCTTGTTTCATCTGTTACGTCTGTTTCAGGCGTTTTATCTTCATCTGGTGTTGCCGCTTCTTGAATGGCGGATAATGGTTTGCCAAAGAAGTTTTGTGGATTTAACGCCATTTGATCTTTTCTCACTTCAAAGTGAACGTGGACGCCTGCTTTTTCGTTAAAGAGGCTTTTTCCTGCTTTAGCAATGACATCTCCTTGAGAAACCGTGTCACCTTCTGCCACTTTCATGTCTTTGACGGATTGATAGCTTGTGACAATTCCATTTGCATGTTCAATTTCAATGACATTACCAAGTAAGGAATCTTCCATTACTTTTGTGACTTTTCCGCTTAAAGCTGCCACAACGGCAAATGTTTGGTCATTTTTCATTCCGAATGCGATACCTGTATTTGGCTGATAGGTATTATTGTAGATCACTAGAGAGGCTTCTTGGTCTTTTTCAGATGCTTTCTCTTCGTAAAAGCCTGTCTTCACGACCATCTCGTCTGCGTTTTTCACCGGCTTAATCATTTCTTCAACAGTAGAGTTTACTTCTTCTGCTGGCTGATCAAAGGCTCCTTCCTCAAACACCTCTTCTTGTGAGTTAAACCCTTGCTCCTTGTCTACTCCAGCCATTTGGTACCAAATAATTCCTGAAATTAATAGTGCGGCACTCATTAAGTAGACGGCAGGAAATACCCAACGTTTCTTGAAAAATTGCTGAATTTTTTGGGGGATTGGTTTCTTTTCTCCCTTTCTCATGTTCATCACCTCAGCAATCAGTGTGAACAGATTCCTGCCAAACTATACATGGTCATTGGGAAATTTTTTATTTTTCCTCAAAACGTAAAAAAAATGCCACAACCTTGAAAAAAAGTTCAAAATAAAACATGATAAAATGGTTAAAAAAGGTGGTGACGCATATGAAGATGATCGCCAGAGGTTTGTCCACGATAGCCCCTTTGCTTTATATAGTTGCTGTCTGGATGATGTCTAGTTTGCCTCATGATGCGATTGTTTCGCTTCCACAAAACGAAATAGACCGTTTATTTAAAGAATCTCTGCATTTAATTGAATTTGCTGTATTGTATGGACTGATCGTCAATGCCTTATTAGCAAATGGCCGATTTACGAGTGCAACCAATGTAGCCGCTGCTCTGATCGCTTGCTTTTACGGATTCATCGATGAAATTCATCAAGCCTTTATTCCGTATCGCTCGGCCTCTATCATTGATGCAGTGAAAGATGTGACGGGGGTATTGGTCTGTTACTTTCTTGTCAATTATAAATATTTTCAGCGCCCCTCAAGCCGAATTCATCAATGGATGCATAAATTCAGCCATTGGGTGAGCTCTTAACACTCCTTGTTGTCTATGAAGCGATAAGGAGTTATTTTTTAGCTGTGGTGATGTCATTCATATATTGACTGGCTTGATCGATTTTGATTTGCTGGTAGTAATGCTGGATGATTTGCTGATAAGTCTTGCCTTCCTTCGCCATTCCATTCGCTCCATATTGACTCATACCGACCCCGTGGCCATAGCCTTTCGTCGAGATCAGCACTTCATTCCCTTGCACGATCCAACTAAAATCAGTAGAAGGCAACTGCAGCTTTTCTCGCACTTCTCTGCCGGAGAGTTCTTTGTCGCCGATCTTCACTTTCGCAATCCGCTTTCCAGGTGTTCGTTCTATAATCGTTCCCACCTCTTCGCCTCCCTTCACGAAAACGCCCAGCTTGCGTTCAAATTCACGAAGAGACAATCGTGTTTGGGAACGGTATTTAGGTGATTGTTGATCCCAGGGACTTTCGACGCTTTTCAAATAAGGAAGCGGCTGATCCCAGTAGTCCTCTGAATTTTCTGTGTAGCCGTTGCTCGTGGAGAAAAAAGAAGCGGTAATCGGGGCGCCATTGTAAGTAATGATCTGTCCTTCTGTGTCTTTCACGGCTTCATTGATCTTTTTCCATTTCCATGAAAAATCATTTCCCCAAAGCTGCTCAAGCTCTTCTTTCGTTTTAAATACTTGGTGGTTCACTGTGTCGGTGACATGGGCTTGGCCATTGTTCACCGTCTTTCCCTTCCTCATATGCTGAATGATAAATGTGCGGGCTGTTAATGCTTGCGCCTTGAGCGCCTCTTTCTCAAACTCCGCAGGCATCTCAGAGGCGACCACACCCGCCACGTATTGCTCGAGGGGAAAGTTTTCTGTTTGACTAGTTCCTGAGCGAAATACGGCCACTTCGACCGCCGGCTCTTCGGCAGGGGCATTCGGTGTCGTTTTGTTCGTTTCTTTCATTGCTCCCTTCTCTTCGTCTTTAGAAGAAAAAGAGAGAACGAGCAAGGAAGGAATCACGATAGCTGTAAAGAATAGGGCAACCATAACAAACCATATAGAGTGACGTCGTTTTTCCATTCATCCGAGGCCTCCATTGATAGATTGAGCAAATCGCTCAATAGTATAACTATGGGGAGAGATGGAGAATTATCACGAAAAAAGATTCCTTTTTTATGAATAAAAACGAGGCAGTCTGTGTAATAATAGCAATAGTAACAACTTATATGCCAAAATAAAAAAGAGCCTAACTGTTCACTAGTCAGGCCCTTTATGATCATTAAGCTTTAATATCTGTCACAACTTTTTCAACCGCTGTTTCTTCTTCACTCACACGTGTAATGTCTGCGCCAAGCGCCGCCAATTTGCCATGGAAATTTACATATCCGCGATCTAAATGCTTCAATTCCGTTACACGAGTATAGCCATCTCCAATTAATCCAGCAACGATTAACGCAGCAGCCGCACGAAGATCGGTAGCAGCTACTTCCGCTCCTTGAATGGTTGAAGGTCCATTAATCACTACAGAGCGGCCTTCGATTTTAATATTAGCATTCATGCGACGGAATTCTTCTACATGCATAAAACGGTTTTCAAACACGGTTTCCGTAATGATGCTTGTGCCTTCCGCTTTTAAAGCTAATGCCATCATTTGTGACTGCATATCTGTTGGGAAGCCAGGATGAGGCATTGTTTTAATATCAACGGCTTTTAATGTTTCAGGTCCGATTACACGAAGACCCTCTTCTTCTTCGATCACTTGCACGCCCATTTCTTTCAGCTTAGCAATTAAAGAAGACATATGTTCAGGAACAGCATTTTGAATAAGTACGTTTCCGCCTGTAATCGCTGCAGCTGTCATAAATGTACCGGCTTCAATACGGTCAGGGATAATCGCGTGGTCCGCGCCATGAAGTTCTTCTACCCCTTCAATCCGGATCGTTCCTGTACCTGCACCAACGACTTTTGCGCCCATTTTGTTGAGCAAGTTCGCTAAGTCAACAATTTCTGGCTCTTTTGCACAGTTTTCAAGCACCGTTGTGCCTTCTGCTAATGTAGCGGCCATTAAAATATTTTCTGTTGCCCCTACGCTTGGGAAATCTAAATAAATTTTAGCCCCTTTTAAACGTTTGCTGACTTCTGCTTCAATGAAACCATTTTCCACGCGAACGACAGCACCCATGGCTTCAAATCCTTTTAAATGCTGATCAATTGGACGTGAGCCAATCGCACAGCCTCCAGGAAGTGCCACACGAGCTTTCCCTGTGCGAGCTAATAACGAACCCATGACTAATACAGACGCTCTCATTTTGCGTACATATTCAAAAGGCGCCTCAACAAATAATTCATTAGATGCATCAACCACTACGGTGTTGTTTTCAAATGTGACATGACAGTTTAAATGACGTAACACTTCATTTATTGTATATACATCAGAGAGAGTCGGTACATCCCGAATCACACTCTTTCCTTTACTAGCTAATAATGTAGCGGCGATTACTGGCAGAACTGAATTTTTTGCTCCTTCTACTTTCACAGTTCCGCTTAACTTTTGTCCGCCGCGGACGATAATTTTATCCAAGGTATTCCCCTCCGCGTCCAGTTTATATATTAATATTCAGTCGTGATGATCGGCGTGCCTATTACAAAGTTTGTCTTAGCACCCGATCCGTTTTTTCTTAACCCAATTTGTATGTTCATTTGATGTAATGGCAACGGAAGGTCTTGTTCGAACCGCTCTGAATATGCTGACATAGAATAAAAATCTTCTTCAGAAACAACTTCCAATTCCCTCGCTTTCCAGCCATTGATTAATCCAGAAAACTCATTTGACAAAACTTCTTTAATTTTACCATCAAAACTTCCTTTTACACAAGTAAAAACTCGAGTAGAATCTTGGGAAAATTGTGAATAAATTTTCACAAATTCCCTTTTCATAAAAGTTTTGATTCGCTGCTCATCTGTAGAAGTAATCGTATACAGAAGAAAATAATGACCATCCTGCTGGCCTGAAGATACGATTTGAAGCTTTTGATGCAGCTTTTCTGTTGACTGGTGAGCAGTAAGCACTTCTTGATCCTCTTTGGCATTCATCGTAAATGTCCACTCAGATAAATATTGTTGAAGTTTTAAAGCGACTTCTTTCATTTCTTGTTTGTTTAAACGTTCACGCGTATGTACGGTCCATTCTTCAATGCGTCCATTTTCCTTTTGTACGTCTTCTGTCAGCCGCAACAAATCATTCGAATGAGACTCTGCAATAATGTCATTCCCGTAAACCATCACCATGAAACTCATTAACATAACAATTGTCATCGCTCTACTCATTTTCATTCTACTCATCTCCTTATCTGCTAGTATGACCTAGTAGATAAGAAACATACGAGAATTTGAACGACAAATGATCGAAGAAATCGACTTTCTCTTGTTCAATGCTTCACTTAATAGAAAAACAGAAAAACTCTCTAAAAAGATCATATACAAAATCCAAAAAAATTCAACGTGAAAGAAGTACTATCTATTGAAATTCCGAAAAAAATTATTGAAATAACAGGGGCAATTGACGGGACCATAAGAAGTAATCAAGGAAGAAGTTGCTAACCGCAGATCCGATTGCAATCGATAATAAAACAAATAACAGCCTTGCTTGAAACACGTGATTTGCCTTGATGATTTGTTCATATCTAACCGCTTGTAACGCCCAAAAAGACAAACCAATAAACACAATATGAGACAGTATACTGATCAATGCCTCTTGTCCGAAATCAGAAACCATGCCCTACACCTCCCATGTTATTAATGATACATCAAAAACCTTCCGAATACGGAAGGTTTTTTGATGATTACATTTTGCCTTCATAGACTTCAATACGGTTAATTGCCCGTCTTAATGCTAATTCAGCACGTTGAAAATCTATATTTTCTTTCTTGTCGCTCAGCAGACGTTCCGCGCGCATTTTTGCTGCTTTCGCCCGAGCGATATCAATATTTTCCGCTTGTTCAGCAGCTTGTGCTAAAATCGTCACTTGGTCTGGACGAACTTCCAAAAAGCCGCCGCTAATTGCTACCAAATCTGGTTTGCCAGCGCCTTTATGTAAACGGACAGCGCCGATTTGTAAAGGAGCGACCATCGGAATATGGCCTGGTAAGATACCTAACTCACCGTTTTGAGCTTTGGCGCTAACCATTTCTACTTCCGATTCGTACGCTGGGCCGTCAGGAGTGACGATACTGACTTTAACTGTCTTCATTGCTTAACCCCCTGGTCCCTTATTATGCCTCTACACCCATCTCTTTAGCTTTAGCTACAACTTCTTCAATGCCACCAACTAGACGGAAAGCATCCTCTGGAAGATGATCATATTTGCCGTCAAGAATTTCTTTAAATCCGCGAACTGTTTCTTTAACTGGTACATAAGAACCTGGTTGACCAGTAAATTGCTCAGCTACGTGGAAGTTTTGTGATAAGAAGAACTGGATACGACGCGCACGTTGTACAACAAGCTTGTCATCTTCTGAAAGCTCATCCATACCAAGGATTGCGATGATATCTTGAAGTTCTTTATAACGTTGTAATGTTTGTTGCACTTGACGAGCTACACTGTAATGCTCTTCGCCAACAATTTCTGGAGAAAGGGCACGTGAAGTAGAAGCCAATGGATCTACCGCAGGATAAATACCCATCTCAGAAAGCTTACGCTCAAGGTTAGTTGTTGCATCTAAGTGAGCAAATGTTGTTGCAGGAGCCGGATCCGTGTAGTCATCGGCTGGTACATAGATCGCTTGGATCGATGTAACAGAACCAACGTTTGTAGACGTGATACGCTCTTGCAATTGACCCATCTCTGTTGCAAGTGTCGGTTGGTAACCAACGGCAGAAGGCATACGGCCTAATAGGGCAGATACCTCAGAACCTGCTTGCGTGAAACGGAAGATGTTGTCGATAAAGAATAATACGTCTTGTCCTTGCTCATCACGGAAGTATTCCGCCATTGTTAACCCTGTTAAAGCTACACGCATACGCGCACCAGGAGGCTCGTTCATTTGTCCGAAAACCATCGCTGTTTTACTAATAACTCCCGAATCACTCATCTCGTGATAAAGGTCATTACCTTCACGAGTACGCTCACCTACACCAGCGAATACAGAGATACCGCCATGCTCTTGAGCGATGTTATTGATTAATTCCTGGATTAATACTGTTTTACCTACACCGGCACCGCCAAATAGACCAATCTTACCACCTTTAATGTATGGAGCAAGTAAGTCTACTACTTTAATTCCTGTTTCAAGAATTTCAACTTCTGTAGAAAGTTGTTCAAAAGTAGGAGCTTGACGGTGAATCGCATCACGACGTGCATCAGCAGAAATTTCTTCGTTTAAGTCAATTGTTTCACCTAGTACGTTAAATACACGCCCTAAAGTAACGTCTCCAACTGGAACAGAGATCGCATGACCCATGTCTAATACTTCTGTGTTACGTTGCAATCCATCAGTGGAAGCCATTGCGATTGTACGTACTGTATCATCACCTAAATGAACCGCTACTTCCAAAGTTAACTCGGAAGCTTCTTTACCCGCTTGTGCAGGAATTTGCACTTTTAACGCGTTATAGATATCAGGAAGTTGACCGCTTTCGAACTTAACGTCAACAACTGGACCCATAACTTGAAGAACGCGTCCTTTGTTCATTTCTTTCCCTCCTAACTAGCTTTTCACTACTCTAAAGCCGCTACGCCGCCGACGATCTCAGTGATTTCCTGTGTGATCGCTGCTTGACGTGCACGGTTGTATGAAAGCGATAAAGAATCGATTAATTCTTTCGCATTGTCTGTTGCTGATTTCATTGCTGACATACGGGCCGCATGTTCACTTGCTTTACCGTCAAGTAAAGCTCCGTAAATTAAGCTTTCCGCGTATTGAGGAAGTAATACTTCCAAAATCTCTTCAGCAGATGGTTCAAATTCATAAGAAGTTAATTTGCTAGATGTTGCAATATCCGTCAATGGCAATACTTTTTTCTCTGTAGCGTCTTGTTGAATAGGGCTAACAAAGTGATTGTAGTACATATACAGTTCGTCATAAGTACCATCAGCAAACATGCCAACTGTTTTGTTCACAATCGCTTTAATATCAGAGAAAGAAGGTTGATCAGGAAGTCCTGCAATATCTAGTACAACATTCATTCCGCGATTCTTGAAGAAATCACGGCCCATACGACCAATGGCGATGATCACATACTCATCTGTTGATTTATGGCGCTCTTGAATCAAGTTATTGACAAGGCGAAGAATGCTGCTGTTATATGCTCCCGCCAAACCACGGTCTGAGGTAATAACCAAATACCCGGTTTTCTTAACGGGGCGGGAGGTTAGCATCGGATGTGTTACATCTTTGCTTCCAAGAGCAATGGATGCGACCACTTCCTGAATTTTATCCATGTAAGGAACAAATTTCTTAGCATTTGTTTCTGCACGGTTTAATTTAGAAGCGGAAACCATTTCCATCGCTTTTGTGATTTGGCTCGTCTTTTTAGTAGAAGTAATCCGAGTCTTTATATCGCGTAACGATGCCACTGGTTCTCACCACCCTTTTTAATGTTAGAAGTAATGAAAGGGGCGGATCGTTCACGACCCTTTCCCACTTTCAATGATTCCGAAAAATTATTCAGATTTCGCAAACGTCTTTTTGAACTCGTTGATTGCTGCTTTCATTTCGTCATCAGAAGCAAGCTCTTTCGTTGTGCGAATATGTTCTAACACATTTGTGTGGTTGTGATCTAACCAGCTTAATAACTCATCTTCAAAACGACGGATATCTCCTACAGGAATATCATCTAAGTGTCCACGAGTTAATGCATAAAGAATAACAACTTGTTTTTCCACCTTAAGCGGTTTGTTCAAGTCTTGCTTTAATACTTCAACTGTACGCGCACCACGGTTTAGTTTTGCTTGAGTTGCTTTATCAAGGTCAGAACCGAACTGAGCAAATGCTTCTAGTTCGCGGTATGCTGCTAAGTCTAGACGAAGTGTACCAGCAACCTTCTTCATCGCTTTAATTTGAGCGGATCCACCTACACGTGATACAGAAAGACCAGCATTGATCGCAGGACGTACACCTGAGAAGAATAGGTCAGACTGTAAGAAGATTTGTCCGTCAGTGATTGAGATAACGTTCGTCGGAATGTAAGCAGAGATATCGCCCGCTTGTGTTTCAACGAATGGAAGAGCAGTGATTGAACCTGCACCTAATGTGTCATTTAATTTCGCCGCACGCTCTAGTAAGCGAGAGTGCAAGTAGAAAACGTCACCAGGGTAAGCTTCACGACCTGGAGGACGGCGTAGTAATAGTGAAAGTTCACGGTATGCTGCTGCTTGTTTTGATAAATCATCATATACAATCAGAACGTGCTTGCCGTTGAACATGAATTCTTCACCCATTGTTACCCCAGCATAAGGAGCAAGGAATAACATTGGAGCTGGTTGTGATGCAGATGCTGTAACTACGATTGTGTAATCTAATGCGCCATGTTTACGAAGAGTTTCTACTGCATTACGAACAGTAGATTCTTTTTGTCCGATGGCTACATAGATACAAACCATATCTTGATCTTTTTGGTTAAGAATTGTATCGATCGCTACAGATGTTTTACCTGTTTGGCGGTCACCGATGATCAATTCACGTTGTCCACGACCGATTGGTACAAGAGCGTCAATCGCTTTAATACCAGTTTGTAATGGTTCATGAACGGATTTACGATCCATAACCCCTGTTGCTGGGCTCTCGATTGGACGTGTTTTTGTTGTGTTAATTGGGCCAAGACCGTCAACCGGCTGTCCTAGAGAGTTAACAACGCGTCCGATTAATTCTTCCCCTACTGGAACTTCCATGATGCGTCCAGTACGACGAACTTCATCACCTTCACGAATATCTTTGTAAGGTCCAAGGATAACGATACCTACGTTGTTTTCTTCCAAGTTTTGTGCCATACCCATGACACCAGTTGAGAACTCTAGAAGTTCTCCAGCCATGACGTTGTCGAGGCCATGAGCACGAGCGATACCGTCACCAATTTGGATAACTGTACCAACATCGCTTACTTTCATATCGGACTGGAAGTTTTCAATCTGCTTTTTAATCAGCGCACTGATTTCTTCAGCTTTGATGCTCATGAATTTCACCCCTCATATATTAGTGGTCAAAGAGAAATTTTTTTCTCATTTCAATTTAGTTTAATTAAATACGTACAACTTATGATTGAACAACTAATTGCTGTTGTAGACGATCGAGTTTGCCTCGAACACTGCCGTCATAAATACGGTTGCCGATGCGCACTTTTAGTCCACCTAACAAATTAGCATCTACTTCATTGGTAATTTTCAATGACTGCTTGCCAACTTTTTTGGCGAATTGAGCAGAAATAGAAGCTTCTTCTGTCTCCGTTAATGGACGAACAGATACCACTGTTGCTTCTGCCAATCCGCGCTCTTCGTTTGCCAGCTGAATATACGCATCCACAACATCCGTAATGTAAATCTCACGGTGACGCTCTGTTAAAAGCATCAACAGATTGACAGTATAAGATGAAGCGTTTGCGAATGCTGACTTCAGAAGATCTTTCTTTTGTTGGATCGTCATTTTCGGTGATTGTAACAAAGGAAGAAGTTCTTTGCTTTCCGTAAATACGGCTTTCACTACACGCAGTTCTTCCTCAATTGCATCTAGTTGCTGTTGTTCTTTGGCGATTTGGAAAAGAGCTAACGCATAGCGCTTAGCGACTACAGAGTTACTCATCGCTCTTCCCCTGCCTCTTTAATATACTCGTTGATTAATTTTTCTTGATCTGCTGCACTCAATTCTTTTTCAATTACTTTAGAAGCAATTAAAACAGAAAGTGAGGCGACTTGTTCGCGAACAGCTGCCAACGCTTGTTCTTTCTGCTGTTCGATTTCCATCTTCGCAGATTCTTTCAAACGCTCTGCTTCTGCACGAGCAGCCGCGATGATTTCGTTCTTTTGATCGTCGCCGATTTTTTTCGCATTTTCAATAATTGATTGTGCTTCTTGGCGAGATGCTTTTAATTCAGCACGTGTTTCATCTAATAATTTATTAGCTTCTACACGACTTTTTTCAGCCGCTTCGATTTCTGAGGCAATATGTTGTTCACGCTGTTGCATGATCCCCATAAGTGGACCCCAGGCGAATTTTTTAATCAACGCAAGTAAAACGATAAACATTACTAATTGGAACAAAATGTCTCCGTAGTTAACCCCGGTAGACGAACCAAGTACAAATGCGTTTGCTAACACGCCTACTTCACTCCCTTCAAGAGTCTCCATCCCCTCTTAAATAGAGAAGATTCTATTAAACGAAATGCTTTTTCAAGATTGAACATAAAGGAATGGCGAAGGTTCGCTTGGAATGATCTTCGCCATTTGGAACAAAATCCCGAAATATAATTTAGCTTCTAGTGTTAAAGATAACACCTTCCGCTATTTTTATGATCGAGCTTTCACGACCAAACTAATAAACATATACAAAGCTTGCTTATTTATGTAGCAACCTTTCTTATAACAATGTCTAGGTAGTCGTATCTTTTAATTATTATTGACCTTGAACCATGAATGCGATAACTACTGCGATGATAGGAATCGCCTCAACTAACGCAACCCCGATAAACATTGTTGTTTGAAGCATACCGCGAGCTTCTGGTTGACGAGCGATACCCTCAACTGTTTTTGAAACGATTAAACCGTTACCAATACCTGCACCAAGTGCTGCTAAACCAATTGCAATTGCTGCTGCTAATAGACCAATTGAACCTGTCATTGTAAAACTTCCTCCTTTTAATGTATGAATAAAATATTTTTTACATAGTTCTGTTCATGAAAATGAACTAATTATAATTAATGGTCTTGACTCACTTTGTGGGCCATATAAACCATTGTTAACATAGTAAAGATAAACGCTTGGATTCCACCGATAAATACTGAGAATCCTTGCCAAGCAAGTGTTGGAATCACCGCGGCAATTGTACCGCCTACTCCTGTTGCTAAGCTTCCTGCTAGTAAACCTAACAGAATCTCACCTGCGAAGATGTTTCCGTAAAGCCGGAGACCAAGAGTGAGCGTGTTGGCAAACTCCTCAACGATTTTCAATGGGAATAAGAATCCCATCGGACGGAAGAAGTCCTTCCCATATTCGCTGAAGCCTTTCATTTTAATTCCATAATAATGACTTAAACCAACAACCATTGCAGCAAGTGTTAATGTAATAACTGGATCTGCTGTTGGTGATTTCCACCAAAGCGTGTCATTATATACGACTGAAAATGGAAGTCCCAAAAAGTTGGATATCGCAATGTAAAGGAATAGTGTTAATCCAAGGGCATGAAAGCGTCCCCCTGTTTTCCAGTCCATATTGCTTTGGATAATCCCTTTTACGAAGTCCATGATCCACTCAAAAAAGTTTTGTAACCCTGTAGGCTTCATGGCTAGCTTTCTTGTAGAGATGACTGCAATAAGAAAGACAATCACACTAGCCACTGTAATCATTAACATGTTGGCTAAGTTAAATGTCAGTGAAAAGCCATCAAAAACTTCCCATGTAAACGTTGGATTTTTATGATGCAACTTTTTTCACCTCTCTTCCCCGGTTTTATTTTTTATTAAAAAATGAATGAAAAAATCTATCATAATGACAATATAGGATGTCATTAATCCCAAAACTGTGAAAATGATATGGATGTGCTCAGGATAGCGCAAAGCAATGAGCGCAGCTAATCCTGCTGAAGCCATTCTAGATAAAGTACCGAGTGATTTCGCTTTCTCACCTTTATCTATTGCATCGCTAAAACGGTTCATTCGATGCACCATTAACCAATGGTTGAAAAAACTTATGCTTGTCCCAAGGATGAGGCCTGCGAATACAGGCTTATAGGGCGTAATTCCCCAGCAGAAGACGAAAATGGAGAGCAAGTAGATTATGTACTTTCGGTGCCTTGAAAATGTGTGCTGGAGTACCGGCATAACAAATTAATCTCCCGAATTAAAATAGCGGACTGATTGGAACATTAAAAAAATGCCAATGGTTAAACCCAATAGCAGTCCAATAATCATACAAAGTGGGTCGGTGTTCCATTTTCCGTCAAGCCAGCGTCCGGCGAATAGTCCAATGAGGATCGAACCGGTGAGCTGCGCTAGAATGGAACTGTACAAGGCCATTGCTCGGAAAGGGCTTTTTCGTTTCACGCGAAAACACCTCATCTCTCGAATGGTTTACTTGATTGACATTGCAAAAACGTTTACAATGGTTTGTTCCTTACCCTTTGTTAGCATACAATAGGGGTTTTTCAATGTCAATGTGTTTAGAGTGAAAAAGATCACAATTTGTAACGGATTTTTCACAAAATGATCAAAAATTAGGGATTGTTATAAGTTTTTCTTATAATATAGAAGAAACGCGACTTTTTTCCATCGCTATTTCCGAACATTCTTTTTAACATAAATAATGGTCAGGAGTTTTTTTCGACTTTTATTTTTTCCAGATGAAAAAGCCAGCTGAAAGATGATCAGCTGGCTGAAGTTTAAAGTTAGAATCGTTCTGGTTTTTGATCTGTTGCTTTGAAGTAGTAACGGATTGCTTCGCAAATGCGGCGAGAGGCTTCGCCATCACCATACGGGTTAGAGGCTTTCGCCATTTTCTCGTATTCTACTTCGTTCGTTAATAGTTCTGTTGCCAATTGGTAAATCGTTTCTTCTTCGACACCCGCAAGCTTCAACGTACCTGCTTCAATTCCTTCTGGACGCTCGGTTGTATCACGCAGCACAAGAACCGGTACACCAAGTGACGGTGCTTCTTCTTGCACTCCGCCAGAATCGGTTAAAATCAGGTGCGCTCTTGAGGCAAAGTTATGGAAATCAATGACATCAAGCGGCTCAATTAAATGAATGCGCGGGTCATTGCCAAGGATTTCGTCAGCAATTTCACGAACCGCTGGATTTAAATGCACTGGATATACGACTTGAATGTCACTGTTTTCCTGTACAAGGCGCTTAATTGCTGAGAACATATTGCGCATCGGCTGTCCAAGGTTTTCACGGCGGTGAGCTGTCATCAGCACAAGACGATCATTGCCAATACGCTCAAGTACTTCATGGCTATATTCTTCTTTCACCGTTGTTTTCAACGCATCAATCGCTGTATTTCCTGTGACGAAAATGGTTTCTGCCTTTTTATCTTCATTTAACAAATTGCGTTCTGCTTGATCTGTTGGTGAGAAGTGAAGGTCAGCGATCACACCTGTCAGCTGGCGATTCATCTCCTCTGGGAATGGAGAGTATTTATTCCAAGTGCGCAGTCCGGCTTCTACATGGCCGACAGCAATTTGGTTGTAAAAAGCAGCTAAGCTGGCAATAAACGTTGTGGTCGTATCACCGTGAACAAGCACGATATCCGGCTTCACTTCTTTCATGACACGATCTAGACCTTCTAACCCACGCGTCGTCACATCAATGAGTGTTTGGCGATCTTTCATGATATTTAAGTCGTAGTCTGGTTTTACGTTAAAGATTTCAAGAACTTGGTCCAGCATTTGACGATGTTGGGCTGTTACCGTCACAATTGATTCAAAATGTTCCGGGTGCTTTTGTAATTCAAGAACAAGCGGCGCCATTTTAATGGCTTCCGGCCGCGTGCCGAAAATCGTCATCACTTTAATTGGGCGATTCATTTTACATGTACCTACCTTTTAATTATTTTGTTCCGAACAAGCGGTCTCCTGCATCTCCTAAACCTGGTACAATATAGCCTTTTTCATTTAGTTTCTCATCTAAAGCAGCGATGTAAATATCCACATCCGGGTGCGCTTCTTTCATTGCTTCTACTCCTTCAGGCGCAGCGACTAAGCACATAAATTTCACGTTTTTCGCACCGCGTTTCTTTAAAGAGTTGATCGCTTCAACAGCGGAACCTCCCGTTGCAAGCATCGGATCAACAACGATAAAGTCGCGCTCTTCCACATCGGAAGGAAGCTTCACATAATATTCAACCGGCGTTAATGTTTTCGGATCACGATACAAGCCAACATGTCCCACTTTCGCTGCAGGAATCAGTTTTAATACCCCTTCTACCATACCAATACCGGCACGTAAAATCGGGACAATGCCTAATTTTTTCCCTGCTAACACTTTTGTATTAGCTTCACAAACAGGCGTCTCGATGCTAACTTCTTGTAAAGGCAAGTCACGTGTAATTTCAAACGCCATAAGTGTGGCAATTTCGTCTACAAGCTCACGAAATTCTTTTGTTCCTGTATTTTTATCACGAATCATTGTTAATTTGTGCTGAATTAATGGATGGTCAAACACATATACTTTTGCCAAAGTAATCGCTCCCTTATCTTATATGTACCAAAAATGCTCAATTAGCAGCTATCGCGTGAACGGCAAAAAAAAACCGCATAAGCAGCAGACAGCGTTTATACATTTTTCATTATTATAGTACAAAAAAACACCCGAGTACAACCGGGTGCTTAAAGTGTTTATTGATATAATGGGTATTTTGCTGTTAAGTCTGCTACACGCTGTCTAGATTTTTGTAATGTCGCTTCATCTTCGTGATTTTTCAACGTGTCCGCAATAATAGAAGCTACTTCGTCCATTGCTTCTAAATCAAAGCCGCGAGAAGTGACCGCTGCTGTTCCGATACGAATACCGCTTGTAACAAACGGGCTTTGCGGATCAAATGGGATCGTGTTTTTATTGGCTGTGATACCGACTTCATCAAGTACATGTTCCGCTACTTTTCCTGTTAAGCCAAGAGATTGCAGGTCGATTAATAAAAGGTGGTTATCCGTGCCGCCTGATACAAGCTGGATGCCTTCTTTTGCTAGCCCTTCACCTAAACGCTTCGCATTGTCGATAATGTTTTGTGCATATTCTTTAAAGCTTGGATCTAAAGCTTCGCCAAATGCTACAGCTTTCGCTGAGATGACATGCATTAATGGACCACCTTGGATACCAGGGAAAATCGCTTTGTCGATTTTCTTCGCAAACTCTTCTTTACAAAGAATCATACCGCCGCGAGGACCGCGAAGTGTTTTATGAGTCGTTGTTGTGACGAAATCGGCATATGGTACCGGATTTTGATGAAGACCTGCTGCAACAAGGCCAGCAATATGCGCCATATCAACCATTAAGTAAGCGCCTACCTCATCAGCGATTTCACGGAATTTTGCGAAATCAATCGCGCGAGGATAAGCGCTCGCACCGGCAACGATTAATTTTGGCTTGTTGTCGATAGCTTTTTGACGCACATCTTCATAATCGATCATTTGTGTATCTTTATCGACGCCATACTCGATGAAGTTATATTGCACACCGCTGAAGTTTACTGGGCTACCGTGTGTTAAATGGCCTCCGTGAGAAAGATTCATCCCAAGAACTGTATCGCCATGTTCTAAAATCGTGAAATAAACAGCCATGTTCGCTTGTGCGCCAGAATGAGGCTGCACGTTCGCATGCTCAGCGCCGAAAATTTCTTTCGCACGGTCACGAGCTAAATTTTCCACAACATCTACATGCTCACAGCCGCCGTAGTAACGCTTCGCCGGATAACCTTCCGCATATTTATTCGTTAATACAGAACCTTGTGCTTCCATCACGGCTTCACTAACAAAGTTTTCAGAAGCAATTAACTCGATTTTCGTTTGTTGACGTTTTAATTCATCTTGGATCGCTGCAAAAACTGCTGCATCTTGAACTTGAAGTTTGCTCATTTTCAATCCCCTTCCGAGTATAGGACTTATTTTTTCCAACTGTATGTAGTACCTTTATAAATTCTCTTACATTCTACCATGTTTTTTCAATCTTTCAAATGAATTAACGAATTTTTTTATAAAAATAACCGACTTTCCTAAAAAAAGCCGGTCATTTCCTAACATTAGCTAGTACAACTTTCGTTTATATTCGTTTTTTCATAAACTGCTCGTGCACCGCCAATTAACTTCGGTCGCGTTTTCGCCATGGTGACGTGAGCATGTCCTACTTGTTTCACGCTTGCACGCAGTGGAACCGCAACATGTTTTAAATGCATACCGATCAGCGTATCGCCAATATCAATGCCCGCATCCGCTTTAATATACTCGACAACTACACGGTTAGATTGTTGCGCATAAGCATAGGCTGCCATAGAACCGCCCGCTTGCCGAACGGGGATAACAGCTACTTCCTCAAGAGCCGCGCGTTCTAGTAGTTCTCGATCAACGACTAGGGCGCGATTTAAATGTTCACAACATTGAAAGGCCAGATGAACACCATGCTCGTCCGCCCATGTTTTCACTTGACGATATACCATTTCAGCAATGTCTAATGTGCCTGCTGTGCCAATTTTTTCGCCAGCAATCTCAGAAGTAGAGCAGCCGACGACAACGACTTGACCTGGATGAAGATTCGCTTGTTGCTGAAATTCTTGTAAAAGCTGGTGCAAATCCTGTTCCCACTGTTCTAACAACATCGCTTGTCACCTCGTCTTATTGTTGTTCGTACGCTTTAATTTTGCCGACGCGGTTTTCATGACGACCGCCTTCATATTCTGTCGTTAACCAAACTTTAGCGATTTCACGAGCTAGCCCAGGGCCGATGACGCGTTCTCCCATCGCCAGCATATTGCTGTCATTATGTTCTCTCGTTGCTTTAGCGCTGAATAAGTCGTGAACAAGCGCACAGCGAATACCTTTTACTTTGTTCGCCGCAATGCTCATGCCAATTCCTGTTCCACAAATTAGAATCCCACGGTCAAATTCACCGTTTGCGACCTTTTCCGCTACTGGAAGTGCATAATCTGGATAATCCACAGATGTTTGGCAGTCACAGCCAAAATCCTCAAATTCAATGCCAAGCTCTTCTAATAAATTCGTTATTTCCTTGCGAATATTTACTCCACCATGATCCGAAGCAATAGCTACTTTCATCATACAATCCCCTTTCCAATACGTGCTTTCTTTTATTGTGTCACAGAACGATAGCTCGAGCAAGAGCGCGACACGCTATTACAAACGAAAACGAGTAATCGTTGACTTTAATTCATCCGCTTGCGCTTTCAGCTGTAAGATGACTTCTTCAATCTGGCTCATCACTTTCGTTTGATCTTTTGTCGCCCGTGTGACTTCTAACGCGCCTGCTGACGTTTCTTCAGCAATAGCCGCTACTTCTTGGGACTGCCTAGATGTCAATTCAATGCTTTCCATTTGCTGATCCACTAAAGCGGCAATGGTGTGCACATCTTCGGCCACAACAAGAATTTTGTCCGTCATCATCTCAATGGCTGCATTCGCTTGTGAGCCTTTCTGCACTTCATCAGTCACACTTTCCACTTGAGAGGAAATTTGCTGCACCACTTGATCCACTTGCTGCTGCATTTGTTGAATCAGCTCAGAAGTTCCTTGGACAGCTTTCCCGCTCTCATCCGCTAGCTTGCGAACTTCTTCTGCCACGACAGCAAATCCTTTCCCATGTTCACCGGCTCGCGCTGCTTCAATGGACGCGTTTAACGCCAACAAGTTCGTTTGCTCGGCAATCGCCCCTACCAATTGAATAATATCTCCGACTTTACGAGCATTTTCTTCTAATCCTCGCACCGCCCGCAACGAATGTTCATTTTCATAGGATACTCTTTCCATCCCTGAAATAAGCGATTCAAATACTTCCTTGCTTTCTTGAAGATCACGAACCATTTCTTCTGCCTGAACAGCGGATGCTTGCGCTTTTCGCTGCACCTCTCCCGCTAAATGTGTCACATCCTCTACCGATTCCGCGGTCGATTGAATCGCGATGGCTGAATTTTCAGCCCCGGCTGAAATCTCATCTACTGTGCGAAAAATCTCTTCCGCCTTTTGCGAAGCGGTCGCCGCTTGTTGCGAAATGAGCTGCACACTTTCATTTGTCAGGGCAAAGTTGTTATCAATACTGTGAACCATTTCTCTTAAATTAGCGAGCATCTTATTAAAGGCTTGCGCTAATGAACGAATTTCATCTTGGCTATTCGGCAACTCGACATCTTGTTCAATATTGCCAGTAGCCGCTTCAAGTGCAGCTGCTTCTAACCGCTGCAACGGTTTGACAAAATAGCCTGCAACAATATAAGCAAGAATACCAGACCACATAATTCCCATTAATAAAGTAACGACTGTAAACAGCACTTCGTTCATGCCAGAAAAAAACATCGGGTATAAGTAATAAATAAAAAAACCGCTTGTGGTATAAGTAATAATGGCTAAAGCTGTAACGATTAACACTAGTTTCTTTCTTATGCCAAATGATGCCTGATTATGCTTTTCCATAGTTGCTCCTTCCTGAATAGACACTATTCTAGCTCGCTGGGCAGATGTTCAATGAACTGATCAATCAATTGATCTAACTCTTTATAGGTGGAGCGATACTGTTCAAGCGAACCGCCAAACGGATCTTGAACATCCCCCGAACTTCCAGTGACATAGCGCTTCAACACATGAGTTTTCGCCGTTAATTCCGGAAAATAAGAGAGAAGCATCTGTTCATGAGAAACGGTCATCGTCAAAATAATGTCCGCCCAATGAACTAATTCTTTTGATATTGATTGGGAAATATGATTGATCGGAATATTTTGTTCTGCCAATACATGTCTTGTATGCTCGGATGCCACACTCCCATCTGCAGCAAAGATCCCTGCTGATTTTACTTCCCATTGAGGACGCTTATGCTTTAACAGCGCTTCAGCCATTGGACTTCTACACGTGTTTCCTGTGCATATAAATAGAACCTTCACCTTTATATCCCTCTCTTCTTCACTACCTTTTCTCCTATTATATAAGATTTTGTCCAAAGAGGGAAAAAAGATCTAAGCTTCTTTTTAATAAACACAAACGTTCGTTTTATACATTTTTTCATTCCATTCAACGAGTGAAAAATCACCATTTCTATCTTTAGATCGGAAATAATAATTTCATTCCGAATATTAATAAGATGCATCCGCCAAATGCTTCGCTATAGGGGCCAAGCAATCCTTTCGTTTTTTTGCCGATTAACAGCCCGCTCCAAGTTAATGCAGCAGCAATCCCACCGAAAAGAGATAATACAACAATCGCTCGTGCGCCATAAATCCCAAGAGTTAACCCAACTGAAAAACTATCGAGACTAACAACGATAGCAAACAACAGTAAACTCCATCCGGATGGAATCGATCGTTCCTCCTCTTCCTTTTTTAGTACAGATAATATCATTTGAATACCCGCGATCATTAATAAAATTCCGCCCACCGTATGAGCAATTTCTCCGAACGTATGAGAGAGTATTCTTCCTGCTGCCATTCCAATAAGCGGAAATCCAACATGCAGGGCTCCAACGGCGATCCCTATGTAAAAGATCCACTTCAATCGAATCGAGGCCATCCCGAGACTTAAACTAGCTGAAAAAGCATCCATTCCTAAAGCTAACGCCATCATTGTCAATGTCAAAACTTCACCCATTCTCTCATTCACTTCCTTCTCTTTTGGACGTGCCTTTTCTCAAACATATGCAAAAGAGAAAGAGAACTATGCTATTTGCTGCTTTTTCAACTAACTATGTTGAAGTATTTTTATCGAGCAAAAAGAGGCCTGACACTGAACAGCTATAGTTCACTCACTTGCAGAAATATAGGTTCAGATGCCAGACCCCTTCGTATCAGAGTTAGCTTTCTTTCTGTTTGCGCCACTGGTGGGAAGCGGCTTTTTCTAATCGATTCATCACCGCAAGCCCCACGCCTTCATACGGAAAGACTTCGGAAAAAATCACCTCTACCTTCATGTCATTAAAAGCACGAAGAACATCATACAGCGAGTGGGCGACTGTCGTTAAATCGAGGCGGCTGCCGCATGGCAAAATCGTATCTGCCTCGTAGAACGATGCGTCTTCTTCCGTTGTTAACAAACCGACTTTTTTGCCTTGGGCCCGCTCGTCATTGATTTGCTGCTGAATCCATTCACGGCTGCCATCTAGTAAAATCATCGGTGCATTCGGCGCATAGTGCTTATATTTCATTCCCGGAGATTTCGGGCGTTCGTTCACATTTTTTAATGCGGGATCAAGAAGGACTTCGCCAACAACAGCTTCAAGCTCCTCCTTCGTAATGCCGCCCGGTCGCAAAATCACAGGAATTTCTGTCGTGCAATCTACCACTGTGGACTCAACCCCCACACCCGTTTCACCGCCGTCAAGAATTCCCGCTACTTGGCCATCCAAATCATCTAATACATGCTTCGCTGAAGTCGGACTTGGTTTGCCCGAACGATTGGCACTCGGAGCCGCTAATGGCAACTGTGACGCGCGAATCAGCTGCAGAGCAAGCGGATGATCCGGCATGCGAATGGCCACTGTTTCTAATCCAGCCGTAACATTGTCCGCAAGCACTCCTTGTTTTTTCTTAAAAATAAGCGTCAATGGCCCAGGCCAAAACGCCGTCATTAACTTGTCAGCTTGGCTTGGTATTTGTTCCACCAGCTGTTGCAATTGCTGCTGATCAGCGATGTGAACAATAAGCGGATTGTCACTTGGCCGGCCCTTTGCTGCAAAAATTTTAGCTGTGGCTTCATTTGAGCAAGCATTCGCTCCTAAACCATAGACCGTTTCTGTCGGAAAAGCTACAACTTCATTATTTATTAATAACTCAGCCGCTTCTTTTACTTGTGGATAAATATGATCGTCATCCACATTTTTATCCACATCCCAATAAACTGTTTTCATTTTTGCTCACCTTTTTCATTTCTGCATTTTCCGCTATATTTCTCACACTCTATTCACAAACCCACCAGAGTTATACACAAACTGTGGATAGTTTTTTAGATAATGTGCATAACTCTGTGGACAAATGTGGATAGTTTTCTGAAAAATGATAAAATTACTCTTCTTTCTATCAACATGTGAATAACTTTTTGGGGAAATTCGTCGATTTTTTTCCCGTTACTTTTTATCTTTAAACATTTCGACAAGCATAAATTTTATTTTTGGTGTTTCTTCTTCTCCCTCAGCGTATACGGGAGCTTCTTTTTCTTCTTGTTTCATTTCGGGTTCCTCTTCCGCCTCTTTCTTTACAGAAGGCTTCTTCTCTTTTTCCGCTTCGATTGGTTCCTCTACACCAGGACTAACAGCCATTCCATTAGAAAAGTCGACAAAGCAAAGCGGCGGATAAAGGACGCACCACCAATTGGCTCCCTGCCCTTCCCCAATCGTAATAATGATGGCTTCATATTCACCAGCTGGGTATAAGAAATTGCCGTATAATTTCGTCGGAAACTTCGCCTGGCCAAATTCTACCTTAATCGCTTCGGTTGACCCTTCTTTTCTTGCTCTTTTTAATGCAATTTCCTGTATTTCAGGCAACTTTTCTTTTAATAATTGACGGGCTTTCGGCAATGAATCAATATGTGCCACCCATTTCGTAATCTCTTGATTGACGTCATCTCTAATTCTTCGTTTTAATTGCTGATCTTTTGCTTGATCGCTGTTTGCTAAAATCCGCAACCGAATCGCCTCTTTTGGAATAATCACTGGTTCATCGGCTTGAGCGGCTTGCTCTGGTATATATAAACTAATAATCGTGGCAATGGATAATGTGAATAAATAAAGTCCAGCTACTAATTTGTTCATCGTTTTCCCCTCCTGCCTACCATTCTGTCCAGGTTAGGAAAAACTTAAACAATGTATCTATCACATTTGCAAAAATACCATGCGATCTTTGCCGTTAATATCATTTTCGACTTGAACAGATGCTTTCGGAAATGTTTGTTGCAATAGCTGTTGCACCGCGACTCCTTGTCCAGCTCCTACTTCAAAGCCAACGATGGCTTTTTCTTTCAATACATACGGAAGCTGTTCACAAAAACGACGATACAAATCAAGCCCATCTTCTCCACCAAACAAAGCAAGATGCGGTTCATGATCCACCACGACTGTGGATAACTCCGTTTTATCCGACAGAGGAATATATGGCGGGTTAGACAACAACAGGTCTAATTGAATGCCGGCTTCTATAAGCGGATTTAATAAATCTCCATGCAGCCAATTTACATCTGCTTGTAACATTTTTCCGTTGGTTTTCGCTGTTTCAAGCGCTGTTTCTGATACATCTACCGCATACACCGTCAAATCCGGCTGTTCTAATTTCATCGTAATCGCAATAATCCCGCTGCCTGTCCCGATATCCGCCATCGTTAACGGTTCGTTCTCCGGAAAATATTGTTTGATTCTTTTCAATGCATACCAGATCAGCTCTTCCGTTTCTGGGCGAGGGATCAGCACATGAGGGTTCACTTGAAAGACTCTACCGTAAAACTCCTCCGTTCCGATCATATGCTGAATCGGCACTCCTTGCGCATGCTTTTTCACTTTTTCAATCCATTGCTCCTCTTGCTGTGCTGTTAAGTGAGCATGCAAGTTCGCCAAAAGCTCTGAACGGCTCATCTTTAACACATGCTGCAACAGAATCTCACCCGCGTTTGCATCCCGCTTATGCTCCGTTAAAAAAGAAGAAGCCCAATTGAGGGCTTCATATACTTTTTTTGTCAAGGCTTAATCCTCTAAGTTTTCAAGCTTGGACGATTGCTCTTCCATAATTAATGCATTAAGCACTTCGTCTAGCTTGCCTTCTAAAATTTGATCCAGCTTTTGAATCGTTAAGCCGATTCGGTGATCTGTCACACGGTTTTGCGGGAAATTATACGTGCGAATACGTTCAGAGCGATCACCGGAACCGACAGCCGATTTACGTTGCGCGTCATACTCGGCTTGAGCTTCCTGTTGAAACTTATCATATACGCGGGCACGAAGGACTTTCATCGCCTTCTCTTTATTTTTGATTTGTGATTTCTCATCCTGACATGAAACAACCGTACCTGTTGGAATATGGGTTAAGCGAACAGCAGACATTGTTGTATTAACACTTTGCCCTCCTGGTCCGCTCGATGCAAACGTATCTACTCGAATATCTTTTTCATGAATCTCTACTTCCACATCTTCTGCTTCCGGCAAACAAGCAACCGTTGCTGTTGATGTATGAATACGCCCGCCAGATTCTGTTTCTGGTACGCGTTGCACACGATGCGCTCCATTTTCAAACTTCATTTTTGAAAAAGCGCCTTTTCCGTTAATCATAAAAATAATCTCTTTATAGCCGCCTAATCCAGTCGGGCTCGCTTCAATGACTTCCGTTTTCCAACCTTGCGCCTCTGCATAACGGCTATACATCCGATAAAGGTCGCCAGCAAATAAAGCCGCTTCATCTCCACCTGCGGCTCCGCGAATCTCCATAATAACGTTTTTGTCATCATTCGGGTCTTTCGGGATCAACAAAATTTTCAATTGCTCTTCATATACTTCTAAACGAGCCTCTAACTCATGCATCTCTTCTTTGACCATTTCGCGCATGTCCGCATCCAATTTCTCTTCGAGCATCGCCTTCGCATCTTGATATTGCGACTTCGCTTCCTTATACTCACGATACACTTCAACCGTTTCTTGGATATCTGATTGTTCCTTCGAATAATCTCTAAGCTTCTTCGGATCATTCACAATCTCCGGATCACTCAAAAGCTCATTTAACTTATCATAACGGTCCTCAACCGCCTGCAACCGATCAAACATAACGTCACCTCAACTATTCGTCCATAATGTTACTATTATATAATATCAAAAAAAACAGGACAACACGAAATGCGGAAGGCGCCGTTTAGCGACGTATGGACTGCAGCCAGCCGTATGAGATAAAGGAAGCACGATGAACGACAGTGAATCGATGTTGACTTATCGTAAGGAGGATGGCGGAAGTACACTAGTCGCTGGCGCCTGCAGCTGGACAACACGAAATGCGGAGCCGACTGTTCAGACACGACAAGCAAATGTTCTGGCGCTGGAAAGACGACAGTCTTGCAAGCGACAGGTTATTTGACTCGAGTGTCTAGGAGGCGGAGCTAGACAACACGAAATGCGGAAGGCGCTCGAACATCGAAAAAACCTTTTTCAGCCGAGCTGAAAAAGGCGGGGATTTATTTGATCACCATGTCGATTTTGTATCTTGGCAGGGCAGCCACTAGGCTTTTGTAGGCTTCTTTTGCTTCGTCATCTGTGTAGCGGCGACCTTGTTTTTGATGCACAGTGACTCTCATCTTATTGCCGTTAATCCATACTGATCCTGGTTCGTATGGGGTAAAGCGCTTAATGACATCGCGAGCGTGGTCAATGTCTGTGCCTCGAGTTGGCTGGTTTGGTGATAAATCTAAAAAGTTCGGATTTTGATTCGTGTTGACTGGATCATCTTGCTTCGCTTCATCTGCTCGCGTTTTCGTCAATTTGTCAGGGGCAAACTCTTTTCCATTCTTGTTTTCATTCCAGCTTTCTTGTGAAGCTTGTTTATCTCCACACGCACCTAAAGCAAATGCTAACAATATAGCCATCAGAAAAAAGCGCATAAAAAAACCTCCTTTACGCTTAGGTTGACCTGTTTAAAGGAGGTTTATCCGACTTCGAATTATTTTTTCTCTAGGTGATGAACAGCTTTAGGCACTTCATGATGATGGCGGCAGCGCGGTTCATAACTCTCCGATGCACCGACTAAAATGACTGGATCGTCATATTTAGCAGGTTGTCCATTAATTAAGCGCTGCGTGCGGCTAGCTGGTGACCCGCAAACAGCACAAACCGCTTGCAATTTCGTAACTAGCTCCGCTGCTGCCATTAAAGCAGGCATAGGACCAAATGGCTCCCCGCGAAAATCTTGATCCAAACCTGCTAAGACTACTCGATGTCCTTGATTCGCTAACGTTTGGGCTACCTTCGTAATTTCATCATCAAAAAACTGCGCTTCATCTATTGCTACTATATCTATATCAGACGTCACTTCGGCTAAAATGGCTGCACTGTTTTGAATCGGTTTGGCCATCACAGATGAACCATTGTGAGACACCACCGATTCCTCGCTATAACGGTTATCAATGGCCGGTTTAAATACCATAATCTTTTGTTTAGCAAATTGAGCACGACGGACACGACGAATCAGCTCCTCCGACTTTCCGGAGAACATACTTCCACAAATGACTTCTAACCACCCAGTTTGTTTCATTACATACATGAAAGAAAAACCCCACTTTCATCGTTCAACGTACAAAAAAAAGGCAAGCAGTTAATTGTTAACTCCTTGCCTGTCTTTTTGACTTCATTAGTTCTTGATGCCGTATTTTTTGTTGAAACGGTCAACACGTCCGCCAGCATCAGCGAATTTTTGGCGACCAGTATAGAATGGATGGCACTCAGAGCAAACCTCAACTTTGATTTCCTCGTTTACAGAACCAGTTTCAAACTCGTTTCCGCATGCGCATTTTACCATTACTTTTTTGTAATTTGGATGAATTCCTGCTTTCATTCTTGTCATCTCCTTCCGCCCTGAATCATTTCGAAACAGAGTAAGTATATACGAAGTCCGGCAAAGAAAAACACCGAACTTAATTACTAAACACACCTCAACATTATAACAAGCCTATAAATAAAAATCAATTAGGAATTATAAAATTCGTTTCGATGGTCCATTGGTTTTAATTTCCGCAACCAGCTGCTCGATGAAATCAGCATTCGATCTCGTTTGGCGCAATCGGCGAAGGAATTTTTCCGCAAGATCCGGTGAATCCGACATCGTTTTGCGAATCGACCAAATCATTTCCAGCTGTTCTTTTTGGATCAGCAATTCTTCTTTACGCGTACCGGAACGTTTAATATCAATAGCTGGGAAGATACGGCGTTCAGCAAGAGAACGATCGAGATGAAGCTCCATATTTCCCGTCCCTTTAAATTCTTCATAAATAACATCGTCCATACGGGAACCTGTATCAACAAGGGCTGTGGCTAAAATCGTTAAGCTTCCGCCTTCTTCAATATTACGGGCCGCACCGAAAAAGCGTTTCGGACGGTGGAAAGCAGCTGGATCGATCCCTCCAGATAATGTTCGTCCACTTGGAGGAATGACCAAGTTATAGGCGCGAGCCAATCTTGTAATACTATCCATCAATATGATGACATCACGCTTATGCTCCACTAAGCGCATCGCACGTTCTAATACAAGCTCGGCCACTTTAATATGATTTTCCGGCACTTCATCAAATGTGGAGCTCACTACTTCTGCTTGAACAGAACGCTCAATGTCCGTTACCTCTTCCGGGCGCTCATCAATTAATAAGACAATCAGCTCAGCTTCCGGATGGTTGGTCGTAATGGAGTTGGCAATTTCTTTTAACAGCATCGTTTTCCCAGCTTTTGGCGGAGCAACGATTAATCCGCGCTGACCGAAGCCAACAGGCGAAATTAAATCCATAATTCGAGTAGAAAGATTTTTAGGGTTCGTTTCGAGTAAGATTTGACGGTCCGGGTATAAAGGAGTCAGTGCAGGGAAATGAACACGCTCTTTCGCTGTTTCCGGATCATCGCCATTAACCGCTTCTACATGCAGAAGACCATAATAGCGCTCATTTTCTTTAGGAGGTCGTACCTTTCCAGATACTTTATCGCCATTTCTTAAATCAAAGCGGCGAATTTGAGAAGCAGAGATATAGATATCTTCGGAGCTAGGTGAGTAATTGATCGGCCTCAAGAAACCGAAGCCTTCTGATTGAATGATCTCTAAAACGCCTTCCATGAAGAAAAAGCCTTGTTCTTCCGCGCGCGCTTTTAAAATAGCGAAAATCAATTCTTTTTTTGTTAATTTACTATAGTAAGAAATTTTATATGTACGCGCGAGTTCATAAAGCTCTTTCAGCTTTAAATTTTCTAAATAGGATATTGTTAATTCTTCCATTTTGGCACCACACTTTAGTTTAATTCTCCCATATACAATAGAGAGCCGTTCTTTATAAAACATACCTATTTTAACTGTTAGGGATGACTGAAGCAATAAATAAATAGGTTGTAAAGGAAGGAAAAAGTTGCACACGCGGTTGCTCGCAGTAATGATCGTGGGTTACAAAAAATGAAACAGCAGAAACAGGTGAGTCTCCTGCTTCTACTGTCGGATTGCTATTAAGGTTTAATGACTAAATTTGGCTTCTTGCTTAAGCTATGGCGACCATCGATAAAACGAACCGTACCAGATTTTGCTCTCATAACGATCGAATGTGTTTCTCCATAAGAGCCTTTGAATTGAACGCCGCGCATTAGCTCACCATCCGTTACTCCTGTCGCAGCAAAGATGGCATCGTCACCGCGAACAAGATCTTCCATGCGAAGCACTTTGTTCACATCAAGTCCCATTCCTTCGCAGCGTCTAATTTCAGCTTCATCTTGCGGAAGTAAACGTCCTTGAATTTCTCCTCCAAGACATTTCAAAGCTACAGCCGCAATAACACCTTCTGGAGCTCCGCCAGAACCAAATAGGATGTCTACACCAGTTTTATCAAATGCTGTGTTAATCGCACCTGCCACGTCACCGTCATTAATTAATTTAATGCGGGCGCCTGCTTCGCGCAATTGCGCAATGATCTCGGCATGACGCGGACGGTTTAATACCGTAGCTACAACATCCTCAATATCTTTATTTTTTGCTTTTGCGACAGCTTTTAAATTATCAAGCACAGACGCATTAATATCAATTTGACCAACCGCTTCTGGACCAACTGCGATTTTGTCCATATACATATCTGGGGCATGTAGGAGGTTGCCATGGTCAGCTACAGCCAGTACAGCTAGTGCATTCCAACCGCCAGATGCCACAATATTTGTACCTTCCAGGGGATCTACAGCTACATCCACTCTTGGACCGTAGCCAGTACCAAGTTTCTCGCCGATGTACAGCATTGGAGCCTCGTCCATCTCACCTTCACCGATAACAACTGTTCCTTTCATCGGGATCGTATCGAACACGTCACGCATAGCAGAAGTTGCCGCGTCATCCGCCTCATTTTTCTTTCCTCGTCCCATCCAGCGAGCGGAAGCTAAAGCTGCGGCCTCCGTTACACGGACAAGCTCCATTGATAAACTTCTTTCCATTTTGGTTTTCCTCCTGTACTACTATTGCAAATTTTAATCCGTATATCACATTAACATATATATTGTAACACATACAGAAGAAATTGCAGATAACAATTGTTCAGCTTTTTATTTGCTCTAATTCTTCTTCAGATAGCTTCTCTCGCCAAAGTTCTGCGCCGATGTCGCTCAGCTTTTCAACGAGCCTGCTATATCCTCTATCAATATGCTCAAGCCCGGTTACTTCTGTCACACCTTCTGCCATCAATCCAGCAATCACAAGAGCCGCTCCAGCACGCAAATCACTCGCCTTTACTTTAGCGCCTTGCAGCTGTACGGAACCGTTGATCACAGCGGACCGCCCTTCCACTTTCATATTGGCATTCATCCGGCGCAATTCATCCACATGTTTAAACCGGGCAGAATAAATCGTATCCGTTACAATAGCCGATCCCTCGGCTTTTGTTAAGAGAGCGGTAAAAGGCTGTTGAAGATCAGTAGGAAAACCTGGATAAACAAGCGTTTTAATGTCGACTGCTTTTAATTGATCTGCTTTTCCAACAAAAATTTTGTCATCGGCCGTCTCAATTGGAATGTTCATCTCTCGCAGCTTTGCTATTAAAGACTCTAAATGCAGAGGAATGACATTGTCGATGACAATTCCTTCACCAGCAGCCGCGGCAAGAATCATAAAGGTACCGGCTTCGATTCGGTCGGGAATAATCGTATGACGGCAACCGTTCAACTGTTCCACACCATCGATTCGGATCACATCTGTGCCGGCTCCTTTAATCTTTGCGCCCATATTGTTTAACAATGTAGCCACATCAATAATTTCCGGCTCTTTTGCCGCATTTTCAATGATGGTGCGCCCTTTCGCTTTCACAGCAGCAAGCATAATATTAATGGTAGCCCCTACACTGACCACATCTAAATAAATTCTTGCGCCGCGAAGCTCTTCCGCTCGCAAGTAAATAGCCCCTTGTTCATTCGTTACTTCTGCTCCAAGCGCTTCAAACCCTTTAATGTGCTGATCAATAGGACGAGGACCTAAATGGCAGCCGCCCGGAAGACCAATGACTGCCTTCTTAAACCGCCCAAGCATGGCGCCCATCAAATAGTAGGAAGCTCTAAGCTTTTTAACGCGGCCATTCGGAAGAGGCATCGCAATCATATTCGTAGGATCTACTTGCATTTCGCCATCTTTAAAGGTGACTTCTCCACCGATTTCTTCCAATAGCCCCTTTAGCATATGAATATCAGATATATCCGGCAGCCCTTCAATGGTGACTGGAGACTCCGCCAAAATGGTGGCAGGAACAAGAGCAACCGCACTATTCTTCGCTCCATCAACTTTAATGGTTCCCTTCAACGGACGTCCTCCAACAATTTTCAGCTTTTCCATGTTTGACTCCCTTCTTTCACGCACTGACTAAGCATCGAAAAGGAATAATACCTAGATGTTTTACAGACATTTTGATAAATAATAGTTTATCCCAAAGGAGGTAAATCATGTAATAAACATAAATTATTTTGCTTTTCGTTGTTCCCAATCAGCAAGAAACGCATCGATTCCTTTATCTGTTAATGGATGTTTAAACATTTGCTGCAATACTTTAAATGGAATAGTCGAAATATGCGCCCCGCGAAGAGCTGCTTGTGTGACATGTTGAGGATGGCGAATAGATGCGGCGATAATTTCAGTTTCAATTCCATGAATCGTAAAAATCTCCGCAATTTCTTCAATTAAGTGTAATCCGTCTGTACCGATATCATCTAAGCGTCCTAAAAATGGAGATACATATGTAGCGCCTGCACGCGCAGCTAATAGAGCTTGGTTGGCACTGAAGATCAAAGTCACATTCGTTTTAATGCCTTCTTTCGCAAAAGTAGCTACCGCCTTTAATCCGTCTGGCGTCATCGGTACTTTTACTGTAATATTTGGAGCGATTTTTGCTAGTTCACGGCCTTCTTCGATCATTCCCTCGGCATCAAGAGCAATAACTTCAGCGCTGACTGAATCACTGACTAAATCTGTAATTTCACGAAGACGTTCATGGAATGGAACATCTTCCTTTGCCACTAAAGAAGGGTTCGTTGTTACTCCTGATAAAATGCCCCAAGAATGGGCTTCCTTAATTTCTTCCATATTTGCTGTATCAATAAATAACTTCATCATTCAACTCTCCTTTTTATCAACCAATATTGTGTGTGCATTCATTGCGTCATGCCAGAATTACTGGAATCTGAGTATTTTTTTAGAAAATACGTTTATTAAAAAAATATGCACGGAAACCGCCTTACTCAATAAGGCGGTTTCGCTAGTGCTTTTGATATATTTTTTACGCTTTACCTGAAGAACCAAATTCACGCATTTTGCCTTTAACTGTTTCTTTAATCGTATCGCGTGCAGGTCCTAAGTATTTGCGTGGATCGTATAGATCTGGTTTTTCAGCTAATACTTCACGAACTGTTTTCGCTGAAGCAATTTGGTTTTCTGTGTTTACATTAATCTTTGCTGTTCCTAAAGAGATGGCTTTTTGGATATCTTTTGTTGGGATGCCTGTACCGCCATGAAGCACTAACGGTACCCCTGTTAAATTCATCACTTCTTCCATACGATCAAAACCAAGGTTTGGTTCACCTTTGTAAGGTCCATGGACAGAGCCTAATGCAGGTGCAAAGCAGTCTACACCTGTTTCACGAACTAATTGATCACACTCAGCAGGAATGGCATACATCGCTTCTGCATCATCTACAATAAGATCGTCCTCTTGACCGCCGATGCGTCCGAGCTCCGCCTCTACAGATACACCATGAATGTGCGCAAGTTCAACTACTTTTTTCGTTAATGCAATATTTTCTTCTAACGGATGATGAGATCCATCAATCATAACAGAAGTAAATCCTGCATGAATTGCTTTTGCACACATTTCAAAGCTTGAACCGTGATCTAAATGAATAGCTACTGGTACAGTTACGTTGTACTCTTCCATTAACGCTTTAACCATGGCAACAACGAATTTAAAACCACCCATGTAGCGAGCAGCGCCTTCAGAAACCCCAAGAATTACAGGTGATTTTTCTTCTTCTGCTGCTTGTAAAATCGCTTGAGTGAATTCAAGATTATTTAAGTTAAATTGCCCTACAGCGTATTTTTCTTCTTTTGCTTTGTTAAGCATCTCTGTCATGGAAACTAAAGGCATAAATGTTTTCCTCCTTGATCATCTGTTGTCAGTATTCTGACCTATTCATTTCTCACTCTGTATCATACCAAAATAACTTTCAAAACAAAAGTGCGAGGCGTTTAATTAACGCCTGAAATGAGATGAAGCAAAGGCGGATCAGACTTCATCCAGCCATGACGATGGAAACTTAGTAAGCAATATACTCCTTCACCGTTTCGCGAATATCATCAATATCAAATGGTTTCGCAAAGTGAGTCAAAGCGCCTAAATTTTTGGCTTCCTGAATCATATCCAGCTCTCCATAAGCCGTCATAATGATGACTCGAATGTCGCTGTTTTTTTCTTTCAGTCTTTTCAAAATCTCAATTCCATCCATCCCGGGAATTTTCATATCTAATAACACCAAATCCGGCTGGTGTTCCTCGGCAATTTCTAATGCTTGAACGCCATTTGCTGCTTGAAATGTTTCATATCCTGCTTTTTGCAATACTTCATTTAATAAAATTCGAATGCCAAATTGATCATCAACAATTAATATTTTTTGACTCACATCGATTCCCCCTACTATGTACACGCTTCTTACGTTTCTATTTCTTTTTCTGCTGTAAAAATTCCTGCTTATTGCGCTAATTAATTTACAATATCCTCCTTCTTTGCTCCTCAAATGAAACAAATGTATAATAGTTAGCGAAAAGGAGGAATTTTCGTGCTTAAAATGTTCTCTACTCAATTAAATGGACTACTCCAGCGAATTGCTGATCAAGAAGCGGAAGTAATTGAAGACGGTGCCCGTTTGCTTGCACAGGCCGCAATCGGCGACGGTACTATTTTTATAAAAGGCTTCAACGAAATGCAAGCGGTAGAAGCGGAAGTCGCGCTCGGAGCAGAACCTCTTCCTCATGCGAAACCACTTTTGTCGACTCATGATGCTTCACCAATCGACCGCCTTCTTCTTATTAGCCGCTTTGCGGATGACGATGAAGCTTTACTGATCGCCAAGCAATTACAAGAGAAAAACATCCCGTTTGTCGCTATTGCCGGCGCTCGGCCTACAGAGAAAGAATCATTAAAGTCTTTAGCAGACATCTTTATCGATACGAAGGTATTAAAGGGCTTGCTTCCAAATGAACAAGGGGAGCGAACTGCCTTTCCATCTAGCATTGCCGCTCTTTATATTTATTTTTTATTAAAACTAACGATGGATGAAATTTTATTAGACAACGATTAAAGTTGCCGCTTGATAACGGCAGCTTTTTATTTTGAAACAAAGATCGGCCAAATACAAAAAAACCGTTACAACGTACACTCACGTTGTAACGGCTTTCGTCTCATTATTGTTTTCCTTTTAATGATGCTTCAATGAAGTCACGGAACAATGGTTGCGGACGAGTTGGTCGAGAAATGAATTCTGGGTGGAATTGAGCAGCCACAAACCAAGGGTGATCGTTCAACTCAATGATTTCCACTAGACGACCATCTGGGCTTGTACCTGAGAAAACAAATCCTTTTTTCTCCATTTGGTCACGGAATTCATTGTTGAACTCATAACGATGACGGTGACGCTCATACACCACTTCATCATTGTACGCCTCAAACGCTTTTGTTCCTTTATGAAGCTTACATGGGTATAGACCTAGACGCAATGTACCGCCAAGATCTTCAACATCCTTTTGTTCTGGTAAAAGGTCGATGATTGGGTACTTCGTTGTCGGATCGATTTCTGAAGAATGTGCGCCTTCAAGGTTTAACACATTTCGTGCAAATTCAATTGAAGCTAATTGCATACCTAAGCAAATACCGAAGAATGGAACTTTATTTTCACGAGCATATTGAATCGCCGCCAGTTTTCCTTCGATTCCGCGGTCACCAAATCCGCCAGGAACTAAAATACCATCTGCCTCTTTTAAACGGTCAGCTACATTTTCTGCTGTGACTTCGGCAGAATTGACCCAATCGATTTCGATATCGGCATCGAATGTGTAACCCGCATGCTTTAATGCTTCCGCAACAGAGATATAGGCATCTTGAAGTTCAACATATTTACCAACAAGCGCGATTCTTGTTTTGCGTGACAAGTTGCGCACCTTTTCTACCAACGCTGTCCACTCTGTCATTTCCGCATCGTGGCATTGAAGTTTTAAATGACGGCAAACTAAGTCATCCATTTTTTGCTCTTGTAAAGCTAATGGCACAGCGTATAACGTATCCGCATCCATCGCTTCGATCACTGCTTCTGGCGCGATATCACAGAAAAGAGCCAGCTTGTCTTTCATATCTTGAGAAATCGGCATTTCTGTACGAACAACGATAATGTTCGGCTGAATACCAAGACTGCGAAGCTCTTTTACGCTATGTTGCGTTGGTTTTGTTTTCATTTCACCAGCCGCTTTTAAGTAAGGAATTAATGTACAGTGAATATACATGACATTGTCTGAACCGAGGTCACTCTTGATTTGACGGATTGCTTCAAGGAAAGGAAGGGATTCAATATCTCCTACTGTTCCACCAATTTCAGTGATGACGACATCGGCATTTGTTTCTTTACCCGCACGCATAACTCGTTCTTTAATTTCGTTTGTAACATGCGGAATCACTTGAACTGTTCCGCCTAAATATTCGCCTCGGCGCTCTTTACGAAGTACTGTAGAATAAATTTTACCAGTTGTCACATTGCTGTACTTAGATAAGTTAATGTCGATGAAACGCTCATAATGACCTAAGTCTAAATCAGTTTCTGCACCATCATCAGTGACGAATACTTCCCCATGCTGATAAGGACTCATCGTTCCTGGGTCCACATTAATGTATGGGTCAAACTTTTGAATCGTTACCTTCAATCCTCGATTTTTCAACAAACGGCCAAGAGATGCAGCTGTAATTCCTTTTCCTAAGGAAGAAACTACCCCACCTGTCACAAAAATATATTTAGTCAACTGAAAAGCCCCCTTCAATCTATTGTTCCCTATAATAAAAGTATTGAATAAACCAATTTTTTCAGGGCTTAAAACACAAAAACGCCCCGCTTACTTAAAAAGTAAAGGGAGCGTTATATACATCGAACATATCTCTTAAAGAGCCCAAATAAAATACTACAATTTGGGCCAAGATAAGTCAAGAAAAGATTAAAAATCTTTAATTCTGATCGTCATCTTCCTCTTCATCCAGATCATATTCATCTTCAGCTACTAGTTCTTCATCGAAGTCTTCTTCTTCTTCTTCGTCATCTAACTCATTTAAGTCTTCAAGATCTTCGATTTCATCTTCATCTTCTAATTCATCGATCTCTTCTTCATCAAAATCAAAGTCTTCATCTGCTTCATCCAGATCTTCGAGATCTTCTTCTTCATCGAAGTCTTCTTTGACAGCCTTTTTCGTCTTTTTCTTTCTCGTTTTCACGGCTGGTGCTACTTCTTCTTCTAATTGGTCAACCGGGTACCATGCACGAAGTCCCCAACGATTCTCACCAAGCGTGATAAAACGGCCGTCAAAATTTAAATCCGTATAGAATTGAACCATACGCTGTTTTAACTCTGCATCGCTCAACTCTAAATACTCTTGGATTTGATTTAACATTTCTTGAAATGTAATGGGCTGTTTGCTTTCTTCAAGAATAGTAAACGCCACTTCAATAAAGGACATTTCTTTTCGTTCTTCTTTAGACAATTGCTTTAAATTCACATCCGCACTTCCCTTCTCTATTTACACACCCTGTCAAAGCAGCAGAGTCTTGCTCGCACCACTTTCCTATCCATTCGTTTGGCAACATATGATTGCTTTCGAACAATTTCAGAGCAAAAAAGGCCATATTTTTCATTATAAACATAACCACTTTCAATATGCTATAAGTTTATGTTAAGATTCTTACTTTTTTTCTACATTTACTTAACGCTTTCATTTAGTGAGTCTTTTCTCGGCTTTTTTAGTTCCATAAACGCTTTGTAAAAGAAGAATAAGGAAAGGAAAATAAAAGGAATCGATCCTAGCTGTTTATTATATAACCATATGACCACAAAAGTCCCAACACCTATGATGATATAACCGAGTAATTGTTTCACCTTTTCACATCCCGTCATTGTCCTTATTCTCATTGTATACTCACAACTAGCATTTATAAAACAAAAATCCCGTATAATTTATATTAAGAAATTGCAAAGGTTGCATTCATGATCATTTATATCCAAAACAAAGAACATTCATAAGTAAAAAAAAGAACCGCAAAAGAAATAAGATACCTTCCTTTTGCGGTCTGTTCACTTTACATATTTCTTCTATACTGGCCGCCCACTTCATAGAGAGCTTTCGTAATTTGGCCAAGACTTGCGACTTGCACACAATCCATTAGCTCTGCAAAAATATTGCCGCCGCTAATAGCTGTTTGTTTCAGTTTCTGTAATGCCACTTCCGTTTGATCTTGATGTTTTTGCTGGAAGTGACGTAAATTTGTAATTTGTAGTTCTTTCTCTTCGATGGTTGCTCTGGCAATTTCCATATTGTCGATGTCCTCTTCAGATGGAGGGTTTGGATTCAAGTATGTGTTCACGCCAATAATCGGCAATTCACCTGTATGTTTCAGCATTTCATAATGCATCGACTCTTCTTGAATCTTTCCGCGCTGATATTGCGTTTCCATCGCACCAAGTACGCCGCCGCGATCATTAATGCGATCAAATTCTTGCAACACTGCTTCCTCCACTAAGTCTGTCAACTCTTCGGCAATAAATGAGCCTTGCAGCGGATTTTCATTTTTTGATAATCCGTGCTCATTCGTAATAATTAATTGAATCGCCATCGCCCGGCGGACAGATTCTTCTGTCGGTGTCGTGATCGCTTCATCGTAGGCATTCGTATGGAGCGAGTTACAGTTATCTTGTAGCGCCATTAACGCTTGTAAAGTTGTGCGAATATCATTAAAGTCGATTTCCTGTGCATGGAGCGAACGTCCAGATGTTTGCACATGATACTTTAATTTTTGAGAGCGTTCATTCGCACCGTACTTCTCTCTCATCGTGACCGCCCAAATCCGGCGGGCTACACGGCCAATAACCGTATACTCCGGATCTAAACCATTGGAGAAGAAGAAAGATAAGTTAGGTGCAAAATCATCGATAGCCATGCCGCGGCTTAAATAATATTCGACATACGTAAATCCATTCGCGAGCGTAAAGGCCAACTGAGAAATTGGATTCGCTCCCGCTTCAGCAATATGATAACCAGAGATCGACACAGAGTAATAATTACGCACCGATTGATCAATGAAATATTGCTGAATATCTCCCATGAGGCGCAAGGCAAACTCTGTAGAAAAAATACATGTGTTTTGTCCTTGATCTTCTTTTAAAATATCGGCTTGCACTGTTCCACGCACCGTTTTCAGCGTTTGCGAACGAACATCAGCGAACTCTTCGACCGTCAGTGTTCGGCCAAGTTCTTCTTCTTTAGCTCGCACTTGCTGATCAATTGCTGTATTCATAAACATTGCCAAAATAATTGGTGCCGGCCCGTTAATCGTCATCGATACAGAGGTAGACGGATGGCAAAGGTCAAAGCCTTGGTACAGCTTTTTCATATCATCTAAAGTACAAACGTTCACGCCGCTCTCGCCAATCTTACCGAAAATATCTGGGCGGTAATCCGGATCCTCTCCGTACAATGTTACCGAGTCAAAGGCTGTACTTAAACGCTTCGCTGTATCATCTTTTGATAAGTAGTGGAAGCGGCGATTCGTTCTTTCCGGCGTTCCTTCTCCCGCAAACTGACGCTTCGGATCTTCCCCTTTTCGTTTAAACGGAAACACGCCTGCTGTGTAAGGGAAAGAACCCGGCACATTTTCGCGGTACACCCAGCGGAGAATTTCCCCGTAATCAGCGAATTTCGGCAACGATACTTTCGGAATCGGCAGACCGGACAAGCTAGTCGTCGTTAGCTCCGTGACAATTTCTTTATCGCGAACCTTTGTGACAAGCTTTTCACCCGCATATTTTTCACGCAACTCCTGCCAGCCGCGAAGAATATGTTTCGACTCTGCTGTTAACTGATCCTCAAGCGATGCTTTTAACGCTTCTAGCGAACGAAGAACTTCTTCATTTTTTTCTTTTGCCTTTACTTCTTCAATCGCTCCTTCTAACTGGAACAATCGACGAGCGATGTTTACTTGTTCGTCCGCCCGTTTATGATAACCGCGCACCGTTTCTGTGATTTCGCGCAAGTAGTAACGGCGCTCGTTTGGAATAATCACGTTTTGCTTCTCGACATTCGCTTTTTTGCTAAAAGAAGCAGCCCAGTCTTTTCCTGTTTTCTCATTAATTGTTTCCACTAAAGCCGCAAATAAGGCATTTGTTCCTTGATCATTAAACTGGCTCGCAATCGTTCCATACACCGGCATCTCATCAAGTGGCTTGTCAAATAGATTGCGGCTGCGCTGATACTGCTTTTGGACTTGCCGCTTCGCATCTTCCGAACCTTTTCTTTCAAATTTATTGATGACAATTAAATCAGCAAAGTCGATCATATCAATTTTTTCCAACTGCGATGGCGCTCCAAATTCACTTGTCATCACATACATCGATACATCAGAAATATCAGCGATCTCGGCATCCCCTTGACCGATCCCGCTTGTTTCAACGATGATTAAATCATATTGTGCCGCTTGGACGACTTTAATCGCATCTTTAATCGCCAATGATAGCTCAGTGCGAGAGTTTCTTGTCGCCAAGCTGCGCATAAATACGCGCTGATTGAAGATGGCATTCATGCGAATTCGGTCACCGAGCAACGCGCCACCCGTTTTTTGCTTTGTTGGGTCGATGGATAAGACGGCTACTTTTTTATCTGGAATTTCATTTAAAAAACGGCGAATCAACTCATCGGTCAGCGAGCTTTTTCCTGCGCCTCCTGTGCCGGTAATCCCAACAACAGGCGCATGTCCTCCCATCGATTCAATCCGTTCAAAAATTTCTTTCGCTTGTGCTTGTTTCTCCTCATCCGCATCAATCTGATCTTCAGCAAGCGAAATCAACTTTGAAACAACTGGAATATCACCATGTAACAGCTGATCAAGCTCCTCTTTCACCGAGCTTGTAACGGTGGAATAATCACATTCCTCGAGCATCCGGTTAATCATGCCTTGCAAGCCATATTGGCGGCCATCCTCCGGAGAGAAGATGCGGGCAATCCCATAGTCATGAAGCTCCTTAATTTCTTTAGGAATGATGACGCCTCCTCCACCTCCGTAAATGCGGATATGCGAACATCCTCTTTCCTTCAGCAAGTCATACACGTATTTAAAATATTCAACATGTCCCCCTTGATAAGAAGAGATCGCAATCCCTTGTACATCCTCTTGAATAGCAGCGTTCACAATCTCTTCCACAGAACGATTATGTCCGAGATGAATGACTTCCGCTCCGCTAGATTGCAAGATTCGGCGCATAATATTAATTGAGGCATCATGCCCATCAAAAAGACTAGACGCTGTCACAAAACGAATATGATGTTTAGGCTTGTAAATCTCCATTGTTTGACCCATGCTACTTCCCCCTTAGCTTTTTGTTTTGTATCCATTAATACCGGAAAAAAGCAACTCCGTCTGTAAGTGAATGTAGTCATCAAGTGTAAAAGAATTTCTTAAACTCCAGCGACGGAACCCCCACATTTGTCCTTGTACGAAAATATTTTGAGCCAGCATATGAATCGTCCGCTCATCCATATCCAATGCCTTTGTTTCGACACAGCGGCGAATCAATGTTTCAAACATGCTGACCATGTCCATTTCCTTTTTCAATACATATGGCAGTGCATCCTTTGAAAGTGATTTCGCTTCCTGGTACATTACAAGCACTTCATCCTGCATATCGTCCATGACTTTAAAATAATAACCGATCCCCAACTTTAAACTATCGAGTGTTCCTGCTTCTAAATCAATTCGTTGCAGACGATCTTTTACCTGGTCATAAATACTGTCACATACAAGATAAAGAACATCCTCTTTTGTTCGGATATATTCATATAAAGTACCGATGCTAAACCCCGATGCTTTCGCAATCTCTCTCGTTGTTGTCCGATGAAAGCCTTTTTGTTTAAAAAGATTGACCGCCCCTTTGATCATTTCGGCCCGTCTTTTTTGAATTAACTGTTCATCTTTGACAGATGCATAGACTGGTCGTTTATTTGCATCCATTTTTATCAACCGCCTTTATTTGAACATACAGATAGCAAGGAGGAAAAGCAGACGAGAGGATTGAATGCCCCTCCTCTGCTCCTGTCTTATAGCTAAATTTTTGTTTCTTTGGTTTTTTGAAAGCTCTTTTCAATTTTACAGCCAGTTTTACTTTTCTTATTTTGTCACCATTCTTGAAATGACTAGGCGCTGGATTTCTTGTGTGCCTTCGTAAATTTGCGTGATTTTAGCATCGCGCATGAATCGTTCAACTGGATAATCTTTTGTGTAACCGTAGCCACCGAAAATTTGAACGGCTTCTGTTGTGACTTTCATTGCTGTGTCACCAGCCATTAATTTGGACATAGCGGATTCTTTTCCGTATGGTAGTCCTTTAGATTCTAGCCAAGCAGCTTGGTATGTCAGCAAACGTGAGGCTTCTACCGCTGTTGCCATATCTGCAATTTTAAATGAAATGCCTTGGTTGGCAACGATCGGTTTGCCAAATTGTTTACGCTCTTTCGCGTACTCGATCGAAGCATCTAACGCACCTTGAGCAATTCCTACTGCTTGAGCAGCAATTCCGTTACGACCACCATCTAACGTCATCATCGCGACTTTAAAGCCATCTCCTACTTCGCCTAACACATTTTCTTTCGGCACACGGCAGTCTTCAAAAATAATTTCAGTAGTAGGTGATGAACGAATACCCAGTTTCTTTTCTTTTTTGCCCACGGAGAAGCCTGGGAAGTCTTTTTCTACGATAAAGGCTGTTGTACCGCGGTGTTTGGATTCTGGATCTGTTAACGCAAACACAATATAGATGTCAGCAATGCCACCATTTGTGATGAAAATTTTAGATCCATTTAAAATATAATCATCACCGTCTAAACGAGCGGTTGTTTTCATGCCGCCTGCATCAGATCCTGAACCTGGTTCTGTTAATCCGTATGCACCGATTTTTTCCCCTTGTGCCATCGGTTTTAAATATTTTTGTTTTTGTTCTTCTGTACCAAATTTGTAGACAGGCCAACCCGCTAAAGATGTATGAGCAGATAATGTTACACCTGTTGAAGCGCAGACGCGTGATAACTCTTCCACAGCGATACAATAAGCTAAATAGTCGCTGCCGATACCGCCGTATTCTTCTGGCCACGGAATGCCTGTTAAGCCAAGTTCCGCCATTTTTTGAAACAGTTCTATATCAAAACGTTCTTCTTCATCGCGTTCAGCTGCTGTCGGTTCCACTTCATTTTTTGCAAAGTCCCGTACCATCTTGCGAATCATTTCATGTTCTTCTGTTAATTGAAAGTTCATCTCATTTCTCCATCCCTTTTTATTTATTTAATGAGCTGCTTACTAATAACAAGCTTTTGAATTTCGCTAGTACCTTCGTAAATTTCTGTGACTTTCGCATCTCTGAAATAACGTTCCACGGCATACTCTTTCGTATATCCATAGCCTCCGTGCACTTGAACAGCTTCAATGGAGACATCCACTGCTGTTTTTGAGGCAAATAATTTAGCCATTGAAGCTTCTTTTCCACAAGGGAGTCCTTGAGTACGTAAATTAGCCGCACGATACACAAGTAGTTTCGCTGCTTCTACACTCGTTGCCATATCTGCTAATTTAAAAGCAAGCCCTTGCTGAGCAGCAATCGGTTTGCCAAATTGTTTACGTTCCTTTGAATAGTTGGTCGCTTCTTGTAAGGCTGCCTCAGCGATCCCCAACGACTGAGCAGCAATACCAATCCGGCCAACATCAAGGTTTGCCATGGCAATTTTAAACCCTTCTCCTTCTTGACCGAGGAGATTCGCAGCGGGCACTTGCATATCTTCAAATGTCAATTGCACCGTGCGCGAGCCATGAAGACCCATTTTATGTTCGTCCTTGCCGATCACAAGCCCCGGCGTATCTTTTTCAACGATGAACGCTGAAACCCCTTTGCTTCCCAATTCAGGATTAGTAGAAGCAAAGACAATATATGTATCTGCTTCTCCTCCATTTGTGATAAACACTTTTGAGCCGTTAATAATATATTGATCCCCTTGTTTGACCGCTCTCGTTTTCAAGCTAGCTGCATCTGAACCCGCGCTAGGCTCAGTTAAGCAAAATGCTCCTAAATATTCTCCCGCTGCTAGTTTAGGCACATATTTTCTCTTTTGCTCTTCCGTTCCGAAATAAAGAATCGGGTTCGTTCCGACCGATGTATGAACGGATAAAATCACCCCAACTGTCGCGCTAACTTTAGACAATTCATGAATGGCGATAATGTAGGAAGTGAAATCCATTTCACTTCCGCCGTACTCTTCTGGAATCGTGATGCCCATTAATCCTAATTCGGCCATTTTATTTAAGATTTCGCGCGGGAATTCCCCTTCTTCCATGCGCTCAATCCACGGAGTAATTTCGGTCTCCGCAAAATCTCTCACCATTTTTCGCATCATTTCTTGCTCTTCTGTAAAACGCAATTCCATGATTGATTCCCCCTGTTGTTAGTAAGTGTTACTCGTAGCTATAAAATCCGCGGCCTGATTTCTTGCCGAGCCAGCCTGCTTTCACGTATTTTCTAAGCAATGGACATGGGCGGTATTTATCATCACCGAAGCCATCATGTAGGATTTCCATAATAGAAAGACATGTGTCAAGACCGATAAAGTCCGCTAGTGTCAGCGGTCCCATCGGATGATTCATGCCGAGCTTCATCACTTCATCAATGGCTTCTTTCGTTGCAACCCCTTCATACAACGTGTAAATCGCTTCATTGATCATCGGCATGAGGATACGGTTAGAGACAAAACCTGGAAAATCATTTACTTCTACAGGTACTTTGCCAAGTGTATGCGTCATGTTTTCAATCGTTTTATACACTTCATCCGCTGTCGCTAAACCGCGAATAATTTCGACTAGCTTCATCACAGGCACTGGGTTCATAAAGTGCATGCCAATCACTTGTTCCGGGCGATCTGTAGCTGCCGCAATTTCCGTAATGGGCAAAGAGGATGTGTTCGAAGCAAGAATCGCATGATCCGGAGCGATTTCATCTAGCTGAGCGAAAATATTGCGTTTAATCTCCATATTTTCAACAGCTGCTTCAATCACTAAATCTACATTTTTCGCATCTTGTAAATCAGTAGATTGGACGATTCGGCTCAATACTTCCTCTTTTTCTCCTGCTGTCATTCGCTCTTTTTCTACTTGACGCGAAAGATTTTTGTTAATGACCCCTAAGCCGCGCTCTACGTACTCTTCTTTTAAATCATTCAGAATGACTTCATAGCCTGCCTGCGCACAAACTTGCGCAATTCCTGACCCCATTTGTCCAGCACCAATGACCATTACCTTTTTGACTTTCATCATTTCCCCTCCATATTTTCCTCAATTGTTCGAAATAAACTTACCCTTGTACTTCAATCATAATGGCATCGCCTTGTCCACCGCCGCTACAAATAGACGCGATTCCAATGCCGCCACCTCTGCGCTTTAATTCATAGGCAAGGGTTAAAATAATCCTCGCACCGCTTGCGCCAATCGGATGACCAAGAGCGACGGCACCTCCATTGACATTTACTTTTTCAGGATCTAAATTAGCAATTTTGCCACTTGCTAAAGCAACAGCCGCAAACGCTTCATTGATTTCAAACAAATCGATTTCTTCTAAAGAGCGGCCTGTCTTTTTCAGTAGCTCATTAATGACTAAACCCGGTGTTTGTGGAAAATCTTTTGCTTCTACCGCTACTTCCGCATGACCAATCACTGTGGCAAGTGGTGTTTTCCCTTCTTGCTTTGCTCGTTCTTCGCTCATGAGTACAAGGGCAGCTGCTCCATCATTAATGCCAGGTGCATTTCCTGCTGTAATGGTTCCTTCTTTCCCGAAAGCTGGGCGTAACTTCGCTAGCGTTTCTTTCGTAGTGTCTTTACGCGGCGCCTCGTCTTGAGAAATGGTAATTGGCTCTCCTTTTCTCTGCGGCACTTGCACAGCAACAATTTCTTCTGCTAGTTTGCCAGATTCAATCGCTACGATGGCTTTTTCATGACTTCGTAGTGCCCACTCATCCTGCTCTTCACGAGAAAGATCAAATTCTTCCGCTGTGCTATTTCCGTATGTCCCCATATGCACACCAGTAAAACTGCAAGACAATCCGTCAGAGATCATTAAGTCCACTAATGGCGCATCGCCCATGCGCAGACCCCAGCGTCCTTTTGGTAAAGCATACGGCGCGTTAGACATTGATTCCATTCCGCCAGCCACAATAATTTCTTCATCGCCAGCACGAATAATTTGATCAGCTAATGTCACGCTGCGCAGCCCAGATGCACACACTTTATTAATTGTTTCGGTCTTCACTTCCCAAGGAATTCCTGCTTCTCTCGCCGCCTGTCTAGATGGAATCTGGCCTTGTCCTGCTTGAAGAACATTTCCAAAAATCACTTCATCTACTTGATCAGGCTGAACACCTGCTCGATTCAATGCTTCCTTAATCGCAATTCCACCAAGCTGAGAAGCGGTTAGTGAACTCAACCCTCCACCAAATTTCCCAAAAGGTGTTCTTGCCCCATCAATAATTACTGTTTTTGTCATGCTTTTTCCTCCTTCAAGTTCGGATAAGTAACCGTTTTCACCCTTGACTGAACGCTCGCTCGAAACAAAACCAAAAGGAAAGAGACACAAACACTTTCCTGTCTCTCTACAACTCTCTTACCCTTATTTTAAGACAAAACACTATAAAATCAAACAACAATAAAGAAAATTCTAAAAAATTTTACAAAAGAAAAGCGGATGGCGCTGTTCAGCGACGTATGGACTGGAACGAGCCGCATGAGATAAAGGAAACACGGTGAACGATAGTGAACCGATGTTGACTTATCGCAAGGAGGATCGTGGAAGTCCACTAGTCACTAGCGCCTGGAGCTAGACAAGAAAAGCGGAGCCGACTGTTTAGACACGACAAGCAAATGACAGAATGGCGAAATGGCGTACTTCAGCCATGCAGTCAGGCTGGCATTTGACTCGAGTGTCTAGGAGGCGCAGCTAGACAAGAAAAGCGGATAGCGCTGTCGCATAGGAGTTGACTCCTATGCGACAGACACTTTATCCTCTATTGCTTTTGTGGTTCTTCTGTAGAAGCCATTTCTGCGATGACAACAGCTTCTTGCTCTTCTTGATGTTCCACTTCGGATGGCGTTCCGGTTTCTTCCGGTTCTTCTTCTGGTGTCGAAGCTGCCTTTTGCGGACCGAAAATCGCTTTTTCTAAAAGCTCGGCCACATCATAAGTAGCCACCTTGTCTTCTACTTCCTTCGCTTTCGTTCCGTCAGACAACATCGTCAAGCAATATGGGCAACCTGAGCTGATGACAGATGGACTGCAAGCTAAGGCTTGTTCCGTACGAGCGACGTTAATGCGGTGGCCTGTATCTTCTTCCATCCACATTAATCCTCCGCCGGCACCACAGCACATACCTGTTTCGCGGCGGCGTTCCATTTCAACAAGCTTTACGCCAGGAATCGCTTTTAAAATTTCACGTGGCGGATCGTACACCTCGTTGTAGCGTCCTAAATAACAAGAATCGTGGAAAGTGATCGTCTCGTTCACTTCATACTGCGGCTTGAGTCGGCCTTCGTTAACGAGTTGGGCCAGCAATTCCGTATGATGATACACTTCCGCGGTAAAGCCTAATTCTGGATACTCATTTTTGAAAATATTGTACGCATGCGGATCAATAGTGACGATCTTCTTCACTTCATTTTTCTCAAACTCCGCAATGTTAGCTGTCGCCAGCTCTTGGAATAAAAATTCATTTCCAAGTCGGCGAGGGGTATCCCCTGAGTTCTTCTCTTTATTTCCTAAAATCGCAAATTTCACATTGGCTTCGTTTAATAACTTGGCAAATGCAAGAGTGATTTTTTGACTGCGATTATCAAATGCTCCCATCGAACCAACCCAAAGCAAGTATTCAAACTCTTCCCCTGCTTTTTTCATTTCTCTAACGGTCGGTACATGAACATCATCGCGAAGATCGCGCCAATTCTCTTTTTCTTTACGGTTGAGCCCCCAAGGGTTTCCTTGACGCTCAATGCTTTGCATCGCACGCTGAGCTTCCGGATCCATTTTTCCTTCAGTTAACACAAGGTAGCGGCGCAAATCAATAATTTTATCGACATGCTCATTCATCACTGGACATTGATCTTCACAGTTACGGCATGTAGTACAAGCCCAGATTTCCTCTTCCGTGATAACGTCGCCAATTAGGCTCGGATTGTAAATCTCAGCAGCAACTTCTGCTCCGCCGCCTTTTGCTGCGCTGGCCATCGCTAACTGATTTCCCTTCGTGCCAGCAAAAGAAAAGGATGGTACCCACGGCTGCTTGGAGGTGACGGCTGCACCTGTCATCGTTAAGTGATCACGCATTTTCACAATTAGATCCATTGGCGAAAGCATTTTTCCTGTACCTGTGGCTGGACACATATTCGTACAGCGCCCGCACTCTACACAAGCATAAAAGTCAATCATCTGCAGTTGACTAAAGTCTTGAATCTTCCCTACCCCAAATGATTCTTGAGACTCATCCTCAAAGTCAATTGGCTTCAATGTACCGGCTTTCTCTAAACGATGAAAATAAACATTCACCGGCCCAGCAATTAAGTGGGCATGTTTAGATTGTGGCACATAAACTAAGAAAGTAAGCAATACAAGTAAGTGAACCCACCACATCACATAGAAAATAGCAACAGCAGCTGTTTTTCCAATGCCGGCCATAGCGACAGCCACAGCGGAGGCAATCGGTTCAGCGACTGTCCAATGAACATTTGCCCCTTCATGCCAAATTAAATCCATTCCATTTCCAATAAGAACAGATAACATAAGCGAGCCAATAAAAATTAAAACAAGTCCATTTTTCCAGCCGCGCTTTAAACGGACAAGCTTTTCAATATAGCGACGGTGGAATGCCCAAACAACTGCCACCAAAATGACTAATGTAACAATCTCTTGGAAAAACTTAAATCCATCATATAATGGACCAAGCGGCAAATGAGCTCCTGGCACAATCCCTTTAATAATGAAATCGATGGCGCCAAGCTGAACAAGCAAGAAACCATAGAAAAACATGACATGAATAATCCCGCTTTTCTTGTCCTTCAAAAGCTTCTTTTGGCCGAATACATTGACCCAAATGTTATTTAAGCGCTCTTTCACATCGTTGTTAAATTCTTCTTTCTTACCTAATTGAATGTACTCGTAACGCGTTTTCAATAAATAAACGAATAAATAAGCACCGTAAGCGATTACAAGTACTGTAGCCAGCAAGTTGATCCACAGCAAACCATTCATTGTTCCCCACGCACTCCTTTCCAAGATGACAACATCTTTTCCCCCTTTAATCAAACAAAAGCAAACATAAAAAATTTTCAGAATGTTTCTACCTCTATTATATTATGAATGAGCATTCAGTCAACCAATTATTTTTACTTTTTTAAAAAAATTGCTGGAAATGATTTTTTCTTGGTTTTGGAGATACTACTTAAGAAAAGGAGATGGGTGGCTGATGTGGTTTATTTTTTGTCTTTTTTTGTTATTCATTTTCATCTTCGCTGATCTTTATTTCGGCGAAAGAAAAGCAAGGAACCAGCCCTTTCACAAAAGTTATCCAGAACGAAAGGGCTCTATTGATTTTTTCAGCAGCGGACCAGTATTTTTCGATCAGCTGTTCACAGATATCAAGAAGGCTAAACAACGAGTCGCTTGTCTTTTTTATATTGTCAAAGACGACGAATGCAGCCAAGCATTTTTTGCTTTATTAAAAGAAAAAGCTAAAAATGGCGTCGAAGTTTATTTATTAATGGATTGGCTTGGCAGTCATAAAGTCAAAACTCCCATGATTAACGATTTAAAACAAGCAGGCATTCATGTTGATTTTTCTTGCAAACCTCGGCTGCCTTTTTTACTCTTTTCGATACAGCGGCGCAATCACCGTAAAATTACCGTCATTGATGACAACATCGGTTACCTTGGCGGTTTCAATGTGGGACGTGAGTATATGAATCAAAGTGAAAAGCCCGCATTGAAACCGTGGCGAGATTATCATTTGCGCTTCACAGGAGCGGCTGTTCAAGATTTAGAAAGTGAGTTTCTAGATGATTGGAATCAGGAAAAACGCCCCTTTGTGCAGCCTATATGTCGAGAAAGTGACTATGAGGAAGGAATCACACACACCATTTTACCTTGTAAAAATGGTGTGTTGACAGAACAGCTAGCCTCATTGATCGCCGCAACGGAACAGTCTATCTTTATCGGTTCTCCCTATTTTATTCCTTCTAAGCCTGTCTTTCAGCAATTGATCGCTGCGCTGGAGCGGGGAGTAACCGTGACCGTTTTACTTCCGGCTCATGCGGATCATCCGCTCGTTAAACAGGCCGCCTATCCGTACTTACGAAAGATGCTTTATTATCCAAATGCCCATGTTCATTTATTTAATAAAGGATTTTACCACGCGAAAATGATTATATTTGATAACCGTGTTTGTGACATCGGAACAGCTAACTTCGATCAGCGCAGCCAGCTCATCAATTGGGAGTGTAACTGTTTAATCGATGGCCCTCTATTTATGAACAGCATTGAACCGGTGATTCAAAAAGATATTTTAAACAGTGAAACACTTACGCTAGATGGTCTTACCCATTTATCTATTCAGGAACGGATAAAAGAACAAATCGCCAAAGTCGTACGCAAATATTTATAAATCAAAAAAAGCCTGCAGATGAGATGTCTGCAAGCTTTTTTGATTACATTTTTTCTGGCGCGGATACACCAATTAATTGTAGAGCATTTTTCAATGTGATTTGTACGGCTTTGATTAAAGATAAGCGCGCTTCGGATAACGCTTGGTTGTTTGGATCAAGCACTTTTTCCGCGTTGTAGAAACTGTGGAACGCAGCTGCTAGTTCTTGCGTATAATTTGCAATACGATGCGGAATGCGTTTTTCTGCTGCTTCTGCCACCACTTGTGGGAAGTCGCCTATTTTCTTCAACAAGTCGATTTCTTTTTCAGCACCTAAAAGGGACAAGTCAGCATTTGGATTGACGTTCATTCCTTGCTCTTCCCCTTGGCGCAAAATGCTGCTAATACGTGCATGAGCGTATTGCGCGTAGTACACAGGGTTTTCGTTTGATTGAGACACAGCTAAGTCTAAATCAAAATCCATATGCGTATCGCCACTTCTCATCGCAAAGAAATAGCGTACCGCGTCAAGACCAACTTCTTCGACTAGTTCACGCATCGTCACCGCTTTTCCTGTCCGTTTACTCATTTTCATTTTTTCACCGTTTTTATATAAGTGAACGAGCTGAATAACTTCTACTTCTAAATTCTCTTTGTCGTACCCAAGCGCTTCTACAGCGGCTTTCATACGAGGAATATAGCCGTGATGGTCCGCTCCCCAAATGTTGATAACTTTCTCATGGCCGCGTTCAAATTTATCTTTATGATAAGCGATGTCTGGTGTTAAGTATGTGTATGTGCCATCGTTTTTCACAAGAACGCGGTCTTTATCATCACCGAATGTCGTTGAACGGAACCATACCGCTCCACCTTCTTCAAAAATATGACCTTTTTCGCGCAGAGCAGCCAGCGCCTCATCAATTTTGCCATTTTCGTAAAGCGATGTTTCAGAATACCAAACATCAAAATCAACGCGGAAGTTTTCTAAGTCTTTTTTCAGCTTTTCCATTTCATATTTCAAGCCATATTCTCTAAATGCTTGGTAGCGCTCTTCTTCTGGCATAGAGACAAACTTATCGCCATATTCTTCCGCTAACCGTTGGCCGATCCCCACGATATCTTGGCCATGGTAGCCGTCTTCTGGCATTTCTTTCTCTTGGCCTAACGCTTGGAAATAACGCGCCTCTACCGAAAGAGCTAAATTGTGAATTTGGTTGCCGGCATCATTAATATAATACTCTCTTGTCACATCGTATCCTGCTTTTTTAAGGACATTACATAATGAATCCCCTACTGCGGCCCCACGAGCATGTCCTAAATGAAGGTCTCCTGTCGGGTTCGCAGATACAAATTCTACTTGCACCTTTTGGCCGCCTCCAGCATTGGTCTCACCGTACTTATCGCCTTCTTTGAGCACAACCGGCACTAAATCCGTTAAATATTGATTGTTCATGTAAAAATTGATAAAGCCGGGACCCGCAATTTCAATTTTTTCAATCGATGCTTTTGTTTGATCAAAGTGCGCAATGATGTCCTCGGCAATCGCACGAGGAGCCTTCTTGGCTATACGTGCTAGCTGCATCGCCATATTCGTTGAGTAATCCCCATGTGCTTTTTCCTTTGGCGTTTCCAAAATGACTGCTGGAATCTCTTCTTCTTGTGCTAAGCCAGCCTTGATCACAGCCGCTTTCACTTCGGACTTTAACTCTTCTTGTACCTTTTCTGCAATGTTCATCTTAAATGTGTCCTCCTTTTAGGGTCAGACCCCTTGAAATGTAATATTCATTTTGTATTGACCAACTGGCGACCCTTGCATAAGCAAGTTGTAGCTTAATGCGAGGGTCCCTTGTACTGTTTGTTGTGTATATGTACAGTTGTGGGTTAATGTCTTTGTTTGTGTGTTGAGCAGCAATGTACCATATGGGCTGTCGTGCGAACCATTTCGCTGTTCATTTAAAGAGAAAGGAAGCCGCATTTTGACAGCACCGCTGCGCAAAATTAATGCTTCATTATCAGAGAACTTAACGACCGTATGAACCGTTCCTTCTTCTTGAACTTCATCGTATTTTAAAAAGAATCCATTACTTTTCTCATGAAACTCACCGGATAAGGTAAGCTCATATGTCTCTTGTTCACCATCGATCTCGATGCTTGTATTTAAACAAATATTCACAGGAATATGTGCTTGCTGATTCATCGTCAAGCGTTTCACATCCTTCGTTTTTTCACTGTTATAACTTATTAAGTATAAAAATCTTTAGCTAAAAATGCAATGTACGATCCATGAATTTTCAGTCCTACGAAAAAATCCCCCAGCAAGCTAGGGGAAGATGTCATTATTTCTTATTTTCTACTGCCCAGCCAAGCATCATTTCGCGAATCAGCTTCGAAGCGGTGTTCGCTGTTTGCTCAGATGGATCATAAATTGGTGCTACTTCTACTAAATCGCCGCCCACAACATTTACTTCTGAACGAGCAATCGCATGGATCGAAGCGAGCAATTCTTTTGATGTGATCCCACCGCAATCCACTGTGCCTGTTCCTGGGGCATGAGCTGGATCTAACACGTCAATATCAATCGTTACATATACTGGACGGCCAGCCAATGTTGGTAAAATTTCTTTCAACGGCTCCAGCACTTCAAACTTAGAAATGTGCATGCCGTTTTCTTTGGCCCATTGGAATTCTTCTTTCATGCCTGAACGAATACCAAATGAATAAACATTCGAAGGGCCAATCAATTCAGCAATTTTGCGAATTGGTGTGGAGTGAGAAAGCGGCTCACCCTCGTACTCTGTGCGCAAATCCGTATGGGCATCCATATGAATAATCGCTAAATCGGGATATTTTTTCGCCACTGCCTTCATCACTGGCCATGACACTAAATGCTCACCGCCCATTCCAAGCGGAAACTTGCCATCAGCCAGTAAACCATCAATGTAATCTTCAATTAAATCCAAGCTTTTTTGCGCATTTCCAAACGGTAATGGAATATCGCCTGCATCAAAATACTTCAACTCTTCCATTTCGATATCTAAATACGGGCTATATTCCTCTAAACCGATCGATACTTCACGAATACGACTCGGGCCAAAACGAGAGCCCGGACGATAACTAACCGTCCAATCCATCGGCATGCCATATAACACAACGCTGCTTTCTTCATAGTTTGGATGACTGCCAATAAATACATTACCTGAATACGCTTCATCAAAACGCATAACGATCCCACCTTTGGATGTAAAAAATTTAGCTGTTGAAAGATCTAACCGGTTCTTTGACTTTCCAACTTAATTAGTCTCTTAAATGAAGAGGCCCTGCTCGCAGGACCTCTTTCGATATTACTCTGTCATGTCTTTTACGAATTTCGGTAAGACGAAAGCCGCTTTGTGTAGCTCTTTCGTATAGTATTTCGTCTCGATTTCATGGAAGCGATCTTCGCTTACTTCAAGCGGATCATATTTTTTCGAGCCGATGGTAAATGTCCACATGCCACTTGGATAGGTTGGAATGTTCGCTGTATACAGGCGCGTGATCGGGAAAATTTCTTTTACGTCACGTTGCACTTCGCGAATTAAGTCCGCTTTAAACCAAGGATTGTCTGTTTGAGCAACAAAAATACCATCTTCTTTTAACGCTTTGGAAATCCCCGCATAGAAGCCTTTTGTGAAAAGGTTCGCTGCTGGACCTACTGGCTCTGTCGAATCTACCATGATTACGTCATATTCATTTTCGCTTTGGGCGATGTGCATAAAGCCATCATCTACTTGAACATCAACACGCTCGTTGTCCAGCTCCCCCGCAATTTCCGGTAAAAACTTCTTAGAGAATTCAATGACTTTACCGTCAATATCCACAAGAGTTGCTTTTTTCACACTTGGGTGTTTTAGCACTTCACGGATGACGCCACCATCTCCGCCGCCTACAACAAGAACGTTTTCTGGGTTTGGATGTGTAAATAAAGGAACGTGTGCTACCATTTCATGATAAACAAACTCATCCTTTTGAGAAGTCATGACCATGCCATCTAAAAATAACATGTTGCCCCATTCTTCTGTTTCTGCCATTTCAAGGTATTGAAAATCTGTTTGCTCCGTATGAAGCGTCTTCTTAATCTTCATTGTGATACCAAAATTTTCGGTTTGCTTCTCTGTATACCAAAGTCCACCCATTCGTTCCTCTTCCTTTCTGCTAGAGAGTTATCTATTCACTATTTTTAAAGCGCGGACAAGCAGGCCGCCCTTGCTAAATCAATCTTAGTCAAGGCTTCATTTCGCCTTTTTTCCACAAAAAAAGTATAGTGGAATCTTGCAAAAATTCAAGAGAATTTTATGTTTAAAAACTAGTTTTTTTTTTCATACTGAAAGATACCTATTCTAAATAAGGCAGGTGATTATATGAAAATCACACCCCTGTCACGATCTCACCAACTAATTAAGTGGGTACGAGCCAGTTTATTTCTCAGCTTTTTTGCCATTCTAGCTTTATTGTTGCTCTTTGGCGGCGGTTATATGTATATCAAAATTTTAGGTGAACCACAAGTTGCCGTCCCGCAGTCTACTTTATATTTTGCAGCAAATGGCGACGTGATTGGTGAAAGCCATGCTGGTGAAAAAAGATACTGGATACCTCTTGATGAAGTATCCCCTTTTTTACTGCAATCTACTCTTGCGATTGAAGATAAAAAATTTTATGAACATAGCGGATTTGATTTTAAGCGCATAGGCGGTGCGATTATCGCTGATTTAAAGGCCATGTCAAAGGTGCAAGGGGCAAGCACGATTACCCAGCAATATGCCCGTAATTTATATTTGTCTCATGATAAAACATGGAAGCGAAAATTAGCAGAAGCCGCTTACACCGCCCGATTAGAATTGAATTTTTCGAAAGAAGAGATTTTAGAGGGGTATGTGAATACGATTTACTATGGACATGGAGCCTATGGAGTGGAATCCGCAAGTCAATTTTATTTCGGAAAAAAAGCGAGTGAGTTAACATTGGCAGAAGCAAGCATGCTCGCTGGAATTCCAAAAGGCCCCTCTATCTACTCTCCTGTCCAGTCCATGGAGAACGCCAAAAAAAGGCAAGGCGTCATTTTACAAGAGCTTGTAAGGGATGGAGTCATTACTGAACAGGAAAAACAGCGGGCAGCAAGCGAACCCATTCAGTTAGTCGCTAAACATCCCCACACCGATGTGGAACAAGCCCCCTACTTTCGTCATGCCGTTCAAAGAGTATTAGCTTCTGAGCTTCACCTTGATGAACAAACGATCGCTCTCGGTGGCTTACGCGTCTATACAACGCTGAACCCAAAGCATCAAAAGATAGCCGAACAAGCCATTCAAAGGGTCATTCCAAAAGATTCGAACATTCAGCCCGCATTCATATCAATTTCACCGAAAACCCATTACGTCACGGCTCTCGCCGGAGGAAAAGACTTCCAAGAAAGTTCATATAATCGAGCCGTTCAAGCGATTCGGCAGCCTGGTTCAACCTTTAAGCCTTTTTTATATTACGCAGCGTTAGAAAATGGCTTTACGCCAGCGACCATGTTAACAAGTGAAACGACTTCCTTTCGTTTTGACAATGGACGAAGTGTTTATAAACCGAGCAATTTTAATCATCAATATGCGGATAAAAAAATAACAATGGCTCAAGCTTTAGCGGTGTCAGATAATATTTACGCCGTGAAAACACATCTTTTTTTAAAGCCGCAAACACTGATTAAAACGGCCGAAAAATTAGGGATCTCCACCTCTTTGCATCCGGTTCCCTCCCTCGCTCTTGGGACTTCTGGTGTGCGCGTGCTCGATATGGTCAACGCCTATGCCACAATTGCTAATGGCGGACAATACGAAAAACCCGTTTTCATCACACGAGTAGAAAATGCGCAGGGAGAGGTCATTTACGAACATCAAGCGAATGGTGAAAAACGACTAGATAAAAGGAATACAGCTGTGTTAACGCAGATGATGACAGGGATGTTTGATGAGAGTCTAAATAGCCGCGCTCACGTGACTGGTGCCTCCATTGCACCCAAAATGACAAGAGCTTACGCTGGAAAATCAGGCTCTACCAACACCGACTATTGGATGATTGGCTTCACCCCTCAGCTAACAGCCGGCGTGTGGACTGGATATGACGATGGACGGAAAATTACCGCCGCTGATGATCAATCATTAGCGAAAAAAATATGGATTCATTTTATGGAAGAAGCCCATAAAGGAAAAAAAGCTAAGAAATTTTCCAAACCTAAAGGAGTTGTCGCTGTCAACGTAAATCCGGAGAATGGAAAAATTGCTAGTCCATATTGTCCAACGACGCGTGAAATGTATTTTGTGAAAGGAACTGAGCCTGAAGAATATTGCACAGAGCATTTACCTAAGAAAAAGAAACAGAAAGAACCGAAAGAAAGCTGGTTCGATAAGTTGTTTCCTTTTTAACATTATTATATGTAAAAAACCTCGGGTGTGCGGCCCGAGGCTTTTTATTGTCCTAGCTTATGCAATTTATGCATTAGCTTTATTGTACTTTTTTTGCTAATATTCGGCAAGGTGTGAATCGTGAATTCAAAAAAAATCTTCACATTTTAGACAAAATTCATGAATTTTCACTCAGCTAACTGTTCCTTTAATTGCGGAGAGGACAACTCCCACATATCGGCATTATGATGTTGCAAAAATTGTTTTAACACTTTTTTAGATGGCGCATCCATATGATCGACCATAATATGGCCTTTTAACGATTTATCCATGCGGTTCACATGTTCAGGGAGTGATTTATAACCGCGGCGCGCTTCGCGATTGACCGTTAGCTCACAAGCAGTTACACCTGTATAAAATGGACCTTCTGCTCCTCGATCCACCGTTACCCATACGAGCCAAAACGGCTTAGCGCCTTCAGGTACTTCTTCTTTATTTGGCAAAAACTTAATGCCCTTCTCGACTGCACTGCGGGCATGCATCGCGCCGATATCAATAAATGCTTCTCCTTCTTCTACATCGATAAAGACAGGTGAGACATTTTCAAGACTAAGCGCCCCTTTACCAAACCCTTTATGACCATCCATCGGGTCATTTTTAATAATGTTAAAACCTACTTTTTTCTTGTTTTCCATCTAGAAACGCTCCTTTCTATCAACTAAAAATTGAAAAGATCATCGCAAAGCCTTGCAGCAAGGCAGGCAGCACTGTATTAAAAATTGGCTGAATCACCCATTGATTCAGTGGTGTAATGACAATAATCAAGAAAATTAATACGCCATATTGCTCATATTGGGTTAACTTCACTCTTGTCGCTGACGGCACTAAATCCTCGATAATTCGATAGCCATCGAGCGGCGGAAACGGCAGCAAATTAAATACAAATAACACTAAATTGAGCCAAACCATCATCTGCAGCAAGTCGACGAAAAACGGCGGAAGACCCGCTGGCACTAAGAAAAACATCAATCCAAAAGCAAGTAACGCAATGATAAAATTGCTGAGCGGGCCAGCAAATGACACTAAAATACTTGCAAGACGAGGATTTTGGAAATTACGACGATTCACAGGTACTGGACGTGCCCAACCAAACCCTGCAATTAAAATGAAAAGCGTACCGATCGGATCAAGATGTGACACAGGATTCAATGTCAGCCGCCCCTGCTCCTTTGCCGTGTCATCGCCAAACTTATACGCTACAAATGCATGAGCGAATTCATGAAATGTAAAAGCGGCCACTAGCGCAATGACAACAAACGGCATTTCTTCTAATGAAAAGGCTAAAAAACGCTCCAAATGATAAACCCCTTTTTTAAGTAATCATTCTTATTGTAACTGATGTCACACATCTATTTCTATTATTTCCTTTTCTGCAATATTGCCTAATCATATAAAAAAAGCGTACAATTTAATCGAATCTACATAAAAAGGAGAGAAACAACATGCCATATGTAACAGTTAAAATGCTTGAAGGCCGCACAGAAGATCAGAAAAAAGCGCTAGCAGAAAAAGTCACAGCCGCTGTCAGCGAAACAACAGGTGCTCCAGCTGAAAAAATCGTTGTCTTCATCGAAGAAATGACAAAAAACCACTACGCCGTAGCCGGAAAAAGACTAAGCGACGAAGAGTAGAAAAGCGGAGCCGACTGTTTAGACACGACAAGCAAATGACAGAATGACTGAATGGCGCTCTTCAGCCATTCAGTCAGGCTGGCATTTGACTCGAGTGTCTAGGAGGCGCAGCTGGACAACACGAAAAGCGGAAGGCACCGTTTAGCGACGTATGGACTGGAGCCAGCCGTATGAGATAAAGGAAACACGATGAACGACAGTGAATCGATGTTGACTTATCGTAAAAATAGAAAAAACTCGCCCCGGCGAGTTTTTTTCATTGTAACGTCTTTAGTTTTTTAATATAGGCATACGCGTCATCAATTTCTTCCTCGGTGTAGCGCTGCTTGCTTTTAAGTGTAAAGATTTTTTCTGATACTTCCTCACGTGTTAAACTGTCGAAATAGAGAACGGTGGAGACAAGTTCAAGAAAGCGAGCCGATTGGCCGTTCATCTCTGTGATGATTTCTGTCAAGCGAGGCATGTCCACATCGGCATGCTTTAAAAACGTCTCGCCTTCTTCTGTCGTGGTATAGCGGTATTGGTAGTAACCACCTTTTTTCTCGCGCACTTCATCGATAAACCCCATGTTGCAGAGCTCTTCTACACGCAACGTTAGCTCCTCTGAATAAGGACCATAAAAGTGAAATTCAAACTTTTCCTGAAAAGGAAAGGAAATCTTCTTTGCAATATAAATCATCTTTTGCAACTTTTTTCGCCCAATCACTTCTCCACAGGCCGCAAACGCCCCCATTAATTTCGCATGTTGTTTTAACACAATTTACTCAACTCCCACTTTATCTTCCCAGTGTTAAATTTCCAAAATTGACCGAATCTGTTTTTTTATATTTCGTCTCGATGATTGATCATAGAGCCTACCTGCAGGAAAATACAGTTTATGGTCTGTTCGTCTTTTTCCTGAAATCGCATCAACAATATCTGACTCACGCGATAATTCACGAAGCTCTTCGTTTTTCATTAATAAATAAATCGGCAACCGTTCTTCCTCTTCTCCCGGCCGGTAAAAATCATATGGTAAATCAGATGAAGAATCATACACTAAATAATATTCCGGATCGATGCCCGCTTTCTTGAATAATGCCTCTAACTCGCTATGTTTGCGGTACTCCTTCGCCGGATCAAACTCGATATACTTAAATAAATCCCGGTTCACGAAACGGCGGCACAAGTCACTTAAAATCGAATCTTCTTCCTCTTGCCACACTTGAAAGTAGTAGAGCATCACCGCTTCATCAAGCTTTAAATAGTCATGAAGGGCATATTGCTCATTAAAAATCGAATAAAAATGCAATGGCTTGTACGTAAAGGCATATTCTTTTCGATGAAGCTCTTTCGCTCGGTGCAAAATTTTGGTCAACAGCACCTCCGCGCTTCTTGTGACGGGATGAAAATACACTTGCCAATACATTTGATAGCGGCTCATAATATAATCTTCGACCGCATGCATCCCACTTTGTTTAATGACAACTTGATCTTCTCGCGGACGCATCACCCGCAAAATTCGTTCCATATCAAAATGCCCATAACTGACTCCGGTAAAATAAGCATCACGCTGCAAATAATCCATGCGATCGGCATCAATTTGACTGGAGATTAAACTCACGACGAGCTTATTCTCAGACGTTTTTCCAATGACTTCGGCTACTTTTTTCGGAAACTGCTGATCTACCCTTGTCAATATAGCATTGACTTCGGTATCTCCGAGAATGATCATTTTGGTAAACTCTTCATGGTCGAGCCCGAACACCTTTTCAAAGGAATGAGAAAAAGGCCCATGCCCCACATCATGAAGCAAAGCAGCACACAAAGACAGTAAACGATCCTCTACATTCCACTCTTTGCGGCCCGCAAACACATCATCCACAATGCGGCGAACGATTTCGTACACGCCTAAGGAATGATTAAAACGACTATGCTCCGCTCCGTGAAAAGTCAAATATGTCGTGCCTAACTGTCGGATTCGGCGCAAACGCTGAAATTCCTTCGTTCCAATTAAGTCCCAAATAACCATATCTCGTACATGAACATACCGGTGAACAGGGTCTTTAAACACTTTCTCTTCTTGTAACTTTCGCTTTGAATATTCCATCATATACCCCCATTCGTGCTTTATCATACTTCCATTATAACGAATTTTGGCATATTTATCGGAATAAACAACCATACAAATCATTCTTTTCCTAAAAAAGTGAAGAATCTACAGGGCTATTGCATATAGTAATAGGGAAAACAACAGATAAAGAATTTCGCTGATCAGGTGACTCTCAACTAAAAAATCTATTATTTACTAAACAAAAAATCACCTGATCCACTTTGAACGGTTAGGTGATTTCCAACTATTTTTTTAATTTTTTGCGCACTTTTTCCATTAGCTCTTCTTCGGTCAACGCAGCCACTGGCCGATTATTGACAAAAGCAAAAGTTTTTTTGCGTCCTGGTCCGCAGTAAGACTGACAGGCAATATCAATAGTCGCATCTGGATCGATATCCTTCAACTTTGGCAATAAAGTTTTCAAGTTAACAGCCTGACAATCATCGCAAACTCGAAATTCGTTTGCCATCTATATACAAGTCCTTTCTTTTGTAAAAATTAAGCTATTCGGTATTGTACATGGAATGGATGATGTTTGCAAGAGGGTATGCTTCTCTCTGAAGCAGTTGCCCCGCTAGAAACAGCTAAACTAGCAGAAAAAAATTATTTTTCCATATTGGTATAAATCTAATGTAATTTGCTCATCCTGTCAGTAAACATATTTTTTATAAAAAGGGAGTTGAATATGAAATGAAGAACAGACAAGATGCATGGTCTGAAGAAAATGATCTATTGCTTGCAGAAACGGTGCTACGTCATGTTCGTGAGGGTAGTACACAGCTGAATGCTTTTGAAGAAGTAGGTGACCAATTAAACCGGACTTCTGCTGCTTGCGGGTTCCGCTGGAATGCCGTTGTCCGTCATCAATATGAAAAAGCGCTCGATCTGGCGAAAAAACAGCGAAAGCAGCGCAACCGTCTGCTTGGAAAAGAACAAGGAGGAAAGAAAAAGCTATTATACCAGCCGCCAACGCCATCGTTGGAAGAAGTGGAGGCGATGTCTATACCACTTGGAAACGATGTGGAAATGGCTTTAGACTTGCCGCCTGTGTCAGCAACACCCCATAACGGAAATGAAATGACCATAGAAAAAGTGATTGCCTTTTTGCAAACCGTCTCAGGAAATTCCTATCAGACTGATCGTTTGAAACAAGAGAATGCAAGATTGAAGCATGAACTTGAAGAAGCTGAGAAAGAAAGAAAGCGGCTAGAAGAGCGCGTGGCTGATTTAGAACAAAATTCAGAAACGATGCAAGAAGACTATGAAACATTAATGAAAATTATGAATCGTGCCCGGAAGTTGATTTTATTTGATGAAGAAGATCAAGCAAACACATCCTTTAAAATGGATCGCAATGGAAATTTAGAAAAGATGGCTGAATAATGATGAAAAGGGTCTGATTTCCAGCATCAGACCCCTTCGCTTTCACTCCGATAATGCTTTCTCATTCCGCTCTATGACTCGCTGTAAATATCCTTGATACCACTCAATCTCTTCCCCTTCTAACGAGCTTGTTGCTAAGCGATCACTATAGTTATTTAATGCGGTCAAAAAGCGCAGCATTACGTCGGAAATGGTCAATTCTTTGCCTAATAACTCGGATAAGGAAGCCATCACATCCGGCTGAATAACTGGATACACCCACTTCGTTTGTTCCTCTTTCTTTCCTGCTCGATAGAAGCGGCGAATCCACTCTGCCCGTTCACTGCCGCTGCCTGTGACACATAAATAAATCTGCACCGCTACGCCTTTGCGAATACGTCGCTGAGAAATGCCGGCAAATTTCTTTCCGCCCATGCTTAAATCATAGCTTCCAGGGCAATAAGAGCCCGCAACCTCAAACGCTTCAATCTTGTCTGCGCATTCAGCAAACATTTCTCGAATTAACATCAGCATCGCTTCATACCCGCGGTCAATATCGATTCCTTTTTCCGTATCCGGGAAAATCAATGATAAATTAAGCACCCCTTCATCGAGCACAACCGCAAGTCCTCCTGAATTCCGGACAATCACTCGGTAACCGCCGTCCTTCAACAATTGAACCCCATCGTTTAAAAAAGGCAGTTTCGTATCTTGAATGCCTAATACAATCGTATGATGATGCACCCACGCTCTCGCTGTTGCCGGACTGATCCCCGCACCGACAGACGTACAAAGCGTGTCATCGATCGCAAAGGATTGCAAGGCATCAAACATTGGCCCTAAACTGGACTGGTCGATGATGCGCCACTCTTTTTGTTTGAGCAACTCTAGCTTTTTATTCATTTCCTTGATCCCCTTCTAACAAAAATCAACTAGCTTATGTTCTTTCAGCATACCTTTCTTGTACAATAATTCAAGCAAAATTTACAATGACCGCTAGACTAGGCTCATCGTTTTTGTTACCGCAAGTGTCTTCTTCCCGTTTATGGGACAAACTATGTTATATTAAAAGTTGAAAATGAATACATAGGAGTGAGTAACATGAGCGAAGCAGCAAAAACATTGGAAGGCTGGTATTGCCTTCATGATTTTCGTCTCATCGACTGGACAAGCTGGAAAATGCTTTCTAGCGATGATCGTCAAACAGCTATTCACGAGTACCAACAATTTTTAGCAAAATTAAACGTGGCACATGAAGCGAAGGAAGGCAGCCATGCATTTTATAGCGTTGTCGGCCAAAAAGCAGACTTTATGTTAATGATCCTTCGCCCAACAATGGAAGAATTAAATGCACTAGAAACAGAATTCAACAAGTTAAAAATTGCTGAATACACAATTCCAAGTTATTCATACGTATCTGTTGTAGAACTAAGCAACTACTTATCTTCAGATGAGGATCCGTACCAAAACCCGCAAATTCGCGCTCGTTTATATCCAGAGCTGCCTAAAGCAAAATATGTATGCTTCTACCCAATGGACAAACGCCGTCAAGGGGAAGACAACTGGTATATGCTTCCGATGAAGGAGCGTGGCGCGTTAATGCGCAGCCACGGCATGATCGGCCGACAATATGCAGGAATTGTGAAACAAGTCATCACCGGTTCTGTCGGTTTTGATGATTACGAATGGGGCGTTACTTTATTCTCTGACGATGTCCTTCAATTTAAAAAGCTCGTATATGAAATGCGTTTCGATGAAGTAAGCGCCCGCTACGGTGAATTTGGCTCTTTCTTCGTTGGTAACTTAATGGACGATGCTAAGCTCGAACAAATGTTACATGTAAATTAACGGATGAAAACCTCTTTTGCTGGATGGCTGAAGAGGTTTTTTGTTGTCGATGTTTACATTCTGAAAAGTTTTCAGTCATGAAATCCCCCCTTTCACATACATATAAAGTGAAACTTCAATCAGTGGGAGTGTTCTTCCTCTCCCACTGATTGTTAGTTGAACCAACCGGGCATTTATGGGCTGCTGCTCCCCTACCTACACGTCTGCGTTTCTCTCCCATGTTGCGGGTGGGGGTCTTACAGCCCGTTAATGCGGGATAAACTGAAAAGCGGTTTGATAAAAGCGAGGTGGGATTTTGGGAGTCATTCCTTATAACGGAGAGGATGTAAAGCTGTTAGCCAAGTTGATGAGAGCAGAGGCTGAAGAGGAAAGGCAACTCGGCACGTTGATGGTAAGCAATGCCAGTGTCAACTGGGCTGCCTTGCTTTAACGCCTTTCAGCAGTTAGGCGGCTTTATAGTGACAATGAAAGAGATGCTTTCATCAACGAGTGAGACAGCAGGAGATGAACCTTGCCCGCAAAGTCATTCACAGGGAACTGAGCCACCCTGCCAACTGTTCTTTATGGTTTTTCAAGCCAACAGGCACCTGCCCTGGTCGATGGTATGGACAGCCTAATACTGGCCAATTTAAATCCCATTGTTTTTACTCTCCAGTCTATACCAAGTGTCCAAGCGTTTATTAACGATTCAAAGGAGGATTCTTAATGAAGCAACCGACAACAAATCCATACATGTATAGCATGCCGATGTATTATCAGCCAAGCCCAATGTACAGCCCCCCAGCAGGCGCTACCTTACCAACAGCCGGGGGAACACCAGGGCAAACAACAGGACAAACGGCAGGGCAACAAGTGCCCGGTATGTTACCATTAGAAGAATCATACATTGAAAATATTTTAAGACTCAATAGAGGAAAAGTGGCTACTGTCTATATGACCTTTGAAAACAACCGCGAATGGAACGCGAAAATCTTTAAAGGCGTCATCGAAGCCGCCGGTCGCGACCACTTAGTCTTAAGTGATCCACAAACTGGCAGACGCTACCTGCTTCTAATGGTCTACCTGGACTACATCACATTCGACGAAGAAATCGAATACCAATACCCATTCGGAGGCAGCCAATTGGCCTCCTATCCACCGAGATAAATACTAAAGCGGAGCCAACTGCTTAGACACGACAAGCAAATGACAGAATGACGAAATGCAGAAGATAACATGTCAAACAAAAAACTGTTCCCCAACCATTAGGGAACAGTTTTTCGTTAGATTTTCATCACAGCAAAGACCAGTAGTACCCAGGCCGCTAAAAACGCCACACCGCCAAACGGTGTAATTGCACCGAGAATACCAATTTGCGTAACTGTTAAAACGTACAAGCTTCCAGAGAATAAAATGATTCCGATCAACATTAACCAGCCTGACCAGTTAAGAAAAGAGCTAGCTGGTATTTGCCCCATAAGAATACCAATCAAAATTAAACCAGAGGCATGAAACATTTGGTATTGAACGCCTGTTTTCCAAATATCTAAATACTTAGGCTCTACCTTTCCTTCTAACCCATGAGCACCAAACGCCCCTAGAGCGACGGATAAAAAGGCATTAATGGCCCCAATGATAATAAATGTCTTCATTTTTTACATCCTCCCCTTAAAAGTCAAATAGCGAATCTCCATTAGCTCCATCTTCCGTTGCTAATTTTTCTTCTTGGCTGATTGTCGGTTGCGACAGCGTTTGTTGTGGCATAGACGAAAAAATATGCTCCCCTCGAACAGAAGAAGGCTGCCCCGCCCCATCTGCGGATTCTAATACTAAATCACATAAGGCTTTAATCGTATGTACATGCCGCTTAATTTCATCACTTTTTTCGGCCTGTCTTGCTTGCCGCACTTCCATTTCTATTTTATTCAATACCGATTGATGGGAAATATTCATTATGATACACCTCCATTAAGGGGAAATCGCTTTCTCAAATACTTTTAAGTCTCCTTCAGCCCCAAACACTATTATTTTATCATGTGCCTGTAATTTTTCATCAGATTTTGGCGTACCAACTAAAGATCCATTCCTCAAAATTGCCACAATTGTCACATGATACACATTGCGAATATCTAAATCCTTCAACGATCGGCCAATAAACGGACAAGCATTTTCAATAAGAATTTCCTCAATTGAATATTCCTGATGATCAGCAGAAAGAATTAAGTCCATATATCGAACGCTCAATGGCTTTAAAATCGACATCACCATCTGCTTTCCTCCTGTGGAAGACGGATTGATCACTTTAGCCGCTCCAGCCGTCTTTAGCTTCTGCTCTGTCGCCTCTCTTTCGGCTCTAGAGACAATATAAATATCGGGGTTCAATCCCTTAGCTGTCAATGTAATAAATACATTATCAGCATCACTAGGCAGTGTCGCAACCAATGTAGATGCTCGTTCTATGCCTGCAAGCTTAAGCACTTCATCTTCTGTGGCATCACCCACAATAAAAAAATCATCCGATTGAAGAGCTTTTTGTAACACTTCCTCTTGGTTATCAATAAAGACGGCTTGTAAGTCGTTGCGCCCTCTCACATAATCCAATACTTGCTCTCCCACTCGTCCTAATCCGCATACGATCACATGATTCTTTAATTGACCAATTTTATTTCTCATCTTTCTCTCCCTCATTGATGTAGAAAGCTCTCCTTCTACAACGAGCGAAGCCACCGCCCCGATCGCATAAGAAACGATTCCGACACTAATTGGAATAATAATTAAGGCAAACCATTTTCCCTCTTGTGTGACCGGAATGGTATCTCCATAACCGACGGTCAATACGGTGATCACTGTTAACCAGAGAGCATCGAATACGCTTAGCCCCTCAAAATATTTAAATCCGACCATCCCAATGATACACATTGCACTCATCGCAACCACGCTATTGATTAAATGCTGATAACGCTTCCTATTTTTCATCAAATATCCTCTTTTACCCTCGGAATCCCTCTTTTTTTGTCAATGTTCCACGTGAAACATCGATTGCAGTCGAAAAACTAACAGTCTGTTAAACACCAATTGATCGGTGTTTCACCAAGTTCTTGAAGAAAAGTGTTTGCTTTAGAAAAAGGCTTACTTCCGAAAAATCCCCTACTAGCTGATAACGGGCTCGGATGCGGCGCCTGAATAATTTTATGTTTTGACTGGTCAATTAACGCTAGTTTCGTTTGCGCAGGACGACCCCAAAGAATAAAAACAACTGGGCGCTCTCGTTCGTTTATGCAAGAAATCACTCGGTCAGTAAACTGCTCCCACCCTTTTCCACGATGAGAATTGGCTTCTCCTTGCCGCACAGTTAATACTGTATTCAAAAGTAAGACGCCTTGCTCAGCCCATGGAACTAAAGAGCCGCTATCTGGTATGTTACAGCCGAGATCATGAGATAACTCTTTAAAAATATTTCTTAATGATGGCGGAAATGGAACTCCAGGCTGGACAGAAAAACTCAAACCATGAGCTTGATTTGGCCCGTGATAAGGGTCTTGTCCAAGAATCACCACTTTTGTCTCTTTATAAGAAGTTAAATGCAAAGCGTTAAAAATATTGTACATGTTCGGATACACATGACCGTTGGCATACTCCTTTTTAAGAAACTCCCGAAGCTGTAAGTAATAAGGCTTTTGAAATTCTTCTTGAATCAGCTCAGCCCAATCATTTTTTAAAATAGACAAATTCACTCTCTCCTTTCATTGATATATAATAGATAGGCATTTACACCCATTTTACCAGTCTTCTAATCGTTCGGCACTCTAAAAAGACTTGTATAAAACATTTAAATTTTTTAAACTATTACATATACACATATGATGCACGACAAAATTTAGGAGGCTTATCACAACATGACAATGAAAAAAACATTAACAATTGCAGGTTCAGATACAAGCGGTGGCGCTGGTATTCAAGCAGATTTGAAAACGTTTCAAGAGCATGGCGTATACGGCATGACAGCTCTAACAACAATTGTCACAATGGATCCGGACAACCATTGGCACCACGGTGTTCATCCCCTTTCATTGGATACGTTAGAAGCTCAATTGAAAACAGCGATGTCTGTAGGCATTGATGCAGCTAAAACAGGAATGCTTGCGACAGCTGACATCATTGAAATGGCCGGCAAACATTTAAAAGAAAACAACATCGATAAAGTAGTTATTGATCCCGTGATGGTTTGTAAAGGCGATGATCAAGTATTAAATCCTGAAGCACCTGTAGCAATGCGTGAATTTTTGCTTCCAATTGCGACGGTTGTCACACCAAACTTGTTTGAAGCATGGCAATTATCCGGTGTCGGCCCGATCCGCACAGTAGAAGACATGAAAGCAGCTGCACAGAAAATCCATGAACTAGGTGCGAAGAATGTTGTCGTAAAAGGCGGCAAACAACTAAATCATACAAAAGCTATCGATGTATTCTACGACGGAGAAGAATTCGTCGTTCTTGAAGCCGAAAAAGTAGAAACAACATACAATCACGGAGCAGGCTGCACGTTTGCAGCGGCGATCACAGCGAATCTTGCTAATGGCCAAAATGTGAAGGATGCAGTCGCGAATGCAAAGCAATTTGTCAACGCAGCCATCCGTCATGGTTTTAAGCTTAACCAATATGTAGGCCCTGTTATGCATGGTGCGTTCAATAAAGTCACGAACTAAGTTCAACTAAGACTGCCTGAAAAAAGGCGGTCTTTTTTTTCGCTTTCATCGCTCGAGTTTAGTAAAATAATTGTCACAGGCTTGTAGAGGAGGGTTCATGTTGGAGCCAATTATCTTATCAAAAGTTCAAGCAGCTATTGACCAATTTGCTAAGGAAGAAGTATATATTCATCTCGAAACGACAAATGGTGCCTATGCCACACATTTTAACGAAAAAATGTTTTCTGCTGGCGCTTATATTCGCAACGCCCAAATTCAATACGAACATGGAAAAATCGTCGGTGACGGTCCATACCGGGTCGGTTTAAAACTAACGATTGGCTGGGTGTATGCAGAGGGCTTGACTCACTTTACATTCGATGAAAAAGGCCGATTGCTGTTAGCCGGCCACGATTTTGACGGAAAGCTCGCTGTTGCCTTACAGATTGGCAAAGAGCCTTTTAACCACTAAGAGAGGAAGGGGACATCATCGATGGTGATGAAAATCGAAAAAGAACGCCACGTCCTTGTCATCTTTCCGCATCCAGATGATGAAGCGTTCGGTGTTGCAGGAACAATTGCTGCTCATACGAAAAGAGGCACGCCTGTTACTTATGCTTGCCTCACTCTTGGAGAAATGGGAAGAAACCTTGGAAATCCCCCATTTGCCACGCGCGAGTCGCTGCCAGAAATTCGCAAAGCGGAATTAAAGGCAGCCGCCAATGCCTTAAAAATTGATGACTTGCGCATGATGGGACTGCGCGACAAAACATTAGAATTTGAAGATGATCAAAAAATGGCTGATCTTGTATCAGACTTAATCGAAGAGCTGAACCCATCGCTAGTCATCAGCTTTTATCCAGATTTTTCTGTTCACCCTGATCATGAAGCAACGGCTCGGGCCGTTGTCCGCGCTATCCGACGACTGCCCGAAGACCAGCGTCCAAAGCTGCACTGCGTGGCATTCGCCAACAACACAGACACGGATCTCGGCAGTCCTGACATTATTTACGATATTCATGACACCTTTGAACAAAAAATAGAAGCTTTGCGCGCCCACATTTCCCAAACGGCTTGGATGCTAAAAGAAATGGAAAAACTGCTAGTCCAAAATGATCAAGAAACGATTCAACGCGTCAAATTTGAACGCTTCTGGTCCTATCGCTGGCACGACGACCGCGTAAGCGAACTATAAAAAACATCACTGTCCCCCCAGTCCACTGTTACGGACTGAGGGGACAGTTGCTATTTATCTATGTCTTCGACTTTCCTACGCTTTCTTCGACCTTCGCCCTACACAAACAGAAGCCACGCTCAGGCGTGGCTTCTGTTAAATTAGTAAGTTAAATAAGAACGGATCGCTATTGATTTCGATGTACGGAAATCCTTTTTGTTTCATGCGGTTGATGAGCGGGAAGTAGTCTTCTTTATGCTTAAGCTCAATACCGACAAGAACAGGACCTTCATCGCGGTTGTTTCGTTTCGTGTACTCAAAACGGGTGACATCGTCTGTTTCTCCGAGTACTTCGTGCAAGAATTCTCGCAAGGCACCTGCACGCTGCGGGAAGTTAATAATGAAATAATGCTTCAGTCCTTCGTAAATCAGGGATCGTTCTTTAATTTCCTGCATGCGATCGATGTCATTATTGCCGCCGCTCACGACGCAAACAACATTTTTGCCTTTAATCTCGTCCTTGTAAAAATCAAGTGCGGCAATGGATAGAGCACCTGCCGGCTCCGCTACAATGGCGTTTTCATTATACAACTGCAAAATAGCTGTACATACTTTTCCTTCCGGGATAATAACGATATCATCAAGAACTTCTTTACAAATGTCCATTGTGATATTGCCCACTTGCTTCACCGCTGCTCCGTCGACAAATGGATCAATTTGGTCTAAAGCAACCACTTCATTATTAGCAAGCGACGTTTTCATCCCCGGTGCTCCCTCAGGCTCCACTCCGACCATTTTTGTGTTCGGGCTGATGCTTTTCACATACGAACCGACACCAGCAGCTAAGCCTCCTCCGCCAATTGAACAAAATAGGTAGTCAATGGACTCAGACATATCATTCATAATTTCTACACCGACTGTTCCTTGTCCGGCAATCGTTCGAAAATCGTCAAACGGATGAATAAATTCCATTTTCTTCTCTGAACAAAAGCTCATCGCTGCTAAATAAGAATCGTCAAATGTATCTCCCGTTAAAATAACCTCTACGTTATCCCCGCCGAATAATTTCACTTGTGATACCTTTTGCCTTGGTGTAGTGGATGGCATGAAAATAGTTCCTTTAATATTCAGCTGCTTGCAGGAATAGGCAACTCCTTGCGCGTGGTTACCTGCGCTTGCACAAACCACTCCTTTTGCGCGCTCCTCTTCTGACAGACTATATATGAAATTGTAAGCCCCGCGCAATTTAAAAGAGCGCACAATTTGCAAATCCTCACGCTTTAAATAAATATTGCATCCAAAACGGGCGGATAATAATTCATTTTTTTGCAGTGGTGTTTGAGTCACCACATCTTTTAACGTCTGATTTGCCATGACGATATCTTCTACTTTTACTTTCGTTAGCGCCTTGCTCACATTTTTCCCCTTCTTTGTTTGAATTTTAAGAATTATTTTAACACACTAATAACTCATTTGGGTAGAGAATCACGAGAAATTCTCGTGATTCTTTACACTGATCACTTTTTCAATCGCAGCTGCGACCCCATGTTCATCATTAGTGGCTGTCACGTAGTTACACAATGCTTTCACTTCTGGATCAGCATTCCCCATAGCTACCGGGAAACCAACACGCTCTAACATCGACACATCATTGAAATTATCACCAATCGCCATTGTTTCTTGAAGAGAGATTCCTTTTTCTTTTATAAATCGCTCTAAAGCTATACCTTTTTGAGCATCGAGGTGAGTAATTTCGATATTTTCGCTTCCCGAAGAGCTAATAGCTATGTCGTCAATAAGAGACAGCTGCTCCCTAGCTTTGCTTAATTTCTCTTGTTCGAATGAAAAAGCCAAAAATTTGTAAACAACGATATCCTCTTTATGAATGATCTCTTCATAGCTGTCTACTAATTGAAGCAACCCTTTTGTAAAGCGGATTTTGGCCGCCTCACGAATTTGATCTTGAGGAATTTCTGAATGGGCTGTCAGGAAAATATTCACCATAATATCGAGCGCTTTTTCATAGTCATCTGTCAATGTCCCCTTCGCTGTATATATTTCAAAATAAAGGCCGATCTCTTTCAGCATTCGAAAGATACGTGCTGCGGTTTCTTTTTCAATAAAGGAATGGCTAAGAATTTCACCAGAAACATTCCGAACCTCTGCTCCATTCGCACCAATGATTGGACAGTGAATATCAGCTTGATCCAAAGCATAACGAGCTTCAGCATAAGAACGACCTGTGGCCACTACGACTTCGATCCCTTGTGCTTGAGCCTCTTTTACAGCTTGACAATTTTCTTCACTTACTTCCATTCTTCCATTTAAAAGAGTGCCATCCATGTCTGTCGCAATACATTTAATCATTTTTTCACCTGCTATATTTTGTATTCTATTCACTTACTTATTTTAGCATGAATGACACCCACCATTTTTTTCAAGCAAAGGATAAAGCTTTCTAAACTAATCCTCTGAAAATGTGTCAATTTTGTGACATTCCACCTTTTCAATTATATATTATTGTGTTATATTTTTTAAAAATAATTAGAATTATTTTTACATTTAAACTATATATAAACTATAGATTTTTAGACAAAAATGAATTAAAATAAACACCTGTTAATAATTATACGAAGAAAGGGAAATTAATATATGGAAAATACTAACAAATTTTCACTTGCACATATTTTATATTTTATTATTCCATCATTAATCGGTGTTTTCTTATTCGTCATCCCGTTGAAAATAGATGGTAGCTATACGATTCCGATTGCTGTCCTATCAAACTTTGTACTTGATGGAATGGGTGATTATATTCCTGCTATCATGACGGGTTTGATCCTGGTTTCAGCCATCGGTACATTATTGGTTAAAATGATTCGCCCACAATTTGTTAGAAATTCTTATTTTCTAGCTTCATTATTTGATATTACTCCTTTTTGGACTGTTGTGCGCGTTGTAGGTGCAATTTTTGTTGTCATGACATTTTTTAAAATGGGTCCAGAAGCGGTTTATTCAGAAAATACTGGCGGGCTTTTATTAACTTCTTTATTGCCTGTTTTATTTGCTACTTTTTTGTTCGCTGGATTACTATTGCCTTTGCTTTTAAACTTCGGATTACTTGAATTTATTGGTTATTCATTAACAAAAGTGATGCGTCCGCTATTTAAATTGCCTGGTCGCTCATCTGTGGACTGCCTTGCTTCTTGGTTAGGTGATGGAACGATTGGCGTTCTTTTAACAAGCAAACAATATGAGGAAGGATTCTATACGAAAAAAGAAGCCGCTATTATCGGAACTACTTTCTCTGTCGTTTCTGTCACGTTCTGTTTAGTGGTTATTTCTCAGGTTGGATTAGAAGATTATTTCCTTCCTTTCTACGGAACCGTTATTCTTGCTGGCGTTGTAGCTGCCCTTATTTTACCGCGGATTCCGCCGTTATCTAGAAAAGAAGATACATTTATTAATGGAAATGAACGCACACATTCAGAAGAAAAAGTGCCTGCAGGCTATTCTCCCATTTCCTACGGGTTTGACCAAGCAGTCGCGCAAGCGCAAAAGAATAAACCTGGTCAAGTAGTGAAAGACGGGTTTCATAACGTCATTGATATGTGGCTTGGCGTAGCACCGGTTGTTATGGCACTAGGTACCGTCGCTTTAGTGATTGCGGAAAATACCCCGGTGTTCCAATGGTTGGGAGTTCCTTTCATTCCATTGCTTGAACTGTTACAAATTCCATTTGCTAACGAAGCATCAGAAACGATTATGGTTGGTTTTGCTGATATGTTCTTACCTTCTGTTATTGGCGCTGGCATCGAAAGCGAACTGACACGCTTCGTCATTGCTTGTCTGTCCGTTTCTCAGCTTGTGTACATGTCAGAAGTTGGCGGACTAATCTTAGGAACAAAAATTCCAATCTCATTCAAAGACCTTATCCTGATCTTCCTTTTAAGAACGTTAATCTCACTCCCAATCATCGCTGGAGTGGCGCATTTAATATTTTAAAAGAAAAGCGGAAGGCGCTCGTTCATCGGCGACAAGCAAAAGACGAGTCGGCTGAAAGGTTGCTTTTTAACCTTTTGGCCGGCTTGACTTTTGACCTCGAGCCGATAGCGCCTGCAGCTAGACAAGAAAAGCGGAAGGCGCTGTTCAGCGGCGTATGGGCTGAAGTGATCCGTACGAGATAAAGGAAACACGATGAACGACAGTGAATCGATGTTGACTTATCGTAAGGAGGAGAACGGAAGCCCACTAGCCGCTAGCGCCTGGAGCTGGACACTCGAAAAGCGGAAGGCGCCGTTAAATAAGGCATACTCGATCATCACGAGTGTGCCTTATTTTTTACAGCATTCACATTACCTGTACGTAAAAAGGTTTCTCTATTGACTCTATCTCGTTATAATAAGTATACAGTGCGAGACTGTTGAGAGAGGAAGTGAACAGGTGACTCATAAAAGTTGGTTTCAATTTGGAGTTGGAATGATTATTCTGCTTCTCATTATTAGATTATGTAGAGAAGTGCAAGATATTTTCTATCCATTATTAATTGTAGTACAAACGGTGTTTTTACCCATTTTACTAGCAAGTGTTTTATTTTACTTAACACGTCCGATCGTTAAATGGCTTGAAGGAAAAAAGATGCCTAAGTGGTCTGCCATTCTTGCCGTATACATTTTGTTATTCGGTTTGTTTTGGTTATTATCGACCATCATCGGCCCGCTTGTGAACGAGCAAATGACGAAACTAATTAAAAACACCCCTAAAATGTTTCATGCAACTGAAGAAGGTATTGGTTATATCATGAATCAGCGGGATCGCTTGCCGGAAAGTGCGATGCAAGGGATTGAAGACGCTCTCGATAAAGCGCAAACGATCGCTATGTCTTTTGGTACTTGGCTGATCGAATTTATTCAATCATTGCTACAAGCAACATTCTCCATTATTCTGGTGCCATTCTTCTTATTCTATATGTTGAAAGATCGTGAAAAATTCGCTCCTTTTATTACACAATTTTTCAGTGGCAACCGAAAAGAATGGGTACAGAAAACATTAAGTGACTTAGATAATACGTTAAAGTCCTATATACAAGGACAGCTATTTGTTAGCTTTCTTGTAGGGGTCATGCTATTTATTGGCTATTTAATCATTAAATTGGATTATGCCCTTATTTTGTCTCTGTTCGGTATGGCGACAAATGTTATTCCGTTTTTAGGTCCTTATATAGCAGTAGCTCCTGCTCTATTGGTTGCTTGGACACAAGACCCTCAAATGGTGATTTATGTAGCGATTATTATGCTTGTTGCCCAACAAATTGAGTCAAATTTAATTTCGCCTAATGTAATGGGGAAAGCACTCGCGATTCATCCATTAACGGTTATTACTGTGATCTTGACGGCTGGTAACTTAGCTGGTATATGGGGAGTTATTTTAGGTGTTCCTGCTTATGCCGTTATAAAAACCATTGTGGTCAATTTGTATGACATGCGCACGGAAATTAAGCAAGCAGCAACGAAAAAAGTATAGTGAGGCTGTCTTTGGACAGTCTTTTTTCCTTTTATGGTAAATATAGATGCCTATATTCTTTTTTCAAAAGAATATACTGACAATAAAGGAGAGAAAACAAAGATGCAACAACTTAGAAAAAACAACATAATTGTGCTCCTTATCGTTTTAAGTTTCGCTAGCTATTACCTCCATGAGTATACAAAAGCAGCCACCTCTCCTCATTCTAACGTAACAGTATTTATTCACGGGTATAAAGGAACCGTCAATTCTTTCCGTTCGATGCTTCATCGTTTCGAACATGAACACCACTGGGGGAGGCAAGTTCTTTTATGCAAAGTCACGAAAGATGGCCGTGTACTAACATCAAAAGTGCAACGTTACACAACCAATGATCGCTTGTTTGTGCAAGTCGTATTTGAAAATAACCGAGCCAGTTTTAAAGATACAGCTTATTGGCTATCGAAAGTGATGAACACATTGAAAGCACAGTATGGCATCAATGAAGTCAACCTTGTTGGTCACTCTATGGGCGGCATCGTCTCTACTAAATTTTTAGAGGATTATCAGCAAGGAAGCAAGTATCCACATGTCAACAAGCTAGTGGTGATTGGCAGCCCTTTTAAAGGAGTCAAGAACGAGAAATATTTCCAAACGAATAAAGGAGGCGCAGCCCTCGACTTAATGCCCAGCTCACCTGCTGTGACACAGCTGGAGAAAAATAAGGATGCTTTCCCAAGGCATGTAAAAACGCTCACCATTGCCGGAGTGGCTGATCAAGTTGTTGATATAGACAGCGCTCTAGCGATCAAGCACATCGTTCCAAAAGACAATTATCATGAAGTCATTATTTTTGATCCAAACATTAATCATAGCGGCTTACATGAAAGCAATGAAGTGGATGAGCGGATCGGGCAATTTTTATGGAATGAGAAATGAGAGCCAGAAGATGCTTCTGACTCTCTTTCCAGTTAAATTTTTTGTAAAATATGGTGACATACATGGCTAACGATGGTTGGATCTTTCCTTTTTTCATATAACGTTTCGATTTGGTCTTTGTATTGCTTGCTTTCTGCCAAGTAACGAGTCGCCGTTTTCATCAATGTGCTATATTGGTCAGCGACATCATTGATTTTTGCAACATTCTTTTCATCCGTTCCCTCTTCAATAATCTCTTCATAAAGGTCAATGATACTGTCAGAAGGTTTACTAGGAAAATATTCATGCGGGGCGGTACTGTCAAATATGGCAAAGTCGAGCTCCCTTACAATGACCATGTCGACACTGTTCGGATCAAATCCGCAATGATACACCTCGATATCATATCCTTGTTCTTCGGCTGCAGCGGCAATTTTTTTCATCATTGTTGATTTCCCTGAGCCTGGTCGCCCTTTAATAAAGTAACGATGGTTAAGATCGTGCGTTAAGTTATTGATAAAATCAACCGCTCCTCTTGGCGTTGCTGCACCGAGGAAACGATGTTTGCTGACAGCTGAAGTCTTCTTCTTATCATTTGGAGGAATCAACTGCTGAATGATGCTGGCCGTCAGCTGATTGGCTTTCCGTTGATCAAGCACTTGAATGTAAATATGCTCCCATTCATCATGTACATCGAGCGCTTTTCGAAAGCAAGTATACGCTTTGGCTGTTGCAGTATCAGCTTTTTCTTCCAGTTCAGCAATTTCCAGCGCGGCTTGATCAGAAAGAGGCTTTCTTTCTGGAATAGAAATCGATTGCGTGTTCACTCCTGTAGCTTCCTTATTAGAGAATCCAAATGCGTATACCGCGGCTTGTTTATCCGGCATAATAATTCCTTCAAGCGTATCTGGATCCGAGGCGCAATGAATCAGCTCTATGCTCATTCCCTGTTCTCGACACCGCTCAGCCAATTGCTGCATACAAACCTTTCGATCTACTTCTGTTCCGCCATCTAAAATAAACAATTGCTCAATCCCTTGAAGATTCGTTTCAAGTAAGCTGTAAAAGCCTTTCGCTGTGTTCCCCCTTGTGAAATAACGAATTGTTTGACCGCTCATATCTACACCTCTTTACTGATCGATTTCAACGGGCCTCCCTGTATATGTATATGACGGCGAGGGCGCATTTATGTTTCAGCACCCATACATACAAAAAGAGGCAGCTTTCGCTTTAGCCGCCTCTCATTCACTAATAACAATTGTCGTTGTTTTGGACCACTTACTTGAAAATTTCTCGATGAGTTTCTTTGATGTCTTGAAGTGCATCGTCTAAACATTTGTACTCTTGCCCAATTTTGTAGCTTTTCACGTTCAACAGTGAGCAATCTTCGCCGGGATTGTGTAACACTTTTAAATATTCTTCCGTATCGCCTTCTACCTCTCCAAATCTGCCTTCGTTAAAAACAGCTAAAGAGTGCTGAAGCTTTTCATAAATCACTAAAAAATCCTCTTTAATTTCACCATCGAAATAATTCCTTGAATCAAGTAAGTTGACAACAACCATTATTATTTTCACTTCCTATTCTTAAGTTATGTCCACATTATATCTGAAGAAGAGCAAAAAAATACCATGTTCATGATCTTTTCATCAAAAAATCACATAACATTAATAAAAGGTTCACATAATATTCAAGAATGTCATTTCTGTTACTTGGTCACTTCAAATTGTGCATTGCCTTGTGTTAAACCAATCAAATCGGCTACCTTCAACTCCAACTGAATGCCAATTTTCCCTCCACTTACAATGATCGTTTCTAACAAAGCCGCACTTTTGTCAATAAAAGTGGGATACAGCTTTTTCATCCCAATTGGGGAGCAGCCACCTCGAATGTAGCCTGTATGCTTTTGAATATCCTTTACCGGTATCATTTCCAGCTTTTTCTCGCCTGCTGCTTTCGCTGCTTTTTTCAAATCTAATTCTTCCACCACTGGAATTACAAATATATATAAGTCTTTTGCTCCACTCGTGACCAATGTTTTGTAAACTATTTCCGGGTTTCTATCTATCTTATTAGCAACAGAAATACCATCGATTTTTCCATCTTTGTTTTCATATACCAATGTTTCATACGTTAGCTTAGCGGCATCAAGCATTCGCATGGCATTTGTTTTTGCTTTACTCATCGATCTCTTCCTTTCTTCCTTCTTTCATATGATCTTGTTAAGATAAGTATATACGATAAGCAAGAAGAGGTGGAGATTATGGATAACCTTACAGTGACTTCTATTATGGATGTAATGCGGACATTTCTTCCATACAATACATCGGTAGCTGTATCAGACTCAGAAAAATTTATTTATTACCAAGCGAGCAAGCTTGTGGATTTACAGATTCGTCCTGGTGAACCTTTTAAAAAAGGTGGCGTGACAGGAAAGGCCATTTCAGAAAAACATACCGTTTCTGAATATATCGACAGTGAGGTTTATGGCACACCTTATTACGCGATGGCTGTGCCGCTATTTAACAATGATGAAGTGATCGGTGCGGTGACAACTATTTTTCCTGCCAAGCCGTCTCCGATTTCCACTAATTTTTTTACGATAAAAGCAGAGGATCGTTGGTATCCTATTCCCTATAAGGACGTTATTTATTTGGAAGCGGAAAGCCGCAAAACAAAGGTGCAAGCTGTGCATCGAGAAGGCTATCATAAAATGAATTTAACGGAGCTTGAGTTTTTATTGCCTGTTGATCATTTTATTCGCGTCCATCGTTCTTATATTGTCAATGTCAACTTTATTCAGGAAATTCAACCGGACTCTCATTCCACTTTCCTGCTCATAATGAAGAACAAAATGAAGATCCCAGTTAGCCAAACATATTCCAGTTTATTCCGCAAAGCGCTTAACTATTAACTTTCTGCTTCATGTATGATATATTCTGTTTCGGCGCAAATTAAAGGCTTTTCATGCGAAAGCTAATGAGCAAGCACGAAAAAGTTGATAGAATATTTAAAAAGTAACGAGGGGGGATTTTTTGTGAATTCTCGAATCACAGATCGTTTGCGCAATAAACAATTACAATCGTTAATTGTATCTGCCGATGAGGCTGCCTCTTGGATTAAGGACGGAATGACTCTTGGATTAAGCGGTTTCACTCGTGCCGGGGATGCCAAAGCTGTCCCAATGGCGTTAGTTGATCGTGCGAAAGATGAACCATTTAAAGTAGACGTATATACCGGAGCTTCACTCGGGTTTGATATTGATAAATTAATGGCAGAAGCAGGGATCGTCAATAAACGCTTACCGTTCCAAGCAGAACCCGCAATGCGTAAGAAAATCAATCAGGGAGAAATGTACTTCATTGATCAACATTTATCTCAAGTAGCTGAGATGGTACGAGCAGATGTACTGAATCCTATTGATTTTGCCATTGTCGAAGCAGTTGCAATTACAGAAGAGGGAGCCATTATCCCAACTACATCTGTCGGAAACTCTTCCATTTTCTTAGAGAAAGCGGAAAATATCATTATTGAGTTAAACGTGGCTCAACCATCAGCTCTTGAAGGCTTACATGACATCTATGAAGTAGGCGAACAAGGTAACCGTTTACCAATTCCCCTAACTTCTGTCGATGACCGAATTGGTACAACTGGTATTCAAGTGGACATTAATAAAATTAAAGGAATCGTACTGACCGATGATCTAGATTCACCGTCAACGATTACTCCACCAGATGAAGACACAGCCACAATGGCTAACCATTTAATCACCTTCCTTCGTGAAGAAATTAAAGCTGGCCGTTTAACCAATAAGTTGGCTCCGTTGCAATCAGGAATTGGTACAGTGGCCAATGCGGTTCTTCATGGATTATTGGATTCGGAATTTGAGGACCTTGAAGTATATTCAGAAGTGCTACAAGATGCTGTATTTGATTTATTAGACAGCGGAAAAGTTCGCTTTGCTTCCGGATGCTCGATTACCTTATCGAAAGACAAAATGCAGCAAGTCTTTTCTAACCTGGATAAATATAGTAAGCAGCTGATCTTGCGTCCACAAGAGATTTCCAACCATCCTGAAATCATTCGCCGTCTTGGCCTGATTTCCATCAATACCGCTCTAGAGGCAGATATTTATGGAAACATCAACTCCACTCACGTTAGCGGCACGAAAATGATGAATGGAATTGGCGGCTCTGGCGATTTCGCTCGCAACTGCCGTTTGGCAATCTTCGTGACGAAATCTGTAGCGAAAGATGGCAAGATTTCAAGCATCGTGCCTTTTGTCTCTCATGTCGACCATACGGAGCATGATGTGGATGTGATTGTCACAGAACAAGGTTATGCGGATTTACGCGGTCTTGCACCAGTGGAACGCGCTCGTGTCATCATTAATAACTGTGTGCATCCAATGTACAAAAAGCAACTAGCCGCTTACTTTGATGAAGCACTGAAACGCGGCGGACAAACACCGCATGTGTTGGAAAAAGCCTTTTCTTGGCATACAAATTTCGCTGAAAAAGGCACTATGCTGCAAGAGGAATTTGTTACAGCCAAATAATTACTTTTGTAACGTCTGCTAGGTGGCTTAGACATATTATGAAGACTGACCCCAGACTTCCCAATCTCAAAAACGCGCTTTTATGTCTAAGCTTCCAGGCGTTAATATAAATAAAATTTTTATACACACTCCCTACTGTCAAAGAAGAGGGCTGCTATTGATAAGCAGCCCTCTTCTTTTTGTTTAACGACTAGCTGAGTCGCTCGACTGTTGTTCTTTTGTCTGTTTGGTTTTTGCTTTTTGTTGAATATTGGCCGGGTCAAGTCCATGTCCGAGTGTACCAAACTTCGTACCTGGAAATGGATCGACTAGCTCGGTTTGATTACTATATATGCGCGGTGTCTTATAAAGAGCCGCTAGTGCCTTCGTCAACGGCATTTCATGATAGCGCTCTGGCCAGCGTTTTTTCAATTCCGCTTTCACGAGCGGATAATATTTAGAACTCATTCCAGGGAATAAATGATGCTCCGTATGGTACGAAAAATTGAAGTGGAGCATATCCACCCATTTTGGAACGGTGACTGTTAAGCTGTTAGCCAATGGATCGTTCACCGATGTCATCGGGTTTAAACGATGGTTCGTTGCAATGTAAGCCATGACAATAAAGTTACCGATTAATAATGGAATGACAAACGCAAACAGCCATTTTAACGGACCGATCAGAAATAGCAGTCCAATCCATGTCGCCCATGGAAGCAGTAGCTGTAGCCAAACGGATACGCGCTTCTGCGGCTTAAATTCCAAAATAAACCGCTTGAACATCCGAAGCGAATGAAACGTAAACGTAATCGCTAAAAACGCCATACCTAAAAATCCACGAAGTGAAGTCGGAAGCTTGTATATGCCCTTTAATAATGGACTTTTGGCAAACTGTTCAATTGTCGGCCATGCATCCGGGTCCTTCTCTTCATCTTGCGTGTGAATATGATGCGTCATGTTATGCCATTTTCTCCATAGACGCGGCCCTGTACTTAACGGAAAAAAAGCAATTCCTCCCGTTAAATCACGTAGCCATGCTTTTCTAACTACGGTTCCATGCAAAATTTCATGACCAAGCAGCCCCATCGAAGCAAAAGAGGAGCCTAAGATCACAGCAATCGGTACATAAAGCCACACAGAGTCAGTCAAGCTAATCGTCATTATTCCTGCAATGACGACTAATAAATGAATGAAACCAGCCCAAAGTCTTTCGGGCGCAGGTTTAAACGCTTGTTTAGGGAGATGCGGCGCCACTCGAGCAGCGTACCAACCAAATGATTGAAGCTCTTTCACTAAACGTCCCTCATTTCAGAATTTTTTTCACACTTCCTCCATATTATCCGAAAAATCAAAATAATAAACTTTATGCTACCACCAGATTTACCCACTTGTCAATGAGAATTATTACCTGATACTAAAATAAGATACCATAAACAGATAATAAAGTGAAAACATCGTTAAATTGTACAGAACGGAAGCGGATGTTCTACAATAAAAAGAAACGACAATTATTGCTAGAAAGGACGAATCATGTGAAAAACCTTTCTCTCTATCGAATCATCATTATCGTCCACATGTCTGTAAAATTTTTCATACAAGTGACGTTATTTCAAAAAAGGCATCGTCACCATTGGACCAGTGACATCAATGACAAGTGGGAAAATTTATTAAAGCGGCAAGCAGCTGAGTATAAGCGTACAGCGTTACGTTTAGAAGGACTTCTCATTAAGCTTGGGCAGTTTTTAAGCACGAGGGCCGACATTATGCCACCTGCCTTTCTAAATGAACTAGAGGATCTGATGGATCGCGTGCCAAGTGTCCCATGGTCTGAAGCAAAAGAAGTGATCGAAAAAGAGTGGAATGCCCCTTATGATGAAGTCGTGATTGAGCTAGATCACGAGCCGGTCGCCTCAGCTTCCATCGGACAAGTGTATCAGGCGCAGCTTCCAAATGGTGCGCAAGTTGCAATTAAAGTGCAGCGTCCAGGTATTGACCGTATTATCTTTACTGACTTTAAAGCGATTAAAATTGTGATGTGGCTGGCAGACCACTTCACCTCACTCGGCAAGCAGATGGATTTGCCTTCGCTTTATCGCGAAATGAAGATGATTATCGGACAAGAATTAGACTTTCGAAAAGAGCTACAAAATGGACTTTATTTTAAGAAGCGCTATGAATCATTTTCAAATGTGGATGTGCCTTTTTACTATGAAGAGTATTCAACTAAAAAAGTACTCGTGATGGAGTGGGTAGAAGGAGCTCGTATAACCGATCTCTCCTTTCTTGAACAGAGCGGTATCCATCGCCAACAGCTAGCGAAACGACTAGTGGATGTCTTTCTTGAACAACTCCTTCAGGAAGGAAAATTTCACGCAGATCCCCATCCAGGGAACTTGCTAATTAAACAAGACGGCACGATTATCCTGATCGATTTCGGAATGGTCGGTGAAATTAACAAAAGCGATGCCGATGATATTCGTCAACTCATTGAAGGCATTATTACGGAAGATTATGATCAAGTGTTGCTAGCACTTGAGCGGTTGCGTTTCCTGCTTCCTTCCGCTGATAAAAATCAATTGAAGAAAGTGCTTATCATGCTGATCGAAACGTATACACAGCAGGATTTAACGTTAATGGATGACTTTATCGTTCAACATTTACTAGAAGATCTTCAAAGCATCGTAAAAAAGCAGCCCATTCAGCTTCCGAGCGAGTTCGCTTTTTTCGGACGAGCACTTTCAACCTTCGTCGGTATTTTATACATTTTAGATCCGAAAATTGATTTGCTCCAAGTCAGTAAGCCATTGGTGTTAAACTGGCTACAAGCCAATACCGAGAAAAGTCCTTCATCGAACCGAATTGCCTTAAACGTATTGAATCAGTCACTGCGGCCACTGCTTTCCATTCCGCGAAAGCTCCAGCAAATGCTAGATGAGCCAAGACAATACCGGGAATGGCAACAAAAGAAGGATGAGCTTGGATTTGAACAAAATTACTTACTATCGAAAAAAAGAGATGCTTTACTGTTCCTGTCGTTAAGCATTGTTTTAACTGCTACGTCCCTCGACATCGGAAAATCTTTATGGATGTATGGCAGCTGTGCCCTCTCCGCATTGAGTTTGATTTATTATGCTGTAAGTCTACGGGCTTACCGTAAATTTATTTTGCGATTACAACAGAAAAATTAATGCAAAAAAAGCCGAGATTCAATCAATCATGTTGAATCTCGGCTTCCTATTATTTTTTCATCATTTCAAATACTTGTTGAACGTCTTTATCGCCGCGGCCAGAAATATTAACGATAATAATTTGATCTGGCTTCATGTCTGGGGCAATTTTGATCGCATGAGCAACGGCATGAGAACTTTCAAGAGCTGGAATAATGCCTTCTGTACGTGATAGTGTTTGGAAGGCATCCAGTACCTCCTGATTGGTTACCGCATAATATTCAGCGCGGCCTGATTCTTTTAACTCACTATGCTCTGGGCCAACTCCTGGATAATCAAGCCCAGCCGCAATTGAATAGGTCGGCTGCGGATTGCCTTCTTCATCCATTAATACAAGACATTTAAAACCTTGCAAGACAGCTGGCTTTCCTTTCGTTAAAGCCGCTGCTTGATCTGGTTCCACTCCAATCAGGCGAACAGATGGCTCTTGTAAATAATGAGCGAATGCTCCGATCGCATTGCTTCCACCACCAACACAAGCAATGACCGCATCTGGCAAACGGCCTTCTTTTTCAAGAATTTGTCGCTTCGATTCCTCGCTGATCACCGAATGGAAATGCTTCACCATCGTTGGATACGGATGGGGACCAACAGCGGAGCCCAACAGATAGAACGTGTCTTTATAATTAACGACAAGGTCATTTAGCGCTTCATCGACTGCATCCTTTAAACGCCCTTGCCCCTTTTCAACAGAAACGACTTTCGCCCCTAATAACTCCATCCGGAACACATTTAATGCTTGGCGGCGAATATCCTCTGCGCCCATATAAATGACGCAATCAATGTCAAACATCGCACAAACAGTGGCTGTTGCCACACCGTGCTGACCAGCACCTGTCTCAGCAATGACTCGCTTTGCTCCCATTTTTTTCGCCAGCAAAATTTGACCCATCACATTATTGATCTTATGTGATCCCGTGTGGTTTAAATCTTCCCGCTTTAAATAGATTTTTGCTCCGCCTAGCTGCTTTGTTAATTGACTGGCATACGTCAGCGGATTCTCACGGCCAACGTATTCTTTTAAATAATATTGAAATTCCTCGATAAACTCTGGATCATCCTTATACTTGTAAAATTGCTCAGCAATATGATTTAATGCCTCTTTCATCTCAGGCGGCACAAAGCTACCACCAAACTGTCCGAAATATCCCTCTTCTAACTGTACTTTACTCATCTCTGTCTCGTCTCCTCTCAATTCCCAAAAAATTATTCTGAAAATTTACTTATTACTATAACAAGATCTCTTTTCTTCGTCAATGACCAAAGAGGGCAGCCCAATCACCTCTGAGCTTCCCCCCTTTTCCCTTACTTATCAAATCGGCGTTTATTGTATACGAAGAAGCAAACAATGCCACTTACGATTGTCCAAATAAGAATATTGAATAGATTCATTTTTATATCTGCAAATGTTCCGTCTTCCATTGCCTTAACCATTCCAACTGCTAAATGATCAGATGGCAAATAAGAAACGATCTTCAATAAGGTTTCATTACTAATCACTTCTTTTAAATTAGGTCCCATCATCATAATAAACATAAATGGCAATCCATAAATGGAGGTTTGTGTCACATTTTCTGAAAATAAACCAATAATTGTTCCGAAGATGGTAAATAGAACGGATGATAACAAAATAACCCCAGCAGTTAACCAAACATTCCTAATCTCTGTTCCTAAAATAAAGAAACATAATCCACAAGTAACGAGCGTCATTATAAATGTTAAGAATGCTTTACCAGTTAAAATCTCTACTGAACTTGCCGGTGACAACATTAGTACACGCAATGTATGCTTTTCTTTCTCCTCAGCAATTAACAAGGATTGAGTGTAACAAGTGACCATCGTTAACAAAATGAGGATTGGCATAGTAGCCGAATCAGGCGTAGAGGCGTGAGCGGTTCGACTGATCAGAAAAGCAAATACTAACGGAAGTGCCACCATAATTAAAATTTGTGAATTGGTCTTTAAATCTTGGTATTCTTTCGTAATGAGTGCTGAAATTCGCTTCATTGATAGATTCATATTAAATTCCTCCCAGTTAATTGAATGAAAATATCCCCTAAGGTTGGCTCGCTCGAATGAATGGAAACAAGTTCTCCTGTTCGAATATACTCTTGGATTTTTGCTCCGCCTGCTTCATCCATTTTTAACTTTTCTTTTTTGTCATTTTTTAACATCACTTCAATTGTGTGGTCTGTGTATTGAAGACGAAGCTGTTTTGGCTCATCCAATGCAACAATTTCTCCATTATTTAAGAAAGCGACACGGTCACATAGCGATTCCGCTTCCTCCATATTATGAGTCGTTAAAAAGATCGTCGTTCCTTCTTCATTTAAACGGCGCAATCCATTGTGAATATGCTGTACGTTCGCTGGGTCTAATGCTGATGTTGGCTCATCTAAAAATAGTAGGTCTGGCTTATGTAGCAATGCTCGTGCTAACGTCACACGTTGCTTCATTCCTTTAGAAAGTTTTTTCACCAGCGTTTTCTTATCATTTAATAGGTTCACTTCCTTTAATACTTCATCGATTCGCAATTGGTTGACATCGTATAATTTTGCAAAGAGAGCTAAGTTATCGTAAATACTCAAGCGTTCATATAAACCACTATTATCCGTTAAAATACCGATGCGTTTTAAATGCTCATGATTCACTTTTTTAATGTCTGTTCCGAAAACCTTTACTTCTCCATTAGAATGAAGCAGCTGAGAAGTGAGGATTTTAACAGTTGTTGTTTTTCCAGATCCGCTCGGGCCGAGAAATCCAAAAATCTCTCCTTTTTTAATAGTAAAGTTGATATTTTTTAAAGCGGCTTTGTTTCCAAATGTTTTCATCAATTGGTTCACTTCAATAATGTGCTCCATCTTTATCGCTCCTTTATGATTTGTTGATGTCTTCATCATAAAAGGAAAATCAAAGTCACACCTTATTTTTCCTATGAACGGATCGAAAAAATGCTGAATGATGCTTATGTATGGTTGAACCCTTCATTTAAGCTGCTCAAATTTTACTACAACCCTAGGATTTCTTTCAATTCATCAAAGCGTGCTTTCGATAAAGGGATGGAACTTTTCTTGTCATCATCAAGAACTAAGCTATAGCTGTTTCTTGTCCATGTAATCACTTCACGCACTCGCTGCAAGTTGACGATATAGGAACGATGGCAGCGAAAGAAACCAAATGCCTTTAGTTTCTCTTCTAAATCATTGAGCGTGAACGAGCAAGGAAAGCTCCCTTCAGATAAATGCAAATGTGAGACCCCTTCTTGGCTTTCTATATAATGAATTTCCGGAGGATCAAATAAGATCACTTTCTCTTTCACCTTCGCTGGAATCTTTTCGAGTTTCATCGGCTTTAAAGTTTCCGCTGGTTCCTCGACCTCTTGATGATGTTCGGATTCTTCCTCATCTACTTCGACCTTTTTCATTCCTTCTTCATTTAACCAATAGACCTCATTCGTTAAAGACAGTGCATCTTCTAAAAAGGACGTTGTGATTAAGATGGCTTTTTGCTCCTTTTGCAATTGTCGAATGACATTTCGAATAATGATGGCACTTTCAATATCAACATTTTGTTCAGGCTCCTCTAACACGACGAAATCATAATTATTTATAATGACCCGCCCAATCTGCAAACGTCTTTTTTCCGAAAAAGTCAGCTTGGCGATTTTCACCTCTTTCTTGTCCAGCAAACCAACCAGTTGAACCACTTCATCAATCGACCGGTCAGATTCCGACACTTTTTGAAAGAAAGCTAAGTACTCTTTCACTTTTAATCTTTCATAAAGACCATCATCCAATAGACAAACACTTATTTCCCGGAAAATATTTAGATCGCCCTTCATATTATTTCCTTTAAAGTACACATGACCTTTTGAGGCCACTTCCTCCCCTAAAATAATTTTTATTAACGTGTTTCCTAAATGTTTGTTACAGTGAATAACGACACATTGACCTTGATCAATTTGAAAGCTAATCGTTGGCAATAAAGTTGTATTTCCTGTTTTTTTCGATAAGCTTTTTACAGATAACAATTGCGTCACAAAACAGCCTCCTTATATGAATTTTTTACCAAATAAAATTTTCAAAAAAAAAGCTGCCCTTAGGCTTATTGCATGGAAATGATCCATATAACAAGTTCCCTAAGGACAGCCCACTACTAATTAATGAAAGACAATGGTTTTATTTCCATGTACAATGACGCGGTCTTCTAAATGCCATTTAACCGCACGCGCAAGCACGCGGCGTTCAATAGACTGGCCAATTTTCTTCAAGCCAGCTACATCGTCACGATGGTTCACTCGCTCGATGTCTTGTTCAATAATTGGACCTTCATCCAGATCATTCGTCACATAGTGTGATGTCGCCCCGATCAGCTTCACTCCGCGTTCATGCGCCCTCTCATACGGTCTCGCACCGATGAAAGCAGGAAGGAAAGAGTGATGGATATTAATAATTTGATTCGGAAAATGACTGACGAAATCCTCTGTTAAAATTTGCATATAACGAGCGAGGACGATGACATCAATTTGATGTTCTTTCAATAGCTGAATTTGCTGCTCTTCCACTTGTTTTCGAATGTCTTTGTTAGCTGGGATATAATAGAATGGGATACCGAGCGCTTCTACCATTTCTCTCGTATTTTCGTGATTGCTAATCACCATAGCAATATCGGTTGGCAGATCGCCGCTTTGCCACTCCCAAAGCAATTCAAGCAAGCAATGAGGCTCTTTAGAAGCAAAGATCGCCATCTTCTTTCGTTCTTCAGCATACGTAAACTGATACTCCATCGCAAACTCAGCTGCTAGCAAGTCAAAATCTTTCTCCATTTGCGCCGCATTGTCCGCTAAATTCGGACGATCAAACTCAATTCGAATGAAGAAGGTGCCACCTTCTGGGTTATTAGAATATTGATTCGACTCAATAATATTCGCTTCGTGATCAAATAAAAATTTAGAAATTGCCGCAACAATTCCCGGACGATCCGGACATTTCACTAACAATCTTCCGCGACTACCTAGCTTCTCTTCTTGAAGTAAAGGTTGTGTCTGCACGTTCGTTTTCATAGTTTGAACCTACCTTTTTGCGATAATTAATTATCCATTATACCGCAATAAAAACAGAATGAAAATAATTTTCTGACACCAATACCGTTATAATTCATATAATTTACATTTATCGTACAAGCTCGTTTTGCTAATTCCTAATAACTTAGCTGCTTCTACTTTATTATTTCCTGTTTTCTGTAGCGCTTGTTCTAAGGCGGATCGCTCTGCTAAAGTTATGGTTTGTCTTAATGGTATGATAGGTCGTTCTTCTCGTTGCGCTGTTTGAGGGACAATAGGCTCTTCCTGTAAGTAAAGTGGTAAGTGATGCAGATGAATGGTCGCACCATCTAACACATTCACTGCTCGCTCTAACACATTGTCTAATTCTCTCACATTTCCAGGCCATGAATGGAGCAATAAACGATTGATTACTTCAGGTGAAATCGCTAATCGCTCGCGGCTAAACGTTTTTGCTAATTTCTTTAATAGCATATGAGCAATTGCCGGCAAATCTTCTGTGCGCTCTTTTAAAGAGGGAATATCAATTTTCATTACGTTAAGCCGATAATAAAGATCTTGGCGAAATTCTCCCTTTCGAACCATTTCTTCTAAGTTTCGATGGGTAGCGGCTATGACACGAACATCAACAGGAATCGATCTTTGACCTCCCACTCTTTCAATCTCTTTTTCCTGCAACACACGAAGTAGCTTGCTTTGCATCGGAAGCGGCATGTCTCCTACTTCATCAAGAAAAATCGTCCCGCGGTGAGCGAGTTCAAATTTACCTTTTTTCCCACCCTTTTTTGCTCCGGTAAACGCGCCTTCTTCATAGCCAAATAATTCTGATTCTAATAATTGTTCAGGAATAGAAGCCGAATTCACTCGCACAAATGGAAAAGCGGCTCGCTGGCTCGTTCCGTGAATGGCATGGGCAAATAATTCCTTTCCCGTACCAGAAGGCCCCATCAACAGCACAGATGATCGACTTGCTGCCACACGCTGGGCTAGTTTTTTCGCTTCTTGAAACTTGTGATTCTCGCCGATTAAGTCATCAAAGCTATACTTGCTTTTCCACTCTTTTTCAAATTTCTTCTTATAGTATTTTAGCTCCTCAAGAAACGGTTGGACTTTCTCAGAATAAGTCATCCAATCCTTAGCATTCCGAAACATAACGGTACCGACGGCTCCAACTAGTTCTCCATTGACATATAAAGGATAGCGATTAGCAATCATTTCATTGCCTTTGATGGGATGAATCGAGGCGATTTCAGGCTGTTCTGTCCCGATAATGAGGTGCATTCTCGTATTTTCGATGACATCACGCACATCTTTCCCTATCGCTTCAGAAACGGTTGTTCCAAGATATTCACAATAGGCTGCATTAATATAAACGATGATGCCTTTACAATCAATTACTACTACCCATTCCGCTGCGATATTAATAATTTCTTCCAACCAGTCATAAGGTAACTTACTGACTAGTTTGTTCATACCGATAGCCCCGTCCTTTCTTTTTTATTATTGCTATCCTTATAATAACAAAAATTGGATTAAAAAAACCTTTCAAATACTGAATCGCTTGAAAGGTTTGTCTTTTTATTGCACGGTATATCCTCCATCGAGAATAACTGCTTGGCCGGTCACTCCCTTTGCCTTATCACTAGCTAAGAAAATAGCATAATCAGCAATTTCCTCCACACTCAGTAATCTTTTCTGTGGAACGAGTGGGTAAATGACTTCTTCTAATACATTTTCTAATGGCACATGTCTCGTTTTGGCCAAATCCTCTAATTGCCCGCGCACAAGCGGCGTGTCCACATACCCTGGACAAAGAGCATTGACTGTTATGCCATGAGCAGCCGTTTCTAACGCAGCTACTTTCGTTAAGCCAATCACACCATGCTTGGCACTGTTATAAGCTGCTTTCCCAGCAAAGCCAACGAGTCCATTAATAGACGCCATATTAATAATTCGGCCAGAACCGTTTTTCTTCATAATCGGCAGCACATGTTTGATGAAAACAAAAGGTGCTGTCAGCATCACTTTGATTAACAGCTCAAATTTTTCTGTTGGAAATTGCTCAAGTGGGGCGACATGCTGTAAGCCAGCATTATTGACTAAAATATCGACTGTTCCAAATTGCTCCACCGCAAATTGAAGACAATCCTGCACTTGCTGCTCATTTGTTACGTCGCAAGCAACCGCTGCTACGTCGAAGTCTTGTGCTTTTAGTTGCTCTGCCGCTGCTGTGGCTGCCTCTTCCTTTAAATCAGCAATGATCACCTTTGCCCCTTCTTTTGCAAAAGCATATGCTACTTCTAAACCAATCCCGCTTGCCGCACCTGTCACTAAGGCTACTTTTCCTGTTAACATCTTTTCATCTCCCTTTACACTAGTCCAGTTAAGCTATACATTGCGATAATAAAGAAGACCGCTACTGTTTTAATGATCGTAATGGCGAAAATATCCCGATAAGATTGACGATGAGTTAAGCCGGTCACTGCTAATAGCGTAATAACTGCTCCGTTGTGAGGCAATGTATCCATGCCTCCAGAAGCCATCGAGATCACACGATGCATCACTTCTGGCGGAATATTAAATTCATTGATAGCAGCCAAGTATTTATCTGCCATTGCGCTCAAAGCAATTCCCATACCACCTGAAGCAGATCCTGTAACACCTGCGAGAGCAGTCGTTGTTACCGCGCCATTAACAAGCGGGTTGGTAAATGTTTCAGAAATTCCTTTACTGATCACCGCAAACCCTGGTAAAGACGAAATCACGCCACCAAACCCATACTCAGCTCCCGTGTTCATCGCGGCTAGCAAAGCTCCCCCAATCGATGCATTGATGCCCGCTTGGAAATTAATCTTTACCTTCTTCCAATTGTATAAAAGCGCTGCAATAATGCCGGTCACTAACGCCATTTGCACAGACCAAATCGCTACAACAGAAGACAATTCTACTTTTCCAAACACCTCTAACCCAATGTCTGCAAAATCAAAGCCATTTGGATACCATTTCGGCAAGGCTTCTGTAAATACTTTATTCATCACCGCCACGAGAATCAGCGGAACAAACGCCAATACTCTTCTAGTGGTAGATTCTTTCTCTTTTGAGATCACATCATTGGTTTCTTCTTCCACAATTTCATTATTAATTCCGTAATAGCCTTCACCGGCATTCACCGCTTTTCGCCGGCGGCTTTCTAGATAAAGCATGCCGACCATAAAAACAAAGATGGCGCCAATAATCCCAAGAGTAGGTGCAGCATAGATATCTGTTTTGAAAAAAGTTGTTGGAATGACATTTTGAATTTGCGGCGTTCCTGGCAACGCGTCCATCGTAAACGTGAACGCCCCAAGTGCAATCGTTCCAGGAATCAATCGCTTCGGAATATCCGCCTCCATAAACAAATTTTTAGCAAATGGATATACGGCAAACACAACTACAAATAAGCTGACACCACTATACGTTAAAATCGCGCACATGAGCACAATCGCTAACATCGCTTGTTTGGCACCAACCCACTGCACAATCGTCTTGGCAATCGACTCAGCAATTCCGGACATTTCAACAACTTTCCCGAAAATCGCTCCTAATAAAAACACTGGAAAATAGAGCTTAATAAACCCGACCATTTTCTCCATAAAGATATTAGAGAAAAACGGAAGAACGAAATTAGGGTCAGTCAACAGCACTGCTAACAGCGCACAAATTGGCGCAAATAAAATAACAGAAAAACCTCGGTACGCAACAAACATTAATAGTCCTAACGCCAATAAAATAATCAATAAATCCATACCTCAACCCCCTTATTTTATAGTCATATTATGTTATACACATGCAAAATCTGTACCAATTCGCGAAAATATGTAAACACTGATCATTGAGAAGCGACTTCTTCCGTTTTTCCGGAATGAGTAAAAAGAATCTTTCCATGATTGCGGAAATTTCCGAAATCACGGAAGACTATTCGGTTATGAACATTCATGCATCAAACGACTCCCGCCCGAATGGATTGCCACACCCCCGCTTATGTTTTATTATCAGAATAGATAGAAATTTTACACAAAAGGGGGAGCGACATGAATATCTTTTCCAAGGAATACGCAAAATCATTGGATCAGCAAGATGAGTTAGCTCATTTTCGTGAGGAATTTTATTTGAAAGAAGGTCGGATTTATCTCGATGGGAACTCGCTTGGGTTGCTGTCCAAACGAGCGGAAAAAGCAGTGCTTGATTTGCTGCACTCATGGAGGGAGTACGGAATTGATGGCTGGACACAAGGAGAGCACCCTTGGTTTTATTTATCGGAATCGCTCAGCGAAAAAATGATGACGCTTACAGGAGCAACTGCGGAAGAAGTGATTGTTACAGGGTCCACCACCGCAAACCTCCATCAATTAGTAGCCACCTTTTATCAGCCAGAAGGAAAGAAAACGAAAATTTTGGCTGATGAACTGACGTTTCCGACTGATATTTACGCATTAAAAAGTCAGCTTCGATTAAGAGGATACGACCCTGACGAACATTTAGTACTCGTAGAAAGTACAGACGGGCATATATTGAAAGAAGAAGATATTATCGCAGCGATGACAGAGGAAGTGGCTTTAATTATTTTGCCGGGTGTGCTCTACCGTAGCGGACAAGTATTAGACATGGAGCAGCTAACAGCAGCCGCTCAAGAACGCGGCATATTGATCGGCTTTGATCTTTGCCATTCGATCGGTTCGATTCCTCATGAATTGAGCAAGTGGGATGTCGACTTTGCTTTCTGGTGTAATTATAAGCACTTAAATGGTGGACCTGGCAGTACAGCCGCACTCTATGTCAATAAAAAGCATTTTGGCCGAGCACCTGGGCTTGCCGGCTGGTTCGGGTCGAAAAAGGAGACACAATTTGATATGACATTGGAGCTAGATCATGCCGAACATGCCGGAGCGTATCAAATAGGGACCCCGCATATTTTAAGTACAGCCCCATTGCTCGGGGCGCTAGATCTGTTTAACGAAGCGGGCATTGATCGCATTCGAAAAAAATCATTGCAGCTGACTAACTATATGATGGAACTAATCGAGCATGAGTTAACGGAATTCAAATTTACAATCGTGAACCCTCGCAATGATCGTCAGCGCGGCGGTCACTTATTTTTGGAGCATGCCGAGGCGGCTCGCATTTGTAAAGCTTTAAAAGATCATGGAGTCATCCCTGATTTTCGAGCCCCTAACGGTATTCGGCTAGCACCGGTTGCTTTATACAATACGTTTGAAGAGGTGTGGGAGACAGTGCAGATTTTAAAAGAAATCATGGAAACCAAGCAATATAAGCAATATAAAAATGAGCGAGATGTGGTGGCGTAATGAGCACTAAGTGGATTGATATTACCCAACCTCTTAACAACCAAATTGCTCATTGGCCAGGTGACACTCCTTTCTCATATGAAATTTCTTATACAAAAGCAGAAACAGGATCCGTCAACATTGGTAAAATGACAACTAGTCTGCATACAGGTACTCATGTCGATTCCCCTTTTCATTTTGATGATCACGGGGAAACAATCCATCAACTAGACGTTGAGATCTTTATTGGAAAAGCACTAGTGATCGATGTGTCTAGCCTAGATTATATTAGCCCACAGCAGTTAGAGGCTTATCGATTAGATGGGACAGAACGGGTGCTGCTACGGACAAACAAGAAAAGCGAACCAACATTATTTCCTGGGAAAATCACTCCCCTCGATCCAGCACTCGGCCCGTTTTTAAAAGAAAGAGGGATTTTTCTGCTCGGAATTGATGTTCCTTCTGTTGATGTATTGGATAGTAAAGAGATGGAAGTTCATCATTCATTCCATAAAAATAACATTCATATATTGGAAAATATTGTACTTGATCATGTTGAACCGGGCTTATATGAGATGATCGCGTTACCACTTTTAATTGAAGGGGCGGACGGTAGTCCTGTGCGCGCCGTTATTCGTCCAATAGAGGAAAGGGGATAAAAACATGACGATGAATGAAAAATCAATTCATACCGATTTTACAAACAACATGACTTACGGAGAATATCTTGGGCTCAATCAGCTACTTAGCGCACAGCATCGGCTTTCCGGGCACCATGACGAAATGCTTTTCATTATTATTCATCAAGTAAGTGAATTATGGATGAAGCTAATCATTCATGAAATGCAGGCCGCGATCGAGCTCATTGAACAAGATGAACTTCAGCCAGCCTTTAAAATGCTGGCTCGCGTATCTAAAATTCAAACGCAAATTATTCAAGCATGGGATGTACTATCTACTTTAACTCCAGCTGAATATATGGAATTTCGCGAAAAGCTCGGTCAAGCTTCCGGCTTTCAATCGTATCAATATCGGCAAATTGAATTTTTGCTTGGCTATAAAACAGCGCATATTTTAACAATTTATCAAAAAGATCAGCCACTTCATGATATATTAGAAAAAGCTTATCATGCGCCGAGCATTTATGATGCAGCGATCGGAGCACTGGCTCGTGCTGGTTTTCCGATTAACCCAGACTTAATCGGCCGTGATTATTCCGTTACTTATACAGGTGATCCAACCGTCGAAGCGGCTTGGCTTGATGTTTATGCAGATGTGGAAACGTATTGGGACCTCTATCAGCTAGCGGAAAAATTGATCGATATTGAAGACTGGCTACAGCAGTGGCGATTCCGCCATATGAAAACCGTTGAACGAATTATCGGCTTTAAAATGGGGACTGGCGGATCATCGGGTGTGCACTATTTGAAAAAAGTGCTCGATCATCGCTTCTTTCCTGAGTTATGGGATTTGCGCACGAAGCTTTAACAGAATAGGAGTGATTTCATGGACAATAAAGAACAATGGTCCTCACGCATCGGATTTATCTTATCGTCAGCAGGAGCAGCGATTGGTTTAGGTGCGATTTGGAAATTCCCATACGTAACCGGACAAAGTGGGGGCGGCGCCTTTCTGCTTCTTTTTATATTATTTACGCTTTTAATTGGCTTACCCATGTTGATTTCAGAATTCATCATTGGTCGCGGCTCTGGAAAAGAAGCGGTCAGCGCCTATAAAAAACTAGCGCCGAGTAGCTTCTGGACGTTGACCGGAAAATTAGGCGTCATCGGTTGCTTTCTATTGCTATCGTTTTATAGCGTCGTTGGTGGTTGGGTGCTTACTTATACGCTCATGTCACTTGGCGGAAAAGTGATTGAAAGTGGTTCCGACTATGGGGCTATGTTCGGGCAGACCATCAGCTCTCCCCTCATTACGATTGGCGGATTAGCTGCTTTTTTACTGATGAATATTATTGTTATTGCCGCTGGGATTCAAAATGGTATTGAAAAAGCGAGCAAGTATATGATGCCGCTATTATTTATATTCTTTATCGTGCTTGTCATCCGTTCGCTTACACTAGAGGGCGCAATGGAAGGCGTTCGCTTTTTCCTACAGCCTGATTTCTCAAAAATTACCGGGGAAGCGGTGTTGTATGCACTTGGACAATCCTTCTTTTCACTTGCCGTTGGATTTTCATGCATGGTCACTTACAGCTCTTATTTAAATAAAAATGTCAGCATCCCTGTATCAGCAGGATCCGTTGCGTTAATGAATATTTTCGTATCGGTCTTAGCAGGGCTTGCTATCTTTCCTGTCGTATTTGCTTTCGGCTTCGAGCCGGCAGAAGGACCAGGGCTGCTCTTTATCGTCTTGCCATCTGTGTTTTCGCAAATGCCATTTGGTGAACTGTTTTTATTCATGTTTTTATTGCTATTCTTGTTTGCTACGTTAACATCATCTTTCAGTTTATTAGAAATTATCGTGGCGGCTTTTATGAAAAATGGAGCCTCAAGAAAAAGGATCACTTGGATCGCCGGTATAACCGTGTTTATCGCGGGTATTCCTGCTGCGCTATCTTCTAGCCTACTTTCAGATGTGAAAGTTTTTGATAAAACGGTCTTTGACGCCACAGATTACCTTGTCAGCAACATCATGCTTCCGCTTGGGAACCTGCTCATCGCCCTATTTATCGCTTGGAAGATGAACCAACAGCTCGTCAAACAAGAATTTATGCTCGGTCAATCACTGACACCAAGCACCTATACCGTTTGGCAACTATTAATGAAGTGGATCGTGCCGTTGACGATCATCGTTGTCTTTTTAAATTCGCTTGGGTTGTTTGGCTGAGGCGTAACACATGATGAGTTTATTAGAGCATGAAACATAACAATGCTGTAGAGGACCTCCTTTTATAAATTAGTAAAATCATATATAAAAGGAGGATTATAATGATAAAAGATGAACAGTTTTTAAAGTACATTCAAGATGAAAAAAAATGTTTTTCCGGTTGGGATTTCTCATTTATTACGGCAACAGGACGTATGCAGAGTGAACTGCTATCTTGGTCTTACGGCAGCATGGCTATACCGCTTGTCCAAAATGCCCATTCCATGCTAGACATGGGCACGGGAGGAGGAGAATTCCTCTCTAAACTAGCTCCTTTTCCACCAAATATGTTTGCTACTGAAAGCTATAAACCTAACATTGCTATTGCCAAACAAAGACTTGAACCATTGGGCGTTAACGTGGTCTCGATCAATGAGGATGCCTACCTTCCTTTTGAAGATCACTTTTTCGATTGCATTCTTAATCAACATGAATCTTTCTCTTCAAAAGAAGTAAGGCGTATTTTAAAAGATAGAGGCATCTTTCTTACTCAGCAAGTAGGCGGTTTCGATTGTTATCAAATAAATGATCATTTCGGCGTCCCTTTGAACGAAGAATATTTAAACTGGAACTTGCAAACAGCTTTAGAGGACTTAAAAAAGAATCACTTTGAAGTTTTAGAATGCAAAGAAGAGTTCCCCGTTCAACGTTTTTATGATATCGGGGCACTTATCTACTATCTAAAAGCGATTCCATGGCAGATTCCCGCATTTACAACCGAACACTACCTTGAACAGTTGTATGAAATTTATCAAATCATCCAGTCTAAAGGATACTTTGACACCAAACAGCATCGTTTTATGATGAAAGCAAGAGCAATATAGGAAAAAGGAGACCTTCAGAAAAAAGAGAAGGTCTCCTTTCTTCTTATAAAATATCCAACCAAATCTTAATCGCTGTTGCCGCAATTAAAATGGCAAGCAACCACTGTAAAACTTTTGTGTTCATTTTTTGGCCTGCTTTTGCGCCAAGTGGTGAAGCGATCACACTGGCAATAATCATAATGATAGCTGGCCAGAAAAGCACTTGACCCGTCATGATTTTACCCGCTGTTGAGCCAATCGAAGAAATGAAAGTAATCGCTAAGGAACTAGCAATCGTCATCCTTGTTGGAATTTTCAATACAACTAGCATAATTGGCACTAAAAGAAAGGCTCCGGCTGCTCCAACAATTCCGGCTCCGATCCCAACAATAAACGCAAGCGTTGCGGCAAGCCAGCCGTTAAATGTGACTTCGCTCATTGGACGGTCATCGAGATTTTTCTTCGGAATAAACATCATAATCGCTGCTAATGCTGCTAGAATCCCGTATACCACATTGATGACTTCCTCTGATAATTGATCAGATCCAAAGCCGCCTAGGAAACTACCAAGGAGAACAGCTCCTCCCATATACATAATTAATCGTTTATTTAAATAATCGCTTTTGCGATACGCCCACACACCTGCAATCGTCGCAAAGAATACTTGAACAGCGCTAATTCCAGATACTTCATGAGCGCTGAATGCAGCAAAACCAAGAAGCGGCGGAATGTATAATAACATCGGATATTTAATGATCGAACCGCCGATGCCGACCATGCCAGAAATAAACGAACCGATAAAACCGATCATAAAGATCAAAAGCCAATACATGAGATCCATTCGGGCCCCTCCCGTACTTAATCAAATTTTTTCTCTTTCGCTCCCCAGAAAAACACACCGATCAGTGAAGCAAGAACAACTAGAATGGGGGCATACATAATTAAAAAATGATGCATGACGATTTCCCTCCTATTTCATTCCTTTTACATATTTGCTGTTAAATAAGAAGAGCTTCAGCAATAAATATAGTGCTGGGATCAGTAATAGTAATCCCGCAATAAAAGCGATGACTAAGTAAATCGCCATTGTCCGATTTGTAAAGCCATCATAAATCGTTAGAACTGGATACAATAAATAGGGATAATGGGAAATTCCATATGCCAAAAAAGCAAGAAAATATTGCATCATCACGGCGGAAAACGCAATTCCATAGGAACGGCGCTTATACAACAATGTAATGGCCAACAAGAAACAAACAAGCGATACGACAAACATCCATGATAGATCCGTCATTCTGGCGAAATGTTCCGGGTTATGCGACCGCAAGGCATAAAAAACGAGAATAGCTGCGGCAATGGATGGCACACTCCAGCCAAGCGCATAACGGCGAACAAGCTGTTCTGCTTTTCGATCCTCTGCCTGATGAGCATAATAAGTTAAAAACGCGGCAGAAATAAAGAGCACGCTAACGAGCGATAAGAGAACGACACTCCAAGAATAAGGGCTGCTCAACAATGCGCCTAAATTTAAATGTACTCCGGAGTCCGTTATATCAAGGAACCCACCTTCTGAAATAGTTAGCACCGTCGTTAAAGAGGCGGGAATCAACACCCCTGTAACGCCATAAAGAAAGCTATACAGTTTGTTATCCTTCGCTCCATATGTTCCAAAGGCATAGTAAGAACCGCGAATAGCCAGCAAAATAATTGAAATGCTGACAGGCACTAATAGAGCTGAACCGAAATAATAAGCGGTTTTCGGAAAGAACCCAACAATGCCGACAAAAAAGAACACAAGAAACACATTCGTTACCTCCCACACAGGGGAAAGATAACGCTGAATGATTTTATGAAGAATGTGTTTTTGCCCTGTCCACTCACTGTACGTACTGAAAAAGCCCGCCCCAAAGTCAATTGAACCAACTATTAAATAACCAAATAAGAAAATCCATAATACGCTGATACCTAGTAACTCAAGAGACATCATTAATTCCCCCTTGCCGCTAGTTCATCTTCTGGAAGGTTCTTTTTAAACATTTTACGAAGAACAGCGATCGAACCGATACCAAGCAAGATGTATAAGATACCAAAAGCGATGAGCATTGTACCTACGTGCGGAGAAGAAGTAGCCCCTTCTATCGTTTTCATATATCCGCGTAAAATCCAAGGCTGGCGTCCCACCTCCGCAAAAATCCAGCCGACTTCAATTGCGATTAACGATAGCGGTCCTGATATCAAAACAGCTCGCATCAGCCATTTATTGTACATATGCTGCGGTTTCCATTTAGATAGCACCGCATACACAAGAGCAATGAATATCAAGAGCATGCCCAATGTCACCATCACATCAAATAAATAATGAACATAGAGCGGCGGGCGTTCATCTTCTGGGAATTCATTGAGCCCTATGACTTCTGTGCTAGGCATATTCCCTGCTAAAATACTCAATGCATAAGGGATTTTAATCGCTCCGCTGACGTTCTGATTTTCATCCACCATTCCAAATAATAACAGCGGCGCTTCTCCTTCTGTTTCAAAATGCCATTCAGCTGCAGCTAGTTTTTCCGGCTGATACTCCGCCAGAAACTTTCCAGATAAATCCCCCACAAGAGCGGTAGCAATCGAGAAAACAAGCGCAGGAATAAGAGTGATACGCAATGCTTTCCGATAATACACATGCTTTCTGCCGCGAAGCAGATGATAGGCAGCCAACGAAGCCAACATAAAGGCCGATGTCATATAAGCAGAAACGAGCACATGGGCCGTTTTTGTTGGAACGGCTGGATTAAACATCGCTTTTAGTGGTTCAATATTGACAATCGCTCCATTTACAATGTCAAATCCTTGCGGTGTATTCATAAAGGCATTGACCGTTGTAATGAAAAAAGCCGACATCGATGAACCGATCACCACTGGAATAAGCAATAACAAATGAATTTTTGGATTTTTAAACCGATCCCACGTATATAAGTAAATGCCTAAAAAGATCGCTTCAAAGAAAAAAGCGAAAGTCTCCATAAACAGTGGCAACGAAATTAATTGCCCAGCTGTCTCCATAAAGGAAGGCCACAACAAGCTTAATTGCAACCCGATGGCGGTTCCAGTCACAACGCCAACCGCCACTGTAATCGTAAATCCACGTGCCCAGCGCCGAGCCAGCAATAAGTAGTGAGGGTCATTGTGCTTTAATCCCATCCACTGTGCCAACGCAATAAACACAGGAACGCCTACACCAATTGTGGCAAATAATATATGAAACCCTAATGTCATCTCTGTTAAAATGCGACTATATAAAACGGCATCATATTCCATTTTTTTACTCCCCCCCTATATAATCATCAAGCTAATAGCACTACCAAATGCAACTAACGCAGCCATCCAAAAATAAACAGTCTCTCTTTTTTGCATATGCACCTCTCCTTTAATCACCGAAAAATAGATTGATTATTTATCACTTCTATTTCAGTATAAAAAGAACAGAACAGCTCATACATAGGGGGGTTCCCCTAACAAAGCAGTAAATATGAAGATTTTTTGAAGGTATTAACTGTAGAAATAGAGGAAACGTTGAAATGGTTGTTGTGACTGACTTCATCCTCTATATGATTGTAAAATGATGTTGCGTATACGAAAAAACGCAAGGCTTCCCTCGCGTTACTGGATATCGGTAAAATAGTTTTTGATTCCGTATTGGATTAGTTCGTGTTTTTGTTTTAACCCTAGTTTGTTCATCATATTTGATTTATGGTTTTCTACTGTTTTAGCGCTAATATGGAGCTTTTCAGCGATCTCTTTATTGGTGTAGCCAAGAACATTTAAACGCAGTACTTCTTGTTCTCTCAAAGTTAGCGGAGAGGAAGGCGTTTCTTTTGCCTTCATCATTTTTTCAATCTGCGCCTCACTCAAGTCCGTACTATAATAATGGCGCCCGTGGTAGACGTGATAAATCGCCTCATACAATTCGCTTCCCTGACTCCTCTTTAAAATATACCCATGTGCCCCTGATTGAATTGCTTTACGAATATACGTTTCTTCATCATGCATCGTTAACAAAACGACTTTAACATTAGGTTGCTGCTGAAGAAGCTGCTTCGTCGTTGTAAACCCATCTAAACCATTGGGCATTGAAATATCCATTAAGACTACATCAGGCTCATTTTGCATCGCCAACACAAGGGCTTCATGACCACCTCCAGCATCGGCTACTACTTCAATATCTTGATAATTCTCTAAAAGTAAGATAATCCCTTTTCTTATTAAATCATGATCATCGACTACCATCACTTTCATTTGCGATTTCCTCGCTTTCATCTATCATTATTGTAGCCATAATTTGTGTGCCTTCTCCTAGTGCTGATTGAATAAAAAAGCGGCCATTTAACTGCTCAATTCGTTCACGCATATGCTCAAGACCAAGCCCGCCTTTTGCTTGTTCCAACTCAAAGCCAACGCCGTCATCATGTATTTCAACCATTAATTGCCTCTGCTCTTTCCGAAGAAATAAATAGACTTGATGGGCTTGCGCATATTTGACTGCATTATGCAAAGCTTCCTGTACGACTCGATACACATTGATTTCCACTGCGGAAGGCAGACGGCCGGTAATATTCGTTTGAAAAGCAACAGATAAAGAGGAGGTCGATTCAACCGACTGAATGAGTGTCTCTAAAGCTGATACTAACCCTAGCCGGTCTAAACTAGTGGGTCTGAGTTGATGCGAGTAGGCTTTAATATCAGACATCGTTCGGTCCAACTCTGCTCGGACCTCGTTTAAATAATCATGGAGACGTTCATCTTCAACTGTTGATTCGATCGCTTGCAGCGCAACAGAAATCGTATAAAGCGACTGACTAACACCATCATGTAGCTCGTGAGCAAGGCGTTTATGTTCTTTTTCTTGAGCTTCAATTAGCTGCTTAATCATCTTCTTTGATAGTCTCACTTCTTCTTCTTTTTGCCGCAATGTTTGATCGCGAAGCACAAGCAAATACTCTTGCTCCTGACTGTTTTGATCTTGATAAATTAAGGCTGTACTCATTTCCACATCCAGCTCATTTCCGTGATAAACAGGCATTTGCGATAAGAAGTAGGGCACTTCATTCCTGGCAATTAAATAGCAGCGATTCTCTCCTTTTGTCACTTTCCGTTCTTGACAATAAGAGCAAAAAGGAACTTTTCCACCAATGTTCCAGCCTGTGAGTCGATGGGCTGCCGGATTCATCAGCAGTATTTCTCGATTTTGATTCATCACAATAATTCCGTCTTGAATATGTTCAAAAATTTGATGCAAATATTTTTGTTCCACAGGATACTGTTCCATCGATTGATGCATTTCCTTTCCCAAGGTCTTTCTCTTATTGTAAACGAAAAACCACCAGTGATAAATTTTCACCGGCGGTTTCTTAAGTGATTATTTGACAGCTGCAAGCACGTCTGCCTTCCAGCGTGAGTAGCCGCCTAAAAGATTGGTTACATTTTTAATACCTTTCGCTTGAAGGACGCTTGCTGCAATAGCAGAACGGCCGCCAGCAGCGCACTGAACAAGAATTGGTCGCTCATTCGGCACTTCATCTAAACGATCTGGCAATGTACCGAGCATCACATGGATCGCTCCAGAAATATGTCCTTCATCCCATTCCGTTTGATTACGAACATCAAGAACTGTGATTTCACCTTTTTCGACCGCCTCTTTAATAGCAACAGGTTCAATATTTTCATAGCTTTCTAGCTCGGTTGCTTGTGATAAAGCAGCTTGGACATTCATGTACCCAGCCGTGTTGTCGATTCCAATTGAACGCAACGCCTTTAAAATATCTGGCAAATTTCCTTCTTCCATGAGTAAGTAAAGCGGTGCCTCATAGTTGACAAGCCAGCCAGCCCAATTAGTGAAGGACTTGTTAAATGGAATATTAATCGTTCCAGGAATATGGCGCTCTGCAAACTCCGAAGCAGGACGAGTATCAATCACCATATCATTTTCAAGCCATCCATGAAGAGCGGAAGCATCCGTTGCTTCAACTGGCACTTGTAAATCTTTAAATAAAGCAGGTCCTACTTTATTGACACGCTTCATGACTGCGAAATATTTTGGTGGTTCTGGTTGACCATCTAGTAATGCTTTCACAAATGCAGCTTCATCGTTAAATTGCAACGCCCAGTTGAACATTTTTTCATAACCGACAGTGGAAGAAGGAATCGCTCCTAGTGCTTTACCACAGGCGCTGCCTGCTCCATGGGCTGGCCACACTTGCAAGTAATCAGGAAGTAACTTAAATCGCTCAAGCGAAACAAACATCTGTTTTGCTCCCACATCAGCTGTGCCCTCGTAGCCTGCAGCCTTCTCTAATAAATCCGGGCGTCCGACATCACCAACAAATACAAAGTCTCCTGTAAAGATTCCCATCGGACGATCAGCACCGCCGCCATTATCGGTTAGGATGAAAGAAATACTTTCAGGTGTATGACCTGGTGTATGCATCACTTCTAGCGTTAAGTTACCAATCTTAAATTGATCCCCATCTTTTAACAGCTGATGATCGATGTTTTCAAGATTTTGATACTTCCAGTTTTCATCCCCTTCGTCTGACACATACAATTTCGCTCCGAAACGATCAGCGATCTCTCGGGACCCAGCAACAAAGTCCGCATGAATATGCGTCTCAGCCGCTGCCGTTAGCCTTAACCCTTCCTTCTTCGCCACCTCAACATACTGCTCAATATCACGAGACGCATCAATTACGACCGACTCCCCCGTCTTTTGACAACCAACCAAATAAGAAGCATGTGCTAACTTTTCATCATAAAAATAACGTAACAACATTCGAATCTCTCCTCTTTTCGGGGGGTGACAGGCACCACCCGGTTTTTGTCGAAAAATGGTTATTGTTTTTTAGGCATAGTGTCAATAAATGCTTGTACATATGAAAGAATTCGCTGAACGGAAGGGTCTTTCATCCATTTCAATATGGTGAAGACGGAAATATGCTGTTGGTTCGCTTCCGCTTTCGTTTGGATTTCTTGCCACAATGTCTTTCCTTGTTCTACTTTTGCTTGAATAGGTTCTAAATATCCCTCGGCACTCTTTTGCAAGTACTCGATCGATTTTTGATCCCCTGCAACTTGCTCAGCAAAACGGACCGCTACTTCAAGTTTTTCTACCAGTTGTAAAAGTAAAGGTAATTTCTCTAGCAGACGAAGGCCAGCTTCAAGCGTATCCACATCTATATTCGTATAATCAAGCTTTGTCTTCACTTTTTCCATTGTATGCTCGTCATTCATCACGGCTTGACCAAAAGATAATAGGTTATCCACTTGCTCTAGCTTTTCCGTTAAAGTAGGCAGCTTTTCGATCAGCGTTTGAAGAGAAGCTTGTACTTCCGGTTTATCTAGCTCATCAACCCAGTCTTGCTTTGATAATGAAGTTGCCATCATCCTTCACTCCTTTCCCGCTATTACATAATTCCTTTCAACATACCATCCCAATACATAATCGGCAGTAAATCTTTTTTCATAATATACATGCTGCGCCGTTCCTTCGCTTGGTTCATCGGGAAAGATTCACTCGGGATTTTACCGTACTTAAACTCGGCCAGCACTAAGCTGTTGTAGCCTGTGACTAGCGGGCAAGAGCTATAGCCATCATATGTCGCACTCATCGGCTCTTCTTTAATCAGTGACATCACATTTTCAGCTACGACCGGAGCCTGCTTACGAATTGCCGCTCCCGTTTTCGATGTTGGTAAGTCTGCACAATCACCAAGAGCAAATACATTTTCATACTTTTGGTGCTGCAGCGTATACGGATGAACATCCACCCAGCCAGCTTCACTTGCTAACGGACTGTTGCTAATAAAAGAAGGCGCCCGCATCGGCGGAGTAACGTGAATCATATCGTAATTGACGACCGTTTGTTCATGTGTATCTAAATTCTCAAACACAGCTTCTTTTTTATCTGCTCTAATTTCAATTAAGTTATGACGGAAGCGGGCATCAATTTTTTTACGCGCCACGACTTTTTCCAATGTATCACGATATTTCTGGACATCAAAAATCGCTGGGTTAGCCGAACCAAAGATCACATTCGTTTGATCTCTAATTCCCGTACGGCTGAAATGATCCTCTGCTAAATACATAATTTTTTGAGGAGCACCCCCACATTTTACTGGTGTAGCCGGGTGAGTGAAAACCGCATTCCCACCTTTAAACGTCCGAATGGCTTCCCATGTATAATCAGTATATTGATAAGAATAATTACTGCAGACGCCACCTTTACCAATGGCATCCTTTAAGCCTTTTACTCCATCCCAATGAATCTCGATTCCCGCAGCTACAATTAAATAATCGTAAGAAACTTTCTCTCCATTTCCTAACTGGACCATATTATGATCCGGATCAAAGGAAGCCGCAGCTTGTTGAATCCATATAGCCCCTTCAGGAATTAATTCCTCCATGCTGCGCTCGGTATCTTCTTTCTTTGCTGCCCCACCGCCGACTAATGTCCATAACGGCTGATAATAATGATTTTTAGCCGGATCTATAATCGCCACATCGTCTGCAAGCGATTTCATTCCATTCAATAATCTAGCGGCCGTGCTAATTCCTGCTGAACCGCCGCCCACAATCACTACTCGATAATGTTTATCCATCTCCATCTTCCTCCTAGCCATCATTTAATGACAAGTTCAGGGGAGAACCCTGTGAGTTGTTATAGCTGTTTATACATTTATAATAGTGAAAATATTTTATTCATACCATAGGGGGTTACCCCTATATTATGAGAACAAGGGAAAACCGACATACTTCATCAGAAAGTGTGGAGACTAAGCAAAGTCATTATATTTTGATAAAAATAGATTGAGACTAATTTAAATGGGGTACATTAAACTTAAAGAATTTTTTTACAAAACATTTATTTCCTATATCATTTCGGCATCATTTCTATGTCTTATTGATATTGACGATATCAATCGATAGCAACTATTATTTAATTAGAGAAAATAATTGAAAAATTCAAATGAACGGATGGAGATGAGAGTATGACAGTAACACAAGAATTGACTCAAAACGCTATGCTTACGGCGAAAAAATATGTGCAAGAAGTATTTGAAACGGTTCAAACACGAAATCCGGGAGAAAGCGAATTCCATCAGGCAGTAAAGGAGATTTTCGATTCACTTGTCCCTGTGTTCGCCAAATATCCTAAATATATGGAACATGGCATCTTGGAAAGAATCGTTGAGCCTGAGCGCGTCATCATGTTTCGTGTCCCTTGGGTCGATGACCAAGGAAAAGTGCAAGTCAACCGCGGCTTCCGCGTTCAATACAATAGTGCGCTCGGCCCTTACAAAGGCGGTCTCCGTTTCCATCCATCCGTTAATGCCAGCATCATTAAATTTCTCGGCTTCGAACAAATTTTCAAAAACTCTTTAACCAATCAGCCAATCGGCGGCGGCAAAGGTGGTTCCGACTTTGATCCGAAAGATAAGTCCGATGCTGAAGTAATGCGCTTTACACAAAGCTTCATGACAGAACTTGCCCGCCATATCGGTCCAGATACAGATGTGCCAGCTGGTGATATCGGAGTAGGCGCACGCGAAATTGGTTATATGTTCGGTCAATATAAACGCATTCAAAATGCTTATCATGCAGGTGTATTAACAGGAAAAGGGCTTCATTACGGCGGCAGTCTAGCACGAACAGAAGCAACGGGTTATGGTACGGTTTATTTTGTGGCTGAAATGTTAAAAGACAGCGGCTTAAGCTTTAAAGACAGCACAGTCGTTGTTTCCGGCTCGGGTAACGTTTCCATCTACGCCATCGAAAAGGCTTCACAGCTCGGCGCAAAAGTAGTCGCTTGCAGTGATTCTAACGGCTATATTTACGATAAAAATGGAATTAATCTCGCCACTGTCAAACGTCTAAAAGAAGTAGAGAGAAAACGAATTAGCGAATATGTGCTTGAGCATCCAGAAGCAGAGTATGTAGAAGGTTGCTCTAATATTTGGAACATCCCTTGCGATATCGCTCTTCCTTGTGCAACACAAAACGAAATTGATGAAGCAGCGGCTGCGACACTCATTAAAAATGGCGTAAAAGCAATCGGGGAAGGCGCCAATATGCCAAGTACTTTAGAAGCAATTGATATTTTCTTACAAGCGGGCGTATTATTTGCTCCAGCCAAAGCGGCCAATGCAGGCGGTGTAGCAGTTTCCGCACTAGAAATGGCTCAAAACAGCATGAGAATGCCATGGACATTTGAAGAAGTAGATGAGAAGCTGCACACGATTATGAAAAACATTTATAAAAATAGTGTGCAAGCCGCGAATGAATTCGGCTTTGAAGGAAACCTCGTCGTCGGTGCCAACATTGCCGGCTTCCTCAAAGTGGCCGATGCGATGATGGATCAAGGAATTGTATAAAAAAGGCGGACTCTTACAAAGAGTCTGCCTTTTTACATAGAGCTACAAAGTGTCTTTTCTTTTCAAAACAAAAACACTATGATTAAAAAGTTATCTATTTTTGATTTTATGAAAGGCTGGGAATAGTTTGAGGAAATTTCTGAAAAGTTATCAATTTACTTTTCTATTATTAGCTGCCATTATGATTGGAGGCGTAGCTGGGGTTGTGTTCGGTCCTAGAGCATCGATAGTGAAACCGTTTGGGGATTTATTTCTAAATTTAATGTTTATGGTCATCGTACCGCTCGTATTTTTCAGCATCGCCTCCGCGATTGCTTCAATGGATGGAATGAAACGACTAGGAAAAATCATGGGCAGTATTTTCATCGTCTTCCTCGTCACAGCGATCATCGCAGCTATTGTAGGCATGGTTGGTGTCACGTTATTTAATCCGCTCGCGAATACCGATGTATCAGCTATTAAACAGCTAATGGCGAACTTCGATCCAGCAGAGACGGAAACGGAAGACTTAACATTGCTTGGACATCTGGTGAATACATTTACGGTAGCTGATTTCTCTTTATTGTTATCAAAAAGTAACATGCTTCAGCTGATCGTCTTTTCGATTCTTTTCGTTTTAGCTACTACAATGGCAAAAGAACATGGCAAACCGATGGCCAACTTTTTAGCTTCTGGTACAGCTGTTATGATGAAAATGGTTTCGATCATCTTGTACTATGCTCCAATTGGGCTCGGCTGTTACTTTGCAGCGATTATCGGGGAGCTAGGGCCGCAAATTCTTGGCGGCTATGCTCGCACATTTGTCTTATATCTTGTATTAACTGTCATTTATTACTTCGGCTTCTTCACGCTATACGCTTTCATCGCAGGTGGAAAAGATGGAGTGAAAGTATTTTGGAAACATGCAGCCGCTCCATCGGTTACAGCCATTGCTACATGCTCAAGCGCCGCGAGCATTCCGGTCAACTTAACCGCTGTGAAAAAAATGGGCGTTCCGAAAGATATCGCCGAAACGATTATCCCGCTCGGTGCCAACACACATAAAGATGGCTCCGTATTTGGCGGTGTATTGAAAATTGTCTTCCTATTTGCGCTGTTCGGCAAGGATATGACAAGCTTAACAAGCATTTTGAGCATCATCGGCGTCTCTTTCCTTGTAGGTGCCGTGATGGGGGCAATCCCAGGCGGTGGAATGATCGGGGAAATGTTAATTTTAAGCGTATTTGGCTTTCCTCCTGAAGTGCTGCCGATTATCGCTGTGATCAGCACCATTATTGATGCACCAGCAACATTGTTGAACTCAACGGGGAATACCGTGTGCGCAATGCTTGTTGCACGGCTAGTCGAGGGAAAACACTGGCTGCAGCGACAATTAGCCACCGGAAATTAGAAAAAAAGAGTGAAAACCTCATCAGGTTTTCACTCTTTTATAAAAACCTATCCCGAATGTCAGGAGAAGGCATTATACAATGATCTTTTTTGCCGAACCATTTGTATCTGTTTTTAGCAATCCATCGATACACCCTGTCTCTGATCGGTCGTGGAATGATTAATAAGTAATAAAATAATTTCCATCCCCCTGATAAATGTTTGCATATACGAAGAGCAGCAGTTGATTGATGATAGCAATGTTTGTCATCAATGAGAAGCAAGCTGTCTATATTAGAGGGCACTTTGTAGGCTGCTACGAGTTGTTTTCCCGCCTCACTTTGTAACGAGGCAAATTTATAGTAAGCATTCGGATCTCTTTTAATAATAAATTGCACGCTATGGTCACAAAAGTTACACTCTCCATCAAATAAGACCACTTTATTCATTATCGCTCCCCCTTTTTATCATTATAGCAATCAGTACACATGACTGCGCTGATTTGGCTTCTTTATCACTTGTAAATATTACCCTTAATATGGTAACGTAGAGGAAATATCAAAAATAAGGAGCAAAGCGACTATGATAAGTAAACATTTGTAACCTGTTATTTGCGATCGCTGGGCTCGACCGCCTCCGTACGATTTGTTTGATCAATAACAAACACAAAGATACGGAGGAGAATAAAATGAGTAAACCAGAATTAACTGTTGCTTTAGTATGTGGACCCGATTGTGATATGGAAGCTAATGCAATTCGTTCAGCTATTGAGTATTTCGGAGGGCGTGTCATTACATATTGGATCGGAAGGCCCAATGATTTGATCGCCGTGCTTTCTGGGGAAGATTTGTATCCCGACACTGATTATATTATTCTTAGTTTCCACGGGGATGAAGGGCAGTTTATTATGCCAGAATTGGATGAATCCGTCTATGAAGCTGATGAACCACAAGGTGATTTTGGTTCAAATGACGTGAAACGCTATGCTAAATTAAACAATAAAATCGTTTTAGCAAATGGCTGCACATTAGGTGTACCACAACTCGCTCAAGTCTTTATAGAGAGCGGTTGTCAAACATACATCGGACCCGATGACTACCCATATGGAAATGCAGCGCTCATGTTCGCTTTACGCTTCTTTTATGAAATCATCCAGAACAAAAAAAGCGTGAAAGAAGCGTTTGAACTAACGAAAACGACCGATGAAGAAATGTCTATGTACCAACTATACGAGAGAAGATAAAGATGAAGGCGAGCACCTATTTTTCTGGTGTTCGCCTTTTTATCCTAATATTCTGTTATTATTAAGGAAAGTTTGTCGACTGGACGGAGTTGAATTCGGTTTGGATTTATTAATGATTGTGTTGCCGGCATTTCTTATTTTTTTCACTGGTTTTGTTGGGCAAAAATTAATCGGGTTTGAGATTCGCTCGATTTCAATGATGGCCCTTTATATTATGTCGCCGTTTCTTGCGTTTCGGACCTTTTATACGAATAAGCTAACGATGGAATATGTGTATATTATTAGCTTCTGCCTGATCCTCTGCTTCACGTTGATTGCGATCGTCGCCTTCACAGGTATAGTCATGAAGGCTTCACGGCAAAAAATGGCGGCCATGATTCTTGGTGGCGCCTTTATGAACAGCGGCAACTATGGAGCACCGGTTGTTCTTTTCGCTTTTGGAGCAGCTGGCTTTGATTATGCGGTGATTATGATGGTGTTTCAGTCGCTATTGATGAATACGATCGGATTGTTTTTCGCTTCTCTTGGCGGCAAGCAAAAGGTAACGTTGAAAGAGTCGTGGCAACGCGTGCTTCGGATGCCTGTTATTTACGGTACATCTTTAGGACTGACTTTTCAGCTGCTTTCGATTGATTTGCCGACACCGTTTATGGATGCGATCAGCTTAGTCGCTAATGCGTCCATTCCAACGATTATGCTCGTGCTCGGGATGCAGCTGGCAGTGATCGCCAAAAAGCAGGTTGCCTACCGCTTCGTTTCAGCTGTCACTGTCATTCGGCTAATTGTTTCACCAGCAATTGCTGTTGTGATCGCCTCGTTCTTGCCATTGAATGACTTGCTAAAAGATGTGCTGATCTTGCAAGCGGCAATGCCCGCAGCAGCCAATACAACGATGGCGGCGATTCAGTTCGGTACAGAGCCGGACCTTGTCTCTTTTAACACATTAGTCACGACATTATTAAGCATCGTAACCATACCTGCTACGCTGTTCTTTTTAGGCGCATAAAGGAAAAAGGCTGTCTTCGCAACAGCCTTTTAGCGTTTGACTAAAAATTCTTCTCCTCGTTTGCACCCTTTAATCGGCCGATCCGCTATAGCAGCCGTTTTCTTCTCTTCTTTTACTTCTTCCTCTTTTTCTTCCTCGTCACTTTGGTTAGTGCTCAGCTTAGAAAAAGGAATCGGCGTTGGCAAGGAGTTTAACACTTGCACTGGTATATCCGCGCTTCCTGGAGCATAGACATCGAGAAAACTATTCGCCATTTGCAAATAGCCGGCCGTATTCGGGTGAACATCTTTCGGGTTTGGAAGTAGAGATCTCGCCTTGTTACCGAAGCGCGGACTGACTGGAACAAAATGAGCGCCTGCCCGTTCCGCTTCTTGCTTAATAATTTGATTTAAAATTCCCAGTTGCTGTTCAACCGATGGCTTATGCTGTTCTTTCACATGCGGGTATGGAAAGTAATACCCCATCGCATACACTTGAGCGTGCGGGTTCAACTTTTTAATTTCATCCAGTAATTTACTATAGTTTTTTCGCACACGATTGAGAGCAAATGCCGCAGGAATCGGCTCGTAGCTAAGCATGCCGCGGACAGAATCATTGCGAATGAGCGGCAATAAATCATTCGCTCCAGCCGAAATGGTAATGATGTTCGCTTTTCGAACATCTTGCTGAGCTCCTTTTTTATCGAGTTGCTTGAGTACTTGTTCCGTTGTATAGCCTGGAAAAGCCCACTTCTTTGAAAAGCTCGCTAAGCTTCCAGACTGTTGCAAGGAGAGGGCAATTAAGTCGGCATAACCGGCACCAATTTCTTTATTTGGTGTTTGTCCGGCCGCCAAAGAATCACCGAGTGCTACATAATGAAGCCCCGCTGCCTCTGCTTTCACCGGCAAGACGGTAGCAGCCGCTAGCAAGAAAACAATCACGTATAAACTGATTCGCTTTTTCATGAAATTCTTCCTTTCTTCAGGATATGCTATAATTAAATATTATCATATCTCAAATACATGGAGGCTATATGCTAACTTTTGAAGAAAAACTGGAAATTATTGAATCTTTCCCACAGCTTGAGCGTAAAAATGTTTCTCTTGGCCGCGTCAATTTTCACTTTGAGGACAGTGTAACAGATAAGAAAAATATTGTGTATCATCTGCATCCAAACGGAAACGGTTTTGTTTATGCGGGCGAATTGTCTCATTATCCAACCGACTCGAAAGGCATGGTCAATATTCGTGAGTTTTCAGCGGAGGAATTACGAACAATCCTTGATGAAGCCATTCATTCACTATCACCAAAATCAAACGAAGAACAAGCGATTGTTGGCGACGCTTACGAAGAGAAATGGATCAATGAAGACGGACATACATTGATACTTATTGAAGAAGATGAAATGTGGAATGTGTATGCTGGCTTGAACTTAGACGGTACCTTCCATACATACGAAGCCGCTTTGCAATACTTAGATGAAGAAGGCTTTCGTCGACTTTCTTAATAAAACAGGACCAGGTTCTCCCGACAAGAACCTGGTCTTTTATCATCTCGTTTTTGCTTGCAAATGAGTCCATAACCGTTGCATCATCACCCCTGGCTTCCCGTTGCCAATCGGCCGTTCATTGGCAACCGTAACGGCTAACACCTCACAGATCGTACTTGATAAAAAAGCTTCATCTGCCTCGAACAGCTCTTCCTCTGTAAACGCCTTTTCAACAAAAGGAATCTCTAATTCTTCCGCGCATGCTTTGACCGCGATACGTGTGATGCCAGGTAAAATATAATTCGTCAATGGAGCTGTTTGAATGCTGCCGTCTTTCACGATGAAGAAGTTAGAGCTCGACCCTTCTGTAATGAATCCGTCCCGCACAAGCACCGCTTCAAAACAGTTTTGCTCAAATGCTTCTTGCTTTGCCAAGACATTCGGCAATAAATTGAGCGATTTAATATAGCAATTTTTCCAGCGTTCATCTTCTAACAGTAACACTTTCGCTCCTTTCTGACGCAGTTCCTCTGCAATAAGCGAAGAAGGTTTAACCGTCATCGAGATCGAGGCGGGACATGAAGGGAATAAATGATGCCTTGGTGCTATCCCTCTGGTCACCTGCATATACAAATCTGCATTCTTTAGCTTGCTTTTCTCGACCAATTTCAGCATCGTCTTTTCCAACTCCGCTGGCTCACTGCCGATCACAAGCTTAATCGCCTTTGCACTCGCATACAGCCGCTCTAAATGCTCTTTCATCATAAACGGCTTCTTGTTATAGAAGCGAAGCACTTCATACACACCATCACCAAACTGATGACCCCGTTCCTCCATCGGAATGACGGGCTCTTGCACGTCAACGAACCTCCCGTTAAAATAAGCGAACGTCGTCCTCATCCCCCTTTCCATACCTACTGCCTATTGTATGCATCACAGCTACCGTTTTTTCTGATCTATAAAAAAAGAACCCTAGATTCATATCTAGAGTTCTCCAATCCATTTAACCAAGTGCTACATCTAAAATCATCATAACCGTAAAACCGCACATCACACCCATAGTTGCAAAGTCCGTACTTCCAGAGGATTGAGATTGCGGAATCAATTGTTCCACAACGACAAAGATCATCGCTCCAGCCGCAAAGGCAAGCGCATAAGGTAAAATAGGCTGAACAGCAAGCACAGCGACCGCTCCAACAACAGCCGCAACGGGTTCAACAATAGCTGATAATTGCCCATAGTTAAAGGCTTTTCTGCGAGACATTCCTTCTCCACGCAAAGGCACAGAAAGAGCCGCTCCTTCTGGCATATTTTGAATGCCGATTCCAAGCGCAAGTCCGATTGCCCCAATGACAGAAGCATCAGAAAGACCTAAAGAAGCCGCTCCGAAAGCAACGCCAATCGCTAATCCTTCCGGAATGTTATGAAGCGTAATCGCCAAAAACAATAACGTCGACTTATTTAATTTCGTTTTTGGCCCTTCCGCTTCGTTTTCAGCTAAACCAAGATCAAGATGAGGGACAACCACATCAAGCAGACGGATAAATAAGCCTCCTGCTAAAAATCCAATCGCTGGCGGTAGCCAAGGAATTTGGCCATTTTGTTCACTGAAATCAATCGCTGGAGCTAAAAGCGACCAGAAAGAAGCAGCAATCATGACCCCAGAAGCAAAACCAAACATCGTATTCATCACATTTTGATTCATTTGACGAAAGAAAAAGACAAGAGAAGCACCTAATGCGGTCAATCCCCACGTCATCAACCCGCCAAACAGCGCCTGAACAGCTGGATTTAATTGAGAAAACCACTCCATCAACATATGTGTACCGGTCCTTTCTGGCAAGTGATTATTTCTTTATTTTGCATCAAGGAAACTTTCACTGTCAATGTGATGCTTACCTATTGATCTTCATTTCATATAGTTTATGATCGTTTGAAAAAAAATGAACCTAACTAGAAGAAATGGGACATTATCAAATTATGAGGCAGTTTTTTGATGATAGAGAGCAGCTGTTGCATCATCTATTGACCTAACAAAAAAACTGGCAGAAGGTATCCTGCCAGTTTTTTATCATTTTTTAGTTACTAATTTCAGCGGTGCTGGAATCACTTTTTCTACTTTTTTCCCCTGGAGAACGTCACTTGCGGCTTGGACAGCTAATTGACCAATCAATTCAGGCTGTTGGGCAACCGTTGCCGCCAATTGCCCCGCATCTACTGACTTAATCGCATCATCATTCCCATCGAAACCGACGACTAAAATATCTTTTCCAGAGCTTGCAATGGCCTCCATCGCTCCAAGCGCCATTTCATCATTATGAGCAAATACCGCTTGAATATCCGGGTTTCCTTGCAGCAAGTTTTCCATGACATTCAATCCTTTTGTGCGGTCGAAATCAGCGGATTGTTTAGCCGCTACTTTTAACTTTTGATCCGCTACAAGATGGAAGCCTTGGCCACGTTCACGAGTGGCAGATGCCCCAGGAACCCCTTCAAGCTCCACTACTTTTGCTCCTTCACCCATTTGGTCCACGATAAACTGTCCGGCCATTTTTCCGCCTTTCACGTTATCAGAAGCAACTAATGTTTCCACTTTCCCTTTATCAGCGGAACGGTCAAGCGTAATAACCGGAATCCCGATGTTGTTCGCGGATTGTACAGCAGTTGAAATGGCTGATGAATCTGTCGGGTTAACTAAAAGCACATCGACACCTTGCTGAATTAAATCTTCCACATCATTCACTTGCTTCGCCGAGTCATTTTGCGCATCGACAACAATCGTTTTCATTCCCTGTTTTTTCGCTTCGTTCACCACACCATTTTTCAGGGAAACGAAAAATGGATTGTTTAATGTGGAAACAGATAAACCAATTTTAATATCTTTTAAGTCGTCTTTTTTTGCTGGCTTGGCCCATTCAGGCGGTTCAAGAGAACAGCCCCCGAGAATAAGCAGCATTAATGACAGTACAATCACACCTATTTTTTTCAACTTGAGCCCTCCTATGCCGCTTTTTTGCGATCAATTAGCACCGCAATTAAAATAACAATACCTTTCACTACCATTTGGAAAAAGGATGATACACCTAATAAGTTTAAACCGTTATTCAATGTACCAATAATTAATGCACCGATAAGTGTGCCCACGATGAATCCTCGTCCGCCAGAAAGGCTGGTTCCACCTAAGACTACAGCCGCAATGGCATCTAATTCATAGGATGTACCAGCTGTTGGCTGCGCCGAATCTAGGCGAGAAGTTAAGATCGCCCCCGCTAGCGCAGCAAGCAAACCGGCAAGCGAGTAAATCAGCACTTTCACGCGCGCCACTTGAATCCCTGAGATCCAAGCCGCTTTTTCATTGCCGCCGATCGCATATGTTTTTCGCCCAAACGGTGTTTTATGAAGAATCACCCATAAAATGATAAAAGCAAGCATCATCGTCACGGCGGGCACAGGAATCCCTAAGAAGTAGCCGCGCCCAAACAGTTGAAATAAATAATGATCTCCTAATCCTGTAATGGGATTCCCATCTGTATATACTAACGTCAGTCCACGATAAATCGTCATCGTCGCTAATGTAGCAATAAACGGAGCCATTTTTCCTTTTGTAATCAATAAGCCATTCACTGCTCCCATGATTGCTCCGAGCAAACAGCCGATTAAGATGGCTAACATCGGATCGATACCTGATACGATCATTCCAGCCATCAATGCACTCGATAACGCTAAAATCGAGCCGACGGATAAGTCAATGCCTCCTGTTAAAATAACAAATGTCATCCCATAAGCAATTAAGGCGTTAATAGCTACTTGCCGTAATAAATTTAAAATATTTAATGGAGCCAAAAAGCTCGGGTTTAAGATCGATACAATCACCATTAACATCAATAGTCCGAGCAGCGGCCCAAGCTTTTGAGTCAATTGATTAAAAGGTTTGATTGCAGTTGTTTTCATTGTCACTGCCCTCCCGTTGCAAGCGTCATAATTTTTTCTTGTGTGGCTTCTATTTTTGATAATTCACCGCTAATTTTTCCTTCGTGAACAACGAGGATGCGATCGCTCATACCGAGTATTTCCGGTAGTTCAGAAGAAACCATAATCACTGCCACCCCGCGATCGGTTAGTTCGTTCATCAACTTATAAATTTCTCGTTTCGCCCCAACATCGACTCCTCTTGTCGGTTCATCTAATATCAGCACTTTCGGACCAATCCCAATCCATTTCGCAAGAACAACCTTTTGCTGGTTCCCGCCTGATAAATGTTTGGCACTTGTTTCTGCTGATTCCGTCTTAATCGTCAACCGCCGGATGAGCAAATCGACAAATTCCTGCTCGCTCTTTTGATCAATCAGCCCTTTAGGTGAAAAGCTAGCTAAATTCGGCAAAGCGATATTTTCCCGAATCGAAAAATCAAGGACTAGCCCTTCATCTTTTCGGTCTTCGGTAATAAAGCCAATACCTAATTTCACTGCTTGATCCGGTGTTTGAATTGTTACTTTCTTTCCGTTCAGAAAGATCTCGCCCTGGTCGATCGAATCGAGTCCAAAAATCGCGCGCATGATCTCTGTTCGTCCAGCCCCCATTAACCCGGAGACACCGACAATTTCTCCTGAACGAACGGAGAAACTAACATGTTCAAACACTTCTTTTCTCGTTAGCCCTTTCACCTCTAGCACTGTTTCTCCGAAAACTGGCGAACGCGCAGGAAAACGATCCTCTAACTCCCGGCCTACCATCTTTTTCACGACTTCCTCAAAGCTTGTTTCCGGAATCGGCTTTGTATCTACCGTTTTTCCATCACGCATCACGGTAATGCGGTCACATATCGTAAAAATTTCTTCCATTCGGTGAGAAATATAAACAATAGAAACATTTTGTTTACGCAACGCCTCAATCACTTCAAATAGCTTAGCAATCTCTCTTTCTGTTAAAGCAGCTGTCGGTTCATCCATAATGATCACTTCGGCGTTTGTCATTAATGCTTTTGCAATCTCAATCATTTGCTGCTCGCCAACGGAACAGTTACCCGCTTCTTGATCGAGCGGAATAGAGACCGATAATTTTTCAAACTGTGCTTGAGCGAGCGCCTTCATTTCTTTTGTTTTCAAAAAGCCAAATGAATTCTTTCGTTCCTTGCCAATAAACAAATTCTCAAGCACCGTCATCGCTGGCCATATATTTAATTCTTGATGGATGAAGGTCACACCATGTCCTTCCGCTTCTTTCGGGCTAGTAAAATATCGTTCTTTCCCGTTGATTGAGATTGTTCCTTGATCGAGTGAATGGAGGCCGGTTAATATGTTCATTAACGTCGATTTACCAGCTCCGTTTTCACCCATCAGCGCATGAACTTCTCCGGGGCGCAAGTCAAAATCAACACCGGTGAGCACATTGTTGTTTCCAAACGACTTATGAATATTCTTCATCTCAATTTGCATCACGTTCGCCTCCTTAGAAGATAACCCCTGCTTGCAAAATGCAATTGGCGTACGGAGTCGCTTCCCCTGTTCGAATGACAGCTTTCGCCTGCTTGGCCCGTTCTTTAAACTCTTCATGACTCACATAGTCAATATCAACATCTGCAAACCTTCTATTCATGTAACGATCCGTTTGTTCGTTAGCTGTTTTTACTTCAGTTGCTAACACCACTTTTTCTACAACCATGTCATACGCGATCGCTTCGACTGTGTCTTGGAAACTAGGGACACCCAATGTTAAAGCGATATCAATTTTCGGTACACCAGTTGGAACCGGCAACCCCGCATCGGCAATTACAATGGAATCCGTGTGACCAAGATCCGCCAGCACTTTTGTGATATGACTATTCAGCATTCCATATTTTTTCATGACAATGCTTCCTCTACTTCCTGTCTTGATGGCATTCCGCCTTGGGCTCCAAATTTCGTGACGGATAAAGACGCCGCGCGGTTGGCAAAACGAAGGCTTTCCTCAAAACTTTTTCCTTCTGCCAAAGCCACTGCGAACGCCGCATTAAACGTATCTCCTGCCCCTGTTGTATCGACTACATCTACTTCATAAGATGGAATCAGCACTTCCTGTTTCCCGTTAAAGTAACGGACGCCATGCTTTCCTTCCGTAATAAACACTTTATTGGGATATTTTCTTAATGCTTCACTTGCAGGAAGACCAGAAAATAAAATTGTCGCCTCATGCTCATTTGGCGTTAAATAGGAGGCTTTTTCAATCACTTCTGCACTCAATGGACGCGCTGGAGCAGGATTTAATAGAAGTGGCACCTTTACTTCCTCGCACATAGAAGCCACATAATCCACCGTTTCTACAGGAATCTCTTGCTGAATCATCACTATATCTGCATTAGCAATAATCTCGCGCGCTTTTTGAACGTAGTCAGGCGTTACATAATTATTGGCACCTTTGACCACGACAATACTGTTGTCACCTTCTGCCAAAATAATATGCGCCGTACCACTTTCCATATCTGTAACCGGTTCCACATAGTCAATAACAACGCGATTTTCTTTAAAATTGTTTAAAATCGCAGAGCCGTAATGATCGTCGCCAATGCACCCCACCATGTACACTTCTGCTCCTAAGCGAGCGGCGGCAACTGCCTGATTCGCTCCTTTGCCGCCGGGGACTGTTTTAAAGGAATCCCCAAGCACCGTTTCTCCTGCTACCGGCCGCTTAGCAGCTGTCACCACTAAATCCATTGAAGAACTGCCGATTACCACTATTTTAACCATTATCCTCAACCTTTCTTGTCGTTTGTCGTTCCATAAACTGAACAGGCAATTGAATATGCTGCTCGCTGATTTTTTCTTTTTTAATTAGTTTTAATAATAGTTGGGCTGCTTGCTGTCCCATCTCGTAAGCGGGCTGCTTAATCGTAGATAGAGACGGAAACAATAAGCTGCTTAAAGGAATATCATCAAAGCCTATGACCTGTATATCATCAGGGATCGATTTACCAAGGCGTAGAGCTTCGTGAAGGATCGCCGCTGCAGCTACATCATTGCTGGCAATCACTCCATCCGTATCTGGATACAGATCAAATAACTCTTTTGCTCGCTTTTGTGCCTCTTGATAAGAGAAAGCATCAGTTTTCATGACCGAAAAATCGACATCTGCCTCCGCTAGTATCTCTAACGCTCCTTGAAAGCGATCTTGAGCGGGGCGAATATAAGCCGGACCTTTGAGAATCGTCATTTTTTTGCTTCCTCTTTTAATCATTTCACGGGCTGCAATTCGGCCGCCTTCTTTTCCATCTGCATATACCGCATATTCTTCATCAGAAGCACGATCTAAAAATACGGTGGGAATGGCTACATTCTCATAATTGCTCTTGCCCGCCGGATTCGTCGCTGATACAATGCCGACAACTTGATTTTGTATAAATGTATGGATATACGCTTGCTCTTTTTCCGGATCTTCGTCACTGTTCCCGAGTAATACCCGAAACCCTTGCTTTTGTAGCACATCCTCCACTCCGCGTGCTAATTCAGGAAAAAAAGGATTCGTAATATCAGGAAGCAACAGGCCTACAAGCCTTGATTCCCGTTTGTATAATGATCTTGCGACTTCATTCGGGCTGTAATTTAATTTTTGAATAGCCGCTTCGACTATCTTTTTCGTGTCCTCATGCACATACCCTGTCTCATTCAACACACGAGAAACGGTCGCTACCGATACGCCCGCTTCTTTAGCGACATCTTTAATTGTTGCCACTTCCTGACCTCCTCCAATGTGTAACCGTTTACAGATAATTTATCATACTTTTCTCCCGAGGACAATGTGCATTCTTTTTCCACCAATGAAAAAAATAAAGGGAAACTTCAATCAGTGAGGGGCTTACAACCCATTCATACGGGAGAAAATGACAGATCGATTGAAATTTTTTTATTTTTTATCCTTTTGACTCCCGCAATTGACTTTCGCAAGGCAATAAAGTTTCCCTAACGCCAACCTTGTTGCTCTAGACCCACACGATTTCCACCTGTTATGCTAATGTCTAACAGTTGAATGAAAAACTGGAGGAATGAAGAAATGGAAACATATGAAGATATAAAAAAGGGAGAAAAGGGCGCCTGGATCAGCATTATCGCCTACGTTTTCCTCTCGCTACTAAAACTGATTGCTGGTTACATAGGAAATTCTCAAGCACTTCAAGCGGATGGATTAAACAATTCAACCGATGTAGTTGCTTCTATCGCTATTTTGATTGGACTGAAAATCGCTCGGAAGCCACCCGACGAGGATCATCGCTACGGGCATTTTCGTGCTGAAACGATTGCTTCATTAATTGCCGCCTTTATTATGATGGCAGTTGGACTTCAAGTGCTTATTGAAGCCGGCCGCTCATTTTTTGATAACAATCAGCCTGTTCCTGATATGCTGACGGGCTGGATCGCGCTTTTCAGTGCTGTTTTCATGTTCATCGTCTATTTTTATAATGCCAAACTAGCTAAAAGCATTAACAGTAAATCACTCATGGCGGCAGCGCAAGACAACCGTTCCGATGCGCTCGTTAGTATTGGAGCATTTGTTGGTATTCTGGGAGCTCAATTAGGAATCGAATGGCTTGATGTGGTAACAGCCTTCATTGTTGGATTGATCATTATTAAAACCGCTTGGGAAATTTTCACCGAAGCTTCTCACGCTCTGACTGATGGCTATGACCAAGAAGAACTTGAAAATATTCGCCAAACGATTCAACGAGTCGTGGGTGTTCAACACGTCCGCAGCGTCAAAGCTCGCTTGCACGGTAACTTAACGCTTGTCGATGTCGTTGTCTGTGTCAACCCTGAACTGAACGTGACCGAAAGCCACAAAATAACCGAAAACATCGAAGCGATTCTCTTAAAGAAATACCAAATCCGCTATGCGATCATTCACATCGAACCGGCAGACGACCACTTTCATCCGATTTAATAGAAAAGTGTAAGTCCACTAGTCGCTAGCGCCTGTAACTAGACAAGCACACACTAAAAAAGAACAGACGCCACCGCTCTGTTCTTTTTTTAGTGATACATCTTAATTTTTCGACAAAAACCGGGGAGTGACAGGCACCTACCTAAATCTTTCTTCCGTATTTGCGCAAGTATTGCTCTACGTCGTTGTAAAGACCGCTTTGGTTGGCGTATTTGACGTAGTTTTTTGCTGTACGGAGCCATTCTAGTGTAGAGGGTTGCTGTGTTTTCAGGACATGTAGTAAATCTTCTGTGCGAAGCGGTCTTTCCTGGCCTGTTGTCAAAATTTCTTCTAGTACATGTTCAGCAGCTAATTCGCACACATTTTCAATATCTGCGCCAGAGAAGAATTCTGTTTGAGCAGCCAGCTTGGCGACATCAATAGTTTCTGCATATCTTCCTTCAAGCTTTAATTGAAAAATTTGCTCTCTTGCTTTTTCATCAGGAGGAGCAACAAAAATTAAGCGATCAAATCGACCCGGTCGTTTCAAGGCGTTATCTACATCCCAAGGCATATTTGTCGCGCCAATGACTAGCATTTGATCGGTATTCGTATCAAGCCCTTCCATTTCTGCTAGGAACGTATCAATGACACCTCTCGTATTAGCAGAAGATTTCGCGCGACTGAACCCGATCGTATCCACCTCATCAAAAAACATAATGCTTGGTTTTTGAAAGCGGGCCTTATCAAATATTGCTTTTAAATTTTGTTCACTTACCCCGATATACGGATCGAGAATATCGGTGATATGTACCGGATAAAAATGAGCCTGGCACTCGCCAGCAGTTGCTCTTGCAATAAACGTTTTCCCGCAGCCTGGAGGTCCGTAAAGCAGCACGCCGCCACCTGCTTTTTTGCGAAATTTAGCAAATAACCCTTTGTTAAAGAACGGACTAATAATTCGCAAATGGATCGTCTTTTTTAATTCATCCAATCCTGCTACATCGGCAAACGTCACCTGACTAAGTGTAGGCTCTTCTGATTTCTGTTCTCTTCCGCCATCAATGACCTTCAATTTAGCCGAACGATCCATCCACTTTATTTTTGGTTCTGCTTCCTCAAAAGAAGGGCGCGACTCCTGCATAGGGGGTAACACTGAATGACTTGGCTTGTCCTGTTGGAGCTGCACTGTAGCCTTCGTTAACTCACGAATGATTTCCGCTCGCAGCACTTCATCAGTGCAATGGGCCACTCCTGCCGAAAAAGACTGAACCGCTTCTAGCCAACGGCCGGCTTCTGCTAACTCTTTTCCGAGCCAATAATGCGTTTGCGCATCTTGTGGATTTTGTTCCGCTAGTTGCTGCAGCCACTTCACCTTATCCATATTATCTGCCCCTTACTTTTCTAATGATTTTAATTAGCGGTTCTGTCAGCCACGAAGAGATAGCGATCGTTACATAAATGAATAAACAAATGACACTAGCTGTCGTAAAACCCAAGGCACTTAACAGAAAGGTAAGCCCGATACCGATCAACCAAAACATACCTGGTCCGCCCACTCGCTCAATTAAGCGATTCGGTGCATATAACGGATGGCTAGCCAACTCTAAATCCTCCAATAGTTCTAATAGCTCCTGGTCATGAGGATTCATTAAATAAGCTTGACGAAAGTAATCTTTCGCTTCTTTCACTCGATTCCGAAAAATCGCGTCAAGCCCAAGATGAATCACTTTTGCCAAATCGCTGTCCGCTGACTGCATATATCGCTCCAATAGCAGAACTTGTTGTTCTCGGTTGCCGTTTCTTCCTTCTAACAAATAATGACTGCGTAGCGCTTGAGGATCTTCCGGATCAAGCTCTAATGCTTTTTCGATTAAAGCCTTCGCTTTTTTATGATGACCCGTTTTTTTCATTAAAGTGGCATAGCCGGCATGGATAGACGCATTATTCGGGTGAAGGCGCAATGACTCGAGAAAAGCTTTCTCCGACTCAACCCAACGCTCTGTTTCCATATAGACATGAGCCAAAATGTATAACGCCATTTCTGGTTCATATCCTAGTCTAATCGCCTCTATTAAATGGCCTTCCGCTTCTTCATAATGATTTAAAACATAATGGCTATACCCGAGAATGTACCAAATCCGCCCATTTTCTAAATGTTGATCCATCTCTTCTTTTACTAAATCAATGACTTGCTGGTAACGCCCTATATCAAAATAATGCTCTATAACCTCTAAGCTAACCGCTGCTGTTTCAGCCATTCTCCCTCACTCCTTTTCTGTTGGCTTTATTAAACTGATGAACCTCCCCCACCTATTGCTTCGCTCTTGAGGTAGGGGTTTCTTGTCGATCCCCAAGACATCAGAAGCTGG
>NZ_JADHDW010000053.1 GCF_016820555.1 Bacillus sp. REN10 | reverse complement strand
TCCCCTTCGGGGGACAGAGTGACAGGTGGTGCATGGTTGTCGTCAGCTCGTGTCGTGAGATGTTGGGTTAAGTCCCGCAACGAGCGCAACCCTTGATCTTAGTTGCCAGCATTTAGTTGGGCACTCTAAGGTGACTGCCGGTGACAAACCGGAGGAAGGTGGGGATGACGTCAAATCATCATGCCCCTTATGACCTGGGCTACACACGTGCTACAATGGATGGTACAAAGGGCTGCAAGACCGCGAGGTTTAGCCAATCCCATAAAACCATTCTCAGTTCGGATTGTAGGCTGCAACTCGCCTACATGAAGCCGGA
>NZ_JADHDW010000052.1 GCF_016820555.1 Bacillus sp. REN10 | reverse complement strand
GTTTCTGTTGTTTTCCTTTCCACCGGCCTAGACTGAGTGTCAACTTGCGTCCTTTAAGTACAAAGGATTGGTCGATCCATTTGGGAGGAAACACGAACTTTTCTTTGTATGGATAGCGGATGGACTTGTTCGTTTTCCTCGCTTGACGAACTCCTTCTCGGGCACGCAAAAACTTGTGGCACACCGCTTGGATCGTCTGACTGTGAAGAGGATACAAGCCTTTGAGTTCCGATTGAAGGTCGCTTTTATTGATCCATTGGCCATGAATTCGGTAGTAATACCGAGCCAGCTGTACGCAGTCATTCCAAATCGTTCCGCAGATC
>NZ_JADHDW010000051.1 GCF_016820555.1 Bacillus sp. REN10 | reverse complement strand
GGTGGAGCCTAGCGGGATCGAACCGCTGACCTCCTGCGTGCAAAGCAGGCGCTCTCCCAGCTGAGCTAAGGCCCCGTATAGATGAGTAAGGATGGTGGGCCTGAATGGACTTGAACCATCGACCTCACGCTTATCAGGCGTGCGCTCTAACCAGCTGAGCTACAGGCCCTTACTCTATTATTTTTGACACAAAAAAGGATTAAACCTTCAAAACTGAACAAAATAAAACGCTGCGTTAATTGTAGTAAGAACAACGTTCTTACTTTTCGTAATTTCCTTAGAAAGGAGGTGATCCAGCCGCACCTTCCGATACGGCTACCTTGTTACGACTTCACCCCAATC
>NZ_JADHDW010000050.1 GCF_016820555.1 Bacillus sp. REN10 | reverse complement strand
CTTCGTTAGATGCATGAATTGATAATGAATGAGGAGGTTCTTGTATGAAAGAATCAAAAGAAGGATTAGTCAAAGACATAAGTTGGAAGGTAGATAATAAAACTTATTTAATACGTCATGTTCCCTATACTGATGAAGAAGGCTCAGAAGAAAGCGTCTATTATCCTTTAGATGTTGCACTTAAGGTTGCTATGATTAGAGATTTAATGGTACAGGAAGAGATTCAAAGTGAAGTAGATTTTAGAAAAGTAGCGGATTTGGAATTTGAATAGTAATTGGTGTCAGCCCCCCACTACTTTAAAGCAATAAAGTATAGACAGAGGGTCGTTCATTCGGTTCTCTGTTT
>NZ_JADHDW010000005.1:198122-219067 GCF_016820555.1 Bacillus sp. REN10 | reverse complement strand
GACAGCTCAGGCAGCCGCGGTGTCAGTAAGATCACCAGCATGGGCGAGCTAGAAGCAGCGGTTCAGTATGCGATGGAGTTTAGTCCTAGTAAGAAGGTGATTGTGGAGGAGTTTATTGAAGGGATCGAGCTAGGAGCGCTTACATTTAGTGTAGATGGAAAAATGGTTTATTGCTTTGTTCATAATGATAAAGTCTTGAAGATTGTACCAGTTGGACATTCTTTTCCATCTATATTGCCTATTGAACGAGTTGAAAGAGTGCAAAATGAATGCAAAAAAGCAATCACTAGTCTTGGCATCAAAAATGGTCCTTGTTACGTTGATCTAATCATTGATACGAACGGCATCCCTTTTGTGATTGAAGTAGGAGCAAGACTGGCTGCTACAAAACTACCTGAAATTATCAATCTTTATTCAGGAATAGACTTAGTTGCGCTTACTGTCCAATTAGCCAGTGGGCAAAAAGTAGAATGCTCACCAGTGACAAGAAGTGAAGCAGTAGCTGTAGAGATGATCAATTTTGACCACGATGGAATCATAAAAAAAATAGGTGATCTCTCCCTTCTCATTCAAAAATATCAGCCAACCGATTTCGAACTTTACTTATCAGAAAAGCAATCAATCGCGAGGCTTAAGTCTGGTAGGGATCATTACGGCTATGTCATTTTCACTGGAAAAAGCGCTGCTGAAGCTGAAAAGAAATGCACACAATTCTTACATGAATTAAAGAAAGAGATCCTTTTTCAGCCGTTATCAATGGAATCTATTTAGTATGAAGGTGGTTCATGATGTGAGTGATCGTACCAAAGTTGATATTGCGCCTCTGCGTCAGGCAGATCTTCCGTTTGTTTACGAGTGGACAAAAGAGTGGTTGGGCTCTGAGCACCCAACCGCTTACTCCTTAACGATCTTTTCGAGCAAAGGTTATACTCGCTTTTTAGCTCATCAGCAGTCACTTCCTTTGTCTCATCAGCCGAGCCGATTATTTGGCGCTTACCGCGGAAAGCAGTTACTAGGTTTTATCGAAATTCGTCTCATGACAGATTGTTTGTTTATTAATAATTTTTGCGTGAGAAAGGAAGCTCGTGGCCAACGCATCGGTCAGGTATTGATCGATTATGCTGTATCGTTAGCACGGGATTGTCAGCTTCCTGCCATTCGTTTAGATTGTTTTGCTTGGAATGAAAAAGCGCTGAGCATGTACATGAAAGCGGGGTTTCAAGTGCTGGAATCGATCCATTGGTTTATTGGAAAGAACCCATCGGCAACAGAAAAAAACAGCGAGGACTTTCTGATCGAAGGTTTTTCAAAGGCAGAAGCCAGTCATAAAGAGTTCGGTTTTTCTCATTTTCAAGTGCGTACTACGGAACATTTGTATAGTGTCCATCGTCTGCATGATCAATATTTTCGAATGACGGCCCACGAAAAAGAGGTAGATCCCGTCCATTTAAGTATTCTTTCGCAAATAGATGCGGAACGATTGATTTTTGTCATTAGTCCAAGTGCAGAATTACACGGGTCAGGCTGGAATGAAGTCAGTAAAAGTGTGAGGTTAGAGCGGTTCGTTTAGGTGATGGCGCATGACAACATTCTAATTGAGGTGAAAAATTGTGTATGAGGTATTTAATGTTTGGGAAAGCGAGACATGGAATGAGTATATAAATAAGATGCAGCAGGCAGATGTTTATTTTACAGCTGAATATTGTCAAATTTATGAGAATAATGGGGATGGAAAAGCGCAGCTATTTGTGTACACAGAAGGTGATAAGTGCATTTGCTATCCATATTTATTACGAAGGATTGATGAGCAGTTATCGAATGTCCGCACAAGCGACGAATGGTTTGATATCACTTCACCATATGGTTATGGTGGTCCGTTGACCAACATAACTGATCGACAGGAAAGGCAGGCTTTCTTTCAAACATTTAGTCGTGTATTTAGCGACTATTGCCAAAGCCAACATATTGTTTCGGAGTTTATTCGGTTTCACCCTCTAATTGAAAATCACCAATATTATGATGCAGCAGCACCGGAAATGAATCGCAAAACAGTCGCACTTAAGTTAGAAAATTGTGAAGAAGCGATGATGAAAAGTTTAACGAGTAAATGCAGAAATCGAGTGAGATATGCGATGAAACAAGGGTTAACCGTACATAAAGAGGAATCGGTTCATTTAGATTGCTTAATAGATCAATACATGAAAACAATGAAAAAAAATCAAGCAGATGATTACTACTTTTTTAGCAGAAAATTTTTTGAGGATACGTTGCAATTACTGGAAGGAAGTGTAGACTTATTCACTGTCAAGTATCAAGATCAAGTGATCGCATCAGCTATTTTTCTGCGTTACGGCGAATATGTGTCGTACCATTTGACAGGCTCCGACCAGCAATACCTACATTTAGCTCCTTACAATTTACTCATATTAACGGCAGCGATGGAGTTCGGGAAGCAGGGGTATAAATACCTTCACTTAGGTGGAGGATACAATGGCAATGATGACTTATTAAGATTTAAAAAGACGTTTATTAAAAATGATCCCATTGATTTTTATATCGGAAAGAAAATACATAATACACATATTTATCACCGCTTAACTCAGCATGTCGATGAAAAAGAAGATTACTTCCCTTTATATCGCCAGCCTTTATTGAAACAACTTGAGACCGTATAAAAAAGAGCCTGCTCGGAGGCTCTTTTTTACTGTGCTTTCATTGTTGTTTTTTCTATTGGAGCAAAGGATTTTGAAGGTTTATTGCTAATCCCTACTTTGCCGACTAAATAGGCTCCGAAAGGCAATTTGTTGACGATGTATACAGCACCGACACTTAAGATTATTGTTGCAAAAAATAAAACAGGAACTGCCACTAATGGAGGAATCCATCCCCATAGGCCTCTCAGACTAGCAAAAATCGCTAAGAAAAACGGATGAAATAAATAAATCCCAAAGGAGTATTTACTGACCCAGACGAAGAATGCTGGCACTCGCGGAAGCCGCATTGCAATGGAATAAAGAAACAAGATCATGCTTGTTGTGAAAAAGAGCATATCGACACGTTTAGATGAAGCCACAGGAAGAACTTCTAGATTATAAAGCGTGATGGCGATTGCTCCGAAAATGATGACAGAAATGGTAGCCCAGTGCCGGTATGTCAAAACAAGTTGTTTGAAAGATTCGTAGTAACGTCCGCTATAAAAAGCCAATGAAAAATAGAACAGCCATCCAGCAAAAGGAACCCAATAATACTGCGCCCAAATGTAGTCAGCGAAAGGAATAGGTAACGGTGGCACGAAATTAAAGAAAGCTAAATACGCAAGATTGATGCACAATGACAAGCCAATCACTTTTCTAGGATCGGTTTGCTGAAAATACTTGATGAAGATGAGATGAAGAGCATAAAACTGAAAAATAATTAAGATGAAATACCCATGATAGTCTCCAAGCAAAATATGCCGCCAAAGCAAATGGAAAAAAGTCGCCGGTAAGGCATCACTCAGTCCTGCCTGTTCAAATGCTTTTGCAAAAGCATAGAAACTGCCAAAAAACAAATAAGGCAAGAAAATATATTTTATGCGATTTTGCCAAAAAGACCGAGGCACTTCCCCCTTATATGAATAGGAGAGAACAAACTCAGAAATAAATACAAATGTAGGCGTACCAAATGTAAGCAGTACGCTAATCATATTGACCGCATCATTCTCATGCATATACACACGATCCAGCACATGAAGCAACAAAATACTCAAACAAGCTAGACTCCTCATCATAAAAATCTCATTTATAAGAACTCTTTTTTGCACTGTTGTCCACCTCAAAAAAATCATTCTATTTGTTTAATGAAAAGAACAAAAATGTTCTTTATAAAGAATATTACTATGCAGGAAAAGAAAAGTAAAGTAAGTTCATTTTGTATAATTTGGAAGGGGATATGTGTGGACCAGTCATGTGAAAACATTAGGCGCACTCACACCTCCGCATCAACCGACAAAATTCGGGTGGTGCCTGTCACCCCCCGATTCTTTGCTCATTTGGAATTTCGTGCTATTCTAAGGGTAGGTATGTACATTGGTAAAGGAGTTTAAAATGGATGGAAAGAAGATCGAGGGTTAGCAGGAGGAAGAGTAAGAAGAAGTTGTTTTTGATTGTATTACTGTTGGTGTTGGCCATTGGAGGAGGGGTTATTTTCGCTGCGTACTCGCTGCTGAATAACACGTTAGATAGCATTGTGAATGAACACGCACTGAAGAAATCGGAGAAGCGGGAAGAGCAGGTTTCTTTGAAAAATAAGGAAGCATTCACCGTTTTACTTTTAGGGGTAGATGAACGCGCAGGGGATAAAGGGCGCTCGGATACGATGTTACTTATGTCGGTCAACGGTCAGGAAAATTCTGTGAAAATGCTGAGCATCCCGCGTGATACTCGTGTCGAAATTGCGGGAAAAGGCACGAAGGACAAAATTAACCATGCATACGCTTTTGGTGGAGTGGATATGTCCGCAAAAACGGTTGAACAATTTCTGGATGTCCCGGTAGATTACTACGTTGAAATTAATATGGACGGCTTTAAAGATTTAGTCGATGCTGTCGGCGGCATCGAAGTGGAAAATACCTTTGCTTTCTCTTATGACGGAGCGACCTTCCCTAAAGGAACAATCACATTAAATGGGGAAGAAGCGCTGAAATATACGCGCATGCGCTATGAAGATCCGCAAGGTGACTTCGGTCGACAAGCTCGCCAACGCCAAGTTATTCAAGGTATTCTCGATAAAGGAGCGAGCATGACATCCATTTTGAAATACAATGAAGTATTAGGCGCTCTTCAAAAGAACGTGCAAACGAATTTAACCGTAGATGAAATGATGAGCATCCAAAAGAACTACGCAGCAGCAAGAAATAACATCAAGCAAGAAACGATCGAAGGAACAGGCGAAAAGATCGATGGTGTGTACTATTATTTAGTGCCTGACGAAGAGAAAGAGCGCGTGTCTGATATGTTAAAACAACATTTGAATATTCAATAAATAAAAAATACACGGGGGACAACCGTGTATTTTTGTGACCATTTTCAGGTTTCAGGAAATGTCGAACGAAATGACCCCTATCCAACCCACAATCATAGTATTCTGTTTATAATTATAACTTTATGGGAAGAGGGGGATACGATGATTGACTTGCATTGTCACATTTTGTCTGGTGCAGATGACGGAGCTGCATCGAATGCAGACAGTTTGGCCATGGTGCTAGAGGCGGAAAAACAGGGAATCACAAAAATAGTAGCCACCCCACATCACAAAAACGGCCTCTATGATAATGAAAAGAATGAGATTGTCATGCGTGTGGCTAAATTAAATGAAGAGATTCGCCATGCTGGACTAAATGTACAAATACTACCTGGACAGGAGATCAGGATGTATGGAGAGTTAATTGAAGACTATGATCATCATAAGCTGCTTACCGTAGGTGGCAAATCATCTTACTTGTTAATTGAATTCCCATCCGGCTACATTCCGCAATACGCTGAGAAAATGTTATTCGACATTCACATGAAAGGGCTGATCCCAATCATTGCACATCCAGAACGCAATCAAGAGATGATTGAACACCCTGACAAATTATATAAGCTCGTGATGAATGGTGCTTTAACCCAAATTACCGCTGCTTCTTACATCGGCCATTTTGGGAAAAAAATTAAAGGATTTACTGAACAATTGATTGAGGCCAATCTCGCCCACTTTATCGCATCAGACGCACATAACACAAGCAACCGCACCTTTCATTTAGCAGAGGCGTACGATAAGCTACAATCACAAATGGGAGAGGATGCTCTTTTTTATTTCCAACAAAATGCAAACTATGCGATTGATGGCCAACCTATACATAAAAAACTGCCTTCACCCATTCGAAAGAAAAAGAAGTTTTTTGGTGTTTTTTAAAAATACGCCGCACAATCCGAGAGATTGGATTGTGCGGCGCATTCATTATTTTTTAACCAAACTAACCAAAATAGAAGTCGTTTTCCCGTTCGCTGTTCCCTTGATAAAGCCTACATTCGGAGCATAGTAACTGACATAGCCATCACTCGATTTGACAGTGACAACATTTTTGAATGTACCTGCTGGGGTTGTCACGGTACCATTGATGGATGTGATTTTGCTAGTCTCTTGACCTTCATAGCTGTAATCCCACGTTCTCCCGACTTTTAATGGATAGGCGATTTCTGTGTAATACTCTGATTCAGGCCAGCCTAGATATAGCCCTTGATTATCTTCTCTGACTATAAAGGTTTCTTTAGTGGTGTGAGAAATCCATTTGTCCCATTCATAATATTTTCCTCGGTAACTAGATTTGTAGAGTTTTCCGTCGGTTTTATATATGTACACCTTCGTTTTATCCATCAAATAACTGTACATGCGTAAATACTTTGTCATGATATAGGCTTTTTTCTTGTTGTATCTAATTTCCGACCATCCGTTTTTCGTTTGGGCATAGACGGTAACAGGTGCGTTGTTTTTCAAGGAACCGACTGTTTTATAAGTGGTGCCTGGGCCGCTGCGAACGTTTAAGGTACCACTAGTAATGCTGACCCACCCGTTTTTCGTTGTGGCTGCTTGTGTATTTAACGGCTGAGATGGCCAAGCGATTGAGAAGACAAAAGCGATAGCTAATGCAATTTTCAGCATTTTATTCATAACCCGGATTTTCCTCCTTTTTTGTTTTTATTCGGAATTATTATACTTTTTTGTTCTTTTATAAGTAAATAAAAGTAAGGATCATCTGGTTATCAGATGATAGATGCATGATCCTTTTGTGGGCAATGGCCAAACAATGACGGTCGCAGAAAGAAGCGATTACATACAAGTTGACTCACAAGGAACAGTCGATATAGAGAGAACAATTGAATGGTTGAAGAGGATGCAGTTTTGAGTGTGAGACCTCCGATGTTTTGGAGAGTTCTTCGATGGTTCCAAAGCTTTCCTCCATCTTATTTACCGACGCTAGGCACCATCTGAGAATGTGGGATGGTGCCTAGTCATTCTTTTCATTAATGATCCAAAAAATTTTTTTATTCACCTATGATTTCTCTCCCATTGTTGATGAAGCCCTCCATACAAATACTCATAGCCGATCAGCGCCAGTTCTAAGGCGATTCTTTTTTCCTGTGTGGAAAAGATGTTTCCAATCGCTTCTTCAATTTTCTCTAGGCGATGGTAGAGGGTTTGTCTAACGATATAGAGTGCTTCTGCCGTTTCTTTTTTCTTGCCGTTGTTCATGAGGTAATACTTTAATGTGCGCAGTAGCGGCTCTCGTTTTTTCTTGTCCATGTGAAGCAATGTGCCGAGGTATTGGTGAATATAGTCTTCTAACGTTCCGCTTTCTTCCATGTGAACAATCAATTGGTAGCTGTGCAAATGTTCAAAGGCAGGGATTGGCAGTTGGCCTACTCGATGTTGGACGTGTAACACCGTCTGGGCGCTTTTGTAACTTTTGTTGGCGTCTGTTAACTGGCACACAAGCTGTCCGATGGCATAGGTGTCTAATCCGAGTTCTTGGGTGTGCTTGAGCTGGGTGAAAATCTTGATGATTTCTTTGTGGATGCTTTCTAGCTGCGTAAGTGATTCAGGGGGGAAAAGAAGAAAGACCGTTTGATGGTGAAGTCTGGATACGACGAGTTGAAATCCGCTATGTTCAAATAGGGATCGGGCAATCATCAGCTGGCTGAAGAATTTTGTGTCTGAATAGCTGGGCATGTTTATTTCGCAAAGGGCCACGAGAAGTCTACTTGGGCGCGTCAAGCCAATGGACTGTTTAATATTGGATTGAATCGCTTCTTCTGTTAACCGTCCTTTCAGCCATTTACGTACCCAATTGTCTTCCTGCCGTCGTCTTTGCTCTTCGTAATACATGGATTGCATCACTTCTTGAGCAATGGCGGTCACCCCTCGGTCGAGTGAGAGGATTTCGAAGTCGGTTAATTCGGTTTCTTTCTTGGAACGAACGAAGAGGTAGCCGAATGTTTGACCGAGAAAGTCAATTTGGCGGATGTGACTTGCCGGATAGCTATTGATCAGTTGCTCAGGAGCTGTCCTCCATTGGGCAATGAGGGGATCTTTTGTTTTTTTGGCGCATGGCGGAACGAATAATGCTTCCCCTTGTTTCGGAAAGAACATGACCTCAAGTCCGGTAAAACGGTGAAGGATGGTGAGCAAGTCTTGCCGCCCTTTCCCAGAGAGCAGGGAAGCGTTTAGCTTTTCGGATAGCTGTTCGAGTTTCTTGACCATTTGATGATGTTCATGAATGAAGATGGAGTGAAGGTCTTGGGTGATGTCGATATAGCGCACTTCTTTCTTAAATAAAATGAGGGGGAAATCATGTGTTTTCGCTAGCTGAATCACGGATTCCGGTAAGGTTTTCGTGTAATTGACGAGTTCGATGACTAAGCCGGCAGCGGATTTGTCGATGAGCTGTTGCAGAAAAGAGAGGCATATTTGTTCATCATCTTGCCAGCCGATGCCGGTGCTGAGAATTAATTCATTGCCATTAATGAGCTGGCCGACGTTGGTGACTTCCATAATATGTACCCAATTGACGCTCCGCTGCAAGGCTTTGTCTGTAGCAATGACAGTCGCTTCTTGAAACAGGGGCCGAGTAATCACATCTTTCATCAATAACTGTTGGAGTACAGCTGGTCCCATTTTTGCACCTCCGATTAAAGTTCAGAATGTTTAGTTTATTTATGATTTATTTTACATGATGTCTAATGAATAGCCAATAATTATCCCATAAAATGAAGCTAGCTATTAAAAAAGGAGGAATATACGATGGATTTACAAGCGGTCGATGTTAAAATGCTGAAAAACTATATTGATGGGCAATGGGTGGAAGCATCTGTCAATCGATATGAGGATGTACCGAACCCGGCAACAGGAGAGGTGTTGGCTCGCGTTCCGTTCTCATCGATTGAAGATGTAAGCGCTGCCATCAAAGCGGCGAAAGAAGCGTTCAAAACTTGGAGTACGACACCTGTTCCTATCCGAGCGAGGGTGATGTTTAAGTACCATCAACTTTTGAACGAGCATTATGACGAACTGGCAGAGCTAATCACATTAGAGAACGGAAAAACGAAAAAGGATGCTCATGGGGAAGTGCTGCGCGGCATGGAGTGTGTCGAGTTTGCCGCAGGAGCTCCAAACCTCATGATGGGAGAGGTGCTTCCGGAAATTGCTCAAGGAATTGAATCAGCGATGTACCGTTATCCAGTGGGTGTCGTAGGTGGGATTACACCGTTTAACTTTCCAATGATGGTTCCGCTTTGGATGTTCCCGCTAGCGATCTCTTTAGGGAACACTTTTGTGTTAAAACCGTCTGAACGTACGCCGATGTTAGCGCAGTGCTTAGTGGAGCTAATGACAGAAGCGGGGCTACCTAATGGGGTGTTGAATCTCGTCCATGGCGCTCATGATGTGGTGAACGGGCTAATGGAGCATCCGGATGTTCAAGCGATTTCTTTCGTTGGTTCGCAGCCAGTAGCGGAATATGTGTATAAGCAATCAGCAGCCAATGGCAAACGAGTGCAGGCGTTAGCCGGAGCGAAAAATCACTCAATTGTTTTACCGGATGCTGATATGGATAAAGCGGTCCAAGGCATTATCGGAGCGGCGTTTGGAAGTGCGGGTGAGCGCTGTATGGCGTGCTCGGTCGTCGTTGCGCCGGAGGACATTGCCGATGATTTAGTCGCGCGATTGAAACAAGCGGCTGATGAGATTGAAATGGGGAATGGGTTGAATGATAATAGCTCGCTCGGGCCTCTCATTCGAAAAGCCCATTTAAAGAAGGTGACGAACTACATTCAAACGGGCGTGCGGGAGAAAGCAGTATTGGTGCGTGATGGCCGGAAAGATCAAGCGGATCATGAAAGTGGTTTTTTCTTAGGTGCAACAATTTTTGACTGTGTGACGCCGGAGATGACGATTTGGAAGGAAGAGTTATTTGCTCCGGTGTTAAGTGTGGTGCGGGTGAAAGACCTAGATGAAGCGATTGAATTAACGAATCAGTCGGAGTTTGCGAACGGTGCAGTGATTTATACGAATAACGGCAAGGCGATTCGTCAGTTCCGCGAGACAATTGATGCTGGCATGTTAGGCGTCAATGTGAATGTCCCTGCTCCGATGGCCTTCTTCCCGTTCTCCGGATGGAAGAAATCCTTTTATGGCGATTTGCATGCGAATGGAAAAGATGGAGTTCAATTTTATACGCGTAAAAAAATGATGACGTCGCGCTTTTTCTAAACTTTTTGAAAGAAGGTGAACGGCATGAAAATAAAAGGAACGCCAATCAATCAATCCGTCAAAAAGGAAGAGGTTCTTGCTAAGGATCGGGAGTATGTGTGGCATCATATGTCGCAGCACAATGACCATCCGATGGTGTTTGTGTCGGGGAAGGATAGCTGGCTCGAAACGATTGAAGGAGAGAAATATATTGATGGATTAAGCGGCTTATGGTGCGTCAATATTGGACACGGGCGAACGGCGGTAGCCGAGGCGGCGGCGAAGCAGATGGGGACGCTCGCTTATTCGCCGATGTCGCAAAGCCACGTTCCCGCTGTGGAATTAGCAAGCAAAGTGAGTGACTGGCTCGGAGGGGGCTATCGTATTTTTTATTCCAATTCCGGCTCCGATGCCAATGAAGTAGCGTTCAAGATTGCCAGACAATATTTCGCTCAAACAGGAGAGCCGACCCGCTATAAAATTCTTTCCCGTTATCGCGCCTATCACGGCAACTCTATTGGCGCGATGGCTGCGACAGGGCAGGCCATTCGCAAAACGATGTATGGACCGACTCCTGATGGCTTTAAACATGTTCCACCACCGTATTGTTATCGCTGTCCATTTGGGCAAGAGCGAGGTAGCTGCCAGTTTGAATGCGCATCCGCAATTCGCGATGCGATAATGTGGGAAGGGCCAGAAACGGTGGCGGCGATTATTTTAGAGCCAACGATTACAGGCGGCGGCATGATCGTTCCTCCGAAAGAGTACATCGAGCAAGTGCGCGCCATTTGTGATGAGTTCGGCATTTTAATGATTGTCGATGAAGTCATTTGCGGATTTGGTCGTTCAGGCCGCCGGTTTGGTCATCAAAATTTCGATGTGAAGCCGGATATCGTGACAATGGCGAAAGGATTGACGAGTGCGTATGCGCCTTTATCGATCACAGCCGTTCGTTCCGAGCTTTATGACACATTCAAGGAAAAAGACGGGCTTCATCATTTCCGTCATGTGAACACGTTCGGGGGGAACCCTGTTTCCTGCGCGGTTGCGTTAAAAAATATCGAAATTCTTGAATCGGAAAAGTTGGTAGAACGAGCGGCAGAGCTGGGCAAGCAGCTGGAGATGAAGCTCGATCATTTGAAATCGTCTCCATACGTGGGAGATATCCGTATGTTTGGCTTCGCTGCCGGCATCGAACTTGTTGCTGACAAACAAACGAAGCAGCCGCTTAGCGATCAGCTCGTTGGTAAAGTTCTAGCCATCTGTAAAGAAAATCAAGTCATCCTCGGCAAAAATGGCGACACGGTACCAGGACATAACAACATTATTACGATTGCGCCACCTTTCGTGCTCACAGAGCAAGAACTCGATTTGATCGTGAGTGCATTGGATAAGGGGCTGCAAGCAATATAGGAAAGAAGCCAAGTAACGGCTTCTTTTTTTGTATTTTTCCTCAATAGGACCGCAATTGCGTACTCCCCAGCTTTTTCACAATATTAGTGATAACTGGACAGATAGCTAGTGTTATAATGTAAGGAAGGTATATTTATATGGAGGCAAGGAGTTTGAATATAAGGAAGAAGTGGACGTTGCGTTCGCTCATTGTCGGATTGGTGGTGCTCGTCGTTGTGTTGGCACTGGCGATTACGAATGGATTAATTGCGCATCAGACGACGGAGAAGACGCGGGCTCACATTGAGAAAACGGTGACGATGACGTCGCGGTTAGTGGCGGATTCAGCTGTTATTCATAATGGATTATTACATAAAGAGAAAGAGTCGGATATTCAGCCGTATGTGGAACATGTGCGAAAGCAGCTGCACGTTGATTTTATTACTGTTTTTGATGAGCGGGGCGTGCGGAAGTCTCATCCGAACCGTCAAAAAATTGGGCAAGTGTTTCAAGGGGAGGATGTGGATCAGGCGTTACATGGAGAAGAATGTTTATCCATTGCTGAAGGATCTTTAGGTAAATCGCTCCGCTATTTTACGCCGGTGTTTGATGAAAAAGGGCGGCAAATTGGGGGAGTGGCCGTTGGGAAGACGCTTGAAAATATCCAATTGGACATTCGCCATGATCAACAAGTGATTTATGTGGGGTTAAGCGCAGGTTTGCTTGTGGGTGTGGGCGGTGCGCTGTATCTTGGCCGCCGTGTGCGCAAGGTGATGTTTGGACTTGAGCCGATGGAAATTGCCAGGTTGCTTGAGGAGCGGGACATTTTGATTGAGTCTACGCACGAAGGAATTATTGCAGTGGATAGTCAAGGTGTGGTCACATTGATGAATGAAGCGGCCGTTCGTTTACTTGAAAAAGCTGGCGTCTCTGGGCCTTTTATTGGGTATCAAGAACCGCGGATGAATTTAGGGCAGACGTTGACGAATGGGCAAGCAATTGTAGATGAGGAAGTGGAAGTGAACGGCGTTGTTTTCTTTGTGAATCGCTCTCCTTTATATGTAGATGATCAAATCATTGGCGCTGTGGCGACGATTCGCGATAAAACGGAAGTGAAAAAGTTAGCCGAGCGATTAAGCGGGACGGAGATGTATGCGGAAGCACTGCGGGCGCAAACGCATGAGTTTATGAATCGCTTGCATGTGATTTTAGGGATGGTGCAAATGAAGCGGTACGATGCTCTTCCTGCCTATATTGAAGAGCTGAATGTGCGTTATCAAGATAGCATTGGCTATTTATCTAGGAGGATTCAAGATCCGGTGATTGCCGGCTTTTTGCTGGCGAAAATCAGTTATTGCCATGAACAGGAGAAGGAACTGACGTTAATGGAGGATTCGTTTATGCCGAATGTGTTAAGCCCTTCTTTGACGCATGATCTCATTACGATTATCGGAAATTTAGTGGATAACGCATTAGAAGCGACGCCGAAACATGGCCGGCCAGTGACTCTGTTTCTCGGCTGCGAAGACCATATGATCACGATTGAAGTGAAAGATCATGGCAAAGGGATTGCGAATGTCGATGAAGTGTTTATGAAAGGCATCTCGGACAAAGGCAAAGGACACGGGTTTGGCTTGTATCTTGTGCAAGAAACGATTCAAGAACTGCAAGGTGAGATTCATGTCACGTCGGAAAAGGACAAAGGAACGATTATTGAAGTGAATATTCCGATGCGAAAGGAAGGGAAAGAACGTTGATTCAAGTGCTGATTGCTGAAGATGATCCAATGGTGGCACAAATTAATAAACAATATGCAGAAGCGATTCCGGGGTTCTATGTGCAAAAGATCGTGACTTCCCCGGAGGCGGCTATGCAGGCGATTGAGACGAATCGTCCGGATCTGCTCTTGCTAGATATTTATATGCCGGGGATGAGCGGGTTGGAATTATTAAAAAATATTCGCCTGTTGAATAAAAGTATTGATGTGATCGTTATTAGTGCGGCGAATGATATGTTGAGTGTGCGGAAAGCGCTGCATTACGGAGCGGTTGATTATTTAATGAAGCCGTTTCAGTTTGATCGCTTTGAGCAAGCGTTGTTGTCTTATCAGCAGCGATATGAGATATATGCCCGTTCGGATGAGGTGAATCAAGGAGAGATTGATGAGCTCTTTTTTTCAAGGGAAAAGAAGGCGGTGCGTCAAGTGCTGCCAAAAGGGCTGACGAAGGAAACATTAAAGCTTGTATGGCTGTCAGTGGAAAAATGGCCGGAGGAAGATTTCTCCGCTGAGGATATTGCGTTTCATTCTGGCGTATCACGCGTGTCTGTCAGGAAATATTTGTCCTTTTTGCAGGAAATAGGCGTATTAGAAGAGCGGATTTCGTACGGCTCGGTTGGGCGACCGCAGACAAGATGCCGCATTGTGAACGAAAAACGCAGTAAAGTGCATCAGTATATCGATTGAAAGCGTTTGCTTTTTTTATTTTCAAAATTATTTTTTTGCTTACGTAATCTCTTTTTTTCAGTGAAATCCTTTACTCTTAAAGTAGATATAAGTAAGAGGGAGGTTCATCAATGAATCAGCTGACAGCAACGATTTGGCAAGAATGTTGGGATGCACATGATAAAATTAAACAGCTCCTGTTTTTCTCAGCTGCCAAAGAGAGCGAAACAGTAAAAAAGAAGCATCATTCTTCTTCCGCCAAGCAAGCGGAGCCGAATGAACCGCATGACAAACGGTCAATGACAAAAACGCAATGGGTTGGTTTATTGCTTGGGCCGTTATTGTTTGCGCTCATTCAGTTATTTTTTTCACCAGAAGGATTGTCGCCAGAGGCAAGAGCCGTTCTTGCGACGACGGTATGGATTGCCGTGTGGTGGATTACAGAAGCAATACCTATTCCGGTAACGTCGTTGTTGCCGTTAATTTTGTTGCCGATTACAGGAGCGGTGGATGGCAAAGCAGCATCTGCCGCTTATGGAGATCCAATTATCTTTTTATTCCTTGGCGGCTTTATGATTGCGATTGCCATGGAACGGTGGGATTTGCATCGTCGGATTGCGATGAATATTGTTGGTGTCATGGGAACGGATTCGAAAAGAATTGTGCTTGGTTTTATGATTGCCACTGGATTTTTGTCCATGTGGGTATCCAATACAGCTGCGGTAATGATGATGGTGCCGATCGGAACGGCGATTACTTATCAGGCGGCGCAAATTGTGAAACAATCAGGCAACCAGTCGATTGACATTAAAGGATTTGAAAAGACGGTCATTTTTGGTATCGGATTTTCAGGTACGATCGGCGGACTGGGCACACTGATTGGCACACCGCCGAACATTATTATGGCGGGGGCGATTGAGAATTTTTACGGCGTGAACATTTCTTTTGCGGACTGGATGATGATGGCGACACCGGTCGTGCTGATTGCCTTAATCTTCACATGGCTGTATTTAGTGAACGTTGCTTTTCCCATCAAATTTAAAGAATTGCCTGGTGGAATGGAACTGATTCGTGAAGAAAAGCGAAAATTAGGCAAGATGAGTTCAGAGGAAAAGCTTGTATTATTCGTGTTTCTATTCGCTGGGTTTATGTGGGTGACGCGCACCTTTTTGTGGGAAAATGAAAATTTCTTTGTTATTCCGGGCATCAGCGATACGATGATTGCCATGGTAGCAGCGATCTTGCTGTTTATTTTGCCATCGAAGAGCAAAGGCGGAGCTTTGCTTGATTGGACCGTCGCGCGCGAATTACCTTGGGGTGTGCTGTTGTTGTTCGGCGGCGGCTTAGCGATTGCCGCTGGCTTCGGAGAAACAGGACTTGCGACATGGCTTGGTGAGCAGCTGGTGGTATTAGAACAGTTCCCGCTATTCCTTGTGATTGTGCTTGTAACCGCTTTTGTCTTGTTCTTAACAGAAATCACATCGAATACAGCTACAGCCACTATGATTATGCCTGTTCTGGCTGCTTTGGCGATGGCGATCGATATTCATCCATTCGCGTTAATGATGTCAGCCGCTATGGCAGCGAATTGCGCGTTTATGTTACCAGTCGGTACACCGCCGAATGCGATTATTTTCGCTACGGGCAAAATTCAAATAAGCGAAATGATGCGAGCCGGATTTTGGGTCAATGTCATTGCTATTATTCTCATTGTCGGAGCGATCTACATCGGTTTGCCATTTATTTTCGATGTCAACATCAACGCCTTTCCGGCAGACTTTCGATAAAAAAGCACTAAGCCTGTTTTCATGAAAACAGGCTTAGTGCTTTTTGGGGATGCCGAAAAAATATCAAAAGAAGCGCTTCTATTGAAGTTGCCCGTTCATAAACGCGATGACTTCTTCCGCCGTTGACATAGAAAGGATCTGTTCGATATGCTCGCTCCAGTCCGCTTTGGCAAGTTGTATGATTTGGGATCGTGCTTGTAAGATCGAGGTGGCGCTCATCGAAAATTCATCCAATCCCAAGGCGAGCAAAAGGGGAATGGCGAGTTCATCTCCAGCCATTTCCCCGCACATGCCGACCCATTTTCCTTCTTTGTGTGCGGCATCAATAACGTGTTTGATGAGCCGAAGAAGGGCCGGATGGTACGGTTGGTATAAGTAGGCGACGCTTTCGTTGAGGCGGTCAGCCGCTAAGGTGTATTGAATTAAGTCATTAGTGCCAAGCGAAAAAAAGTCAACTTCTTTTGCGAACAAGTCGGCCATAATGGCAGTGGAAGGGATTTCGACCATGATGCCGACATCGATGTGGTCTGCTACTTCGATGCCTTCTGCTTGCAACTTTTGCTTTTCTTCTAAAAAAATCGCTTTAGCTTGTCGAAATTCACTTAATGTGGCGATCATCGGGAATAAAATTTTTAATTGGCCATATGTGCTCGCTCGCAGTAATGCCCGCAGCTGCGTTCTAAACATCTCTTGCATGCTTAAAGAGAAGCGGATAGCGCAAAATCCTAAAAATGGATTCTTTTCTTGCGGAAGTGATAAATAAGGCAGTTCTTTATCGCCGCCGATATCAAGCGTCCGAATGATTACCGGTTTCCCTTGCATTCGCTCTAGCACAACTTTATAAGCCTCAAATTGTTCTTCCTCTGTGGGAAAGGTGTTACGCCCCATATATAAAAACTCTGTTCGATACAGTCCGATCCCTTCCGCGCCGTTTTCGAGTGCACTTTTAACATCTTCAGGGGTGCCGATGTTAGCCCCTAGTTCAACGACGTGTCCATCAGCCGATATGGTTGGCTGGTGAATCAGCTGTGCCCATTCCGCTTTTTTCGCTTCATAGGCTAATTTTTTCTCTTCATATTTTTGCCGTGTCTCGGTTGTTGGATTGATGATGACTTTTCCATCAATTCCATCAATAATCACTGTGTCTCCGTGCTGAATGCGCGTCGTTCCTCTTTTCGTGCCAACAACAGCCGGCAATTCCATCGAACGAGCCATGATTGCTGAATGAGATGTTCGTCCGCCGTTATCGGTAATAAAGCCTTTGACAAATTGACGATTTAATTGGGCGGTATCGGAGGGGGCTAAATCTTTGGCAACGATGATGACCTCTTCTGTAATCGTCTTTAAGTCGGTAGAGTTGACATGTAAAAGATGGGCCAATACGCGTTTTGTGACATCTCGTATGTCGTCTGCTCGCTCCCGCATATAGGCATCTTCCATTGATTCAAACAAATCGATAAACGATGAGGACACTTCATTTAAGGCAAACTCGGCATTTACTTGTTCAGCGGTGATTTTGTCTTTCACTGGATGAATCAGTTCCGGATCGCTCAGCACGAGAAGATGAGCAGCAAAAATCGCCGCTTGCTCTTCGCCTAGCTGCTTACGAATATGTTCTTTAATGATTTCTAAGTCGGATATGGATGTAGCAATCGCCTGATCAAAGCGTGCGATTTCAGCTACGGGATCAGTAATTATGTTTTTGTCAACATTTAACTCGGGGCTCTCTAGTCGAAAGGCTTTAGCAATAGCAATACCGCTTGATGCTGCAATGCCTTTGATGTTTTTCTGGCTCATGAGAATAATCCTTCTTTTTCTGTCGTATGAATGATTGTTGCTTGATTGGCCATGTGCATTGTGCCTCCTCTATCAATCATTATTCCTCTTTACAGTTTACATCATAATTCATGTCTTTCCATAGCAACTTGTTTGATCTGGTCGCATACATAAAAGAGATGTCCAGAAAGTCGAAGAAATGGCTCGCAAGGTGAAAGAAGCATTCAGAAAGCCAGTTTTCACTGGCTTTCTGAATGCTTCTTAATCTTCACTTAAAAAGCCGATGACTCGCAACAGGTTAATGAACAAGTTTACGAAGTCTAAATACAAGTTCAATGCTAGTAAAGGAATGGCTTCTTCTGTAATTGTCATTTGTTTCATTTGGTTGAAGTCATACATGATATAACCGGAAAATAGCACTGTTCCGATTAATGAATAAACGAACATGGCCGTAGAAGAAAACGGCCAGAAAATGCTCATAATCGATAAGGTTATTAAAGCCAATAGCACCGTTAATAAAATGCCGCTTAAAAATGAAAGGTCTCTTTTTGTTTTTAGACCGGCAATCGCCATCACTCCGAATACGACAACGGTTGAAGCGAAAGCACCAACAACAACTTGCGCCCCAGAAGTAGCTAAATAATGAGCGACAATCGGGTAAGTCGTGATTCCTGAAATAAAGGTGAAGGCATATAGAAATGTGTAGCCTACGATTTTTCTTTTCCGTAAAAAGAAAGCGGCTAGTAACATCCCGATTTCAATGATGACTAATGGCAAAAACAATGCGGGCGGAACCATCGTCCCAATGAGCATCCCGATGACAGCAATCGTTAAAGAAAAAACAAATGTTTTCAGCACAGAGCTCATATAATTCGGCGTTTGTGCCTCAAATGTATATTGTGACATTCAATTCCCTCCTTTTTCTTTTATATACGATTATATCAGAAAAAAGGTTTCAACTTATAACAATAGGGAGCGTCGTTCTTTATAACGAATAAATAAGTCTATGTACCTATTATTTAATAATAGCGAATATGATATACTCCTCTTATAAAATGTTCTAAATAAAGAACGATAAAATTCTTTTTAGTGAATAGATCCTGAGAAGGAAATCGATATCGTTGGGGGCAGGCGAAGTATGGAGGAAACAATCAGTTTACGGGAATTAACTAGTATTGTGTGGAAGCGTATGAAGTTAATTGTGAGTATTACGTTTTTGTTTGCTTTGTTAAGTGGCATCATTAGTTATTTTGTATTAACGCCGGTGTATGAAACGTCTACTCAATTGCTTGTCAATCAAGCCAAATCTGGTCAGCAGCTGTACGAACAAGCGGATGTTCAAACGAATCTGCAGCTCATTAACACTTATAACGTCATCATTAAAAGCCCTGCGATTTTAGATAAAGTGAAGGCCAATTTGCAACTCGATGTTACGTATGATGAATTGAATAATCAAATTACTGTTCAAAATGAAACGGATTCACAAGTAGTGAATATTGCGGTTCAAGATACCGATCCGAAACGAGCCGCTATGATTGCCAATGAAGTAGCAACGGTGTTTCAAAAGGAAATCGTCAAGATTATGAATGTCAATAATGTCAGTATTTTAGCGAAAGCAGAAGGGTCAAAGGATATGGCCCCTGTGAAGCCGCAGCCATTATTAAATATTGCCATTGCCTTTGTCGTTGGTTTAATGGTCAGCATCGGACTGGCTTTCTTACTAGAATATTTAGATCAAACCATCAAGTCGGAACAAGATGTGGAACAAGCTCTTGATTTACCAACGATTGGAGTGGTTTCCGTCATTGGCACATCTGAACAGGGCATAAGAAAGTCCCGTTCAAAAAATAAGGCGGTAAGAGGTGAATCCGTTGGTTTTTAAACGAAGAAAAAAAACAGATCCCGACATGATGCAAAGGAAGTTAATTACTGTATTAGATCCTAAATCTCCCATTTCTGAGCAATTCCGTACCATTCGGACAAATATTATGTTTTCTTCCATTGATCAAGAAATCCGTTCATTAATTGTCACATCCCCCAACCCTGGGGAAGGAAAATCTACCACATCCGCCAATGTAGCGATTGTTTTCGCTCAGCAAGGAAAAAAGGTGCTGTTAGTGGATGCGGACTTACGGAAGCCAACGATGCATCATACGTTTGAGGTTTCCAACACCATTGGGTTAACGAATGTGCTGACCAGGCAGAAAGATTTATCTGTGGCTACTCAAGAAACAAGCATCAATCAACTGCATATTTTATGCTCAGGTCCGATTCCGCCGAATCCGGCAGAGTTGCTTGGCTCTTATATGATGGCAGAGTTTCTCCAGCAGGCTTACGAAGAATATGACATTGTGATATTCGATACGCCCCCTGTTTTATTAGTGACTGATGCACAAATAGTAGCTAATCAATGCGAGGCTTCGATTCTTGTTGTAAATAGCGGTCAAACCAATATAGATACAGCGGCGAAAGCGAAGGAAGTACTGCGATCGGCCAAAGCGAAAGTATTGGGTGTTGTACTGAATAATATGAGCAATAAGAAGCTAGGTTACGATTATTATTACGGCAAAAAGTAGAGTTATTTACAAGGAAATGGAGAGTACAGTTTTGCTAGAAGTGTACTAGAAACAGATAAAGAACTGGTAATGTCTCCTCACCACTATCAATGGAGGCACTCGGTTATACTGTGGGCGAGCATCTATCTGCGCCTTAGACGCGAGTCGTCGGTAGTATGACGTGAGGGCGGGTTAGATGCCCATTTTTCATGTCTAGAAATAAGGTTTTACTTTTAGATTATCTGGGGTGACACCTTCCGCTTTTCGATTGTCCAGCTACAGGCGCCAGCGACTAGTGGATTTCCATGCTCCTCCTTGCGATAAGTCAACATCGATTCACTAACGTTCATCGTGTTTCCTTTATCTCATGCGGATCATTCCAATCCATACGTCGCTAAACGGCACCTTCCGCTTTTCGATTGTCTAGCTACAGGCGCCAGCGACTAGTGGATTTCCATGCTCCTCCTTGCGATAAGTCAACATCGATTCACTAACGTTCATCGTGTTTCCTTTATCTCATGCGGATCATTCCAATCCATACGTCGCTAAACAGCACCTTCCGCATTTCGATTGTCCAGCTACAGGCGCCAGCGACTAGTGGATTTCCATGCTCGTCCTTGCGATAAGTCAACATCGATTCACTAACGTTCATCGTGTTTCCTTTATCTCATGCGGATCATTCCAATCCATACGTCGCTAAACAGCACCTTCCGCATTTCGATTGTC
>NZ_JADHDW010000005.1:0-198031 GCF_016820555.1 Bacillus sp. REN10 | reverse complement strand
AGCTACAGGCGCCAGCGACTAGTGGATTTCCATGCTCCTCCTTGCGATAAGTCAACATCGATTCACTAACGTTCATCGTGTTTCCTTTATCTCATGCGGATCATTCCAATCCATACGTCGCTAAACGGCACCTTCCGCATTTCGATTGTCTAGCTGCGCCTCCTAGACACTCGAGTCAAATGCCAGCCTGACTGCATGGCTGAAGAACGCCATTCCGTCATTCTGTCATTTGCTTGTCGTGTCTGAACAGTCGGCTCCGCTTTTCGTTTAAAACTATTAATAAAAGTTCATTTTGATAGTGGGTTTTTATTAGTAGTTTTTTTGTATGTGATTTTAGTTGAGGAAAGAGGGTGATGGAATGAATGTGTTGTTTTTAACGTTGGCGAGTATTGAAGATATTCAGGAAAGAGGCATTTATACGGATCTTATTAGGGAACTTGCTTATCGAGGCATCCATATGCATGTAGTGACGCCGAGGGAGAAAAGAAAGAATTTGCCGACGGAGTTAGTTAAGGAAGGTTATATTTCTCTATTAAAAGTGAAAACTGGCAACATCACAAAAACGAATATGATCGAAAAAGGGCTGTCTACTTTAAGTATAGAAAGGCAATATCTTCAGGCGATCCAACAGCATTTTCCCAACGTTCATTTTGACCTTATTCTCTACTCGACGCCGCCGATCACGTTTGAGAAGGTTGTCCGTTATTTTAAAGAGCATCATCAAAGCAAGACGTATTTAATGCTGAAAGATATTTTCCCGCAAAATGCGGTGGATATCGGCTTGATGCGAACAGGCAGTATGATGTGGAAATACTTTAGAAATAAGGAAAAAAAGCTGTATGAGCTATCCGATCAGATTGGATGTATGTCGCAAGCAAATGTCGATTACATTGCTCGGCATAACAACATAGATAAGAATCAGCTGGAGATTTTTCCAAATTGTATTTATCCCATCGATAAAATTGTAAAAACAGACACATGTCATCATTTGCTTGAAAAATATAAAATTCCTAAAAATACTACTTTATTTATTTACGGAGGAAACTTAGGAAAACCCCAAGGGATCGACTTTTTATTAGAAGTGGCGGCTCACTTTGATGCGGGTCATCTATTAATTGTCGGTTCTGGGACGGAGTATGAAAGGGTTCGCTCTACTCTTCAAGTGCTCAATAATAAAAATGTCACGCTTTTGCCCTATCTTCCAAAAGAGGAATATGATCAATTGCTGCAAATAGCGGATGTGGGTCTGATTTTTTTAGATCGCAGGTTTACGATTCCTAATTTTCCTTCAAGGCTTTTGTCTTATATGGAATACTCGATTCCCATCTTGGCGGCAACAGATTGTCAGACAGATATAAAGGATGTGCTAAGAGAATCCGATAGCGGTTTTTGGTGCGAAAGCGGCGATCTAGAGAGTTTTATGATGTATGCTGCAAGGCTTTCGATCAACAAACGTTTGCGAGAAGACATGGGCGATAACGGAAGAAGGTATTTGGAGAAACATTATGATGTGCGAAAAGCAGCAGATATTTTGTTAAAGCATGTATTAGCGGGGGTGGAGTGAAAGTGTTTAAAGATAAAACGTTAATGATCACTGGTGGCACAGGCTCATTTGGTCATGCGGTAATGGAGCGGTTTTTAGATTCAGACATTCAAGAAATTCGAATTTTCTCTCGTGATGAGAAAAAACAGGATGATATGAGAAAACGTTATAAAAATGACAAACTCAAGTTTTACATAGGGGATGTGCGCGACTTAGCTAGCGTGAAAAATGCGATGCACGGGGTGCATTTCGTTTTTCATGCGGCGGCGTTAAAGCAAGTGCCTTCCTGTGAGTTCTTTCCGCTTGAAGCAGTGAAAACGAATATTATCGGAACGGAAAATGTGCTGACAGCTGCGATCGAATACAGGGTTGAGAAGGTGATCTGTTTATCGACGGACAAAGCGGCTTATCCAATTAATGCAATGGGTATTTCAAAGGCAATGATGGAAAAAGTGTTTGTGGCCAAATCGAAAACGGTCTCTCCTGAGCGAACCTTGATCTGTGGGACGAGATATGGCAACGTCATGGCCTCTCGTGGCTCCGTCATTCCTTTATTTGTGGAGCAGATCAAAAATGGGCAGCCGCTAACTGTCACGGACCCCGACATGACAAGATTTTTGATGAGTTTAGAAGAAGCGGTCGAGCTTGTCGTGTTTGCCTTTCTGCATGCGAAAGCGGGAGACATTATGGTTCAAAAGTCGCCAGCTTCTACAGTCGGGGATTTGGCTCAAGCATTGAAAGAGTTATTTGACGCTGATAATGAAATCCAAGTGATCGGTACTCGCCACGGAGAAAAGTTATATGAAACGCTGTTGACAAGAGAAGAGCATGTGGTAGCGGATGATTTAGAGGGATTCTTTCGAGTACCTGCCGATCAACGGGATCTTAACTATGACAAATACTTTGCTAAAGGGAATCAAATGCTCATGATGGCTGAAGAGTACAACTCTCACAACACGGAGCGGTTAAATGTGGAGCAAGTAAAGGAAAAACTACTCACCTTACATTATATTCAAGAAGAGTTGAAAGGCTGGAGAAATGATGAAAATACTCATAACAGGAGCGAACGGGTTCATTGGAAAGAACTTAGTGGCGGAGTTAAAAAATAAAGGCTACACCGATATTTTTGAATACACGCGCGAAACAGACCCCGACCTTTTAGATGCATATACAAAAGAGTGTGAGTTTGTGTTTCATTTAGCGGGTGTCAATCGGCCACAAGATGACAAAGAGTTTATGGAAGGGAATTTTGGCTTTACTGCTAGGTTGCTAGAATTATTAAAAAAACATCATAATTCTGCACCGGTTCTTTTTACTTCATCAATTCAAGTGGAACAAGATCACCCGTATGGTCGAAGTAAGAGAGCGGGAGAAGCTCTGATATTTGCTCATGGTGATGAAATGAATAGTCCATTTTATATTTATCGATTACCTAATCTCTTTGGAAAATGGTGCAAACCGAATTATAACAGCGTCGTAGCAACATTCTGCCATAATATTGCCAGAGATTTAGCGATTCAAGTAAATGATCCGAATACAGAGCTAACATTGTGCTACATAGATGATGTGCTAGCCGAATTTTTGCGAGCATTAGAAGGAGAGCCAACGAGAGAAGAGCCTTTTTGTTATGTGCCGATTACTTATCAAGTAACGCTTGGGGAGCTTGCGGACAAGCTTTATGCATTTAAGCAGAATAGAGAGACGTTGGTGATGCCCTCTTTAAAAAGTGACTTCGACCGAGCGTTATACGCTACTTTCTTATCGTATTTAGAAGAAGACAATTTTTCCTATAAGTTAAAGAAAAATGTCGATCAGCGTGGCTGGCTTGCGGAATTTCTGAAAACGGACAGCATGGGGCAAATTTTTATTTCCAAGACGAAGCCAGGTGTGGTAAGAGGAAACCATTGGCACCATACAAAAGTGGAGAAATTCCTTGTCATTCAAGGAGAAGCGCTCATTAAGTTTCGTCAAATTGATACGGATGAAGTGATCGAATACAAGGTCGATGGTGAGGTCCCAGAGGTTGTCGATATTCCAGCGGGCTACACCCATTCGATTGAAAATGTCGGTAACGATGAAGTGATTACTCTTTTCTGGGCTTGTGAAATTTTCAATCCTGAACAACCAGATACGTACTATTTGGAGGTATAGACATGACCAAAATGAAAGTGATGACCATTGTTGGCACAAGGCCAGAAATCATTCGATTATCAGAAACGATGAAAGCATGTGACCGTTATTTTGATCACGTTCTCGTCCATACAGGACAAAACTGGGATTACACATTAAATCAAGTGTTCTTTGAAGAGTTAGGCTTGCGTGAGCCTGACTATTATTTAGAGGCAGTTGGCGAACATCTTGGGGACACGATGGGCAACATTATCGCTAAATCGTATGAAGTGTTGGCGAAGGAACAGCCAGATGCTTTGCTTATTCTTGGAGATACGAACAGCTGTCTTTCAGCGGTAGCGGCTAAGCGATTGAAGATCCCCATTTTTCATATGGAAGCAGGCAATCGCTGCTTTGATCAAAATGTACCAGAAGAAATTAACCGCAAAATTGTTGACCACGTATCCGATATTAACCTTCCTTATACGGAACATAGCCGACGGTACTTGCTGTCAGAGGGCATTCGCAAAGAGCATATTTTTGTAACGGGATCACCGATGACTGAAGTATTGCACAAACATATGTTGAGCATTACCAACAGTCCCGTGCTAGACCAGTTGAAGCTAGAAGCCGGCAAGTACATTTTGATCTCAGCCCATCGAGAAGAAAATATTGACCACGAAGCGCACTTTTTATCGCTGATGAATGCGATCAATCATATTGCTGAAAAGTACCAGCTGCCCATTATTTATTCCACCCATCCGCGCAGTTGGAAGAAGATTGAGGAGAGAGGATTCAACTTCCATCCGCTCGTTCAGCAATTACGTCCGTTTGGCTTCTTTGACTACAACCAGCTGCAACTAAACGCATTTGTGGTATTATCCGACAGCGGGACGTTATCAGAAGAATCCGCGATCCTTGGATTTCCAGGTGTCTTAATTCGCACTTCCACTGAGCGACCAGAAGTGCTCGATAAAGGAACGGTTGTGATCGGCGGCATTACAGAGAAAGAAATTGTGCAAGCCGTTGAGCTAAGCCGAGCGATGTGGGAGAACAACGAAAAGACGTATGTGGCGAGCGACTATCATGATGAGAATGTGTCGGTGAAGGTTGTGAAGATTATACAGAGTTATACGGGGATTGTTAATCGGGATGTTTGGAAGAAACAGATATTTAGAAAGGTCAACTATTTATGAGAATCGCTCTAATTTGTCCATCAAATATGCTTTTTATGCCATATGTTGAAAACTATATAAGGGTGCTTCAACAACATCAAGTTGATTATACAGTGATCAATTGGGATAGATTTCAAATCAATGATAAACAAGAGATATTTGTTTATAGAGATAAGAAGAAGGGGCATCGAAGAAATTACTATGATTATGTTCAGTTCAAAAAGTTTATCATCAACAAATTGGAGAAGAATCAATTTGATAGATTGATTGTATTTGGATTGCAAATATCCTATTTCTTACATCGCTATTTAATCAAAAACTATAAGAATAACTATATTATTGATATTAGAGATCATCATAAGTTAATGAAATTTTTTCATATAAAAAAGTTCATTCACCACTCGTATTTTACTGTTATCTCCTCTCCGGCTTATTGTTCTTGGCTTCCAAATAGTGATAAATATGTAATTAATCATAATACTGTTATTGATAATCTAAAGGAATTGCAGCCAATACAAAAACGCTTTAATAAAGAGCAGTTGAACGTCTCTTGTATTGGTGCCATTAGAGATTACGATATCAATATTGAATTTATCTATTCATTGAAAAATCATAGCAACATCACTTTGTATTATCATGGGGAAGGGGATATTAATACAAATATAGAAAATTATTTAAGCCGCAATAACATCCAAAATGTCAAGCTTACAGGTAGGTATAAAAAAGAAGATGAAAAAGATTTATACATGAAAAGTGATTTAATCAATGTTTTAAGACTAAATGACGGAATAAATAATCAAACAGCCCTTCCTAATCGGTTATATAACGCTGCTTTAAACGGAAGGCCAATGATCGCTCTCAAGGGAACTAGTTTAACTGAAGAAATACAAAAATATAATTTAGGTTTAGTAGTAGAAACTTTGGAAAATGTGGATCAAAAGATCATTAGCTATATGGAAAGGTTTGATTTGGCTAAGTATGAAGCTGGTAGAGTAGACTTTTTTCGTAAGATAATAAAAGACAATGCAATATTTAATTCTAAGTTAAAAGGATTTATTTATTCAAGAGATAGACAAGACCATTTGCAGTATATGTAAGAGAAAAAGAGGAAGGGCTTTAATATGAGTGTATATATTGCGTTCATTATCGTTACCGTCATTTTCATGATCGTAGAAAAAGCCATGTTCGTTAACAAAACTCTCGTTAGGAAAATATATTTGATCATTCTTATTACCTTTTCGGGGTTTCGATATAATGTTGGCTGGGATTATAAAGCCTATTCGATGATTATTGATAGTTTGAGAAACTATGGTATCAATATTTATGACAAAGGAGAACCATTATCGAACTTGCTTTTGACTATATCTAGCAAGTTCCAAACAAATTTATTTTTCTTCTTAATAACATCGATCGTGATTTATTATCTAATAATAAAGACTTTAGATCAATATAGTGTGAACTATTATTTAAGCTTGCTTTTTTTTATAGGGTTTCCACTTTTCTACTTGAACTCATTGAGTGTGATAAGAAACTTTATTGCAATCGCTATTTGTTTTTGGGCGTATAAATATTTAAAGAAAAATCAAACGTTGAAGTATATGATCGCTGTTTTGATTGCTTTTTTATTTCATAAAACAGCGCTTGTAGCTTTGTTATTAATACCATTAAGAAATGTAAGAATAAATAAGGTATTTTCTGTTATATTAATCACTTCATCATTTTTTCTGCAAACGGTGTTTGTTAAAATTTTCGAGTATGTTCGTATACCAGGTTATTCAAATTATTTTATTGAACTAGATATGGGAGCAAATCATGGCGGTAATAAAGTCATTTTTATGCTACTGTTAATTTTTGTGATTTTATTGCTAGTTCATAATGAAAAGGTAAGTAAGGAAGCTAACTTTTTCTACAATAGTTTTGTTATTGGTTTGTTTTTTTATAATGCCTTTTTAGACATGGGCACAGTTGCACATAGAGCAACGTTATACTTTACTATGTACGGCTTGTTAGCCTTGCCAGAGTATATAAAATTGTACAAAAAAGAGCGTTTACTGATTTCTTATAGTATGTACTGTGCCTTCATATGTATGTTTGTATACACTATATACTTGACTATCAATATGGTAGAAGGACCTTATATACCTTACCGGTTATTCCCTTTATCCCGTGTGAACGGGCTGTAAGATCTCCTCACCTCAACAAGGCAGAAGAAACACAGACGTGTAGGCGGGAGATCAACAGGCCGTGAATGCCCGATCCGTTCAACTAATAATCAGTGGTGGGAAGAAAACCCCACTGATTGAAGTTTCACTTGATTTGAAATAAGGGATTAATTTGAGCTACTAGGTTTATCTGTTACTTGTGAAGGAGTGGAAAAGGGTTTGATGCCTAAAGTGTCTATAATCATGCCAGTATTTAATAAGGAAAGTCGCTTGAAATATAGTATTAATAGCGTCTTAAATCAGACATATCAAAATTTTGAACTGATAATCATTAATGATGGGTCTACAGATCATAGCAGTGACGTTATTATTCAATATAAAAATAAAGATTCTAGAATTGTATATATAGAACAAGAGAATAAGGGAGTATCAATGGCAAGAAATTTAGGAATTCGTCAGTCAAAGGCAGAGTATGTTACTTTCTTAGATGCGGATGATGAGTTAGATCCTGCTTTTTTAGAAAAGATGCTATCAAAAATAGGAAACTCAAATGTATGTTGTTGCTTCCATCATTATATAATCAATGGGACAGCAAAGAAAGCACGGATGAAATTTTTTGAAGGGGATATTCTTGAAAAATATCTCTATAATATATGCACTCCAAATACCAATTCTTGGTTAATGAAGAGAAATTATTTGGATGAAAATAATATTTTGTTTTCGCCTGAAGTCAACTGGGGAGAAGATATGGTCTTTTTCTCAAAAGTATTACTTCATGATAAAAATGTGAAGTGTGTACCAGAATACCTCACTAATTATCACTATAATTCAGCTAATTCTCTGAGTGAAAATAATATTGACAAAATAGATAAAGATCTTCGGTGGATGAACGATTTAAAAAAGTATATTGCTATGAATGAACAGAACGTTAAACGAAAGAAAAATTGTATAGAAGCTATTGATGCGTATCGGATTCCAGGAGCCATTATTTATAGGATGTATACTAATGTAGGGGTTATTGATAGAAAACAGCTTAAACAACTAGTACCACTGTATGAAAAGTATACAAAGAAAATAAAAATATCTAATGGTGTAAGAAGCTTAAAATTAATTTATTATAGAAAGAAATTTTTAAAAATGATTGGCTAGCGGCTGTCTCATAAGGCAATTTGGTTCCTTATAGGACAGTCTCTATAATTTTAATATGAAAGTAAGGATAGATATGAAAAAAATAGCCATTCTGTTAATGGTAATAACGATCCTTTCAAAGCTACTGGGATTATTGAGAGACATCGTCCTATCGTACTTTTATGGAACTTCTGCCATAAGTGATGCCTATTTGATTGCGATTACGATATCTGCCATTGTATTTGGGTTTGTAGTATCAGGTATATCTACTGGGTATATTCCATTATTCAGGAAGATAGAAAAGGAACAAGGATTAGAAGAGGGGAATAAGTTTACAAATAATTTAGTAAATATGTTGCTTTTGTTATCCACTTTTATTATTGGTTTTGGATTGCTATTTACTGAGCAGTTAGTAAAAATATTTGCATCGGGATTTGAGGGAGAGACCTTATCCTTAGCAGTTACCTTTACAAGAATCAGTTTAATTTCTATTTACTTCACGGGGTTATTTACTCTTTTCAGTGGATATCTTCAATTGCATGGTAATTATGTCATTCCTGCATTAACCGGACTTCCCTTAAACTTCATCACTATTTTATCTATTTATTTCAGTTCGATTACAACCCCTTCCGTATTAGTAATAGGATTAGTAGCGGCGACGGCTTCCCAACTAGTCTTGCTTATACCTTTTATTTATAAAAGTCGCTATAAGCATAAATTAACCTTGAACTTTAAAGACAAGCATATTCAATCTTTATTTTATATATCCATTCCGGTGATTATTGGTTCTTCTGTTGATCAAATAAATGTACTAGTTGATCGAACGATCGCTTCTCAATTATCTGTAGGTGGAATATCTGCTCTTAATTATGGGAATAGATTAGTTGGGTTTGTACAAGGAATTTTCGTATTATCAATTTCTACTGTCATGTATCCACTGATTTCTAAAATGGCAGCAGAAAATGATATAAAAGGGTTAAAGAAGACCGTAGTAGAAGCGATTGGAAGTATTAATTTACTTGTTATCCCTGCAACTGTAGGAGCCCTGCTTTTTGCAGAGCCCCTTGTGACGTTGTTGTTTGGTAGAGGTGCATTTGACGATGAAGCATTAACCATGACTTCTGGTGCGTTTTTTTTCTATTCAATAGGGATGATTGGAGTTGGTATCAGAGAGATACTAGACAAAGCTTTTTATTCTTTGCAAGATTCAAGAGCCCCTATGGTGAATGCAGTGATAGCTCTAGTGCTAAATATTATTTTAAATATTATTCTGTCTCGATTTTTAGGTATTGAAGGATTAGCACTAGCGACCAGCATTTCAGCTGTAACTTGTACCATCCTTCTTTTGGTTAGTTTAAGGAAAAAAATAGGTCCACTTGGCTTAAAGCAGTTAGCTTTGTCATTCATTAAAATTAGTGTTGCGTCTGTGTTTATGGGAGGAATAGCTAAACTGACATATATTTATTTATTGAACATTTTGAGTGTTTATTTTTCCGTTGTGATTGCAATAGCTGTAGGAGTGGTCGCTTATTTTATTATCATTTTCTTTATGAGAATTGAAGAGGTCGATGTTGTTCTTCATACATTGAGAACAAAAATTAAGAAAAGTGTTTGAATGATTTTATTATTTAAGGAGCTCGTTTTGAAAAACATTGTTAGAGTCGTGTTGTTGATGATTGTAGCAGGTGTCATTTTTCGCTTTTCTTCGCAAACGTATGAGCAGCAGTCGCTCATTCCGCTTATGAGGAAGGTGTTTCCGGGGGAGCCGTTTGCTGAAGTATTAGGAAGTTTGAAGCTTTCTTATGCAGGGGGAGAGATTTCAGTAGAGTCTCTTGGTTATTATTACTTTATCGAGTTTTTTATTCGCAAATTTGCTCATTTGTTTTTGTTTGGTTGTTTGGCTGCGGCTTTATTTGGGGTACTAGTTGTTTGGCGACCAGATGAAGTATGGAAGTCGGCTATTAGGGCGTTAATGGGTACAGGCCTATATGCCACTATTGACGAGTTTCACCAGATGCTAACGGGTGGACGGAGCCCGCTTTTGACAGACGTATTCATTGATTTGACGGGTGGACTGATCGCGTTGGTGATCGTAGTGCCTTTATATAGATGGAAGCAGCGTAAAAGGAAGGAAGAAGTCATAAAGTTGGACGATTTTTTATAAAAAGTTCTTTATAATGAACATAAAGTTCTTTATATAGTTATTAGTTTATTGTAAAATGGTGATATAGACAAACATGATTATGTTCGTTTTTCTGCTTTCAAGGATCTTTAAGGAGGAGAGGGTCTTGGTTACAGAAAGAAAAACGTTTGTAGCGTCTCATTTTCAATATCCATTTGATCGGTTGTTACTGAATATCGACAACTCTGATCATCATAAAGAATTAGCTGATCGAGCTTGGAAAGTGCTAGAGAAAGAGCTAATGTCGAATGACCCTTCTATTCGGATAGCGGCGGCGGAAGGAATTTTGCGAGTGTTGAAATAAAAAAGAGTACAAGTTTATCAGCTCGGGACGATAGCGCTCGTAGCTAGACAAAGAAAAGCGACAGGCTATGGGAGTGAGCTGTTCTAACTAGTCAGCAAATCAAACACCTCATCATTAAATATGATGGGGTGTTTATTTGCATGCACACAGAATAAATGGATAAAACATAATCTGGTAAAGTAGTTTTATAAAATAATTGATAATTAGTCATTTCCTCCATAAGGATTAATTTGATATAATTGGAAGTGGGAGGGGTGTTCTTGAAAAAGTATTTAGCAGTTCTCTTTTCGGTTATGATGTTTTTTAGTAGTGTTGGGGTAGCTGCAGCGGCGTTTAAAGATGTAAGTCAAACACATTGGGCAGTTGACGAAATCACGTATTTAACAGAAAACAAGGTGATCGGCGGTTATTCAGATGGCTCCTTTCGTCCGCAAGAGCAACTGACTCGTATACAAGCGATCATTTTGATGGCTAAGGCATTGAAGCTTGATCTGTCTAATCGACCGAATCCAGGCTTTAAAGATGTGCCGCCATCACACGCAAGTTATAAATATGTGGCTGCTGTGATGGATGCGGGAGTTTTTCCTAAAAAAAGCAATTATTTAGAGCCATATAAGCCCATTACAAGAGATGATATGGCTTATATGCTAGCAAAGGGGTTTGAGTTAAAAGCGTCAGGAAATTATTCATTCAAGGATGTTTCCTCGAATCATTGGGCTTATCCATCAATTATGGCGCTAGCAAGCAATAATATTACAATCGGGTATGGCGATGGAACATTTCGTCCAAATGCTGTTGTAACGAGAGCGCAGTTTTCTACTTTTCTAGCAAAAGCAAAAGACGATCAATTTAAAACGTTTACCTACCATAGTCAAATGCTAGCGTATAAGATGCAGCTTCCGAATTATATGAAAGATAAGATTACGGTGAAAGATAAAAAAGTGCAAGACTACGTCTATGTGACGGAAATTTACTATAAAGACACAACGAACCTCAAAAAGGATCTATTTGTAGGAGCAATTCGTAAAATCCATAAATCGAAAATGCCACAATATCAAGGGGCACCTTATAATCCTTTGAAAATAAAAGGTGATTATCACTACTTTCATCAAGGACCAAGTGAAAGCCCGTATAGTATGAATGGACAATTGAATTCTCCAGAAGCGATAGAATTTAGTAAAATCTATTTTAAAATTTTTCACATGTCTAAAGGAATTCAATAAAAAAAGCGGGCATTCCCTTTTGGGGATGCCCGCTTTTTTCGTATTCATCCTATTCAGACATCTCTTGTTTCGTTTTAGCATATTGCTCAATGCCATTGGCAGTTAGTTGCATCAAGTTGGTTAAGTAAGTTGAATCCGCTAGTTTCACATCTTCTTCCGGATTCGTCATAAATCCGATTTCTGTAAGAATAACGGGAACTTTAGACCAGTTGAACCCAGAGAGGTTACTTCTGTAGAAAAGACCCGTTTCATAAAGCGGGATTTTCTGTGAGACACTCGCAAGGACCAGCTTGGCGGCCTGTTCGCTATCTGCAAAAATAGCGGTTGTGTAAGGGGTATCTTTCGCTGGAACGAGTACAGAGAATCCGCTTGTCTTGGCACTTTCTGATCCATCGGCGTGAACGCGAACGAACAAGTCAGCTTCTTGCTGATTGGCGATTTCCGCTCGCTCTTTATTGCTAATGTTGACATCCGCTGTAGTGCGTGTCATGATGACCCGGAATCCTTTCTTTTCTAACTCTTTTTTTAATAAAATCGATGCTTTCAGCGTTAAGGCATGTTCCGGAGTGCCGGTGACTGCTCCAGTTGTTCCTCCTGACACTTTATACTTTGTTTCTTGCGCACCTGGTCCGATCGGCTCGGGTTCTAAATTTGCCTTTAATTGGTGTCCGGGATCAATGCAGATGAGGAAAGGGTCTTCCTGCTCGGCTAACGCATCCGAAGCTTCCGTTTTTGTCTCCATTTTTTCAGGCACCTGTTTGTTCTCTTGTTCATTGTCTTTTTCAAAAAATGTATTCAACAGCCCTTGTTCCGATTGAGAGTCTAGCTGAAGAAGCAGAAAGGAAGAGACAGCTGCGATCAAAATAATCGTAACAGATAGCCATTTCATCTTATTCATACGATTTAATGAACTCTACATTTTGCTTTTCTAAACTAGATAAGTTTCCATTGAAATTAGGGTTAGGACTATACCACGATTGGTTGTTAAAATAGTTTTGCAAGTCTTTCGATTTGAACATATACCCGTGTCTTGCAAAGATTTCATTTCTTGCTAGACGAAGCTCACTTTTCGTTAAACCCGCAATGTCGTTATAGGTTAAATATGTATAATCGCTATGAGGCAGAATATAATAGGAGTATTCTGGCGTGACTTCTCGAATGACTTCTTTCACAATCGTTTTTTGCTCTTCTTCTTTTTCTAACGTTCCTGTCGTCAATACAACGGCTGTTTCTGTTTTGGAACCAGCTAGATTAATAGTAACTTCGTCTTTCTTTTTCCCGCTTAGACCTTTAATAGAGTAGAGACCTGTTAGAAAAGGACCGAATTCTTTCGTATCTTCAGCGTTGTCTAATACACCAATTTCACTATCATTTAAATGGATGGTTGTATTATCACCAGTGCTGCCAACTTTGATAAAATAACCAGGTGTGTCAATGACATAATTGGTGAAAATTCCAAAGTGTTTTCCGTTTTCACGTAAATAAAACGGTTGCTTGCCAAATCCTTCATCATGAAGAGAGTCTTTCACATCCTCTATTAGTGACGGTTCTTTATCAATCAGTGCAAATAAAGCATTTAGACTTTCTTCATTAATATTGAGACGAGAATCTGTGGGGATAATTAATGTTTTAAGTGTTTGTTTATCTTTTTGAGTAAGGGCGGTGATGAATTGATCAATGACCGCTTCTTCACTGTATTTCTTAGACAGCATTTGATAGCTAGTAAATAAAAAAATCATAAGAACGGCAGCGAGTGTAAAAGCAATAAGCAGTTTGTTCTTTTGGAATTTTCTTTTTGAAAATTTCACTTCTTCACGATTAGTCAGCTTTCCTGTTTGTTCTTTCAAAGAGGCCCCGCATTCTGAGCAAAAAGCATGATCTTGTTGCGATTGATGTCCACAAGCTTTGCAAATCTTCATCTCCTTCTCCTCCTTTTTTATGAATGATATTTTTATATTACCAAAATATAAAAATCGTTACAATTTCTGTTTTTTTGATATGAGAGAGGCTTTTTAGTACCTTGGTTGCTTTATCAATACTAAAAGACTTGGCCAATGAATAAAATCATCATAACGGTAATCGAACTTGATCGACATAAGTCAGGAGCGGATGAAGAGAGAGGAGGGATATGTTGAAGATTGGACGGCGACGGGGACAATGGAATGCCTTATTGTTAGTGATCATTGTTTTGATCGTAGCGCTATGGGGGCTAATCGGCTGGATCAGGGTGTCTCCGAATGAACAGGCAGAGCGGGTTGTTCGCCAGTTTTATGAGTTTGAGCAGGAAGCCCGCTTTTCAGAGTCATGGGAGCTGTTTCATCCTTTGATGAAAGAGCGATTTGCGAAGGGAGATTATATACAGGAGCGAGCGCATGTGTTTATGAGTCATTTTGGAGTAGAGACATTTTCTTTTTCTCTTGGAAGTGTCAAGAAGATGGAAAATTGGAAGGGCGCAGAAGAGTCCGCTCCGTTAAAAGCAGTATATCAAGTACCGGTGATTCAAATGTATCAAGGGAAGTTCGGGAATTTTTCCTTACATCAAGAGGTCTTTGTGACAGAGCATAAAGGGGAATGGCTGATTTTGTGGGATTATGAGTAGCGAGAAAAATATAGAAGAAGGAAGCTGTCTCAGTAACGGAGTCAGCTTTTTTGTTTCTGTAGAAAGTAAACATTCATGGTAAAATGGAGAAAAATATTAGGTGTGATTAAGAGATGGAAGAATACATTGTCTAATTTCCAACGTGTGAAAGTGAAGCAGTTCCTGTTTGTTGTTGTCATTTTACTTGCGTTGACTGGCTTTCGGATGATATGGATCGCTTATCAAGTGGGACCGGATCAACCGGTAGCTCATCAAGGAATATTAGATCTTCGCAATTATGAGTTGTCAAATAATCCAACGCTTGTTTTGGATGGAGAGTGGGAGTTCTTTCCTGAAACATTATGGACGCCTCAGTTAGAAGCATTACCACAGGAACGAAGAAAGCTAGTATCAATTCCTACAAAAGAAAATACAGACGTACCTTATCCATTCGGTATGTATCGATTAAAGATTTTGCTCCCACCAGATGAAAAACGAGTGTATGGGATTCGAGTCCAATCAGCTGAAATGGCGTCAAAGCTGTTTATCAATGATCGTCAAATAGCGGAAACAGGCCAAGTAGCAGATGATCAAGAAGAACATCAAGGACAAGTACTGCCTTACACTGCTTTGTTCTCATCTGATCAAGATGAACTTGACATCGTGTTACAAGTGTCCAACTTTAAGCATCCTGGCATGTCAGGGATTGAAAAATCTTTAACATTTGGTTTTGCCGATTCCGTCATCAAGGAGCAAAAGTCCGATGAAACGCTGCAAGTGATTGTGGGGGTTGTGTTAGTTTTATATGGTCTCGGCACGGCGTATATTTACTTTTTCTTTAAAAGCCAAAAAGAAGTGTCTTATTTTACCGCTGTTCTTTTTTGTATGACATTAGCGACATTAGTCGAGGATGATAAAGTTTTGCTTCAATGGTTACCGATGGACTATGAATGGTTAATGAAGATAATGAAAGTAAGTTATTTAGGTGTAGCCTTTTTTTTAATGCAGTTTATTAGAAGGATTATTCCAGTTGGTAATGCCCATCAAATCGTGAAGGGAACAGCGATTTTCTATGGGGTTTATGCATTGATTGTGTTAATGATGCCAACACAGTCTAATATTCTAGTTCTTCTCTTTCTGCTTTTTCTTTTATTGTATATTGTGGTTTTCGTATTTTCCCTTATTTTCACAGCAGATTCTCATAGAATAGAAGAGAGCACTTTGCTGATGTTTTCTTCCTTATGTATTTTCTCTAGTGCCTTGTGGGGAATGATTAAAACGTATGGTTGGCCCAATCTACCTTACTATCCATTTGACCTTATTTTATCCTTTTTTGGTATGGCTGCTTTCTGGTTCAAGCGCTTCTTCATGACGACAACACAAGTGGAGCAGCTTGTTGCTGAACTGAAAAAAGCGGATCAAGCAAAAGATGATTTTTTGGCGAATAGTTCTCATGAGTTAAGAAATCCGTTGAATGCGATTATCAATATGGCTCAAACAGTATTAGATAATGAAGGAGACTCGTTAGACCGTGAAAGTAGGAAAAACTTAGATCTCCTTATTACTGTCGGTCGCCGAATGTCCTTTATGCTCAATGATTTACTCGATGTAACTCGTTTAAAAGAGAAGGGGATGAGTATTCAGCCCGAAAGTGTCAAAATCCAAGCGGTTGCAGTAGGTGTGATGGATATGCTCAAGTTTATGATGGATGGAAAGTCGATTCAAATGGTATGCGATATACCAAATTCTTTTCCTCCTGTGTGGGCTGATGAACATCGACTCGTTCAAATTCTCTTTAATTTATTACACAATGCAGTCAAATATACAAATGAGGGAACGATTATTGTTCAAGCTCGTATCGAAAATGGAATGGCTGTCATTCATGTGAAGGATACAGGGATTGGAATCAATGAAGACCTGCAAAAAAGAGTGTTTGAACCTTACGAGCAAGGGGATTCGAGCATCACAGCTATCGGAGGAGGCTTAGGGCTTGGACTGAGCATTTGTAAGCAGTTAGTTGCTTTACATGGAGGTACGATAGCTGTTCGTTCCGTTCTTCACAAAGGATCAGATTTCTACTTTACGTTGCCACTAGCAAAAGGCTCCATTCAAGAACCAATGAATGAGGAAAGTACATATGAGATCTTTTCAGTGGATGCGCGCAATAGTGATCGATTGAACCAAAACAAGGCCCGATCGATCAATGGGGAAAAGGCTCGAATATTAGCTGTAGACGATGATTCGATCAATTTAAAAGTGTTAAGCAGTATTCTATCATCTGAATGGTATGAGGTCGTGACGGTAACAAGCGGAAAAGAAGCGTTAACATTATTAGATCAGCTAGAATACGATTTAATTATTTCTGATGTGATGATGCCGAACATGTCGGGGTATGAATTGACACAACATATTCGGAAACGCTACTCCATTTTAGAATTGCCGATTTTATTATTAACAGCTAGAAGTAATCCGGAAGATGTGGCAACTGGGTTTGCCGCGGGAGCCAATGATTATGTAACGAAACCAATGAATGCGTTGGAGTTAAGATCACGGACGAAAGCACTCATTGATTTGAAACTAGCGATTAGTGATCGGCTGCGAATGGAGGCGGCTTTGTTGCAAGCTCAAATTCAACCACATTTTTTATTTAATACATTAAATACGATTGCGTCACTAAGTACAATAGATACCTCTCGGATGGTGTCGCTACTAGAACATTTCGGCCAGTATTTACGAGCAAGCTTTGATGTGAGAAATTTACAACCACTGGTGCCCTTACAGCATGAACTAAATCTTTTGCGCTCCTATCTCTATATTGAAAAAGAGCGATTTGGTGATCGATTACAAATTAAGTGGGAGCTTGATGAGTCAATGGTGATCGAGATTCCGCCACTTTCTATTCAGCCACTTGTTGAAAATGCCGTCCGACATGGAGTATTGAAAAGAGCAAGTGGTGGAACGATCTGGATTAAAATAATAGATCATTCCACTTATGCTGAAATGACGATAAAAGATGATGGAGTTGGGATGAATGAAGAGAGAGTGAAGCAAGTACTTGATGGGAAGATCGATTCGTCACGAGGGATCGGTTTGTTCAATACGAATAGACGGCTCCAGCAAACGTATGGAAAAGGGCTACAGATTCATAGTTCTGTGAATGAGGGAACAGAAGTCTCTTTTACTATCCCTAAGACAAAATAAAAATATCGGCTCGAGGTCAAAAGACAAGCCGGCCAAAAGGTTAAAAAGCAACCTTTTGACCAACTTGTCTTTTGCTTGTTGTCGCTAAACGGGACCTTCCGCTTTTCTTGATCCAGCTGCAGGCGCCAGCGACTAGTGGATTTCCATGCTCCTCCTTGCGATAAGTCAACATCGATTCACTAGCGTTCATCGTGTTTCCTTTATCTCATACGGATCATTCCAATCCATACGTCGCTAAACGGCGCCTTCCGCTTTTCTGTTGTCCAGCTCCGCCTCCGCTTTTCTTTGTCCAGCTCCAGGTCCCAGCGACTAGTGTACTTCCGCCATCCTCCTTGCGATAAGTCAACATCGATTCACTAACGTTCATCGTGTTTCCTTTATCTCATACGGCTGGCTGCAGTCCATACGTCGCTAAACGGGACCTTCCGCTTTTCTATATTAATTGTTTTTGTGATTTTTTAAAGTTGGCGTACCATTTTGTGATGTGAGGGCTAGGTTGGGTGTCCAGTTCATTTGCCAAGAAAGCAGTTAATGTAGCGTATTGTTGGTCAATGAGTAAATAGTGTCCGCTCGCATAGTATAGTTTCATTATATGGAAACAGGCGACTTCTTCTTCGGGATATTTGTGAGCGATTTGTGAGAAATAAATTAACGCCTTATCGGGTTGCTGGCGCTCTTCATACCAATGAGCTAGCTTATAGGCCGTTAAGAGCCATAATTGTTTATGTCTTTCACGCTCGCTTTCTGCCCACCAATAATCATATCCTTGTAAGTAATCACCCGTATACAAGGTAAGTAAATCAGTATAGTAGTGGATCGTTTCTTCTCGCAACGGCGGAGTAGATTGATTTTGTGTTTCCCATTCTTCTACGTCTAAAATCACATTGATTAACGTAAGTATGTATCCATCGGAGGTGTTTTTTAATTGGAAATGCTCTCCGAACTCTTTTAGTTTTTTTCTGACATAGTAAATCGCTGTGTAGAGCTGATTGTATACTTTTTCTTCATCATGCTCAGGCCAAAGAGTGTCAACAAGCGTAGACTTATGAATGAGTTGATTTCGGTGCTGCAGTAAATATAGGAAGAGTTCTTCCGCTTTCTTTGTTCGCCAAGAAGTTTTAATGAAAGAACCATCTTTTGATTGAATAGACGCAGTCTGGAACATGTTCATGTAAATTACGTTATCACGCACTTTATTCTTGCTTGTTTCAACAGGTACTTGCTTTTGTATTCGGTTCATCGTCTTTGTTAATCGTTCGATGGAAATAGGTTTTACAATATAGTCAAGGGCATTAAGCTCAAATGCTTGTACGGCATATTCTTCATAGGCTGTACAAAAGATAATGGTTAAGCTCGGCTTTTTTTCAACAAGCATTTCAGCCAGCTCAATTCCATTGACTTCAGGTAAATGAATATCTAGGAAAACGACATCTACCTCTTCATTCAGAATGACTTCTTTTGCCAAAATAGGGTTATTGAATTTTTTGATCGTTTCAAACGCACCAATTTTTTTCAGCAGGCCTTCTAAGTAATCTAGCGCCAAACTTTCATCATCTACGAGAATAATGTTCATAAGTCCTCCTAATACCGAACAACTTAGTTAATATATACTAATTATTGTTTATTATACTAATCAATTTTAAAAAAACAATCGACCTAAATGTTTAAATTTTGTAGAGATTCATATTGTATACTGTTCATATAATTAGTGGAAAAATATTTTGTTCTGTCTTCATTTTTAAACAGTTTTTAAAGAAGGTTCTGTAAAATTACTTTTGTGACTATAAACAGTCGAAAAGGGAGGTTTTAGGAAGTTTAATGATAGATTCAGAACAGTTTATTTATCGATAGAGATAAAAGAACGATGTTATAAGAGAAGCGAGGATCAGACCTCGCTAAGTTTTCATTCGGATGTGTTCGTTCTCTGTTGCTTTCGAGATTGCATAAATTGTTGGAATTCTAAAAGATCAGCTTTCGTTACTTTTTTGTTTGATGCCTCTTTTAATAATGGTTCATATTCGTCCTTTTTGGAGGATTGCGGTTGAATTAATTCATTGGTTGTGAGATCTAAAGCTGTAGCGATTTTTGACAGTACGGATAACGAGGGGTTCGTATTTGTCTGCCGTTCTAAATTAGATAAATAAGATTTAGAAATTTTCGCTTCTTTTGCAAGCTTGGTGAGAGAATAACCTTTTTGCTCTCTTAATTGTTTAATGCGAACTCCTATCATCTACTATTGCTCCCTTCAACTTGTTTTTGTTCATTATAACGCACTAAAGATCGGAAAGTATGTATTTTTTATAAAATTTTTCAAAAATCGTTCATTATAAAGGATAAATGGTTGCTATTACCTATTATTTAAACATATAGCACGTGTTACAATTTTCTTATAAATGAACAAATACATCCAACATATACTATTGTAAGTTTTGTGTATGAGTGAAACTCGTTGAAGATAGAAAGAAAAGCTAGCGGCTTCAGAAAAATCTATTAGGGGGATTTTTATGAGGAATGTTCAATTCATTGATCAAGATTGGATTCGACTGATGTTAGAAGCGAAAAAGATAGGATTAACACTTGAGGAAGTGAAGAAGTTTATCGCAGGAGAAAAGCTGGATTTGCAGAAGGTGGAGTGAAGCGGATATGGGGTTGATGAAGTGAAATTCATGCGAACGGTAAAGGGATAGCTCGTTCGCATGTGATTTTGATTCTATCTTAATCAGTAAGGCAGTGTGTTACTTGTTAGCTTTTTGCCACTTTTGAAATTCTAAAAATTGTTTAAATTGTTCTTTACTAATACCGGATTCCATTGCTTCTTTCGCCAATGCTAACCATTCTGAATCAACGAGTTCAGCAGAATGGCCTTCCTCATTGATTAACTTCTCTACACTAACGCCTAGCACGGAAGATATTTTACTTAAAAACTGAATAGATGGATTTAGTTGGATTTCACGCTCAACAGAAGAAATATAAGATTTGGCCACTCCTGCTCGATTGGCCAATTCAGTCAGCGATAGTCCTCTTTCCATTCGTAATTCTCGAATACGCTTGCCAATAGCCATTATACATCACCCTTACCGCTTACTATAAAAGTAAATATTCATAAATCATTTTATCACAACACGACAAGAAACTACAAAAAAACTCACGGTGAAAGGGAATCTTTCTATATTAAAAAAAGTTCAATATTTAAAATGGTAGGGGGAACAGTCCCCCTTTTTTAGCGGCCGAAGCCCATTGTTGACTTGTAAGGATCAGCACTCCAATCTTGGCGCCAAGTTTTTTTGTTGTTGGTTAATAAGTCTTTCGTGATTTTGTCGATATCCACTTTTTCTTCATAATGCCATTGTAAGGCGATTGACATGTACAATTCATTCAGTTGAGCAATAGAGAGCCCTTCTGTTTCTTTCACTAGTCGGTCCATTTCCTCTTCAGACATGAATTGCTCGACCTGTCTTTTTCGTAAATATTGTCGGCGCGCTTGTTCATTTGGCAATTTAATTTCATAGGCTCGGTCAAAACGACCTGCCCGGTTAATGAGTGCAGGGTCGATTTTCTCTGGATAGTTAGTGGTTCCAATTAAGAAAATCCCCTCCTTAGAAACGGCACCGTCTAGCGTATTTAAAAAGACAGAACGCGATTCTTCTGGCATGGAGTCAATGTCCTCGATAACAAGGATCATCGGCGCCATTTTCGTAATGGTTGAGAACACTTCTTTAATGGAATAGCTCGTTGTATATTCAGTGATTTGCCAATAAACGACAGGGGCAGAAGTGCTGCCAGCAATTGATTTCACGAGTGTGGTCTTCCCGTTTCCTGGTGCCCCGTAAAGCAAGATTCCGCGCTTATAAGGAATGTTATATTTTTTAAAGAAGCTGCCGCTATGCAGGAAAAACTCGTCAATGGAGCGGAAAATTTCTGTTTTTATGTCTTCATCTAGCAAGACGTCTTCGCGGCTTACTTGATGCGTAATTCTTTCATGGATCTTTTCTACGCCATCTTCCGTATCGGTGAAAATATTGATATATCCTTTCATCAGTTCTTTTTGTTGTGTATACAAATAATCAATAAATGCTAGCAAGCTCTCATCATTTTCAGCAAAAATAAACTCCTCTTCATAATCTTCGTGGCTTTGATAAATAGGAAGCTTTGCCAATGCAACGTTGTAAGCGGGGAAATAAAAAATGGAGTTATTTAAAGATGGTTGAATCACATGTTTATTTTCCCCAGTGACCGTCGAATATTGAAGAGTCTTTGTTTCTAAACAGTCAAAAACGTGGGCAAGAATTTCAATATGATCTGGCTGACGAATCAAAAGCTGTTCAAGCATTTCCCACAGGTCTTCTTCACCTTTATGAGAATACATATAAAAATCTTGTCCAGTCTTTTGTAATAATAACGTCTTTATTTCAGAAATGTTAATACCATAGTCGTGGTAGTGGGGCATTTTCTCTTTGTCCACTTTTTCGAATGGAATTAAAATTTTAGGCTGTTTCATCAATGACATCCTTTCATCTTATCGTAGCATGACAACAAAAAATCTAACCATATTATAACATTATTTTCGGTTATTAAATGCAGTCTTATCTTTCCATTTCTATAAGAGAAGACAAGCCCTTATTAAAAAATTGACGGGCATTTTAACATATCTTATACTTGGAAGATAATTGTGAATTTTTATTAGGTTATGTTTTGGAGCGACGCAATTATTATGCTATAATTCTTCTAGTTTATAGTACCTAAAGGAAGGTTTAGTTGAATGGCGGATTTTTTCAGAAATAATATCTTGTTTGTTTTCTCTGTTTGTCTTATGATTGCTGGTTTGTTGCTGCAGCAATCAGTGATTGGTCTAACTGTGTCTGTTCTTCTGGCATTGGTCGCTTTCGTACGTCCTAAAGCAGGTCTCTCTTTACTGCTCATCTATTTTCCTCTTCGTTCGTTTATCATAGAAGTCAATCCTGCAATGAAGATTACAGGTGATATCATAGTTTTAGCCGCATTGTTTCATGTGATTTGGCTAGGTCGAAAAGATATAAAGTCTTTATTTCAATTTGCCATCTATGAATGGGCTTTCTTTTTCTTCATTGCTCTTGGTTCTATTTCGGCGCTGTTTTCAGATGTTAGTATACCTGCTATCATTTTTCAAGTTAGAGCATTTATGATCACTTATTTCTTGTACTATATCGTTAAGCGTTTGGATATTGACAAAGAGGATGTTAAAAAGTTCTTTTGGATTACGATTGTTGTTGCAACCGTTGTCGTCATTCAAGGTCTTGTCGAAAAAATATCGGGCAGAACATTACTGATGCCTGAAACTTGGGTCAATACGGTTCTATCCCCTACAAACCGCGTCCGCATTTATGGTCTAATTAATAATCCAAACCGTTTAGCCGTATACTTATCTTTTGCGATGATGGCTGTATTCTATTTTTATGATCGCGCATCTAAAGGCAAAAAGGTATCACTTGCTATTTTAGCTATCCTTTTTGCTGGAACAGGCATGTTGACATACTCTAGAGGAACGGCCATTGCTTTTGGTATTGGATTAGTCATTTATTGGCTGCTCACTCGCCATACAAACACGGTGATCCGTCTAGTAGCTGTAGGAGCGATCAGTTTTGTTGTCGTTTTATACCCAGTGAATCAACTGACTCAATGGGTAGCTAATTCAAATTTTGATTTTGGAACGAACACTCCGGGATCTAATAACGAAGTACCAAAAGAGGGATTTGATCAAAAAGAGCGTTTAAAAGAAACATTTGATCAAAATACGATTGAATTAAGTAAAACGTCTGGAAGGTTATTCATTGTGACGAAAGGGTTGGAAATCTTCCGCGACCATTTCATTATGGGGACAGGCTTTGCCACATTTGGCGACTCAGCAACGAAATCATATCTCTCACCGATTTATGAAAAATATGAAATCCCTTCTCATATCTATGCAGATAACCAGTACATTCAAGTCATGGCACAAACGGGGATACTGGGCGTCATTACGTTTGCCGTCTTTTTGCTCGGCATGCTAATCGCATTATGGAAAAATCGTCAAGTGAACAAAGAAGGTTCTTTCTTGATGATTTCTATCTTACTCGGTATTTTTGCCCTCGGTACACTGTATAATATATGGGAAGATAAAACCTTTACGACTTATTATTTTATGATGTTAGCTTATGTGCTGCATCACCAACGTGATAGTGTATATCAATATAGACGATAATCAAGTGTGAGGCACCGCTAGAAAATTTCGAGTGGTGCCTCTTTTTTTTGTATACAGTCGCAAGTTTCAATGGCTAATGAACTGCTAAAAATCTTCTTGCAATCAGTTAACATCGATTCACTATAGGGTGTTTCAGCCCATGCATTGCGAAACAGGGCTTTCCGTTCTTCACAGTTGACATGTTATAGGATTAGGTTTATTTTGCTACTAACAGGTTGTTTTGAAATTTTAACAAGGGGAGTGTAATGTTGGAAAAGGAATATTGGGTTACGATGTCTGATGGGTATGAAGTGTTTTTGACAGAATGGACGGATGAGGCAGTAAAGCCAAAAGCTGTGCTGCAAATCGCTCATGGGATGGCGGAGCATATTAAACGGTATCGCCGTTTAGCACAATATTTAGCATCTCAAGGTTTTGTTGTTTATGGAAATGATCATCGAGGGCATGGGCAAACAGGGGAGAAAAGCGGCTTGCTTGGCTTTTTCGCAGAGGAGAATGGATTCGAACGAGTGACAGAGGATTTAAAAGAGATCAATGATCATATTCACCGCACTCATCCGGATCTTCCGGTGTTTCTGATGGGGCACAGCATGGGATCTTTTTTAATTCGTCGTTATTTACAAAGGTTTCCTAGAACGGTTCACGGCGTCATTCTTTCTGGTACGGGAAGCGATCGTGGGCTGTTAGGGAAAGCGGGGAAAATGTTAGCGAAGGTAGAGAGCAGAAGAAGAGGAAAGCGCACGAAAAGTCCGTTATTAAATCAATTGTCTTTTGGGAACTTTAATAAAAAACTTTCTAATGTTCAAACTGAGTTTGATTGGCTATCGAGAGATCGGGAGCAAGTTCAGGCCTATATAGATGATCCATATTGTGGATTTATTCCGACGGCAGGGTTTTTTTATGATTTATTAAGCGGGTTAGAGAAGATTCATAAACGGGAAGAAGTGAGCCGAATGGAAAAGGATCTTCCTTTTTTCTTTATTAGTGGCGATCAAGATCCAGTGGGTGATTACTCTAAAGGCGTGCTTCGTGTCATCCATCAATATAAGCAACAAGGAATCACAAATATTCATTATCAATTGTATCAAGAAGGCCGGCACGAGATGCTTAACGAAACGAATAGCCAGCAAGTTATCGAAGACATCACGAATTGGCTTCAGGCGCAACTGTAGAGGCGGAATGAGAGAAAGGCAGTGAGAGCTGGAATGAGACTAATTCGAATAGTAGCAGTCCGTTTTTTTGCTGAACGCTTTTTTGATCAGGCAGCGCAGACCGCATACTACTTACTGTTGTCTGTCGTTCCTTTTTTAATTTTTATGCTGTCTGTCATGAGCTTTTTTCCGATCAAGGAAGGAGATATTTTAGGCTTTATTGAACCTTATGCGCCGGGGAATACATATAACTTAATTAAAGAAAACGTCCAAGCCATTGTGGCAAAAGGTCAAGGGCAGACGATTTCGATTAGTTTTCTTTCCACCTTTTGGCTATCTTCGATGGCAATTCAATCACTTGTTCGCTCGTTGAACGATGCGTACAATATTGAGCGGCGACTTTCTTTTTTCACTGGGCTATTCCGAGATTTAGGAGTTACCTTGATCTTTATGTTTCTAGTGCCGTTTTCTTTTATGATTCCTCTTTTAGAGCGGCTTCTTCATTTATTACTCTCTACAGAAGTGATTGGTACGATTGAAGGGGTGGCGCCGTATTTTAAAATTTGGACGGTTGTAAAGTGGATACTGGGAACGCTGTTTTTATTTTTCTTTTTTATTCTTTTTTATAAAATTTTGCCCAATGATAAACAGCCGCTTCGATGTGTACTGCCAGGTGCTTTATTTGCCGCTATCAGTTGGCAAGCAGCATCAGTACTGTTCGGAGAATATGCCAGTTCCGTGAACTATACTCGCATTTATGGACAGCTCTCTGGGATCATTATTTTAATCTTGTGGTTTTATCTATCCGCTGTTGTGTTGCTTCTTGGAGGGTTGATGAATGCAGAGTATGAGAAGATGAAGCGACTGCCTAAACGAATAAAAGCGTGACTCCCGACATGATCGGGAGTCACGCTTTTATTTTATTGGTAGAAATACCATTGATGTTCGAATAGTAATTCTGCTGTGTTGTTAAAGTTGATACGTTGTTTTACTTCGCTAGGAGAGAAGTAGAAAGCCACTGTTTTTTTCTGTTTTGGTTTAAGAATCACGTTTTTGTATTCGCGGAATGAAGTAGATTTAGCTACAAGTGTATCGTTGATATGAAGTTCATATTTACCTTGGATGCCAAATACTTCGTTTGCTGTGTTGTTGAACAGCTGTACATTCATTTTTAAGCGACCATCTGACTGTAACTGTGTGCCAGTGACAGTTGCTTGAACACCTAAACGGAATTGTGGGTTCAATGCGCGAGCGATGAAAGCGGAATACTCTGCACGGTTCATCACTTTGTTTGGAAGGAAATTACCTTTGCTATCGCCTCTAGCTATTCCGATGTATGCCAAAGATTGAACATATTTGTAATACCATGCATTGCTTCTCACATCTTTAAAATTAGTAGATGAAGCATAGCTAAATCCAAAACTTTCGGTTAAGATTTTCGCTGTTTGGGCTCTTGTTAGTTTATCGTTTGGCTTGAAATACGTGCTTTTGCTAAAAACACCGTAGTTAGTTAATACGGCAATCGCATTGTAAGCCGGATGAGATGCTGGCACATCGCGGAATCCAGGGTTTGGAGCGGACTGCTTATCTACCCCTAAAGCTCTTGCTAAAATAACAGCTGCTTGCCAACGAGTGACAGGATCATTCACACCGAACTTCCCGTTTTTATATCCTTGAATAATGCCTTTTCTTACAAGGAAATCAATTTCTTTTTTTGCCCAATATGTACTTGGGACATCTCGGAAAGTGGTGGAAGCAGCTGCTTCAAATGTTGCTTCTTCATCGCTATAAACAGATGTACCGCTTAAATTTCCTTGGAAAGTTGCCGCTGAAGGAGCAGTTACAGGAATGAAAAGCATGATGGCTAAAGCGGCCATTAATAAAGATTTAAAGCCTTTCTTCAATTATAAACACCTCTCAATTTTTAGAATTATATTCACAATTACTTTAACAATAGATGCAAACTTAATCTACAAATTTTTTCAAAATAGTAATATTTAACTATTTTTATAGAGTGACAAGATGTGCGGTGGAAGTATGACGTCCGTTATTTCCTAATTAGTTGTAATTTCAATTTAGCTAATGCTTGTTTCCGCCACTTTTTTACGGCAGAAGGGGAAACATTTTCGCATGTAGCAATTTCAGCGATTGTCATATTTTCATAAAATGTACGAATCAGCCATACTTTTTCTCGATCGGAAAGGGAGAGAGTATAAGTGAGTAACATTTCGAGTTCGAGTGATTGATCTTTTTGCTGATCGGGTACGTCCTGCCATAATAGTTGGTCAGTATAGACGACTTGTTCTTCTAGCTGCTTTGCTTTTTTTAAGGCGTCCATCATCCGGCCTTTTATATAGGAGTAGGCGATCGTTGAAAACGCTCCTTTTTGTGGCTCATATTTTTCATAAGCTTCCCAAAGGGCAATTCGTCCAATTTGCTGAAATTCATCTTCATCTTTGTAAATATGCAGTGATCTCATAATATGACGGATCATTGGTGAAAATTGATGATAAATGTTCTCAAAATTCTCCACTGTGATCTTCCTTAATGGCAGCGCGCTGACCGTAAATTCCCGGGTTAACCCAAGAATAGCGGAATTTTCTTAGGGTGGCGAAGGAGTAAAATAGGGGAAAGCTAAAGAGTTCAAATGTATATTTTTACCTATTTTTACATGTTTGCTCTAGATTAAAGTTACAAAATCGTTTTTTTGCACAAGCAATACAAAAAAGCCTTGTTCTTTTTATTGAACAAGGCTTTTTGGGTTGTGATTACCAGGTAAGTAAACACCTGTGAGCGCTCTGTTTTTATGCAGAACTGACTAATGGAACAATACTCTATGACTCTGCACTTTCGTGAACTTCCTTATGGCTTAACATATAGGCAATACAGTTTCTTACACGATCTAGTTGTTTGAAATAGACATGAGGAGAACAATTTAAGGATAATTTAATCCCGTTTTTAAAATAAACGACCATTTTTCCTTTAACTGAAGCATGCGCTTGTACATGGCGCGGAAAGATCCAGCAACAGCCATACTGTTCTGGTGAAGTTGTAGGAAAGGTATAAATCAGTTCTTCGTGGCAGATCAATAATGGTGTTTTTTTTTGGTAGTTTAATTGTTTACGAGTGGCTTGAAGCCGACCTTCGTAGGTAAATAGACGGTGTAAACAAGCTTTGTTTAACAGTTGTTTCGCTGTTTCTTTGGTGTGGTACGTTCCTTTCTCATCATAAATCATCGTATGGAAACGATCTGGATGATGTTCCACAAGCAACATTGTACTTATAGATGGAATGTAACTCTCAACAAAAACCATTCGAAACGCCTCCCTCTATGTAATCGATACCATAGTAATCAATAAATGTAAATAATTACAAAAGATAGTGTTAAAAATATGTAAATTTTTAAAAGGGTATGTATTATATAAATCTAAATTGGTTTTCCAATACGATCACACCCTATCTAGTTAGAAAAACGATTATTGACTCCTACTCGCTCTGTCTCTATGAAACGATGGGGAAAGCTTGCTTTCTCCATCGTTTCATAGAGACAGGCTACCTTTCAGCATAGCTGAAAGGCGTGTGAGACCACGACGGTCTCACACGAGTAGGAACCAATAATCAACATTCTTATGTCGATGGAACAAGTTGAACATATATAGATGAATTATGCGTATATGAATAATTTATGCAGTTTGTCATTTTTTATAGGAGTATAACTGTTTATTAATCAGAAAATTCTTAATTGGTATAATTTTTGCATTAGTTTTTGGAGCGTGTTTTTTTAAGATTGCTAAGGGGGTTGTTACATGTCAGGTTCAAAAGAAATGAGCAGATCGTTAACACTTATTCCGGTAGTACTGTTTGGATTTTCATTTATGGCGTTAGCGACGGTATTTAGTACGTATGGTATTGCGGCTGAAATTTCTAATGGCATGGTGCCAGGAGCTTATGTGCTAGCGATGGTCGTCATGATGTTTACTGCTTATAGTTACGGACAAATGTCCAAAGCTATTCCATCAGCAGGCTCCGCTTATGCCTATACACAAAAATCGATCAATCCTTATGTTGGATTTATGGTTGGCTGGGCGATATTGATGGATTATTTGTTTATTCCAATGGTGAATTACCTATTGTTCAGCATTTTCTTCTCAGCGGCTTTTCCCGCGATTCCACCGTATGTATGGGTATTAGGGATGTTGTCGCTAGTGACATTTATCAATATTAAGGGAGTGAAATTGGCTGCTAAAGCGAACGCTTTTATCACGATTTTTTCTCTTCTGTTTATCGTATTGTTTATTGGTTTATCGATTAAAGAAATTCTTGGTGGAACAGGCAGTGGTACATTGTTATCGCTAGAGCCATTCTATAATTCGGACAAGCCTTTTTCTTTTGTAGTAGCAGGAGCGGCTCTTCTATGTTTCTCGTTTCTCGGATTTGATTCAGCGACGACGTTTGCTGAGGAAACAGTCAATCCGAAAAAGACTATTCCGCGTGCCGTGTTTATTATTACGTTAGTTGGTGGGTTTGTATTTGTAAGCGTTTCCTATTTTGCGCAGCTTGTATGGCCAGACTTTAGCACATTCACGAATGCAGACTCTGCTGCGCATGAAATCATTGCCCTTGTCGGTGGAAAAGTATTTACTTCCTTGTTCCTTGCTGTTTATGCAGTCACCGCATTTGGTTCAGCCATGTCGTCGCAAGCGAGTGCTTCTCGTGTTCTTTATGCGATGGGGCGGGATGGTCAGCTGCCGAAAAAATTCTTTGGAGCACTTCATGCCAAATATGAAACACCAGTGAATAATATTTTAGTCATTAGTGCCTTCTCCTTGCTTGCATTATTTTTAAGTTTAACGCTTGTGGCGTCATTTATTAACTTTGGAGCGTTTCTTGCATTTACATGTGTAAACATTGCGGTGATTGCTTATTATTTTATTCGAAAAAAAGAGCGTTCATTGATGGGGACGATTATGTATTTGATCATTCCGCTGATTGGGGCTGGTCTTGATTTATGGTTGCTTATTAATCTAGACATTCATTCAAAGGTGCTCGGCAGCATTTGGTTCGCAATTGGCTTCATTTATATGCTCTTTTTAACGAAAGGATTTAAGCAAAAGCCGCCTGAATTAAAGTTGTCATTGGATCATTCATGAGGGAGGAAAGGGAATATGATGAAAGCAGATATGATTTTATTGAGTGAGGCTGTTTTTACAGGAGTAAGTGATCAACCAGAGCCATTAGCCGTAGCGGTTAGAGGAAATAAAATAATAGAGGTTGGCGCTAAGGAAGAGGTACTCGCTCTTAAAGGGGATCATACCGAAGTAATAGATGTTGGGGATCAACTGATCATGCCGGGTTTCCATGATGCACATATGCATATTATGCTTGGGAGTTTGTTCAGTCATTATAGTGTGTCTTTAGTGGAGGCAAAGTGTAAAGAAGAGGCGATTGCCAAAGTAAAAGCATATGCGGATGAGCATCCGGAAGAGGCGTGGATTGTCGGTACTGGATGGGATCATACCGCTTGGGGAGAAAAGGATTTCCCTACTCGTTATGAATTGGATCAAGTGATCGCTGATCGTCCGGTTGTTCTGTTACATGCAGAAGGGCATTACGGTTGGGTAAATTCTATTGCTCTTGAACAAGCGGGAATTACGAAAGACACAGAGAATCCGGATTATGGAATTATTTATAAAGATGAAGCGGGGGAGCCAACGGGGATTTTAATTGAAACGGCTATTTCTTTGGCGACAGATTACGCGTATGATTTCTCAAAAGAAAGACTGCGTAATATGGTGGAGCAATTTTTGCAGCATGCCGCGGAGTTGGGAGTCACTTCTGTGAATGATTTGTATGCTAGCCGAGCTCATGAAAAATTAGAAGCTTATGAGGTGTATCAACAGATTGAAGCGGAAGGGCGCCTAACGACGAGATTCCATCTGTATCCGCCATTAAATGGGGACATTGAAAAAGCGAAGAAGTTACGCGAACAGTATCGTTCTGATAAATTACGGTTGGCTGGATTAAAGCAATTTATTGATGGGGTCGTGACAGGCTACACGGCTTATATGCTTGACCCATATGAACAGCGTCCTGATACAAGAGGAGAAACGGCTTATAGAGAAGAGCAGCTAGCGCAATGGGTGGAAGAAGCGGACAAAGAGGGGTTTCAAATTCGTTTTCATTCTATTGGTGATGGCGCTGTTCGAATGGGGTTAGATTTATATGAAAAAGCACAGAAGAAAAATGGCAAGCGAGATGCTCGTCATGCCCTTGAGCATATTGAAGTGGTGGCACCAGAGGATATTCCGCGTTTCAAGGAGCTTGGCGTTATGCCTTCGATTCAGCCATATCATATGGCGTTAATGCCTCGTGAAAGTCATACGACGCAAGTGAGCGAAGAGAAACAAGCGTACATTTATCCGAATGCTTCTCTCGTACGCTCTGGAGCGGTTGTTTCCTACAGCAGTGACTACCCGATCGTGCCGCTTGAACCGATGATTGAGATTTATCATGCCGTGACGCGTAAAGATTTTACATTGCAAGATACGTGGAATGAGCAAGAAAAAGTGACGATGGCTGAAGCGTTAAAAGCTTACACAAGTGCTTCCGCCTACAGTGTTTTCCGTGAACATGAGCTTGGAACATTAGAAAAAGGAAAATTAGCGGATATCATCGTCCTAGATCGCAACTTATTTACGATACCAGAAGACGAAATTCCAGAAACGAAAGTCGAGCTGACATTAGTAGATGGGGAAGTTGTTTGGCGTCAGTCACAAGTAGCTGTGCAGAAATAAGTCAAATGATTGGGCTGTTTCAAAAGATCATACTAAAAAAGCCGACCAAATTTGGTTGGCTTTTCGAGTTTAGTGTATCGTTATTCGTTGTGCTAAATCGTTCCAGCATAGTGTTGGTCGTGACAATTTTTTAGGTCGAGTTCTCCAGATAGGATGGCAGGGAGGGTCTCATCAAGACCGACGTTAGCTTTGCGAATAATGCGGATGTCGCTTTTATGTAGTGCTTGTTCGGTGAGGTTCCCTTTGTAAGAAATAATTTCTCGTCGATCATCACTGGTAGTAAGGATATAGGGGATGGCTTGTTCCAACGGTTTGTCCAACCAGTACCGAGTAAATTTTGAAGCGAGATCATCTTTTTCAAACATCCCTAGGAACTCCCCTTGGCGAATTAATAGAAGGTAATCAGCGAACTTGCGAATATCGTGAAGCTGGTGGCTTGTAAATATAATCGTTCGTTCCAGATGTTCATCCATTAACTGCACCATTTCGTCAATCACTAATTTTTGCGCCATTAAATCAATTGCGGCCATCGGTTCGTCAAAAATCATTAAATCCTGTGGTTGAGCTAACGTTAAAGCAAGCGTTAATTTTTTTTGCACACCTTGCGAAAGCTTATCAAATCTCTTATTTAATGGAATGTTTAGCTTATCAACATAGTGAGAGAATCGTTCCTCATCAAAAGAGGAAGAAAAACGAGCAATAAGTTTTTTTATTTCCGATCCTTTTAAGCCACTGCATCCAGAGACTGTTTGAGGCTGATAAGCGATTCGTTCTTTCCAACTGCTGTCCCCTAAAATTCGATCCTGATCAAAAAGCTGGATATGGCCGCTGTCTTCTTTTGCTAGTCCCATAATCATTTTTAATAGTGTACTTTTGCCAGCGCCGTTATCGCCAATAATGGCGACAGAGCTTCCGGCCGGAATGGCGACGTTCATAGGTCCAAGTTTGAATTCCCCAATTTGTTTACATACTTGCTCTAATTTAATGCTGTTCATATTAACCTCTCCTTTCTTTAATGATCAGAGTGAACATGTGCTCAATATCCTGTATGGAATAATCATGTTGCAATCCTACTTCAATGGCCCGTTCGATTGCTTGATTTACTGTTTTTTCTTTTACTTCTTCTTTTACCGCTAGTGCTACATCTGCCACAAAAGTTCCTCTCCCTCGAATCGTTTCAATGAATCCTTTTTGTTCCAAATCATTATAGGCTCTTTTCGTAGTAATCACGCTGCATCCTAGTTCCTTCGCTAGCACTCGTATGGAAGGTAAAGCGGTTCCGGCGGGCAATTGCCCTCCAGAGATCAACGCCTTCACTTGAGCTTCAATTTGATGATAAATCGGTTCCCGACTGTCTTGGGAAATGTGAATGGGCAATGTCATGGAGCATTTTCTCCTTTACAAATAATCTATGGTTCGGACTTTTTTAACGGAGTACCGATACCAGTAAAGATAGCTTCCGATTGTGAAAAGTGTGGCCAATACTAGTGTAACGATTGGGTAATTCTTGATGAGAAAAATAGAGCCTTCGACTAAGCTTATTCTTATATAAAAATAGTAAGCTACAGTCATCGCTAAGATGGATCCGTAGATGATAGTTGAAAAGATGATCATTTTTGTCATGGATATGACATCCCCTACATCGCTGGCTGAGAGGAGAAAGCTCACCATTAGACCAATCAGGAGCCAAAGAAATAAGAAAATGATAGATTCCCCTATGGATAAGGTGGAACTCAGCTTCGAAGGCGTAATGAGAAATATACTAACTAAGATCAAGTTTGTAACGACTGATAGAACAAAGTTAGAAAGAAAGCGGCTTTTTAAGAGTACGTCTTCTGAAATAGGTTGCTCCTGTAAAAAGTTGAAAGAATGACAGCCCCAAAAATCTCCTGACACCCTTGTTAATTGGTATTCCTTTGAGCGTAAGGAATACGGCAGAGTGGTGATAGCGACAACAAAAACAAAATCAAACAAGATTTTTGTCGCCATGTTCTCGGAACCATTTGACAAGCCAATTAAAAAGACGAAGTAACCAAGTGTACATATCACTAGTTTGAATGGTCCGGTCATTTTGAATAGTTCAAACCGACTCAACCACCAAGCATCACGCCAAACAGAATTCATTTAAACAACCTCCTACTGTTTATGTGTATATATTGTTATACACACATATTAAATGAATACTTTGGAAAAATCAACTATTTTTTGGTGAAGACTTCTAGCTCATTAATATACTAAAAGATCTAGAAATTCTCTCTACTGCTTTTACTTTGGGAAATATCAGATTATTTCTTCTTTTTTATGTAAAGGAGTGGTATAATCTTTCAAATAAATATTTTTCATCACGTAAGTTAAACAGTGAGCAAGGAGTGGAATTTGGATGAAGGTTTGTAAATTTGGCGGAACGTCTGTAGCGAGTGCAGAGCAAATTAAAAAAGTAGCAGCGATCGTCGGGGACGATGCGAAGCGCAAAATCGTTGTTGTGTCTGCCCCTGGAAAACGCTTTAATGATGATATTAAAGTAACGGATTTACTAATTAATTTGGCAGAGGCGTCTCTTTCAACAGGAGAAGCGGAGAAAGAGTTACAAGCGGTTGTGGATCGTTATGCAGATATTGCCAAGGGACTTGACCTTGATGAGCATATTGTCAAAGTCATTGAAGAAGATCTTCGTGGACGGTTAACAGTCAATCGCGATAATCGTGACTTATTTGTGGATCAGCTGAAAGCGAGCGGAGAAGATAATAATGCGAAGCTGATTGCTGCCTACTTTTCTAGCATTGGCATGGAAGCAGAGTATGTCAATCCGAAAGATGCTGGGTTACTTGTGAGCGATGAGCCGGGTCGTGCGCGCGCTTTGCCAGAAGCCTATGAGAATTTAAGCAGCTTGCGAAATCGCAAAGGTATTGTTGTGTTTCCTGGCTTTTTCGGCTATTCACGCGATGGTGTCATGATGACGTTTGCCCGCGGAGGTTCTGATATTACAGGGTCTATTTTAGCAGCGGCCATTGATGCGGAGTTGTATGAAAACTTTACGGATGTGGATTCGGTGTTTGCCGCTAATCCGAAAGTGGTGGACAATCCTGTGGAAATTAAGCGCATGACGTATCGGGAAATGCGTGAGCTTTCTTATGCCGGCTTTTCCGTTTTCCATGATGAAGCATTGATGCCAGCTTTCCAACGGTCTGTGCCGGTGTGTATCAAAAACACAAACAATCCTTCAGCGGAAGGAACCATGATTGTGGCGGAACGTGAATATTCGAACAGTCCAGTGATCGGTATTGCAGCAGATGGCGGCTTCTCAACGATTTATGTCAGCAAATATTTAATGAACCGCGAGCTCGGATTTGGCCGCCGTTTATTGCAAATATTAGAAGATGAGCATATTTCTTATGAGCATACGCCATCCGGCATTGATGATTTATCTGTAATTGTACGGAGTCATCAGCTAACGCCAGAGAAGGAAGCGCGAATTATTTCAAGATGCCGTGAAGAATTGTTGGTGGATGATGTACATGTGGAACATCATTTTGCGATGGTTGTACTTGTTGGAGAAGGAATGCACAACACACGCGGTTTAACGGCAAGGGCAACAACCGCGATTTCCCGTGTGGGAGCGAATATCGAAATGATTAACCAAGGATCATCCGAAGTCAGCCTTGTGTTCGGAATTAAAGAGAAAGACACAGACAATGTGTTAAAAGAGCTGTATAAAGAATTTTTTAGTACGAGTATTGTATTAGGAGTGTAACGCCTAAAAAACCAGTGTGAAAGGAAAGTCTTTCATCACTGGTTTTTTTGTGTTTGGCAGTGGGGGTTGGCGGCTATTTTCGTGCTTGCTTGGGTGATTGTTGTTAAAATATTGGCATGTTCTTGCGTGTTCACCATGTATTTGGCTGCCACATACGGTCGATATTTATCATCGACGACATACATCGGCGGAAGATGGTTAAGGGAAAGAGCCAATAAGTCGTCTAGGCAGCGGTCGCAGCGGCAAGTTAGCTTTAAGGTGTCTTTATGCTCGGCAATGATCGCTTTCACAATATCCTCCATGGCATTTTTGACGGTCATGTAATATCCTCCGTTTATAATTATTTATCCCCCATTAACGGTCTGTAAGACTCCCATCTCCACAAGGCAGAAGAAATACGGACGTGCAAGTGGGAGAAGCAGAAAACCTCGCTGATTGAACTTTCACTCTATTATATCGGAAGGAAAGAAAAACGTTAAGTTTCTGACTATTCTTTAGGATTCACCTGTTCACAGGTAATGTTACAGTAAAGCTAGCCCCTTTTTGTGGCTGGCTTTCGGCAGTGATCGTTCCTTTATGCGCTTTGATGATTTCTTTAGCAATTGATAAGCCTAAGCCGGTGCTCTGTTTGTCTGTGCGAACAGGCGTCGTGCGATACATATGTTCAAATAGTTTATCTGTATTTTCTTCTGAAAAGCCGCAGCCATTATCTTTCACCCGGAAGGAGACCGTCTTGGCATCTTTCCAAACAGAAACTTCTACCATTCCGCCAGCAGGAGTGAACTTCACAGCATTTGATAATAGATTGGAAAAGATCTGTTCGATGCGGGTAGGATCCAGTAGGACTTCATGTCGCTTGCCCTTTTCTAATGAAGAGTGATAAACAAAGGTTAACTTTTCTGCTCGAATTTGTGCTTCATACGATTGGAACAATGTGTACATGTATTCTTTAAAATCAACGCGCTGAAAATCAAAGGAAAGCTGTTTTCCTTCCATTAATACAAGTTCCTTCATATCAGCCAGTAATGTCTCCATAAACTGTACTTGATTATACAAGCTGGCTACATACCTTCGCTCATTTAACGGAATAATGCCATCTAACATGCCTTTTGCTACTATCTTTTGTACAGACAGCGGAGAAGACAGATCATGGGAAATTAATGAAATCATACGAGTTCTAGCACTTTCCGATTCTTCTAGCTCTTGATAAGCTTTTTCTAATTTTAACGTTCGTTCCTGTACTTTTTTCTCTAATTGCTTATTTAACACATTCAGCTCATTAGATAGACGCTCGGCTATCGCATAGGAATGAGAGTACCTAGCTGCGTTCAAAGTCACATGAATAATGACAAAACAGAGAAGACCTAACGGAGCAATATACATGCCCTCTAATAGATCGAGCCGAATGAATATATCATTAGTTATGCCGTAAATAATACACATCAAACCAACAACATTCCAGTATCCTTCAATGACTCCTTGTTGAATCGAACGAATGGACAGGATAAGGATGTAAATAAATGCACAAAGCACGAAAAAGGCAAAAGGCAATTTTGTGTATGTAAATATGCTCGATGGCAAAAAGGCAGACATACATGCACTAATGAAACAGACGGCAGTCACTATTTTCAAATATAATGGTTTCAACGGCTGGTGTAATACCGAGTGAAAATATTTATAAAAAGCGATAAAGAGGAGAAAGGTACTGACATGTTCAATTCGCAACATCGTTGTCCAATTTAAAAACGGGAAAAGAAGGCCAAGTTGAATATTGCCTGTCGTTGAAGTTCGAATCGCTACGGCTAAGCAAATCAGGCCAAAGTAAAGAGACGATAAATCGTTGCGGCGTTTTAAATAAAAAACCATATGATAAATGGCTAGAATCAGCATACCTCCAATAATGAAGGCTTCTTTCATCATCCGTAAATTATATTCAGTCAGTACAGTTGTTTTATCACCAAACTCAATCGCTTTCCATAAACCTGTATGATAGAACATATAATTAGCTGTTAAAATATCAATTTGCAAAACATCTTGGGTGGGTTGATAAGCAATAAAGGATGGGCGATTTTCTGGGAAGTAGTCTTTCCTGGATGTTGCAATTATCCCGTTTTTATAGAGTGTTTCTCCGTTTACTTTAAATACATAACTCGATCCGATCTCCGGAAGGTAAAAAGCGAAACGTTTTCCGACATCCTCTGGGCGTAATTTCATGGTTAAGCGGTAGTTGGCGTAACCGTTTGGAGGAATATCCTTGCCGTTTCGTTTATAATTTGTCCATTCATTTGGCACCTCCACATAAATGGGAGACTGACCACTGAAATCTTTCCATGAAAAGGCCCATTCACCATGTAGTCCGATCACTGGTGTTTTCTCAAATGAATGCTGTTGAAGGTCCAATATGCCTTTTTGTGCGTTTAAAGGGACATGAGAAGGGTGAATAAGCTGGCTGCACATAAATAATAGAAGCAATAAGATGACGGTGACGTAAATATAGGCTCTTCTTCTTTTCATGGCACAAGCTTATACCCAAAGCCTCTCACCGTTTGAATATAACGGGGCTTTTTAGGTGTGTCTTCAATTTTTTTACGCAGATTACTGATATGCACAAACACGGTATTGGCATCGCTTTCAGAATCAAATCCCCAAATAGAGTTAAACAAATGTTCTGAACTAAATACCTTATTCGGGTGCTGGGCTAAGAAGAATAGCAACTGCTTCTCTTTCGCATACAGTTCAATAGGAACTCCATCTTTTCTTACTTCTATACTTTCTAAATCGATGGTCAGATTGCCAAACGTCAACGAGTGGTTTTCTGTTTCATCCACATGTCTTCTTAAATGCACTTTGATCCGTGCAAGCAGCTCTTGAGGGTCAAAAGGTTTTGTCATATAGTCATCAGCACCGCTGTCAAAGCCTTGTAACTTAATCGCAGTCTCACTAAATCCAGAAATAAATATTACTATACCATTATATTGTTTTCGATATCGTTTCGCTAAAGCGAGACCGCTTTCTCCAGGAAGCTGGATATCAAGCAAAATCAAATCCGGTTGAAAAAGCTGGATATCTTCCCAGCCTTTTTCAGCGTTCTCGGCCCAATGAGCTTCGTATCCAGCGGCTTTTAAGTACATAAGACTTACTTCAGCAAGCGTTGCTTCATCTTCTATTAACAGGATTCGCTTGCGCCTCATTGTATGACTTCCTCTCTCGTTAAATTTTTACTATAATACTACCAAATTTTCGCAATATGACGAATGGTATATTTGAACTAAAAAGAAAAAGACTAACCTAAATAGTAAGCTATCTCTACATGAAGATAGCTCATTCAAGGTTAGTCTTTTTCTAATTTTTCTATGCCTCCAATAAAGCGAACTTATTGAGGGAGCTTGTCCAAAATACTTGATTGGTTACGGTGAAGTCTGTGAGACTCTTGATATGATTTGCGCAACTCTTTTGTTTGTAAGCGCTCTTTTATTTTCGGTAGTACAACTGCTAGCAATACGCCGTAAGTAATTAATTTCTTTGCATTCATCTTTCTTCATCCCCGTTCCTCATAGTCAGTACAATTCCTTCTCCATAAAACCTGCATAATAGAAAGGCACTATGCTTTCAGATTAGAGCTAAAAAGATCTTCTGTACGATTATAACATATTTAATCATCTAATGAAATTGAAGTAATGGAATTCAATGTAAAAAAATCATGTTTTTGAATAATGAGTGTATAAACGCGGTTTTAGGTAAATTAACATCTTTTTTACAATATATTCACAGTAAAAATACAAACTTTATCTAAAATGTGAAAAGATGTGTTTTTTGATAAGGAGGAAGTTATGAATAATAAATCTGTTTATATGTTAGCCCTTGCCGCTTGTTTATCTGTTTCAACGTTCGCATCAGAAATAGCTGCTGAAGGGACGGTGGAGTCTGAACAAACACCTGTATTAGATGCTCAAAAGAATCCCCCATTACTTATTACGGAGTTGGTACCGAATACGACGAATATACCTGGTACTTCAAGCGACGCCTATGAGTTTATTGAAATCTATAATAATAGTGATCAGTCTGTATCATTGAAAGACTATCAATTAATTTATCGCTATCCGGATGGAAGTAAACCAGATGCAGCATGGATATTTAAAGAAGATAAAACAATTCCTGCACAAGGCACGATCGTTGTTTGGGTGAAAAATGACGAAAATACTGAATTGACTCTAGCGGACTTTAACAAACAATTCAACCGTCAATTAACAGAAGATCAATTGACGACGGTGGAGTCAGCTGGAATGGCGAATGGTGCAGCGCGGACGTTAGTGATTGCGGATACATACAATAATGAATTATCGGAAGCGAGTTATTCAAAAGAGCATGTACAGGAAAATAACGGTATTCAATATCAATTATCTGCGGATCAAAAGAAGATGGCTATCATTAATCATGACCAACTAGCAACTCCAGGAGAGGTTTCAGCAGAGCAAGTGCCGCAAGAACCCGTACATACTGTGAAGGATACGAAAGCTCCTGTTATTGAACATACGTCTGTCACTTCCATTCAAGCAGGAGAAGATATTCAGTTGAATGCTCAAGTGACAGATGATCTAACAGTAAAAAATGTAAAAGTGACGTATCGTTTGAATCAAGATAGCCCTTGGAAAGAAGTCAATATGTCTACTGATACACAGTCACCTAATACCTATAAAGCGACGATTCCAAAAGAAGAGATTATAGGACAAGAAATCTTTTATCAAATCCATGCATTTGATGGGATGAATATAGCCAAAACTGCCGAATTTAAAGTAGCAGTAGAAGAACTGGCGTATGATTCGCAGCAAGTGCCGGAATTGTTGGTGACAGAAATCGTGCCTGACTCTGCTAATGTTGGCGGTTTGGACGGGTATGAATTGATCGAGGTGTATAACAATACGACAGAAACGGTGAACTTGAAAGATTATAAGATTCGTTACCGTTACCCTGCAGAAGGTCCGGGTGCTGATTTAATTTGGGGGCCAGAAAAAGAAGATCTCCTGTTGCCATCCGGAGAAACGATGGTATTTTGGATTATTAACGGAGCGAATCAAGCTAAAACAGTAGCTGATTTTAACCAGCATTATGGTGTGGATTTAATCGAGAACGAAAATATTGTTAAGGTGTTTTCTGGCGGAATGGCCAATAGCGGCGCTCGCGGGATTGCGGTTGCTACCAATACAGGAAAAGATGTTTCTGTAGCTTACTATAATGATGAAGGAACGAAAGATGATACAGTAGCTGATAAAGGGATTTTCTATACATTTCCAAAAACACCGGGTGATACAGTGATGAAGAAATACAGCAGCGGGACAGAGGCGGCGACACCGGGAACAGTAGCAGGGAATCAAGCGCCGAGTCAAAAGGTGAAGCTGCCGATTGATAACGAAACACCTGCTGTATCAGACATAACAGATCCAGCGCCTGTCTCTGAAATGAATGATATTCAATTGACATTTGATGTAAAAGATAATCGCGCTGTGAAAACCGCTCGTTTATTTTATAAAACGAACAAGGATTCCAATTATCAGTCTGTTGATTTAACAGAAAACTATGACGATAAACTATATCACCATACGATTTACTCTCCTAGTTTAATAGGAAAACAATCTGTCGAATATTATTTGGTTGTTTCCGATGGAGTTAATGAATTAAAGACGGAGCCGAAGAAGATTTCTATTTTGCAAGACCAACAGCAAACAGGAATTGGGTTGAATGTCGAAAATGATTCTTTATTAAATAAGACGGCTTTAATTAAAGCTTCTCATCCAACAGAATTTACGAAGACGAAGCTTTTCGTTGATGGAAAAGATGTCACATCAGAAACGACAACGGCTTTAGCAGAACCTGCCTATTTTGCTTTTGATGTGAAGAAAGTTAATCTTTATTTTAAAAACGGTGTCACCATCGGCGATGAAGCACTACATATTTTCGATGATACGATTGATACATATGTCACGAAAACTGTGCCAATTGATCCGAAATACTTTGAGCAAGGAAAGGATGCGGTGATCTCCATCCGCTCCGGAACGAAGGTATCTCCTTTTGATCAAGAATCGGAAGAAAACCGCGATGATTTTTATGTGAAAAATGTCCGGCTCGTTTTGCGAGATGGAACCGTTATTTATGATCCTGCTTATAACAATCCGGAGAAAGAAATTTCAGTAGGAGATGGGGCATCAGCTAAGCCTGTCATTGACTTCTCATTTAAAGTGCCAGATGAGAAATTTATTGCCAAAGCTTACAAATGGGATACGACGAAGGTGAAGGATGGTGCTCACATCGTTGAAGCTACAAACGGTACAGAGAAGTCAAAAGTGAATGTTCTTGTGGATAATCTTGCCCCTGTACTGACATCGACAGTGGAAGAAGGAAAAGAATATAAAGGTTCTTTCACCATTAATGTGGAGGCAAAAGATGAATTATCGGGTGTGAATAAAATAACGGCAGAGTTAGATGGTAAAGAGATTGCACTACCATTTGAAACATCCTCTGCCAAGTTAGAAGCAGGCAAGCATACGTTAAAAATGACAGCGGTCGATCAAATCGGCAATGAGACTACTCAAGCTGTTACATTCCACGTCGCAGAAGAAAGACCGTATAAACCAGAAGCAGTGAACCCAAAAGACGGTGCGACAAATGTTTCCACTTCTACTAAATTAAAAGTGAAGGTATCTGACCCGACAAAGGATGATCTCGACGTTGCTTTCATGAAAGGATATAAGTATAAAGCCAATGAAACGGATCACGTGTCTGTATATGAAAACAATGTGGACCGTGAACCGCCTAAAGAAATGATTCCAAGCGGAGAAACAGCTGTGTCAGAAGTTGATAAGCTAGCGGCGGCGGATCAGCAATATGTAACGACGAAGTCAACCGATCAATTTCCGTATCAGCGCTTTGAAGTAAAAGTGGATGAAGAGATGAGTGAAAACGATGAAATTGAGCTGAACTGGGAAGGAAAATCATTAATTGGCCGAAAAGTCTCCATGTATGTATGGAATTACAAAGTGAACAAATGGGAGCTAATGGAGTGGAAAGTAGCTGAAAATGATCAAAACTTTAAACTAACTGGTACAGTAAAAGGTGCTGACTACGTAAAGGATAAAAAAGTACAGGTCATGGTTCAAGATGAAATTGCTTCAACGACTCAATTTGATTATTCTTTTATTTGGATGTCCGATACGCAATATTACTCTGAAAGCTATCCTCATATTTTTAAGAAGATGACAGAGTGGACTGTTGCTCAAAAAGAAGCGATGAATATTAAATATGCATTTCATACGGGAGATCTCGTGGATGAGGCGGATCAGGAATATCAATGGAAAAATGCCGATGAATCGATGAGGTATTTAGATACAGGAAATGTTCCATACGGTGTGTTGGCTGGGAACCACGATGTTGGCCATAAAACCGGCGATTATAATGAATACGGAAAATATTTTGGAGAAGCTCGTTTTAAAGATAAAGATTATTACGGAGAATCTTATAAAAATAACCGCGGTCATTATGATCTGATCAGTTCTAATGGCAATGATTTTATTATGCTGTATATGGGTTGGGGAGTGAATGACGAGGATATTGCTTGGATGAACAAAGTGTTAGCGAAATATCCTGAAAGAAAGGCGATTCTTAACTTCCATGAATATTTACTTGTGTCAGGAAACCGCAGTCCAATTGGCGATAAAGTGTATAACGAAGTCGTTCTTCCAAATAAAAATATTATCGCCGTTTTATCTGGCCATTATCATGACAGTGAGACGTTAGTGGATGAGATTGACGACAACAAAGATGGCAAACCGGATAGAAAAGTGTATCAAATGCTAGCTGATTATCAAGGTGGTCCTGAGGGAGGACAAGGGTTCCTTCGTATTATGCAAGTGAATCCTGTTGAAAATAAAATTTACATGAAAACGTACTCCCCTTACCTGGATAAATTTAATTATTATGATACGAATGAATACCCAGGAAAAGATGAGTTTGTCATTGATACAGATTTAACACCAAAGGAAAAAGTAGTAGCTACCGACTTCTTTGAAGCAAATGTATTCACAGATCAAAAAATTGGTGAACAAACAGGGGTGAAAGATCAGCAAACACCGGAAGTTTCTTGGAATAACCTTGAAGCAAACAAAAAGCATGGCTGGTATGTGACTGTGAAAGATCAATTTGAAGGCGAGGTGCGCTCGGACGTCTGGACGTTTAGCACAAAGACAAAGGAAACAGGCGGAGGCAACCCGGGGAACGGTGGAGGAACAGCAGAACCGCCTGCTAAGCCAGAAGTGCCAAATGGAGAAGAGAAAGTCATTGAAATCACGGAAGAACAAATTCAAACGGGAGCAAATGAATTCCTTCTTGATATGACAGCAGAAAAGGCGGAGCGAATGGGCCTAGCTCTATCAAAAGAGTTAGTGGCGAAGTTAGCAACTAGCCAACAACCACTGAAGATTGTTCTTGATGGAGAGCATGAAGTAACCCTTTCACCAGAAAACCTTGCTTATCTCCAACAGAAAACCGGTGAAATGATTCATATAAAAGTGTCTAAAAAAGCGCAAGCCGTCAAAGCAGCAGCTACTCCTCAATTTAAATCTGACTTGATGGAAGTGACCGTATTAGCTGGAGAACAAACTGTGCTTGCTGATTTGCCGGTTCCTCTTTTGTTAAAGATGAAGTTAAGCGGTTCTGTGGATAAAGATAAGACGACAGGTGCTTCTTATCATGAGAAAACACAAAAGTGGGAGTATGCGGGCGGCTATTTGCAAGAAAAGCATTGGGTCATTCCGGTGAGACAAGCTTCTATGCTCACGGTGCTTTCTAATGATAAGGTCTTTAAGGATACAAATCGTCACTGGGCTAAGAAGGAAATCCATTCTCTTGCGTCCAAACTGATTACAAGCGGAAAGACGGACGATCTATTCGCTCCAGAGCAAAAGTTAACTAGAGCTGAATTTGCTGTATTACTAGTGCGTGCGATGCAAGTACCTGTGAAAGAATACGAGGGGATCTTTACAGATGTTCCGGAAAGTAAGACTTGGGCAGCTGCTCAAATTGAAGCTGCGAATCGAGCGGGAATTGTGCTAGGAAAAGAAGATGGAGCATTTGATCCAGATGCTAACATTACTCGTGAACAAATGGCGGTCATGATCACTCGTGCGATTGAGTATCAGCAAGCTGATTTGCTAGATTCATTGAAATTAAATCAGTCATTTAAAGATGATAAGCGTATCGGTGATTATGCTAAGGTTTCTGTTAAACAGGCAGTAGAGCTTGGTATTATAAACGGGTACAAAAACGGCAAGTTTGAACCGAAAAGGGAAACGACTAGAGCAGAAACAGCCGTCATGCTTTATCGAATGCTCAATAGATTAAATGAAAATCAATAAAGAACAGCCGGAGAGAAGGAAAAAATTTCTCACCGGCTTTTTTCAATTTTTCCTTCAAGTACCTAGACGTATTCGCTAAATCCTTTTATAATTTTTACAAAGAATAGTAACCAGGAGGATCTTCATGGGGAAAAAACGGTTGGCCACATCTATTTTGACAAGTGCAGCAATGGCAGTTACTTTATTTAGTTCAGTGCCTGTACAAGCTACTGAACAATTGAACCCGCAGACTACTGAACAATTAAGTCCGCCAGCGATTCAAGTAAGCTATGAAAAAGGGGAGCTCATTGTTGAATTTCATCGCTCGCTAACAAAAGCAGAGAGAGATGTAATTTATCAGCAATATGGATTAACAGAGAAGTCGGTACTAGCCAATGGGCTCTTCGTTAATGTGACAATTGAGGATTACCGCAAGTTGAAAGAAGTAGCAGAGGCACTCATGCAAGAGGAAGAGATTGCTAGTGCGGAACCGAATTATCATATGACAACTGAATATACACCGAATGATAAATATTACAATCGCCAATGGTTTCATTCAAAAGTAAATGCCCCTTCTTCCTGGAATCGCACGCGCGGGGACTCACAGTTAACCGTTGCGGTCATTGATGGCGGAGTGGAAATGAGTCATCCAGAGTTTAAAGATCGCTTAGTTAAGCCGTATAATGCAGTGACAAACAGTACGACGTTTGCGCCGGATGATCATGGCACGCATGTGGCAGGGATTATTGGCGCAGCTATGGATGGTGTAGGGACAGCAGGTGTCGCTCCCGGTGTAAAAATTATGCCAATCAATGTATTTAACGGTGAATACGCGGAAAGTTACGATATATCTAGAGCTATTATTTACGCAGCTGACCAAGGAGCAGATGTGTTGAATTTAAGCTTTGGTACTTATAGCTACAGCAGTATCGTGGAATATGCGGTGAACTATGCAACCAAAAAAGGAGCAGTAGTCGTTGCAGCTGCTGGAAATGAAGCGACGAATTTGCCATTTTATCCAGCTTCGCATTCAAATGTTATTTCAGTAAGTGCAACAAACGCGAAGGATAAAATCGCTGGTTTTTCCAATTATGGTCGCTATATTAATGTGTCTGCGCCAGGTGAAGGGATCCTTTCAACCGTCACTGAAAATGCCTATGCCTATATGGATGGAACGTCTATGGCTGCTCCAGTTGTCTCAGGGGAAGCTGCATTGATTTTATCGAAAAATCCGTTTCTTTCTCCAGGTCAAGTACGACAAGTGATTTATTCATCCGCTCGGGATTTAGGAAAAAAAGGATGGGACTCTTACTACGGAGTTGGACGAATCGATACGTACCAAGCACTGAAAATGACGAAGGAACCGATCGGAAAGATCATTCTTTCTGCTAACGAATATACAGGCGTGAAGAATATTCGCGCAGGAGTAGCCACTTATGGAAATATGAAAGGTACGATTTATGTAGAGGATGCCGCAGGAAACAATGTAAACACATTAATGAATAACCAAGCTCCGCAAAAAGGCAGCTTGGCGGTTTATTGGAATGGCAAGCTGCGAGATGGATCTTATGCCCCGTTGGGTGACTATAAAATTGTTTTCAGCGTGTCTGATGGTCGTCAAACACTCGTGAAAAAAGCAGCAGTAAAAGTGGTTCAGAACTAATCATGTGGGGCTGTCTCTGTTAGGAGACAGCCCTTTTGCGTTTATTGAGTACTTTTTTGACGATCGGATACACAACGGGTGCATATTTAATGGCTGTTTTCACGATGGACTTGATTTTCATTCATATCACCTCACTGTTATTTTCCCTGAATGGAACAGACTTAAACAATAAAATTCGCGCAACCCATCCTTAATTCCTGTTATAATGAAGGCAGATTCGGGCAAATTGATTATTAATTAAAAGCAAAGGAAGGATTTATTATATATGACGAACTTACAAGCAGGAACGATTCGCACGCTTGAGGTGAAAAATGAAGCACCATTTGGCTGGTTTTTAACAGATGGTGAAGAAAGTGTATTATTGCATCACTCTGAAATGACGGATGACTTTGATATGGATGAACCGGTTGAAGTCTTTTTATTTCAAGATCATCAAGGTCGACTGGCGGCTACGATGAAGAAACCATTGATCACACAAGATACTTACGGCTGGGTGGAAGTCGTCGGCGTAGAAGAAAAACTAGGCGTATTCGTCTCGATTGGCATTACGAAAGATATGCTTGTATCAGAAGATGATTTGCCATTTATGTTCTCGGTGCGACCGATCGTTGGTGACCGTTTATATTGTACATTGAGACTTGACCGCCGCGGCCGCTTATTTGCCAAACCAGCAACAGAAGAAGTGATGCAGGAGCAATTTACTGCTGCTTCTAGAAAGGATTTCAATAAGGATATTACCGGTATTGTCTACCGAGCAACGAAAGCTGGCACATTTATCATTACTGCTGAAGGTTATCGCGGCTTCATTCACGATTCCCAGCGCAAAGTGGAACCGCGCCTTGGCCAAAAAGTAGATGGCCGTATCATTGACGTGAAAGAGGATGGCTCTGTCAACGTATCTCTTCTCGGCCGTCGCCAAGAAGTGCAAAAGGACGATGCTGAAAATATTTACGATTACCTCGTTGAGCGCGGCGGTTCCATGCCATACAGCGACAAAAGCTTCCCAGAAGAAATCGAAAGTCGCTTCGGCCTAAGTAAAGGCGCTTTCAAGCGAGCCCTAGGCAAGCTGATGAAAGAGCGAAGAGTGTACCAAGAAGATGGCTGGACCCATATTGTAAAAGAATAAACACGAGAAAGCGGTCGGGAACGTATCCTGGCCGCTTTCTTTTGCGTATCGCATAATCGTCTAGTTCGTTAGCAGGGCTGGAATCGTTCACGATCGGGCGGAAATCGTTCACGAAAGTGAGATAATCGTTCATACACCTAAAAAAGCCGCCCGAGGGCAGCTTTTTATTCATAGTCGTTTGAGAGTTTTAACTTATCAATGATGGTAAAGAAGAGGCTGAGTAAAATGGCGACGACAGTAGCTAATGCCATTCCTTTCAGAACAAAGTTTTCGCCAAATTTTAATGATGCACCGCTTAAGCCGATCACTAGTACGACGGTTGTTAAGATCATGTTTGTCGCCTTTGAATAATCTACTTTCGATTCAACGAGCATGCGCAGACCGGAAACGGCGATGACACCGAATAATAGGAGGGAAATCCCGCCCATGACCGCTGTTGGAATGGTCGAGATCAACGCGGCCAACTTGCCGACGAAAGATAGGATGATCGCCATCACGGCTGCACCGCCGATTACCCAAGTGGAATATACTTTCGTTAACGCAAGAACGCCGATATTTTCACCATACGTTGTATTTGGCGTAGAGCCGACAAATCCAGAAATGACAGTAGAAATCCCATTACCTAATAGGGAAACGCCAAGTCCAGGCTTTTTCATTAAGTCTCGTTCAACAATGTTTTCTGTGACGACAAGATGGCCAATATGTTCAGCGATGACGACGAGCGCAGCTGGAATAATAATCGCCATACTTGCTAAGTCGAATTCTGGCTGATAAAAGTCAGGCAGAGCGAACCATTTAGCATCGCGCACCGGTTGGAAATCTACGAGTCCGTAAAAATAAGCAATGATATAGCCGGACACAATTCCGATTAAAATAGGAATGATTTTCAAAAAGCCTCTAAACATCACATTGCCGATAATGGTAATGCCGAGTGTTAATAAGGAAACAGTAATCGTAGCTGAGTCTGGTGTCCATGTTTTTGTGGGATCTGGGTTAATGAGCCCAGCCATTCCTGCGGCCACCGGAACAAGCTCGAGTCCAATTACCGCAACGATTGCCCCCATTGCAGCTGGCGGGAATACGACATCGATCCATTTCGTTCCGACAAAGTGAATGAGTAAAGCAATAAGAACAAAGATTATTCCGACAGCGATAAATCCGCCAAGGGCTGCATTGTATCCTTTGTCAGCCAAGACAAATGTTACCGGAGAAATAAAAGCAAAGCTAGAACCAAGATAGGCGGGGATCTGACCTTTACATAACACGAGATAAATTAATGTTCCAACCCCATTCATCAATAAAATGGTTGCAGGATTGACGCCGAAAAGAATCGGTACAAGAACCGTTGAACCAAACATCGCAAACAAATGTTGTAAACTAAGCGGAATGGTTGTTAATAGTGGCGGCCGTTCATCAACTTGATAAGTGCGCATAGAAACTCTCCTTTAAACGTAATATTGAACACAAATTGATCATATTATACAGCAACATGAAAGAGCTTTCTATATAAATTTATTTATTTTTTTAAAAATATAGAAGTAAATAATTCGAGAGATAAAAAAACAGCGTTGTAGGAGCGATTGTTCCTATAACGCTGTTTTTTTCATTATTTAACTCGCTTTTTTTGTTTCTTGTTTGTGTCCTTTCTTTTGGAAGAAGTCGTTCGTTTCTTTAACGATGACTTTAGAAAGGAGAAGGATACCGATTAAGTTTGGAATCATCATGAGGGCGTTAGCCATGTCAGCGAAAGCCCAAACGGTTGTTAAGCTGGCAACAGCACCGATTCCTGTTGCTGTGACATAGACGATACGGTAAGCTGAGATGTATTTTAATCCAGCGATGTACTCAAAGCATTTCTCTCCATACATGTACCAGCCGACAATAGTTGAGAATCCGAAGAAGATCACCGATAAAGAGACGATCCATTCACCGGCTGTACCGAGAACAGAAGCAAAGGCTGCCGTTGTTAAGGCTCCTCCTTCTAAATTCGCATTGTGAGCGACACCTGAAATCATTCCACCTGTTGGATCCCAGAAGCCTGTCATTAATAGTACAAGACCTGTCATCGTACAAACGATAATCGTTACAATAAATGTCCCTGTCATAGCCACAAGCGCTTGTTTCACTGGATGATCAGCACGGGCATTTCCGGCGATAAGAGCTGCTGTACCAAGACCGGCTTCGTTCGAGAAGATTCCTTTTGATACCCCATTACGAATCGCTTCTGTGACGACGACTCCTGTGAAACCTCCGACCGCTGAAATCGGGTTAAAAGCATAGTGGAAAATTAATTGGAATGAAGGGATAATTTGATCGTAATTGATTCCGATAATTAATAAAGATCCACCGATATAAAGAGCCGCCATAATTGGTACGAAAAATCCGGCGACTGTACTAATGCGTTGAATTCCACCGAAAATAATTAAAGCGGTTAAGACAACAAGAATGATTCCTGTGATCCATCCGTTAATATGAAAACTTTTCATCATAACATCGGAAATGGTATTTGATTGAACACTGTTTCCGATTCCGAGAGCAGCAAAGGCGCCAAAGATGGCAAAAGCCATCGCTAACCATTTCCATTTCCGACCGAGCCCTCGCTCGATATAATACATGGGTCCACCTGAATATTCACCATTGGCATTTTTAATACGATATTTCATTGCTAATAAAGCTTCGGCATATTTTGTAGCCATTCCTAATAAACCAACAACCCACATCCAGAAGATCGCACCTGGTCCACCTAATGTAACGGCTGTGGCCACTCCGGCGATATTCCCGTTACCGATTGTCGCGGCAAGTGCGGTCATTAAAGCTTTAAAGTTACTTACATCACCTTCTGCTTTCGCATCTTCTTCCTTTTCTTTTGAGAATGCTAGTTTGAAAGCATAAAGCAGGCGGTGAAATTGTAATCCTTTTAGAAGAAAGGTAAGAAAGACACCTGTACCGACTAATAAGATTAAGCTTGGTGTTCCCCAAAGCACACTGTTGATCTTTTGCAAAACTTCTAACATCTTAAATCCCCCTTGTTGAGATGCTTTCTTAAGATTGTAAGTTTGAAAACGTTTTCAGCATGTTAATAAGACTATTTTAACATTTTGAAAAAACTAGACAATTGTCGAAAAATGAAAAAGAAAAGTACATATTTTGTCATTTTACACAATTTCAACGTTTTTATTATATCAAAGTGTTGAAAAATCGCCATAATAACAGCATAAGTTTCAAGATTAGGAAGATTCAGTAATCTGTTAAATGTTGTTAGTTCAGGAATATGAGCCAAGTTTTTATCTGAAATAATTGAACGGATACCTTTTGGGGACAAGGATAGCGAAAAAAGGATCAAAAGCGAACGAAATATAAAAAAAATAAAAAAATGTTCGTTTTTATCAAAGTTGATTAAATCAGTTTTTGTAAGCGTTAACAAGCTGAAAACGGCATATAGCTTCACTTTCTTGCTCTTGATATGTCCTTATTTATAATTTATAATTCATTGATATTAATAAGTATAAATTTTCTGATATACAAATAAGAAACGAATGAGGGTGTTAACATGGAAAGAGTGTATAATTTTTCAGCGGGTCCTTCTATGCTTCCGCTGCCAGTGTTGGAAAAAGCTCAAAAAGAATTGGTGAACTATGCTGGTTCCGGTATGTCTGTAATGGAGTTAAGCCATCGTTCGGGCTTATTTACAGATATTATTACAAAAGCTGAACAATTGCTTCGTGAACTAATGAGCATTCCGGAGAATTATAAAGTATTATTTATCCAAGGCGGAGCGTCTCAGCAATTTGCGATGGTGCCAATGAATCTATTGCGCAACAGCGGCAAAGCGGATTATGTGAACACAGGATCTTGGTCGAAAAAAGCAATTAAAGAAGCGAAGAAGTACGGTGAAGTTCGTGTGATTGCTTCTTCAGAAGATGAAAACTTCAGCTACATTCCAGCGATTGATGCAAGCATGATCGATCCGGAAGCTGATTACGTACATATCACAACTAACAATACAATAGAAGGAACAGCTTTCACAAAAATCCCTGACACAGGGAATGTGCCTCTTGTCGCGGATATGTCTTCTAACATTCTATCAGAAGAGATTGACGTATCGAAGTTTGGTTTAATTTATGCGGGAGCACAAAAAAATATCGGTCCTGCTGGATTAACAGTGGTTATTATTCGCGAAGATTTAATTGGCTTTGCGAAAGAAGATGTACCGACGATGCTTGATTATAAAACGCATAGCGATAGCGGCTCTTTATACAACACACCTCCGACTTACGGCATTTATATGGCGAAGCTCGTGTTTGAATGGTTGACAGAGCTTGGCGGTTTGAAAGCGATGGAAAAGATCAACCGCGACAAAGCGGAAATTTTATATAGCTTCCTAGAGGAGTCAGAGATGTTCCGTTCTCCAGTGAAGAAAGATAGCCGTTCCATTATGAATATTCCTTTCGTTTCTCCATCAGCTGAATTGGATGCCGCCTTTGTGAAAGAAGCAAAAGCAGCTGGCTTGGAAACGTTAAAAGGCCATCGTTCTGTGGGTGGAATGAGAGCAAGTATTTACAATGCGATGCCGGTTGAGGGTGTGCAAGCACTTGTTGATTTTATGAAAGAATTTGAAAGCAAACATAAGTAAAAGGGGAGACCATAACTGTGTATACAATTAAAACGTTAAATAATATCGCCGAATGCGGCTTAAATGTATTCAATAAAGATGCTTTTACGATCGATAATGACAGTACAAATCCAGACGCGATTGTTCTTCGCAGCTTCAATATGCACAACGTCGAAATTGACGGAAATACAAAAGCGATTGCTCGTGCGGGTGCAGGGGTGAACAATATTCCAGTAGAGGCTTGCACAGAGCGTGGAATCGTTGTGTTTAATACACCAGGTGCGAATGCCAATGCGGTAAAAGAGCTCGTGCTGACTACGTTAATGGCCTCTTCTCGTAACTTATTTGCTGGTGTGGAATGGACAAGAACGTTAGCTGGACAAGGCGATGAAGTGCCAAAGCTTGTGGAAGCGGGCAAAAAGCAATTTGTCGGAAAAGAAATTAAAGGAAAAACATTAGGTGTGATCGGTCTTGGTGCGATTGGTGCGCTTGTAGCTAACGATGCGTTAGACCTTGATATGGATGTCATCGGATTCGACCCATTCATCTCTGTTGATACAGCTTGGAATCTTTCTCGCAACGTGCAACGCGCAATGACGCTAGATCAGTTATTTGCCGCAGCTGACTATATCACGGTTCATGTACCTTTAACAGAAAATACGAAAGGCATGTTCAATGAGGAATCTTTCGGTATTATGAAGCCGGGCGTTCACATTTTGAACTTCTCTCGTGGCGAGCTTGTGAATGAGGAAGACATGGCTGTTGCTATTGAAAAAGGAATTGTTGGCAAATACATTACCGACTTCCCGAACGATAATGTGTTGAAAATGAAAAACGTTGTGCCGATTCCTCATCTTGGTGCGTCTACAAAAGAATCTGAAGAGAATTGTGCGATCATGGCTTCTCGTCAAGTAAAAGACTACTTAGAAACAGGTAATATTAAAAACTCTGTAAACATGCCGAATGCTTCTTTACCATTTGCAGGGAAACTTCGCGTAACCGCGTTCCATAAAAATGTGCCAAACATGGTGGGACAAATTACGTCTGTTTTATCTGAATACAATTTAAATATTGCGGACATGGTGAACAGAAGTAGAGGCGACTACGCTTATACGATCATTGACATCGACAATAAATTAAACGGAGATGTCATCCCTGGCTTAGAAGAAAAAGTGGGCCAAATTGATGGAATTGTAACGGTTCGTGTGATCTAATCGTTTTTCAAGACCTGGTTTTTACTCAATCTATTTATAACGAATAGATTGAGTGAGAGCCGGGTCTTTTTGTTGAATTTACATATGTTCCATCGATATAAGAATGTTGATTTGGATACGCTATTATTTTTTCTAACTAGCTACGTTGTGATCATGTCGGAAAAACCATTTAGATGTATCTAAATGAGCAGAAAGTAATAGCTATCACTATTTTTATTTAACAAAAAATATTTTTTGATGAATTTTATTACAAAAATATTAAAAAATGAAACTTTTTTATAGTTCAGTACGTTATGATAGAAGCAAGAAAAAATAACAGGAGGATTACATAGATGAAAAATAGTTGGAAACGCGTATTAGCGTTGGGGATATCAGCTGTGATGGTATTTCCAGCAGGGGCGATGGCTGCGGGCACTTCCATACATGCCGAAGATGTAAAACGTTTGCAAGAGGAAGTGAAAACGCCTTCCGCTACGGGAAAAGTGTATAAAGCAAATAAAGAAATGGATGAATTTTTTAATGCAAATACATTTGTGATCAAGTACAAAAAGCCTATTCCGAAGCAAGTGCATAATAAAGCGGGAGTGAAATTGGTTCGTTCGTTGCCGCAACTTGGCTACGATATTGTCTACATACCAAAGTCGAAAAAAGCGAGCGATGTGTTCAAAGTCTATCAAGCGGAGAAAATTGTTGCATCCGTTAGCCCAAGTGTGAAATATAAGCAATTTGCTCCAACATTAGGTGATCCGAAAAAATCGAAAATGTATCACTTGTCGATGTTAAATATCGATCAAGCGATGAAGCAAGCAGGGAAGCGCAACGTAACGGTAGCGGTGGTTGATGGTGGAGTGGATTATAAACATCCGGATTTACAAGGTCAGCTACTGCCGCCTTATAATGCGGCCGATCCATCGAAAACACCAGCGCGTGATTTACATGGAACGCATGTAGCGGGAATTATTGCTTCTAAAGCGAATAATGGACTTGGCGGCCACGGAGTGAATCCAAATGCCAAGATTTTGCCTGTCGATGTTTTTAATGGCGCATCAGGAGCGAATGATTATACGATCGCAGAAGGAATTCTTTACGCGGTTTCTAAAAAAGCTGATGTCATTAACTTGAGCCTTGGAGGCTTTATGGCCTCTCCGCTTGTGGAAGATGCGATTCAACAAGCTGTGGATGCCGGAGTGGTGGTGGTTGCCGCAGCTGGAAATGAAATGACGGATATGTATTCGTATCCGGCTTCATATCCAGGTGTCATTAGCGTAGGGAATGTGGACCGCAATAAAACGCTATCGGACAGCTCGAATTTTGGCCCATCAGTGGATGTGGTCGCACCTGGGGAAGACATTTATAGCACAGGTTTCGAATCAGGAAAGGGATCAAGTTATGCCACGTTAACAGGTACATCGATGGCTTCCCCGATGGTAGCGGGTGTTGCTTCCCTATTAAAATCAAAATATCCTAATCTGACGTCTTATGATGTAGAAAACATACTAGAGAAAACAGCGACAGATCTTGGAGCAAAAGGATATGACACAAAGTATGCAAATGGGCTCATTAATCCAGTTTCTGCTTTACGATTCGATCCGAAGAAGCTACCAGCGCAACCTGATTATTCAGAAGAAGCGGTAGTCAAAACAGCTAAGCCTTTTAAAGAGGGCGAAAACACATTTACAAGTCAAATGAAATCACCAGGCGAGATGCATTGGTACAAAGTGGATTTAAATGAAAATGAACATGTGCAAACGGTGTTAGAAGGCCATCATTCTTACGATTATGGAATGGAATTTTATTTTATCCCTGAAGGTGCGAGCGCGGAAGATGGAACCTTGACGGAGCATAATAAAAGCCGTGCAGGCGACAAAGAAGCGTATTTATATACAGCAGAAGAAAAAGGTACATTGATCATTGGTGTGAAGGATGTCAATGGGAATTATCATGCGGGCGGTCAGTCAAAGTACACATTGCATGCCGAGAAAATGACCGCGTTACAAGCGGATCCCGATACGTCTGAAAATCCAGTGAACATCACTTCTTTACCGTATACAAAAAATGATTTCACTTTATTCCCCGCAGAACAAGGTATGCCTGATTCTGATTACTTCACTTTCTCTGTCGATGAACCAAAAGTGGTTTCGGTTTCATTATCAGATATTCCAGGCGTCAATCCAACATTGAGTGTATGGATGCCTCTTGAGGAGGAAGATGGAGCAGAATTAGTAGCGACGGCTAATGACAATGGACCAAGCAAAGGAGAAACAGTATCTTTTAAAGCGGTCCCGGGAGTGACTTACAAACTGCAAGTGACAAATGAAATGATGATCATGGATGAAGGCTTTGGTTCGATTTTAAGTATGATTGGCTTAGGTGGCGGAAGCATGGACTTCGGTTCCTTTGACACATCAGCCTTCCCATATCAATTGAAGGTAGAAGAAAGACAACTTCCTGCTGATGAAGATCAATGGCCAATAACAGAAGACTTAGAAACAAGCTTACCACAAGGCGCTATTGATTCGAAAACAGAAAATCAAGAGACTGCTGGAGAAGAAACGACGGAAGAAGATAGTACAGATAAACAAATTTTGGCGAATGCTGTTCCTTATACACTTGGCAAAGAGCAGCGCGGGTATTTCCAAGTAGAAGGCGATGAAGATCATTATAAATTTGTGCCTGCCGCGGGCGGCGTGTATGAATTCGAAATTGTGAAAGGTGCGAGCCAGAGGCCAATGGCGACCATTTTGCAATATGATGAAGAAGAGGATGCTTTATTGCCAATTAACGAGGGCGGAGGCGACATACTCGGTATGATCTTAGCGTTACTAGGCGGAGCCCAGCAACCGACTAAGATGACGATTGCATTGAAAGCAGATGAAGAATATGTTCTTCGTATAGCGAATTCTATGTACAATATTTCTGGTGATCCATACGTGATTCGGACAAAGAAAGTAGCAGATCTGCCTAACGAGATGGATACGGATGAGAATAATCCTGAAAAAGCCGTGAACATCAAGTCAGGAGGAACATACAAAAACTATTTCATTCATGCAGGAGATGCCGATTACTATTACTTTAAGAATGGTGGAATGGATAAAATTCACCGCTTAAGTATTCAGTCTTCCGCTGTTACAGCTGCACAAAAAGCGAAAATTCCGTATGAATTGCGTCAACCGATTATTTTCAGCGGAGCCTTAATTGAAGATACGAATGGCAATAAAGTCATTGATGAAAATGAAATGTTAAAAGCGGTTCCGTTCGGTCCGAACTTGTTTGAAATGAAATTTGAGCCAACAGTTGATCTAGCTTTTAAAGCGAAGAAACGCGCCGGTTACTTTTTAGAAGTTCGCTCCCTTTTAGCTGGGAACCCTAATTTACTGCCGTATGAAGTGAAACTTGCTGAAATGAAAAATAGTTTAAAGGATGGCGATGGTAAAGTAGTCAACCATGTGCCGCAAAAGCCATTAAGCTTGAAAAAAGCAAAAGATCATTTATATGCGAATGGTTATATGAATGCTGAAGTACCATTTGGTGATGTTGACCACTTTGGATTAAACGTAGCGAAAGATAAGCGCTATACGATCACGCTACAAATGGAAAACGGGTTGGATGGAAAAGTGGAGATTTACAATGAAAAAGGCGGTCTTGTGGCTAGTTTTGATCAATATGGAAGCGGCGACGAAGAAATGGCTACCCTTCATTTGAAAAAAGGTAAATACTTTATCGAAGTAAGTGAAGCACAAGGAAGAGCTTCCGCCCAGCCGTACAAGCTAACAGTGAAATAAAAATATAAAAAACAGGTTCCGGAATAGTGGAACCTGTTTTTTGATGTTTTAAATCGAATGAGAGCAGTCGGCTCCGCTTTTCGTGTTGTCCAGCTGCAGGCGCTAGCGACTAGTGTACTTCCACCATCCTCCTTACGATAAGTCAACATCGATTCACTGTCGTTCATCGTGTTTCCTTTATCTCATACGGCTGGTTCCAGTCCATACGTCGCTGAACAGCGCCTTCCGCTTTTCGTTTATGACAAGATACCTGTTAGGATGAATTTGATTCGTTCTTTTGTCGATAGTTTTTTTAATGCTTTCTTTTGTAATAAGTCTTTTTGGACGGAGGTGGTAAAGTGAGCTTTTGTTGTTTGTAGTTTGCTCGGGTCAGTGATGATGATTTCTCCCTTTTTCAGTCCGTTTTTCACTTCTTGTACGCCGTTTACGAGCAGCCCTTTTTCGATAGGTCGTTTTTCAATTAATCCTTTTTTGTTAAGAACATAGACATATGATTTTTTCTTTGTTTTGACTACGCTGGACTCCGGTACAGTGATTGCTTGCAGTGCTTCGTTTGTAATGATTGTGACATTCGACTTCATTCCTGGAAGCAGATCAGCTGTTGGAGCATCTCCTGTTTGATTGAGTTGCGCCGTGAATGGATACAAGCTTTTCCGTTTCACTGATGGTTCTTGTTCCGGGAACTTTTGCAAGTTGGAGATGGTTCCTTCCATTTTTAAAGATAATGGAGTCACAGCCGCTTTGATTTTTAACCCTTCTGATACTTTCCTCATCTGCTGTTCATTTAATACGCCTTGAACAGCTGGGTTAGGTGAATGAATCGTAATCAAGGGGTTCTTCAGTTCTTCATCGATGTTTTTCACCACGCCCTCGACATCACTTTTGACTACTAGGTTACTTTTATTTGATTCAAGCTGAGAGATGAGTTTTTCGTATTTACGAACTTCCTCTTCTAAGTTTTTCTTTTCTGTTTCTTGATTAATAATTTCCTTTTCCATCATAGTAATAGCACTTAATCCGCTGTCTTCGTCTTTGTTCTCGTTATTATTCTTGTCATTTGTTTTTTTCGTTTCTCTTTCTAAATCATTTAATATGCCTTGAAATTGAGAGATTTGTTGTTCAACGAATGTAATTTTTTGTTGTGTTTCTGCTTTTTCTGCTTCAAGTTTCGTTAATTGGCGTTCAATATCGACAGAGGAATATTCGAACAGCGGATCACTGGCGTTAATCACTTGTCCTTCTTCGACTAAGAACTTTTGAAAGCTTCCTTGGTCTTGATTGAAATAGACAGGCGTTACTTCGGCCGGAGTGATGACACCTGAAGTTTGGAAGGATTCAACCACATCCTTTATCGCGATGGGATTCCATTCAGTAACCCACTGTGTGCGCTCTGCTTTACTATCTTCTTTAAAGGTTAAATATAGATTACCGGCAATAAAAAGTACGCTACCAGTAATTACAGCGTTACGTTTCAGTTTTTTTATGTTCATGCGGTCACACCTCCTTGCATTTTAAAATAGTCGCTCGACATGAATCGATGTAAATAGCGCTGAAAATACCCAAAAGACTAAGGTCACGATCATAATTAATAAAAAGATATAGCGTGGACTTTTAGGGCTGACTCTTTTTAAAAATTGATATTGAAAGAAAATCGTCCATAACTGAAACAAAGAAATAAAGCTAAAGAAATTAATAACTAGTTGGTTATCTGTTACATATTGAGCAAGAACACCTAAAGTGAATGGCGACGATTCCCTTGGGATGGCGAAAAAGAGATGTAGCCCAATTAACAGACAAAACTCTAATAAATAGATGAAGTAAACAAATGCTTGTAGAGCGATGAGTTTACGAAAATTGACTTCTAAAAATGTCCAAAATAAAAGAGTAGGAATAAAAATGATTACTAGAGGATAAATCAGTCCCCAGACAGCTGCTCCAATAGCGAAAAGCATTTTCTTCCACTCAAAAATGGCTGGAGTGTTTTTTACTATATATGTAGAAACAGGTTCTGCTTGGACACCTAAATAGCCACTTGTAAACGAAATGAATATACTAAAAAAAACCAATAAAGATAACCGGCTCCATAACCCGCGGATCTCTTCTGCTTGTTCAAGACGGTAGAAGCTATCTGTTGGTCGCAACAGCCCCTTGACTAGCTGCAATTGATAAATCATCACGAAAATCCTCCAATAAATAGAATGAATTGACATCTTTCCTTATTATATGTAATCATTTGACACTAGTCTATTATAAGCCAATGATCATTGATAATAAAGATGTTGAAAAAATATCCTTTCCAATGGATGAAATAGGGCAGGATAGTGATAAATCGTTTTTGGGGAATTGGGATGGTGGTTTGGAAGAATGTGATAGATTGAATGATTCGTTTGTTACATTAGGTCAGAATATTCTGTTAAATGAAATATTAGTGTAATGAAAGAAACATCATTGTGTAATACGCCCGTTATAATTGCATGATAGAATGTGGACTGTGCTTAACATTTAAGGAGGGTTTTTATCCGTGAAAAAAGCGATTATGTCGTTTATTATGGCCGCGCTAGTTTTTAGTGCTTCATCTGTTGAAGCAGCAACTACGACTTATACAGTAAAACATGGAGATACATTATGGAGCATTGCTCAAAAGCATCAAACAACGATTGATCAAATTAAGAAATGGAACAACTTGAAATCTAATGTACTTTATTCAGGTACGAAGTTAATTGTCTCTAATACGGATTCCTCATCTGTTGCAGCGAAACCTGCCAGTGCGAAAGTGGCGAAGGAATTGACGGTTCGAGCAAGCGCTTATACTGCTTATTGCAATGGTTGTTCAGGTATTACAGCAACGGGAATTAACTTAAGAAAAAACCCGAATGCGAAAGTAATTGCTGTTGATCCTAAAGTAATTCCGCTTGGATCAAAAGTATATGTAGAAGGATATGGCGAAGCGATCGCGGGTGATAAAGGTGGCGCGATTAAAGGAAATAGAATTGACGTACATATGCCAACGAAAAAGAAAGCGTATAGCTGGGGCGTCCGAAAAGTAAAGATTAAAGTATTAAAAAAATAGTTTTATAGTTTATAAGAAATCCGCTTGTTGCAGGGTTTCTTTTTTTTGTTTTATTAAACAATCCTGTTTAACAGAGCGAAACACTCTGAACTATTTCATAAAGATGACAAAAATAGCGAAATGTCTTCTTTGTCATCATTTCGTTATAAACCTACACAAAAGAGTAATGACTTCTTAAAAACATTACAGGGTATCCCCGTGTTACAATGAGTCATGTTAGCGAAAGGCAAGAGGCCTGATCGCGTTTATATAAATAGATTGTTAACGTTGGCCAATGGACCGAACAAAAAAATTCTTACAAGCGGCATGAATGAAACAAAGTCGCATGTTAGAACAATATGGAGGTTTTTCTATTATGAAAAAACAAATAATCGCACTTGCAGCTACTACAGTGATCGGCGGAGGCCTTTTCAGTACAGCAGCATCAGCACAATCATATACAGTACAAAAAGGGGATACACTTTGGGGAATTTCTCAACAAAATGGGACAACAGTTGAACAGTTGAAAAGCTGGAACAGTCTCTCTTCAGACTTAATCTTCCCAAATCAAACATTAGAAGTAAATGGAAGTTCAGCAACTGCTTCTGCTTCTGCGTCAGCAAGCAGCAATGGCAAATATACAGTTCAGCGTGGTGATACGTTAGGAAAGATTGCAGCGAATCATGGTCTTTCTGTTCAGTCATTAAAGGCATTGAATGGTTTATCTTCTCATTTAATTTATCCGGGGGATCAATTAGTTGTTTCTGGCAGCGCTCAAGTGCAGCAAGAGGCCGCACCAGCTGAGCAAGCATCTGCTCAACAAGCACCGGCTCAACAACAAACACAGCAAGCGCCAGCTCAGCAAGAACAAGCACAAGCATCTGCTTCCAATGTTCAAGGGCGAACAATGACAGTGACAGCAACGGCTTATTCAGCTGATTGTAACGGCTGCTCAGGTATTACAGCGACAGGTATGGATATTGGTTCCAACCGTAATGCAAAAGTGATCGCCGTTGACCCGAGCGTGATTCCGCTAGGTTCTAAAGTATATGTGGAAGGTTATGGAACAGCCGTCGCAGCAGATACAGGTGGCGCGATTAAAGGAAACAAAATCGATCTTCATATGCCATCAGAAGAAGCCGCTTATAGTTGGGGCGTTCGTACGGTAAATATCACGATTTTAGACTAAGCAAAAAGAGCACGAGGCATCATGCCTCGTGCTTCTTTTATTGTAATGCGAGTAAAACAGTGTTGGTTAAAGCATCTACACCAAGTTTTAAGGCATTTTTATTAAATGTCATATTTGGATGATGCAGTCCAGGTGCTAAGTCAGCTCCGATTCCCATCATTGATGCTTTTAAATGCGGGCGCTGAATCGTGTAGAAATGAAAGTCATCGCTTCCAGGTGTGATCAGCGGTTCTGCTAGCATACTAGCGCCCCCTGTTTGCAAAATTCCTTGGCGGAGCCATTCTTCCGCTTCAGGAGATACTTCTGCGCCAGGAGTGAAATCGAGCCATTCATAGCGAATCTTTACGTTATAAAGTTGGCTAATATGCTCGATTTTCTGTTCTACTTTTTTCTGCATGTCTTCTAAAATGTTATTTTTCTGTGCGCGTAAATCCATTCCAAATTTAGCGGAGCCAGGAATGATATTAAAATTACGGCTGCCAGCTTCAACATAAGTTATTTTGGCAGAGTAGACTTCAAACGGCGAGTATTGAATCAGTTTCAATTGTTCATTGAGCGTAGAAATAATGTCAATCGCATTGGTATTTTGGTGCGGGCGGGCGCCGTGTGCATCATGCCCCTCAATTTTTCCTTCTAAAAAGGTGACCGCTCCGTGCTGAATCGATGGTGTCAACTGGCCAAATGGAAGCTCCTCAATCGGACGCAAATGAATGCCGAATAAGTAATCGACATCGTCGACCACGCCTTTTTCCACCATTTTAAGTGCCCCGCTGCCAGTTTCTTCTGCCGGCTGAAAAATGAAGCGGACGCATCCTTTCGTGACTTGCTCTTTCAATTGTAAAATGGCGCCGATGACGATAGACATATGAGCATCATGCCCACAAGAGTGATTCGCCTGAAACGTTCCGTTCACTTCTTGCCAAAGGGCATCCATATCGGCACGAACCGCGATTACCGGCTTGCCAGTCCCAATCTCAGCAACCAGCCCTGTGCAATCATCGAAAGTGTGAACAGATACTCCTTCTGAGCGAAGCAAATCGGCAATATAAGCCGTTGTATTCGTTTCTTCCCAACTGATTTCTGGATGAGTATGCAAATGATGAAAAATATCGAGCAGGCGACTTTCTAGCCTGGTGTCGGTTTTACTCAAGTGAGACATCCCCCTTATTGAACATCAAATTTCGTCACTGTTAATTCTTGTAGTACATCTTCATTAATTGTCAGGCCAAGACCTGGTTTTTCATTCAAGTGAACATACGGCACATCATAATGAAGATCTCCGATATCTTTGCTGAATAAAATCGGTCCAGTTAATTCTGTACTTGTAATGTTTTTTCTAGAAATCGCTGTATGATAGCCAGCTGCCGATCCGATGGAAGACTCCACCATCGACCCGATTTGGCAGTCAATTCCAGCGTATTCCGCTGTTTTTGCCAGGTGGATTGAAGGGAAAATACCACCTGATTTCATCAGTTTAATATTAATCTTATCGACGGCTTCTTTTTTGATCATTTCAAGAAGCTGTTCGCCTGTTTGCAGCGATTCATCAGCCATTAATGGAATCGTTGATTGGCGTTTTAATTGAGCAAGCCCGTCAATGTCTCCGATGCGGATCGGTTGTTCAAGCCAAGAAAGTTGTAATGGCTCTAGCTGTTTCATCGCTTGAATCGCTGTTGAGTAGACGTGCCAGCCTTGGTTGGCATCCACACGAATGGGAACATTCTTTCCGACCGCTTCTCGAACAGCGGCAATTCGTGCGACATCCATTTGATTGTCGATGCCTACTTTTAGCTTCAACGACTTAAATCCAGTTTCGATGGCTTCACATGCTTTTCGCGCCATGACTTCCGGCTCTTCAATGCTTAATACTTTCGGATAGGTCAGTTCAGTGTGAGCCCGTCCGCCAATTAAATCGTACACTGGCAAATTCGTCGCTTTTCCCATTAAATCATAGCAAGCAATGTCAATCGCTGCTTTAGCCGCCGGATTCGCGATGATTCGTTTGTTCATTATATGATGGATGTCTTCGATTTGAAATGGATTTTTTCCCATCACGGCTGGTAAAAGTACATGTTTCAAAATTTCGAGTGCACCGACAAAGCTTTCTCCTGTCACGTGCTCATCCGGTACGGCTTCTCCCCAGCCGATGAGGCCGTTATCTGTTTCTAGTTTCACAATGATCGAAGGCATGTGATGGAACGTAGCGTAAGAAACAATAAACGGTGATTTTAACGGCAAATGAATGCCGTACACTTCTGCTTTTACGATATTCATTATGTGTGTCATCTCCTTTGACGTATGTATCTTTCCTTTTAAGTATAAGGGAAAATAAAGGTTTTGAAAGCAGTTTCGATTATTTTATCCCGCATTAACGGGCTGTAAGACCCCCACCTCAATATGGCGGAAGAAGCGCAGACATGTAGGCGGGGTATCAACAGCCCGTAAACGCCCGATCCGTTCAACTAACAATCAGTGGGGGTTAAAAAGATGAATCATATCTTTTTTTCATATATAGGCTCAGAAAGACAGCCGGTACGATGACCACAGCCATTCCTAAGAAAGCAAGCCCTGGTGTTTCTTTATATAAGTACCCGCCAGCAAAGGTGAGCAATGAGGTGCTAAGTCCCATCCCTAAGGAGGCGTAAATCCCTTGAGCGGCAGGGATTTCCCGGCTTGAAAACTCTTGATAAAGCAAGCGGATAAAAGCGAAATGGGCCAACCCGAATGTGAAGGAATGAAGTAATTGACTGAATAGATAAGCCCAAACATTTGGGAAAAGAAAGAGCAATGTCCAGCGAACAATCGAAGCCATGGCAGCGAAAAGAAACATGGAAGACACATGAACATGCTTCATTAAGCGGTCAGCTACTGCAAAGAAAATAATCTCTGAAATCACGGCAATATTTAATATGATGCCGCTCCACGTATTATTTACACCTAAATGCTGCAAATATAAGAAACCATAATTATAGTATGACGCATGTGCTCCTTGAATTAACACACAAATGATCATAGCGATCACAAAGCGTTTCGATTGAAAAAGGGAGCGAAACGGGACGGATGTTGTCTCCGATTTTTCTTGCAGGGAGGCCGGTGTTTTGTAAAATGCCGCAATGACGACGAATAAACAGCCGAGAAACATCACATAAATGATCGCGTCCTCGCCAAAATAGGCGGTGACCGCTCCGATGACTAATAAGCCAACTGTATAGCCGATGGATCCGAACGAGCGGCTTTTTCCGTAATGGATGCGCTCACTTTGCATCATGATCGCTCCAATGCTCTCCGTCAATGGCAGCATCAGCGGATACACCAGGCTGAACAATGTCATCGCTACAATCATCGCATAAAACGAATCAAACGGGATAAATAAATAGAGCAAGACGACACTTGAGAGCGCAAATGCTTTCATCAATAGTCCGATGGGGAATTTGCTGCTTAAAGCAGGGAAAACGAAAAAGGTTGAAAAGGAGCGAACAAGTAAACCAACGGCAATGACGGTACTCGCGGCTTCGATCGTTAATCCTTTACTTGAAATTAACCAAGCGGTCCAATAGGGCATAAAAATTCCCCAAGTGAAGAAAAAGGTGAAAAAGTTTAATGACAACCAATTTTGTGCTTTAGACACGAATAATACCTCACAATTTAAATTTTCAACTGTTTCATTATATAGGAAGACAGTAGGACTGTCATGGTCATTTGTTCGCCGTTATTTCACCGCCTAGCAAACTTTTTTTCATATTTAGCCGTTAATAAAGTAGAAACAAAAATGAGACGCGTATCGAAAGAAGGAGCTTCTGAATTGTCATGACAAAGAAAAGAAAATATCAACTCGTGGAAGATTATATGATTGCGAATCGGGAAGCGCATTACCGGGTGGCGTACAGCTATGTGAAAAGTAAAGAAAACGCCCTCGATATCATTCAAGAAAGTATTTACAAAGCGCTTCATTCCATTGACAAGCTAGCGGATATCGAGGCAATTAAACCTTGGTTTTACCGAATTTTAATCAACACAGCGCTCGATTTTATCCGCAAGCATAAAAAAATCAGCTATGTCGAAAATGAAATACTCGATCTAACGGCTCCAGCGAATGAAGATCACTATACAGATATCGACTTGCAGCAAGCGTTAGATGATCTTCCGGCGTTATATAAAACGGTGATCATTTTGAAATATTTTGAAGGATTCAAATTAGAGGAAATCGCCAAGATTCTTGATGAAAATGTCAATACCATCAAAACAAGGCTATACACAGGACTCAAAAAGCTTCGTATTCAAATGGAGGTAGAAGAAAACCAATGACACAGATTAATAAATTAAAACAACAATATGATGAAATCCTCATTCCAGAAGAGCTAGAAATGGTGGTCCATTCGGCGATTAAAAAGAGCAAACAGAAGAAAAAGCCATATAGAGGTTGGATGCTCTCAGCGGCCGCTGCTTCGCTGATTTTTGTCACTAGCTTAAATGTTAGCCCGGCTTTCGCCCGAACGATGTCAGAAGTTCCAGTTATTGGCCAGCTCGTGGAAGTGGTGACGTTCACTGAATTCAAGGTGGATGAAGAGAGCTATCAAGCAAACTTGAAAGTCCCGGCGGTTGAAGGGTTACAGAACGAACAACTACAAGCAACACTCAATGAAAAGTACTTAGCAGAAAATAAGCAGCTATATGAGAAGTTTAAGAAAGAAATGAATGGACTAGAAAAGAAAGGTGGTTCGTACTTAGGAGTAGACACTAGTTATGAAGTAAAAACAGACAATGACCAATTGCTATCCATCGCACGCTATGAAACGAATACAGCTGCCTCTGCTTCTAATGCCGTTAAATACGACACGATTGACAAAAAGAATCAATGGTTAATCACATTGCCAAGCTTATTCAAAGATGATAGCTATGTCGACATTATTAGCAAAAACATCATCAGTCAAATGCAGCAGCAAATGCAAACAGATTCAGACAAAGTATATTTTATTGATCCGAAAGAGCCAGGTGATGTATTCACCAAAATTGGGAAGGATCAAAGCTTTTACATTACTGAAGACGGAAAGCTCGTAATTGCTTTTGATGAATATGAAGTAGCACCGGGCTATATGGGCATCGTCGAGTTTGAAATTCCGTCCGACGTGCTGAAAGATATGCTAGTGAGCAAAGAATATATTAAATAAGGGGAAAGCACCTCGCAGATCGCGGGGTGTTTTTGTCGTGTGTATGGTTGAAAGGAGGGGGACGATTGCCTGATTTTTGCTTATCATTGCTCAAAAGTAATCGTGTCACTGTCGATTCCATTGTAAAATAGCAGAAATAAGGAGGGGATAGGGATGAATATTTTAGTCGCACCAGATTCATTCAAAGGGTCGCTTTCTGCTATGGAAGTAGGGAAGGCGATCGGCCGAGGGGTGAAAGCAGCTGTTTGTGAAATTTTATTAGAAAATATCATTAAACTGAATTAGCAATTTTTATTAAATCTTTTTCAGTAACTTTATCAGATACACGCTTGTCAATTCCAATTATATACTGCCAATTATTTTTCTCGAATACAAGACAATTAAACAGGCTATCGTCAAAATAAATTGCATTAGTATCATCTTCAAGTTTGTATTTTCTTTGGTTTCCTTTGCCTTTAAAGATCAATTTATTTTTTAGGGGTCTAATATCAAGTTTATAATTATTTTCACTTATATGTTCGTTAACATATTTGATCTCCAAGAAATCATTTGTTTTATATTCTCTATCCTTGTAGAATCTTCCGAATTTGTGTGTAAAAGTTATTGAAGGTGTAGTTTTAGGTAATGCTACATCCTTTTTAAAATGATTTTGAAACTCATTTATAGACTCTTCTAATGTTTTAAAACCAACTTGAGTATACTTTTCTTCAAGAGTGAAATTTATGTCTCGATTCTCTGCATTCACTTTTCCTGCACTTAATAAAAAGGGAATTATAAAGAATATAGCAATCGAATACAAAATCTTTCTATTCATAGAGATTCACATCCTCGTTATTATTTGTTCTTTAACTTGTACATAATTTTTACAATTATATTTTAATTATTCGTCTAATGATGATTAAATAAATCAACAAAAAAAGAAGAGCGCATCCGGTTATAGATGGCCTCTTCTTTCTTTATTATGAAACTCCTCCAAAACTACTTCATCTTTTTTGTATTGAAGCACTCATTAGCTATCGATGTTGAAAAATGGCTGATCAACGTATCTATCCTCTTGAAATTGCAAAATTGCAAACAAATATTGCAATTTTGCAATTTATTAAAAGGATTCTTGCAGTTTTGAAGCGAAGTAGTTGGATAGAAAGCAAGAGGAGTTCCTGTCTAAATAGTGAATAAATAGCGTATTTTTTCTGAATCTTTTAATTTTTTGCTTAATTTTGTAGTTTTGGCACGATATTTGCTTTTATTAAGACAAATGTAAACGTATTCACTACGTTAACAGGATCTTCCCTCATTGTGAAAGTGCAGATCGGAGGGATAACGAAGATGAGATGGAAATGGAAAGAGGTGTTAAAGCCTCTTCCGCTAAGGATAGGAAGAGAAGCAACGGTGCAAGAAGTGATTCAATTGTTTAATGAAGCACATCACGATATTGCCTTTGTGTTTCATGAGGGCAAGGAACTAGTTGGGTATATCACGCCTTCTATATTGTTTCGTCAGCTTGAACATGTTTCTTCTTTCGATGAGCCGATCCATTTTGAGAAAGATGTATTATTCGTTCGCGAAACGAGTTGGGTTGAATTTTGGCATCATTGCGAACTGTTTGTTGGGGTCGACGCCAAAGATGAAATTGTCGGTTATGCGACGGCTGATCAAGCGAAACAAACAGTGAGTGAGCTGCAGCTTGCTTTGTTAAACCAGAGCATTAACAGTGCAGAAATGGGAATTATCACGACAAATGACAAGTTTGAAGTCAATTTCATGAATGAAACAGCTGAGCAAATTTTAGGGTTGCCTCGGTCGATTCTCATCAACCGCAATTATAAAACCATTATGGAGACAGAAGCGAACTTAGACAACATTTTGGCTGGAGAGAGAAAGTTCGGGGTGGCCTGTTCTTTTAACTTTAAAAAGATTATGGGACATTTTTCTCCGATTGATCGTGAAGGACGAATTCAAGGAATGGTGCATGTCTTTTATTTACAGCAATTATTAGAAGAAGCCGTGAGTGAGATGCAATTTGTTCGTGAGCTAAGTGAAGAATTGCAGGCGATTTACGCCGCATCGAATGAGCAAATTATGGTGACGGATCCGTCTGGTATGATCACGAGCGTAGCGGGGGCATTTTTGCAAAGTTTCTGGAAAGGATTTTCTCAAGCGAATTTAATCGGTCAAAATGTCAATGATCTCGCACAGCAAGGTCTTCTAGAACCAAATATTGTTGATCTTTGTATGAAGGAAAAGCAGCGAATCAGCTTAGCCCAGCATAATCGTTACAATAGTAAAGTTCTATCCACGGCCACCCCGGTGTATAAAGAAGGGGAGCTTCAGAAAGTAATTGTGCTTTCGCGAGATGTGACAGCGGACGAGCCGATCGAACGCAGGCTTTTAGGAGAGGAGCATTCGCCTGTCATTCATAAAAAAATGGTATATCGTTCGAAAGTGATGACGCAGCTTGTTGAAGAAATAAAGCAAGTGGCCGCCGTCGATTCCACTGTGATTATTACGGGAGAATCCGGTGTTGGAAAAGAAGTCATCGCCAGTCATATCCATGCGTATAGTAATCGGGCGACACAGCCATTTGTGACGATCAATTGCGGAGCCATTCCTGAGAACCTGTTGGAAAGTGAATTGTTTGGGCATGAAAAGGGAGCGTTTACAAGTGCAAGCGACCGGAAGAAAGGGTTGTTTGAAGCCGCTCACGGAGGGACGATTTTTCTCGATGAAATTTCGGAAATCCCACTTCATATGCAGGTGAAATTGTTACGTGTACTTCAGGAGCGCGAAGTGGTGAGGATTGGGGGACTGATGCCGATTCCCGTGAACGTTCGCGTGCTGGCGGCGACGAACCGCCATTTAAAGAAGATGGTGCAAGATGGAACCTTCCGTGAAGACCTTTTTTACCGGCTGCATGTCGTCCCATTAGCGATTCCGCCATTGCGCAAGCGGAAAGACGACATCGCTCCATTGTCGCTGTATTTTTTGAAAGAGTTCAATGCAGCTTATCAAAAAGAAAAGAAGATGTCGAGAGAAGGGCTCCAATTATTAGAAAGTTATCAATGGCCAGGCAATATTAGAGAATTGCAAAATGTGATGGAACGATTAGTGGTTACTTCCAAACAAGCAGAGATTTCTGGAAACGATGTCTTTCGAGCCATTTGGGATACGGATGGAGAAGAGGTTGGCCGGATTACGGTCAAAGGGATCATGCCGTTAAAGGAAGCGGTGGAGGAAATTGAACATCAGTTAATCCAATTAGCCGTTGGAAAATACGGTACCGCTGCGAAAGCCTCTAGCGTGCTTGGAGTCAGTGCTTCGACCATTAGCCGCCGAATGAAAAAGACATCAAAGTAAAGGAGTGACCCAGATGCTAATCTTTCCTGAAACCCGATTTGATTTTTGTGGTGATGAGTATATTTACGCAGAGATTTCAAAGGAAATGAGAATAGAAAGTAATTTTAAAGCCATTTCGATTACGAATGAGCTAAGAAAACGGCAAATCCCAGGTATTGTAGAAATTTATCCGGCGAATGCGTCTTATTTAATTCGCTACAATCCAAACGAGGTGTCTCCTCATGATTTGCTTGCTTATTTACAAGAGGTTGATCGCGAAAAAAGCAAGCGCTCGGAGTTGAACTTCGATAGCCGTTTAATTGAAATTCCTGTTTGGTATGACGATCGTGTGACAAAGGAAGCGATTGAAAAGGATCAGCATCGTCATCAGCAGCCGGAGCAATCCAATTTTGAGTTTGTGATGAAGATCAATGGGTTCACGGATAAGGAGCACTTTATTGAATCCCATTCCGCTAATCCCTATTTTGTCACTTCGCTTGGTTTCAAGCCTGGTACTGCCTGGACTTTTCCGCTTGGAGTAGAAAACGACCAAGTGATTCAAGCACCAAAGTATATGAGTCCAAGAGCCAAAACACCGAGAGAAGCAGTAGGTGTCGGCGGAGCATTCACTGTTGTGTACCCGACGCAATCACCAGGCAGCTATCAGTTGATCGGTTTGTCCGCTGTTCCTGTGTATGACCCGACGCAAAGCTTGGAGATGTTTCAAGAGTCATTTTTTCTAGCAAGGCCAGGAGACTTGTGGAAGTATCGGCCGGTGAGTGAAGCAGAATACCGTAACATTCGTGAAGAAGTCGATAAGCATACGTATCAATACAAGGTAAAGCATGTACCTTTTTCCGGAGCGGAATATGATGAAAAACGGGCGGCCTATATCTCACAAATAATGGAGGGATTTTAAATGGGATTGCGCATCGTAGAAGCAGGCATCCGAACGACCATCCAAGATATGGGGCGATTTGGCTATTACCATCTGGGCGTACCGCCATCTGGAGCAGCCGATAAATATTCTTATTTGCTCGGAAATATCATGCTTGGAAATCCTCGTCACTTTGCTGCGCTAGAAATGATGGTGAAAGGGGCTGTCGTGGAATTTCAGAAAAAAACAGTCGCGGTTGTGACTGGTGCACCAGCGGATGTTCAGTTAAATGGAGAGCAGATTCCGTTATGGCAGCCATTTATTGTTCAGCCTGGAGATGTTCTGTCGATCGGTTGGATTCGTGAAGGCATTTTTGCTTATTTGTCTGTATCAGGTGGGCTGGCGACGCCAGAAATGCTTGGGAGCCGATCTAGTTGTTTGGCCAGTGAATTTTCTGGTGTGTTAGGAAGGCCTTTGTTAAAAGGAGATCTCCTTTTGTTACATGAACCGCTGCCAGGGGCGATTCGACAAGTGGGAAAAATGTTACCGATGGAAGCGCAACCTTCTTTTTCAAAGGAGCTGAATATTCGTCTTGTCATGGGGCTTACTTGTGACAGAGTGAGCGACGAAGGACTGGTCGGTCTTTTAAATCAAGCATGGGTGATTGAAACAGAGTCTAATCGAGTTGCTTATCGGTTACATGGCGGTCGAGTGAATTATAAAGAGGAAGAACCGCCCTTTGGGTCTGGAAACAGTTTTGGCAATATTGTCGACATTCCTTACCCGATCGGAGGAGTCATTGTACCGAACGAAGAGGAGTTAATCATCTTGATGACTGACGGTACAGGTGGGGGTGGGTATGTGACGGTTGGAACGGTCATCCGCCCGGACTTGAATGTACTTGCTCAAGCACGACCTCAATCGAAGGTGCGCTTTCATGCCGTGACGATTGACCAAGCGTTTCAGATCAGGCGTGAAATAGAGCAGAAGGTGGAGAAGATGAAAGAGACTATTCAGCAGGCTTAGCCCTTGCTTGAATAGTTGAATGAAATAAATTCTGAATATTCCGTAATTTTAAGGGGGTGATGGACAAAGGGGGAATAAGGGTGTTTCGAAAATAGGATGAAACGGTTAAAAAAAATAAATGAATGAAATAAAAATATTGGAGGCGAATTAGGTGAGTAAATATCATGTAGCGGTTGATGTTGGGGGTACGTTTACGGATGTGTTTGTGTTTGACGAGGAAACGGGAGAAATCTATGTAACGAAAACCTCTTCCACGCCGGCCAACCCAGAAAAAGGAATGTTAGATGGGATTATTAAAGCGCAGTTAACGGGGGATCAAATTGCGATGTTTTCCCACGGAACAACAGTAGGAACGAATGCGTTAATCGAAAGAAAGCTTCCGAAAGCAGCGTTAGTGACAACGAAAGGCTTTCGCGATGTACCGGAAATTCGCCGTGGGACAAAGCTAGATTTATGGGATGCGTACAATGATGTCGCTGATCCATATATTAAGCGACGCGACCGCTTTGAATTGGCAGAGCGCGTCGATTATTCTGGTGAAATGATGGAGGAAGTAAATGAAGAAGAAGTGCGCGCACTGGCGCAAAAATTAAAAAGACGCGGTGTTCAATCGATTGCGATTTGTTTTATGAATGCGTACGTCAACGGTGCCAATGAACAGCGGGCAAAGGAGATTTTCCAAGAAGAATTGCCGGATGTGTATATTTGTACATCTTCTGACACGTTACCAGAAATTTTCGAGCATGAGCGTATGAGTACAACGATCGTGAATGCGGTGCTTGGACCAACGATTTCTAAATACATTAAAACCCTTGAAAAAGAAATGAAAAATATTGGATACGATGGCGACATTCTCGTTCTTCACTCAGGAGGAGGGGTTATGACATCGGAAACGGTTCCTCGTTATGCGGCTCGCTTAGCCAGCTCAGGCATTGCAGCTGGTGCGATCGCAAGCAAACATATTGCTAATATGTGCGGCTTTAAAAATGCGATCGGTTTAGATATGGGTGGAACAAGTACCGACATTTCTTTAATGTACGACAATGATCTTCGCATTACGAAAGATTGGTACATTGAATACGGTTATCCAATCGGTTTCCCTAGTATTGAAATTTTGACAATCGGAGCTGGTGGCGGAAGCTTGGCATGGGTGGATGAAGGCGGCTCTTTAAGAAATGGTCCGCAAAGTGCGGGAGCCGACCCAGGACCTGCATGTTATGGCCGTGGTGGTACAGAACCAACCAATACAGATGCGAACCTCGTTCTTGGCCGTTTAAGTACAAAATTATTAGATGGTCAAATGACAATTGATCGTGATGCGTCTGTAGAAGTAGTTGAAAAAATCGCGAAAAAATTCAACTATGATGTTAATGAAGCAGCTGATGCCATTATTAAAGTAGCCAATGCGAATATGTGTGACGCTCTTCGTCTCATCTCTGTTCGTCGCGGTTATGATCCGCGTGATTTTGCTCTCGTTGCTTTTGGTGGAGCAGGAGCCCTTCATGGAGCTCACTTAGCCAAAGAAATGGACATTCCAAACGTGATCGTTCCAGCACATCCAGGCGTAGCAGCTGCGATGGGATGTTTACTAGTAGATGTTCGTCATGACGTAACGAAAACATACTTGAGCAATGTAGAAGACATTTCTAAAGATGATCTTGAAAACGAATTCATCGCTATGGAGAAAGAAGCGATCCAATTACTTGAAGAAGAAGGAATCGAACCAGAAAATATGAACCTGATCCGTTATGTGGATATGCGTTATGTTGGACAGTGGAGAACCCTTTCGGTATCAGTCGATCGCCCATTAACTTCTCTTGAATATGCCGTTGAGCGTTTCCACCAAGAGCATGAGCGTGAGTTCGCTTTCTCGGATAAAGAAACAGGTATTGAAATTTACGGCTTGCGTGTAGAAGCGATCGGAACAGTGAAAAAACCAGAGTTCCCGAAAGAAGAGCCAACGGGTTCCCTTGAAGCGGCATTAAAAGAATCTCGTGAAGTGTATTTTGAAGAAGCTGGCGGATTTGTGGAAACAAAAGTATATAATCGTAAACTGATTCCAGTTCTTTCTGAATTTAGTGGTCCGGCGATTATTGATCAACTGGACGCAACGATTGTTGTGCCACCTGATTTCACAGTAAAAGTGGATGAATACCGCAACATCATTATGACCTATCAAAGCCAAAGTGGAAACGAAACGAAAGCAGCAGCAAAAAAACAACCGACGTTAAATTAATAAGGGAAAATTAGAAGGGGTGGAATCATGAGTACAGTATTTGAAAGCAAACTAGATCCGGTAACGTTTGAAGTATTAAAAAATGGGTTTGTCAACTTAGTTGACCAAATGTCTGAGCAAGTATTGAGAACATGTTATTCATTTGTGATCTATAACCGTGACTTCAGCGCCGCATTATGCGACGCCGAAGGAAACACGGTGATGCAAGGAACACAAGATATTTCCGTACACGTTGGAACACTTCATTTAACGGCAAAAGCGGTCATCGAAGACTTCGGTGATGATATTCACCCTGGGGATGTGTTCATCGTCAATGATCCGTATCGCGGAGGAACTCACTTCAGTGACACACGTATTATTCGTCCGGTTTTCCACGAGGGTCAATTGATTGCTTTCATGCAATTAAACGGTCACTGGGCGGATATGGGCGGATCGGTTCCAGGTTCGTTTGATGTGAATTCGAAAGATCATTACGGTGAAGGAATGCGTATTCCGCCACTACGTATTTGGAGCAAAGGCGAATATCTTCATGACGTAGCCAATGTGCTTGTTTCTAACATGCGTGTACCAGAAGAACGTTTAGGAGATTTGCGTTCGCAATCAGAAGCAACGAAGACAGGTGAAAGACAGTTGCTTGCTCTTGTTGAAAAGTATGGTCTTGATACGATTTTAACCGCATTTAGAGAAGTGCAAGATTACGTTGAACGGCTAACTCGTGTGAAAGTCGCAGAACTTCCTGATGGGGAATGGGAAACAACAGATTATATCGATATGGACCCGGCTGTCGGTGAAGGTTTGATTCCGATTAAAGTGAAGATGACGATCAAAGGCGATGAAATTTTCTATGATTTAACGGGATCCCATAGCTATATCGGCTGTTTCTTGAACGCTGGATTCGGTGCTTCTTTATCGGCTGCTTATGCGGGAACGAAAACATTCTTCCCGGATGTGCCGCTAAACTCTGGTTTCTATCGTGCGGTGCACGTTCATTTGCCAGAAAATTCAGTCGTTAATGCTGGCTGGCCGGTAGCCGTGACAGGCTTCTGTTCGGGGGCATATGAGAAAATTATGAATGCTTGCTTTGAGCTTTGGTCGCATGTGATGCCAGAGCGAGCTCTTGCTTGTTCATTCAATCTGGAATATTTGCTCATTGGCGGTTGGGACAAACGGGAAGGCTATGATAACTACTTTATGTGGTACGACTGGATGGCTGGCGGACATGGGGGCCGCAGCTCAAAAGATGGAGCCAATGCGTTATCTCCAGTATTTGGTGTCGGATTAAGTATCCAGCCATGTGAAGGACAAGAGCGTTTATCTCCAGTTATTACAACGAAGCATGAAATTGTGACGGACTCGGCCGGACCAGGAAAATTCCGCGGTGGATGCGGGATTGAAAAAGGCGGTATTTTAACAGATGCGAACGAAACCGTGATGTCTTATTGCTGCGACCGCTCCCGTTCTGTTACTTGGGGGATCTTTGGTGGACTTCCTTCCACTCCGCACGGTGCATGGTTAAATAAAGATACGGAAGAGGAAAAATTTTTAGGAACGATCTTCTCTAACGTCAAATTGAAACAAGGTGATCAATTTACACGTCCATCCGCTGGCGGCGGTGGATTGGGTGATCCGCTAGAGCGTGATCCGAAAGCTGTGCTAGAAGATGTGATTGACGAGTACGTTTCTATAGAACGTGCAAGAAAAGATTATGGTGTGGTGATTCGTGAAATTGATCGTGACATCGATCTATTTGAAATTGACGAAGCAGCCACTGAAAAAGAGAGAGCGTTTATTCGTCATTCTCGTCTTGACTGGTTGAAAGAAGATGTAGATTCCGTTATGGAACAATACAATAACGGTGACATCGATCATCTTGATCTCATCCGTCGTTACGGAGTTATCATTGACCTTGAGACAAATGAAGTATTAAGAAAAACAACGGAACAAAACCGTGAAATGCTACAAAAGCGTTCAGTTGCTTACTGGGCATAAAACATGCTGCTGGTGAAAAGAATTCCTTTTCACCAGCAGTTTTTTATTTTCATGATATAGGACCTTTTGCTTTTTATCTTCAATAAGTTTCAAATATTCGGTATATTGTACTTAGCCTTTTTACGGATGGAGGGGTTCAATGCGACCGATTATATTAGGAGTGTTATCTGCTTTTTTCTTTGCTTTTACGTTTGTGTTAAACCGATTAATGGAAGTAGGTGGAGGCCATTGGATGTGGAGTGCCTCGTTGCGTTATATGTTTATGGTTCCACTGTTGATTGCGGTTGTTGCGATGAGAAAGGGGCTGCGTCCGTTATTTCAAGAAATGAAGAGGCATCCTTCTAGCTGGTTATTGTGGAGCATCGTCGGTTTTGGATTTTTCTATGCACCATTATGCTTTGCTGCGGCTTACGGTCCGGGCTGGTTGATTGCGGGAACGTGGCAAATGACTATTATTTCTGGTTCCTTGCTGGCACCGCTATTTTTCATCACTATTTCGACGCCAGCCGGCACGAAAAAACAGCGTGGAACGATTCCGGTGCGCGGGCTAGCGATGTCACTTATTATTCTATTAGGTGTTATTTTCATGCAAATGGAACATGCGCGCAATCTTTCATGGCAAGCGGTGATCTCATGTACATGGCCGATTGTGATCGCTTCCTTTGCGTATCCGCTTGGGAACCGAAAAATGATGGACATGTGTTCCAATCGGTTAGATGCCTATCAGCGCGTGCTTGGGATGACGTTGGCAAGCTTGCCTTTTTGGTTGCTTTTATCCGCCTATGCAGCCGTGACAGTGGGGTGGCCAAGCGAAAGTCAAGTGATGCAATCGGGGCTTGTTGCTCTTTTTTCTGGTGTGTTTGCAACAGTGCTATTTTTCGCCGCGACAGATCTTGTTCGAGATAATATGCAAAAATTAGGAGCGGTTGAAGCCACGCAATCGTTTGAAGTGCTATTTGCGGTGATTTTGGAAGTGCTGCTGTTATCAGCCCCGCTACCAACCGCGATTTCTTGGATGGGCATGCTATTGATTATTATTGGGATGATTTTGCATAGCTACGTATCCCATATGAAAAAGCCTGTCTCCATACAGTAAATGTTCCTTGTTTCTTGTTATAATAAGTAAGTCAGAAAGAGTCATAAAAAAACTCCGAGGTGAAATAATGAAGAAATACATATGGATGATTGGATTGCTATTGTTGACGTTCAGCTTAGCTGCCTGCAATCGCATGCCTTCACCAGAAGAACGTCTCAATGAATATGTGAAACTATGGAATCAGCAAAAATTCAGCACTATGTACAAAAGTTATGTTTCACAGCTTGTGAAGGAACAGGTGAAGGAAAAAGATTTTAGCGAGCGCTATCAAAACATTTATAAAGATTTAGAAGTAAAAAATTTAAAAGTAACCTCCCTTGCGAAAGAAGAGAAAGATTGGGGAGACAAAAAACGAGCAGAAATTCCAATCAAAGTGGAAATGGATACGCTCGCCGGACCAATTCGGTTTGAGAAGAAAGCCGTGTTAAAGTTGAAAGAAACAGAAGAAGGTGAAAATTGGTTCGTGGATTGGGACCCTTCTTATATTTTTCCTGAACTAGAAGCAGGGGATAAAATTCGCATCGACACATTAAAAGGAATGCGCGGGCAAATCTTTGACCGCAACGGCAATTCTTTAGCGATTAATGGCCGCGGATATATGGCCGGTGTCATCGCTGGGAAAATAGAGGAACAGGCGGGAGTAAAAGCAAAAGTGGCGGAGCTTCTGCAAATTAAGCCGGAATTTATTGATGAGCAGTTAAAGCAAAGTTGGGTACAGCCAGGTTACTTCGTTCCGTTAAAAAAACTAGCTTATAACGAGCAAGATAAAGTGGCGAAGCTTGGTGAACTGGCGGGAACGACGGTAGAGGAAATTGCTGTCCGAGAATATCCATATAAAGAAGCGACCGCTCATTTAACCGGATACATAGGCTCTATTAATGGAGAAGAGCTGAAAAAGTTGAAAGACAAAGGGTATTCAGAACATGATCAAATTGGAAAACGTGGGTTAGAGCAATTATTAGAAGATGAACTGAAAGAAAAGAGTGGCCATCGAATTTATATTGAAAAAGCCAAAGCAGAGCCGGTGACGTTAGCTGAAACACCTGCTCAAAATGGAAAAGATGTGAAAGTCGCGATTGATGCGGAACTGCAAAAAGAGGTGTATGAACAGCTGAAAGGGATGCCAGGTACCGCCGCAGCTGTTGATCCTCAAACGGGTGAAGTGTTGACACTCGCAAGTTCACCGGCGTTTGATCCAAATGAATTTGTGCTTGGTGTGACGAATGAACGCTATCAACAGTTGGAAAATGATCCGAAAAAACCGTTGCTCAATCGATTTGCCGCTACGTATTCCCCAGGCTCGACGATCAAACCATTAACAGCTGCGATCGGTTTGCAGGCGAAAACATTGGATCCGAAACAAGCACGCAACATTACAGGACTTCAATGGCAAAAGGATGCCTCGTGGGGGAACTATCGTGTGACGCGAGTGAAAGATACGGGACGACCAGTGAACTTGCAAGAGGCGCTGATCTACTCCGATAATATTTATTTCGCGCAAACAGCCCTTGAAATAGGTCCGGAGAACATGGTTAAAGGCATGAAAGCATTCGGCTTTGCTGAAAAGCTTCCGTTTGACTATCCGATTCGCACATCGCAAATTTCCAATAATGGCGATTTAAATAAAGAGCTACTGTTAAGCGATACAGGCTATGGACAAGGAGAAGTATTAACGAGTATGCTTCATCTTGCTTCCGCTTACGGGGCTATGGTGAATGATGGAACGATGATGAAACCGAAGCTGTTCGCGGGAGAGAAGCCGGAAGTGTGGAAGAAAACGCTGTTCACAGCAGAAGAAGCAGCTATGTTACAGAAGGATTTACGGCTTGTCGTTCAAAAAGGAACGGCGAAGGCAGCGGATGTGCCGAACTTAGCGTTAGCTGGAAAAACAGGTACAGCTGAATTGAAAACCGAACAGGGTACTCGCGGGAAAGAAAATGGCTTGTTTGTTGCTTATGATCAAAAGCACCCTGCGTTTATGTTAGCACTGATGGTGGAAGGGGCAGAAGGACAGGGAGGAAGTAAGTTAGCCATCGAAGCGAGCCGGAATGTCTTTTTACAAGCTACTCAATAAGAACTTACAGACGAGCATCAGCAAAGATTTGTTGATGCTCGTCTTTTTTTGTATAGTAAATGAAGCATCTAAAGAAGAGAAAGGTTGTCCATGATGAAAAAAGTAACAGTGGCTGGGATGGGGTATGTCGGCATCGTCACTTCTGTTGTCCTCGCACATTTAGGTTGTGAAGTGACATGCTTAGATACCGATTCCTGCAAAATTGATCAATTAAAAAAGAAACAATTACCGATTTTCGAGCCTGGCTTACAAACGGCTTTATATACATATGATCACCAGTTGACGTTTACGAATCAATCACAGGAGGCTATGGCGGATGCTGAATTGATTGTCATTGCGGTAGGAACGCCGGCTTTGCCGAATGGGGAAGCGGATTTGCGAGCGCTCCATACATTGGCTGATGACATTGGAAAATACGCGACACAGCCAGGTTTGATTGTGGCGGTGAAAAGTACTGTTCCGCCGGGAACCAGCCAACAATTGAAAGGGTGGATTGAGCAAGCGCAAGAGAAGGAGTTTTCTTTTTCTGTCGCATCGACTCCTGAGTTTTTGCGTGAAGGAACGGCGCTTGCCGATGCTTTTAAAGGAGATCGTCTCATTATTGGGGCGGAAAATAAAGAAGCAGCCCAAACGCTGGAATCGCTGTATCAGCCACTAGGTATTCCTATTTTTATGACCGACTTACATAGTGCCGAATTGATTAAATATGCTTCTAATGCCTTTTTAGCAGCGAAAATAAGTTTCATTAATGAGATGGCTCGTCTTGTAGAGAAAGTAGGAGGAAATATTGCCGACGTAGCGACAGGGATGGGAATGGATCAGCGTATCGGCAGCCAATTTTTGCAGGCGGGCGTTGGCTACGGAGGCTCCTGCTTTCCAAAAGATATTCAAGCTTTGTTGCATGTAGCGAATAAGCATGAGGTCCAGCTGCCGATGGTGGAAGCGGCGAAACGAGGGAATGAACGGCAGATTGATTACTTTATCAATAAAGTAAAAGCGGTCGCGTCCCCGTTAGCAGGCAAGCAAGTGGCGGTGCTCGGACTAGCGTTTAAACCGAATACAGATGATATGAGAAATGCGCCATCGATTTCAATCATTGAGGCGATGCTAAACGAAGGAGTAAAGGTGATAGGGTATGATCCTGCCGCTACAGTGAATGCGCGTTTGATTTTCACCGACCGTATTCATTACGCGACTTCTATTGAAGAAGCCCTTCAGAACAGTGACGCAGCGCTCATTTTAACAGAATGGCCTGAGATCAAAGACATGTCTCCTCGGTCATTTCAACAATTATTGAAAAGCCCTTTAGTCATTGATGGAAGAAATTGTTTGTCTGCTACTGACATGCGAGCAGCGGGAGTACAGTATTATTCCATCGGCCAAAACGAGCGCATGTAATAGAGAGAAGCGTACTTTCCTTTCCTCGATAGGAAGTACGCTCTTTTCTGTAGGATGAGGTGAATTGGGTTTTTATTCTTTTTGAATATATCTTTTTTCATATTAAAATGGTTAATTAAGTAAATTGAAGAAAAGATTAATAGGTAAAAAGATTCTTAAGGAAGTACGCTTATTAAGTCTATTAGAATAAAGTCGATATAAAGCAAAAGTACTTTGTTTAGAAAGCTTCGTGTGAGAGGAGAGTCGAAATGAAAAAAACTCTATTCACTTTATCAACAGCAGCGGTTCTTTCAACTGGTGTTGTGACAGTGGCAGAAGCAGCAGAGAATCATGTGGTCAAGGCCGGAGAAACGCTTGAGAGTATTGCAAACGCGTACAATGTGGATGTAGAAGTGTTAAAGAAAATGAACGGGCTGAACAATGATCAATTATATGCCGAACAAACAGTAAAAGTTAGTGAAGAGGAGATCGAGCAGGAAGGTGCGAATCATCCTGTTTACGTCGTCAAAGAAGGAGATACGCTTGCTTCTATTGCCAAGCTTTATCAAATGGATGTTGACCAGCTGAAGGAACTGAATCAATTAACGACAAATATTCTTCATCCGGGTCAGCCATTGAAGGTGATAGGTGAACCTGCGCCAATGGAACAACCAACAACTGAGGAAGTAGCTCCAAAATTAGTGACTGCTTCCAATGTCACGAAACCATCGTCTGGAACAAAAATGTACACGGTTCAAAGTGGTGATTCGCTATCAGCCATTGCGAAAATTTATCATATGAGCGTGGCTCAGTTGCAACAGTTGAACGGCTTACAGTCAACGAATATTTATGCCGGTCAACCGTTAATTGTTAGCGGCCAACCGTTATCTACGACGGTTCATCAAAAGAGTGAGCCGGAATTATCGATGAAAACGTCTGCGTCGACGTATACGGTTCAAAGCGGTGACTCCTTAAGTAAAATTGCCGCCCGCTACAAAATAAGCGTCACGCAGCTGATGCAATTAAACGGCTTGCAGTCACACAATATTTATGTCGGCCAAAAGTTGAAAGTGAGCGGAAAACCATCTTCATCGAAGCCGCCTGTTGCCAAGCCGCCTGCATCTTCTAGTACATATATTGTTCAAAGCGGTGATTCCTTGAGCAAGATTGCCGCTCGCTACAAAATGAGCGTCACGCAGTTAATGCAGTTAAACGGCTTGCAGTCATACAATATTTATGTCGGCCAAAAGTTGAAAGTGAGCGGAAAACCGTCTCCATCGAAACCGCCTAGTAAGCCGCCTGCTTCATCTAGTGTATACATCGTGCAAAGTGGCGATTCCTTAAGTAAAATTGCAGCGATGCACAAAATGAGTGTCGAGCAACTGATGCAACTAAACAGTTTGCAATCGCCTATGATTTATGTGGGGCAGAAATTGAAGGTGAGCGGGAAACCATCTTCATCGAAACCAAAGCCGCCAACATCCAAACCCAAACCGCCAGCATCTAACAATACATATGTGGTGAAAAATGGCGATTCTTTAAGTTTAATTGCTATTTTGCATGACATGAGTGTCGAGCAGTTGAAGCAGTTAAATGGTTTAACTTCAGATATGATTCATGCGGGCCAAACGTTAAAAGTAAGAAATGACGGAGGACAATCGCCTGTAGTAAATAAGCCGCAGGAACCGGCCAATGAGTCTTTTTCGGTTGCTCGTTTACTTGCTGAAGCGAAAAAGCACATGGGTGTTCCGTACGTGTGGGGAGGGGTACAGCCATCTGGTTTCGATTGCAGCGGGTACATTTATTATGTTTTTAATCAAGCGGGGAAGAAGATCCCAAGAACGAATACAGAAGGGTATTATAGCCGCTCTTATTTCGTATCTAATCCGCAGCCTGGAGACCTTGTGTTCTTTAATAACACATATAAACAAGGAATATCGCATATGGGGATTTACATTGGAGGCAATCAATTTATTCAAGCGAGCTCATCAAAAGGCATTACGATTACTAGTTTAGATAATTCCTATTTTAAGCCGCGATTTGATAGCTTTAAACGATTCTATTAATCCATGAAATAAACGGAGCTGTCCAGAAAACCAGTGAAAACGGACTTTCTGGACAGCTCTGTTTTATTTATTAGCATTAGGCACAATTGTTTGTAAATTCAAGCTTTTTTAGGCAGAAAAAAGCATCTGCTATAAGAGCAGATGCTTTCGGGCCACCACCAACCGTTGCCGCTATATTATCGATAACTTACAAAACGGAAAACTACACTTTTATTGTATCATATCTACCTATATTCACAAGAAAAATTTTCATATCTTGGATATAATATCATCAATTTATTTTTGGAAACTATCCTTTTACACGAACGCTCCAAGTTGTTAAATCCGGCTGTTCTTTTGTCACTAGTTCTTTATGGAAGATGACGGTCCATGGCTTCGTTGTATTGGCTTTCACTTCGAAGTCCTCAAAATGGAACTGCCCTTCAGCGATGACCTCTTTTTGCTGGTCTAACACTTGCAGTGGAAGCTGTTCGATTTTCAAGTTTTTCTCATAACCGTTACGGATCAATAACGTCACATGGAATTGTCCTTCTTCTGAAAAATGGGCTTGTAAGCCAGTGAAATTCAGTTCATCTTTATTTGGTGTACCCAGTTCAGCGACGATTTTTCGTAACTGTTCCTTCTGCTGTTCTGGTAATGCTTCTTCCCAAGCTGGTGCTAAATCTAATTCATGCTTCGTCGACGTTAAGTCAAAGGCAAGCGTCCAATTCTCCTTTTCTAAAGGAACCGATGGAATCACCGTTTCTTTCGGGAAGAGGAAGGTCCATGGACGGCTGCTTGTGGCTGGCAGACTGCCGAGCTCTTTCATATTAAACACATGCTTTGCTTTCACTTGTTCTTGTTCATTAATCAGCAATAGTCGGACTTCCCCTAATTGCAATTCCTTATCCACGGAGTTGCGAACGAAGGCCGAGACCGCTAGTCCTTCTGGTTGTTCTTCCCATTCAATGCCTGATAACGATAATTGGTTTGCCTTTAATAACGGCAGTTCATTGTTTAAAAAGCGCAGGACATACATTTGTTCTTGCGAAATGGTAGCTGCTGGATGAATGGAAAGAGGTGTTTCGACTTCTTCTGTTGATTCAGGCATCTCATTGTCTATTAATTTACTAGATGGAACCGTGCTTTCTAGTCCATCATTTTTTAATTTGTTCGTGTCATTACTTTTCTTTTTAAAAAAAGATAACATTAGATGATTACTCCTTTTTAGTTAGTTCATGAACAAATGAACCGAATTGAGTGGCGATATTCTTCTGTAATTGATGATGCATGATGGAGAAAATTTGCAAACCTTCACGCGCGTAAATTCGCATCGGATCTTCCTGTTGATAATAGCGAAGGCCAATTCCTTCTTTCAGCCTTGTCATATTTTCAAGGTGGCTGATCCATAGTCGGTCAATATTCGATAAGGTAATTTGTTTTATATAATCATCCCAAGATGGCTCAACTAATGCTTGGAGTTCTTCACAGTAGTGATCAGCCGCTTCCTTGACGATCTGTTGAATTTCTTCTTTGCTTGCTATATCTTCTGGTAAAGTGATGGAACGATCACCAAGGATGAGCTCAATGGCGGTTTGTAGCTGCTTTATATCCCATTCTTCCACTGGTTGGTCTTCCTGGCAAGTATGCTCTATTTCTTGTTGGCTAGCTTGCTTGACCACATGAAGGAAATGGTCAAATATTTCTTCTTCATTCACCATTTTGTTTCTGAGGCTGTAAATAATATTGCGCTGTTCATTGATCACATCATCGAGTTTTAAGTTGTATTCCCTCATCGAGAAATTGGCTCCTTCGACAATTCGCTGCGTTCGATCAACGAATTCATGAATTTTCTTGTTGAGCACAAGGCCATTTTCGTCGATGTCTAACTTTTTCTCCATTTTCTCCAGCTCTTCTTTCGCGAAACGTCTAAACATATCGTCTTCTAATGAAATGAAGAACTGGCTGGATCCCGGGTCCCCTTGACGTCCGGAGCGTCCTTTCAACTGGTTATCGACCCGGCGACTTTCATGACGCTCAGTCCCGATGACATGCAGTCCTCCTAGTTGATGGACACCTTCTCCTAAAAGGATGTCGGTTCCGCGGCCAGCCATGTTAGTAGCAATCGTAATCTGCCCTCTTTGCCCGGCTTTTGAGATTAATTCCACTTCTTGTTCTACGCTTTTGGCATTTAATAATTCAAACGAGAGTCCGGCTTTTGTAAAGTACTCTGCGACTTTTTCCGATTGCAAAATGGAGGTGGTTCCGACAAGCACGGGTTGTCCGGTTTGATGTCTTTTCTTGACTTCTTCTGTAACCGCCTGATACTTTTGATCAGTGGTTGAGAAGATGAAGTCTGGCATATCGACTCGTTGCTTCGGCCGATTTGTCGGAATTTGGATGACCATCATATTGTATACTTGTTCAAATTCTTTTTCTTCCGTTTTCGCTGTTCCCGTCATGCCGGACAGGTAAGGGTACATCCGGAAGTAATTTTGAATGGTAATGGATGCTTGTGTTTTATTTTCATCCGTGATTTCCAGTCCTTCTTTCGCCTCGATCGCTTGGTGAAGGCCATCACTTAATGAGCGGCCTTCCATCGTCCGGCCGGTAAACATATCGACAAGCAAAATCTTGCCGTCTTTGACGATATAATCCACATCCCGCTTAAACATCACATGAGCACGCACCGCTTGAATCATGTAGTGATACAATGTTTGATGTTCAAGATCGTATAGATTATCTACGCCAAAGGCTTTTTCCACTTTCTCGATGCCTTGATCGGTGAGACTGACTGCTTTCGTCTCATCGTCTAAGTGATAGTCTTCGTCTCGTTTAAATCTTTTGGCTACCCGCGCACCGATATAATGGAGTTCTGAGCTGCCTGGCATCTTTCCGGCAATAATTAATGGTGTTTTCGCTTCATCGATTAACACGCTGTCCACTTCGTCAATAATGGCAAAATGATAGGGGCGCTGAACGCGTTGAGTCGGGTGCCACACCATATTATCCCTTAAATAATCAAAACCAAATTCCGTTCCTACGCCGTATGTAATATCTGCTCGATAGGCCGCTTGTTTTTGATCAGGTTCCATCATTGGGAGATTTAATCCCACTGTTAAGCCGAGAAACTCATGAACGGGCCCAATCGTTTCGCAGTCCCGCTGTGCTAAATACTCATTGACTGTAATGACATGAACACCTTTTCCTTCAAGGGCACGCAAATAGCTTGGAAGCGAAGCGACAAGCGTTTTCCCTTCCCCTGTTGGCATCTCCGCAATGTTGGCGTCGGTGAGCACGAGACCGCCGATGAGCTGCACATCATAATGCCTCATGCCGAGCACTCGTTTAGCAGCTTCACGGACGACGGCAAATGCTTCAACTTTCATGTCGTCAATCGTTTCCCCGTTAGCTAATCTTTCTTTAAATTGGACTGTTTTTTGGGCTAATTCCTCATCGGTTAATTGCTCAAAAGCAGTTTCTAATGCATTGATTTGTTCGACAAGTTTATAATATTTTTTTAAGCGCTGATCATTTGAATCGCTTAGTTTTTTTAAAAACGAAATCATGTAGTTATACGCTCCCTTAGAGTAATTCCTCAAAAATCACTTTAAATCATTATTTAATCTTACCAAAATACACAACAGTTGACCATCATAACAGACTTCGTTCGACAATTTTGAAAATGTTTTTTTGGTTTGTAAATGCAGTGAAATTAGCGGTTGAGGATATATTTCGAACATGTATGGAATTTGTAAAAGATTTGAAACAGAAAAATTTACAATTAAATTGTTGAAAAAAAAACAGTTTATGAGAAAATGTAAGATGAGTTGCTGTAAAATTATTTTATGTTGTAAAAAATAATGATGTTGACTTCAATGATTTAAGATGAACATATATCCATTTGCTCATTATTTTAAGGAGGTACTACATGGTTGCCCTTGCCTTTGTGATTTGTTTAATCGCATCGCTAGCGATTACGCCGCTTGTGAAGAAATTGGCGATTGCTGTTGGTGCAGTGGACAAACCGAATTATCGTAAAGTACACCAGAGGATTATGCCCCGTATGGGAGGATTGGCGATTTTCATCAGCTTTATGATTGGAATGTTTGTGTTGCAGCCTCAAGCTGATTTTAATTTAGCGATTATTTTGGGCGGCATCATCATTATCATTACGGGCGTGCTGGATGATCGCTTTGAATTATCAGCTAAAGTCAAACTTGCTGGGCAATTGCTCGCTGCGCTCGTGGTCGTTGTTTATGGTGGTGTACAAATGGAAGATATTAACCTTCCGTTCGGCGGTCAAATGGAATTTGGCTATTTAAGTATTCCGCTGACGATTCTTTGGATTGTAGGCATTACGAATGCGATTAATTTAATTGATGGACTCGATGGACTAGCCGCAGGTGTGTCGTCAATTGCCTTGTTTACCATTAGCTTAATGGCTTATATGAAAGGCGATTTGTATGTAATGAGTGTCGCTTTGCTAGTATTAGGAAGCACGCTTGGATTTTTACATTACAATTTTCATCCAGCTAAGATCTTTATGGGAGATACGGGGGCGCTGTTTTTAGGGTATATCATTTCCGTGCTCGCTTTGCTGGGATTCAAAAATGTCACCGTTGTCTCGTTAATTATTCCGATTATTATTCTCGGTGTGCCGATTACGGACACATTCTTTGCGATTATTAGACGAAAAGTGAATAAGCAGCCGCTATCTGCTCCAGATAAATCTCATCTTCATCATTGCTTGTTGCGCATGGGGTATACGCATAAGCAGACGGTTGTGATTATTTATGCGATTGCTTCCATGTTTGGATTAGCCGCGGTTATTTTTACGATGGCGACCATTTGGGGCGCGCTAATTCTGATCACGGTGTTAGTGGTAGCGATTGAATTATTTGTGGAAAGTGTGGGGCTTGTTGGCTCCGACTATAAACCGTTAATGAACTTGATGCGCGTTCGAGTGAAAAAGAACTGATCATCAATTAAACAGCTGTCGATGAGTGTCGATAGCTGTTTTTTTTACATGCTAGATTAATAGAGACGAGGAAAGCCAAAAACAGTACCCGTTTCCAGGTACTGTTTTTTTATTCTTCTAATCCAAGATGTCTAGCTAGTTTCTTTTTAACAATTTCAAATTCCGTTTCATCTAACTGGTAAATATAAGCACCTTCGTCTGTTTTTCCATCTTCTCCTTTTAGAGTGATGGTGTCAAATTTCAGGCTACCGGATTTTCCGTATTCGATCAGGGCCTTCATTTCTCCAAATGTCATATTTGTTCGCATATTCGCACCGACAGCATCTAAAATTTCGTCATATTTTGTGATGGAGTTGACAGAGATCGCCTTTTTGACAACCGCTTTAAGCAATTGCTGCTGACGTTCACCGCGTTCGATATCACTATCGTATTTGCGGGTGCGGGCAAGTGCCAATGCTTCTTCACCGTTCAGCTTTTGTTTTCCTGCTTTTAAATGGATGGCATTGTGTGAGTCTCTAGAGTCTTTTTCTTCTAATTCATATGGCACATCAACGGTAATTCCGCCGAGTGCATCGACTACATCCATAAAGGCATAGAAGTTCATGCGGACATAATAGTCCACAGGCAAGTCGAATAGCTCTTCTACTGTTTCAATTGTCGCTTTTGGGCCACCATAAGCATGGGCGTGGTTGATTTTCGTATTGTATCCGACTTCAGGAACATACACATAGGAATCACGAGGGATGCTGACTAATTTGATCGATTTATCTTCGATGTTTAATGTCGCGAGCATTAAAGCGTCTGAACGTGTTTTTTCTCCAAATTCTTTCTTGCGTGATTCACTTTCATCTACTCCGATAAATAGGATGGAAATATTATCTTTCAATGGATGAACTTTAGCATCGCGAAGCTTCGATTTTTGACGTCCGTCATCAAGGTAAGAGTCTGTGAAAACGGATTCTGCCTTTTTGTATAAAAAGGCACCATAACCAGCGGCAGTAAATATGAGAAACAATAATGGGAGTAACACAAGAAACACAATGCGGCGTTGTCTTCTTCGCCTCTTGCGCATTTGCATACGTTGTCTTTCTGTTGACATGAATTCCTTAACTCCTTCAATAATTAATCTTTCAATACAGCTATTCATACCTTGATCACTTGATCAAATGACCCACACTTCATTTTACTATGATTACATTTAACAGTAAATTTTATTTTTTTAATTCGGGTCAATCCGTTGTTCTTGGTAAAGCACTTCGCCTTCATGTATAGTGGCTTGTCCATTCGTTAGTTCGGTCATCCATGCAGTGAATGCATCTTTTTCGTTTTCTTTAACGAATGTTTCAATTTCGACCGTATCCAAATAATGAATATCTTTAATCGCATAAACAGAGGAGCGTAATTCGTTTTCAATTTTGCCGAGCCAAGTATAGTCAATCTTTGTTTTCATAATTTGCATGAGACGGCGCTCAACGACACCCGTTGCGGTAATTCCGTCTGAAGCAGCTTTGCCGTAAGCGCGAATCAATCCACCTGTCCCTAATTTAATGCCCCCGAAGTAACGGGTAACGACAACCACCGTATCTTTTAAATTTCGCTTTTTCAACACTTCAAGCATTGGCACTCCTGCTGTTCCGCTCGGCTCGCCGTCGTCATTGGCCTTTTGAATGGAGTTTGTTTCTCCGATCATATAAGCAGAGCAGTTATGTGTCGCATTCCAATGCTGTTTTTTTATATCAGCGATAAATTGCTGGGCTTCTTCTTCTGTTTCCGCCCGGTTGACGTAGGCGATAAACCGCGATTTTTGTATAACGATTTCATGTTCTCCATAGCCTTTGACCGTATAATATTGAGATAACAATAGACCTGCCTCCAATTCATTATGAAAAAAGTATTGCTAGTAAGTTCATGGATCATAGAGAATGAATCCTACTTAATCATATATAAAAATAGGAAAAGAACAAAGCGATATCGCTTCTTACATCAAATTTTAATCAAACCGTTATGTGACCTTAACATAAGTTAAAAATTCACATGTTATAATACCATCGTCCCCATAGGGAAAAAGTATGTTTTATCGTAGGCTATAACGGTTACATAGTGAGTAAGGAGTTTGTAAATAATGAATAGAAAGACTTAAGGCCTAGTGGTATATTACATAAATGACAAATATGTGCCTTTTTAATTAAATTTCCATGAAACTGTTTGTTCTTTCTAGTGAAAAATCAAATATACAGGTAAAATGGTATTGTCGGAGGAAGGACATTTTATGTTGAATATGAACAATAATATAGCTGTTTTAGATACGATATTAAAAAAAATCATTGAAACCGTGGACAATAGCAAAGGAGAAATCTTTACTATTGCCGAACAAAGTAGGAAGGACCACCAATTATTACTCAAAGAGCTCAATACTGTTCGTGATCAAGTACATATGTTGATTCAAGAGCAAGATCAGCTGGAACTGAAAGTCAATATGGCGCGAAAGAGGTTAGCGGAAGTCAGTAAGAATTTTCATGCTTATTCGGAAGAATTTGTCCGCGAGACATATGAAAGAGCTCATGATTTGCAAATGAAGCTGCTTATTTCAAGGCAAAGTGAGAAGCAATTAATTGAAAGGCGAAACGATTTAGAAAGGCGGCTATTGTCGGTTGAATCTACGATTGAGCGAGCGGAACATCTTGTCGCCCAAGTATCTGTTGTTTTAAACTATTTAAACCAAGACATGAAGAGAATTGGAGAAGTGTTAGAGGATGCTCGCTTAAAGCAAGAATTCGGTTTTCAAATCATGGAGGCACAAGAAGAGGAGAGGAAGCGACTGTCAAGGGAAATTCATGACGGTCCTGCTCAGATGATGGCCAACGTTCTATTGAGATCTGACTTAATCGAGAAATTATATAAAGAACGGGATGTAGAAGAAGCCTTTCAAGAGTTGCGCGATTTAAAGAAGATGGTTCGTTCCGCTTTGTATGAAGTAAGAAGAATCATTTATGATTTGCGTCCAATGGCGTTAGATGATTTAGGTTTAATTCCAACTATAAAGAAATATTTGGCAACAACTGAAGAATACACACAATCATTAAATAAGGCGACACAAATTGATTTTATAAATATGGGGGTTGAAAAGCGTCTTCCATCCAAATTAGAGGTAGCCTTGTTCCGACTCATACAGGAATCTGTGCAAAATGCTCTTAAACATTCTGAAGCAAGCAAGATCACCGTCAAACTAGAAATCAGTAAACAGAATGTACTAGTCGTTGTGAAAGACAATGGCAAAGGATTTGATGTCAATGAGAAAAAGAAAGGATCATTTGGCATCATGGGAATGAAAGAACGGCTAGAGCTTTTAGAGGGGGAACTGTCGATTCAATCTAAACCAAATCAAGGAACTGTCGTTATGATTAGCATTCCTATTTTAGAATAGTATTGTATAGAGGGGGAAGTAGAATGAAAACAAAAATCGTTATTATCGATGATCATCAATTGTTTCGTGAGGGAGTTAAGCGGATTTTAGAATTTGAAGATTCGTTTGAGGTGGTAGCTGAAGGAGATGATGGAGCGGAAGCTATGAAGCTTGTCATCGAGCACAGCCCAGATGTTGTGTTAATGGATATTAATATGCCGGAAGTCAACGGTGTAGAAGCGACACGTGCGCTTGTGGACAAGTTTCCAAATACAAAAGTCATCATTTTGAGCATTCATGACGACGAGAATTATGTGACACATGCTTTGAAATCCGGAGCGATGGGTTACTTATTGAAAGAAATGGATGCAGATGCCTTAATTGAAGCAGTCAAAGTTGTTTCTGACGGAGGATCTTACTTGCATCCGCGCGTGACCCACAATCTCATTAAAGATTATCGCCGGTTGGCAAATGATGAAGGAAAAGGTAAGGGTTTCCAACAAGTAGAAGTGCGCCGTCCGCTTCATTTATTGACGCGTCGCGAATGTGAAGTGCTGCAGCTTCTAGCGGATGGAAAAAGCAACCGCGGCATTGGTGATGCTTTGTACATTAGTGAAAAAACTGTTAAAAACCACGTCAGCAATATTTTGCAAAAAATGAACGTCAATGACCGTACCCAAGCAGTTGTGACTGCGATTAAAAAAGGCTGGGTCGAAGTCCGATAATGAAAGATCGTCCGCTACGGCGGGCGTTTTTTTTGTGTGATGTGTCTGGTTGTGAACAATTATGTACGAAAAGTAGTCGATTATTGGTCGAAAGCGAATGATTCAGTGAGAACACGGTTCGAAAAGGATCATTTTTCATTTGAAGGCATGGTGTTCATCTATAGTATGACCTGTTCATGAAGTATCTACTCACTTTATCATTCGTTCTTGTCTCTTTCAGTTGAGGAATGACTCCATTTTAACATACAATAGTACGGAAAGGACGGGGATGAATGTGCTAAGGTTGAAATGGGGCGGATTGGCTTTGTTCATTAGTGCTCTACTGGTTGGATGTGGAGCGGAAGAAGCGAAGCAAGAGAAGAAGGAAGAGCCAAAACAAGCGGAAGAAACGAATGAAACGCCAAGTCAAACGGTGAAGCAACCGATTGAGGAAGCAAAAAATTTACCACCTGAAGTAAAAGAAGAAATTATGGCTGTGTTTGAGCAGCATATTTCGACCTTTAACGCTAAAGATTTAGATGGTTACATTGATACGCTTTCTGAAACTTCTCGTGATTTAGAGGAAGAGCGTCAATATGTCAAAAAATATTTCGACGCTTTTGATATACATATGGAGCCGCAACATACGAAAATTATTCAATATGATGAAAAAAAGCAAGAAGCTCATATGTTTATTGTGATGAAGTCGGTGACTAAGGATTTAGAGACGGGGAAAGAAGTAGAAGATGAAATACGCCAAGTGATGACGTTTAAAAAAGAAAAAGAAGGATGGAAACAAGCCGCTTTGTCTGCGATGCAATAATGGTTAAAAATTGTTATAATAAAGACAATTTTCAGTCAAAGGGGTGTAGGACATGACAAATCAACAACGCATGAACGTGGAAAGCTTTAATCTCGACCATACGAAGGTAAAGGCGCCATATATTCGCTTAGCCGGCATGAAAGAAGGAGTCAATGGAGACAAAATTCATAAATATGATCTTCGTTTTTGTCAGCCGAATCAAGAACATATGGACATGCCAGCTCTTCACTCATTAGAGCATATGATGGCCGAGTTCAGCCGGAATCACTCCGACCAGATTGTTGATATTAGTCCTATGGGTTGCCAAACGGGTTATTATTTATCGGTCATTAATCATGATGACTATGAAGATATTTTGCAGATTGTCGAACAGACGCTGCAGGATGTACTCGCCGCTACCGAGGTACCTGCGTGCAATGAAGTGCAATGCGGCTGGGCGGCAAGCCATAGTTTAGAAGGCGCGAAAGAGATTGCCCGAAATATGCTAGAAAAACGCAGCGAGTGGCCGAACATTTTTTAATGGAGGCAGGTTGTTCTGTACAAAGAGCAGCCTGCTTTTTCTATGGACAACATGTGAAATAACCATTTTTTAGCCTATTAAACTTTTAACCCATTCAAACTCTTCCTTTCTTGCATTTACTAGAAGTATAAGAAAGGAGGTGATGAGAATGGGTAGACATTGTGGTGGACACCATGAAGAGGCAGGGAACAATCATCATTCTCACAAACATTCTCACAAACAGCCGAAAGCAAGTTTTGTTGATTTCGAGTTTTATACACTAGAGCCGAATATCTCTATTTCCAACCGTTTTGAATTGCCAGCTAACGTTCAAACTCCTGTCGCTTCCGTTACTTTGGATGAAGTGAAGAAAGGCAATCTTGTTTGGTTAAATGGGGTTTTTGGATTAGACAACGATAGTAATAATGTTCGTACAGTGCTAATGAGAATCTATAAGGGAAGCCCAGCGGTATTCATTCCAGGTCAAGAGATTTATTTAGCTGTCATTGAAATTGATGACGAAGGTGACGATGATCAAGTAGTGGAACCGTTAGCTCACGTAGATGAAATTGACTCTAATGAGGACAACTTAACTTACACAGTAACATTACAACCAAGCGGAGACGACGTTTTTCTAAACGGTCCAGTGACTTTCACAGCGGTATTAATTAAGAAGTAAGAAAAGATAAGGCTTCTTCCTAAAGGCTTTGCTTTTTGGGAGAGGCCTTTTCGTTATGACGGATAATAAAATTGTACGAAAATGGTGCAAAAGCTACTCTTTTCTTATAAAATAAAAAGAATATGGCATTTCTAACGTCAAATTTAAAAACAAGGTAGGTATAAATATGAAAACGGCAATTGTAACGGATAGTACAGCCTATCTTTCGAAAGAATTGCGCGATCAATTGAACATACATATGATCCCGTTAAGTGTAATTATCGGACAGGACACGTATCGGGAAGAAATGGATATTACAGCGGAACAATTTTATGAGAAAGTTCGCGGTGAAGAAAAGTTTCCAACCACTTCTCAGCCGCCGATCGGTCAGTTTGTGCAATTGTATGAAGATCTATCTAAAGACTATGATGCGGTCGTCGGGGTGTATTTATCGAGCGGCATTAGCGGCACGTTCCAAACATCGATCGCTGCCCGAGACATGGTAGAAGGCCTCGATGTCTACTCCTTCGATTCCGAAATTAGTTGCGCTCCGCAAGCTTTTTATGTGCTGAAAGCGGCGGAATTAGCCAATCAAGGCAAGAGGCCGGAAGAAATTATGGCGGCGCTGCAAGAGATGAGATCATCCGTCCGGGCGTATTTCATGGTCGATGACTTAAATCATTTAAAGCGCGGAGGCCGTCTCAACGGAGCTCAAGCTTTCATTGGCGGATTGCTGCAAGTGAAACCGATCCTTCACTTTGTCGATAAAATCATCATTCCATTCGAAAAGATTCGTACAAGCAAAAAAGCATTAAAACGCGTCGCTGACTTATTCGAAGAGGATTACAAAAAAGGCGAGCCGCTTAAAGCGGTCATTATTCATGCCAATCGTGAACAAGAGGCTCATGAGTGGCGTGAAAGCCTACAACAGCGCTTTCCGGAAGCTGAATTCGGTATCAGCTACTTCGGACCCGTCATCGGCACACATCTAGGCGAAGGCTCACTCGGTATGGGATGGGTGAAGAAATAATAAAGGCAGCGAGCCATCTCTCTAGAGGGATGGCTCATTTTGTATTTTGAGGGATTGTCGATCATTCAACTGGCACTCCCTCTCTTCCCTCACCTAAAATTAACATACTCTCCCGCTTATTTCCTTTATAATAGAGTGGTAAGTCCAATCCCCATTCACTAAGGAGCTGAATGACATGAATCAAGAACTAGCCTTCTTCCTCTCCGGTCGATTATTGCTCGAAGAAGAAATCCCCTTTTCCCTTCATGATCAACCGGTTCGATTTCTCCAAGGTGTATCCAAAGAAAAAAATCACTATCATTGCGCGAGATGTGGCAATCATAGTGAGGAGCTTTTTGCCCAATTCCCATGTGCTCGCTGTGGTCAAATATGCACGTACTGCCGAAACTGCTTGATGATGGGGCGCGTGTCGGAGTGTTCCCGGCTCGTGTGTTGGATAGGCCCGACGCCAACCAAGCATGAAGATGGCCGGTTGAATTGGAAGGGGCAGTTGTCAAAAGGACAGCGCACCGCCTCTGATGCCATTGTCGAGGCGGTGCAGGAACATAGCGAGTGGCTTATTTGGGCCGTATGCGGTGCGGGAAAAACAGAAGTATTATTTCACGGCATTGAAACTGCTCTGCAAGCGCAAAAGCGAGTGTGCATCGCCACCCCAAGAACCGATGTCGTTCTGGAATTGGCTCCGCGACTACAAAGAGTGTTCCCGGGTGTGGATGTCGCGGCTCTTTATGGCGGCAGTCCCGATCGTCATAAATACAGCTCTCTCGTTGTTACGACCACTCACCAACTATTCCGCTTTCAAGAAGCATTTGATGTCATGATTGTCGATGAGGTCGATGCTTTTCCTTACTCTTATGATCCTGCCCTGCAATTTGCTGTGCAAAAATCTCGTAAACGAAATTCGTCCCTTATTTATTCAACAGCAACACCAAATGAACAATGGCAAACAGACTGTCAATTAGGGAAAAGAAACTTTATCAAGATCCCCGCTCGCTTTCATCGCCATCCGCTCCCTGTTCCCTACATGCGTTGGTGCGGTCGTTGGCAAAAAGCATTTACGAAAGGGAAAATTCCACCGAACGTCGAAGAATGGCTAAAAACACGCCTCGCATCAGGCAAACAAGCGCTCCTCTTTTTCCCGCATATTGACATCATGGAACAAGCTCTTCCCTTATTTCAGAAACTAGACCCGCGTGTGCAAGCCGTGCATGCGGAAGATCCTGATAGAAAAACAAAAGTGACGCTCATGCGTGAAAAAAAGCTTCCCTTTCTATTAACGACAACGATTTTAGAGCGAGGGGTCACGTTTCCGAATATTGATGTGGCGGTGATCGGAGCGGAGGACGACATTTTCACCGAAAGTGCGCTCGTGCAAATTGCTGGCCGGGTGGGGCGAAGTGCGGATTTTCCAGATGGAGCGGTTACCTTTTTTCACTTCGGTCGTACGAAAGCGATGCTTCGGGCAATTAGTCATGTTGAAGCGATGAACAGAGAAGGGCGGGAAAGGGGGCTGATTGATGAATGAGTCGCTGTCTATTATGCCACGAAGAGACGATGTTGCACTTGAATTGGCGCCAGTTTTTATTGATCGAGCAAGCAGCGGAGCTATGTGATACATGCCGATCTGCTTTTGTGCGAATTGAAGGAGAACGCTGTCAAATGTGCTCGCGACCACTGAATGAATTGGAAGATGCCTACAAAAAGAATGGCTGGTGTCAAGACTGCTTGCGCTGGGAAGAAGATCCGCACTTTCAAGGCGTGTTAGAAAAAAATATCTCCTTGTTTATGTACAATGAGGCGATGAAGGAATGGGTCGCCCGCTTTAAATATCGCGGCGATTATGTGCTTGCTCGCAGTTTTGCGGCGGACATTCGCCGCGTAGTAGAAAAGCTCGATTATGATCAAGCGACCGTTATTCCATTAAGTGATGAGCGGCTTCATGAGCGAGGGTTTAATCAGGCTAAGGCATTGGCCACCGAAGCAGGCGTTGACGTAACGGAAATGCTTAGGCGTGTGCATACGGAAAAGCAGTCCAAGAAATCGCGCTCACAACGTATGAACAGCAAGCAAGTGTTTCACCTTCATGAAAAAAATGATTGTCAAAATAAAAAAATATTGATTTTTGACGATATATATACTACAGGATCTACGTTGAGACAAGCAGCCAAATTACTGAAAGAAGCAGGAGCTAAAGAAGTTTGCTCCTTTACACTCGTTCGAGGATAATAGTTATAGAAGACAGCAATTGGAGGAATAAGCATGAGTGAAATCATTAATTGTCCCCGTTGTGGCGACTTATATATGAGCAATGCCTTTCGTGATGTATGTTCGAAATGCGCCAGGGAAGAAGAAGAAATGTATGAAAAAGTGTATAAATTTTTGCGTCAGCGGGAAAATCGCGCCGCCACTATTGAGCGGGTAGTAGAGGCAACGGGAGTGGAAGAAGAACTCATTCATAAATGGATGAAGAAAGGCCGCCTCCACGCTGCTCATTTTCCGAATATGGGCTATCCGTGTGATCGTTGCGGGGCCATCATTAGCAAAGGAAAGCTTTGTCTAAAATGCACGGAGCAAATTGAAGAGGATATTAAGAGATTACAGAAGGAAGAAAAGTTTCAACACCAGAAAGAGCAGAGCGAGCGACAAGCGACTTATTATGCCGTCAATAAGAAAAAGCTTTAAAATGAAAAAATAGGAAAGTCGACTTAGTCATTGTCACTAAACTTTCCTTTTATTTTGCCGATATAAAGGCAAAATAGTAGCAAAAGGGAAATTAGAAAGCGAGGGATATGCATTGAAAATTCAACGAACAGGCGTATCCGGAATCAATCCATACCAAAAGCAGTTGAACAAACAAGAGGAAAATAAGAAACTTTTCGGAATGCCAGCGGATAAGGTCGAAATTTCGTCAACGGCTAAAGAAATGCAAGAAGCCTCTAAGCTCTTAGAAGCACGTAAAGAGAAGATAGCGAGCTTGAAACAACAAGTGGCGAATGGCGAGTATCAGCCGAATCCGGAACAGATCGCCAATGGACTGATCCATTTCTTTAGAAAACCATAAATAACTAGCGGCCCACCGCCGAGAAAGCAAGGGGAGACATCATGTCCGCACAGAAATTAATCGATGTACTGGATAAAATGAACCGTCTGCATGATATGCTCTACACGCTAGCGGAAAAGAAAACAGACATTATGAAACAAAACGATATGAACGGACTCGATCAATTGCTCAAGGACGAGCAGAAATATGTCGCTGCCATCAATACAATGGAAAAAGAGCGGCAAACACTAGCGGCTGCTCTGACAGGAAAGATAGACGCCACGCTCACTGACTGTCAAGAAGTGGTCACCGAACAAGAGAAGCGTACACTTCAAACGCTGAAAGAGGGGCTCACCGAAAAAGTGACGAAACTGAAAGAACAAAACGAGCTGAATCAGCAATTGATCTATCAATCGCTACAATTTGTCAACATGAGTATGAGCCTCATGCGGCCGCAGCCCGAACAGCCAACATACAGCCATCCGGCCCAAAGAAAAACGGGACAGTCAAAGCGTTCCATGTTTGATTCGCAAGCCTAAACAGATAGAAGCGGTGAAGCAACACACCGCTTCTTCTAATGAAAATGAACTAAAAGAACGGAGAGGACCAATATGAGATCCACTTTTCATGGACTAGAAACCGCCAAACGCGGCATGTTCACACAACAAAGTGCTTTATACACAACCGGTCATAACATTTCCAATGCCAACACACCAGGCTATACGCGCCAACGAATTAACTTTCAAACGACAGAACCTTATCCAGGTATAGGTATGAACCGCCCGAACATTCCTGGACAAATGGGAACGGGAGTCGAAGCGGGGTCTGTACAGCGGGTGCGGGATAGCTTCCTAGATACGCAATTCCGCGGGGAAAACAACAAACTTGGCTACTGGCAAGCTCGCGCGGATTCCTTAAGCAAGATGGAAGACATTATGAATGAGCCGAGTAAAAATGGATTGTCGGCGGTTATGGGTGAATTTTGGGGATCGCTACAAGATTTGAGCGTTCATCCAGAAAACGAAGGCGCACGTGTCGTCGTGCTAGAGCGCGGACAAGCAGTAGTTGATACGTTTCATTACTTGCATAGCTCTCTTTCATCTGTCCAAAAAGATCTTGGCAATCAAATTAGTGTCAACATTAAAGAAATCAATTCTTTGCTTGATCAAATCAGTGATATAAATAGACAAATTGGAGAAATTGAGCCGCATGGGTATTTGCCAAATGACTTGTATGATCAGCGGGATGTATTAGTCGATCAATTGTCTCAGCATATGAATATCAAAGTGGAACCAGTAGAAACAGGTGGACATGCACTCAAGATTGCCGAGGGTGTTTATAATATTTCCATGATTAAGGCTGATGGCACCCCAGTGGAATTAGTTAAAGGGACAACAGTCAATAAAATCAACGTTGAATCAGAAAATGCTGCGATCGATAGTGACGGTGATGGAATCGCTGATTTACCAGATGGAGCAGTGACAGGTTTTAAAGTAAATACTGGTACAACGATACAGATCACAGATTTCACTCAAGGAAAATTAAAGGCATTAGCGGAAGCATACGGGTATAAAGACGGAGCGGATGTGAAAGGTATTTATCCGAATATGCTAGATGATTTAGATAAGCTTGCCTATACGTTTGCAATGGTGTTTAATGACGTTCATGATGACGGTTATGGACTAAACCAAGAGACAAAAGGAAAAGACTTTTTTACTGGACTGGCAACTGAAAAAGATGCTGCTAAAAATATCACAATGAACAATTTATTACCAAAAGACATTGCGGCTTCAACAGAAAAAGCTGATCTAACAACGGATCCCTCTAAGCCTGTATCTAATGGCGGGAACGGAAACAATGCAATCGCATTAGGGAAAATTTCCGATAAATTATTAACAGCAGCGGATGGTTTACCTATTGAATCAGGTTCCATTAAGACCTTTTTCGAAGGAGTCATTGGTCGGCTTGGCGTCGATGGCTTGGAGGCTAATCGGCTAACGAAGAATAGCGGAGTGTTAGCGAAGACCGTAGAAAAGAACCGTCAATCCGTCAGCTCTGTTTCACTAGATGAAGAAATGACGAATTTAATTAAATATCAACACGCTTACAACGCAGCGGCACGAAATATTACAGTCGTCGATGAAATGCTAGATAAAATTATTAATGGCATGGGCGTCGTCGGCAGATAATCAATCAGGCAGGTGAATAAATGATGCGTATTACGCAATCAATGTTATCTAACAACATGCTAACCCATCTTTCTAACAGTTATGAAAGACTAGGAAAATTGCAAGAACAAATGAATACACAGAAGAAAATATCGAGACCGTCAGATGATCCGGTTGTAGCGATGAAGGGAATGACGTATCGGACAGCGGTGTTAGAGATAGAACAATATAAGCGAAACTTTTCAGAAGCTTATAACTGGGCGGAAAATACGGATTCGGCACTTGATAAAGCTACACAAGCGTTGCAACGTCTCCGTGAGTTAACTGTGCAAGCTAGTAATGATACGTATGAAGAAGGTCAAAGAGAGGCCATTAGTAAAGAAGTCAAGCAGTTAAAAGAACATTTAGCGCAAATTGCCAACACCAAGTTCGGGGATAAATATTTATTTAATGGAACGGACACATTAAATAAACCGGTGGATGTGTCTGTTGATCCGCCAACGGTTTCTCAAAATGATAAAGCGGTGCTCATCGAACTCTCAAAAGGAGTAGAAATTCAGGTAAATGCCAATCCGAAAAATGTCTTTAATGATGCTTTGTTTAAAGATGTAAATGATCTAATAAAGAATTTAGAAGATGGCAAAAACGGTGCAGACATTAACCCATTCCTGTCTAAGCTAGATACGCATATTGATGCCGTGACATTTGAGCGCGCCAATATGGGAGCTCGCTTAAATCGGATTGAACTAATGGAAGAACGAGTGGATGAGCAAGAAGTGATTGCAAAACGAGTGATGTCAGAAAACGAAGATGTGGACACGGAAAAAGTCATCACAGAGTTGAAAACGCAAGAAGCGATTCATCGGGCGGCTCTTGGCATTGGTGCGAGAATTATTCAGCCAACGTTAATGGACTTTTTACGATAATTTAACTAAAGTGCCTGACTTCCCTATTTAACGGAAGTTCGGCACTTTCCCTTTACCTTTTTGTAAACGAGGTGATCTTATGCAATTAGCGCAAATCCGAATGACAACGCAACAGGCTCAAATTGCGCTCGACATTCAAAAGCCGGTGCAATCAATTGAACAGCCATCCGCAGAGCTTGATCTACAGCAACCGCCCGCGGAACTCACGATTGAAACGACGCCATCGAAATTAACGATTGACCAAACAAAAGCACGCGAAGATATGGATTTAAAAAACATTTCTAAGCGGATTGAAGAATTTGCTCAGCAAGGCTATCAAGACTGGTTCGAGGGGCTAGCACGCGTAGCCGCTGAAGGGGACGAACTGATGATGATCGAAAACGGCGGCGATCCGATTCCGGAACAAGCACAGCGCAATAGTGAAGGACCCGAGCTTGAATTTAACATCGGCTACATTCCATCCGCAGGCAGTGTGAAAATCGATTATCAGCCAGCTCAAGTGCAGATTGATGTCAAAACAAATCCGATTATCAATAACACACGGCCACAGAAGCCTATTCATGATTATCAGCCAGGTAAAGTTCATGTATCCATGAAGCAATATCCTTCTGTCAACATTGACTTTGTGAACTTGAAATATAAAGGCATCAACTACGAACAGGAAATCTAACTAAAGGAACGTGAGACGATGATCATCGAAACAAAATACCACGGACAAGTTGAAATCAATCAAGAAGACGTTTGGACATTCAATCAAGGCATTCCAGGCTTTGCGGACGAAAAACAATTTACGCTGTTAGCTTTTCCAGACAACGACGTCTTTTTCGTCCTGCAATCAACAAGCACACCAGAACTTGGTTTTGTAGTTACTAACCCGTTTGCCTTCTTTCCGGAGTATGATATTCAATTAGATGAGGCAGTTGTTGAGGCATTGCAATTAGAAAAAGCAGAAGAAGCAGCGGTATATACGATTCTCACTGTCAAAGAACCATTCGAACAAACAACAGCCAACTTACAAGCACCGATCATTTTGAACACAACGAATAAACAAGCGAAGCAAGTGATTTTGAACGATAACCGCTATCACATCCGCCACTCCATCTTCCTAGTCGGGGCTGAAAAGGAGTGAATTCATCATGTTAGTGCTAACAAGAAAAACAGGTGAAGCTATCCAAATTGGTGATGACATTGAAATCACTGTCATTAGCGTCAAAGGGGATCAAATTAAACTAGGCATTAACGCACCAAAGCATGTGGATATCCATCGGAAAGAAGTATACTTAGCGATCCAAGAGGAAAATGAGTCTGCTTCCAATGAAGTAAAAGATTTATTCAGTCTACTGCCAAAAAGTAAATAATGATAAAACGAAAGAACTTCAAATATGGAGTTCTTTTTTCTATCTCCATCATTTCGTCACAAATAAAAAAAGATAAAAAATTTTTCTTAAACTATTAAAGAAATTTCTTCTCCCTCCGATATTAATGATGTAAGGGAGAAACAGGGCGGCCGACCTAGTGATCCCTAAAAAATGATGTTCACATGGACGTGAACTACATAACTCAAGGAGGAAATTAATCATGAGAATCAATCATAATATTGCGGCTCTTAACACGCACCGTCAATTAAACAGTGCTTCAAATGCACAATCTAAATCAATGGAGAAATTATCTTCAGGTCTTCGTATCAACCGTGCTGGTGACGATGCTGCAGGTCTAGCAATCTCTGAAAAAATGCGTGGACAAATCCGCGGTTTAGACATGGCTTCTAAAAACGCACAAGATGGTATCTCTTTAATCCAAACAGCTGAAGGTGCATTGAACGAAACACACTCAATCCTTCAACGTGTACGTGAATTAGCTGTTCAATCTGCGAACGATACAAACACAGATACTGACCGTGCAGAACTTCAAAAAGAAGTAGATCAGTTAGTAGAAGAAATTGATCGTATTGCTAACACTACTGAGTTCAATACTAAGAAATTATTGAATGGTAATTTAAGTGGTGTAAATGCAGAAGCAGAATCAGCAACATTTAATGAAGTTTCTGATAAGGCGATCTTCACAGGTGTTGCATCTACTGGTACAATCGGCGAAAATAACACTTATAATGTAAAAATCACTTCAGCGACTACTGGAGGAGTATACACATTATCTGTTACTGATGCTAAGGGTGTATCTTCTACTGTAACAACTTCTGGTGGTGGAACTGTAACAATTGGTGATGCTGCAGTTACTATTGGTGCATTAAGCACAGGCTCAATTGGTGAAGAAGCTACATTCACTACTCGTAAAGCAGTAACTGATTTAGACGATGCCTCTTTAACTTACCAAATTGGTGCGAACTCTTCACAAACAATGAAAGTAGCAATTGAAGATATGAGTTCAACTGCTTTAAATATCAATGGAATCGATGTAAGTAGCTCTGGGGCTGCGGAAGCATCTATTTCAGCAGTGAACAAAGCAATTGAAGATGTATCAGCACAACGTTCTAAACTAGGTGCGTTCCAAAACCGTTTAGAGCATACAATTAACAACTTAGGTACGTCTTCTGAAAACTTAACAGCAGCTGAGTCTCGCGTTCGTGACGTTGACATGGCGAAAGAAATGATGGAATCTACTAAAAACGGTATTCTTGCTCAAGCTGCTCAAGCAATGCTTGCTCAAGCAAACCAACAACCACAAGGAGTACTTCAATTACTTCGTTAATTGATACTTTTGTGACAACAATTAAGGAGGCTGACTAATTTATTAGTCAGCCTTTTTTAAAAGGGAGACATTATGGAAGCACAATTACTTGAATTGAAATATTCATTAAAAGAATTAATCCAAAATTTATTAACTCGTATTGATACTATTTGTATGAATATAGATAATGTACAAGCTACTGAAAGTTTAACGTTTTGGTTAGAGGATCTATCTACTTTAACCGAGAGTATTATGATCTTAACTGAGAACGGTGTGGTTGATTTTGGTCTTGATTTATTTAACGAAAAAGTCGGATTATTACTAGATAAGATTGAGGGAAAAGACTATTTGTTTGTGGGAGACATTCTTCAATATGAACTAAAGCCATTGTTATCTTACTGGGATGGATGTATTACACATGGATAAAAAATTAAGCATTTGCATGATTGTTAAAGATGAAGAGAAGAATTTACGTCGCTGTTTAGATAGTTTAAAACCTTTATTAGAAACAAGCTATACGGAACTTATTATCGTCGATACCGGTTCAACAGACCAAACGATTAAGATCGCTAAAGAATATACACAAAGAGTCTATTTTCATGAATGGAATGGGAATTTCTCAGATATGAGGAATATTTCCATTTCATACGCAGAGGGAGAATGGATTTTTATTATTGATGCGGATGAAGAACTTGAAACGCCAAGCGAACTTATGAACTTGTTAACAAGCTCTGAGATAAATAGTTGTAATACGATTAGGGTTAGAGAAAAAAATTTATTATCAATTAAGTTGAATAAATATGTTTATCATGTTCAAGAACGTTTATTTCGGAACAATGGAACATTTCATTATAAAGGAACCATACATAACCAACCTATTTATCAGCATCCGGTATTAACTGCAGATATATGGCTTATGCATTATGGATACATCAACGAAGATAAGGAATTGATGGAAAAGAAGTTTAAACGTACAGCGAGTATGCTGAGGAAAGAATTAGAGAAAGATCCTGAACATGTGTATTATCGCTTTCAGTTAGCTAGATCTTATATGATGCACAATGAGGATATTATAGCTTTAGAAGAGATTGAAAAAGCATATCAATCAATGAAAAAACAAGCGGAAGAATTGGTTATTCACAGATACTATGTGTTTGGTGAATATGCTCGCATGTCTCTAAATGCAAAAAAGTTTAAACAAGTGATAGAAATTTGTAAAGAAGGTCTAACTTATAACAAGGTGTATCTGGATTTGTATTATTATATGGGGCATGCCTATTTCGCTTTAGAAGAGTATGAAGATGGTTTGGAAACACTAAAGAGATACATGGATCTTCATGAAAAATATCATAAAAATGAATTAGATTTATCGAATTTTACAGCGATAGAAATGTATAGTCTTGATAAAGACACACGCAACAATACACTAGATCGGATCGTCGACCTAATTTATAAGGACTCTAACCTAATTTATGCTTTAACTCCTTATAAAATGTTTTTGGATAAAATTGAGAACCAAGCTTTAAAGGCTAAATTATTAACGAAAGTATTCATTTTAGAGAACAAAGTAGAAGAGTTACTCGATCTATATAAAAATATGGAAGAAGAACAACGTCATCCTTACATTAATTATTTAGAGATATTAAAAAATGATTTTGACGAAGATCAATTGGAACGTTTTCAAATTAATTTTTCTACCAATGAAGATGCTTATGGGTTATTAAACCAAATTCGAATTACAGATAACAAAAGAAAGCTACTGACAGAGTTTATTAATAAATACGATATTATTAAATTTTCGGATGAAATTATAATTGAATTTGTTAAGTATTTAATAGAGTACAACTATTTAAATCGATTCTTCAAAAAAACTAATAGTGAAGTCATCAAAAAAATTGTCAAAGTGTTAATTGATCAAGAAGAAAAAGAAGAGTATTTCTTGCAATCTTTAAGAAATGATTTTGGATTTAATGATTTTCAAAGCAATAGAGTATATATTGCGATAGCTAATGTGCTACTTCTTTCTAGAATTGAGGAAAATAAAAGAAAAAAAGAAGATTTTGTTTTTAATTTAAAAGAGATTTTTAATAGATATATAGAAAAAGGTATTGAAAATATTCGTTATACTTTTAATCCAAATCATATTCGTCTTATATATAGTACTCATGAAAATAAAGAAGAAAAATTTCTAATGATTATGCATCTGTATAAACTTCAATATATAGAAGGTAACCAAAAGCTTGCTATGAAATATTTAAAAGAAGCAGGCGAGACTTATCCGTATTTTTCTCATTATCTGTCTATCTTAGCAAATGAAATTAAATCTGAAATACAGAAAAAAGGTGTAATCAATTCTATACTTGAAGTCAAATCTCAAAGTAAAGAGTTAAAAATATTGCATGGAACAATTGAAATTGCGAATCAGATGAATACACTAGTTAAAGCCCAAAATCAATTTTCTAACGTTTCTTCATTTGGTATAAATTATCATCCGAGTTATCTCAGTTATGATAATGCACATATACTAGACATTAATAAAGTAGAAGATAGAGATAAGGTAACAATGGAACTTTTTGAAGCAGCAAACGAAACCTTTGACGTTTTTCATTTCCATTATAATACCTCTTTGTTACCTAACCTAGCTGACCTTCCTTTATTAAAAGAAAACAAGAAAAAAATATTTATGCATCATTGGGGAACGGACGTAAGAAGACTTTCAATTGCTAACAAGTTAAATCCTTATGCGAAAAGTAAAAATGACAATGAGGAACAAATAATAAAACAACTACACTATTTAGGTAGCTATATAGATGATTGTATCATTGCTGATGCTGAATTATATGAATACGTCAAAGGATTTTATAATCGAGTCCATATAGTTCGCCAAGCATTAAATCTCAGTGAATACACTCCTAACCCAGAATTTGAATTTAGAAAAACAAAGCCAGTAATTGTTCATGCTCCAACATCTTCAGATTTTAAAGGTACTAAATTTGTAAATGCTGCTATTGAAGAATTAAAATTAAATTATGATTTTGAATATAAATTAGTACAGAATATGTCTCATGAAGAAGCGAAACGTGTTTATCAAGAGGCAGATATCATTATAGATCAACTGCATGGAGGTGGCTATGGGTTATTTGCACTAGAGGCGATGGCGATGGAAAAGCCAGTTATTAGTTATATAAGTGAGTTTATGAAGGATTATTATCCAGAAGATTTACCCATTTTGTCTGCTAATCCAGATAATATTAAGGAGAAAATTGAATATTTAATTAAAGATGTTGACTTGCGAAATATTTTAGGAAAAAAAGGGATAAAATATGTAGAAAAATATCATAATGATTTAGATATTGCGCAACAGTTGATACAAATATATAAGCCCACTGTTTAAAGATAGTAATCCAGTATGTTAATCTACTTTAAGTAGTTACATTAGGGTGTTTTTCCTTATTTATCACGACTAATATTATTTCCTTACCACCTTGAACAGAAAATTTATGTTCAAGATGGTAAGATTTATTTATTTTTTAAAGTCTTTTTAAAATTATTTAAAAACTGATTATGAGGTATAGCGAAATTACCCGTTACTTGTTGATTTTCACTTACATCTCTTGTGACGACTGATCCTATTGTTATGAAACTATTATGTCCGATATTAATGTTGTTAGAGATACTTGAATTAGGACCAATCCAGACATCATTTTGAATAGTTACGCTACCTGCTATCATTGAAGAAGCTGCTATTAAGCAATTGTCACCAATTTGAACACCGTGAGCGATGTGTACCAGATTATCTATTTTAGTATTTTTACCTATCAGGGTCTTTCTAAAAGAAAATCCTTTATCAATACATGTATTTGCCCCTATTTCAACGTTTGAATCAATTATAACTTTTCCATCGTGAAATACAGATAATATTCCTTTTGTTGTTCTTTTATGTTCAAAGCCTTCTGATCCTATAATTGTTCCGGCTCTTATAATAGAATTTTCTTTAATAACAACATCAGATAGTATAGTGACGTTGGGTTCGATAATTACATTTTTACCTATTCTTACATTATATTCAGCTATATGTACTGTGTCATGAATACTCGCAGTGTTATCTATGACATTATATTCTTTTTTATATTCTTTCTTTGAAATATGATTATATAGAAAATAGAAAGAATATCTTGGATCTTCACAGATAATTAGTTGAATGCTAGAGTTTTTTTGTTGTACTTCATTAGCCAACTCTTGTGTAACAAATACAGCTGAAATATTTTTGTTATTGACTAGAGTATGTAAGAATCTTTTATTATCTATAAAGGTTAATGTATTACTCTTATTACTATCAACAAGTCCTAAGAGATCAAAATGAACATCTAAAGGTAGTTGAATTCCAAGAATGTTAGATATTTGTGTAAGATCGAACTTCATTTAAAATTCTCCTTATATTTATTCATAATCGATATTAATTTCTTTAATTGTTGAGAATTGAAGCCCCTTATTTTTGGCTTCAGCTATTAGATTATTTAAAAAAGAACGAGTCCCGCAAAGATCATTTTTTAAGCGATGCGCTTCAAGTTTTTCAATATTATGATAAAAGCTTTTGATACGATAGTATCTATCGAGTCTTTCTGTATTAAGGTAAACATGTATAGGATGAAAATTAAAAACCTTTAACCCATCTTTATTAAGGTAGTGTGATACATTCCAATCAAGGTCTTTTCTACTTTCCATATTTATACAGTGAACATCATCTTCCCAAAAAAAGGGGACTCGTATTAAGTGTTTGAAAAAGGAGAAAGGACGTAATTTAATATCACTCTCGAATGGAATTAAGAGGTTTAGATCAAACTTTAATCCATGTTTAATAAAGAGGTTTAAAATAGTTGAGCTTTGGGTTAAATGAATGTGAACGAACACTAACTGCATCGGGTACAATTTTTTTGATTTTTGAAATTACCGTTTCAGCAGCTTCATGGCTTGTACCAGCTAATAAGTCATTGAAATTAGGATGTATACCAAGTTCAAAATTGGAGTTATATTTTAGTTTATTTAAAATAGGGGTATCATTTGTAACAAAAAATGTTGCAGGAACATCGTGTTTATTTAACAAGTCTATTGTATAAGAGATAACTTCATCACATGCCCAATCAAAATCAAAGGTCAAAAATATTGTATTTTCATAATCCATGTTTAATTCTCCTATTTATGTTTATCTTGTACTTCTTAAGTATCGAGCAGGATTCCCAATCATAACAGAATTTTCTTTTACATCTGAAAGTACATTACTACCCATTCCTATTAAAGAATAATCTTTTATTGTTACGTTACTTTTAATAGAACTATTGGCTCCTAAGTAACATGATTTCCCTATTAATACTTTTCCTAAGATGTTGACACTACTGGCAATACATGAATAATCTTGAATGATACAATCGTGATTAATAACCGAATTTGGGAGTATAACTACATGATTTCCTATATTTACATTAGATGTAATTGTTACATTTTGAAAGATAACGGTTCCTTTTCCTACTTTACACATCTTAGATACACTAGCCGTAGGATGGATGATCGTTTCGAAGTGTTCTATAGGAATTTTTGTATTTGCAATGATTTTTTCCTTTAAAAAAAAGTTCTTTTCACTCCCAATGCCATTTATGAAAAAGCAAGAATCTATAAATTCTTTCGCTTTTGATAGAGGACCTAGAACTTTGACTCCCCAAAATGTTTTTTCAAAATTATCAATGTTATCATCTAAAAAGCCAACACATTCATATTTAAATTCTTTTTCGTTTATTTCATTAATAGTGTCTAGTATATCTATACAGTTACCGCCTGTTCCTAAAATAATTATTTTTTTAACCATTTCTTCACCGCATAATGATTTTTTTAAATTCATTAATGACATAATGAATCTCTTGTTTGGTTAGTTCAGGATGTAAAGGAAAAGCTAATCCCTGCTGATAAGAGGCGTTTGCATTTGGATAATCTTTATCATTGTAATTAAATTTTTCTTTATAATATGCGAGCATATGAATAGCTTGAGCGCCTAGATTAGTTTCAATACCAGCATCTTTAAGCTTTTTAATTAACAAATTACGGTTATATTTTTGATCGACTTTCACCATAAATGTCTGCCAAGAATGACCATCTATTTTATCGGGCAAGGTAACGACAGAACAGTCTTGTAAACATTCGAAATAATAATCGACTAATTCTCTTCTTTTTTCTACCCATTCATCAAAGTTTTTTAATTGATGTAGGCCAAGGACAGCTTGAAAATCAGTTAATCTATAATTAAAACCCGGTAATAAAAAGTCTATTGAACCGTTAATTGATTTTTCTAGCCCATGGTTTCTTAAAAGTTTTATCTTTTCGTTTAATTTTTCACTATTGGTAACAACCGCACCACCTTCTCCGGTCGTTATTGCTTTTCTTGGATGCCAAGAAAAGCAACCAACATCTCCGAAAGTACCTACATGTTGTCCATTCCATGTCGTACCAAGAGCACAAGCAGCGTCTTCGATCACGAACAGATTGTACCTTTTGGCAATATCCATAATTTGAGTCATGTTAGCGGGAGCGCCAAATTCATGAACGACGATGATAGCTTTTGGTGTTTTGTTCCCTGAGTAATTTAAAATGGTGTCTTCTAATTTAACTGGATCAATGTTGTAAGTAGAAGGGTTAACATCTACCAAAACAGTCTGTGCTTTTTGCAACTCTACAACGTTTGCTGTAGCTGGAAATGTAAAAGCAGGAATAAAAACGGCATCCCCTTTTCCTATTTCAAGTGCCGCTAGTGCAATGTGTAATGCCGCTGTACCACTTGAAACAGCCAAAGCATATTGAGCGCTCATATATTCTTTTAAATCATGTTCAAATTCTGTAACATATTTACCTTGTACAAGCATTCCTGTTCTTAATACGTCTGTCACAGCTTGAATGGCTTCTTCGCTAATAATGGGTTTAGATAACTTTATCATACGGTAATTTTTCCCTTAAAGTATTCAGCAGTATTTGCAATACCTTCCTCAAGGTCTACTGTAGCATAAAAACCAATAGCTTCTTTCGCTTTTGCAACACTTGGTATTCTCAATTCAATATCAGCTGAGGATTTAGGAACAAATGTTATTTTAGAATTTGAATTTAAAACTCGGATAACAGTGTTAGCTAAACCGTATATCGTTGTTACAGTTCTTGAGTTACCGATATTAAAGGATTCTCCCACTGCATTTGGTGATGTTAAACAGCGAATGACACCATCTACCATATCATCTATATAACACCAAGCTCTTATTTGTGTTCCGTCTCCATGAATTATAATATCTTCGTGTTTCAATGCTCTCATAATGAAAGTCTTTAATGCTCCCTCACCAACTTGTCCTGGACCATATACATTAAATGGACGAACTGTAACGGTAGGAAGACCTTTTTCTTTATAATAAGCATAAGCTAAATGTTCTTCAGCGAGCTTGCTAACAGCGTATGTCCAACGAGCTTCACCAACTGCTCCTAGCACCGCAGGACTAGTTTCATTAGATTGAAAAGCAATTTGTCCAAAAACTTCGCTTGTACTAAAACAAATGACTCGTTTGCAATTTTCCAATTTACTTGCTGCTTCTAGTACATTGGCTGAGCCCACCATATTTACTTGCATAGTTGTTATTGGACTTTTAACGACGGTATCAATACCAGCAATACCTGCACAATGAATAACGTAGTTTGCTCCTTCCATGCTTTCTTTTAAAAAAGGAAGATTTAAAATGTCTCCATCAACGAGAGTGAGGTTAGGGTGGTTAAAAAATGGTTTGTTTTTAATTGAATTGCGAGAAAAGTTATCATAAACAATTACTTTGTTGCTTTCTAATAATGAGCCAACTATGGTAGATCCTATAAATCCAGCTCCACCAGTTACAAAAATTGTTTCATTTTTAATATCTGTTGTTTTTTTCATAAAAAAACCCTTCTTAATTAAAGTGTAGTAATAAAAAGTTTTCCTTTTCTTTTAATAATATCGACCAAAAAAATGAGAAATGAAGTATTAATTTAAATAAAGAATAGGTTTTTCTTAGTACTTAATTTGCTCAATAAGCAGGTTCTTATTCATCTAGATGCTATAGCTTTTATAAATAGTGTTATAAAAAAATTTATACACTTGTGTAAAGAGATTAATTTTGACCGATATTTAAAGAGAAAGAAATTATTATAGAAGAGAGATTTGATACCCATGGAGCTTCTTAAGAAGATAGAGTCAAAAACATGCAAAATCGGCGTCATCGGCCTTGGCTATGTAGGTTTGCCTTTAGCGGTTGAAAAGGCAAAGATAGGATTTGATGTCATTGGTTTTGATGTTCAACAAACACGTGTGGATCTTGTGAATCAAGGAATTAATTATATTGGGGATGTTATTGAAGATGAGCTGCGAACGCTTGTAAAGGAAGGGCGTATTCAAGCGACGACAGATTATAGCTTATTAGAGGCTGTCGATGTTGTGGCTATTTGTGTGCCGACGCCATTGGATGATTATCAGCAGCCGGATATTAGTTATGTGAAGGCATCATCTGAAGCGGTTGCTGAGTATTTACATCCAGGTATGTTGGTCGTATTGGAAAGTACGACGTATCCGGGGACGACGGAGGAAATCGTTAAGCCTGCTCTCGAAAGTACAGGGCTTGTGTGTGGGAAAGACTTTTATTTGGCTTATTCTCCTGAACGGGTCGATCCAGGGAATAAGCATTTTAATACGAAGAACACGCCAAAAGTAGTCGGAGGAATGACAGAAGACTGTACAGCAGTGGCAGCTGCTTTGTATGAGCAAGTATTAGAAGGAAAAGTTCATACAGTATCTAGTCCTGGTGTGGCTGAAATGGAGAAAATTTTAGAAAATGCGTTCCGTAACATTAATATTGCGCTTGCGAATGAGATGGCGATTTTATGTGATCGCATGGGACTAGATGTGTGGGAAGTGATTGATGCGGCGAAAACGAAGCCTTATGGTTTTATGGCCTTTTATCCAGGTCCAGGTTTAGGCGGGCATTGTATTCCTGTTGATCCATGGTATTTAACGTGGAAAGCTCGCGAATATAATTACCATACACGGCTGATTGAAATTGCTGGTGAGATTAATAATAGTATGCCGGAGTTTGTTGTAGAACGAATCGGTCATTTATTAAATGAAGAAGCGAAGCCAATTAAATATTCAAATGTGTTGTTGTTAGGGGTGGCTTACAAAAAGGATATTGATGATTACCGCGAATCGCCGGTATTGGATATTATGGAGATGCTTGAGAAAAAAGGGGCACATGTGCAGTTTAGCGATACGCATATTGACGGCTTTACTTATCGTGGCAAGAGATTTGAAGGAGTGGCTTTAACAGAAGAAGTGGTAGCTTCGGCTGATATTGTGGTGATTACAACAGATCATTCAGGCTTTGACTATGAAATGATCGGCGAACAGGCGAAGTTGATTTTTGATACGAGAAATGCGATGAAAGATGTACCGGTTATACATAAACTTTATCGATTATAGAAGGTGGATAACATGAAAAAAGTAGCTGTCGTTGGAGCAGGGAATTGGGGGAAAAACTTAGTTCGTACGTTTTTTGAGTTAGATTTTCTAGGTGCTGTAGTAGAAGCGAGTGCATCGTTACGAGAAGAGGTAACCAAGCAATATCCAGCTATTCCTGTTTATGAGTCAATTGATTGGATCAAAGAAAATCCAGAGATCGATGGAGTGGTGATTGCGACACCCGCTTTTACTCATTATGAGGTAGCGAAAGAGTGTCTGCTTTCGGGAAAAGATGTATTCATCGAAAAACCGATGACCTTATCTAGTCGTGATGGGGAAAGTTTAATCGAAGTTGCCCGTGAAAACCAGTGTATTCTTATGGCTGGTCATCTTCTTTTATATCAACCAGCTATTCAAGAAATCAAAAAAGTGATTGAAGCGGGTGGCATTGGAACGGTTGTTAGCTTGCATCAACAACGTCTTAAATTAGGAAGAGTTCGTTCAGTTGAGAATGTGTTATGGAGTTTTGGTGTCCATGATTTAGCGGTATTTTTATATTTAATTGGTGAAGAGCCGGTAGATGTACAAAGTGTGGGTCAAAGTGTTATACAGCAGTCCATTGAGGATGACGTTTATTTACATTTAACCTTTCCTAAAGGGATCAAAGCTCATTTACACACGTCTTGGTTATATCCAGAAGTTGTTAGAAAGCTAACTGTGATCGGGACAGAAGGGATGCTTGTATATGACGAGGTAGCTCAGACAGTGACATTGCATCGTAAAGGCATTAACAGTGATTTATCCAATCGTGATACGGGCAGTCAAATTATTTTCCAAGGGGAAAGTAAGCCGCTTACGATCGAATGTCAGCATTTCTTAGATTGTATGGAAAAAAGGGTTAACCCTATTTCGGATGGAGAAAATGGTGTGGCTGTTGTGAAAATTCTAGAGCGAGCATCTAATGTAGAAGGTGAAGAAAATGAGTAGTTCGGTGTTTATTCATGAATCAGCTTATGTCGATCAAGGAGTGCAAATCGGTTCAGGAACGAAGGTGTGGCACTTTTCGCATGTGATGCCGAAAGTGATCGTTGGTGAGCGCTGTAATTTAGGTCAAAATGTATTTGTCGCAAATGGAGTTAAGATTGGAAACAACGTCAAAATTCAAAACAATGTCTCTGTGTATGAGGGAGTTGTATTAGAAGATGATGTGTTTTGTGGACCTAGTATGGTCTTTACAAATGTGAAAACCCCACGTTCCGCCTTTCCTCGTAATACAAGTTCGGACTATAAGGAAACACGAGTGAAAGCTGGAGCTTCAATTGGAGCCAATGCAACGATTGTGTGTGGAGTGACGATTGGTCGCTGTGCTATGGTGGCCGCAGGTGCAGTTGTGACGAAAGATGTGCCGGCTTATGCTTTAGTTGCTGGAGTACCCGCAAGGCAAATCGGCTGGGTTTGTGCTTGCGGAGAGCGTTTAGATATCGTACATGATAAAGCAAATTGCTCTCACTGTGACCGCCACTATGTTATAGCAGGTGGTCAATTAGAAGAGCAAGGAGATAAAGGGGTAGTCAACAATGATTAAGATTCCGATTTTTGATCCGTCAGCAGAAGTAGCTAGTATTCATGAAGAAGTGATTGAATCTTTGAAAGGTGTTCTATTTTCAGGTCAGTTTATTTTAGGTCAAAACGTGAAGTCTTTTGAACAAGAAGTAGCCGATTATTTAGGAGTAAAATACGCCTTTGGTGTGAACTCTGGAACGGATGCGCTTGTTATCGGTTTGCGAGCGGCCGGAATTGATCAAGGGGATCAAGTGATTACGACACCTTTCACTTTCTTTGCGACTTCAGAAGCGATTCATCAAGTTGGTGCGGAACCGATTTTTGTTGATATTGATCTAGAAACATACAATATTGACCCAAATAAAATAGAAGAGGTGCTTACACCTAATACAAAAGCTATTCTTCCAGTTCATTTATTCGGTCATTCAAGTGATATGGATGCAGTTCAGGCAATTGCTGATAAGCATGACCTAAAAATCATTGAAGACGTTGCTCAAGGATTTGGAGGAGAATACAAAGGTCAAAAATTGGGGAGTATTGGTAATGTCGGCTGCTTCTCTTTCTTTCCAACAAAGAATTTGGGTACGTATGGAGATGGTGGCTTAGTTACTACTAATGACGAGGAAATAGCACGACTGATCAAAATGTTACGTGCTCATGGATCTGAGAAAAAATATCATAATGAACTGTTTGGATATAATTCTCGATTAGATGAAATGCACGCAGCTATTTTACGAGTAAAATTACCTAAAATTGATGATTATAATAATAGAAGAAGAGATATTGCTTCTCGCTATCAAGATGGCTTAAGTCATTTAGAAGAAATCATTCTTCCGAAAGACCATAGTGATGTTTTACATGTGTATCACCAATATACGATTCGCGTGCTAAATGGTAAAAGAGAAGAATTAAAGCAGTTTTTGTTGGAGAAAGGGATTGGATCAATGGTTTATTACCCAGTACCTTTACATAAACTCCCGGTATACAAAGGTGAGAACTGGTCGTTCGAATGGTCAGAAACAGCGGCAGATGAAGTGTTGAGCCTTCCGATGTGGCCGTTTATGTCAACGGATATTCAAACTGAAGTGATTGAAGCTATTAAAAGTTTTTTCGAATAAATATGTTAAGTGCCAGGCATTAAGTTAGATGATGCTTGGCACTCTCCTTTTATAAATTGTCATAGGCAGAGTTTTCTAGTGGTTAATAGAACAGATATCAACGGTAGCGGGGCGTAACTAGGAAAATATCGTGGATGTACCCTGATGTGTCGGGAAATTTCTAATAATTTTGTCGAATCAGATGGAAGGAATGATTTATAATATGGTGAATAAAGTCTCGAGTTCATCGTCTTTAATGATTATTTGGTTATAAATTTATGTTATTTCCACAGTGTAAAGGAGAGAGTGTATGATTGTTCGGCATAATATAATGGCGCTAAATACATATCGTCAATTAACACAAGTGAATCATTCACAAAATAAGACGATGGAGAAATTGTCGTCCGGGCTGCGGATTAATCGTGCAGGTGATGATGCAGCGGGGCTCGCAATTTCAGAAAAAATGCGTGGGCAGATTCGCGGTTTAGCCCAGGAACAGCGGAATATGCAGGATGGCATTTCTTTGTTGCAAACAGCCGAGGGCGGGTTGAACGAGGTGCATGCTTTATTGCAAAGAGGTCGTGAGCTGGCTGTTCAAGCGAAGAATGATACGTTAGTAGAGAGTGATCGCATAGCTATTAAGAATGAGTGGGACGGGATTATTAAAGAAGTGGATCGAATTGCGAATACAACGGAATTCAACACAATTAACCTGTTAAATGTAACGTCAACGACTGACAGTAATGATCAAAAGTTGGCTGTAGAAGCGCTGCAAAAGTATTGGCTAAGCAACAGTGAAAATTTAATTGCTACACATTATGGATTACAGGCAGGCGTGGATGATGCGCCGTTGGATATTCAATTTGTTCAAAATTCCGGTGATGGCCGTGTAGCCTGGGTACAAGGGTCTTATTATCCGAGCGGCAGTGATGGCCGTTATTTTAACCAAAAGCTTGTTTTGGATATGAGCGACTTTTCTCCTGTTGAGATGCCGAATGGTGGAGGAGCCTGGATTTCGAATGACCGAATTATCGCTCATGAAATGGTGCATGCGGTTATGGGAAGAACGACGAATTTCCGCGATTTGCCGACATGGTTTAAAGAGGGAACAGCGGAGTTTATTCCGGGGGCTGATGAACGTTTGGCAGGTGATTTAGCTGCGGCTGGAAATAATTTCACGGCATTAAAGAATAATATTGATACATGGGATAGTACGAGTGCCGATTATTCTGCCGCTTATGCCGCTGTAAAATATTTAGATCAACAAATTACCGGCGGGATTAAAGCTCTTTTCGACGAAATTAAGTTGGGCAGTCTTGGTGGAAATGAAAAAACACTTGATGCTGCGTTGACGGATTTAATCGGGGTAGATACCGCTGGGTTTCTCGCTGATTTTAAAGCGAATGCTACTTTGGCCAATTCAGGAATTGTGCTAGGAGATGCAGATACAGGGGCTATCGGCGGCGGAGATGATCATAGTGCTGTTCCTGACACCGTGAATGCCGATTTACTGAATCCGCTGAAAGCATTTACGGAAAAATGGCCGAGCTTTGCTGAAGCGCAGCAATCCAAACTTCGTGTCGGCCCATTTATTCATATCGAGCTGGCGAATGTGACTAGCTCCTCTCTTGGCATTGATGTGATTGATCCGCTAGATAAGACAGTAGATAATATTTCACTTTTTGATGGGGCGATTCAATATGTATCCGCTCAAAGATCAAAATTTGGAGCGTTTCAAAATCGATTGGAAAAAGCGATTTCTGTATCGGCGATCTCAGAGGAGAACTTAACCGCCGCTGAATCCCGAATTAGAGATACAGATATGGCAAAAGAGATGATGCAACAATCCAAGCATTCTGTTTTAATGCAAGCGGCACAGGCGATGCTTGCTCAAGCGAACAATCAGCCGCAAAGTGTGCTGAAGTTGTTGGCGTAAATGGTAATTGGGGTCTGACTCCCACCACGTTAAGGGTAGGTGATGCTTTCTCATCCACCATTTGATCGTGTTGCGGTCGACTTGTAGGATCTTTGCTAATTCTCCGAGCGTGACGAGTCATGTCTGTGATTTTGTGTTAGCTAACCCTAGTCGATTCATTTCTACTCAGACAAATTCAAAGGAGTGATCTAATTTTTTAGTGATATTTGAAATTTTTGGAAACCTACATATTCTTTTAGGTATTCAATTTCATCGGTGCACCATTCTTATTTCCACCTCATCTGTTATAATTAGGAAGTAAAAAACCAATTCTATACAGGGTAGAATAGCCAAAGAATTTTATAGTAGAAAAATCCAATCATTTGGCAACCAGGCGATCATAGCTTAACATATTAAACCTTAGACCCTAGGCTTTGCGTCTTATCCTTTCGAATAGTTTGCCTTTTTCATCCGTCGTATAGGGATTTCTTATTGTGCATTTGTACTGAATTATCGTAAATCAATTTGTTGCATATATCAATAAACCAAAGAAAAACAGCGTTATTGTAAATTAAATACAACAAATAAAACTTTTATACTAGTTAACAGAAGGTGTGGATAGGTTGGTGTGACGGCTACTTCTTAGAAGAAATAGTGCAACAATAAGGGTTCTTATTGAATGATAGCCAAAATTAACTAAATAATACTAAGATATTAAAAAATTACAATAAATAATATCTTTATCATGATTGATTTTCATAAAATGGGTATATAGTATAATCTCAATGACATTTATCCTGCATTAACGGGCTGTAAAATCCCTACTTCAACATGGTAGAAGGAGCGCAGACGTGTAGGGGGAGACCAACAGCCTGTAAACACCCGATCTGTTCGGGGCCTGCACAATGCAGGTTACAAAGGTGTTGCAACAGGAAATTGCGACGTTAGCCTTTGTTCCTCTTTTCATCAGTGGGGGATGAAGAACGCCCCACTAATTGAAGTGTGCGCTTGGCATGTGTGTAATCTTTAAGATGAAAGCCCCAAACCTCGAAGGCAGTAGTGGGGGTAGCTGATGACAAGGGTGTCCGTGGTGACGCGGAATCTGAAGAAAGTCGGAGGCAAATCTCCGCCCCAAGGAACACGAACTACATACAAGGCTGGCTGTCATTGAGTGAGTTTGCACATCAAAACAAAGCTCTTACTGCTAAAGGTGACAGTGAGTAAATGTAGTGGGGACATGGAGAGAAAGAGTGCACTCTTAGGAGATCTCATGAATGCGCCAAGTACACTTGGTAACCTGTTCAGTGATGGACAGTTGAATCATCAGAAGTCAGCAGAGTTCATAGTACTTGTCTAATCGAGAAGACGAGGAAGGACCAAACAGATGAAGAAGAACGAATGCTAGGAAGAGACAACTTAATACAGGCGTTGAAGGGTGTAGAGAGAAACAAAGGGATAGCGTGCCGGTTCAAAACCTGAGACCACACCTTGTCACAGAATGACAATAGTAAAAAGCCGTTCAGATAGCTAGTAAGCTGATCAGACGGCTTTCTTCTTATTTCAAGTGAATGGCTTCACTCAGAAGCTGCAAACAACTCACCCAAATTCTCCACAACATAATCTGGTTCAATCTTGGTTCTTTCAATATCTCTTCTGTTAGACACGCCTGTTAATACAAGGCAGGTACGAATGTCATTGTTTTTCCCCATTAAGATATCTGTTTCTAGTCGGTCTCCGACGATTAAGCATTTGTCTTTTGAGGTATTTAACTTTTCTTGGACTTTATTAATGTAATAGGCAGATGGCTTGCCGATTACTTGATCGATGCTTTGCCCGGCAGCGACTTCGATGGCTTTGGCGATCGCGAGTGTGTCTGCGATGTAACCACCAGGGACGGGACAAGCGGGATCAGGATTCGTTACGATTAGTTTGGCGCCATTACGTACAGCCATCATGGCCAAGTTAAGCTTGTCATATGTGAAGGAACGGTCCAATCCAACGAGCACATGAGTGGCTTGGAAAGGATCTGTCGTCACGTTTAATGGGTAGTGACTAAATTCTTGAGCAACTGCTTGTTCCCCAACGATATAGATAGAGGCATCAGGGACATTTTCTAAAAAGTAGATAGCAGATAGCGAAGAAGCAGTGATGACTTCCTCTAGTTTCGTTGCGATCCCTAATGAACAGAGAAGTTGCTGACAATCCTCTCTTGTATGCGTTGGGGCATTGGTAATGAATAAGATTTTTTTATTGTGTTTTTTTAATGTATCCATCATTTCTTTGACGCCAGGGAGAAGTTGCTTCCCAACGTAGATGGTTCCATCTAAATCAAAGCAATAGGCTTCAAAGTCGTCAATGTATATCATGTTCCACTCCTATATCGTTAGTTTTGAATCTCTTTTTGAAGAATATTTTTACCTTCACGTAACTTTTCTAATGGTGTATTTGGTGCGTATTCAAGGATTAACTCGCAATTTGCTGCATATTTATTGATGGCCGCAAAGAGTGTGTTCCACTTGATGGTGCCCTCCCCAATCGGTAAGTGATCGTCTCCTGTTCCGTCGTTATCATGAATATGCAGGGCGAGAAGTCGGTCCTTCGTGTCTTTAATTAATTGTGGAATATCCCAATTGTTTAAGTGAGCATGACCTGTATCAATTAAAAAGCCGGCCGTTTCGTCGATGTCGTGTAAGAAGTTTGTATATTCCTCTTGGGTGAAAAGCGAACTTCCGTTGTATCCGACGTTTTCAATCGCCAGTTTCACGTTTCGTGGTTTTGCGACTTGGCATAATTCGTTAATATAATGAGTGGCACGCTGTTGGGCCGTTTGTTTATTAAACACTGGAGAAAAGCAAAATCCTGGGTGGATCACAACATGACTTGCTCTAATTAGACCTGCAAATTCAATCGCCTTTTTATATTCGGTAAAGGCCGTTTCTCTCGTTGCCCGGTTTTCACTTGTTAAATTAATGTCCCAAGCTGGTGGATGGATCGTATAGCCAATAGGGAGCGATTGGAGATTTGCTGCGAGCTCTGGAAATAAGTCTTCCATCTCATTCCACTCTTGTCCATCCATTAATAATTCGATTTTATCTGCTCCATGCTGGATTAATTGATCCGCGTTTTCAAAAAGATCTTTTGATAATAATGCTAAGTCAGAATAACAAATCATTTTCCTCATTATGATTCTCTCCTATTATTCATTTAGTGATTCTGGGTAGCCGATGGAATTCGTTGTTTGTTTATTGAACATATGGATTTTGTCCATTCTTGGTTCTACATAGACGAGTTCATTTGGCAGCCATTTTTTTGATTCGCTCATGGCGATGAGTTCGTTTCCTTCTAAATCGATATAAATCCCATAGCTGTTTCCGTGGTTTTCGACATATTTCACATGACCTTTTAACCCGTTTTTTATCGGTGTTTTAGATAGGGTGATATGTTCTGGTCGGATGCCGAATGCTAACTCTCGTTCACCGATCTGTTGGATGTAATGATTCCATTCAAAGCTTAATTGAAGCGTTTGATTGACAAGGGTGAGCTTGTCCTGATCAACGTCCATATCTATAATATTCATCGGAGGGGAGCCGATAAACTTTGCGGTGAAAATATTGGCTGGTCGGTGATACACGTTATCTGGCGTATCGACCATTTGCAGTCGACCTTGGTACATTAAGGCGATCCGGTCAGCAACTGTCATCGCTTCTACTTGATCATGGGTTACGTAAACAAGCGTTTGTTTGTACGTTTCGTGGATCTTCACCAATTCTTTCCGAGCTGAAACTCTTAACTGCGCATCTAAGTTGGAGAGTGGTTCATCTAGTAAAAAATAATCTCCTTGTTTCACGATGGCTCTTGCTAACGCAACACGTTGTCTTTGGCCTCCGGATAAATCTTTTGGCAAGCGTTCCTTATATTCTTTGAGCTGTAGCATCTCTAATGCGGCTTCTGTTCGGCGATTGATTTCATCGGTAGGTACCTTTTGAACCTTTAATCCGTAAGTAATGTTATTTAAGACATTCATATGTGGATATAGAGCATAATTTTGAAAGACCATGGCTACATTTCTTTTTCCACTAGGAAGATCATTCACTTGTTTGTTATCCATGTATAAAGAACCTGAAGTCACATCTTCCAAGCCTGCAATCATGCGCAATGTGGTGGATTTACCACATCCAGATGGACCAAGAAGAATTAAACGTTCGCCTTCTTTAATCGTTAAATTAAGATCTTTCACTACTTCGGTTTTTCCATAAGATTTGCATACATTTTCAAATCGAATTTCCTTCACAATATCCCGCCTTTACTTAATTCCTGAAGAAGTAAATGTACCAATGATATATTTTTGGAACATTAAATATAATGTTAATGGTATGATCATCGTAATCACGGCTACGGCCATGGCGACAGTGAAGTTCGTTCCACCTTCAGAGCTGATATACATTTGCAACGCTAACGGCAATGTATAATGATCGACTGTTTTCAAAATGAGCACCGGCCATACATATTCATTCCACGATAAAATAAAGAACCAAATCCCTGTTGACGTGACGGCAGGTTTGACAAGTGGTAGCACAATGTCTTTCATGATGCGCGGATGGCCCAAGTTATCTAATCTTGCCACTTCAATTAAGGACATAGGGATCGTTTTCATCGATTGTCGAAGTAGGAAAATTCCAACTGCATCAGCAAGCTGTGGTAGAATAACGCCCCATACGCTGTCCGCTAACCCAAGGTCTGAGATCATTAAATAATTGGGAATCATCGTGACAGAAAAAGGGATAAAGATCGTGCTGATCAAGAGGAAGTACAAAATGTTTTTTCCTTTAAACTCAAAGAATACAAACGCATACGCCGCTAAAAAAGAAGTAAACACTTTAAACAAAGTAACGGTCACCGCAATGATAAACGTATTAGAGATAATCTTTAATACATTTAAGCTCTCAAAAAATGTTTCATAGTTTTCTAAAGTTGGTTGTATCGGGATAAAATTCAAGGCATTATTGTACGCATCTTCTAATGGTTTAAAAGAAATACCAATCGCAAAGATAATCGGAAAGGTAAGGATCAGAATAGTCACCATAAAAATAATATGCCAAGGTATCGATACGAAGCGGTTAGTTTTCATAATGGATACCTCTTTCTACAAACTTGAATTCTAAAATAAGTAAAATAATAAAGATCGCCATTGTTAAAATCGATAAGGCAGCGGAATGACCTGTTCGATATAAGACAAACGCTTCATGATAGGCATGGTAGATCGCATTAGAGCTGGCATAATTCGGCCCACCTTGTGTAATGACTTTAATCGGCGTAAATACATATTGTAGTCCTTGAACGATCGTGATAATCAGGACATAGATTCCAGTCGCGCTACTCATTGGCAGCACGATATGAATGAATATTTTCCATAAAGGAATTTGATCTAAGCGAGCGGCTTCGATCACTTCTCGTGAGATGCCATTGACGGAGGCATAAAGAACGATAAAGTTATAGCCGAATACTTTCCAAGAAGTGATTAAGCTTAAGACGACGATAACCCAGCCATCTAATTTACTCCAAACTGGCATCTCTATTCCGAACCATCCAAGGATGATCGCTGCTGGTCCCGATACAGGGTTTAATAACCAGGTGAATAAAATCGACCCTACAACTAATGAAATGACGGAAGGCAAAAAGATGGTCCCTTTATAAAAGTGATTGAATCGTTTTAAAACGACATCAAGAACAAAAGCGAAAATGTAAGGAACGATCAAATTGATCGTTAATAATAAAGCAATATAGATCATTGTATTTCCAAAGACTTTGTATGTAGTCGGATCAGATAGAACGTCCTTATAGTTTTGAAAACCGACAAACTCCTTCGTTGGCTTCACCATATTCCAATCAAAAAAACTCAAATAGATCGTGTATACAAACGGCCAAAACATAAATAAGACAAAAATAATTAAGGAAGGAATCAGTAAGCCGTAAGCTTTCCAATGGTCTTTCGTTAATTTTACTTTTGAAGATTTTGCAGCCTGCATGTTTTGCTTTCCTCCCGCATTTGCTTTATTCACAGGGTTGCCCCATAAGAGGGGACTGCAACTCCACTGTCTATATTGAGAGGGGGAATATTCTCATATAGAGACTTGTTTGGAACAGAATCCTTTATATTTATGAGACAACCTTGTGAATGTTCCATTACTTCAATAATTCGTTGATTTCTTTTTCTGTTGATGTTAAGCCTTCTTTTACATCAACTTTTCCGCCAAGGATTTCATCGCGGATATCTAGTAATTTTTGCTCTGCTTGTAGACCAGCGTCTCCAGGGAAGGAAGTCCAAGAAACGACGCCATCCATTTGTTCTACAGCTGCTTTCATCATTTCATTTTCTGTAAGAAACGCTTTAAGGCCATTTTCTGCTTCGGCTACATCTTTACGTGGAGGAACATAGCCTGTTCCTTCTGTCCATTTCGCCATGGATTCAACGCTGTACAAGTATTTCATGAATTCCCATGCGGCTTTTTGTTCGGCTTCTTCCTGAGCTGTAATAGCCAACATCGCTCCACCGGCTGGCAATCTTACTTCTTTATCTTTCCATGCGGGCGATTTAATAGCAGCTACATTAAATTTTGCATTGTCTTGAATTTGAGAGCGGCGAGCAATAGTTGTGTAAGCCATAGCGACATTGCCATCGATAAAGCTTTGAACACCTTGATCCCAAGGTAAATGAAGAGCTGTTTTATCTTTTACAATCATATCCGTCATTAATTGATACGCTTCAATCCCTTCTTTGGACGCGAAAGTTGCTTTTCCATCGGTGATCATGCGTGCGCCATTACTTTCTAATAAAGCTTGCGTTGCCCAGTTATCTGCTGGCTCTTGCATATAAAAACCGTGTTTTCCTGTTTTCTCTTTAATCACTTTTGAGAAATCTTGTACTTCTTGCCAAGTTTTCGGACCATTTTCATCAAGTCCAGCTTCCTTTAATAGGTCCTTGTTAATATATAGAACTGGGGTACTTAATGAATAAGGAATCCCTATTTGCTTACCTTCCGAGTTTTTAGCCAAGCCCATAACATTATCTAAGAAGTTATCCTTTAAGAATGTTTTGTCTTCTGGATAATGTTGATCAATGACTTCTTGTGGAGATACATAGCTAAAGTTATTAGAGAAATAGTCTAGGAAAGACCATCCTACTTGAACGACTGCTGGTGTTTTACCAGAAGCGGCTTCCGCCTGTAAATTTTGCATAAGCCCTTTATACATATCAGGATTATATTTTGCGACTACTTCTGTTGTTTCACTTTGTTCATTGAAGGCTTTCACTAATTCTTCTACCGTTTTTCCACCTTGTGTTTCCGCATTGACGTGCCAGTATTCAATCACTGTTTTTTCCCCTTTTTTTGCAGAACCATCGGATGTTGCGTCACCGGATTTTCCGCATGCCGTCAGCACAAAAACTAATGAAAATAGGCTGAGTAATTTTAAAAATGACTTCATTTCATCAATCTCCTTTGTCAATTCGTATCATGTTCCTTCGAGCGGGATGACAATACTTATTACATGTAGCAGAAGTCGTTTTTTCGTGGATTCACCTCCTTGAGTGCATATAGGAAAAAATAAAAGAGACCCCAAATAAAATGTATACTCATGGATATACATCAAATTTGAGGTCTCTCTGTTCGCACCGTTTTTTTATTCACTTTATGCTTATACAATAACGGGTCATTGTTAGGCTAGTATTAATAAAATGTAAAATCTTCATTTACAATTCATTTAAATTGATTTTCCACATGTCAGGGTTAGAGGTGGTTACGGCTAGTGCACCATTATGTAATGCTTGTTTTGCGTGCTCTGGTGAATTGAGTAGTCCACCTGTAATGGTTGGGACAGGGGAAATTTTTGAGATTTTGTTTAAAAAATCAGGAACGCGGCATGGCATAATTTCAATGATGTCAGCTTGGATACGCTCAATATCTTTTACTAGATTTGTATACACCTCTGTATCAATTAAGAAGATTCGTTGAACAACGACGAGTCCACTAGATTTTGCTTTTTTAATAATGCTGTTTCTAGTCGTCACGATCGCATGTGGCTGCACATTTCTTTTAACAAACTCAATCCCGTCTCGATCCATCTCTAATCCACCAATCTTTTCAACATGCAAAATAACAGGTAGACCGTGAGATTGAATGAAGTCTACATACTTTTTTACTGTTAAAATCGTTCCTGTCATTAATAAGACCGCGCTTAAATTATCTTTGTATTTAAGCGCTTTTTCGATATATTTAGGTTCTTTCACTGCGGCGACCATTTTGTGTGTTGCTAACTTTTCTTGTAGTATCGTTTGTGCATGTGGATGTTTCATGGTTATCTTCCTTTCAATGAAAGTTTCTTTAAAGGTAGTGTATAGTTTTTGAGATTGATTTGAAAGAGAGAGGTGAGATTACAAAATAACGGGGTGACTGATTGAGCGTGCTTGGCGACCGATTGTTGCAGATTCCCGCCTGATGCACAACTGATTTCCTCCCATTTTCGACTGAAAACGACGATTTCCCGACTCATCCCCATCCGATAGAAAAAAGAGGGGTCCATAAGCCGAACAATCGACTTATGAGACAGCCTCATTTTTGGGTTATTCTTTAAAATTTAAACTGACCAAAAATACTGTTCATCTCTTCTGACATTTTCGCTAGGCTATTGGCAATATCTTGAATCGTTGCTAGTTGTTCTTGAGCGGTTGCGGAATTATGTACGCTAGCTACCGCTCCTTCATCGGCTCTTTTGCCAACGGATTCGATGAGGGTGACCATTTGATGACTGCTTGAAGAGGTTGCTTTAATGTTCTGTTCAACCTCCAGTATTTTTTTCGTGACGGTTGTGATTGATTGTTCGAGATGGGTAAATACGTCGTTAATGTGCGCCGTCTTTTGGGTACCTGCTTCTACTTGATCGGTTCCCGCTGTCATGGTTGCAACGGCTTCTTTCGTTTCTTCTTGAATTTCATTGATTAAAGAAGCGATTTATCCGGAAGATTGAGCGGATTGTTCGGCTAGCTTTCGTACTTCCTCGACAACGACCGCAAAACCGGGTCCGGATTCGCCTGCTCGTGCCAATTCAATCGCGGCATTTAAGGCGAGTAAATTTGTTTGTTCAGCAATGTTTGTAATCATCGCAATAATGTCGTTGATTTCTTGAGAGCGTTTGTCTAATTGCTGAATGACCATCGCTGTATCCTTCACTTTTTGATGAATCGCGGTGATCGATGAAATGATGGCTTGGATTTCTGCGGCGCCTTCTGCTGTTGCTTTAGAGGCGTTCTCCGATAATTTTGTCGCTTCTTCCGTGCGATAGACGGCGTCATCCATTTGAGTGGATAAGACATTGATGACGTTGATTGTTTCACCGATGCTTGTCTTTAGCTCCTCAGACCCACATGCCACTTTCTCCGTCGCTTGAGCTACTTGTTTTGCTGCTTCCGTACTTTGATCAGCACTGGCTGTTAATTGTTTAGATGAACTAGCGATATGTAATAGTAATTGAGGTTTGACCCCATAGTCCGGGTGCTTTTTTGTATAACGACATGTAAACATTTATTCTATCCCATAATGTTTTTTCATTACTTCTGCAAGAACAGGATCTAAATCTTCGTGACGCATGCCATTACCAGATTGCATGAACTCTTGGCCGCATCGATCTTTTGTTACTTCAATCCCAGTATAATGAATGTTAATGTTGTCAGCACTGCCCGGGTTATGCTCAAAACCGCCTGTTCCTAGTCCTCTAATGCATTCTTCGTTAATCTTTGTTCTTTTCCCATTTTTGTCTACGTAGTAGTATTGATCAGTCACTGTTCCATAATCCATGTCTGGAGTAGAGGTGGCATAGTAGCCTTCATCATTTATAGGATACACTTTATAATCTCCTTCTTTTTTGATTTCAGGCGCACCTTTTACGTTATAGAAGGCATATACATACCCCTCATAATCTTCTGGAATTAAGTAAATATCATTCGTCACACGATCATTTGTACAACCGACCAAAGCAAAAAGCACAAAAAATAAAGCTGGAATCGTTTTTCTCAATCGTCTCTCCGCCTTTCTAGGGGGGGAGCGTCAACTTATTGTTGATCCCCTTCATAAGCTTTCGTGCGATCAACCTTCCCAACTTTCCCTTGAAACCACCCAATCTGATCCGTTTCCCGGTTATCAAACTGAGGAACAAATGGCTTAATGTCCAGCAGCGGTGTTTCATTGAGCATATCCACTTCTGAAATATATAGGCGGTTTCCTTCTACTCGTTTTAGGCGAACAGTCGATAATCCGAGTTGATTCGGGCGCCGCGGGTAACGGGTAGCGAATACGCCGTGGGATTGGTTGTCGAGGAAGGGGGTGACTTCCAATGCCACATCTGTGACTAAATGTAAATAATAAATTAATGTTAAGTGGGAAAATTGTTCAATATCTTGTAAGCCGGGAAGAAATTCCTCGTTCACCTCAATATATCCTTCCACTTCTTTTGCAGCTACTGCTTGAATTGGCATGCCTTTCTCCTCTGTAAAAGGTGTATAGATCGTTCCGATGTTTTCAAGTGTAATAGTCATTGGCTCACTCTTTTCTTACTGGATTTGTAGTTAATTCCATTTAATCATAGATGCGGCTGGAGATAAAAAGAAAAGCCTCTTCTATGTTAGAGGCAGCTGTTTAACCAAAAGGATGACCGCTCGCTTGAGGATCGGTCATCCTTTTGATTGGGGGAGATATTCTTTTCAGACAGCTACACTTCTGCTCTTTTCGTTACTCGCTCATAGCGGCGAATAATGCTGTTGATGCTGCGGTTCATGCGTCTGCCGATTTCTGCGTAGGTGAGTCCTTCTTGGCGCAGTTGGATGAGAAGTTGGTCTTCTTTTGTTGTCCAGCATTTATAGGTTCTTTTTTTGGATAAGCAATGCTCTTTTTCTTTTACTCTTTCTTCCTTTACCCACGCTGGTTCAGGTGGGAGTGCTTGATGGGGGATGTTGGAGAAGGTGATTTTATCCTTGTTTTTTTCGGCCCATTTCCAAAATTGATAAGGGTCAACAAAATAAAAGCTTTTTGACTTTCTTGTTACTTTTTGCATAAAGGGTAATTGATGCTTTTTCATCCACCATTTAATCGTGTTCCGATCTACTTGTAAAATTTTTGCGAGTTCTCCAATGGTCACTAATCCGGTTTGTGATTTGGTGTTAGCCAATCCTAGTCGATTCATTTTGACAAGGACGGATTCAAAGGAACGATCTAATTTTTTTGCAATATTCGAGACTTTTTGAAAGCCTGCGTACTCTTTTAAGTATTCGATTTCGTCTGTACACCATTCTTTTCTCATTTTATCCCCACCTTATTTGTTATAATTTGGAAGTAAAAAAGACTATTCTATACAGGAGAATAGCCAAAGAACTTAATGGTATGAAAATCCATTCGTTTGGCAACCAGGCGATCATAGTTTAAAAAGATTAAACCTTAGACCCTAGGCTTTGCGTCCTATTCTTTCGAATAGTTTGCCTTTATCATCCGGTGTATAGGGATTTTTTATTGTCAATTTACACTAAGTTATCGTAAATCAATTTGGCATACATATCAATAAGCCTAGATAAAAATAGTATTATTGTATCATTTTGGGTAATAGTGTTTTTAGAACTATAATACCTATTAAATTCCTTTAATTGTAAAAACAACAAATTATTTAATACTATTTTCATAATTTTAATAAAGGTCTATTTATTTATATAAACAGAGAAAACACTATGTAAATAGTTTTTAACTATTGGTGGAATAGGATATCAGTGGATTGGGATTAAAAGATAATAGGTGATTTCGAATAAAATGAGTACATAGTCTTGTTTTTGTTAGTGACATGCATGAGTAGGAGAATTTATCCTGCGTGAACGGGTTGTAAGAACCTATAAGGTGCCTGTCATTACTGTGAAGGAGTGCTGATAAATAAGTGGCTTTTGCTAATAACTCCTTCAGAATGGCTGATACTCCCCTCCATTTCCTGTATCTACGGCAATTTTTTCTGAAACACAAAAAAAGAACCAGCTCTTTGATCAAGCAGGCTGGTTCGTGTTTATTCTTCTTTATAAAATCGCTCACCAGTCTCCGGATGAAAATAGACGACCATCTTTTTTCCTGTAGTGGGGTCGATGGACACTTCTTCTGTTCGAACAAAGCCTTTTGGCACTTCTTTTCCATGCTTTGTTTTAAAGCGACGATCCCAAATGAACCAGGAGCCGAAAATTAAGACGAGGAGGATGAGCAGCTGTACGCCATAAAAGCCGATGACCCATTCCATTGACTTATTCCCGTTCAGCGATTACAGCTGTTCCGTAGGCGACAATTTCACTCATGTTTTGGCCGATTTCTCCTGAATCAAATCGCATCATAATAATGGCATTAGCCCCCATTGCTTGCGCGTTTTTGACCATTCGATCGATCGCTTGCTTTCTCGCATCTTCTAGCATTTCTGTATACTGATTAATCTCTCCGCCGACGAGCCCTTTGAAAGACGCCATAATATCTTTTCCGATCCCGCGTGCACGCACGGTTAATCCGAAAACAGGTCCTTTGATTTCAGTGATTTTATAATTCGTGATATTTTCAGTTGTGACAATAATCATCCGTTTCGCTCCTTTTCGATTTGAATCATTTGCTCTGTCAATATAATTAATTCTATATAGCGATGAAAAAAACCTTCAAAAACACTTAGTGGAAAATTTGGTGGAATATAAATAATTTTATTGAAATTTTTACAAATAAGACGATATAAAGCATATTCTAATCTCATAGGAAATGAGGCCTATTAATAGACGCTAATTTTGTCATGATGTTTTTATGTGGATCTTTGTGGAGTACCTTCGTTGACTTTTCACTCATTCAAATGACACGAAACCTACTAAAGTCAACAACGCTTCTGAAATAAAGCGCAAATCATTCATATCGTCAGGTAATGGACAATTAGTGAACCTGTTCATGCCGATAAAAGGAGACTTACATATGTTCAAATCTAAAAAAAATGACCCATCTTCCACGCAGCAACTGCAGCAAGAAATGACAGCTTTAAAAGCCTCATTTCAGGCGGAAAAACAGGAACAAAGAAATCGTCTGACTCATGTACAAGCTGAAATTGCGGCTGCTGTTCATCAACATGGAAAAGTCAATGCCCAACATCGCATGCTTGGAGAAACAATCGAGCAAATTGAACGAAGATGTGATGCGGTCGCTTTTTTAAGCGAACAGACGTCACAAAAGTCGAGCGATTTATATGAAAAGGGACATTCGTTGCAGCAACATTCCAGTCAGATTGTTGCTGATGCGAAGCAAGGAACAGCGGAAGTTAATCGTACAGCCGATGTGATTAAAGAGCTTGGGCATCATATTCAAGCGTCGGAAAGTAAGATGGAACAGTTAAGTGAACGCTCGGTCGAAATTCATTCGATTGTAGGTGTGATTGAAGGCATTGCCGCGCAAACGAATTTATTGGCATTAAATGCATCCATTGAAGCGGCTCGTGCAGGTGAATCTGGCAAGGGCTTTGCCGTTGTAGCACAGGAGGTAAGAAAGCTGGCGGAGAGCACTTCGGACAGCACTACAAACATTCAAGCGTTAACGACAGCTTTAAAAAATGAAGTGGAACACGTGTTAGAAGCGACAAGACAAAGTCAAGAGCTTGTAGAAAAAGGCATTGAAGTGAGCGTAAAGACAGCAGAGAAAATTGATCGCATTTTATTAGCGATTGAGAACAGCCAATCAGATATTAGTGAAGTGCAAACGATGATCGATGAACAAAAACAGCTATCATCGCAAACAAAGAAAGAATTAACCGAAGCAAAAGAACTATTTGATCAGGCTCGTGAAAGGCTAGACGAACACATGGAAGGGACCAAAGAAGTCGAGCAGCAACTGGAACACGGAATACAGCAATTAACCCTTTAAATAAATAAAAGACAATCTCGGCTTTCCAGTTGAGGTTGTCTTTTACTTTTTTAGGGCAGGAATTTTACAATAACTTAACGAAAATAGAAAAAATTATCTATATATTCATGCTAAAATTTAAGCGAGAAAAGACATCTATTTACAGGAGGGGAAAGAGTTGGCGAAAAATAAAATTAAGAAAACCGTACTGGCTTCTGCTTTAACTTTGAGTGTTGTACTTCCGATGGGGATGGAAAAACCAAGCTATGCTAATGCATTAAATGAAGATATCGTCAAGCTTCGTTTGTTAGAAACAACGGATATTCATGTGAACTTGATGAACTATGATTACTATCAAGATAAAGCGGTGGATAAATACGGTCTTGCTCGTACGGCTTCCCTCGTGAAAGCGGCTCGTGCTGAAAGTGAAAACTCGATGTTGTTTGATAACGGCGATTTAATTCAAGGGAACCCGCTCGGTGATTATGTAGCGAAAATCAAGGGGTTAAAGGATGGAGAAACGCATCCTGTCTATAAAGCGATGAATCTGCTGCAATATGATGTGGGTAATATTGGCAATCATGAATTTAATTATGGTTTGGATTTCTTGAAAAAGACGTTAAAAGGCTCCGAATTTCCTTACGTCAATGCCAATGTGTACATAGACGATCAAGATAATAATCCGAACAACGACCAAAACTACTTTGACCCGTACTTGATCATCGACAAAAAAGTGAAGGATCAAGATGGACAAGAGCATACGATTAAAGTCGGTGTGATTGGCTTTGTTCCGCCGCAAATTATGAATTGGGATAAGGCTCATTTAGAAGGCAAAGTGATCGCAAAAGATATGGTGGAATCGGCGAAAAAGTTCGTCCCTGAAATGAAAGCAAAGGGAGCGGATGTGATCGTGGCGATTCCTCACTCTGGACTCGGCACCATGGAAGAAGGGCAAATGAAGGAAAATGCGACATATGATTTAACGAAAGTAGATGGGATTGACGCGGTTCTTTTCGGTCATTCTCATGGTGTGTTCCCGAGCGCACAGTACAAAGATATGCCAGGTGCGGATGTTGAGAAAGGAACAGTGAACGGCGTTGCTTCCGTTATGCCAGGATTTTGGGGCAGTCATCTTGGAATTGTTGACCTTGAGCTGAAAAACGAAAATGGGAAATGGACGGTCGTCAATGGGCGATCCGAAACGAGAAGCATTACGACAGCTGACGGGAAGCCAACGGTTGAATCAGATGCTGACATTGTGAATGCCGTAAAGGATGAGCATGAAGGAACATTGAAATGGGTGCGAAGCGCAGTTGGGAAAACAACTGCACCGATCAACAGTTATTTTGCCCTTGTTCAAGATGATCCGTCGGTTCAAATTGTAGCCAATGCTCAAAAGTGGTATTTAGAGAATAAAATTAAAGGAACAGAGTATGAAAAAGTTCCTGTTTTATCAGCGGCTGCTCCGTTTAAAGCTGGCGCACGTATGGGATCTGACTATTATACAGATATTCCAGCGGGAGATATCGCCATCAAAAACGTTTCCGATTTATACTTATATCCGAACACGTTAAGTGCGGTACTGATTGATGGAGCAGGCGTCAAGGAATGGTTAGAAATGTCGGCTGGTCAGTTTAATCAAATTGATCCAAAAGCAGGCACAAAAGAGCAACCGCTTGTGAACCCTGCCTTTCCGACATTTAATTTCGATGTGATAGAAGGCGTGACGTACGACATTGACGTCACACAACCAGCTAAGTACGGCACGGACGGTAAAGTGGCCAATCCCAACGCCAACCGCATTAAAAATTTAAAATTTAATGGCAAAAACATCGATCCTAAACAAAAATTTCTTGTTGCAACGAACAATTATCGTGCAGGCGGTGGCGGGAACTTCCCGGGCATCAACGCGCAAAAAATAGCGGTTGAAACGCCAGATGAAAACCGCGGCATCGTGATCGATTACATTATGAACTTGAAAGAGATTAATCCATCAGCTGATCAAAACTGGGGATTTGCAGCAATTAATGACGATGTGAACGTCATGTTTGAAACATCACCTAATGCAAAGAAGTACACAGAAGGCTCGGATAAATTTAAATATGTGAAGCAGCTCGACAGCGGGTTTGCTCAATTCTCGATTGATATGAAGGGAAAAGAGAATGGTGAAGTAGGGAAAGAATTTAAAGATGTACCGAAAAACCATTGGGCTTATGAGTATATTCAAAGCTTAACAGCGAAAGGGATCATCCTTGGAAAAACAGATGGCACGTTTGCTCCGAATGCCACCGTCAAAAGAGGAGAGTTTGCGGCTTTCATTGCCCGAACGCTCGGTTTGAAGCCAAAAGGAAAAGCGCCTTTTAAAGATGTACCAGCAAACATGGAGAAAGACATTGCGGCTGTCTATGAAGCAGGCATTATTTCTGGGATGAGCAAAGATAAATTTGCTCCACATAAGCCGGTGACAAGAGAGCAAATGGCCGCCATGACGGTGAAAGCACTTGAAGTCAAAACAGGCAAGACGTTCACAGCCACTAAGCCAGCTAATTTCAAAGATAACAAACACATTCATCAAGAGTTCAAGAATGACATCGATGTGGCTGTCGAACAAAACATGATCTCTGGTTACCGTAATGAAACATTCATGCCGAAGAAATCCTCAACAAGAGCGGAAGCGGCAAAGGTCATTTATAAATTAGATCAATATAGATAATGCGACGAAACCACTTGAGTCTTGTATAGATTCAGGTGGTTTTTTCCTCATTTTTGAATATTAGCCACATACAATCCAATGTACCCATGAAAATCGAAATATTAATTGTTTGTAAAGATCTTTTTATTGAAACTTTTGTCTGATAATATGGACTATAATGTTATGAAATTATATGAAAATAATTGAAAGGAAGAAGACGATGAAGGCGAGCATATCTTTTTTCCATCGGATTTCTGTTCAGCTGCTTTTAGCCGTTACGATTGTGATTGTAACAATTAGCAGTGCGATCGGAATGTCTAGCTATTACTTAGCTAAAAAGCAATTAATTAATAGCGGAAAGGAAGAATTGGAAAGCATTGTTCAAGGGGCTTTGCCGGTCCTTGAGGCGCTCGATCAAAACGTACAAGATGGCAGCATCACGTTAGAAGAAGCGAAAGAGAAAGCAAGAGTGATATTAAACGGTCCTAAGACGGGGACAGAAGGGTACGACTTCAAACAGTCTAACTATTTGTATAAAGAGAATGGGTATTTATATGCCTATGACTCCGATCATAAAGCGCAGCTTCATCCGGCCATTCCTATTGGAGAAGACAAGTCCGATTCTCAAAATAGTCAAGGAGTGTATGTTCAACGGGAGCTCGTAAAAGCCGCGCAAGCAACAGATCCGGAAGACCATTTCTATACGTATGCTTGGAAGAATACTGGAGAAGCAAAAGAACAGCCAAAAATCGCTTACATGGCGTACTTTGAACCGTGGGATTGGAATATTGGTGTAGGTGCCTATGAATCTGAGTTTTATCAATCATTACAGTCATTAAAGATGTATATTATTTTAATTACGATTTCGATTGCTATTTTGAGTTTGGCGATGATGTTTTTGTTTGCGAAGAAGAAGTTAGATTTATTGAAGCAGGCGGCAGCCATTTCTTTAAAGATTGCGGATGGCGAATTAAATGTGCCGACGCTTCGAGAAACGTCGGATGAAGTGGGACAATTGAATCATTCGTTTAATAAAATGTCTAGTGAACTAAGAGGACTAATTGGCAAGCTTCAAGAGACAAGCAATGAATTGCTTCACTCGGCGACGGATTTATCAGCTGTTTCAGAAGAAACTTCGGCCAGCAGCCAAGAAATTGCCCGTGCGATGAACGAAATTTCCAGCGGAGCGGTTTCACAAGCTTCAGATATTGATGATATGAGTCGAAATGTCGATCGCCTGTCAGATGCAATTGCGCAAATGAATCAGGAAAATCAAGCGATTCGCGACATTACTACTTCTACAGAAAAAGCAACCGATCATGGAAAAGAAATCGTTCAAGTACTGAAGCATTCCAACGCCCAGTCGTTAGATGCGTCTGAAAAAATTAAGGAAAGCATCACGAACTTAACGAATCAAATTCAAAACATCTCACATATTACAGAAACAATTAATCACATTACCCAGCAAACGAATCTACTGGCCTTAAATGCTAGTATTGAAGCCGCACGAGCGGGGGAACATGGCAAAGGATTTGCGGTTGTTGCGGAGGAAGTGAGAAAACTGGCGGAAGAATCGAATCAAGCGACAAAACAAATCCAAGAGATGATCACAGGTATCCAGCAAGAAACGGAAACAACGGTGTCAATGATGGAAGAGACAGTTGTCTTTTCGACACAGCTCAATAACGCTGTGCATGAAACCGAGATGGAATTTAATGAGATCTCGGAAGCTGTGAAAGAAACTATTAAAGCGATTGATGTATTAAGCAGTGAAATTGTGACAGTGACTAATCAAAGTCATGAAATTCAAAGCGTAATTCAAAACATCTCTGCGGTGTCAGAAGAAACGGCCGCCGCTGTAGAAGAAATCTCCGCTTCCGTAGATGAACAATCGAAAGCCATTTCTACTGTTAGTCATTCAGCCGATCAACTATCGCAACTAAGCGAAGCATTGTCTGCGGTCATTAATAGATACAAAGTATAAAAGGATGGGGTGCGCCCCATCCTTTTTGTATATACCAGATTGATCAGCAATCCTCAATTCTCATCGAAGCAATCTCTCTATTTCTTTTACAAATGAAGCTGGCTCATCGGATGGTTCGAATCGCTGGACGACGTTTCCTTCTTGGTCGATCAGGAATTTCGTGAAGTTCCATTTGATGGAGTCGCCTAGGAGAAACTCTGGATTTTTGTCTGAGATCATTGCTTTTAATAATTTCTCATTGATATTGGATTCATCAAATCCACGGAATGGCGCAGCCTCTTTTAAAAATTGAAATAAAGGAAGAGCCTGTTCGCCGTTGACATCTACTTTTGAAAACATTGGGAACGTGACGCCGTAATTCAATTGACAAAACGCAGAGGCATCTTCACTCGTTCCCGGTTCTTGGCCGCCAAATTGATTGCAAGGAAACCCTAATATTTCTAGCCCGGCATCTTTATACGTGAGGTAAAGCTTTTGTAAGTCTTCAAATTGCGGAGTAAATGCACATTTGCTCGCTGTATTAACGATGAGCAATACTTTTCCTTTATAATGTTCAAGAGAAACCATGTCTCCATTTCTTTTTTCTGCGGTAAAATGAAAGATATTCATATGAGTCACCTCTAATAATTATTATTTAATAATTATTATAAATAAATATGAGCCATTTGTCTAATAAAATGTAATTCTTTCGACCTATTGTTACGATCAATAAACAAGGAGTGAAAAAAATGAACGGACAACATCGCAAAAATATTCAGCCGGGGATCGAGGTTGATATCGTCTTAAAGAAGGATCAGCGAACAGGAAAGAAAACGAGAGGCATCGTGAAAGATATTTTGACGAATTCAAGCTTTCATCCTCATGGCATTAAAGTTCGGCTTGAGGATGGGCAAGTAGGAAGAGTGCAACACATTTATTAAGGGGGGAATGGGGATGGAAACGGAAGTGCTTGCGGTATTTGATGAGGAAGGGAATCGAATAGGTGAGGCGACAAGGGAAGAAGTCCATCAAAAGGGCTTATGGCATGAAACCTTTCATTGTTGGGTAGTCAGCGGCCATGATGTATACTTGCAAATTCGCAGTGAACAGAAAAAGGATTTTCCGAATCTTTTAGATATCACGGCTGCTGGGCATTTGCTGGCTCAGGAAACCGTACAGGACGGCGTGAGGGAAGTGCAAGAGGAATTGGGGATCGAGGTTAAATTTGAAGAACTGATTCCTTTAGGAGTGGTGAAAGATCGCCTGCAAGTGAGCAACTTTTTAGATCATGAAAGATGTCATGTGTTTTTGCATAAGACGGATCAATCAATCGCAGTTTCCGAGCTTCAAAGGGAAGAAGTGGCTGGAATCGTGAAAGTAAAGCTTTCCACATTTTGTGCATTTTGTCTTGGAGAAACAATAGAAATGAATGTTCATGGAGAATACATAGATAATGCGGGCATCATTCATTCAATTCAGAAAACCGTTGATCAAACAGATATTGTTCCGCATGAAGTGAGCTATTTTCAGCAAATTGGATGGCTGTTAAAAGAGAAATTGCTATAAGAAAAAAGTGCGCTGGCATCATGATGCCAGCGCGTTTTTGGATTAGCCAAAAAAGAAATCCAAGACGTTAGAAGCTGTCGATGCTTCTTTATTGTAAAACTCAGAGTAGCCGCATTTTTTGCAATAGACAACAATGAATTGATTCTTTTGAATATCAAACATTTTCGATAAGCCCGTACCCGTCATCGCCACTTCTTTTTGTCCGGCGTTCGTACTGCCGCATTTGATACATCCTTTTCTGTCCATCATGCTCTCCCCTTTCTTACTAAAATGATACGAACGAAAAGCAAGAAAGTTTCAAGTGCCATCAAGGAAAAATGAACTGTTTTCGCTTTTCCTGTTAATATCATGATGCAGCTTCCGATATAAGAGATAGAGATATTTTCCGGAGGGAGCGATAGGAGATGATTGATAAGCTAGGAGCGTCCAACCAAGTGATAAAGTCGGTGACTCCTCCCCTGCAACAACGGGAAACAGAAGTAGCGAAAGAAGTAGAGGAGGTTCAAAAACAGCCTTCCAAAGCGGAGATGGAGAGAATAATTCAAGGGATGAATGAATTCTTGAAGCCTTCCACCTTACATGTGAAATTTGAATTTCATGATGAATTAGAAGAATATTATGTAACGATGGTTGATGACGTCACGCAAGAAGTGATTCGGGAAATTCCATCGAAAAAAGTATTAGATATGTACGCAGCGATGACAGAACATATAGGGATTTTAGTAGATAAAAAGATTTAAGGAGGCATTTTTGATGCGAATTGGCGGATTAGCAAGCGGTATGGACATAGATACAATGGTCAAAGACTTAATGAAAGCGGAAAGAATGAAAGTCGATAAGCTTCATCAAAGAAAGCAATTTTTAGAATGGCAGCGCGATGACTACCGCAGCATGAACAAAACGATGTTTGACTTCAGCCAACAAATCTTTGACGGCGTGATGAAACAAGCGAACTATATTCAAAAAAAGGTGAACTTATCTGATGAGTCCGTGGCATCAATTAGAAACCTTAGCTCTACGACGGATTTTCAGGGGACGTTGGAAGTGAAAGGATTAGCGACGGCGGCGAGGATGACAAGTAGTGCTGGGGTGACGATTAACCCGGAGGCAAAGCTATCTGATTTAGGTATTACAGATACAAAGGTTACAATCAATGCGATTGGTAAAGATGGTAAGCTTGCGAAAGAGGCAGTGGAAATTACATTTGATCCAACAAAAGAGTCTTTAAATGATGTAATGAAAAAAATTAACGAACAAACAGGCGTCACGATGTTTTATGATAGTTTTACAGGAAAAGTTTCAATGACGGCTAAAAATACAGGTGATGCAAAAGATGAAAATGGTAACGATGTTGCAGAGATTGAATTAACTGATTCAGTTACAACAGACGGTTTGTTTGCAAAGTTAAACCTATCTTCCAAAAATACTGACAAGGTCCCAGCTAAGAATGCTGACGGAACCCCTATTTTGGATAATGGAAATCAAGTTTATTTGGATAATAACCAACTCGGCTCCAACGCCCAATTCACACTAAACGGCCTAGAAACCCAACGCTCCACTAACACCTTCACAATCGGCGGCGTCGAATACTCACTGAAAGCGAAGGGAACAACGAACTTCACTTCCGCGACAGATGTGGATAAAGTGTATGATACGATCAAGGGCTTTGTGGATAAGTATAATGAATTAATCGCTAAAGTGAATGAAGAATTGGATGAAAAGCGCTACCGCAGTTATCAGCCGTTAACGAAAGAGCAGCGGGAAGCCATGTCTGATAAAGAAGCGGAGCTGTGGGAAGAAAAGGCGCGCAGTGGAACATTGCGTGGCGATTCTGCATTAACATCAGGCATGAATAAAATGCGCTTTAATTTATCGAGCCCTGTATCAGGTCTGCCTGCAGAATTTAATCAGCTATCTGACATCGGCATTACCACATCGAAGAATTATTTAGAAAAAGGTAAGCTTGTGATTGATGATAAGAAATTAAAAGAGGCAATCGCCAAAGATCCGAATGCGATTTATAAATTATTTGCAAATGATGGGCCAACCGATGCAGAGAAAGGGTTAGCGAGAAGACTGAGAGCAACGATTGATGGCACAAGAAAATCAGTGGAACAAAAAGCGGGAAGTGCTTCTAGCGTCAACAATACATTTGCAATCGGAAAAACATTAATTAATTTAGATGATCAAATTTCACGTTTTGAACGCAAATTAATTCAAACAGAAGATCGCTACTGGCGCCAATTCTCAGCGATGGAAAAAGCGATTCAACGTTCGAATGAGCAGTCCATGTCACTTATGAACTACTTTAAGTAATTAAATGAAGGAGATGTATTTTTTTCATGGCAATGAAAAATCCTTATCAAACATATTCTAATAATTCTGTGACGACAGCTTCCCCTGGGGAGCTGACGCTAATGTTATATAACGGCTGCCTCAAGTTTATTCATCAGGCGAAAAAGGCAATCGCTGAAAAAAATATTGAAGCCAAAAATACGAATATCCAAAAAGCGCAAGCGATTATTCAAGAGCTCATGGTGACACTCAATATGGAAGTAGCTATGTCGCAGAACTTACTATCCTTGTATGATTATTTGAACCGCCGTCTCATGGAAGCGAATGTAAAGAATGATCCTGCTATTTTAGAAGAAGTGGAAGGATTTGTGACGGAATTCCGTGATACGTGGAAAGAAGTGATTCAGAAGAATCGACAGCTGCAGCATGGCGGAAAAGGTGGACAGGCTTAATGTCCACTGTTCAAGCAATGTATGATGTAACAGAACAATTGTATCAATTAGTTGACAAACCACTAGCCGATCGCGATGAGTTGATTGCGCGTGTAGAAGAGTTATTACAACAGCGTCAAGTGTTGTTATCGAGACTACAGCCTCCGTTTAATGAAGTGGAGCAGCAGCTTGGCCAGCAAATCGTTCAATGGAATGTCACTATTGATGCCTTTTTAAATAAGCTTCAAGAAGACATTCAAAAGGATATGAATGGATTAAAGAAGAAGAAACATTCTATGGGGAAATACACCAATCCCTATGCTTCTACGCAAACGGATGGAGTATTTTATGACAAGAAAAATTAAGGAAAAGAGCCGCTCCAAATCGAGCGGCTCTTTTCTATTTTCTAAATAACTGAAGCACTTCTCCAACCGATTGATTAATGTGAGAAACGATGAGCTGGTCACTGTTTTTGCGAATATCTAAACTGACGTGATTCATCATTTCCTTTGCCATATCGGTATCTGCAATTTTGGATAAAGAAGAGGTTAAATTAGCCTCATTCACCATCGTATTCGCCATATGATGCTCAATCGCTTCATAGTAGGAACCAATCTTCGTTAAATTCCCCGTTGTTTGAACAATGGCTTGATCCAATCGCTGAATTAAATCATGGGCGCTCTCTTGCGTTGAAATGGAGATGTTGTCTAAGTTCAAGGCGGTGGTGCTTGTATCCATAAGGTCGATAGAAATTTTCTGTCCCGGATTAGCGCCGACCATTAACACGAGCGGGGCATTTTCGCCTAAAATTTTCTTCGTGTTGAATTCTAATTTCGTGGCTGTGTCATTGATGCTGGCCATCAGTTGGTCTAATTCCTCTTGGCTTGCTTTTCGATCCTCATCTGTTAGTGTTCCATTGGCACTCATCACAGCTAGCTCTCGTCCTCTTTGCAATAAGCCGTTGACATTATTTAATCCTTCATTGGCTGCTTGTAAAACGGATAGACCATCTTGCATATTGCGCTGTGCTTGTGATAGCCCTCTCACTTGGGCACGCATTGTTTCGGATACGGCAAGGCCGGCTGCGTTATCGCTTGCTCGGCGAATCGCGTTACCCGATGACAATTTGTCCATCGTTTTCTCCATGATGCGATCATTTTTTTGATAGCGGGTCACAGAGAATGCGACCATCGCTTGATTATGGATTTTCATTGATCTCACCTCTTTTCTACAATAATCATTTTCCCTCTTTATATCGTCGTTTTTTCCCAAAATTTGATGAAAAGTGCTGAATTTTATTGAAAAAAATCCGATATCAAACATAAGAAAGGCAGGGGAATCTATGAAGGAACAACAAAAAGCTCATCAGCAATATAAGCAAATGAGCGAGCAAACAGCGGCGCCTGAAGAGCAGATGATTTCCTTGCTGCAAGAGGCGATCAAGGAAGTGAAAAAAGGAAAAGCGGCGATTCATAAAGAAGATCGGGCTAAGCGGAATGAAAGTCTCGCTCAAGGACAAGCTTATGTGCTTTCGCTTATTCCCTTTATCAATCACAAGACGGAGGAAGGAGAACGGCTGATTTCCGTGTATGGCTACATCAATCGGCTGTTAATTCGGGCGAACATTGAAAGCAATCAAGAATTGTTGCAGGAAGCGGAGGAGCTATTGCTTCGCTTACAGATGGATTGGGCGGAGGCGCTGAAGTTTCGCCGCAAACAATATGTAGGTGATTTGATCTAAGAAAAGGCTTTGCGCAGTTGTCAGTGCAAAGCCTTTTTTTAATTGAGCCGTTCGTTGCTTCTCTTATTTTTTCAGCTAAATAGTAGGTGTTTTTACGTTTGAAAACGAGGAAGAAGATGTCAAGTGTGGTCTCGCATTCAAGAGACAAATTTCACTATGGATGTCAAAATTTTGACAAATTTTTTTTCGAGATTTAGCAGGAATTTTTCAAGAGATGAAGAAATATATATACATAGCTACAAGTTAAGGAGGAGTTCGCATGATGGATTACAACATTCGTGGTGAAAACATTGAGGTAACTCCGGCGATTCGTGAATACGTCGAGAAAAAGATTGGGAAGCTAGAGCGTTATTTTAACGAAACACCAAATGCTACTGTGCATGTAAACTTGAAAGTTTATTCTGATAGAAGCGCAAAAGTGGAAGTAACAATTCCGATGAAAAATCTTGTCCTTCGCGCAGAAGAGCGCAACGCAGATATGTACGCTGGCATCGACTTAATTGTTGATAAATTAGAGCGTCAAATTCGTAAGCATAAAACAAAAGTCAATCGCAAGTTCCGTGAAAAAGGTGAGCCGCAAGATTACTTTGCGATCGCGATGAATGAAACAGCAGCGGCTGAAGTAGAAGAAGACACAGATGAACTAGCGATTGTTCGTACAAAGCAATTCGATTTAAAACCAATGGATTCTGAAGAAGCGGTTTTACAAATGAACCTTCTCGGTCATAACTTCTTTATTTATACAGATGCAGAGAGCAACAGCACAAATATCGTGTATAAACGTAAAGATGGCAAATACGGTTTAATTGAAACAAACTAATGATCAAGACGCTTGCAGAGGTTAACTTTGCAAGCGTTTTTGGTTTTCGAGGTTTGCTTGGCTGTATCAAGTTGACAGGGCATGGTAAGATAGAACAAGTGCTAAAGTTTTTGTGATGTAGAGAAGGAGTGACATTGATGTCAATTGGACGGAACGAACCATGTCCATGTGGAAGTGGAAAGAAATATAAAAAATGCTGCGGGAAAGTGGAAGGTTCAGCGATTCATAGTGTGATGCTTGAGGAACTAGAAAACTTGCAGCGAGAATTAATTGATTACTCGATGAAAAATTACTCACATACGATGAAGAAAGAGTTTCAAACGCTCTTGCATAAATATGAAGTGCTTCGTAAAGATCCGCAAGTATTTTTAGTGGCTTTTGAAATTTGGTTTATGTTAAATCATCCGGTGAAAGATGGTCAGACGGTGCTTGAGAAGTTTGTCGCTCGCCGTTCTCCAACGATTGAACGCGAACGGACGAAGCGAGTGTTTCAATCATGGACAAAACCGAGATTTATTGCCGGTCAGTTAGGAACGATTCGTGACCGTGTATATGAAGTGAAAGACATTCTTTCAGGGGAAAACGTAGCGATTCGCGCACGTCAAAAAGTGGATTTAGATGAAGTGTTTATTATCGGCGCACTATTGCCGTTTGAAGAAGAATACACCTTCTTTATGATCGACTTCCATTTCGAAAAAGAAATGGCTGCGCGAATGGAGAAATGGCTATTATCTCAATGTGAACAAGCGGAAGATCGCCAAGCGTTTGTCGCCAATCACTTTTTATTTGTGCTAGACGGTTTATTTACGATTTATAATAACGGGCAACAAGAGGAAGAATCTTTTGACTACAGCGAGCTGAAATGGGAGAAAGAAGCCCAATCCAAAACGGCAGATATGCTGCTTGAGTTTTTACAAGAAGAAGGCGTAGAAGAGCTTCGTAAGCAAACGGCCGTTCTTCTATGGAATCTATATTGTCAGAAAGAGAACCCAACGATTCGCAAGCCGGAAATTTATGTGGGGGCGCTCGTTTCTCTTTTACAATCATACAACATTATTGAAGCAAATGATTCGAACATAGCCTTAGCGAAACGATTAGGAACGACGGCAGCGAGCCTATCGAAGCGGGCAAAAGAAATGGAAGCCATTTTGCAAGATCGTTTAGAACAAGGCAAGAAAGCTGCTCAATAAATGATGAAAAACGCTCAATCGGGCGTTTTTTTCATTTACTTGTCTAGGCCGTTTGGTTGTTTCCGATGGGGGTTAATGTTAATATTAAGTAGGAATTTTGTGATTTTTAGGCTCATATATTAACTTGCTGAAAGTAAAAGGAGCGTTTTTATGGGGTTGTTAAATAAATTATTTGATGCAAATAAACGTGAAGTGAAGCGCCTAGAGCAGATGGCTATGAAGGTAGAAGCATTAGAGAGTACCGTTCAAGCACTATCAGATGATGAGCTTCGCGCGAAAACGATAGAGTTTCAAGAGCGATATGCCAAGGGAGAAACGTTGGATGATTTACTGACGGAAGCGTTTGCTGTTGTGCGTGAAGGGGCTCGCCGTGTGCTTGGTCTGTTCCCTTACCGCGTGCAAATCATGGGGGGGATCGCCCTTCATGAAGGAAACATTTCTGAGATGAAAACGGGTGAAGGGAAAACATTAACGGCTACATTGCCAGTCTATTTAAATGCCCTTTCTGGAAAAGGCGTTCACGTTATCACGGTCAATGAATACTTAGCTTCTCGTGATGCGACAGAAATGGGGGAATTATACAATTTTCTCGGTTTATCGGTCGGATTGAACTTGAACAGTTTAACGAAAGAAGAGAAAAAAGCTGCCTATGAAGCGGATATCACGTATGGAACGAATAACGAATTTGGCTTTGATTATTTGCGTGACAATATGGTGCTATATAAAGAGCATAAAGTCATGCGTCCGCTCCATTTTGCTGTGATTGACGAGGTGGATTCGATTTTAATCGATGAAGCGAGAACACCGCTCATTATTTCTGGACAAGCGCAGAAATCGACACAGTTATATATTCATGCTAACAGCTTTGTGCGCACGCTGAAATTAGAAGACGACTATACGTACGATGTGAAAACAAAAGGCGTGTTATTGACGGAAGAAGGAATCAATAAGGCGGAAAAAGCGTTTGGGATTGAAAACTTGTTTGACTTAAAGCATGTGACATTGAACCATCATATTAACCAAGCGTTAAAAGCGCATGTGACGATGCAGTGCGATGTCGATTATGTCGTGCAAGACGATGAGGTGGTCATCGTTGACCAATTTACCGGACGTCTCATGAAAGGGCGCCGCTACAGCGATGGGCTTCACCAAGCGATTGAAGCGAAGGAAGGCGTACCAATTCAAAATGAAAGCATGACGATGGCGACGATTACGTTCCAAAACTACTTCCGTATGTATGAAAAGTTATCGGGGATGACCGGTACAGCAAAAACGGAAGAAGAGGAATTCAGAAATATTTATAATATGCGCGTTGTGGCGATTCCAACGAACCGCCCGATTGCCCGCGATGACCGTCCAGATTTAATTTATGCGACGATGGAAGGCAAATTCCGTGCCGTCGTAGAGGATATTTATCAGCGTTACCAATTAAAGCAACCAGTGCTTGTCGGTACAGTGGCGATTGAAACGTCTGAACTCATTTCCAGCTTGCTGAAAAAACGCGGCGTGCCTCACAACGTTTTGAACGCAAAAAATCACGAACGTGAAGCTGAAATCATTACCGAAGCAGGACAGCCTGGTGCGGTAACGATCGCGACAAACATGGCCGGACGCGGAACGGATATTAAGCTTGGCGAAGGTGTGAAAGAGCTTGGCGGTTTAGCGGTTATTGGGACAGAGCGCCATGAGTCGCGCCGGATTGATAATCAGTTGCGCGGACGTTCCGGACGTCAAGGGGACCCAGGGGTGACACAATTTTATTTATCGATGGAAGATGAACTAATGCGCCGCTTCGGCTCTGACAATATGAAGTCGATGATGGAAAAGCTCGGAATGGATGATAGTCAGCCGATCCAAAGTAAAATGGTCAGCCGTGCTGTGGAATCCGCTCAAAAACGGGTGGAGGGCAACAACTTTGATGCGCGGAAACGCCTGCTTGAATATGATGATGTGTTACGCCAGCAGCGCGAAATCATTTATAAACAGCGGGATGATGTGTTAGATGCTGAAAACCTTCGTGACATCATGGAAGGCATGATTGAAACCGTTATTCATCAAGTAGTGAACATGCATGTGAACCCGGCTGAAACGGAAGATCAGTGGAACCTTCAAGGAATTGCTGACTATGTTAATGCGAACCTTTTACAAGAGGGTGAACTTACGGTAGCTGACCTTCAAGGCAAGGACGCTGGAGAAATGTCTGATCTCATTTTTGCCAAAGTGAAAGAGCGCTACGATGAAAGAGAACAGCAAATGGGCGAGGAGCAAACGCGTGAATTTGAAAAAGTCGTTCTTCTTCGCGCAGTTGATTCGAAATGGATCAATCATATCGATGCGATGGACCAATTGCGTCAAGGAATTCATTTGCGCGCTTACGGCCAAATCGACCCGCTTCGTGAATACCAAAATGAAGGCTTTGCGATGTTCGAAAACATGGTGGCTTCCATCAATGAAGAAGCCGCTAAATATGTGATGAAGGCGGAAATCCGCAACAACTTAGAGCGCCAAGAAGTCGCAAAAGGCCAAGCTGTGAACCCGAAAGAGGACGAAGGCAAAACAAAGAAAAAGCCTGTTCGCAAAGCCCCAGAAACGGGCAGAAACGCAATGTGCCCATGCGGTAGCGGCAAAAAGTATAAAAACTGCTGCGGCGCTGGGAAATAGATCATTTATTAAGTTGAATAAACAGGCATAATGATGTTGTCATTTCTGAGATAGACATAATATAATGACAGGAAAAAAGATGACTGTGCGGGTGCACTGTCTTTTTTCCTGTTTGAAGACCAATAAAATGATGAGGTGTTTGTATGGAATTATTTGAGATTCGTAATGAGTTAGATAAAACAGCTAAGAAATTAGCGGACTTCAGGGGGTCTCTTTGACTTAGAACACAAAGAGGAACGGATTGCGGCGCTAGAAGATGAGATGCTTCATCCTGATTTCTGGAATGATCAGCAAGCAGCACAAGCAGTCATTAATGAGTCCAATGGCTTAAAGGAAATTGTGAATGAGTACAATGGATTACTTGAAGCACAAGAGAACTTAGAGCTGACGCATGAGTTGGTGAAAGAAGAGCCGGATGCGGAACTTCAAGCGGATCTGGAAACAGAGATGGAAGAGTTCATGAAGCGCATTAATGATTTTGAGCTCCAGCTATTATTAAGCGAGCCGCATGATAAAAATAATGCGATTTTGGAGCTTCATCCAGGGGCAGGTGGAACAGAGTCACAAGATTGGGGTTCGATGCTTCTTCGTATGTATACACGCTGGGCGGAAAAACAAGGCTATAAAGTCGAGACGCTTGACTATCTTCCGGGAGATGAAGCGGGGATTAAGAGCGTGACGCTATTAATTAAAGGGCATAATGCGTATGGCTATTTAAAAGCGGAAAAAGGCGTTCATCGTTTAGTACGGATCTCGCCATTTGATTCTTCGGGTCGCCGTCATACGTCGTTCGTTTCTTGTGAAGTAATGCCGGAATTCAATGAAGAGATTGAAATTGACATTCGCACAGAAGATCTTAAAATCGATACGTACCGAGCGAGTGGTGCGGGTGGACAGCATATTAATACGACGGATTCTGCCGTGCGTATTACGCATTTACCGACAAATGTCGTCGTTACTTGCCAGTCTGAGCGTTCACAAATTAAAAACCGTGAACAAGCGATGAAAATGTTGAAAGCGAAATTATACCAAAAGAAATTAGAAGAGCAAGAAGCGGAGTTGGCAGAAATTCGTGGCGAGCAAAAGGATATTGGTTGGGGAAGCCAAATTCGCTCCTACGTCTTCCACCCATACTCTATGGTAAAAGATCATCGAACAAGTGAAGAGAGTGGAAACGTACAAGGCGTCATGGATGGAGAGATCACTCCGTTTATTAATGCGTATTTGCGTTCACGTATTTAATGAGAAAACCCGTTTGCTTAGGCAAACGGGTTCATTCGTTAAATAATGTGTATAAATCTTTTGTTGAGTAAACACTACTGCCATCAGCCCAGTCTTCTATATCGCTCCAGTAGGGACTGTTCCAAAGTTCTTTTTCTACGCCGTTCTGTTTCACTAATTGATCGACTAATAGTAATTGCGAAAACACGTCCCGATCATCATCCCACAATTCCCAGCTTTCTCCGTTGATGAAGTACATTCCGTAAGATCCGTAATGCGAGCCTTCATCGTATTCGTAATCTAACTCCACGAAATCGACCGCTTCCCAGCTGTAGCGTTTTTCGTCGAGATCCCAAAAAGGAGAAATTCTAATGTCTTCTTCCGTAATGGTAATGGAATGATGCATCGCTAAATAGACGAATGGAAGAAAAAGAAGATGAGCCCCTCCTGCCCATAATAAGAAAGAACGAAAAGAGGGATCTTTTTTCTTATTGTTCGATTTCATCTGATCGATGACTCGAACAACAAGTAAATAAGAAGAGACAGCAAACAGGAGTGAATAGGCAAGGAAAATGAAACCGGATAGCCTGCTTACTTTGAAATAAATATATGGTTCGGTATGTAAGGCTTCTGTGATCTCAGTTAATAGGATGGAGCAAGCGATCAGCAATAAATAGCCAAAAAGAAGTTTCCCTAATACTTTGAGCATGAAAACACGTCCCTGACTCTTTTTCTCTTATTATACAAAATAGGGAAAAAGATGCTCCATCGGTCAAAAGTCCATTCTTCAAAAAGAAGCTCAATTGACAAATGTTCACAAAATATCAACAATTAACCGTTTATTGATGTGCTCCTAGCGGTTAGGGAAGGTTTTAAAAGCAGACAAGTCTGTTATAATAAAGAGGTGTATCATATTATTCCTCAGGAGGAGATAACATGAAGCTGAAAAAGTCATTACTAGCTCTTTTGTTGGGCTCATCTATGGCTCTAGCCGCTTGTGGTGGGGGAGATGAAAAAGCGGAGCCTGAGAAAGAAACAGGTGGAGAAACAGCAAGTGCCGATGGAGAACAAGTGTACAACCAAAGCTGTATGAGCTGTCATGGAGAAAAGCTTGAAGGCAGTGTAGGACCAGCACTTGATAAAATCGGTGCAAAACTGAGCGAAGATGAAATCTTGAATGTAATTAACAATGGTCAAGGCGGTATGCCACCAAAAGTGGTTGAAGGGGCAGACGCGGAAGCTGTTGCTAAATGGCTAGCAAGCAAAAAATAAGAAATGAGAAAACATCAGCGAAGAAGCTGGTGTTTTTTTGTCGATTGTGTCGAATATTTCATGTTGGGTAAATGTTGGTATCTCTTCTTTTATACGAGAAATAGGAGGAAAAAATACTCATGTTTATTACAGACGAAAAGAAAATGTAATACAAATGAACCTGAATAAAGTTTGATTCAGTGTTATAATAAGTCTGGATTTACAAGAGATCAATAAAAAATTAAGGTGATTGTATGATAGATATGAAAGGCGTGACAAAAAAGTACCCTAATGGAGTAACTGCCATACACAATGTTGATATTTCTATTAAACAAGGAGAATTTGTGTATGTAGTTGGGCCAAGTGGTGCGGGGAAATCAACGTTTATGAAGATGATGTACCGCGAAGAAAAGCCGACGAGCGGGAAAATTGTCGTCAACGGGATGAATTTGTCTGTATTAAAAGAAAGCAGTGTTCCCTATTTTCGCCGCCAAGTGGGTGTCGTTTTTCAAGATTTCAGACTATTGCCTACGTTAACGGTATATGAAAATGTAGCATTTGCTTTAGAAGTGATTGAAGAAAGCCCAGAGAATATTAAGAAACGAGTGATGGAAGCTTTGCAGCTAGTCGGTTTAAAGAATAAAGCGAGAATGCTTCCGAACGAATTGTCAGGTGGAGAGCAGCAGCGTGTGTCGATCGCTCGCGCTTTTGTGAATAAGCCGAAAGTATTGATAGCTGATGAGCCGACAGGTAACCTCGATTTGGATACATCTTGGGACATTATGAGTATTTTTCAGGAAATAAACGGAAGAGGCACAACGGTGGTCATGGCGACTCATAATAAAGACATCGTCAATAAGCTGCGCCATCGGGTGATTGCTATTGATAAAGGTCGGATTGTCCGCGATGAACAGCGAGGTGAGTATGGCTATGAAGCCTAGTACCGTTCGACGTCATTTTCGCGAGAGCTTTAAGAATCTTAGGAGAAATGGTTGGATGACCTTTGCGGCGTCTTCAGCCGTCACCGTGACGCTGCTGTTAGTTGCGGTGTTCCTCGTTGTGATTTTGAATATGAACAAAATTGCCACAGACATTGAAAATGATGTAGAAGTGCGTGTTCATATTGCGTTAGATGCAAAGGAAGTAGATCAACAACTATTGAAGGATGACATTCAAAAATTGCCTGAAGTAGAGAGTGTCACTTACTCTTCTAAAGAGCAGGAGTTAGATAATTTAATTCGGGACTTAGGGGATGACTTTGCGTTATATGAGCAGAGAAACCCACTTTACGATGTGTTTATTGTCAAGACAAAGCGCCCGACAGATACCCCTAAGGCAGCGAAAAAAATTGAAACATTCGATTCGGTTGAATCGGCTGTGTATGGGGAGCAGAAAGTAGAAAAGCTATTTGACGTGTTAAAGACAGGCCGGAATATTGGACTTGTATTAATTATCGGCTTGGTGTTTACCGCGATGTTTTTAATTTCAAATACGATTAAGATGACGATTTTTGCTCGTCGTAAAGAAATTGAGATTATGAGATTAGTAGGAGCAACGAATTGGTTTATTCGCTGGCCTTTTTTATTAGAAGGATTATGGATTGGTCTGATCGGCTCGATCTTGCCGGTAGCGGTTGTGGCGGTCGGTTATCACTATGCAGTGAAGGCATTTACGACGCATATGCAAGGACAGCTTGTGCAAATGCTTGATTATTTTCCATTCGTGCTTCAAATCAGCAGCATTGTTTTATTAATTGGCGCATTTATCGGCATGTGGGGAAGTGTGATGTCGGTGCGCAAATTCTTGAAAATATAAGAAAGAGGAGAATCAGTTTGAAGAAACGTGTAGGTCTTACGGTGGCATTAATGACATCTCTCAGTGTGAGCGGTACATTCGGCGCAACAGGAGAAGCAGCTGCTTCCACATTATCAGATCTTGAGAGCCGTCAGCATCAAATTCAAAATAAACAATCAGATCTTGAGAAAAGCATCACGGAAAAAAATAATAAAATCAATGAGCTTCAAGGTCAACAAGACAAGTTAGCTGTTGAAATTAAGAAGCTAGATGATGACGTGACGAAAGCTGAATCGAGCATTCGGGAGAAGCAAGAAAAGATTGCTCAGACGAAAACAGAGATTGCTAAGCTACAAACCGAAATTGAAGAGCTGAAGAAGCGCATTGAAGAACGCAATGTGATCTTGGATGATCGCGCACGTTCCCTGCAAAAAAGCGGCGGTTCAGCCAGCTATGTTGACGTCATCCTTGGTGCGAAAAGCTTTGGTGATTTCGTCAATCGAGCTACAGCGGTGACGACATTAGTGAACGCCGATAAAGAAATTCTTCAAGAACAAGAAACAGATAAAGCCCAGCTAGAGGAAAATGAAAAACAAGTAAAAGAAAAATTAGCGAATCTTGAAGGCATGCTGCAAAGTTTAGAAACGTTGAAAGCGGAATTAGAACAGAAAAAAGCAGCCAAAGATCAGGTGATGAAATCCTTGGCTTCTGAGGAAAATGAAATCCATCATGACAAGCTAAGTCTAGAAGAAGAGAAAGCTCTTCTATCTTCTCAAGATGCATCGATTAAAGAAGCAATTGCGGCTGAGAAAGAACGGTTAGCAAAAGAAGAGCAGCAACGTCCAGCTCCTTCAAGCGGTTCGACAGCTGCGCCGGAAGTATCCACAACGAACCGTTCAGATGATAAGCCGGTAGTTACATCTGGTACGTTTATGAGACCAGCTGAAGGGCGTGTTTCTTCAGAGTTTGGCTATCGCGATTTAGGCGATCATAAAGGAATTGATATTGCAAATAAAACGAGCGTACCGATTGTGGCGGCGGCAGATGGAGTCGTTAGCCGTTCCTACTATTCGTCTTCTTACGGAAATGTCATTTTTATTTCGCATTCCATCAATGGGCAAGTGCTGACAACGGTTTATGCGCATATGTCTGAGCGTCTTGTCGAAAGCGGACATGTGTCAAAAGGCCAAACGATTGGATATATGGGGAATACCGGTCATTCTTTCGGTCAGCATTTACACTTTGAAGTGCATGAAGGCCCATGGACACCATCGAAATCCCATGCGGTCGATCCAAGAAAATATGTCAATTTTTAAATGAAAAGTTGTCTGTCCTTTATGTGGGTAGACAGCTTTTTTTTGAGATAGCTGATCCGTGACTGCTCAGGCAAATTTGCCCGTTCAACTTTTAATATTAGGCAAATGCCCACGCAAAGTCTTCCCTTTTGAATAAATTGTAATTGTAAGTGAAAGGGGAGGTGTAGCAAATGAGTTGCGGATACGGAGGCGGCTTCGCGTTAATCGTTGTATTGTTCATTTTGTTAATTATTGTTGGGTCTGCTTACATCGGCTGGTACTAAACAAAACGAGGCAAGAAAAAAGTGAGCATCCTGCTGATAGGACGCTCACTTTTTACATAGTGGACGATAAGAGCTCTTTATTATATGATACCTACTAAGGTATTGAAGGAGAGAGTGATATGTCAGGAAACAGATACAATAATCATGATTTATACGTGGAGAATAAGATAAAATGAGATGGTATACGATTGGCGCGCTCACTGTTCCCGCCTCGCAGCTTGCTTTTGTTCTCGCTTTTTTGCTGCTCAGCTTCTACCTTTGGTGCAAGAAAGAGAAAAAAATCGTAGATCTGTATGGAAATGCGGTATTTTTATTTATTCTTGTTTGGAAATTTAGTATCGTTATCTTTAGCTTCTCCATCGTCATGGAAGCACCGATGTCTTTATTATATTTTAATGGTGGAGGCAAAGGATTTTGGCTTGCATTCATTATCGTCTGTTTATATGTCTTTTGGAAATGGCCAAGGCAACAGTGGAATGATGCCATTCAGATTTGGCTCATGATGATCGTGCTCTTTGAAGGGCTTCTAGCCATGCTGAATGGACAAGCAGGAGGGCTTGATCTCTTTCGTTTCGCTGGTGGAGCAGCGGCTTTAGCCTTTTTTAGAAGAAGCCCGTTACAAGTGCTGATGCTCTTTACTTTGTGGCAATTGCTCTTTGAATCTTGGGCAGGAAACCTATTTTCAATGAATGGATTATCGTATAGCGTGATGGCTGTCTATTTTGTGATGTTAAGGAGGAAGAATGTTGGATAAAAAATGGTTTGGGCTGTTGTTGCTGATTTTGTTAGTCGGGATCGCAGCGGTGAATATTATGAAGGATCGTCAAGAAGTAACAGAAGTTGAGAATGTGGGAATGAAAGCATCAGATAGTCAGGGGAAAGAAGGATTTGCTATTGGAGAAAAAGCACCGGACTTTACGCTTCAGACGACGGAAGGCAAGGAAGTGTCTTTATCTGATTATAAAGGGAAGAAAGTCTTTCTAAATTTTTGGGCTACTTGGTGTCCGCCTTGTAAAGCGGAAATGCCGCATATGCAAAAGTATTATGAAGCAGAAGCAGAAAAGAACAATGTGGAAATTCTTGCGGTTAACTTGACGAAGAATGATAAAGGGAAAGAGGCAGTGGCTGATTTTGCGAAACAATATGAGTTAACTTTCCCGATTTTGCTAGATGAAACAGGAGACCTAGGGAAAACATATAAGGCTTTCACCATTCCAACGACGTATGTGCTCAACACCGATGGGACGATTCACCAAGTCATCACTGGTCCAATGGATGAAGAGATGATGAAACAGCTTGTTAGTGAACTTAAATAAGTGATAGAGAGGGGTTTGTTTCCTTTTTGGAGACAGACCCCTTGTTCATATTTTTCCTGTTTTTTTCATAGGGTAGGATAGGGAGGTTGTCTTGTTGTAAAGGCAGCTTTTGGAAGCTTTCCACATTGGAGGGGGCAAAATGGTGCGAAGAAAATGGATTGTTGTGGCGATGGCGGCTTCTTTTTTTTCAGGAGCGGGAGGGATGTACGCTGGGCTGTTTGCTTGGGATGCGAAGGAGGAGAAGATAGAACAGCCGCCGCCATCGGATAAAGTACCGGATGAGCTGACGAAAGTGCAGACGGCTTATGAAATGATTGGGAATCAATACGTGTCTAAAGTGGATCGTTCGAAGCTGATTGAAGGAGCGATCGATGGGATGGTCGCCTCATTAAAAGATCCTTATTCTGTGTATATGGACGCTGAAACAGTGAAGCAGTTTGAAGAATCGTTAGACTCTTCTTTTGGAGGGATTGGAGCAGAGATTACCATAGAAGATGGAAAGTTGCTCATCGTGGCTCCGTTTAAAGATTCCCCAGCTGAAAAAGCGGGATTGAAGCCAAAAGATCAAATCGTTTCGATTAATGGACAATCGGTGAGCGGGTTGACCATTTTTGAAGCGACGAAGAAAATTCGCGGTAAAAAAGGGACAAGCGTTACGATCGGCATTGTCCGTCCAGGAATGACGAAACCGCTGGATGTGAAAGTGACACGCAATGAAATCCCGTTGGAAACGGTGATCGCTAAAATCAATAAGAAGCAAGGGAAACCGATTGGCGTCATTCAAATTACCTCGTTCTCAGAAGACACAGCGAAGGAATTTAAGCGAGAGTTGAATAAGCTAGAGAAGAAAAGCCTAGACGGGCTATTAATTGATGTGCGCGGAAACCCAGGCGGCTTTTTATTAAGCGTGGAAGAGATCTTAAAGGAATTCGTCACAGAAAATCGCCCGTATTTACAAATTGAAGACCGCAACGGCCGGAAACTTCCGTACTTTTCTAAAAGGGAAAAAGTCAAGCCGTATCCGATTGCCGTATTGACGGACCAAGGCAGCGCCTCCGCTTCTGAAATTTTGGCTGGTGCCCTGCAAGAAGCAGAAGGCTATAAAATTATTGGAGAAACGACTTTTGGAAAGGGAACCGTCCAACAGCCCGTGCCGCTTGGAGATGGCAGCAATTTAAAGCTGACGACGCATAAATGGTTGACACCAGAAGGCCGCTGGATTCATCAAAAAGGAATTCGCCCGGATATTGAAGTGCGGCAGCCAGACTATTTTTATGCTCATCCGCTTCAAGTCGAGAAGCCGCTGAAACGGGAAATGAATAATGACAGCATTAAAAGTGCGCAAATGATGTTGGAGGGGCTCGGGTATGGCCCAGGGCGAACGGATGGCTATTTTAATAAAGCGACGGAAAAAGCGGTCCGTGCGCTACAGCTTCAAGCAGGGATGGAACAAACAGGGGTGATTGATCGGAAAACAGCGGACCGCTTGGAACAGAAGTGGATGGAAGAAATGAAGAAAGAAAAGAATGATCGCCAGCTTCAAGCCGCTCTTAGCTATTTAAGAAGTAAACAGCCGTAAAGAAAGAGCTTGAAGCAAAAGAAAAAAGCTTAGCGCCCCATCGTTAAGCTTTTTTTGGTACAATGATAAATAAAATGAATAGGAAAGTAAGGTTGGTGACGCGATGGTACAAGAATGGTTACTTGAGTTATTGATCGGAATAGGCAGGCTGTTTATTCATCCGATCTTTTATTTTTCATTTCTGTTAGCGGCGGTTGTCGGCATGTTCCGCGTCAATCGAGAGCGGAAAGATTTTGACACACGCGTGTATGATCTTTACGATGAAGTGCGCTACATTTTGCCTTCTAGTTTATTGCTTGGCTTGTTGTTATCAGTCATCACGATCACAGCAGGGCTCACAGTGCCGCTAGATGTATTGAATTTTATCGCAGCGCTGACGATTATTTTAAGTGTGGGCGGCTTCCGCTTCCTCTCTCCTGCCTGGACGATCGGGCTTGCTTTTGTCATCTTGTTGTCGGCTGATCAGCTAGGGTGGGCATTTATTTCGTATGATCAGTTATCATTCAGCCATATTTTGCTGACGCTGGCTATTGTGATGGGCTTATTGATGATAGCAGAAGGTGTACTGATTTTAAAAAGAGGGTGGCAAGGCACGTCTCCTCGGCTTGTTCAAAGTCCGCGCGGTTTACAAGTGGGCGTGCATGTGGCTCAACGCTTATGGCTCGTTCCCGTTTTTCTTGTCGTACCTGCTGGTGACTTATCGGCGCCGTTTTCTTGGTGGCCCGTCATTTCCATTGGAGCAGAAAAGTATACGTTCATTTTATATCCTTTTTTAATCGGCTTCGTCCAATGGATTAAAAGCACGTTGCCGGAGCTTGCGGTGAAAGTGACAGGAAAAAATATTATCGCTTCTGGAGTATGTACGTTATTATTGGCTGTTGCTGCGTACTGGCAGCCGATGTTTGCGATTGGCGCCATCGTTTTTGCGGTCATTATGCGAATTTGGATTGCTTGGCGTCATTATTCTTATGAACAAAATCGTCATTATTTCTTTACTCCACAGCCAAGAGGGGTCATGATCTTAGGTATTTTGCCGCTTTCTCCAGCGAAAAAGATGAAGCTGAAGATCGGAGAAATTGTCTATAAAGCGAATGGAGTCGAAGTCAACACCGAAACCGAATTTTACGCTGCGCTCCAGAAAAATGCGGCGTATTGCAAGTTAGAGGTGATTGATATTAAAGGAGAAATTCGCTTTGTCCAATCGTCTCTTTATCAAGGCGAACATTATGAATTGGGCCTGATTTTAGCTACAGAAGAGGAGACGTATTTAGAAGAAGCAGAGATGTAGAAGACGAAAAGTCAGTTATCGTTAGCGGTAACTGGCTTTTTCTTGTGGTGAATGTGACAACGACCTTGCTCTACGTGAACAGGGAAGCGACCCCCTTTTTGATTGAGCGTATGAAAATCCATTAAAAATAGCAAGATAATAAGTAACACAGGGCTACTATGAGAGTATTTCCTAAAACTGGAGCGGTTAAGATGAGCAAAGAACAATATCAACAAATAATGTATGAGCGAATGCAAGTGGAATTTCAAAAATGGGGAGAACGGACATTTATTTTGGAACAAGAGCTGTATTTTTTTCTGCACACGTTAAAGGGAACCGCAGGAACAATGGGTTTACATGAGATGAGTATGATTGCGACCGAAAAGTTGACTCTATTGAAAGAAAATGGACAAACGGAGTGGCAAACATCGGAATGGCAAGAATATTTCTCTCCCTTAATAGAAGGGGTCGCTTTTTATACGAAAAACGGAGTGGTGTCTCATCAAGAGAACCAAGACTGTTCTTTGCTGAAAGAACAGTCGGTAAAGGACTTTATTTTAGTGATTGATGATGATATTACCTTTATGACGTTCATGAAAGATTTGCTCGAAAGAGAGGGATATTCCGTTATCCTTGCTCATCATGGTCAGCGCGGATTAGAGCTAATGTACGAAATCAAGCCAGCAATGATCTTTTTAGATATTACGTTACCTGATATTAATGGCTTTACTGTATTAGAAGATATTATGAATAAAGTCAGAAAAGAACGTGTCGTTGTGGCGATGATTAGTGAAGATAATAGCCCAGATAATCAAATACGATCTTATCAGATAGGGGCATTAGATTTTCTCATCAAACCGATCAATCCGGAAGTTTTACTTGCCTATGTTCATAACCGTTTAATGTATAAAAGAGACTTAGAACGTTCGATTATTACGGATGAGCTAACCCAGCTATACAATCGCAAATATATGAATGCCAGTCTTCAACAGCTCATTCAGCAGTTTGAACGAACAGCTGAGCCATTTACTATTGCGATGATTGACTTAGACGACTTTAAAAAGATTAATGATACGTACGGTCATCTAGTAGGAGATGAGGTACTGCAAAGTTTTGCCGCATGGATCAAAAAGATCGCAGGTGATCAATATATAGGGTGCCGCTATGGCGGCGAGGAGTTCGTTCTTTTACTGCCAAACAGCACGACGGATACGGCGCATCATATACTTGAACAACTGCGTGAAGCGATGGCGCAACAAATATTTTCTGCTAAAGGAGAAGAGTTTCAAGTTACTTTTTCTGCCGGAATTGCACAGGCAAAAAAAGACAAGCTTCATCCAGAACAGTTGTTAGAGGAAGCCGATCAAGCGCTTTATTTGGCGAAGCAATCCGGAAGAAATCAGAGAATGGTCTTTGGCTCCCATATGGAAGAAGTGAAGAAACGGGTGAAAGTGACGATTATCGTCGTGGATGATGTGTATGTTGTACGAGAAATGATCACGAATTATTTCGCTTCATGGCAGTCCAGTAATAAGTATGAAATAGAAGTAGTACCATTTAGCGATGGCGTTACGTTTCTAGAGTCAGATTGGTACACATCCGAAGGGAAATATATCATTTTATTAGACGGCATGATGCCAATCATGGATGGAATAGACGTATTGAAGAAACTGAGAGCAAGTTATTCTTCAAATAATGTACTTGTTTTGATGTTAACGGGTCAAAAAAGTGAGGAAGATATACTGAAAGCGCTCGAACTTGGAGCCAATGATTATATCCTGAAACCATTTGACATTCAAGAAGTGTCCGAACGAATATTGCGTCTAATTGAACGGCTGTATAGGTGAAAAAGATACCAAAAATACTAATTATCGATGATGAAGAGGCACTTGAAAAAGTGGGGCGAAAATCATTTGATTTAACATTCGCCGGAGGGATGATCAAAAGTATTAACAATTTTTCTATGATTTGAATCAAGCAACGGAAATGTGATATTTCCGAATGGACAAGGGGCTGTGTAACGAAGCAGTTCCTTGTTTTCATTTATCCCGCATTAACGGGCTGTAAGACCCCCACCTCAATCAACATGGCGGAAGAAGCGCAGACGTGTAGGTGGGGGATCAACAGCCCGTAAACGCCCGATCCGTTCAACTAACAATCAGTGGGGGATGAAGAAAACCCCCACTGATCGAAGTTTCACTTTATCCTCCATGTTCCCATGTAGACAAAAGCTGAATTTTTCATGGAAACATACTCAAGAAACTTTCTTTCTCCTCATATATTTTCATAAAGCCTATCAATAAATTAGACTGATGCGACTTTTATCTTTATACTGAAAAGTAAGAATCTTGCAATATAATATTCATTGGAATTCGGAGGATGGAAGAACATGAGTGCCGACGTCAAGCTGCGTCCGTTAGAGAGAGAAGATTTAGAATTTGTTCATAAGCTGAATAATAACGCGAAAATTATGTCGTATTGGTTTGAAGAGCCGTATGAATCATTTGTTGAGCTTCAGGATTTGTATGACAAGCATATTCATGACCAAAGCGAACGCCGTTTTATTGTTGAGCGGGATGGCAATATGGTAGGGCTCGTGGAATTGGTGGAAATCGATTATATTCATCGCCGTTCGGAGTTTCAAATTATTATTCATCCGCAGTATCAAGGGCATGGCTATTCCGTTCAGGCCACTGAGCTTGCGATGTATTATGCATTTTCAGTATTGAATATGCATAAGCTTTATTTAATTGTGGATAAGGTGAACGAAAAGGCGATCCATGTATATGAGAAAGTCGGCTTTCAAATTGAAGGCGAGCTGAAAGATGAATTTTTCGTTGATGGGCATTATCATGATGCGATTCGCATGTGCATGTTTCAAGAGGAATATTTTAGAGGAAGACACCGTTAACGGATCATGTTTCATCAATGAACGGAACGACGTCACAAAGTCTACAATAAAATAAAAAAATTAGGAGTGAATAAGCTGTTATAAGGGTATGACATTGGCAAGAATATTTTAAGGAGGATGTCCCATGCTGTATATGAAAGTGACTCGAAATTTTGATGTGAGAACAGAAAAAGAGAGATTTGAGTTTATCAAAGGAAAGCTGTATCCGATCGATGTGATGGTAGAAGATACGATCACGGTAAAGGTGGATGACCCTACCGGATATTGGGGCGGTCGCATCCGCTTATCTATGTCCGATGAGTCGAACTTCGTCATCGTAGCTCACCCAAAAACAGAAGTGTAATCTACTTACAGATGAGCGGCTATTCGTATCTAACTTTTAGCCCATTCTTTCGCGCGTTAACATTGACTACATCATCCAGTTGTTTTAAAGTAGAAGTAACTGAAAAAAGTGAGGTGAGGGTATTGGGAAGGCAGTAAGCATGATCAAGTTTGTGCAGTACAACCGAACGGAATATTGGACGCGAACAGGCCGGAACAAGCCTCAGCGCACAAAAAAGAGAGCGGTTGAATAGAAATATTCATTTTACTTATAGCAGGAGGTGTAATTCCTTGCTGACGAGAGGTGTCAGTAAGGAGGGTATTTGGACATATTTAATTTAATCATGGTTGCCTTTTTGATCGCATTAACTGGTTTCTTCGTAGCGACTGAGTTTGCGATTGTAAAGGTTCGAAGCACAAGGATTGACCAGCTAGCAGCGGAAGGAAATAAAAAGGCGATAGCTGCTAAAAAGGTGATTTCGAATTTAGATGAGTATTTATCGGCGTGTCAGCTTGGTATTACAGTGACAGCTTTAGGGCTGGGTTGGTTAGGTGAACCGACTGTTGTTCACTTATTAAGACCGTTATTTGAGCGATTAGAGCTATCTGCATCTGTTGTGAGCGCAGTATCATTTGTGATTGCCTTTACAACGATCACCTTTTTGCATGTCGTAGTTGGAGAATTGGCGCCGAAAACGGTAGCGATTCAAAAAGCAGAAGCGGTTGCCTTGTTGTTTGCGAAACCAATGATTATATTTTACCGCTTAATGTATCCGTTCATTAAAACGTTGAACGGGGCTTCTCGATTAGTGGTCAGCCTCTTCGGGTTAAAGCCTGTTGCTGAACATGAAATGGCCCACTCGGAAGAAGAGCTGCGCATCATTTTATCGGAAAGCCTGAAAAGCGGAGAAATTAATCAATCAGAATATAAATATGTAAATAATATATTCGAGTTTGATGATCGCCTAGCGAAAGAAATTATGGTGCCGCGCACGGAAATAGTGGCGATTGACAAATCCGAGACGGCACAAGAGTGCATTTCAATGGTGCTAGAAGAGAATTACACTCGTTACCCGGTAACCGATGGGGATAAAGACCATATTATCGGTATGATCAATATGAAGGAAGTATTGACCGACTTTATTCGAGACGAAAGCAAGAAAACCGTGAGCATTGAACACTATGTTCGTCCAGTCATTCAGGTGATTGAGTCGATCGCTATTCATGATTTATTAGTCAAAATGCAAAAAGACCGCATTCAAATGGCGATCTTAATTGATGAATACGGCGGTACAGCCGGACTTGTCACAGTAGAAGATATCATCGAAGAAATCGTTGGTGAAATTCGCGACGAATTCGACCAAGATGAAACACCGATGATTAAGCGAGTCAATGAACATCAAGTGATTTTAGATGGGAAAGTGCTGATTGATGAAGTCAATGATCTGTTTGGACTCGACATTGATGATGAAGATGTCGACACCGTCGGCGGCTGGATTTTAACTGAAAAATTTGAAGTCCAAGAAGGCGACATCATCGAACGCGATCATTACACCTTCAAAGTCATCGAAATGGAAGGCTACCACATTAAATTTATCGAAGTTACAAAAAAAGAAGTCGCCTCTGATATAGAAGGTGACATGACAGATGAACCTGTACAAGAAGCCTGATTCGCATATGCGAATCAGGCTTTTTTTCATCGACTTATAAGAACACAAAGTAAATGACAGCCGCTAATACGATGCGGTAAAGGGCAAATGGTGTCAGTTTGACTTTGTTAATAAGCGCTAAGAAGAAGCGTATGGACAATAGAGCGAAGACAAACGCACTAATAAATCCGACAATGAAAAACGGCAGTGCATCTGGGGTGAAGTATTCCCAGTTTTTAATGAGTGATAATGTGCTGGCACCCGCCATGATCGGAACAGCCATAATAAACGTAAAGTCAGCAGCGGCGCGATGACTCATCCCAAGCAGCACGCCTCCGGAAATGGTGGAACCTGAACGGGAGAAGCCTGGCCACAAGGCTAAACATTGAACCAATCCGACTAAGAAGGCTTGTTTATAAGTGACTTCATCAACCGTTTCAGCTTGGACATATTTTGGTGCAAATTTATCAGCAAGTAACATTAAAATAGCACCCAACACTAAACCGATTAGTACGGTGTGAACGGAAAACAGATGATCATCAATGTAATCTTCAAATAGTAGACCGAGAATCGTAGCCGGAAGGAGACCGACGATGACGACACTTAGTTTCAACTGGGTCATTTCTTGATGATAGGCCGTCGTTTTCTTTTTCAAGCCAAGCAAGTTCAAGATCCGGTCTTTAAATACGATGACAACCGCCAAAATCGAACCGAGCTGGATGACGACTTTGAACGTATTCGCCACCGGTGCAGAAAACATTTCTTTCGATTTCAATAACATATCGTCGACAATAATCATATGTCCTGTGGAGGAAACAGGAGCAAATTCCGTTGCCCCTTCAACTAGTCCTAAAATAAAGGCGACGAATAATTCCCATAAATTCAATGTGGTTCACCTCATTAGTTAAGATAAAAAGATCACTTACTGATTGTATGACTACATTTAGAATATGTCCATTTTTATTGATGATGTCATTCTTTTGCTTGACTTTTCGCTCATTTTCTTCAATTGTTAATGTAAAGATAGAGAGGAGTGATTTGATGGGCGTGCACAATTATTTTAAAAGTTTATCTGATTTGGAGCATTTATTCCGATTACCGGGGAAATTCAAATATCAAACGCATACAGTAGCGGCTCATTCCTTTAAAGTCACAAAAATCGCCCAATTTCTAGGGACCATTGAAGAAATGGCAGGGGAATCGGTCAATTGGCGTTCTTTATATGAAAAAGCATTGAACCATGATTATGCGGAACTGTTCACTGGTGATATTAAAACACCCGTCAAATATGCTTCTCACGAGTTGAATGCGCTCTTTTCACAAGTGGAAGAGCAAATGGCGAAGAAGTTTGTTGAGCAGGAATTTCCGCAAGAATTGCAAGCGATTTATATGGAGCGGTTCAAAGAAGGCAAGGATGGAACCCTCGAAGGCCGGATTTTATCAGTGGCTGATAAAATAGATCTTCTCTATGAATCGTTCGGAGAAATATTGAAGCGTAATCCGGAACCATTATTTCTTGAAATCTATCAAGAAGCTCTATCCACGATTATGAAATTTCACGATATGCACTGCGTTCAATATTTCATTGAGCACATACTGCCGGATATGCTGTCGGAAGAGTTCATCCCTCATAATGAATTAAATTATGTAACGGAAATGATTGTCCAAAAATACACCGACAAATAAAAGTTAGTTTGTTTTTCAGGAGTGAAAATATGATTGATAAAATCATTCTAGCCATATTTATGCCGGGTTTGCTTGTGGTTTTTTTTACAAGGGTCACATATAATCAGCTGCTCGGCTTAACATTAACCGTCGCTTTAATCGCGGCATCTGTATACAAAGGATATACGCCTACATGGACGCTCATCGTGATCGATGCAGCCTCCTTAACGGCTGGCTTCTGGCTGTCCAATCAAATGGTGAAAAAGATGAAATTGAATAAGTAAGAAAAACCGGCTTCCAGTCTAGTGTGGATGCCGGTTTTTCTTGTGAATTGTTTATTATTTCTCGTGCGATACTAACTTATCGGCCTTGTCGTCGAAGAATCCGGCCGTCGTGTGGATAATCCGGCCTTGGTGCAAAGAATCCGGCCGTCGCGCAGATAATCCGGCCTTGGCGCGAAGAATCCGGCCGTCGCGCGGATATTTCGGCCTTGGTGCAAAGAATCCGGCCCTTGCGCGAATATTCCGCCCCTCACGGAAATAAATCGGCCTTCGCGGAGATGTATCAGCACTCCGCGAGGGTTATTAGCATTCCCCCAGCTTTTTAAATTTCCCTCTTGCTTTTTTATAGGGTATGGGGTATTATAAGAATCAAGATAACACATACCCCTTAGGGTAAAATAAAAGGAGGAAATACATTATGTTCTTTCGTTCTTACTTTGATGAAAAATTAGCTCAATATTCTTATATGGTCGGATGTCAAAAAACGGGTGAGGCGATTGTTGTTGATCCTGCCCGTGACATTACTCCTTATGTGGAAACAGCGAAAAAAGAAGGTTTTCGTTTAACAGCAGCAACAGAAACTCATATTCATGCAGACTTTGTCTCAGGTGCTCGTCAGCTCGCTCATGATCATGGTTCTACATTGTATTTATCAGATGAAGGCGATGAAAACTGGAAATATCAATATTTAGATGGGCTTTCCGCAACATTGGTGAAAGATGGCGACGTATTTACAGTCGGAAACATCGAGTTCAAAGTGATGCATACACCAGGGCATACCCCTGAAAGTATCTCTTTTGTTGTCACAGATAAAGGTGGCGGCTCCGATGTACCAATGGGTATTTTCACAGGAGACTTCGTATTTGTGGGCGATGTTGGCCGTCCGGATTTATTAGAAAAAGCGGCAGGAGTAAAAGGAACAGCAGATGCTGGTGCTTTGCAAATGTTTGACTCCGTTCAACGCTTTAAACAGCTACCAGATTATTTATTAGTGTGGCCTGCACATGGAGCTGGAAGTGCTTGTGGAAAATCACTTGGAGCGGTTCCTCTTTCAACAGTAGGTTACGAAAAAGCGAACAACTGGGCGCTTCAAATCGAGGATAAAGAAGAATTCCATCAAGAATTACTGAAAGATCAACCAGAACCGCCAAAATACTTTGCGATGATGAAAAAAGTGAATAAAGTAGGGCCTAAAGTATTAACAGGCGAGGAAATTCCTTATGTCGAAACATATAAAGAGCTTCAGGAACTGTTAAATAAAGACAATACTGTCGTTGTTGATACTCGAGATGGGCTTGCCTTTTCTAACGGTCATATGGAAGGAACGATCAACATTCCATTCTCAAAAATTTTCACGAACTGGGCAGGCTGGATGTTACGTTATGAACAAGAGATCGTCTTGATTGCAGAAAAAGAGCAAGCGAAAGAAATTCAGCTAGCGCTTGAATCCATCGGGTTGGATCGCATTGTTGCTTTTGCGGATCCGAAAGTGCTAAGCGAAGCAGATGAGTTAGAGAAATATGCCAACATCGATATCGAAGCTTTTAAAGCGCAATATCAAAATGAAGACGTGTATGTAGTAGATATCCGTCAGCAAGCGGAGTGGAATGAAGGTCGCATTCCAGGGTCGCATCACCATATGCTTGGCTACTTACAAGATCAACTAGCCGATCTACCGAAAGATAAGAAAATCATCGTTCATTGTCAATCAGGTGCGCGTTCAGCTATTGGAACAAGTGTGCTCCAAGCAGCTGGATTTAAACATATTGAAAACGTAGCAGGCGGCTTTTCAGCATGGAAAATCGCTGGTGAAGAAGTAACGAAAGGAGAAAACTAATCATGAACAAAGTAACTGTTTATTCAACTAACACATGTCCTTACTGCACAATGATGAAAAACTTTTTAAATGAACAAGGGATTTCCTATAAAGAAGTAAACGTTCAGCAAGACCAACAAGCCGCGCAACGTCTAGTGGCAACGACAGGTCAAATGGGCGTTCCGCAAACCGAAGTGAACGGACAATGGGTGTTAGGTTATGATCCGCAAGCCGTCATGTCTTTGTTGAAATAATTTCATGAGCCGGGCCTTATGCCTGGCTCTTTCTAATAGGAGGTGACCACGATGACATACGATAAACATGTACAAAACCGGCTGAAGCGGATTGAAGGACAGGTGCGCGGAGTGTTGCGAATGATGGACGAGGAAAAGGACTGCGCTGATATTGTGATGCAATTAAGTGCGATTCAAGGAGCGATCAATCGTACGATCGGGGTAGTGGTCAGCAAAAATTTAGAACAATGCGTTCGTCTCAATATTGAAAACGGTGAAGAAACAGATGAAATGGTGAAAGAAGCGGTCGAATTACTGATGAAAAGCCGTTAAAAAAAGGAGAGCAAGCGATGAGCATCATTTTTTACACAGCACTAGCGATTTTCGTTTTTATTTCGATTAAAAATATGATTCCCGCTAAAGGGATTCGCCACATCTCAACGGATGATTTAAAACAAGAGTTAAAAGCGGGAAACAAACAATTCATCGATGTCAGAACACCAAGCGAATACAAAGGTCATCACGTGAAAGGATTTCAAAATATCCCTTTACAGCAGCTGGCTTCACGTGTGAACGAACTCGATCGTAACAAAGAAGTTGTCGTCATGTGCCAAAGTGGTATGCGCAGCCAAAAAGCCGCTCAATTGCTGAAGAAAAAAGGTTTTACAAATGTGACGAATGTACAAGACGGAATTTGCAGCTGGAAACAATAAGAAAGGTGTGAAATAAAGAATGGATGCGTCTATCAGTTTCATCATCACGATATTTCTCATTGGTTTTATCGGTTCGTTTATTTCCGGAATGGTCGGAATCGGCGGTTCGATTATTAAATATCCAATGCTATTATATATCCCGCCGATGCTAGGATTCGCCGCTTTTTCGGCTCATGAAGTATCGGGCATTAGCGCTGTTCAAGTGTTCTTTGCAACGATCGCCGGCGTTTGGGCGTATCGAAAAAGTGATTATTTAAATAAAACATTAATTATGTACATGGGGGCGGCTGTCTTAATAGGAAGCTTCATCGGCGGCTTTGGTTCGGAAAATATGGCGGAGTCGACGGTGAACGTCATTTATGGTATTTTAGCCGCTTTAGCCGCCATTATGATGTTTATTCCAAAGAAAAACCTCGATGATCGTCCACTCCACGAAGTGACGTTTAACAAATGGCTAGCCGCTTCCCTTGCTTTTATCGTCGGAGTAGGTTCAGGGATCGTCGGAGCAGCGGGAGCGTTCTTGCTCGTGCCGATCATGCTTGTTGTGTTAAAAATTCCAACTAGAATGACGATTGCCAGTTCGCTTGCGATTACCTTTATCTCATCGATTGGCTCAACCGCTGGGAAGCTTATGACGGGGCAAGTATTATTCTGGCCAGCGCTCATCATGGTCGTAGCAAGTATTATCGCTTCGCCGCTAGGTGCGAAAGCCGGACAAAAAATGAATACGAAAATTCTTCAATGGTTGCTTGCCGTATTAATTGCGGCAACTGCTTTGAAAATTTGGCTGGATATTTTACTTTGAGAGTGGGGGCGTGATGCTCCTGCTTTTTTTATGTTGCGTGCGGATTAAATGCAGAACATATGTGCGCAAAAAGATGGCTTTCCTTGTTTCAATTATGATAAAATGGGAAATATGATAAGTATCGAAGTCAATGAAGTTGAAAATGGAAATAATAATTGATTAAAGAGTATGATAGAGGAAATAGATCAGCAGGGGGAATAAGTGTGGCAAACCAATTTGAAATTGTTTCTAAATACCGTCCGCAAGGCGATCAGCCTGCCGCGATTGCCGAGCTGGTAGAGGGCATTAAGCAAGGAAAAAAACAGCAAACCCTGCTTGGAGCAACGGGAACAGGTAAGACATTTACGATTTCTAACGTCATTAAAGAAGTGAATAAACCGACGCTTGTCATCGCTCATAACAAAACATTGGCCGGTCAGCTATACAGCGAATTTAAAGAGTTTTTTCCGAATAATGCGGTAGAGTATTTCGTCAGCTACTATGACTATTATCAGCCGGAAGCGTATGTGCCGCAAACCGATACATTTATTGAAAAAGATGCGAGCATTAATGATGAAATTGATAAGTTGCGTCACTCAGCGACATCATCGCTATTTGAACGTAATGATGTCATTATTATTGCCAGCGTGTCCTGCATTTACGGCTTAGGTTCGCCGGAAGAGTACCGCGAACTTGTGATTTCACTACGCACGGGCATGGATATGGAGCGGAATCAGCTGTTGCGCCGTCTTGTCGATGTGCAGTATGACCGCAATGATATCGATTTTAAGCGCGGAACGTTTCGCGTGCGCGGCGATGTCGTCGAGATCTTCCCGGCTTCGCGCGATGAGCATTGCTTGCGGGTCGAGTTTTTCGGCGATGAAATTGAACGCATTCGTGAAGTCGATGCGCTAACGGGAGAAGTGCTTGGCGATCGCGATCATGTCGCTATTTTTCCGGCTTCCCACTTCGTTACACGAGAAGAGAAAATGAAGCTGGCGATTGAGAACATTGAAAAAGAATTGGAAGAGCGTCTCGCTGAGTTGCACGCAGAAAATAAATTGCTAGAAGCGCAACGTCTTGAACAGCGGACGCGTTATGATTTGGAAATGATGAGGGAGATGGGCTTCTGTTCCGGTATTGAAAATTATTCCCGTCATCTGACGTTGCGGCCGCCGGGCTCCACGCCGTATACGCTACTGGATTATTTTCCGAAAGATTTCTTGCTTGTCATTGATGAATCGCATGTCACGCTTCCGCAAGTGCGCGGCATGTACAACGGCGACCAGGCGCGCAAGCAAGTGCTAGTGGATCATGGGTTCCGTCTGCCATCCGCGAAGGATAATCGCCCGCTCATGTTCCAAGAATTTGAGGAGCATGTGAATCAAGCGATATACGTTTCAGCGACACCAGGACCTTATGAAATCGAGCATACGCCGCATATGACCGAACAAATTATTCGGCCGACCGGCTTGCTTGACCCAACCGTTGATGTTCGTCCAATTGAGGGGCAAATCGATGATCTTCTCGCTGAAATACAGGAGCGGATTGAGAAGAATGAGCGCGTCTTAGTCACGACATTAACGAAGAAAATGTCAGAGGACTTGACCGACTATTTAAAAGATATCGGCATTAAAGTGCAGTATTTGCATTCTGAAGTCAAAACGCTTGAACGAATTGAAATCATTCGTGACTTGCGCCTTGGCAAATATGATGTGCTAGTCGGCATTAACTTGCTGAGAGAAGGGCTCGATATTCCGGAAGTATCGCTCGTCGCTATTTTAGATGCCGATAAGGAAGGTTTCCTGCGCTCTGAACGTTCGCTAATTCAGACGATGGGTCGGGCTGCCCGCAACGCATCTGGGCATGTCATTATGTATGCTGACAAAATAACGGATTCCATGGCAAAAGCGATCGAAGAAACGAAGCGTCGCCGCTCGATTCAGAAACAATATAATGAAACACATGGCATTACACCAATGACCATTCAAAAAGAAATTCGCGATGTTATTCGCGCGACTCATGCAGCTGAGGAGACCGAAGTGTATGAAACAGCGAAGAAGCTATCCAAAACGGAAAGAAATCGCTTAATCCAAAGTCTAGAAAGTGAAATGAAGGAAGCGGCTAAAGCGCTTGATTTCGAGAAAGCGGCCGAACTCCGCGACGCCTGGTTAGAGTTGAAATCGGAAGGATGACTTTTATGGGAATAGATAAAATTACAGTAAAAGGCGCTAGAGCACATAATCTGAAAAACATCGACATCACCATTCCGCGCGATCAATTAGTAGTGCTAACGGGTTTGTCTGGTTCAGGGAAATCATCGCTCGCCTTTGATACGATTTATGCGGAAGGACAGCGCCGCTATGTTGAATCACTGTCCGCTTATGCTCGTCAATTTTTAGGACAAATGGATAAGCCGGATGTCGATGCGATTGAAGGCTTATCGCCAGCGATCTCCATCGATCAGAAAACGACGAGCCGTAACCCTCGTTCGACGGTCGGAACAGTGACAGAAATTTACGATTACTTACGGCTGTTGTTTGCGCGGGTTGGCCGTCCGGTTTGTCCGGTGCACGGCATTGAAATTACGTCGCAGACGATTGAACAAATGGTCGACCGCATTATGCAATACGAGGAGCGTACGAAGCTGCAAGTGCTGTCGCCGATCGTCTCCGGCCGCAAAGGAACACATGTGAAGGTGTTTGAAGAAATTAAGCGTCAAGGCTATGTTCGCGTGCGTGTAGACGGCGAAATGTACGAAATAGAAGACGAGATTGAACTAGAGAAAAACAAGAAGCATTCGATTGAAGTCGTGATTGACCGCATCGTTGTGAAAGAAGGAATCGAAGCGCGCCTAGCGGATTCATTAGAGGCTGCGTTGAAGCTAGGAGAAGGGAATGTCGTCATTGATGTCATAGGTCAAGAAGAACTACTGTTCAGTGAACATCATGCTTGTCCTCACTGCGGTTTTTCCATTGGCGAGCTAGAGCCGCGCATGTTTTCTTTTAACAGTCCTTACGGGGCCTGTCCGACTTGTGACGGCTTAGGGTCGAAATTGAAAGTGGATATCGATCTGGTCATTCCGAATGGGGAGCTAAGCTTAAGAGAACATGCGATTGCTCCGTGGGAACCGACAAGCTCGCAATATTACCCTCAGCTTCTCGAAGCCGTTTGTACCCATTATGGCATCGATATGGACGTGCCGGTGAAAGACTTGCCGAAAGAACAAATGGAGAAAATTTTATACGGATCGGGCAGTGAAAAAGTGTACTTCCGCTATGAAAATGACTTCGGCCAAATTCGTGAAAATCACCTCGTGTTTGAAGGCGTCGTCAACAATGTCGAGCGCCGCTACCGCGAAACGAGCTCCGACTATATTCGCGAGCAAATGGAGAAGTATATGGCGCAACAAAAGTGCCCGACATGTAAAGGCTATCGCTTGAAAAAAGAAAGCCTCGCCGTCAAAATTAGCGGTCGCCATATTAGTGAAGTGACCAATGATTCGATTGAAGAAGCAGAACAGTTTTTTGCTTCTTTATCGTTAACAGAGAAAGAACAGCAAATCGCCCATTTAATTTTACGAGAAATTCGTGAGCGCCTTGGCTTTTTAATTAATGTCGGCTTAGATTATTTAACGCTGAGCCGATCAGCGGGCACCTTATCCGGCGGAGAAGCGCAACGCATTCGGTTAGCGACCCAAATCGGCTCGCGTCTGACGGGAGTGTTATATATACTAGATGAGCCATCCATTGGGCTTCATCAGCGGGACAATGACCGCTTAATTCACACGATGAAAGAAATGCGCGACATCGGCAATACATTGATTGTGGTGGAGCATGATGAAGATACGATGCTCGCTGCTGATTATTTAATTGATGTGGGACCGGGGGCAGGTGTGCATGGAGGAGAAATTGTGTCTGCGGGAACGCCTGAACAAGTAATGAACGATCCGGCTTCTTTAACCGGTCAATACTTATCTGGGAAGAAGTACATCCCGTTGCCAAAAGAACGTCGTCAGCCAGACGGCCGCTGGATTGAAGTGATCGGCGCGAAGGAAAATAATTTAAAAAATGTTAAAGCGAAGTTTCCGCTTGGGCTGTTTACAGCGGTAACAGGCGTCTCTGGCTCAGGGAAAAGTACGTTGATCAATGAAATTCTTCATAAATCATTAGCGCAAAAGCTGCACAAAGCGAAAAACAAGCCAGGCCAGCACCGCGAAGTAAAAGGCATCGAGCATTTGGAGAAAGTTATTGATATTGATCAGTCTCCGATTGGCCGGACGCCAAGATCCAATCCTGCCACATATACAGGGGTGTTTGATGACATTCGCGATGTATTTGCGGCAACGAATGAAGCGAAAGTGCGCGGGTATAAGAAAGGCCGTTTTAGCTTCAATGTGAAAGGCGGCCGCTGTGAAGCTTGCCGAGGCGACGGGATCATTAAAATTGAAATGCACTTTTTACCGGATGTGTATGTGCCGTGTGAAGTATGTCATGGAAAACGGTACAATCGAGAGACGCTCGAAGTGAAATATAAGGGCAAAAATATTTCTGATGTGTTGGCGATGACGGTGGAGGATGCGCTGCAGTTTTTTGAAAATATCCCGAAAATTAAGCGCAAGCTGCAAACGATCGCGGATGTGGGATTGGGATATATTACGCTCGGGCAGCCGGCAACAACACTTTCCGGCGGAGAAGCGCAGCGTGTGAAGTTGGCTTCTGAATTGCATCGCCGCTCGAATGGCCGCTCTTTCTATATTTTAGATGAGCCGACGACGGGCTTGCATGTGGATGATATTTCTCGACTGCTGCAAGTGCTTCAACGTTTAGTCGACAATGGCGATACAGTGTTAGTGATTGAGCATAATTTAGATGTGATTAAAACAGCAGATTATATTGTGGACCTTGGACCTGAAGGAGGCGATCGTGGGGGGACGATTGTCGCTTGCGGCACGCCGGAAGAAGTGGCGGAAGTGGAAGGATCATATACCGGTTATTATTTAAACAAAGTACTAGTTCGTGACCGCGAACGGGAAATGCAAGTCAATAATTAAAAAAATGAAACTTTTTGGATGAGAAAGACGTAAGTAAAGAGGAAGAGTCAAATTCAACTAATTGGAGGGGCTTTGAGATGAACGAAGAGAAAAAGCGAATTTTGAAAATGGTTGAAGATGGAATTATTACGGCGAGTGAAGCCGTTGCGTTAATGGAGGCGCTTGAGAAAAATGAGCGTTCCACTGCTTCAAAGGAAAATGTTTTTGATGAACTATTAAACTTTGGACAAAAATTAGGCAGTCAAATGCAAGAGGCAGGCAGCCAGCTGAATCAGCCGAAGGATAAGTTATTTCAGTTCGTTCAGTCGACGGTTCAAAAAATAAAGGATTTTGAATTTCCTCTTGGAAAAGCGGTCGAATTCTCTCATGTGTTTCACGAAGAAGGATTTGTGCCGAAGCGCTTAAAAGTGGAGATGGCCAATGGGGATTTAACGATTATTCCATGGGACGAGCAAGGTATAAAAGCGGAATGCCATGTGAAAGTATATGGTGCGGAACAGGAAGAAGCGGCGCGAGAATCATTTGTGAAAAATAGTGTGTTTTATGCACGAGACAACAAATTATCTTTCTCGATCGGCTTGAAACTAATGAAAGTTGATACCGTGTTGTATGTGCCGAAAGAAAAAATTCATGATATCTCCATTAAACTGTTTAATGGTTCATGCGCCGTTCAAGATATTCATGCAGAAGAGCTCGATGTCAAAACAGCGAACGGTAAGATCGAATTAAAAAATTGTCAAGTGGATGATTTTGAAGGCGAAACAGGCAATGGCCAAATCTACTTAATGAATTGTGAAGGAAAACGAGTAGAAGCGGACTCCTTCAACGGAGCGATTCATGTCATCGGTTCCGTTGCAGATATTGATGTGAAAACCGTTAACGGCAATGTGTTATGCGACCTGAAGACAGGTGCCGCTCATACGGTGAAAGCACAGACCATTACAGGCAACATTGAGGTGTATGCGCCAGCTTATATCGGCATGAAAGGCGAATTGCGCACCAACTTCGGTTCCTTCCACTTGCCGGAAACAGGCATGAACAAAGTGTCAGAGAAAGAAGAAATGATTCAGAAGCTCGTTCGCTTTGAAAGCGAGAAGGAAGCGGATCAGCAAATGTTTATTACAGCAGAAACACGTACAGGTATGATTACGATTCGTGCAATTTCCCCAAAAACAGAGGAAAGCGAGCTTATTCCTAAGTTAGAACAAGGTGAGTGACTATGAGATGGTTTGTCGGCATTTTAATTAATGCCTTATTATTTATTGCGCTTTCGGGCTATTTTACAAGTGTAGAAGTTGATAGTGTAGGCTCAGCGATTATGGCTAGTATTGTGCTATCGATTTTAAACGTGCTCGTTCGGCCCCTGTTAATTATTTTGACGTTACCGATTACGTTTGTGACGCTCGGATTCTTTCTGTTTGTGATCAATGCGTTAACTTTGATGCTGACGGATAGTATTATGGGCAGTCACTTTGAAATTGACGGATTCGGTATGGCGTTATTCATTGCGGTGTTAATGTCATTGGTCAATCTAATTTTACAGTTAACCATTTTTCAAAAAGAATAGTGTAAAAGGGGTGTCTATCAGTCGATTATTCGGCTTATAGGTGCCCCTTTTTCGATTGAATGGGTCTAGATCCGTTAGGAATTTGAAATAATCGTTCACGAATCGCTCCGAATCGGGCAGGAAACGGCAAAAATCGTTCACCAAGTGCGCTCCGTCAGTCTCCCCTCTAATTGATAATAAGAAATGATCGCCTCAGCAATCGCTTCGGCACACTGTTGTTGGTAATGGCTTGTCCGCAACAGTTGTGCTTCTTCAAGATGAGTCATAAACCCTAGCTCAATTAAGACAGCCGTCATTTTTGTTTTCCGTAATACATAGAAGGGAGCGGTTTTGACGCCGCGATTTTTTCGTCCCGTTCGTTGAATGAGCCGTTCTTGAATAAGGGTAGCTAATGCTTGTGCTTCTTGCGGTCGGGATGGATCAATATAAGTTTCGATTCCATTCGCTTGATTCCATGTTTCGCCGTAGGCATTCGCATGAATCGAGAGAAACAGATCGGCATCCCAGCGATTCGCCAAAGCGGTTCTCTCGGCAAGCGGGACATCCCTTTCATCCGAGTGGGAAAAGCGAATGTCGACTCCTGGAAATATGGACAACTCTTCCTTTAACAATCGGGTGACTTCTCGATTGCATTCATATTCTCTCATCCCATTTGGGCTTCGTTTGCCTGGCGTATGGAAGCCATGACCGGCATCAATGACTAGTTTCATTCTTATCCCTCCTCACTCTTATCATAGAAAAATAACTGAAAAAGAGACACCTATATATTAGATTAGCTGAAAAATGTTACAATATGATCAGACTGCCAGTTGAGGAGGAAGAAATTTTGGCTAAAGTTCGTACAAAGGATTTGTTGGAGAAGTTTAATTTCGAACTTGTGAGTGGGGAAGATGGCATTCATCGTCCGATCGTCACGAGTGATCTTTCGCGGCCGGGTCTGGAGCTGGCTGGTTTTTTTGACTATTATCCAGCTGAGCGGGTGCAGTTGCTTGGTATGACGGAGATGACGTTTTTTAGTAAACTTCATCCGGACGAGAAAGAATCACGGATGGAGAGACTGTGTCATGATACAACACCGGCGATTATTTTGTCGCGAGGACAAGAAGTGCCGGAAGAATTAATGGAGGCGTCAGAGCGTCATGCGGTGCCGGTGATGCGTTCAAATATGACGACGACGAGGCTTTCTAGTCGGCTGACCAATTATTTAGAAGGTATGCTTGCGCCAACGACGGCTGTGCATGGGGTGCTTGTCGATATTTATGGCGTCGGTGTGCTAATTACTGGCCAAAGCGGCGTAGGGAAAAGCGAAACAGCTTTGGAACTTGTGAAGCGTGGCCATCGATTAGTGGCTGATGATTGTGTAGAGATTCGTCAAGAAGACGAAGATATGCTAGTGGGAAGTGCGCCTGAACTGATTGAACATTTATTGGAGATTCGCGGTTTAGGCATCATTAATGTGATGACGTTATTTGGTACAGGTGCGATTCGCGGCCATAAACGGATTACGCTCAATGTTCATTTGGAAATTTGGGACCCGAAAAAACAATATGACCGCTTAGGCATTGATGAAGATAAGTTGAAAATTATTGATACGGATATTACGAGAATCACGTTGCCTGTTCGTCCAGGAAGAAACTTGGCTGTCATTATTGAAGTAGCGGCGATGAACTTCCGTTTGAAGCGCCTTGGCATCAATACCGCTCAGGAGTTTACAAACAAGCTGGCGAATGTGATTAGCGAGAAAGATCCTGATTTATTATAGAAAGGAGAATGGTGAATGGAAGGATATCCATTAAATCGAGTGGCGCTCGAACTCGGTCCATTTCAAGTGCATTGGTACGGTCTCATTATCGGTTTTGGCATTGCGCTTGGCTTTTATTTAGCGACGAAAGAAAGCCAGCGTTTGGGGTTAGAGAAAGACACCTTTGCCGATTTACTTATTTGGGCGATCCCGCTTTCGATTCTTTGCGCCCGCATTTATTACGTATCGTTTCAGTGGGAATACTACTCACAGCACCCCGGGGATATTATTAAAATTTGGGAAGGTGGCATCGCGATCCACGGAGCATTAATTGGGGCGGTAGCGACGACGGTTGCTTTTGCGATGGCCAAACACATTTCCTTTTGGAAGCTGGCCGACATTGCGGCGCCAAGCCTTATTTTGGGGCAGGCGATTGGGCGCTGGGGCAATTTTATGAATCAGGAAGCTCACGGTGGAGAGGTCACTCGTTCTTTTTTAGAAGGCTTGCATTTGCCGGACTTTATCATTAACCAAATGTATATTAAGGGTGTGTACTATCATCCGACGTTTCTATATGAATCATTGTGGGACTTGCTTGGTTTTGCCTTGTTGATGGGATTAAGAAAAGTGAACTTACGACGCGGCGAGCTATTTTTAACGTATGTGATTTGGTATTCTGTCGGCCGCTTTTTCATTGAAGGCTTGCGGACAGATAGTTTAATGCTTGGTGCGTTAAGAATGGCACAAGTGATTTCCATCGGATTAGTGGTGGCCGCAGTGGTGATGTTGATCGTTCGCCGCAAAATGAATGCTAAGCAAGTGAGATACAATAGTTTGGAAAATTGAATATAGGGGAGGGGATGTCATGGTTTCTACCATTAAAAGGGGTTTGCTCGTCGGAGGAAAAACGACGTGGACATTAGGGAAAGTCATTTTTCCCATTACGTTGATTGTGACGATTTTGCAGTTTACACCGATATTGCCGTGGCTGATGAATTTGATTAGTCCGGTAATGGGGATGTTTGGATTGTCAGGAGAAGCCTCGATCCCGCTCGTGTTAGGGAACTTTTTAAACTTATATGCCGGAATTGGCGCGATGCTGTCGCTCGATTTAACGGTAAAAGAAGTGTTTATTTTAGCGGTGATGCTCTCTTTCTCTCATAATTTATTCATTGAATCGAGTGTGGCTACAAAGGTGGGCGTGAAAATATCGGTCATATTAGCTGTCCGCCTTGGCTTGGCCGTGATCTCAGGTATGATCATCAATCTCGTTTGGAAAGGTGGCGGCGAGCTTGCACAGTACGGCATGGCTCCGCCGCAGCAAGCGGAACCAAATGGCTGGGTGGACATTTTCATGCTCGGCCTCGAAAAAGCTGGATACGGGATATTTCAGCTCGCGCTCATTGTTATTCCGTTAATGGTGATCATCCAAATTTTGAAAGATTTACAATGGCTCGATGTATTCTCGCGCTGGATGGCACCTGTGACGCGGATGCTCGGGATGAAAGAAAATACATCCACAACGTTAGCGGCCGGGCTTTTGTTCGGTTTGGCTTACGGATCAGCCGTGATGATTCAAGCGGTGAAAGACGATGGAGTGAGCCGCAAAGATGTAACGATTGCCTTTATCTTTTTAGTCGCTTGTCATGCGGTCGTGGAAGATACTCTTATTTTTGTGCCGCTTGGGCTTACTGGCTGGACGTTGCTCGCTTTATTTTTGATACGGGTGATTGTTGCCATTATCTTGACTCTGATCGTCTCAACTTTATGGAGACGCGCTGAAATTGCAGAAAGAAAGGAAGCAACTTTATCATGAAGAACATTACAACTTTGCTATTTGACTTAGACGGCACCTTAATTAATACGAATGAGTTAATTATCGCTTCGTTTTTGCATACGTTAGAGCATTATTTCCCGAATCAATATAAGCGGGAAGATGTGTACCCTTTTATGGGACCGACGCTCGTTGAAACGTTTAGCAGCATCGATCCGGAGCGAGTCGATGAAATGGTCGAGCGCTATCGTACATATAATTTGGCGAAGCATGATGAGCTCGTTACAGAGTTTGACGGGGTGTATGAGACGATCCGCACGCTGAAGGAGAACGGCTATAAGCTTGCGATCGTTTCGACGAAAATGCGCGATACCGTTATTAAAGGGTTAAAGCTGACGAATTTGTATGACTTTTTCGAAGTCATTGTAGCGCTTGATGATGTGGAGCATCCGAAGCCACATCCAGAGCCGCTGCAAAAAGCATTAGCGGCGCTCGGCTCGACACCGGAGGAAGCAATGATGATCGGCGATAACTACCATGACATTGAAGGGGGAAAAAATGCCGGTACATTGACAGCAGGAGTTGTTTGGTCTGTGAAAGGAAAAGAATTTTTACAAACTTTCCACCCAGACTATATGTTAGAGACGATGCCTCAGCTGCTCGATATTTTACAAGTAGGTACCGTGCGTAAATGAGACGGACGGATCGGTACAAAGTCGAAGGTGGAAACTCACTTTGGAATATTTACAAAACCGTTTCATTTTGGAAAACTTTTAAAAACACGGTCATCATTGAAATCGGCCGTTTTACACCGTTTATGAGACTGAAAAATGGGCTGTATCGAACTTTCCTCGGCATGAACATCGGGGAAAAAACAGCGCTCGCCTATAAAGTGGTGCCGGATATTATGTTTCCGGAATACATTACGATCGGTGACAATTCAATTATTGGCTACAACACGGTCATTTTAGCTCACGAATATTTAATTGATGAATATCGCCTCGGGAAAGTGATCATCGGTGACAATGTGATGATCGGCGCCAATTGCACAATCTTGCCAGGAGTCACGATTGGCGATGGAGCGGTCGTCTCCGCTGCGACCCTCGTTCACCGCGATGTCCCGCCCGGTGCCTTCGCCGGGGGCAACCCGATGCAAATTAAAGACAGGAAATAACCTCTTCGGCGGACGGAGAGGTTATTTTGATTTGTTTTCTAATTGATCAATTTTATCTTCTAGCCGCTGCAGTTGCTCTTTTTGTTTTTTCCATGATCGGATAAAATATACGATTGCAACAACAATAAGCACAGGAATTCCCAACATAAACAGTTGAAAAATCACATCTCCAACATTTATACTAGCCAAACGTTTTCACCTCTTTTTGGATATTATACCATTTATTTGTGTGCGATCGAGGATTAGTCGTTTCATTGCAGGAATCGGTCGGAAATCGAGAGGGATTAGTCGCTCAGGCACCAGAAGCAGTCGCGAAACGAAATGAATCAGTCGATCTCATCCAAACTTCAGTCACGGCGCTGAGATCATGCGTTCTCCCCAAGAGGTAGCCGCGGTCAAACAAGGGTAATCAGTCAGCAATGGAGCAAATTGGTCGCATTCATCAAAATTTCAGGCGCACGGCCAACCTTGGAGATTTCCATCCCAATTTTAGTCACTCATTCACTACACTAAAATAATAACGTCATTATTTCAAAATAGAAAGAATTGACCAATAAATTCATGATTTACTTGTTTTTTTCAAAAAAGGGGTTGTATTTTGATTTTTCAGAATATAAAATATAAAGAAAATTATTTGACACCTAACATCAGGAGGAGACATATTATGGTGACATTTATTGCAGCATTGTTATTACTTTTTATGGGTTATGCCGTGTATTCCAAAGTGGTGGAGCGTGTGTTTGTGATTGATGATGAGCAAGCAACACCCGCTTACACGAAGCAAGATGGATTGGATTATGTGCCGATGAGCTGGTGGAAGGGCTCGTTAATTCAATTATTGAATATAGCCGGGTTGGGTCCAATTTTTGGAGCGGTTGCAGGAGCTTTATATGGCCCGGTGGCGTTTGTTTGGATTGTGGTTGGTTGTATTTTCGCAGGAGCGGTGCATGATTATTTCTCTGGTATGCTGTCGTTAAGGCATGGCGGGGCTCAATTTCCGACGTTAGTTGGCCAATATTTAGGTAAAACCGTGAAAGCGATGATCAACGTCATTTCTATTATATTAATGGTGTTAGTGGCGGCGGCTTTTACGGCAGGACCAGCCCAATTGATCGCTCAAATTACTCCGTTAAGCTTCACAGCTGGATTGGCCATTGTCTTTATTTATTTCTTATTAGCGGCTGTGTTGCCAGTGAATAAAGTGATTGGGAAAATTTATCCGATCTTTGGGGCGATTTTGATTTTTATGGCGGTGGCGATTGCTGTTGCGTTATTGTTCGGGGACAAGCCGATTCCGAATGTCACATTGGAAAATCTTCATCCGGGTGAATTGCCGATTTGGCCGTTATTGATGGTGACGATTTCTTGCGGTGCGATCTCAGGCTTCCATAGTACACAAAGTCCGATCGTGGCGCGCACGATGAAAAAGGAGTCAGAGGGTCGGAAAGTATTTTACGGGGCAATGATCGGTGAAGGGGTGATTGCGTTAATTTGGGCGGCGGCTGGCATGACGTTCTTCGGTGGAACAGAAGGGCTGCAAGCGGCATTAGCGGCAGGCGGACCGGCTGGTGTAGTCAATGAAATTTCGACATCATTACTGGGGACACTTGGTGGTATACTAGCTGTGTTAGGAGTTATTATTTTACCGATTACAACGGGAGATACAGCATTGAGATCATCGCGTATGATGCTAGGAGAGTTCGCGGCTAAATGGGTAAATGCTGAGAAGAAAAGCGTGGTGTTCTTATTAACGATTGCCGTAAGCGTGCCGACGGTCTTTTTATCAACGATTGACTATTCATTTTTATGGCGTTATGTGGGCTGGACGAATCAAGTGGTGGCTACGGTGATGCTGTGGACAGCCGTTTCTTATTTATTAAAAGAAGGAAAAGCACACTGGATTGCCGGTGCACCTGCCCTGTTCATGACAGGCGTGTCTTGTACGTACATTTTCTATGCACCTGAAGGATTTTCGATGAATTATTCGGTCTCGTTAATGATCGGCGGTGTACTCACTATAGTAATCTTCTTATTATATGTATGGAAAATCATTCAGCATAAGCAAGTCAAAACAGTAAAAAGAAAAGTGGAAGTAGCATAAAGTGAAAAGGGGACTCGTTACAGATCGAGTCCCTTTTTTAAACTTTCTGTTAATTGTCTTGACGTAAATAGTCAGAAACGTTAAACTACTTATAACTTCATTATGGTAACATATTAGCGAACTAAAGTGTTTTAAAAATATAAGCGGTCGGGTGATGAGGATGTCAAAGCTGTTCATGTTTGAAAAACCAGTGGGGATGAGGGATACACTGCCTCATATTTATGAAACGAAACGTAAGTTAAAAGATGCGATTGAAGATCAAATGAGAAGCTGGGGCTATCAGTTTATTGAGACGCCTGCTTTAGAATATTACGATACGGTGGGAGAAGCGTCGGCCATTTTAGATCAGCAGTTGTTTAAATTGCTTGACCAGCAAGGCAATACGCTCGTGCTTCGACCGGATATGACGACGCCGATTGCAAGAACGGCGGCCTCTAAATTGTTAAAAGAACAAGTACCACTTCGCCTCGCGTATTCTGCCAATGTGTATCGCGCGCAACAGCGTGAAGGGGGACGAGCGGCTGAATTTGCTCAAATTGGTGTCGAGAATATCGGCGATGCGACGATCAGTGCCGATGCGGAAGTGATTGCTTTAATGGTCTCAGCGATGAAGGAAATTGGCTTAACCGAATTCCAAGTATCGATTGGGCATATTCGCTTTGTAGAAAAGTTATTCCAGCAAATTTTAGGGACCGAAGAGAGAGCGAGCACGCTTCGCCGTTATTTATATGAAAAAAATTATGTCGGTTATCGGGAACATGTCCGCTCTCTTTCTTTATCTTCCATTGATAAACAGCGGCTATTGAACTTTTTACAGTTGCATGGAGACGAAAGTTGCCTGCAAATGGCGGATGAGTTAATTGAAGATGGAGCCGGCAAGGAAGCCATTGATGAGTTGCGTCAATTGATCGACCTCCTCAAAGATTATGGAATAGAGCCATATGTCAAATTTGATTTATCGCTTGTGAGTCATATGAGTTACTATACAGGTATTTTATTTGAAACGTATGCGGATGGCGTCGGTTATCCTGTTGGAAATGGCGGCCGCTACAACAATTTATTAGAAAAATTCGGTCAGCCAGCTAGCGCCACAGGCTTTGGATTGCGCTTGGACTTTCTGTTAGAAGCAAAAGGCGAGTTAGTGGAAACGGAAGGGATTCATTGTGTGATCTTCAGTAAAGAGCGTCGGAAAGAAGCGATTGAAGCGGCAGCTAAGCTTCGAGCGCAAGGAGAACAAGTAGTGCTGCAAGACTTGGCGGGTGTGAAAGATGTGGACCGCTTTACAAGTGCTTGCAGAAAGGTCAGCTATTATGTGGGGCAAGCGAAGAATGGAGGGGAAAGCTAATGTCGATGTTAACGATTGCGATGCCGAAAGGACGGATTTTTGAAGAAGCGGCGGATTTACTTAGACAAGCGGGGTATCAGCTTCCTCCTGAATTCGATGAGTCGCGCAAATTAATTATTGAAGTACCGGAAGAGAATTTACGATTCTTTTTAGCAAAGCCAATGGATGTTGCGACTTATGTGGAATATGGTGTGGCTGATCTTGGTATCGCAGGAAAAGATGTGCTGCTTGAAGAAGAAAGGGATGTATATGAACTCCTCGATTTGCAAATTAGCCCTTGTTATTTGGCGGTCGCTGGGTTACCGAATACATCAATGAGCGAGGTGGCGCCAAAGATTGCGACGAAATATCCAAATGTGGCTTCCACTTATTTTCGCGAGCAAGGAGAGCAAGTCGAGATCATTAAACTAAATGGATCGATTGAGCTTGCGCCGTTAATCGGGTTAGCAGATCGCATCGTTGATATTGTCTCAACAGGCCGAACGCTAAAAGAAAATGGTTTAGTGGAATACGAAACGATTGTGGGCATTACGTCTCGTCTAATTGTCAATCCAGTGAGCTATCGCATGAAGGATCGAGAAATTCAAACGCTTGTCGATCGGCTTACGAATATCATTTCAGAAAAGGTCGTGTGAACATGATAAACATCGAAAAAGTCACAGGTGATTTAACATTGAAGCGTTCGGTCGATAGCGGAACCGAAGAGCAGCGCACTGCCGTTCAAGCCATTATTCGCACCGTTCGCTCACAAGGCGATCAAGCGTTACGAGCATTGACGGAAAAGTTTGATGGAGCCAAGTTATACAGCTTAAAAGTGACGCAAGAAGAAGTGAATGAAGCGTATGAACAATTGCCAAAACAAATGATTGATATCATTAAAGAAGCGGCGAAAAATATCTTTACCTTTCATCAAAAGCAATTGCGCGAAACATGGATGTATACCGATTCCAACGGCTCGATGCTCGGTCAAAAAATCACGCCGCTTGATTCAGCTGGGGTGTATGTACCCGGAGGAACGGCTGCTTATCCATCCTCTGTCTTGATGAATGTGATGCCGGCAAAAGTAGCGGGCGTTGAGCGGATTGTGATGGTTTCACCGCCTGGACGTGACGGCCGTCTTCCGGCTGGAGTGTTGGTCGCTGCGGATATTGCTGGTGTGAAAGAAATCTATAAAGTCGGTGGTGCGCAAGCGGTGGCGGCACTTGCTTACGGGACAGAATCGATTCAGCCTGTGGATAAAATTACAGGCCCGGGAAATATTTATGTGGCTTTAGCGAAACGGGAAGTATTTGGCGATGTCGATATTGATATGATCGCGGGGCCAAGTGAAATTGCGGTTTTGACTGACGACACGGCTTGCCCGCGGGAAATCGCGGCGGATTTGTTATCGCAAGCGGAGCATGACCCGCGCGCGAGCAGTGTGCTAGTGACCACTTCTGAACGAGTGGCAGAAGAAACAGCGGCGGAAGTTGAACGGCAATTGAAGGAGTTGCCGCGTGAGGACATTGCTCGTGCGTCGATTGACAGCTACGGGGCGATTTATGTGGCGAAGGATATGACAGAAGCGGTCGAAACGATTAACAGACTGGCACCAGAGCATTTAGAAATTATGACGGACAACGCACTAGAAGTTGTGAAAGATATTCGTCATGCTGGAGCCATTTTTGTCGGCCGCTATAGCTCGGAGCCGATCGGAGACTATTTTGCCGGACCGAATCATGTGTTGCCAACGAATGGAACCGCTCGTTTTTCTAGCCCATTAAATGTCGATGATTTCATGAAAAAATCGAGCATTATCATGTATAGTGAGCAGGCGTATAACGAGAATTATCAAAAGATTGCCGCTTTTGCCCGATTAGAGGGGCTTGAAGCTCATGCGCGAGCCGTGGAGATCCGATCCGAGAAAAAATAACAAAAATGAGGTGTCTAGTTTGAGCAAGCGTACAGCACAATTGAATCGAGATACAAATGAAACGAAAATTAACCTTTCTTTTTCGATCGATGGGGAAGGGAAAGCGGAGATTGAGACAGGCGTCCCGTTTATGGATCATATGCTCGATCTATTCACGAAGCATGGCCAATTTGATTTAAGTGTGAAAGCGGACGGCGATGTGGAAATCGACGATCACCATACGACAGAAGACATCGGGATTTGTCTCGGGCTGGCACTGAAAGAAGCGCTTGGGGATAAGAAAGGAATTAAACGTTACGGCAATGCGTTTGTCCCAATGGATGAAACGCTTGCGCAAGTGGTAGTGGATTTAAGCAACCGTCCTCACTTTGAAATGCGCGGCGGCGATTTTCCTTCACAAAAGGTAGGCACGTTTGATACGGAACTCGTGCATGAATTTTTATGGAAACTCGCTTTGGAAGCGCGAATGAATTTGCATGTCATTATTCACTACGGACACAACACACATCATATGATAGAGGCTGTCTTTAAAGCGCTGGCTCGCGCGCTCGATGAAGCGACGATGATCGATCCGCGTGTGAAAGGTGTGCCTTCAACGAAAGGAATGTTGTAGATGATCGGAATTGTCGATTATGGAATGGGGAATTTATTTAGTGTAAGCAAAGCGCTTGAGCGCATGCAAATTCCGTACATCATTAGCGATTCTCCGGAAGAGCTTGATCGGATGAAGGGGTTAATTTTACCTGGAGTGGGTGCGTTTAAAGATGCGATGGCTTTACTAGAAGACACGAAGCTTGACCATTTTTTAACAAGCTATGTGGAGAGCGGTCGTCCGTTGCTTGGCATTTGCCTTGGGATGCAGCTATTGTTTGACGAAAGTGAAGAAAATGGCTGTTTTCAAGGATTAGGTTTATTAAAAGGAAGAGTCACTCGCATTCCGGCTGAAAAAGTGAAGGTGCCGCATATGGGGTGGAATGAACTGACGTTTCACCAAGATTCGCCCGTGTTGCACGGTGTGGACGAAGGCTTTGTTTATTTCGTTCATTCTTACTATGTCAGTGAAATGAGAGCGGAAGATTTGCTAGCAAGCGCGGTATATAATGTGGAAATTCCGGCAGTGGTCGGTCATAAAAATGTGTTCGGCATGCAGTTTCATCCCGAAAAAAGCGGGGAAGTCGGCATGCAATTATTAAGCAATTTTGCCAAGGCAATGGAACGTTCGGAGGCGATTTTATGAGTTTTATCATTTATCCAGCGATCGATATGCGCGGTGGGAAATGCGTGCGATTGACGCAAGGAGATTATAATCAGGAAACGATTTACGGAGATTCTCCATTTGATATGGCGAAATCATTTGTCGACCAAGGAGCCGAATGGATTCATATGGTCGACCTTGATGGCGCAAAAGATGGCCAGCGCATCAATGATCGCTTTGTGATTGAAGCGGCGCAAAAGCTATCTGCGAAAGTACAAATTGGCGGCGGGATTCGGACGGAAGAGGATGTTCGCCATTATTTAGATAACGGTGTCGATCGCGTCATTATCGGCAGTCTTGCCGTATCCCAGCCAGAGCTTGTGAAACAATGGCTACGTCAATATGGAGACAAAATCGCTATTGGCTTAGATGCGAAAGACGGCTTTGTTGCGACGCATGGCTGGCTTGAAACGTCTTCCTTGAAAGCCGTCGACCTAGGCAAGGAGTTAGCAGAAGCGGGTGCGGAAACGTTTATTTTTACCGATATTGCCACAGATGGGATGCTGACGGGACCGAATATTGAAGCGGTCGCGGAATTAGCGCGCGCTACAGGAAAAAAAGTGATCGCTTCTGGAGGCGTTAGCTCATTAGCAGATGTGCAACAGGTGAAGCAATGTGCGTCTGATGGCGTGAGCGGCGTCATTGTAGGGAAAGCGATTTACACAGGCCAATTTACAGTTCGTGAAGCAGTGGAAGAGGTGAAATAAATGCTTACAAAACGAATTATTCCATGCTTAGATGTGAAAGATGGTCGAGTCGTCAAAGGGATTCAATTTGTGCAACTTCGCGATGCCGGCGATCCAGTGGAGCTTGCCCGTATTTATGATGATCAAGGTGCGGATGAACTCGTATTTCTTGATATTTCCGCCTCTCATGAAGGGCGAAAAACAATGGTCGATGTGGTGCAAGCCGTTGCTTCGGAACTAGCGATTCCTTTCACCGTTGGCGGTGGAATTAACTCGCTTGAAGACATGAAGCGCATGCTTCGCGCAGGGGCGGATAAAGTCTCCGTCAATACAGCCGCTGTGTTGCGACCGGAGTTGATTTCAGAAGGAGCGGACTATTTTGGCTCGCAATGTATCGTTCTTGCGGTCGATGCGAAGTGGGATGAGGAGCTAGGCTCATGGCGCGTGTATACGCATGGCGGCAGAAAAGCGACAGATCGTGAAGTGATCGCATGGGTGAAAGAAGCGGTGGAGCTTGGAGCCGGAGAAATTTTATTAACAAGCATGGATAGTGACGGAGAGAAAAAAGGCTTTGATCTTTCCTTGACGAAAGCGGTGAGCGAAGCTGTCGATGTGCCAGTGATTGCATCCGGCGGGGCAGGAAATGCGGAACACTTTCTCGAAGTATTTACCGATGGAAAAGCGGATGCCGCTTTGGCTGCTTCGATTTTTCATTATAAAGAAACAAGCGTCAATGAAGTGAAAAGCTTTTTAAAAAGTCAAGGAGTGAAAATGAGATGAGTGTAAACATTGACGATTTAAAGTTTGATGATAAGGGATTGATTCCTGCAGTTGTTCAAGACGCGGCTACTTACGAAGTGCTGACGCTCGCCTACATGAATAAAGAATCGCTGCAAAAAACGATCGAATCCGGTGAAACATGGTTCTACAGCCGCTCTCGTCAGGAATTGTGGCATAAAGGGGAAACAAGCGGACACACACAGAAAGTCGTCAATATTAAATATGATTGCGATCAAGATGCGCTTGTGGTGTTAGTCAAGCCAGCTGGTCCTGCTTGTCACTTAGGAACAACGAGCTGCTTCGAACACTCTTTATACGGTGAGCAGACGGAAACATTGCCTTATGTGATTTTACATAAGTTAGAGGAAGTCATCGCTGAAAGAGAAGAGAACCGACCTGAAGGCGCGTACACCACGTACTTATTTGAAAAAGGCGTCGATAAAATTTTGAAAAAAGTCGGCGAAGAAGCAGCGGAAGTGATCATTGCCGCGAAAAACCGCGACAAAGATGAGCTACAATGGGAAGCGGCGGACTTGCTGTACCACTTGCTCGTCTTGCTGCGTGAGCAAAAAGTAGAGTTAGCCGATGTCCTTGGCGTGTTAGCGAAGCGCCACGAGGAAAAGTCGAAATAAACCAGCAAAAAAGCGAGGTGAAAAGGGCCTCGCTTTTCTATGGGTGCGTGTAGAGGTTTCTTCGCCGAAAGGAGTGTTTTCTTCGATGATCTGAGCTCTTTCTTCAACAATGCTAAGTTTTCTTCGACCATCTGTTCTTTCTTCAATAATTTGGCTCCTGGATTCTTTTTTTACCCCTGATGATTTCGGTTATATGGTATACTACATAGGTTAATTATAAATGCTCGGAGGATTTACATGGGAAAACACTCAAAGTTACGGGAACAAAAGGGGAAAGTGATCTCCTTTTTGCCGACAGGTGAGTATTATTATAAAAAAGGGTTGAAGGCTCTGAGCAAAAGAGAGCTACCTAAGGCAAAAAAATATTTATCACGTGCGATGGATCTGGAGCCGCTGGAGCCGATGATTGCGTGTCAATTAGCAATTGTCGAAACAGAACTTGGAAACTTTGAACAATCAAATGGGTTGCTTCACTTTGTGTTGGATGAGTTAGATCCGCTCATTAGTGAATGCCACTATTTTTTAGCCAATAATTATGCGCATATGGGAATGTTTAAAGAAGCCTTCACACATGTGCAAGCATATTTAGAGAAGGATGAGCAAGGGGAATTTCGCGAGGACGCCGAAGATCTTTTAGAGTTGATCACGATGGATGGGGAAGGCGAGCTGGATGATCTTTATGCGCAAGACGATTTAATTACGATGCAGGAAGAAGCGCGTTTTCTCCTGGAGGGCGGCAGTTATGAAAAAGCGATTGAGCGTTTAGAAGATCTCATTCAGAAATACCCAGACTTCTGGTCTGCTTATAATAATTTAGCCCTTGCTTATTTTTATTTAGGAAATATTGAAAAAGCGCATCACGTGCTCAACGAGGTGCTAGAGAAAAATCCCGGAAATTTACATGCGTTAAGCAATATGGCCGTCTTTATGTATTACGAAAAGCAATACGGACTGCTGAAGGAGCTCGTCGAACTATTAAAAAAAGTGTATCCAATGTTGCCGGAGCAGCAATATAAGCTCGGAGCGACGTTTGCTTTAATCGGCCAATATGATGAGGCCTATCGCTGGTTAAAAAAGCTGTATAAACACGGGTTCGAGGGTGAAGCATCGTTTTATTATTGGCTCTCATATTCTGCCTATTTTACCGGACGAGAAGAAGTGGCGCGCAAGGCGTGGAAATACGTGCTGCAACAAAGTCCTGAAAAAGAAGGGCTCGAGCCGTGGAGTACAGGAAATCGGCAAAAGGAAGGGCTAGAACATCACCCGGCGATGATCGTCCGCCGACTAAACAGCGAATACGAAGAAGAACGGTTATTCGGCATTTTTTTATTTTCGCTGTCCGATGATCAAAAACAAGTGATGAGCCATCCGGATTTTTGCGACATTGAATCGCTCGATTTTCGGGAAAAAATATACTTAGCTGACGTGTTAGGCATGCCGATTAATGAGCAGTTGAAAGAGGAAGCAAACATTCGTTTAGCTCATCAAACGGCTTTCACTTTATATGGGCATTTTCAGCCGCTTGGTACGGAAGAAGCAGGCTTGATTATGCTGTGGTTTACGGTGTTTCATGAGATGGAGTCCTCTTCTTCACGATTGAAAAGCCCGTCCGCTTTTGCCGCCGCAACGGAATATATGTGGCGAAAATATCGAGGAGAGAAGCAAACGCAAGCGGCACTTGCTGAAAAATACGGCGTGTCGCTTTCCACGATGAAAAAATATGTGAAATTCGTCCGAGACCATCTTTAAATGAGCATAATAATAGACGAATGGTCACGTATTGATTACGATATGGGTATGGATTAAAAAATACGTTTTAGGGTATATCTAAAATGAGAGTAAATAAAGGAGTGGCTTACATTGACAACAGAAGAAAAAATCTATGACGTCATTATTATCGGCGCAGGGCCAGCAGGAATGACAGCAGCTGTGTACACGTCTCGTGCCAATCTTTCCACTTTAATGATTGAGCGCGGTGTACCAGGCGGCCAAATGGCTAATACAGAGGAAGTAGAAAACTATCCGGGATATGATCACATTCTTGGTCCGGAACTATCGACGAAAATGTTTGACCATGCGAAGAAATTTGGAGCGGAATACGCGTATGGCGACATTAAACAAATCATTGACGGAAAAGAATATAAAACGATTGATGCAGGCTCCAAGCAATATAAAGCGCGTGCGGTGATCATTACAACAGGAGCGGAGTATAAGAAACTTGGCGTACCTGGTGAGAAGGAACTGTCAGGCCGCGGGGTATCTTATTGCGCTGTTTGTGATGGTGCTTTCTTTAAAGAAAAAGAGCTAGTCGTTGTCGGTGGCGGAGATTCTGCTGTAGAAGAAGGGGTGTACTTAACTCGCTTTGCGAAAAAAGTCACAATTGTGCACCGCCGCGATCAATTACGTGCCCAAAAAATTCTTCAAGAACGGGCATTTGCTAACGACAAAGTGGACTTTATTTGGAATCATACAGTGAAACAAATCAATGAAAAAGACGGAAAAGTCGGCAGCGTCACACTAGTGTCTACGGAAAACGGCCAAGAGCGTGAATTCGAAGCGGATGGCGTGTTCGTCTATGTGGGAATGCTTCCGTTAACGAAGCCGTTTGAAAGCCTTGAAATCACAAATGAAGCGGGCTACATTGTCACAAATGACCGAATGGAAACAAAAATTGCCGGCATTTATGCAGCGGGCGATGTGCGCGAGAAATCGCTTCGCCAAATTGTAACAGCAACAGGCGATGGCAGTATCGCAGCTCAATCCGCTCAGCATTACATTGAAGAGTTAAAAGAAGAGCTAGGTGTGAAGGCTTAAAAAGTTTAACGGACTATTAATGAAATCGTAATAAAGGTGAAATAATTTTCCGTTATACTATTATTTAGCAGTTTGAAACACCCCCTAAGTATTTAACTTATATCCCTATTGATGAGGTTGTCTTGTCAACGTAAGATCCGTGTACGGACTTTACGTGATCAAGGCAACCTCCTTTTTTGAAAAGCTTTGTGAAACACTGAACCAAACAAGTAAAGGGATGCTAGGAAGAATCGCCTGATCCTGGCATTGAGATCGGTGGAAAGAACATAGTATAATAATAAAAATAGGAGAGTGACGGCTTTGTTCGTTTATCATTCCGTCGCAGGGGCTTGAGGTGATTAATTGTGCAACGTGTAACAAATTGTTTGTTAATGAAAGACGATAAAATTTTATTGCTGCAAAAGCCGCGTCGCAACTGGTGGGTCGCTCCAGGAGGAAAGATGGAGGCAGGAGAATCGATTAGAGATGCGGCCATTCGCGAATACCGTGAAGAAACAGGCATCTATTTGCGAAACCCGAGTGTAAAGGGCATTTTCACGTTTACGATCAAAGAAAAGGATGAGATTGTCTCAGAGTGGATGATGTTTACCTTTTTTGCGACAGAAAGCGATGGCGTCAATATTGAAGAAAGTGAAGAAGGAAAGCTTGAGTGGCACGCTATCGATATGATCAAGGAGCTTCCTATGGCAGAAGGAGATCGTCATATATTGGAGTATATGATTCATGGGTCTGGTATTCTTTACGGAGCTTTTACATATACACCTGACTTTACGCTGTTGTCTTATCGATTAGATCCAAGTTAAATAGGAGAGAGGAGAAGGAACATGAACACAAACGTAGGAAATGACGTCCAATTAGTGATTATTACAGGGATGTCCGGTGCCGGAAAGACGGTCGCCATTCAAAGCTTTGAAGACCTTGGTTTTTATTGCGTCGATAATTTACCGCCAACATTGCTGCCGAAATTCTTGGAGCTGATGAAGGATGCGAACAATCAAATGAATAAAGTGGCGGTCGTCATGGATATGCGCGGGCGCGAGTTCTTTGATGATTTAATTAAGTCGCTTGATGAAGTGGTGGAGATGTCCGATTTAACGCCGAAAGTGCTATTTCTTGATGCAGACGATTCAGTGCTCGTTCGCCGCTATAAAGAAACGAGACGCTCTCATCCGCTGTCGCCAACGGGCTTGCCGCTCGATGGCATTCTTCAAGAACGCGAACTTTTGGAAGAATTAAAAGGCCGGGCCCAATTTATTTATAACACATCAGAAATGAAACCAAAAGATTTACGTGAGAAAATTTTAACAGAGTTTTCCTTAAATAAAAAGTCTGTTTTTACCGTTAATGTGATGTCGTTCGGATTTAAACATGGCTTGCCAATTGATGCCGATCTTGTTTTCGATGTTCGCTTTTTGCCGAATCCGCACTACATTGATCATATGAGACCGCGCACAGGCTTAGAGGAAGACGTAGCGACGTATGTATTAAAGTGGCATGATACACAGAAATTTTTAGAAAAAGTGATCGACCTATTAACCTTTATGCTTCCACATTACAAAATGGAAGGCAAATCTCAGCTAGTGATTGCGATTGGATGTACGGGAGGACAACATCGTTCCGTCGCTTTAGCGGAGTATATCGGCAAGCATTTCTCCACCGATTATGAGACGCGCATTAAACATCGAGACATTCATAAACGTAAGGCCGCCACGCCATGACAAAGGAAAGAGAGCCGAAAGTTGTCATTATTGGCGGCGGAACAGGTCTGTCTGTTCTGCTTCGCGGGCTAAAAAAGCATCCGATTGATTTAACGGCCATCGTGACGGTAGCCGACGACGGCGGAAGTTCGGGCCGCCTGCGCGATGAACTGAACATCCCACCTCCTGGGGATATCCGCAATGTACTTGCCGCTTTATCAGATGTAGAGCCGCTGTTAGAAACATTATTTCAGCATCGTTTTAGCACGAAAAATGAGCTGTCTGGACACTCACTTGGCAATTTGATTATTGCGGCTTTGACCTCGATCACAGGGGACTTTGTGCATGCTGTGCAAGAAATGAGCCGAGTGCTGAATGTGCGCGGAAAAGTATTGCCAGCGGCGAATCAAAGCGTGGTCCTTCATGCGGAGATGGAAGATGGTACGGTTGTATCGGGGGAATCGAAAATTCCTTATTCCGGCAAAAGGATTAAGCGAGTGTTTTTAACACCGAACGACATTCAGCCTTTGCCGGAAACGATCCGGGCGATTCGGGAGGCGGACTTAATCATCGTTGGACCAGGAAGTTTATACACAAGTATTTTGCCAAATTTACTCGTTCCGCAAATAGGGGAAGAAGTATGCTTCGCAAAAGCGCGAAAAATATATATTTGCAACTTGATGACACAAGCTGGAGAAACGCTTGATTTCACGGCGAGTGATCATGTCAGGGCGATTTACGATCATATGTCCTGCGCCTTTATGGATACGATTTTAGTCAACAATGAAGTTATTCCTGAACAAATTAAAGAAAAGTATAAAGAAGAACTAGCGAAGCCGGTCGTGTATGATATCGATCAATTGAAATCATTAGGCCTTCACGTGATTTTTGATGATATCGTTACTCGAGAAGGGGGAATGATTCGTCATAATACGAATAAGGTCGCGGATATTTTGTTTAATTTAATTAAGGAAACTAAATAAACCTTATACTACAGAACGAGCATCTCATATAGAGGGGGTGTCTCACATGTCTTTTGCTTCGGAAACGAAAAAAGAACTAACAACGATCGAAGGAAATAGTTGTTGTGCCAAAGCGGAGCTGTCCGCGCTTATTCGAATGAATGGATCACTTTCATTTTCAAATCGCTTGCTCGTCGTCAATATTCAAACAGAGAATGCAGCGATCGCCAGAAGAATATATGTGTTATTAAAGAAAAATTATGAAGTGGAAGTAGAACTGCTCGTTCGTAAAAAGATGAGGTTAAAGAAGAATAATGTCTATATTGTGAGACTGAAGGAACAGGCAAGAGAGATATTAGAAGACTTAGCGATTATTGAAGCTGGCTTTTCCTTTGTTCATAATATTTCACCAGCACTGATTGAAAACCAGTGCTGTAAGCGTGCTTACTTGCGCGGTGCTTTTCTTGCGGGAGGATCTGTCAATAATCCAGAAACATCTTCTTATCATTTGGAGATCTTCTCTTTATATCAAGAGCATAATGCTGCCTTAAGTGAACTAATGAATATGTTTGATTTAAACAGCAAAACATTGGAACGAAAGAAAGGCTTTATTACGTATTTAAAAGAAGCGGAGAAAATCACGGAATTTTTAAACATTATTGGCGCGCACAATGCCTTGCTTCGATTTGAGGATGTCCGCATTGTCCGCGATATGAGAAATTCCGTGAACCGGCTAGTGAACTGTGAAACCGCTAACTTGAATAAAACGATTGGCGCCGCGCTGCGTCAAGTCGAAAACATTCGCTATATTGAAGAAACAGTCGGTCTGCAAGTACTGCCGGAGAAACTGCGCGAAATTGCCGAACTGCGAGTGACGCATCAAGATGTCACATTGAAAGAACTAGGAGAAATGGTGTCGGGAGGAAAAATCAGCAAGTCCGGCATTAATCATCGTCTCCGCAAAATAGATGAAATCGCTGACAAAATTAGAGCGAACGAACCAATTGAATAAGAGGGAAGAGGGGAAGAAACTCAATGGTTGAGAAAACAGCAGAAGTGCAACTGAAGATGGGGCTGCAAGCGCGTCCGGCTGCTTTGTTTGTGCAGGAAGCAAACCGTTTTTCTTCAGAAATTTTTCTTGAAAAGGACGGAAAGAAAGTCAACGCCAAAAGTATTATGGGGATTATGAGCTTAGCGATAAACCGCGGCTGCTCCGTGACCATCTCCGTTGACGGACATGACGAGCAAGGCGCTTTAGAAGCATTAGTCGCCTTCGTGCAACAAGAGGGCAGCTATTAAAAAACACCTGAATGATGGATGACTCCATTGTTCAGGTGTTTTTTTGATTTACTTATCCAGGCTACAGGTTCCACCGACTAGTGGACTTCTTCTCTCCTCCTTGCGATCAGTCAACATCGATTCACTGTCGTTCATCGTGTTTCCTTTATCTCGTGCAGAGAGTTCTAGTCCATACGTCGCTTCGGAACCTTCCGCTTTTATTTATTTTGCGGTAGGTCGTTACGTGTAAGAATTTTATCAATTAAACCGTATTCTAATGCACGTTCCGCTGTCATGAAGTTGTCGCGGTCTGTGTCCTTAGCGATGACTTCAAGCGGCTGACCTGTGCGCTCGGCTAAAATTTGGTTTAGTTTGTCGCGAAGGAACAAGATGCGTTTCGCAGCAATTTCAATTTCCGTTGCTTGACCTTGCGCGCCTCCAAGCGGTTGGTGAATCATGACTTCACTGTTTGGAAGGGCATAACGCTTTCCTTTCGCTCCAGCAGCAAGCAAGAAGGCGCCCATAGAAGCGGCCATACCGATACAGATCGTTTGCACATCCGGCTTAATAAATTGGATCGTATCATAGATCGCCATACCCGCTGTGATGCTTCCGCCAGGGCTGTTAATATAGATGGAAATATCTTTCTCAGGGTTTTCCGCTTCAAGGAATAATAATTGGGAAACGATGGAGTTGGCTACATTATCATCAATGCCGCTTCCAAGCATAATTATGCGATCCTTTAGCAAACGAGAGTAAATATCGTACGCACGCTCTCCGCGGTTTGTTTGTTCAATAACTGTAGGAATTAGATTCATGGTCTTTCCTCCCTAAATGAATTATTTTCTAGTAAAGAAAATCTTATGTATTGTTATCATACAGTGATGGTCAATGAAGGTCAAACATTTTGCTTCAAATATGATCGTTTTCTTCAAAACAACCTTTTCGCTTTCATAATAATTTTCTAGTATGCCCAATAAAAATCCTGCTAAACCATCCATAAATTCATGAGCCGATTCGAAAACAAAAGAAATATCACATAACAATTGCATTTTTCAATGTATTCCGCTATAATTTTGTATTGTACCTAAACATATTGCCCTCGTGGTGCAACGGATAGCACGTGAGATTCCGGTTCTTAAGATGTGGGTTCGATTCCTGCCGAGGGCGTACTGAATTCAATTAATATCACTATGCGTAATAAGCGTAGTGATATTTTTTTTTGCTCATTTTTAGTGGGAATCGTTGAAGTGAAAAAATAAGATTTTTTCATGAAAGATCGCGAGGCTTGGATAAATGAATGATTATTCTATACCCCCATTTTCTTATTTATGTTTTTACGTATCGAGGGTAGATGAGAAAGAACCTTTATTTTTGTTTTCAAGATGTGAGATCTCTGTTAAAGACCCCTGTTGAAGAAATCGACGAACTTCCTCTATAGAAATCCCTATTTGCTTAGCTTGCATCATCAAGTACACCCATTCTTGTTCTAACTCTCTCTCCATTATTATGTCTCCTTATTTTATAATAACCCGTGTCCGTATTACGTTTGTGTTGTATGGTTACTCAGTTCATTTAGAATGATAGAATGCTAACTTGTAGTGGTTTTTGATAAATTGTGTACTAAGACCAAAACGAGGGCAAATCCAAAAGCAGTAAATAACTAGTCACTTGTTGATAACATTCCATTTAGAAGAAGGTGAACAATCTCGGATGCAAGTTCTTCGGGTGTTTTTATACCTGAAAATAATTTAGTGATTGTCAGACGCTCAATGATGCCAATTAACATTTCAGCTACTAAACACATGTCCAGTTCAGTTTGAAAATAGCCATTCTTTACTTCAGACATTAAGTTTTCTCGTATTTGTAGCGCTAACTGTTTCTTAATCTCTTCGGCCTCTACCGAATTAAAGAATCCAATCCGTGTTAACTGTGGATTCTCAGAAAAAAAAGTAAAGAGTCCCGTTAACCCTTTCGCAATCCTCGCTGGTAAGGAATCGAAGTCAATTCCAGGTTCTAGGCGACTCTCTTTAGTAAGATCAACTAGCCCTTGGCTAAACGAATCGATTAATTCCTGAAATAGCGCCTCTTTACTTTTAAAGTAAAGGTAAAAGGTTGGTTGCGTTAAGCCAGCCCTTTGAACGATGGTGCTAATCTTTGTTTCATAATACCCCTTATGTGCGAACTCCTCTGCAGCGATCGTCAGCAATAAAGCTCTACTCTGTTCACCGCTAGCCCCTTTTTTTCTGCCCCTTTTACTCATTTGAAATCTCCTTTAAAATATATTACTCATTAGTATTATCTTATAAATATTTATATCGAGTCAATCATAACTTTTGAATTTTCAGAAAATATATAATGCTACTTTCTTTTATTCAAGAATTAGGCTATGGGTACCTCTTTTTTGAGAAAGTAATGGGTGTGAATCGTATCATCTGTTTTCTTAAAATGAAAAACACACGCCTGTACGGCGTGTGAAATATTCTGCGGATATTTTCGCTTTACTTAAAATATTTCCCATCAAATGTGGCCGCAACTCCGTGCCAATCTAAACAAGCGGATGACTCTTTTACTTGAATCGACTTGCCGTTGTTCGTAAATGTCATCCGGCAGTACGGATCATCATAGAAAGAAGAGCCTGTATCGGCGGAATAGGTAGCTTTGTTGCCTTTAATTTTGGCTGTTCCATCAATCTCACCAACATGTCCGCCCATGACGACAAAAACGTGAAAATTGAATTGATCGGCTGTTTCATTAGTAATGGAAACTGTGCCAAACTGATTCTTCCACTTTCCGTCCCATACTTTTTTCGAAGGAGCGGTTCCTTTTGCTGGCTTTAAATATCTCGATGCCACATACGCGGCTTTGTTTTTGTATTTAATTTTGGACCAGCCACCTGGCTCTGTTCCATATACATAGACTACAGTGTTCTTCTTAAGCGATCCTACCACTTTAGCTTTCTGGCTTGGTTTTTCGCGTACGTTTAATGTCGTATCAACGTTCACAATATGCTTGCCAGTGCTGGCGGATGCTTGATGAACAAAGGTGGGAATACTCAATAAAAGAAAGGCAACAATGAATAGCAAAACTCGTTTCATAAAAATCTCCTCCCAATCAATTAATTAACTAATCATTTCTCTCATAGCAGGTACTGATAGATCTGCTTGGCAGCTTCAGCAAGCATAGGCATGGATAACGCTGACATATGCTGTCAGTTACTATATGCTGCTTTTTTTGCAGGAAATATATACATAACCCTATTGTACTGCGTAACGTGTTCGAAATTTTGGAAGGGTTAGGATATTTTTGTTATATGAATCTAAGTTATGGCACATGAAGTTATAAAAAAAGACCGTCTATTGACAGTCCTTATAATTTATAATTAAGTAGTTTTTGTTTAAACTCACTCAATACTCTTTTCCGTTCTTCGTAATCTTTTTGATCAGCTTCTTCCCAAAGTTCAAGATCTGCACCGCGTTCGATTAAATCAATAGCATTGTTACATACTTGTTCTTGAAGACATTTTCTTTCTAGTTGTATTGCTGCTAAACCGATATATACTAAAGAAATTATTTCTAGGTCATCATTAATACTAAATTCGTCCGAATATTCTTCTAAAATTATTTGAGTGGCTTCCTCAACGGTTTTTCCTTCTTCCAAATAATCAAGAAAATCATCTTTCACATCACAAGTAGTATCATCATCAAATATCCCTGTTCCCCAAGCACCCATTTAATCACCTCTTAGTTTTTTCCTCTTAGTTTAACATAATCCGAGAGAAGTCCTCTTCCTCAAGGAGCGTGAAGGGCACAGCCCAGCGAGTAGGGAGGGGA
>NZ_JADHDW010000049.1 GCF_016820555.1 Bacillus sp. REN10 | reverse complement strand
TTACGGATTTGAGAAACCGGGGGAAGCAACAGGTGAATTCCCTAACCAAAAAACTACTCCCTGATGCACCCGCTGGGTTAACGGCAGGCACACCGACCGCTACTAGTGTTAGTTTGAGTTGGGAAGCTGTCACTCATGAGAGCGGGATTTCAGAATACAGAATCTATCAAGATGGTGTACAAGTAGGAACATCGGCAACAAGTAGTTATCAAGTAACAGGGCTAACCGCTGAAACTACTTACAACTTTGAGGTAACAACAGTTAGTCAAGGTATTGAATCAAATAAAAGCGTAGCTGTTAGTGTTACGACAGCCGCTGCTTAAAGAGTCGTTTCATACGGCTCTTTTCTTTTTTT
>NZ_JADHDW010000047.1 GCF_016820555.1 Bacillus sp. REN10 | reverse complement strand
GTTGAACATCAAAGACGGGGTGCCGGTGGAAAGCCGTCCAGGCGAGTTCAACCGTTACGGCTACATTCCGTTAGGTGTCGGCATCATTATTTCGCCTTGGAACTTCCCGTTTGCGATCATGGCTGGAACAACGGTTGCGGCGATCGTGACTGGAAACACCGTTCTATTAAAGCCGGCTTCCACTACACCAATTGTTGCGGCAAAATTTGTGGAAGTGATGGAAGAAGCAGGACTTCCAGCGGGCGTGTTAAACTTCGTCCCAGGAAGCGGTGCGGAAGTGGGCGATTACTTAGTCGATCACCCGAAAACACGCTTTATTTCTTTCACTGGTTCTCGTGATGTCGGTCTGCGTATTTTCGAACGTGCGTCTAAATTA
>NZ_JADHDW010000046.1 GCF_016820555.1 Bacillus sp. REN10 | reverse complement strand
GTTGAACATCAAAGACGGGGTGCCGGTGGAAAGCCGTCCAGGCGAGTTCAACCGTTACGGCTACATTCCGTTAGGCGTCGGAATCATTATTTCGCCTTGGAACTTCCCGTTTGCGATCATGGCGGGAACAACGGTTGCGGCGATCGTGACAGGCAATACTGTTCTATTAAAACCTGCTTCGACCACACCTATCGTGGCGGCAAAATTTGTGGAAGTGATGGAAGAAGCAGGTCTTCCAGCGGGCGTGTTAAACTTCGTCCCAGGAAGCGGCGCAGAAGTGGGCGATTACTTAGTCGATCATCCGAAAACACGCTTTATTTCTTTCACTGGTTCTCGTGATGTCGGTCTGCGTATTTTCGAACGTGCGTCTAAATTA
>NZ_JADHDW010000045.1 GCF_016820555.1 Bacillus sp. REN10 | reverse complement strand
CGTCCTTTTAACACGAAGGATTTGTCGACCCATTTGGGAGGAAACACGAATTTTTCTTTGTATGGATACCGGATGGACTTGTTCGTTTTCCTCGCTTGGCGGACGCTTTCTCGGGCACGCAAAAACTTGTGGCACACCGCTTGGATCGTCTGACTGTGAAGCGGATACAAACCTTTGAGTTCCGATTGAAGGTTGCTTTTGTTGATCCATGTGCCGTGAATTCGATAATAATACCGAGCGAGCTGCACGCAGTCATTCCAAATCGTTCCGCAAATCCGACGTAGGTGAAATAACTGTTGAAACGTGGACTGTGACGCTATAAAGCTTGTTTTCAACGTGCGATACATCCCATCCCCTCCTTTGTCATCATTATAAAACGAATGTATGTTCCTAT
>NZ_JADHDW010000044.1 GCF_016820555.1 Bacillus sp. REN10 | reverse complement strand
CCCCCAAGAGTCCACATCGACGGGGAGGTTTGGCACCTCGATGTCGGCTCATCGCATCCTGGGGCTGTAGTCGGTCCCAAGGGTTGGGCTGTTCGCCCATTAAAGCGGTACGCGAGCTGGGTTCAGAACGTCGTGAGACAGTTCGGTCCCTATCCGTCGCGGGCGCAGGAAATTTGAGAGGAGCTGTCCTTAGTACGAGAGGACCGGGATGGACGCACCGCTGGTGTACCAGTTGTCTTGCCAAAGGCATCGCTGGGTAGCTATGTGCGGACGGGATAAGTGCTGAAAGCATCTAAGCATGAAGCCCCCCTCAAGATGAGATTTCCCATAGCGCAAGCTAGTAAGATCCCTGAAAGATGATCAGGTAGATAGGTTCGAGGTGGAAGCGTGGCGACACGTG
>NZ_JADHDW010000043.1 GCF_016820555.1 Bacillus sp. REN10 | reverse complement strand
GGGAGAGCGCCTGCTTTGCACGCAGGAGGTCAGCGGTTCGATCCCGCTAGGCTCCACCAATTAAATGATATAAACTATGGCGGTGTAGCTCAGCTGGCTAGAGCGTACGGTTCATACCCGTAAGGTCGGGGGTTCGATCCCCTCCGCCGCTATTTATAATATGGAGGAATACCCAAGTCTGGCTGAAGGGATCGGTCTTGAAAACCGACAGGCGGGTTAAACCGCGCGGGGGTTCGAATCCCTCTTCCTCCGCCATATTATACAAACTTCTTATCGTCGCGGGGTGGAGCAGTCTGGTAGCTCGTCGGGCTCATAACCCGAAGGTCACAGGTTCAAATCCTGTCCCCGCAATAAATGGTCCGGTAGTTCAGTTGGTTAGAATGCCTGCCTGTCACGCAGGAG
>NZ_JADHDW010000042.1 GCF_016820555.1 Bacillus sp. REN10 | reverse complement strand
TTTAGGAGGCGACCGCCCCAGTCAAACTGCCCGCCTGACACTGTCTCCCACCCCGATCAGGGGTGCGGGTTAGAAGTTCAACACAGCCAGGGTAGTATCCCACCAACGCCTCCACCGAAGCTGGCGCTCCGGCTTCAAAGGCTCCTACCTATCCTGTACAAGCTGTGCCAAAATTCAATATCAGGCTACAGTAAAGCTCCACGGGGTCTTTCCGTCCTGTCGCGGGTAACCTGCATCTTCACAGGTACTATAATTTCCCCGAGTCTCTCGTTGAGACAGTGCCCAGATCGTTACGCCTTTCGTGCGGGTCGGAACCTACCCGACAAGGAATTTCGCTACCTTAGGACCGTTATAGTTACGGCCGCCGTTTACTGGGGCTTCGGTTCACACCTTCGCTAATGCTAAGCGCTCCCCTTAACCTTCCAGCACCGGGCAGGCGTCAGCCCCTATACTTCGCCTTGCGGCTTCGCAGAGA
>NZ_JADHDW010000041.1 GCF_016820555.1 Bacillus sp. REN10 | reverse complement strand
GCTTTATTACTAGAGTGTCTATTTATTGACAACAAAGCTGATATGGACAAGTTAAACAACCAATCGTTCTTCAAAGAGTTTTGCCAAGCCATCGCTGATGGTATCGCTAAAGCTGTAGGTGTGGCACCTGTTAAATCAGCAACTACACCTAAAAAAGAGGAGGAATCAATAGTGGAATATAAAAAAGACGCTCTTGCTAGTCCGCGTTTTCGAGAAGCGCAAAAGTGGGTGAAGGAGACAACGACACCTGATGGAACTAGTATCAGTGACGGAACTTACCCGCAGCGGCCTGTCACAAGAGAAGAAATGTGGGAACTGATGTATAGAGCAAGTAAGGTTAATAAGTAAAATCCAATCCTCCGTTCTTAATTGGATGGAGGAGTTGGAATTTTTAATACATTTTTGGTTATTTAATGTTAAATAAATGGAGATATGGTCGATATAATAATTGATTACATATATAAGGAGGAATGGTAAAATGAAGAAAGTATTTTCGGTTTTAGTAACATTAGCTTTAACTATGTCTG
>NZ_JADHDW010000040.1 GCF_016820555.1 Bacillus sp. REN10 | reverse complement strand
GTAATTGGTGTCAGCCCCCCACTACTTTAAAGCAATAAAGTATAGACAGAGGGTCGTTCATTCGGTTCTCTGTTTTTTTATCATCCAATGATTTACTTCTGTTTACAGTCTTTTTCCTTTTTTCTTTGTTATAATAATCAAAAAAGAAAAGGGGAAGAACGAAGGGAGAGACGACAATCGGTGACAAAAGGAGTGGAGTCATTTGACAGGGATTGATCAAGAAACGTTGCTGGAGATACGGAAAAGGATGTGTGAGCGATTGGATCAATTTCGCAGTGATGACAAGCTAGTGACGGTGCGCTTGCAGGAGGTGGAAGAGCGTGTGAAAAGGAATATGAAAAAGTATGAGAAGCAGATTGAGGCCTTTGAGAAAGAGGTGGATCAGAGTGGGTGGAATCGTGGAAGAATGCGGCCAAAAGATCCGACAGAGGCGAAAATATTGAGTCGGTTTAAGCAGAAATGAGTGTATATATACCAAAAAAGGGAGAATCAATATGTCAGCTGCTAAGCAAAATTTTCGGCTAAAGTTAATAGCTAATGCTCGTTCGAAAGTTCGTGAAT
>NZ_JADHDW010000004.1 GCF_016820555.1 Bacillus sp. REN10 | reverse complement strand
TCTTGATACGCTTTTTTATTTTCTTCTTGTGAAAAGTCTGTAAATGGTTCGTGTTTATATGGAATCATGATATTTCCTCCCTTTTTTCACTAATCATTTTTTTAAACTGCCTATTTTTCGTCACACAAACAAACGTTTGGTGAAAATTATTTTTGCATTATGAAAACCCTTACAATACAATGATGCAAAATATCATTGCTTTTTTCAAGTGTTTTTTCATAAAATATTAATAACTTTACAAACAAGGGGAAGATTTTATGTCTTTGAAAGATTTACAACTATTATTGACGATATACGAGGAAGTGTTAGAGAAAATCGATTTAGGTATCCATGTTATTGATTCCAACGAAAAGACAATTATATACAATAAAAAAATGAGGGAAATTGAAGGGATGGGGATTGAGGATGTGCTCGACCGAAACCTTCTCGAAGTATTCCAATTTGACCGAGCGGATGAAAGCACCCTTCTGCAAGTATTAAAAACAGGAGAGGCGATTCCAAATGTGAAACAAACGTACTTCAATATTAAAGGACATGAAATCACCACGATTAACCACACGTTTCCAATCATCCAAGATGCACAGATCATCGGCGCCGTTGAAATCGCCAAAGATGTTACGAAACTTGAAAAAATGATTCAAGAAAACATTTTAAAAAAGGGCGATACCCATTATACGTTCGATCATATTATTAGCGAAAATCCCGCAGTCATGGAGGCAATCGAAACGAGTAAGCGAGCCACTCGCACCCCCTCTTCCGTCTTGATTGTCGGCGAGATCGGAACAGGCAAAGAGTTATTTGCTGAAAGTATTCATAATGGCAGTCCCCGTTCGAACAAACCGTTTATTTCTCAAAATTGCGCCGCTCTGCCGGACTCATTAATGGAGGGGATTCTTTTTGGAAGCAGTGGCGATTCTGACTCGAATAATGAGCGGCCCGGATTGTTAGAACAAGCAAATGGCGGCACTTTATTGCTTGATGAAATCGATGCTTTAAGCTTCACTCTACAGGCGAAGTTGCTGCGGGTAATACAAGAGAAGAAAATTAGGCGAGAAGACGGAAAGAAAGAGATCCCGATCGATGTGCGTTTAATTACTACTATTAGCGAAGACCCGATTGATGCCATCGCCGCCAATAAACTACGAAAAGACTTATACTACCGCTTAAGTGTGGTATCCGTTTTCATCCCACCGCTTCGTGAACGAAAGGAAGACATTCACCTTCTTTCACAGTTTTTCATCAACAAATACAATCAACTGTTCGGTATGCACATTCATTCACTTGATGAAGAGGTAAAAGAATATTTCTATCAGTACGAATGGCCTGGAAACGTTCGTGAATTAGAGCATGTGATTGAAGGGGCGATGAACTTAATGGAGGATGAAGATATCATTACCTTTTCTCATTTACCAAGCTCATTCCGCAACAAATCCGGAGTTGGCTTACAGTCAAAAGAGCTCGAAAAAATAGAGGGGTTTCTGTATCAACCAAAGACCGTTCTCCCTCTTGAAGAGTATATTCAAGAAGCCGAGACGTATTATATTAAAAAGGCTCTTCAGCACCATGAACATAATATTACAAAGACAGCAAAAGCGCTTGGAATGAGCAGGCAAAACTTGCAGTATCGCATTCGCAAATATGACATCGGTAAAAATAATCATTAACCCGAAATCAGCCTAATCGAAATAAGAGAAGCATGAGGAAAGTCCTCATGCTTCTCTTATTATCGATCGATTGATTATTTTTCCTCTGATTGTTCAATCCATTCTTTCAGTTTGTGCTTAAGCGTATTAAACCCTTCGCTGTTTTCCCCTAATTTAATGCGACGCACTTCATGAATAGAAGCGGACTTAGACTCCATTGTGGCACGAATAGATAGACTAATTTTCCCCTCTTGTTCATTGACGGAAATCACCTTTACTGTTACTTCTTCTCCCACTTGTAAGTGATCATGAATATTTTTTACATAACCATGAGTAATTTCTGAAATATGAACCAATCCTTGCATCCCATTTTCAAGTGCAATAAATGCTCCATATGGTTGAATTCCCGTTACTTTTCCTGTTACAATCTGCCCTGGCTCGTAATGATTTCCCATCCAAACACTCCTAAAAAATTGTTTTCCTTATCTACGCATCACAAAATTATACCATAAGGGTAAAAAAATATCTAAACATTCCAAATGTAATCAAATTTTTTACATAATAGGTGGTGAAAGGCTTTACAAATTAATAAAATTCTGTGAATTGTGAAAAAGACCTGTTTTTTTCCATGAAAACATAGTAAGGTAATACAGTTATCATACATTTGAAAGAGGAGAATGAAATGAGTACAAAAGAACAATGGTCTTCTAAGATCGGCTTTATTCTTGCTGCGGCAGGTTCAGCGATCGGACTCGGCGCCATTTGGAAATTCCCTTATATGGCGGGAACGAACGGAGGAGGAGTGTTCTTTCTTCTATTTATCTTATTTACTGTAATCATTGGGGCGCCCATTTTATTGGCGGAATTTTTCATTGGTCGCCGAACACAAAAAGACGCCGTCAGTGCCTTCAGAGAATTAGTGCCCCACTCTGCTTGGCCGCTCGTTGGTATGTTAGGTGTCGGATCTGCTTTTATTATTTTATCGTTTTACAGTGTCGTTGGTGGTTGGATCTTATCCTACCTGCTGCGAAACGGGACGGGACAGTTATTTGCAGAAGATAAAGTAGATTATCATGCTTTATTCGGACAAATTATTAGCAACCCTACTGAGGTATTAATCGCTCAGGCGATCTTTATGCTAATGACGATCCTTGTTGTACGCGGAGGGATTCAAAAAGGGATTGAACGAGCTAGTGTCTTTTTAATGCCCGCGCTCTTCCTATTGTTTATCGCACTAGTTATTCGTTCCTTAACATTAGATGGAGCGATGGAAGGTGTGAAATTCCTGTTACAACCAGACTGGTCACTTTTAACAGGGGAAACATCATTGCTCGCTTTAGGCCAAGCCTTTTTTGCGTTAAGTATTGGTGTATCGATTATGATTACATATGCGTCTTATTTAGGAAAGGAAGAAAATATGCCGCGTTCCGCCTTTTCGGTCGCTTGGCTAAATATTTTTATTTCTTTGTTAGCGGGGCTTGTGATCTTCCCTGCTGTATTTGCTTTAGGATTTGAGCCCGATGCGGGACCAGGACTGGTGTTTGTCGTTCTTCCGGCTGTCTTTAATGAAATTGCCTTTGGTCACGTCTTTTTCTTTATTTTTCTATTGTTATTGTTGTTCGCCACACTGACATCGGCTTTTTCCATTCTTGAAATTGTTGTGGCTGCCTTTACAAAAGGAGATCCGAATAAGCGACACAAATTCACTTGGATCACAGGCATTCTTATTTTCATTTTAGGTATTCCGAGCGCCTTGTCCTTCGGGGTGTTAAGCGATGTGACTATTTTCAACAAATCGATTTTCGATTTTGCTGACTTTATTACCGCCAACATTGGAATGCCTCTAGGCGCTTTATTCATTTCCATCTTCGTCGGCTACCGAATGAAGCGAAATGAGGTATACGAAGAAATTGTGCGCGGCTCATCGATGGGCTCCAAGTTATTTGCGATCTGGTACTTCTGCGTCAAATACATCGCGCCAGTCGCCATCATTATTATCTTCTTACAATCACTAGGATTATTCTAAAGAGCGACCGATCCGACAAAACGAAAAGGGGTACAGCCAAAATACGTTTGGCTGCACCCCTATTTTTTATTTTTCCACAAATCGTTTCATCCGCTTCACTGCTTCTTGCAGCTGCTCCATGGATGAAGCGTAAGAACAGCGAATGTACCCTTCTCCGCCTTTGCCAAAGACGGAACCTGGGACGACAGCGACTTTTTCTTCTACTAGCAATTGTTCCGCAAATTGGGCCGATGTTAAGCCCGTGCTTTGAATGGATGGGAACACGTAAAAAGCCCCTCCCGGCACATGGCATGTCAATCCCATTTCGTTTAAGGATTGGACAAAGTAGTTTCGGCGACGGCGATACGATTTCTTCATCTCTTCTACATCATTCATTCCCGTTCGCAACGCTTCTAAAGCGGCATATTGAGCAGGAGTTGAGGCGCACATCATTGTATATTGATGAATTTTTAACATGGCCGCTGTTAATTCACGCGGTGCACAAACAAACCCAAGACGCCATCCCGTCATCGCAAATCCTTTGGAAAAACCGTTAATTAAAATGGTCCGCTCTCGCATTCCGTCAAGACTCGCAATCGATGTATGATGCTGATCATAAGCAAGCTCCGCATAAATTTCATCGGCAATCACTAGTACATCATGCTTCTTCACAATATCAGCAATCGCTTGCAACTCTTCCCGGTCAAGTTGCGTTCCTGTTGGATTATTCGGCGAACATAGAAGCAATGCCTTCGTGTTTGGCGTAATCGCTTTTTCTAAATCATCCGCTTGCAGTTTAAACCCTTTCTCCCCCGTTGTTTCAACCGTCACTGCCTTTCCGCCGGCCAATTCAACTAAAGGAACATAGGATACGAAACAAGGCTCCACAACAACGACTTCATCGCCTGGGTCAAGAATCGCTCTCATCGCTAAGTCAATCGCTTGACTCGCCCCGACTGTAACAATAATTTCTTCATTTGGTATGTAAGGAACATAAAATCGTTCACTGATGTAATCACTAATGGCCTCGCGCAACTCTAATAAGCCGGCATTAGCCGTATAAGATGTATATCCTTGTTCTAGGGATAAAATAGCGGCCTCTCTCGCTGACCAAGAAGTCACAAAGTCCGGCTCGCCCACGCCTAAAGAAATCACTCCTTCCATTGTCGCTGCTAAATCAAAAAATTTTCTAATTCCTGACGGAGCCATATTCTCAACTGATTTAGCTACATAGCTTTTTGCCGTTTTCATTATGGAGACACCACGATTCTTTTATCATTTTTCTTTTGATCATACACAATGCCATCATGCTTATATTTTTTCAATTGAAAGTGAGTTGTTGTTGAAACAACAGAGTCAAGAGTCGATAATTTTTCAGAAACGAAACGGGCAATTTCATTCATCGACTTCGCTTCGACCGTCACGGACAAATCGTACACACCGGACATTAAGTACACAGAAGTGACTTCTTTAAAGCGGTAAATTCTCTCCGCTACTTCACTGAATCCCACTCCGCGCTTTGGTGTCACTTTGACATCAATCATGGCGGTAATACCTTGGTAATTATCAATCTTCGCCCAATCGACCAATGTCGTGTAATGAACAATGACTTTTTCCTCTTCTAATCGCTTCACGAGCTTTGCTGTTGTTTCTGCCGTTTCACCGATCATTTTAGATAAATCTTCTATGGATAGGCGGGCATTTTGTTCGAGAATTTCTAATATTTCTATTTCTTTATCTGTTAAATGCATGAAAATTCCTCCAATCACACAGCTATTATAACAAAAAAATAACAGCATTTTTGTTTTTAAACAAAAATATTTTTAAAATTTGTTGTTTTTCACAAATAAATAATAAAAAAGTGAGGTTGCCAATTATTTGACAACCTCACTTTTGTTTGATCATGACAATTCACACACTGAATGATGTTTCACTTGTAGCAACTGCATCGCTACTGGTCGACAGTACTCTAAAGCTAGCTCACTATCAAAAGAGAATTCATAAATTTCTTTCAGCCGAGCTGCTAGTTGATCCACATCATCTAGTTGATGAACGGCATAAATCGCATCAGCAGACTCCGTATCATAAAAATCGCTACCGACAGCAAACGGATCCCATTCGCGCAGAATGGTCCCTAGCTCAATATTTAATTTCATTGTTTTATCCATTCGTCGATCCACCTTTTAAAAAATTCCTTCAAAAAGTCTAAATCATTGTCATTCTCGCTAAAAATACTTTACCATGACTATATACTATTTGTCAGGGATGGTGAAAATTTTGACTAAATTAGATCAACTGATTAACCGCGCAGGAACAGGAGCGGTAAAATGGGATAGTTTGAAAGAAGTATTCGGTGTAGAAGATGCGCTCCCGATGTGGGTAGCTGATATGGACTTCCAAGCTCCAGACCCAGTCATTGAAGCGGTCAAAAAACAAGCGGAGCATGGCATCTTCGGCTACACAGCGGTTCCTGCTTCCACAAAAGAAGCGATTAAAGAGTGGCAAGCTTCTCGCCACGGTTGGGACATCGAGACCGATTGGCTGCTCTTTAATCATGGAGTCGTGCCTTCGATCGGCCTAGCGATTGAAGCGTTCACGGAAAAAGGAGATGGAGTTATTGTTCAGTCCCCCGTCTATAATCCTTTTTTTGAAATGATTGAGCGAAATGAACGACAAGTGGTGAATAATCAACTGATTTTACAAGGGGATCATTATCATATTGACTTTGATGATTTGGAGAAAAAGTTGGCGGATGAGAACGTGAAACTGTTTTTGCTTTGCAGCCCGCATAACCCCGGCGGTCGCGTATGGACGAAAGAGGAATTAACGAAAATGGCTGACCTTTGCCAAAAGCATCATGTCATCATCATAGCGGATGAAATTCATGGTGATTTAACAGCCGCTCCCCATGTTCACACACCGATCGCCTCGATAAAGGAAGAATATCAAGAGTTTGTTGTCACGCTGATTGCTCCGAGCAAAACATTTAATCTCGCCGGCTTACAAGCTTCTGCGATCATTGTGTCAAGCGAAAAGCTTCGCAATCAGTTGAAACAAGTTCAAGCAAAACAAGGGTTCTTTACATTGAATATGATGGGAATTGCCGCTATGGAAGCAGCTTATCGCGAAGGAGGCCCATGGCTCGAGGAAGCGATTGCTTACATTCGCGGGAATGTGAAACTAGTAGAAAACTATATTGAACGTGAAATTCCTGAATTAACGGTCATTGAGCCGCAAGGAAGCTACTTAGTCTGGATCGATTGTCGCAAGCTCGGATTCACTGACGATGAACTGATGAAAAAAGTGCTCCACGAGGGCAAACTGGCTCTCGGCCAAGGCTCCAAATACCGAGCGGGCGGCGAAGGCTTCCTGCGAATGAACGTCGCTTGCCCGCGTACAATGGTCGAAGACGGACTCCAACGATTGAAAAAAGCGATTAAAGGCTGATATTTTTGTGCAAGGGCCGAATTAATTGCGCGAAGGCCGATTTTTCTGCACAAGGGCCGGATTAATTGCGCGAAGGTCGATTTTTCTGCACAAGGGCCGGATTAATTGCGCGAAGGCCGATTTTTCTGCACGAGGGCCGGATTATCCGATCAATGCGCCAAATGGCCAAATAATGAAGAAAAGAGATGCCCATTTTGGCATCTCTTTTCTCATTTATACTCCCTTTTTATTGCCCCAGACGAATGTGTGAAGCTGGGGGAGAATGCGGACGTTTTTCCAATCGGCATCGGGCATGGTTTGTTCAATCAGCCATTCGTATTTTTTCACAAGATGTGATAACAGCTCGGCGTCGTTGCTCTCTTGTAAACGATCGTTGCCCGTTTGTAAAAAGAACGGCACTTTCGGAAAGAGCTGATGCACTTGTTTCGCATAAGCTAAATCACTCTCATCAAATACGACCACTTTTAAACTGAAGTTTCTCTCTTTTTCTTGAAGCCGTTGAATGATCGCGGCTAGTTGATCAAAGTCTGTGTCCATTCCAGAGCTTGGCGGCTTCGGTGAGATCGTCAGCTCATCAATCTGATCAAACCAATCTTGCCAGCGACTTCCTTGCGTCTCTAGAGCGGTTTGCACGCCTTGCTCGTGCAGTTCACTCACTAAATCAGCTATTTGCGATAGCAGCGCCGGGTTGCCTCCTGAAATGGTCACATGATCAAACGTCTGACCTCCTAATTGAACAAGCTCAGCCCAAATCTCTTCAGCCGTCAATTGGCGAATCTCCTCTTTGGCTGAACCGTCCCATGTAAAAGCCGAGTCGCACCATGAACAGCGATAATCACAGCCGGCTGTTCGAACAAACATCGTCTTGCGGCCGATGACCATGCCTTCCCCTTGTACGGTTGGTCCAAATATCTCAAGAACAGGAATCTTTCGGCTCATTGGAAATCCTCTTCCTGCGGCCGGTACACAACATAGCTCGTCGGTGTTTCACGCAAAAAGATTTGGATGCAGCGCGGCTTGTTCGCCATTTTATTCAATGACTCTTGCATCACTTCCCACATCGTTCGAGCAACGACTTCTGTCGTGGGAAAATAATTAGGATCTTCCTCATTAAATAAAGCGTCCTCATTTAATAATCTATGATCAAATCGTTTATGGATGAGATGTTTGATCTCTTGGAAATTCACTAAAAAGCCTAAGTCATTCAGTTCATTACCGACAACTGTGACATTGACAAAATAAGTGTGGCCATGCAGTCGGCGACACGCGCCCGCCTCTTCATGCGGAATGTAGTGAGCTGCCGCAAACTGAAAATCCTTATTTAACTCATAACGATACGAATGAGGAGGTGCCGGATATAGTTGCTGAATCATGCTTGTGCCGCTCCTTTCTTCGCCAAGTATTGATCAAGACCTCGTTGGCGGAGCTTACAAGCCGGACATTCCCCGCAACCGCTCCCTTTGATTCCGTTATAGCAAGTCAAGGTGTGCTCGCGAACATACTCGAAAGCACCGAGCTCATCAGCTAACTCCCATGTCTCTGCTTTATCTAGCCACATAAGCGGTGTATGAATGACAAAAGACGTATCCATGGATAAATTCAATGTGACATTTAATGATTTAATAAACACATCACGGCAATCCGGATAGCCGCTGAAATCTGTTTCGCAGACGCCCGTAATAATATGTCGAGCGCCATACTGCTTCGCCAGTACAGCTGCAAATGATAAAAATAATAAATTTCTGCCTTCAACAAATGTCGATGGCACGTCTCCTTCTTTTTCCGTGATCTCGATATCTGTTCTCGTTAATGCGTTAGGCGCTAACTGCTTGAGAAGTGACATATCCAGAACATGATGAGGCACTTGCAGCTCTTTCGCAATCTCAGCCGCACACTCAATTTCTACCTTATGACGCTGGCCATAATCGAAGGTGACAGCGATCACTTCTTCAAATCGCTCTTTCGCCCAAAATAAGCAAGTGGTACTATCTTGACCACCGCTGAATACAACAACTGCTTTTTCCTGTTTCAATCGTTATCTTCCTTTCTTTTGAAAGAAAAAAAGATTCAAGAACTAGTACTCTAAAGAAATGACCGAACAAAAGGCCATAGAAAAAAACCATCTCAAATAGATCGGCTTTTCTCATAGTTTTTTATAGAGGGAGTTCGCGAACCTCTCCTGCCCATCAGCAGAATTCTTTCTTTAGTTCCTGTTCAATATACCATAACGCCCCGTCAAAAAGCAAAATGCCCGGCACGAACCGAGCATTTGCTCAACGACTACTCACCAATCTTATATTTCCCCTCGAGTTTCTTCGCTTTTTCTTCTTCTTTTTTGGAAATCTTCTTAATAAAAAGAAAGACTAAAACCGCCGCCGTCATAAAGACGGTCATCGAAATCGCCGCAGGAATATATTCTGATTTATCTTCTGGAAAATATAAATACAACATGTTCAATACAAATGAATTGAGTAGCATGGTGTCTCCTTTCCTAACTACCTTTTATTCACTATTATACCTTGTCCATTTTCTAAAACCAACCACATAAACGCAAAAACAGCCGCTTCAACAGCAGCTGCTTCCATCATTTGTTCACTTATTTAATCACAGTGATTTTCTCAATTACGATATCTTCTTCGGGCTTATCTTGAGCAACCGTTTTAGCATTGGCAATCGCATCGACAACGTCCATGCCTTCGATCACTTGGCCAAACACTGTATGGCGGAAATCAAGCCAAGGCGTACCGCCGTTTTCCATATAAAAGTCTGTGACTTCTTTCGGGTAGCCCGCTTTTTCCATTTGCTCTTTAAAGCCTGGGTCCATTTGGCTGTTTTGGACGATAAAGAACTGGCTTCCGTTCGTATTCGGGCCGGCATTTGCCATTGATAACGCACCGCGGAAATTGAATAATTCACGTGAGAATTCATCTTCAAACGTCTTGCCGTAAATGCTTTCTCCGCCCATTCCAGTTCCTTCAGGGTCTCCGCCTTGGATCATAAAGTCTTTAATCACACGATGGAAAATCAGGCCATCGTAATAGCCATTTTCACTATGTGTAATAAAGTTTTCTACCGTTTTAGGCGCTTGCTCTGGGAACAATTTAATTTTGATGGTGCCTTTCGTTGTTTTCATTTCAACGAGCTTTTCATTTGCTGCCACTTCTGTGGTTAATTGTGGATAATTCATATCTTTATCCCCTTTCTCCTTATGTACGTTTTCTTTTTGAGCAGGCAGTTCTGCTTGTTCCTTTTCTTTTTCTTGCGACTTTTCTCCGCTGCATCCTGCGATCACAACGAGCAAAGCGATGAGTAACGCTGAAAATAATCGTTTCATCTCACACCTCCTGCTTTTCCTACTTTACCCGATTTCCGTTAAAAAATCACCTGCATTTCCTTCCCTTTGATTTTTTGATAAAGTGAAGAAAAGGAGGAAAAGAGATGAAAGTTGGAGATATCGTTACTGCATTTTATAAGACTGGAAAATATATTGGAGAGATCACGGCAATTCGTCCGGGGGTTTATACGGTGAAAGTATTGGCTGTTTTGCGTCACCCAGCTCAAGGGGACCTTCACAACCCAAAGGAAGCGAACGTTCCTTTTTTCCACGAACGCAAGGCGCTTGCTTTTCGCGAGCAAGCGAATATTCCTGAAAAAACTGTTCAACCGTATGAAGGAGAGATTCCTGATTACTTTGTCACATTAAAAGAAGCCTTTCACCGCCTGAAAGATCGGCTCGAACAAGAAGATACACCATTTTCGCAAAAAAGCTTACAAACATTGCAAGGTATTCAAAAAGAATATAAGTTGATGTATAACCTTAAATGGGAATAGGCCGAATCTGCGAAAGGATTCAGCCTTTAAGCCATCTGATCAAACAGCTTGGAAAAGTCAACAAGGTCCCCGATCGTTGCCGGTTCTGACTTTTTCATATACTTTTTATCTTTTTCTACGAGATTGTAAATATGGTATGTGGTCAATGCATCATCGAGGGCTCGGTGATGCTTGCCTGTCCCTTCTTTTCCGTACTCCTCCACCGCTTTCCATAAACCGGTCTGATTGCGGTCACCGAAAAATTGTTTATATTCCATCGATAAATCAATAAATGTTCCTTGTAGCGGGAATCGCAAGCGGGCTTGTTCACAATTATGCCGCAGCACTTTCATGTCCATATTGCCCCATGTAATAATCTTGTCCTGCTCACTTTCATTCAGCTTGGCCAAAAGATTCACTAACTCTGCTAAAGCGATCCCTTCCTCTACTTGCTGCTGGCTAATATCAAGGAAACGTTTGCATCTTGCCGTTAACTTAGGAAAAGCCGTCGGTCTCACATAAGACGAATATTTCTCCCTCACCTTCCCCTGCTCGACAACCACAATACCCGCCTCAATAATCTCCGGATAAAACGCTTTTCGCTTCACTGTAGCATCCGGCATTGAAAACTCAAAATCAATAAAAAATAGCCGTTGCTGCACCTTGCTCACTCCTTTCTATTAAAGTACTTACTTTCTATTATAGCATGAATTAACAAAAAATTTAGACTTGTTCTCCCCATTAAACATCCAGTTATTACTAGAAAAATCCTCTTTTCTCTACTTCTCCTCTTTATTAATGTCTCACTATAGATTATGATGAGTAAAGGATTATTTTTACTAATTTTAAAAAGTAAAAACAAACTAGAATGAAGAAGGCGGTTCAGGGAATGAGAACGGTTTTTGGTTATTTATTAGTAGTTTTGCTCCTCCCTTTAGCTGTGTTTTTATTTTACTTTGCTAATGCGGAAGCGCAACAAGTCAGGAGTTTTGACGCAGTGGTGGAAGAGAAAATCATTATTAATGATGTCCAACTTCCACAAGCAAGCCAGGTGGTTGATCGAAATGGCAATCCTTATTTAGAAATTCAAAAGCCATATCGAATCGTGGTTGATGGAAAAGACATTCCACCGTTTTTAAAGGAAATTTTCCTTCAATCGGAAGACAAGCATTTTTATGAGCATGCTGGCATTGATGCGTCAGCCGTCATGCGTGCAGTCGTCGTCAATGCCCAATCCGATGAAATTGAGCAAGGGGCCAGTACGATCACCCAACAGTTGGCACGTAATGTGTACCTTTCACATGATCGGACGCTTGCTCGCAAACTATCAGAAGTATTATATGCCTATCAGTTGGAAAAAAGGCTGTCAAAAGACGAAATACTGAACTTATATTTAAATGCTATCTACTTTAACCACAATGTATATGGCGTAGAAGCAGCAGCTCAGTTTTATTTCCAAAAGCCAGTAAACAAACTGACAAAAGCGGAAATGGCCTTGATCGCCACCATTCCGAACAATCCGAATCTGTACGATCCCGTTCGCCATTTCGATAATGCGAAGAAGCGACAAGAACGGCTCATCGATATTATGGCGCGAGAAAAGTTTTTAACCGCGCAAGAAGCCGAAGCGATCAAAAAGGAACCGATTAAGCTAAACGTAAGGGATCGTTTAGACAAATTCGAGAACTACTCTACTTATGTAGAAGCCGAATTAAAGGAATTGATCGCTCATACAGAAGGATTTGAAGAGCAACTGAAAAATGCTGATGGTGAGAAGAAAATTCAAATCGATCATAAGCTCAATGCTCGTGTAGAGGAAGTGCTGTCATCTGGCGTGATTGTCCATACGGCACTCGACCCGAATATGCAAAATAAAACAACGGGGGCAGTCAGCTCCGTATTAGCTGGAAGTTCCGCTGAAGGAGCTGCGGCTGTCATTAAAAATGACACGAGGGAAATCGTCGCCTTATCGGGTGGGAAAGATTTTGATAAAACTGAGTTCAATCGCAGTTTCCAAGCCTACCGTCATCCAGGTTCAACAATCAAGCCATTGCTTGATTTCGGTCCTTATATCGAAAAGACTGGTGCTGGTCCAAACAGCATGGTCAGCGCTGATAAATATTGCTCAAGGCCAGGAAACTGTCCAAAAAACTATAGCGGTAAAGAATATGGAATGGTTACATTACAAAAAGCGCTAGCAAACTCTTATAACACAGCAGCGCTACGATTATTTATGAAAGCTGGACCAGAAACATCACTTTCATACTTGAAAAAATTTGATTTTGCTGGCTTAACAGAAGCGGATTTCGATCCAACTAGACACGGGCAAGCATTAGGTGCTTTTGATCGAGGAATGTCACCACTTGAGATGGCAGGTGCCTATACCTCCTTCATTGACGGCAATTATGTCAAGCCTCGAGCGATTCAAAAGGTCACAGATCGCCAAGGGAAAGTGCTCTATGAGTGGAAAGACGAAACTACAAGAGTTTGGTCGCCATCCACGACAAATACAATGCGCACGATGTTATCTGGCGTTATTAAATCCGGAACAGGGAAAAAAGCGAATCCAGGTACCCCTTACTCTGGAGGTAAAACAGGAACAAGTCAGAACGTGCGTGACATTTGGTTTGCTGGCTTAACCAATCAATACACAGCGAGTGTCTGGGTCGGAAAAGACCAAAAAGGAAATGTGAGCCACATGGAAGGATATGCGCCGCAACAACTCATCTGGCGCCGGGTTATGCAATAAGTAGTAAATAAAAAACCGCCTAGTGGCGGTTTTTTTCTGTTTACAAAGGTAAATTTCCTAGTAAACCGTTATAAACTTTTAATCCTCCTAAGGCGAACATGGTTGTAAAGAACGCCCAAACAGCGACTTGAAAAGAAATCATACCAACTAAGTTAGCTACCGATAAGTCAGGGGCAATTTTATACACGAAGTATACAAAATAGCCGATGGCTGTTATTACAAAGATAATTAAAATGCCCGTAAGAGAAGAAAAGCTAATTAATGAGAGAAGCCCTCCAACGAAGAACACAATGGAGCTGGTTCTTGTTTTCAGCAATAGTTCCCCTGTCGTATCCTTGGAGAAAAACAAAAGTGACAATTGATTCACTGTGTCAGCGATCACCTTGAATGTGGCCAAAATCATAAAAAACAGCAACATCAATGCTAGCGTGATCGTTAGCTTCACTTCTGTCTCGGTAAACATTTCTAGCAAACTGTTATATAAGCTAACTTTTTTAAATAAGCCGATAATGATTTTTTGAGTGAACATCGACAAAGATAAACTGAATAATAGCATTGCGACTACAGGTAAGTAGCCAATTAAGTAAGTATTTTTCATATCCCAATTTCCGCTCCTGTTCATTTCAATCCATTTCATTATGCAAGAGCGAGCAAGTAAAGACAAGTAGTTTTTAATAATTTTTGGAAAAAAACACACGAATTTTGTAAAGTACAAAAAAATTTTTTCGTTTTTTTATCCATGATTCTTCATATTTAATATCATAAGTCGACTTTTCTACAAGTTTCGCGTTAATGGAATGCAGGAAGTGATTTTTTGCGATATAATGCACTATGAGGTTTGATTTACGTTGGGAGAACACTTTGAATGCGATCATTTAAAAAGGAATGTGGATGAATATTTCGTCTATATTAAAATTCCATCGTTTTTCACATGATGTTTAATACAATCTGCAAGGAGGGATTCTTTTGTCTTTACTGCATATAGCCATCTTTTCTCCTTTTTTAATGGCTATTCTTGTGCCCCTTTTCTATAAGGGACTTCGACGCATACATACAGGATGGTTTGTACTGATTCTGCCTATTGTGCTATTCACCTATTTTCTTCAATTTCTCCCAGTCACGCGAAATAATGAAGCAATTGAAAAGTCATTTGACTGGATTCCATCACTCGGCGTGCGCTTTACGGCCTATGTAGATGGTTTAGGGCTGCTTTTTGCCTTATTAATCACCGGAATCGGTGCTTTAGTTGTGCTCTATTCGATTTTCTACTTATCTAAGGAAAAAGAAAAATTGCATAACTTCTACGTCTATTTGCTCATGTTTATGGGCGCCATGCTCGGTGTCGTGTTGTCGGATAATCTCATCACGTTGTATATGTTTTGGGAGTTGACATCGATTTCTTCGTTTTTACTAATCGCTTACTGGTATGATCGGGATCGTTCTCGTTACGGAGCGCTGAAATCGATGCTCATCACCGTATTCGGCGGCCTGGCAATGCTTGGAGGGTTTTTATTACTCTCGATTATGGGAGATACATTTAGCATTCGAGAGCTGATCGCTCAAGCAAGCGAGTTAAATGATCATCCACTATTCCTTTTAGCTCTAGTGCTCGTCCTTACTGGAGCCTTTACAAAATCGGCGCAATTTCCATTCTACATCTGGCTGCCTGATGCAATGGAAGCACCTACCCCTGTTAGTGCTTATCTCCACTCAGCGACAATGGTTAAAGCAGGTATTTATTTAGTTGCTCGCTTGAGCCCGATTTTTGCTTTTTCCGAGTATTGGTTCTGGCTTGTTGGTGGAGTCGGAATTTTCACTTTATTCTGGGGATCATTTAATGCGGTCAAACAAACGGATTTAAAAGGAATTCTTGCTTTCTCAACAGTGAGTCAACTCGGCTTAATTATGTCGCTTCTTGGCGTGGGGGCTGCCGCTCTCCAATTTGATGGGATCAATGACAATGTGTATACAGCAGCGACCATTGCGGCGATCTTCCATCTCATTAACCATGCGACATTTAAAGGTAGCTTATTTATGGTCGTCGGGATTGTTGATCATGAAACAGGCACGCGCGATATTCGCAAGCTGGGCGGATTGCTTAGCTTGATGCCGATTACGTTTACGATTGCTGTAATCGGGGCATTTTCTATGGCTGGCTTGCCTCCATTTAACGGATTTTTAAGTAAAGAAATGTTCTTTACCGGCATGATTCAGCTATTAGACCTCGATCTCTTTAACTTGCAAACGTGGGGCATCTTATTCCCTGTTCTTGCTTGGGTTGGAAGCGTGTTCACTTTCATTTACAGCATGATGATTGTGTTTAAAACATTTACCGGGAAATATCAACCAGAACAATTAGAGAAAACACCGCATGAAGCACCGATCGGCATGCTGATTCCGCCTATCATTCTAGCTGTTCTTGTCGTTGTATTTGGGATTTTCCCCAATCTGCTTTCTTACAACTTGATCCAGCCAGCGGTAGCGGCGATCATACCTTCGCTTATCGAGCCTGGCGAGAAAATCGCTGTCCATATTAGCCATTGGCACGGATTCTCAACCGAGTTGAAGATGACGATTGGTGTTGTCGCACTCGGCGCGATCATGTATGTGACTGTTAACAAATGGAATAAAGTGTATAACTTATTCCCTAACAAAGTCACTCTAAACACTTTATATGATACGAGTCTATACGCGGCGGAGCGAGGGGCTTACACATTAACTAAGTCGGTCATGACAGGCTTTATTCGCACTTATCTCGTCTATATTTTCATCTTTTTCATCGGAATTTTGGGCTTTACGATGTGGACAGAAGATGCGTTTAAAATCGATACGAGTCAGCTCGCACCGATCGGCATATATGAAGTGGTGCTTGCTCTATTAATTTTGCTTGGAACAGTTACAACATTGATTGCTAGATCACGATTGACGTCGATTTTAGCACTGGGAACGGTTGGTTATACCGTTTCGCTGTTTTTCGTTATTTTCCGTGCACCGGACCTTGCTTTAACACAATTAGTGATTGAAACTGTTTCGGTTGCCTTGTTCTTGCTTTGCTTCTATCACTTGCCGAAGCTGAGCCGCCATGAAGAACGAATGAGTTTTAAACTAGGTAATTTACTGATCTCAGCTGGAGTCGGGGTTACGGTCACTTTAATTGCCATCTCGTCTCACAGCAATAAATGGTTTGACTCGATTTCAAAATACTATATTGACAATACGTATGAGAAAGCAGGCGGAGAAAATATGGTCAACGTTATTCTCGTCGACTTCCGTGGCTTCGATACGTTATTTGAAATTTGCGTGCTTGGCATTGCCGCTCTTGGCATTTACGGATTGATCAAGCTGCGTTTAGGAAAGAAAGGAGGAGCGATCGATGAAAACGAATGATGTAATTTTACAAACGGCGAGCAAAGTTGTGTTTTTCATCATCATCCTCTTTGCGATCCATTTGTTCTTTGCCGGGCATTACCATCCGGGTGGAGGATTCGTCGGCGGATTAATGACTTCAGGAGCCATCGTTCTCCTCTTGCTCGCCTACGATATTAAAACCGTGTCTCAAGGTTTCCCAATTGACTATAAAATATTGATTGGGGTCGGTCTTTTATTTGCAGCGGGTACGGCAGCCGGTGCCCTGTTGTTCAACGTGCCATTGTTAACGCACGCATTCGGCGATTTTAATTTGCCGCTGTTTGGAAAAACATCGCTTCATACCGCCATGTTGTTTGATACAGGCGTCTATTTAGTTGTCATTGGTGTCACGATGACCATTATTCAAACGATAGGAGAGAGTGAATAATGGAAATTTTAATGTCAATTGTCTCAGGACTGTTACTGGCTAGTGCCGTTTATTTAATGCTGTCGAAAAGCTTGTTGCGCATCATTATCGGCACTGGACTATTAAGTCACGGCGCCCATCTATTGATCCTAACCATGGGCGGATTAAAAAATGGAGCCGCTCCGCTTTTAGGACAGCATGCCAAAGCTTATGTCGATCCATTGCCGCAAGCGCTCATTTTAACAGCGATCGTCATCAGCTTCGGTGTCACCGCCCTTTTCCTTGTATTAGCTTACCGAGCTTATCAGGAATTAGGGACAGATAATACAGATGAGATGAGAGGTTCAGAAGCAAATGACTAATTTACTTATATTACCTATACTCATCCCTCTAATGACCGCAATTGTATTGATTTTCTTAGCAAAATGGGTGATGGTGCAACGCGTTGTCTCTGTCATTTCGACGATTGGGACGCTCGTTGCTTCGATCATCTTATTGCTGACAGTGAAAAAAGAGGGCATTCAAACAGTGGATGTCAGCAGCTGGCAAGCTCCTTTCGGGATTACACTTGTATCTGATATGCTGTCAGTATTATTAGTAACTACTACGTCATTGATTACACTTTGCGTCATTATTTATTCCTTCCGTTCAATCGGAAAGAAACGGGAACAATTTTACTACTATTCCATCATTCAATTTATGCTTGTCGGTGTGAATGGGGCTTTTACAACAGGAGATATTTTTAACCTGTTCGTTTTCTTCGAAGTGATGCTGATGTCATCATACGTATTGATCGTGATCGGCGGCACGAAAATTCAGCTGCGGGAATCGATTAAATACATTTTAGTCAATGTCATTTCATCCGCGATTTTTGTGGTGGCTGTGGCCTTTTTATACTCCGTCATCGGTTCCTTAAATATGGCGGACATTTCCAAGCGAATCGCTGAAGTTGGCCAGTTGCCTATTTTAACCGTGATCGCTGTCTTATTCTTAATTGTCTTTGGATTAAAGGGCGCGATTTTCCCGCTATACTTTTGGTTGCCAGGCTCCTATCATGCGCCGCCTGTGCCGGTGCTTGCCTTATTCGGGTCGTTGTTAACAAAGGTAGGGGTATACTCGATTTTACGAACGTATTCGCTGTTCTTTTATCACAATCAAGCCTTTACCCATGAGTTGTTGCAAATCTTGGCAATTCTGACGATTATCGTCGGAGCGATCGGAGCGATTGCTTACTGGGATGTGAAGAAGATCATCATCTACAACATTATTATCGCTGTTGGTGTGCTAACATTCGGGATCTCATTAGCAACAGAAGAGTCAATTAAAGGAACAATTTTCTATTTAATCCATGACATGATCATTAAAGCCGCATTGTTTCTCTTAATCGGGGTCATGATCAAAATTACGGGCACAAGCAACTTGCGCAAGATGGGTGGATTAATCAAAAAATATCCGCTGCTTGGTTGGACGTTTCTTGTCGCCACTTTTGGCCTTGCGGGGATTCCGCCGCTCAGCGGATTTGTTGGTAAGTTCTTAATCGTTCGTGCCGGTCTGGCTGAAGGAGCTTATGTGGGCGCGCTGATCGTCTTATTATCAAGTCTGTTTGTTCTTTACTCTGTGATCAAAATCTTTATGAACGGCTTTTGGAGATCTCCTCAAGATTATCCTGGGGAAGAAAAACAGCCGGTTCACTTTTTATGGATGCCAGGAGCGATTCTTGTGCTCGTCTCTATCGTTTATGGAGTGGGCGCAGAAGGAATGTATCCAATTATTTCTCAAGCCACTGAAGCACTCATAGATCCGACAATCTATATTGATGCCGTGTTAAAGGAGTAATGTCATATGGCTTTTCAAATTTTACTTAATTTCTTTTTAGCGTTTCTTTGGATGTTTCTGCAAGTTTCATTTTCTAGTTCCACTTTTATCGTCGGATATCTTCTTGGCTTAATTTTGATGTACGGTATGCGCCGCTTCTTTAAACATGAGTTTTACATGCGCCGTGTATGGGCAGTTATTTATTTAACTCTTTTGTTCTTTAAAGAATTGATTTTGGCCAATGTGGATGTGCTAAAGGTCATTTTAAAGCCAAAGCTTGATATCCAGCCAGGCATTTTCGCCTTGCCGACGGAATTAAAATCGGACTGGGAAATCACGTTGTTAGCTAATTTAATTACGTTAACGCCTGGAACGCTTGTGATCGATATTTCCGATGATAATAAAGTGCTATATGTGCACGCAATTGATGTACCGGATGTGCAAGATGCCATTGATGGCATCAAAAATTCGTTTGAAAAAGCGATTATGGAGGTGAGCCGTTAATGCTAGAGATGGTGATGAAAGCTTCCTTAATCTGTTTTTCGCTTGCCATGCTTGGTCTTGTGTACCGGCTCATTAAAGGACCGACTGTACCGGACCGCGTAGTCGCCTTAGATGCGATCGGAATTAACCTGGTCGCCATTGTGGCGATCTTGTCGATGCTGCTTCGGACAAGTGAGTTTTTAGATGTTATTTTATTGATCGGAATTTTAGCCTTTATCGGAACGATTGCTTTCGCTAAATTCCTAGAGAAAGGAGAGATCATTGAAAGTGACCGTAATCATTGATGCAGTGATCATTCTCTTTTTAGTCATCGGAGCGTTTTTAAGCCTTGTAGCCGCCTTTGGTGTCATAAGACTGCCAGATGTGTATACGCGCAATCACGCGGCGTCTAAAGCCGCTACACTTGGTGTAATGTCCACTCTATTGGCTGCCTTTCTCTACTTTTACTTAATCGAAGGCCATTTCAGCTCCCGGATTCTTCTCGGGATCGCCTTTATCTTTATTACTGCCCCCGTATCTGGGCATTTGATTAGCCGAGCTGCCTACAATGCCGGCGTCAAACTTTCCGACAGCAGTATCCGAGATGATTTGAAAGATAAAAATAAGCGCTGAAAAAGGGCGTCTATCAGTCGATTGTTCGGTTGATAGACGCCTCTTTTTGTTTGGCTAAGCGACCGCCACTTCGCGATGGTTTTTCGACTTTTATCTTTTCGGAACGACAGCGACGGTACAGCGCGACAGACAGATGAGCTGCTGTTGTTCGTCTTCAATTCGGATCTCCCACACCATCGTGGTATGGCCGCGGTGAGCGACCGTTGCAATGGCTGTGACCGTTCCATCCTTTTTCGCTTTAATATGATTCGCATTAATTTCTAGCCCGAAACAAGCCTCTTTTTGTTGGTCAATTAAGGCCACTGTCCCGACACTAGCGGCCGTTTCTGCAAGAGCGACAGACGCTCCCCCGTGCAAAAAGCCGAATGGCTGACGCGTCCGTTCATCAACGGGCATCGTCATCACCACTTTTCCCTCTCCAATTTCTACTGTTTCGATACCAAGTGTCCCAATTAACGAGTTTGCTATATCCATCGTTTTCCCTCCAAAAAATGAATTGTTATTCACTACTGATTCGACAACACTTCTAAAAAATCCTCTTTCACTTTTTATGCAATCTAGAATGATTTATTCAATACAGAATAAATCATTCTATAAAATGGCTAGTTTTGTAGAATTTTACGAATATTTTTAATTGGCATAAAAATTGCAACTATATGGATAAAGAACAATTTCTGTGAAGAGAGGGAACGAAATGAAAGTAAAAACACCATCAATCGGCATCGCTTTGATTCCAATCTTAGCGATGGCCATTTTCTTATTTGTAGGGATTTTTCAATTTGAAGCGGATCCGCATATTCCCTTGCTATTAAGCGCCACTGTTGCTGCTATAATAGCGATGTATTTAGGGCATACGTGGCGGGAGATTGAGAAAGGAATCATCAACGCTGTTTCTTTAGCGATGCAGGCGCTTCTCATTTTAATGGTTATTGGAACGATCATCGGGACGTGGCTAGCGGCTGGTATTGTGCCGACAATGATTTATTATGGACTCGATATTTTATCTCCAACGTACTTTTTGCCGGCAGCAGCGATTATTTGCAGCATCGTGGCCATCGCCTCCGGAAATGCCTGGACAGCAGCGGGAACGATCGGGATTGCGATTATGGGAATTGGCGCTGGACTAGGGGTCAACACTGCTATGGTCGCTGGGGCCGTCATTTCCGGCTGTTATTTCGGTGATAAAATTTCTCCTTTATCCGAGACAACGAATATGGCACCAGGAATTACGGGCGTCCAGCTATTTGACCATATTCGGCATATGTTGTTTACTACGATACCTGCTTTAGCGATCTCCATTATTATTTACTTCTTCCTTGGCCTTTCCTTTAAAAATCAAGGGGCTGGACTGGAGGAAGTGAAAGCGCTTCAAAATGAACTAGGTGACATGTTTATCATCAGTCCTTGGCTTTTGCTTGTACCTGCTATTGTTTTAGCGTTAATTGCGATGAAAACGCCAGCTCTTCCTGGTCTTGTGATCGGATCGATCTTAGGGGGAATCGTAGCAGTTGTTGTACAAGGGGTCACATTGGGCGAAATTTTAAGCATTATGGTCAACGGTTTTACGATGGAAACAGATAATCAAGTACTTGAAAGTCTCTTAAATAACGGTGGAACATCCGCCATGATGTATACGGTTTCATTAGTGATGATCGCCATGAGCTTCGGCGGAATTTTAGAAGTAAGCGGCGTGCTAGAAACACTCGTGAAAAGCTTATTGAAACTAGCGAAATCGACGGGAAGCTTAATTGCCACAACGGTTGCCACTTGTATTACAGCAAATGTGGTCGCATGCGATCAGTACTTATCAATTCTTATTCCGGGCCGCATGTATGTAACCGCTTACCGCAAGCGAGGATTACATCCGAAAAATTTATCGCGCACACTAGAGGATGCTGGCACCATGACCTCCCCTCTCGTTCCTTGGAATACATGTGGCGCCTTTATGACTGCAACGCTTGGCGTATCGACATTCCAATATGCTCCTTATGCACTATTATGCTTGATCAGTCCGTTAATCTCCATTCTTTACGGCTTTACCGGGTTTAAAATCGAGAAGCTGTCACAAGAAGAAATCGATCGGATGAACACGGAAGAACAGCAAGCGATGGAACAAGAAGAAGAAGAAGAACAAGAACAAGAACTGAAACGCGCATAGGAAAAGGACCTTCCTGTCGAAGGTCCTTTTTCGTTTTAGAAATAACCAAATGGCGGGTAATACGGCGGATAAAAGCCATACGGTGGGTACACGGGCGGACGATAGAAAGGACGAGCGATCGCTCCGCCTAAAAAGCCACCTAATAATCCCCCAAGAAACGGCCCCCCAAAGAAAGGTAGAAACCGGGTGTTACGAGCATACATAGTGAAATGCCTCCTTTTTTACTGCCTATTAATGGTGTATGCAAAGAGGAGGCATTTGGCATGGGCAAGTTCCCCATTATAAAATTAACGCCGCAATCCAACCGAAGATAATCACTGGAATATTATAATGCAAAAACGTTGGTACACATGTATCCCAAATGTGATCATGCTGCCCATCGATATTCAAACCGGATGTCGGTCCAAGTGTGCTGTCAGATGCTGGCGAACCCGCATCTCCTAAAGCACCCGCTGTTCCGACAAGCACAATCGTCGCCATCGGACTAAAGCCAAGCTCTAACGCTAACGGCACGAAAATTGTCGCGATAATCGGAATCGTCGAGAAAGACGAACCGATCCCCATTGTCACAAATAAGCCAACAATAAGCATCAGTAGTGCACCAAGTACTTGATTGCCGCCAATCATATTAGCCACTTCTTCCACCAATGATTCTACGTCTCCTGTTGCACTCATCACATTGGCAAACCCTGACGCGGAAATCATCACAAAACCGATAAACGCCATCATCCGCATGCCTTCTGTCAGCAAATGATCCGCTTGATCCCAGCGAATGACTTTAAATGCGTACAGAACGACAATTCCAGCTAATGCGCCAAACACCATCGACTCCGTATAAAGTTGGGCAATAAGAGCCGCAATAATGGCCACAACAGAAAACATAATCCCACTAGTGGAATAACCTTGTGTTTCTGCAGCTTCCACAGATATACGTGGATCCTCATACGTTCTAGGCTTGCGATAAGAGAAAAAGACGGCTACTAACAAACCAACTAGCATGCCAGCCGCTGGAAATAACATCGCTTTCGGAATTTGACTCATCTCCACAGGCAAGCCGCTTTTCGTCATATTCGTCGCAATAATTTCGTGAAAGGTTAGACCGAAACCAACAGGTAACAACATGTATGGCGTCACGAGACCAAATGTTAAAACAGAGGCCACTAAACGACGATCCACTTGCAGTTCATTTAATATTTTCAATAATGGTGGAATTAATAACGGGATAAAAGCAATATGAATTGGAATTAAGTTTTGCGAGAAGCAAGCCATTAATAAGATAAAAAATAAAATAAGAGCTCTTGATAACTTTTTCGCTCTCGCATCTTCTTTCTTTCCTACATATTTTAAAGCAAAGTCAACTAATGCATTCGGCAATCCTGTGCTGGAGATCGCTACCGCAAATCCGCCAAGCATCGCATAGCTAAGCGCTACATTGGCACCGCCTCCGACTCCTTCTGTAAACGCCTTAATTGTTCCTTCTATTTCTAAACCGCCAACTACTCCTCCAATAAGTGCACCCGTAATCAAAGAAAACACAACATTGACACGTAATAGACTAAGGAGAAGCATGACGATAACAGCAATCACAACTGCATTCATCTAAGATGCCCCCTCGTACTTTAGTTTGGTAAATTGGTAGAGAACTAAAATAAAAATAACAATATTCATGGAAGTTGTCAATGCTTTTTTTCGTTCGATGAAAAATTGGAGAAGTGGAAAAAAGTCGAGGAATTCTACTCAAAAAAGAGGCTGATCTCTCAGCCTCTCTCTTATTCTTCATTTCTACGCATTGCTAGTAAGGCTAATGTCCGTACCATCGCGCCTGTCGCTCCAGCAGGTCCAAGAGAACCGCCTTTATTCGTGTCAGCTGTCCCGGCGATATCTAAATGAACCCACGGCGTGCCTTCCGCAAATTCACCGATAAATCCGCCGCCCATAATCGCGTGACCGTCACGGCCTGGTGAGTTGTTTAAATCAGCAATCGCGCTGTTGCGAATGCGCTGTTTATCTTTTTCCGTTAGTGGTAGGCGCCAAATGAACTCACCTGCTTCAAAAGACGCTTCTAGCACTTCTTCAAACAATTCTTCATTATTTGTAATTGCACCCGTTTTATCAGTGCCGAGTGCAACAATGACGCCACCTGTTAATGTTGCGACATCAATTAAGTAATCGGCGCCGTGGTGCTTCGCATATGTCATTGCATCGGCGAGCACGAGACGGCCTTCTGCATCCGTATTTAACACTTCAATCGTTTTACCGCTCATCGACGTAATGACATCGTCTGGCTTAAAGGCATGGCCGCTCACCATATTATCAGTAGATGGAATGACCGCGACGATATTTTGATTCGGTTTTAGTTCACCGATAATTTCCATCGCACCTAATACCGCGGCCGCGCCGCCCATATCCGTTTTCATGCCGACAATTCCGTCTTTAGGCTTCAACGAGTAGCCACCCGTATCAAACGTGATTCCTTTTCCGACGAAACCGAGTACATCCGTCCATTCTTCTTTCGGCTGATATTTCAGCGTAATCATTTTCGGCGGCTCAGTTGATCCTTGATTCACTGCTAAAAAAGCCCCCATGCCGAGCTTTTCCATGTCCGCTTTTTCAAGAATCTCGACTTCAAAGCCATATTTCTCTGCTAATTGTTCCGCATAAGCCGCTAAGTCAGATGCCGTTAATAGATTTCCCGGTGTATTCACTAGCGTGCGGGCGGAATTCGTTCCTTTGCTTAACGCATAGCCGACTTGGAGAGCTGTTCGTATCGCTTCCTCGTCTGCTTTTGTTAATATCAATAACTCCTCAATCTTCTTCTCTGGCTCATTCGATGTTTGTTTGTAGCCTTTAAATTCATAGGTTGCTAGCCCAAATGCCTCGCTGAATGCATGCGCGGCATCTTCTGCGTTGATTTCCTCACAAACAAAGCTATCTAGGGCTACAGCCGCTGCTGTCAGCCCAAAATGCTTGCTTTTGACGAACGCTTCACCAATCGCTTCCTTCATTTCATGGAAATCGGCTTGCTTTTCTTTTCCAAGTCCGACAAACAGTAAACGTTTCGCTGGCATTTTTCCTAACGTAGGCACAACCGCAATTTTTTTGCTTTTAGCAGAGATATCGCCTTCTTTCACTAATGCCGTCAACTCTCCATTGAATAGTTCATCTAGTCTCGCTAGCTCGCCTTCAAATTTCAACGGACGATCATAAAGTCCCACGATTAAACAAGGAGTTTCTTGCTGTAAATACGATTCATTTTTTACTGTAAACATTTGATCACCTCACTTTCATTATACAGAAAATTATTTCGCAATTCGAATAAAGTGAAACTTCAATCAGTGGGAGGCTTACTGCCCGTTAACGCGGGACAAATGTCTATGATAAAATGAAAGAAAAGGAGTGGTTCGTATGCGATTAATTTCGATCTGTCCAAGCAACACAGAATTAATTGAATTTCTCGGTCTCACCGATCAGCTTGTCGGCGTTGATGACTATTCCGATTGGCCAAAAACGATTGCCCATTTGCCGAGGCTTGGACCCGACCTTGATATTAATATTGATCAAGTGGAGACGTTAAAGCCGGATCTTGTGATTGCTTCTTTAAGTGTGCCTGGGATGGAAAAGAATGTAGAGGAACTGAAAAAGCGAGGATTGCCCTATATCGTGACGAACCCGCAATCGTTAGCAGAGATTGGCCAGTCACTGATAGAGGTTGGAGCGGCATGTGGGGTAACTGAAAAAGCTAGATTGATAGCGGAGCGCTACACTTCTCAAGTGGAAACATTTAAACAGGCATCTAACCTTGTCGACAAGCGGCCTTCGCTTTACTGGGAATGGTGGCCAAAGCCCGTGTTCACTCCTGGAAAAGTGAATTGGCTGACGGAAATAAGCGAGCTGGCCGGCGGTTACAATATCTTTGGCGATGAAGAGACCGCTAACTTCCGAACCGATTGGGAAGAAGTCAAACAAAGAAACCCGGATTACATTTTACTCTCATGGGTTGGCGTGCAAACGGAAAAAATTAATCCAGCGATCGTCCAAAAACGACCGGGCTGGATGGAGCTGCCTGCCATCCAGCAGCAAAACGTCGCCGTCATGGAAGAAGAGCTTTATTGCCGTCCTTCCCCACGGCTATTAGCTGGGCTTCATAAGCTAGCGATGATGCTTCATCCGTCTATTTTTGAAACAGTTGAAATGGATGAATGGTTTAAGTGACAGAGAAAGAGCCCTGCACAAGATCCGCGAATAGCGACCTTTTGCAGGGCTCTTTATGTAAGAAAGTCAATTAAAACATTTGATAGCCTTTTTGACGAAGAACACGCATGGTCACACCTGAAGTGATCGCACCAAGCAGACCGCTTGATAAAATGATAATATCTGGTGCTTTAAGCGAAATAATTTTCGTTCCTAAAGCTGAAAACGCTTCACTTGCATGGAAAATATAATCAAACGTGCTGATTTCATCGACAATCATAATGGTTACAAGCGGATAAAGAAGCGCCATTACCCATGTCATCCGCAACAACATATTTAATAAGAAGCCAATTCCGAAAAACAACACGAAAAATAGCAGCACTGAAACAAGTAAAATAGCTATATGCATTCCGTTCCCCTCCTAAATCACTAAAGAATAGTGTACCTTAGGAAGAAGGAAAACGTCAAGATAATGGGGCATCCTCCCAAATGAAGGATGCCCCCTATATTCCTTATTCTTTATTCTTCCCTTCACCATCGCAGTTCGGGCAAGTTTCAGAACCGCCGAGGAGGAGTTGAAGATATCCTTTCCCTTCACAAGTATGGCATGGTTGTTTTTTTGTTTGAATTGTCATTTAAATTCCTCCTTGAATTATTTATTTTAATTTTCAGATAATATACCATAAGGAGATCCGAGCGTACAATCTCCTTTTTCGATGAAATTGATCTCAAAATTAGAAGAATAATTTATAGGAGGTATAACCAAACTGTATTCCAGGGTCCACTCCCTCTTGACAAAACAGCGAGGCACTCTCAATATGATCAACGAGTGTGCCCAATAAAATAGAGGTATGAGCATCGTTTTTCAGTTCCTCTGTCGACAGCCAAGCCGCATCAATCAGTTCCTTTTCTTCTATTATTATAGGCTGTCCGTCTTCCTTTAACGTCAATAAAAAAATGATTAAGTTATCACTGATTTCTTCTTTTATCACTCCTGATCGAATCCCAACGACACCACAAACTTCACAATCGATTCCGGTTTCTTCCTTCACTTCTCTAACGGCCGCTTCATCCGCCGTTTCGCCCTGATCGACAAATCCAGCTGGTAATGACCATTGCCCCTTTAATCCGCCGTAACTTTTCTTCACCACTAGCCAACGACCTGAAGAATCCATCACTAAACCAGCGGCCCCTAACCAAACGTTCCCTCTTTTCAACCAACCCGCTCCTTTCTCCATAAAAAAAGACTGACCATTAAGGTCAGCCTCTATCCATTTGCTTATAGGAAATTAAATTTACCTTTTTTCATCACTAATGACGGCCCACCGATCATGTACAATGCGCGGTTATCAACCATCTTCTTCATGAATGACGCTTTCGTACCTGTCATTTTCTTACCGAAAGCAACACCGATTGCATCGTCATCTCCTAAAGAACAAACCGTACCTTTAATGTCTGGTTTAAATGTTTCAAGATCATCCGCTTGACCTTTTATTAGCTTCACTAAATTGCGCGCACATACTTCCCCTTGCTGCATCGCAATTTGAGCTGTTGGCGGATATGGACGATTAATTTCTTCATTGATAATAAGTGAAGAATCACCGATGACGAAAATGTCGTCATGACCTGGCGCACGTAAATCAGGGTTTACTTTTACGCGAGCACGCATATTTTCGATCTCTGCTTTTTCAATGATCGAGCTTCCACGAACACCCGCTGCCCAAACGACTGTTCCCGCTTTAATTTCTTGAAGCTCTTCTTCACCTTTCGCTACTTTAATGCCTTCTGGCGTCGCTTCCTTAATCGCTGTGCCAATCTTGAATTCTACACCTTTTTTCTCTAATTGAGAAACAGCGTATTTCACTAGCTCAGGATCAAACCCTGGAAGAACCATTGGCGCTGCTTCTACGCAATAAATGCGAACTTTAGAATAATCAATATCATACTCGCGGCAAAGTTCAGGTACACGGTTTGTTAATTCGCCAAGGAATTCAATCCCTGTAAATCCAGCACCGCCGACAACGATTGTTAAGCGCTCTTCTTTCTTTTCTAGTTCTGTTGCATATGTCGCAAATTGATAGTCAATATGCTCACGAATTTGGCGAGCCGCATTGACATTAGAAATTGTAAACGCATACTCTTTTAACCCTTGAATACCGAAAGTTTCGGATTCGCCACCAAGCGAGAATACAAGATAATCATATTCCACTTCGCCAGAATCTAAAATCACTTTCTTTTCAGCTGTTTTAATATCTTGCACTTCTGCACGGATAAACTCTACTTTGCTGCGATTGATAACGCTATCAATAGAATAGCGAACACGGTCGTGATGCAATGTACCTGCAGACGCTTCATGAAGCCAAGTTGTTTCATAATGGTAATCATTTTTGTTTACTAATACAATGTTTGCTTCGTCTTGTCCTAACATTTTTTGAAGACGAGTAACTGTCATCAATCCACCATACCCTGCACCTAACACTACGATCTTCGGCTTTCTCACAATAATCACTTCCACCTTTATCCATATTTTCGAATTTGCTGTAGAGCCTTACATTTAGATTGTGATATTTTTCACGAATAAATGCAAAAAAACACGATAAAAATCGTCACAAAATCTCAATATTTGCATGTATGATTTAATAATATGTCTTTTGTAAATCTTTTTCAAGATGTTTAATGGAAAATATTTTATTTGTTTTTCCATTTACCTTATTGTGAAAAAATTTCAGTCAAAAAAGTATCTTTACGTGTGAATCTGATACAAATTCGGTATGATAGAGATAAGAAAATACCATTTTTTTGTTTCTGAGGAGGGATTTCGAATGAATCATGATCAAAAGCTATTTGACATTACTATTATCGGTGGCGGGCCTGTTGGATTATTCACGGCTTTTTACGCTGGTATGCGCCAAGCATCCGTCAAAATTATCGAAAGCTTGCCGCAACTAGGAGGGCAGCTGTCCGCTCTCTATCCTGAAAAGTACATTTACGATGTCGCTGGATTTCCTAAAGTTCGCGCCCAAGAACTGATTGATCGCCTTGTGGAACAAATGGAACCATTTTCTCCAACCATCTGTTTAGGACAGTCTGTGCAAACACTTGAAAAATTAACAGATGGCACATTCAAGCTAACAACCAACCAAGAAGTCCATTTCACCAAAACGATTATCATCACTGCAGGAAATGGCGCCTTTCAGCCACGGAAACTAGAACTTCCCAATGCCGCCGCTTACGAAAAAACAAACCTTCATTATTCCATTACAGACATTGAACACTTTAAAGACCGCCATATCGCTATTTGCGGAGGCGGGGATTCAGCCGTTGATTGGGCGCTGATGCTTGAACCGATCGCCAAGCGAGTATCTATCATCCATCGCCGCGAAAAGTTTAGAGCGCATGAGCATAGTGTGGAACAACTTCGCGCCTCTAACGTCAATATTATGACTCCTTATGTACCGAGCAACGTCATTGAAGAAGACGGCCGAATTGGAGCGCTTGAATTAACAAGAGTGGAAACGGACCGCAAAGAAATTCTGCCAGTCGATGATGTGATCGTCAATTTCGGCTTTGTCTCCTCCCTTGGTCCAATGAAAGAGTGGAGATTAGCGATTGAAAAAAACAGCATCATCGTCAATTCAAAAATGGAGACTAATATAGAAGGAGTGTACGCCGCTGGCGATGTGTGCACATACGACGGCAAAGTAAAATTAATCGCTACCGGCTTTGGCGAAGCACCGACAGCCGTCAACAACGCCAAAGCCTATCTCGATCCGAAAGCTCGCGTCCAACCATTGCACAGCACCTCTTTATTCGAACAGAAAAAATAAGCCGCTGTTTAGTTCCGGCTCCAACTTTTAAGTTGGGGCCTTTAGTTAAGTTTCTTTGACCTTGCCTGCGCTTTCTTCGACTTTCATATACTTTCCAAACAAAAAAACACTCCCTCTAACAAGGAAGTGCCTGACAAATGATTTAGCAATTCTCCGGTTTTCCTTCATTCGTGGCTGTTCTAAAGGAAGAACCGCAGCCGCAGGAAGCGATCGCATTCGGATTTTCGATGGTGAAGCCGCCCCCCATTAAAGATTGCTTGTAATCAATGACGGTTCCCTTTAATACAGGGGCGCTGTCTTTATCGACCACAATGTGAATGCCATGCTGATCAAGTTCAATGTCGCCTTCTTTCATTTCGCGATCAAACCCCATGCCGTAGGACAAGCCACTACAGCCACCACCATGTACGGTGACGCGCAAATTAGCTCCCTCTTCTTCATTTTGTTTCATCATATCTTTTATTTGAAAAGCCGCTGCTTCCGTTACGGTGACTACTTCAACTTCTTTCACTGGAAACCCCTCCATCCATTCTTCTTTTATTATTAGTATATACATCCCCAACCTCCTTCACAACCAAACTGCTCAATCCCCATTCAAACCGACAAAATAGTTCTTATTACCTAGATTTATAATGATTCAAATAGTCTATAATTAAATAAATAGATAAGTATATAGACATACTAGAGACTGAATAGTCATAGGAGGCAAATCGTATGGATCACATCTCTCCTTATTACGAAAAAGAACTAAAATGTCCTGTTTGTGAACAAAAGTTTCAAACAACTAAATTAAGAAATCGCTTCGTAAAAGTTAATGGTCATGACACCGACTTAATGCCTATGTATGATCAAGATAGCTGCAATCCACTCTTCTACCATGTGTTTGTCTGTTGCCATTGCGGCTACTCTTTCTCAGATGAATTCTCATCCTATTTTGCTCCTGGAGCGAAAGATAAGATCATCGATCAAATAAAAAATCAGTGGGTCTATCAAGATTACGGAAAAGAACGAACGATTCTTGAGGCGATTAACAGTTATAAACTTGCTCTTTATAGCGGTTTGCTTAAAAAGGAAAAACATTTAACCCTAGCTGGCTTAGCCCTTCGCACTGCTTGGCTATATCGGGAATTAGGGCATTTAAAAGAAGAAAAACGTTTTATGCTGATGGCGGCCAATCAATATAAAGAGGCTTATGAAACAGAAGATCTGACAGGCAAACAAATGTCTGAAGTAAAAGTATTATATTTAATCGCTGAATTAAATCGACGCGCTGATAATAATGAAGTTGCTGTCTCCTATTTCTCTAAAGTGATTGAAAAACAACATATGTCGTCAGATAAGAAAATTGTCGATATGGCCCGAGATCGCTGGTATGAAATTCGTGAAGAAATGAAACAGCAAAAAGAAGCCACTGCCTAGACAAAATTCGAGAAATTTCGGGGAGTGACAGGCACCTGTCACGTCCTCGTCCATTTTAAAACATCGGGTTTTCCTCTAAATACTCATAAATGTTATCAACTAGCTCTTCGGGTGTCTTGCCATCCACCGGTTCGCCATTAACAAGAGCAAATAGCCCTTCACTGCATCGTGTACAATAACTTAAACATCCATACTCAATGACATCTAGGTTCACATCACGTTCTAATATCTCAAGCGCTTTTTGCGCACCATTCGCCAAATTGCTCACGCAAAACTCAATAATTGGCTTCATCCTTTTCTCACCTCTTACTTCTATTTTACTATCTCTGACGATGAGATTAAAGTAGAAAACTTTATAGTCAAAATGCTTGATGTCTGTTGTGAAAACAGTTAGATTTCGATATACTCATTATGGCAGAATAAAAAAATCGTGTTTTTTTGACAAGAATCTTTGGGGATGTCACAGAATTATATCATGCATAAAAGGGGATATTTCTATGAAACATTTAGTACTACTTGGTGGCGGTTACGGAAATATGCGCGTGTTACTTCGACTATTGCCGAATAATTTACCAGAAGATGTCACCATTACTTTAGTCGATAAGGTACCTTACCATTGCCTAAAGACAGAATATTATGCACTTGCTGCAGGAACAATCTCTGATCATGAAGTGCGCGTTGCGTTTCCAGAGCATTCTCGACTGAACATCGTTTTCGGAGCAGTGAAAGAGATTGATTTGGAAAATAAACGCGTCCTATTAGAAGAAGAAGAATCTATTTCTTACGATGATCTAGTCATTGGTCTTGGCTGTGAAGATAAATACCATAATGTGCCTGGGGCTGAACAATATACGCATAGCATTCAATCTATCGAAAAGGCTCGTCATACATACCAAACATTATCCAACATGCCAGCTCGTTCGAAAGTAGGAATTATTGGTGCTGGATTAAGTGGGATTGAAATTGCCAGTGAATTGCGCGAAAGCCGCCCGGACCTGGAAATTACTTTATTTGATCGTGGTCCACGAATTTTAAAGGATTTTCCTGAGCGCTTAAGTAAATATATTCACAAATGGTTTGTTGACCACGGAGTTACTGTTGTCAACAATGCAAACATTGTGAAAGTAGAACCAAAAGCGATCTATAATAATGAAGATGTTCATGAAATGGATGCTGTTGTATGGACAGCAGGCATTCAACCAAACATTGTTGTGCGCAAAATGAATGTAGAAAAAGATTCATCTGGCCGCATCAAACTAAGCCCATATCATAACTTACCAAACGATGAACATGTATATGTGGTTGGAGATTGCGCGAGCCTCCCTCACGCACCTAGTGCCCAATTGGCGGAAGAGCAAGCGGAACAAATTGTTCAAGTATTACAAAAACGCTGGAAAAATGAACCTCTTCCTGAAAAATTGCCAGAAATGAAATTAAAAGGCGTCCTAGGCTCCCTAGGTAAAAAACAAGGATTTGGCTTCGTAGCCGATCGCGCCATCACAGGCCGCGTCGCAAGATTCCTCAAATCCGGCGTCCTTTGGCTGTATAAATATCATAACGGGTAACACGAAAAGCGGATGGCGCTGTTCAGCGACGTATGGATTGGAATGATCCGCATGAGATAAAGGAAACACGATGAACGACAGTGAATCGATGTTGACTTATCGTAAGGAGGAGCATGGAAATCCACTAGTCGCTAGCGCCTGCAGCTGGACACGAAAAGCGGATGGCGCTGTTTAGCGGCGACAAGCAAAAGACGAGCCCGCTGAAAGGTTGTTCTTTAACCTTTTGGCGGGCTTGGCTTTTGACCTCGAGCCGCTAGCGCCTGCAGCTGGACATAGAAAAGCGGAGCCGACTGCTCAGACACGACAAGCAAACGACAGAATGAAGGAATGGCGCTCTTCAGCCATGCAGTCAGGCTGGCATTTGACTCGAGTCTCTAGGAGGCGGAGCTGGACACGAAAAGCGGATGGCGCTGTTCAGCGACGTATGGACTGGAGACAGCCGTATGATGAATATAAACAAAAAAGCGATGAACTCTCAATGAGTTCGTCGCTTTTTTGTTATATCTTCCCCTCTTTTTGATCATACTAGACGTATTATTCCATTTCATCCGCTTTCCTTTTTTAATTGTTGCTCAGCTTCTTGGGCTTGCAAGCCTCACTGTTTGCTAGGCTCTCCTCTTATTACATATGTTGAAGCTATCCTCACTTGGCCGACCGTTTCTTGAACCCCTTTTTCCAATGCGGAGAGGCGATTTAAAGGATGCGAGATCAACAACGTCTGCGGCCGTTACAAACAAACGGAACGTTTCGAGAAACAGCCTCCATCTGAAAGTAACCGTGATATTGATGAATAATGATTAATCGGAGGTGAGCCTAATGTTGCCGTTGCCCGATGAGAGGCATAAAGTGTCTCCCTATTTCGCTTTTTACATCGTGACATCTATGCAGATTGGTACCGGAATTTTCTCGTTTCAGCGCAATGTTGCTAAAGACGCGGGGCATGATGCTTGGATTGCTGTCATTCTGGCCGGGCTATCGACTCATATCGCTTTATGGATGATTTACCAAATATTAAATAAAGGCCAAAATGATATTACGGTTATTCATAGAGACCTGTTTGGTAAGTGGGTCGGTGGTTTATTTAGTATCGCTTTAGTTCTGTATATACTATCTATTTGCGTCACTATGACTCGTAACTATATTCAAATTATCCAGATTTGGCTCTTTCCTCAATTAGAAACATGGTATATAGCACTCATTTTATTTGTGTTAGTGTACCTTTATGTGTCTAGTGGATTTCGAGTGAATGTCGGCCTTTGCTTTCTTACGTTTGTCATTACGTTTCCTTTGCTTTTTATGTATTGGTTTCCGCTGAAAGAAGCGAAAATATCTTATTTGCTACCCGTTTTCGATCATTCATGGACTGACCTTTTCTCTGCTTCTAAAGAAATGGCTTTGAGTTATTCAGCGTTTGAAATCATTTTTTTCTGTTACCCTTTTTTAAAAAAAGCGGAAACCTCACATAAATGGGCACAGCTCGGAGTCGCATATACCGCTTTCATTTATTTGTTGACCATGGTTGTTTCCTTGTTATATTTCAGTCATTGGCAATTATCTAACACCATTTGGGGCACGTTAACTTTATGGAAAGTGGTCAATTTGCCTTTTCTTGAACGATTTGAATATGCTGGTCTCTCTATTTGGCTATTAGTCATCCTACCTAATATGTGTGTGTATACATGGGTAGCCACAAGAGGGCTGAAACAATTATTCAGCATAAAACAAAAACATAGCATTATCCCGCTCGTGATTGCCTTGTTTTTCATCGTAATTTCATTCACCGATCCAAAAAACATTGAGCAACTAAATAACTTCACAGGGAATTTGGGGTTATATGTTGCTTATGCATACATTCCATTTGTTTACTTCTTCCAGATCATTCGGGAGAAAATGAGGCGAAAATAATGATGTGAAAGGAGATGAACGGTTTTTGAAAAATCTATTTAAACGAAACCAATCATCTTTTAGACAAACGGAATTTAATCAATTGCTGACGGTTTGCACAGAATCTAGTGATTTTCTTACATTTCGTCTTCATGACGACGCTCCCTTTTTTGTTTCTTTTTATAAAACACTTATTAATCCAGATACGGTGCATCAAAATATTCTAGCCGCGCTTGCGGATAAAAAACTAACGGATTTACAAGTCATTAAAGAGAAATTACCAATTGAAGACTTAATGATCACCACAAATATTGCAGACATTAAAGATAAATTAATGACGGGTCATGTTGTTTTTCATGAAAAAGAGAAAACCACAGCTTGCCTGTTAGTTCCCGCTCAAGCTGTAGAGAAAAGGCAAGTCGCTGTGCCGGAAACAGAATATACAGTAATGGGGCCAAAAGAAGCGTTTGTTGAATCGCTCGATACCAATGTCAATTTAGTGCGAAAACGCTTGCCGATCCCTGAGCTACAAATGAAAGAACTAGTCGTTGGTACCCTGTCTAAAACGAGAGTAAAGGTGGCCTATATTCAAGGAATTGCGGATCCAGAAAATATCAATACAGCGATTCAAAGAATTCAAGAAATTGAATATGATCAAATCCCTGATAGTTCCTTTCTTATGCAAATGATTACAGACAATAAAAACTCGCTCTTTCCGCAACTTATCGATACTGAACGCCCCGATCGAGTGGCCAGTGCGCTTGCGGAAGGAAAAATCGCCATTTTAGCCGATGGTTCACCGCATGTATTGCTTGCACCTACAACACTTGTTGAATTTTTTTCTGCTTTTGAAGATTACTTTTATACATGGATTATCGCTTCCATCTTTCGGTTAATCCGTGTATTTGCGGTTCTTTTTTCTGTGCTATCGACCCCGACTTATGTCGCCATTTTAACATATCATTACGAAATGATCCCACAAGATTTATTAAATACACTTGTTTCTTCTCGAAGTGGAATCCCTTTTCCACCCATATTAGAAGCGCTTATTTTGGAACTTACCATTGAACTACTGCGGGAAGCCGGAGCCCGACTACCGACAAAAGTAGGACAAACGATTGGTATCGTTGGCGGGATTGTCATCGGTACTGCCGCTGTACAAGCGGGTTTAACAAGCAATGTGTTATTAATTCTTGTCGCTTTAAGTGCCCTTGCTTCGTTTACGACACCGATCTATCAAGTAAGCTATGCGATTCGTTTCATTCGTTTTCCTTTTTTTCTATTCGCGCAATTCCTTGGATTATTAGGCCTTGTCATTTGCGGATGTTTTGTGTTGTTGCATATGCTGAAGCTTTCTTCGCTCGGCCGGCCGTTTCTTGAACCGATTTTCCCTCTGCGGCGAGCCGATTTAAAGGACGCTCTATTCCGACTTCCCTTTGATCAGCAACGGCTTCGGCCATTACAAGTAAGAACGGAACAAGCGGAACGCTTTGACAAACAGTCTCCTCCTGAAAACAAACCTGATATTGATGAATAATGATGAAGTGGAGGTGAATCCCATGCTACCATTACCGGCCGAAAAACATAAAGTGTCTCCTTATTTTGCTTTTTATATTATTTCTTCTGTGCAAATCGGTGTCGGTGTTCTCGGATTCCAGCGCAACGTGACAAAAGCAGCTGGTCATGATGCATGGATCTCTGTCGTCCTCGTCGGCCTCTCGATGCACATAATTATGTGGATGACCTATCAAATATTAAAGAAAGGAAACAATGATATTACCGTCATTCACAGAGAATTATTCGGTAAGTGGATTGGCGGGCTGCTCAGCCTTACGTTAATGGTGTATTTATTGTCTATCGGACTGACGATCGCCCGCAACTATATCGAAGTCATCCAAATTTGGATTTTTCCTCAATTAGAAACATGGTATATGGCCATCATCCTATTTACATTAGTATACCTTTATGTCACCAGCGGGTTCAGAGTCAATGTAGGACTTTGTTTTCTGACATTTGTGATTACTCTCCCTTTACTATTAATGTACTGGTTTCCGCTGCAAGAGGCGAAAATCTCTTATTTATTGCCTATTTTAGATCACTCACTCCCTGACATTATCTCTGGTTCTAAAGAAGTATCCTTTAGTTACAGTGGATTTGAAACCATTTTTTTCTGTTATCCTTTTATCAAACAAGCCGAACGTTCACACAAGTGGGCACAATTAGGAGTAGCATACACCACTTTTATTTATTTATTGACGATTATTGTTTCACTGTTGTATTTCAGTCATTGGCAATTGTCCAATACGATTTGGGCTACATTAACTTTATGGAAAGTCATCAATTTGCCTTTCGTGGAGCGGTTCGAGTATGCCGGACTGACTCTTTGGCTCTTAGTTATATTGCCAAATATCTGCTTGTATACATGGGCCGCGACACGAGGAATAAAACAATTATTTAACATTAAACAAAAACATAGTGTGATTCTGCTTATTGTTGCGCTATTTATCACTGTTGTATCTATTACAGAGCTTAAAGTCATTAACAAATGGCTGACATCCGTTGGTTATTTCGGGTTATTTGTGTTTTATGTATATATACCTTTTGTTTATTTTTTTCAAATCATTCGCAATAAGATGAGGCGACCACAATGAGAAAAAAAATATTTTGGATTGTTTTAACCTTCTTATTATTAACTAATTACCAACTAGAACCGACCATTTTGGAAGATACCCAGCATATTTCAGCTGCTGGGTATGACTCAGCAGGCAAGGACCGGATCAAAGCAACAGCCGCCGCTCCTTTTTTCCCCCCTGGTCAAGATGTAACACCAAAAGATGTGACTTTCACCGCTGAAGGACATGCGCGAGCAAGCATGAAACAACTCTTTCAAAGAGAAGCCCAAAAACCTTTAAGTACGGGGCGTTTAAATAATGTCCTATATAGTAAAGATTTAGCGCAGCAAGGAATTTTCCACCTTGTTAAACCTTATAGCCGTGATCCTAATATCGGAAGGGGCATGCATCTGGCGATAGTGGACGGCAGTACGGAAAAATTGCTGAAATCTAAATTTCCAAGCACCGTGCTCACTTCTCGTTATTTAGCTGAATTGCTCGATCAAGGGATAAAAAATATTATTCCTGAAACGAACCTTCATTCTTTTTTGGCCCAATATTATGGAGAAGGACAAGACCCTTTTTTACCCTTGTTACAGTTAAAGAAAAAACATATCCGTTTAAAAGGACTGGCTCTTTTTAAAGATGCTCGCTATGTGGGTTCCCTCTCTTATAAAGAAAGTTATTTATTTAAAATTTTATATGAAAAATCTCGTGACGGTAATTACGATATAAAATTAAATAGCGGGCATTATGTCGTCATTAAAAACGTCCGTTCTAAAGTGAAATACCGCATTAGCGGACCAAAAGAAAATCCAAATATAAAAATTGAAGTGTCCATGCTCGGAGAAATTATTGATGCGTCCGGATTGTCGCTGAAAAACCCAAAAACCGTGCAAAACATTGAAAAACAATGGATGCAAAAAGAAAACAAACGAGCGAAAAAAATCATTAAAAAATTCCAAAACCTGCACATTGACCCGCTTGGCATCAGCGAAAAAGTAAGAAGCAAATACCGGAACTTCGACATGGACAAGTGGAAAAACCACTACCCCTCCGCCTCCATCAACGTCCAAATCAAAGTAAAAACAATGGACACAGGAATCATCGAATGACACAGAAAAGCGGAGCCGACTGTTTAGACACGACAAGCAAATGACAGAATGACGGAATGGCGTTCTTCAGCCATGCAGTCAGGCTGGCATTTGACTCGAGTGTCTAGGAGGCGGAGCTGGACACAGAAAAGTGGAAGGCGCTCGTTCATCGGCGACAAGCAAAAGACGANAGACACGACAAGCAAATGACAGAATGACGGAATGGCGTTCTTCAGCCATGCAGTCAGGCTGGCATTTGACTCGAGTGTCTAGGAGGCGGAGCTGGACACAGAAAAGTGGAAGGCGCTCGTTCATCGGCGACAAGCAAAAGACGAGTCGGCTGAAAGGTTGCTTTTTAACCTTTTGGCCGGCTTGGCTTTTGACCTCGAGCCGATAGCGCCTGCAGCTGGACAATCGAAAAGCGGAGCCGACTGCTCAGACACGACAAGCAAATGACAGAATGACGGAATGGCGTTCTTCAGCCATGCAGTCAGGCTGGCATTTGACTCGAGTGTCTAGGAGGCGGAGCTGGACAGTAGAAAAGCGAAAGGCGCCGTTTAGCGACGTATGGACTGGAGCCAGCCGTATGAGATAAAGGAAACACGATGAACGATAGTGAATGGATGTTGACTTATCGTAAGGAGGAGACAAGAAAAAAGCATCCGTCACGGATGCTTTTCTTCATTATAGTCCTAATGAGATATATTTCACTTCTAAATATTCTTCGATGCCGTAATGACCGCCTTCACGTCCTAGACCGCTCTGTTTGTAGCCGCCGAATGGAGCTTGGGCAACGGAAGGAAGACCATCGTTTAAGCCAATAATTCCGTATTCAAGACCTTCAGCAATATCGATCGCTTCTGTGATGTTTTCACTGAACACATAGGCTGCTAAACCGTATGGAGAATTGTTGGCGCGTTCGACCACTTCTTCTACCGTTTTATATGTTGTCACAGGCGCTAATGGACCGAATGTCTCTTCGTTCATACAAAGCATATCATCAGTTACATTGGTAATCACTGTTGGCTCAATGAAATAACCTGTTAAGTCCTCACGTTTATTGCCGCCTGCAATAATGTTCGCACCTTTTTGTTTCGCATCTTCTAGCTGGCTAATCACTTTCGCCACCGCTTGCTCATCGATTAGCGGACCAATTGTCACGCCTTCATCTAAACCGTTCCCCATTTTTAACTTCGCTACTTCTTGTTTAAACGCTTCAGCAAACTCCGCTTCGATGGATTCATGAACATATACGCGGTTCGCACATACACATGTTTGTCCCGCATTACGGAATTTAGAAGCGATTAAGTTTTGCGCTGCCTTTTCGATATTAGCATTGGCTGTCACGATAAATGGTGCATGGCCGCCGAGTTCAAACGATACTTTTTTCATCGTATCTGCAGCGCCGCGCATTAATAATTTCCCTACTTCTGTTGAACCAGTGAAAGAAATTTTGCGGACGCGGCCATCTTTCATCCACGCTTCCCCAATCGCTTTTGGATCGCCTGTTACGATGTTAATAACGCCTTTCGGAATACCTGCTTCTTCCGCTAGTTCCACTAAACGAATCGCTGTTAATGGCGTTTGCTCCGCTGGTTTGATGACTGCTGTACATCCAGCCGCAAGCGCTGGTGCTACTTTTCTCGTAATCATCGCTGCTGGGAAATTCCAAGGAGTGATCGCGGCAATGACACCAACCGGCTCTTTTTGCACAAATAAACGTTTACGAGGATGAGAAGCTGGAATCGTTTCTCCGTAAATGCGTTTTCCTTCTTCTGCATACCAAGAAATAAAGCTGTTGGCATAACCGACTTCACCAATCGCTTCCGGAAGTGGCTTCCCTTGCTCTTTTGTCATAATTTGACCGATTTCTTCTTTGTTTTCATCAATTAAACGATACCATTCATTTAAGTAATGAGCGCGTTCCGCAGCTGTTAGCTTCGCCCATGTTTTAAACGCTTCATATGCCGCCGTTGCTGCTTGTTCCGCTTCTTCTTTTCCACCTTCTGGTACAGTGGCAATGACTTCATTGGTAGCTGGGTTGATTACTTGAATTTTCTTGTCGTTATCAATCCACTCGCCATTAATGTACATTTTCCAATTCTTCATTTGCTTTCTCCCCCTTCTTGTTGTCCATAAAAGAGCGTTATTCCTCGCCTTCCACGTATTTCTTGACTTTCCGAGCGGCCGAGGATTGACTGATTCCAAGTGCTTTCGCAAGTTTATAAGTGGAGGAAAATTTCCCATAGGCTTCAATGATCATTTTTCGTTCCACTTCCTCAAGCATTTCTGGAAGGGTTGTTCCTTTCTCCGTTAATTCCTGCTGCACTAATTCGAGCGGCAAGTCATTTAACGTCACCACTTCATCATTTGTCACGACGAGCCGTTCGACCATATTTTCTAGCTCACGAATATTCCCTTTCCACTCATAATTTAAAAAGGCATTTAATACCTTTGGCGAAAAACGAACATGGCTATTATACAAGTCGTTGAAATAGTCAAGAAAATGATAGGTCAATGGAATAATATCTTCTTTTCTTTCCCGTAATGGCGGGATATGAATCGGCACAACATTCAAACGGTAGTATAAGTCACGTCTGAAGCTTCCTTGTTCCGCCATCTTTTTCAAATCTTTATTGGTAGCCGCAATAATTCTTAAATTCAAGGTAATCGGCTGACTTCCCCCGACAGGACGAATTTGTTTATCCTGCAGCACATGAAGCAATTTTCCTTGAGCCGTTAACGGAAGTTCACCCACCTCATCTAAGAAGAGCGTTCCGTTATTAGACAGTTCAATCAGCCCTTTTTTTCCTTCACGAAAAGCCCCAGTAAAGGTCCCGCCTTCATACCCGAACAATTCTGACTCAATTAGCTGTTCAGGCAAGGCCGCACAATTGATTTCATTGAGCACTTGATTTTTCCTATCACTTAATTGGTGAATGGAACGAACAATTCTGCTTTTGCCGACCCCTGTTTCCCCCAATAGCAAAACAGTTGAATTGACTTTCGCAATTTTGCGGACGAGCATCATCACTTTGGCCATTTGCTCACTTTTTGAAATGAGCCCCTCAACTTCGAGCGGCTCATTTAACTCTCTTTTATATGTAGCGAGCTGGTCTTCCATTTCTTCAATCTTGTTTCTTAAATGAATAATCTCTGTCAAGTCACGAGAGTAGCTGATGACACTTTTTAAAGATCCATCCCGATTAAAAACCGGCCTTGTACGTACATGATAGTACCGGCCGGAATTAGATACTTGAAACAGCTCAATTGGCTGTTTTTTTTCGATGACTTGTGTGGTTGCTGAAGGATAAAAGAGTCCCATTTTCTCTAACTCTTTCACATGCTTACCAACTAAATCACCAGCTGATTTTTCATAGTTTTTTTGACAAGTTGAATTGACACGAATGACGAACCCTTGGGCATCCGTCACTAGAATTTCATCGAAAGACGATTCAAAAATATCGAACAACTCTTCTCGTACAGAATCATGAGATGTATTCATGAAGAACTTCCTCCCGATCATATTTGTTTACATTATAGCAAAAATATGACCAGGAGATAAGTTAGTTGCTCTTAGGATCAACCAAATTAAGCTTGAACTGTTAATGAAGAAACAGCTGCTTCAAAAGCTTCTTCAAGAATGTCTAAACCTTCAGCTACTTGCTCATCTGTAATCACAAGTGGCATTAAGAAGCGTAGAACGTTTCCGTAAGCACCTGCACTGATCACTAGTAAGCCGCGGTTGTTAGCTTCAGCAATAATCGCGTTAGTTAACTCTTTGTTAGGCTCTTTTGTTGTACGATCCTTAACAAGTTCAACAGCAACCATTGAACCTAAGCCACGAACTTCACCGATTGCATCATATTTTTCACCTAATTTATTTAAGCGATCCATCACTAATTGACCTAGAACCGCGCCACGTTCGTTAATTTTTTCTTCTTCCATGATATCGATAACTGCTAATGCAGCCGCACATCCAAGCGGGCTACCAGAATATGTTCCGCCAAGTTCACCAGGAGCAGCAGCATCCATTACTTCTTTACGGCCGATCAAACCACTGATTGGCACACCAGCTGCCATTGATTTAGAAACTGTCATTAAATCAGGTACGATGCCGAAATGCTCGATCGCAAATTGTTTACCTGTACGACCAAAACCAGTTTGAATTTCGTCAGCAATGAATAGAATGCCGTGTTTTTTACAAATATCGTATACTGCTTGGATGAATTTTTGTGGAGCAGGGATGAATCCGCCTTCTCCTTGTACTGGTTCCATGATCACAGCAGCTACGCTTTCAGGAGCTACATCGTTCACGAAGAAGTCTTCAAATTGGCTAATCACAGAGTCAATGTATTGCTCTTCTGTTGTGCCTTCTGGACGACGGTATGTGTAAGGGAATGGCGCTTTGTATACTTCTGGCGCAAATGGACCAAACTCATATTTGTAAGGTTTTACTTTGCTTGTCATTGTCATTGTTAACAATGTACGGCCATGGTAAGCACGTGAGAACGAAATAACACCTGAACGTTTTGTATATTTACGAGCAACTTTTACCGCATTTTCTACTGCTTCTGCTCCACTGTTGAAAAGAATCGCTTGCTTTTCATGATCGCCAGGTGCAAGAGCGATTAATTTTTCACAAAGCTCGATGTATGGCTCATACATCATTACGTTAAATCCAGGGTGGATATATTCATCGACTTGTTTATGTAATGCTTCTTTCACTTTTGGATGACAATGTCCAACGTTCATTGTACCAATTGCACCAACGAAATCGATAAATGTATTTCCATCTACATCTGTAATTAAAGCGCCTTCTGCTTTCGCTGCGAAGCTAGGCACACCGTTAGAAACACCTTTGACAACTGCTGCTTGTCTTCTTTCTAATAATGCTTTCGATTTTGGACCTGGTAAAGCACCAGTTACTTTAGCAAATTTTCTAGTCATGTTCATTTCTCCTTCTTTGCTTATAGAGTCATATTTATATATGCAAAAAGCGTGCCAACTTTAAATAGTGAAAAAACTCACTTTTTTTCGAATTCACAAAATTAAAAATAAGTCAAAAATGAATTATCCGACTCAAAAATGACTCAAAAACAAAGGTTGAACGAATCGCTCAACCTTTTTGTTCTTTACTTTGGTATCCGTATTTCTCCATTTCAGCATAAACAGCCTTTAATTTTGGATTTCCTTCTCCCACCATTTTCCCTTCTACAAGCACAACTGGATAAAACAGATCTTCTTCCACGACTCGCTTAGCAAATGCTTGTTTCTCTTCATCCTCCGGCGGTGAAAAAATATCCACATAACTAATTGAAAACGGCTGTTCCGGATATTTTCGCGAAATCGCTGCTTCTAACCATTCATACGTTTCTTTAGAAGATGGCAAATTGACGCAGCTAGCACAAAGTTGTTCCGTTCCATATACCACAATTTCCACCATATTCCCCATGTTCTCACCCACTTTGCAACTGATTATCTTTATTTTATCGAAAATCCGTGCACTTCGATATGAAAATGTTTATCAATCAATGGATTTTTTTATTTATAATCATTATAATAAGAACAGTATGAGAAAGGAGTCGATTGACATGGCTGATGAACAAATGGTTGCACAAGTACAAGAAGTGTTAGATAAATTACGCCCATTCTTACTTCGTGATGGTGGAGACTGTGAACTCGTTGATATAGAGGACGGCATCGTGAAACTTCGTCTTCTTGGCGCATGCGGCAGCTGCCCAAGCTCAACGATCACACTGAAAGCTGGCATCGAGCGCGCATTGCTTGAAGAAGTACCAGGCGTAGTTGAAGTGGAACAAGTATTTTAATGAATGAAAGCCCGAGCGCATCACAGCTCGGGCTTTATTTATGGTCTAAAAGTAAGTAATTCTTTATTTACTAATGTTTTCGGAGGACGGTCTTCGAAGATGGCGTCTAAATTGTCACAGCATGTTTCCATCATCGCTAGGCGAGTCTCTCTCGTAGCGCTTCCGATATGCGGAAGTGCCACAACATTTGGCAGTGTCAGCAGTGGATGATCGGCACCGATCGGTTCTTTTTCAAACACATCTAGCCCTGCTGCCGCAATTTCTCCTGTCTGCAGCGCGTCAAACAGCGCTTGTTCATTAATGATCGGTCCGCGGCTGGCATTGATGAATATCGCTTCTTTTTTCATCTTTTGAAATTGTTCCCACTGAAACATTCCTTTCGTTTGTTCGGTTAGCGGCGCTAAGCAAACAACGAAATCAGCCTCTTGCAATAACTCATCCAATGAGCAATAACGTGCACCAAGCATTTCCTCTGCTACTTCATGGCGGCTTCGGTTATGATAAATAATTTCCATATCGAATCCTGCCGCTCTTTTCGCTACAACTGTGCCAATTTTGCCCATGCCCACAATGCCAATCGTTTTATGATGAACATCGGTTCCCACTAGCTGCATCGGCGACCAGCTTTTCCACTGGCCTTCTTTCACAAATTCAGCTGCTTCCATCATTCGACGAGCGGTAGCAAGCAATAAAGCAAAGGTTAAATCAGCTGTTGTATCTGTGAGCACATCAGGGGTATTACATATCGCTACATTATACTTACTGGCAGCCTGCAGATCAATATTGTCGTAGCCCACTGCCATATTGGCCACCACTTTCAATTGGTTCGCATGAGAAAATAATTCCTCGTCTAGCTGGTCTGAGATGACGGTTAATAAGGCATCCGCTTGCTTTATTTTTTCAAGCAACACTTCACGCGGTACTTTCTCTTCTTCTTGCGGCCACATCTCTACTTCATATTTCTCCATCAGCCTAGAATTAATCTCATCAGGAAGTTTTCGAGTGACATACACAAACGGCTTCATTTCTCCACCTTCTTTCCGTGTCTATCGCACCTCCATTTTACCACAGCTTCTGTCATTTTAACCAAGTTATATCAGGAATTTTCATTCGACTTGCCGGGATGGAGGCCCGTTCATAAAAAGAAGCAAGAAAACGCTCATACTCTGTTGTATTTTTCATATATTTTTTTAACCGTTCTTCTTTTTCTTTCTTCTCATGCAAAGAACGGGAGGAGAAATACGCTCGGCTGCAGTCAAAGTAATGCGCCGGAAAGAGGAGACGAGCATAAATCAGTCGCCACGAGAATGGAGAAAGCGGTTCTGCTTGCTGATACTCGTGTAAAAATTGCTGAAAGTTCGAACGGTAAAGAAGGGTCCCTTCCCAATAAGAAGAGCGAATCCATTCAGCTACATCTCGTGCTGGGTGATCATAGACCCAATCGAAAGGATGATGAATAAAATCCCGATTCACCCAAAGCTTCGTATGAAAGGAGTGATGGCAAATCGTTCCGTAATCTGTTGTTCCCGGTGTTTCGTCGATCTCTGTATCCATCACATACTGAATCGCATTTTCTGCAAGCCCCATATAATAAGGAAAGCTATCGATCACCATCGCAGCAAATTCACTATCGACTCCCTTCTTGATCACACTGCTAATGGATGTTTCTAGCTGATCAAGCTCCTGCTCCCAACGCGCACGCCACCTTCCTAATTGACTCATTGCTTTTACTTCCTGAGTGAAGGAGCGGCCTCGGCGATGAAAGCGCGCGAGCTTGGAGCCAGTCGCTTGAGATGAAGATCGCACGTTAGAACTACCAAGCACGACCACATCTCTTTTATCTTCTGTAACTAAAAAAGCCCCACTTACTGATGGAATAAAAACAGCGACTTTTTGATCACCTTGTTGCATCAAGTGTTGAGACATTTGATGTAATTCTACCAAATATTCTTGTTCCATATTGGTCACATCAACAATAGAATAAAGAAAACCTTCACTTTCATAATACCGTCCATTGACCATTCGCTCTGGTGTAATCCGGAAATGTTTTCGCAACAATTCTTTGCCGTCCATACTAGCTCCCCCTTTTTTATCTTATTTGCAGGATTATTTCTACACAATCTGGAAATATAAATACAAAGAGAATGTATGATACTAACATATTAGAGAAAAAGGTGATTGTATGACTATCAATGAAAAACGCGTAATGACCATGTCCGAAAAAACAGCTCGCCGCTGGTTAGAAGAACGCGGCGTCACGATGGAACACATCGCTGAGCTCGTATTATTTTTGCAAAAGAAATACCACCCTAATTTAACAATAGAAGAATGCAAAGAAAATATTGAACACGTCTTAAAAAAACGCGAAGTCCAAAATGCGATTATTACCGGTATTCAGCTCGATGTACTCACAGAAAAAGGATTGCTAGAGGAACCGCTACAAAGCATCATTTCCACAGATGAAAGCTTATACGGTGTCGATGAAACGCTCGCTTTAGCGATCATTAACGTATACGGCTCCATCGGTTTTACCAATTACGGCTATATCGATAAAGAAAAACCCGGCATCCTGCAATATTTAAACGATAAATCTCACGGTAAAGTTCACACTTTCCTAGATGACATCGTTGGCGCCATAGCCGCCGCTGCCTCCAGCCGCCTAGCCCACAGCGCTGCACATACCGAATAGAAAAGCGAAGCCGACTGCTTAGACACGACAAGCAAATGACAGAATGACGGAATGGCGTTCTTCAGCCATGCAGTCAGGCTGGCATTTGACTCGAGTGTCTAGGAGGCGCAGCTGGACAGTAGAAAAGCGGAAGGCGCCGTTTAGCGACGTATGGACTGGAGCCAGCCGTATGAGATAAAGGAAACACGATGAACGACAGTGAATCGATGTTGACTTATCGTAAGGAGGATGGCGGAAGTACACTAGTCGCTGGCGCCTGCAGCTGGACATAGAAAAGCGAAGCCCACTGATTAGACACGACAAGCAAATGACATAATGACGGAATGGCGCTCTTCAGCCATGCAGTCAGGCTGGCATTTGACTCGAGTGTCTAGGAGGTGCAGCTGGACATAGAAAAGCGAAAGGCGCCGTTCAGCGACGTATGGACTGGAGCCAGCCGTATGAGATAAAGGAAACACGATGAACGACAGTGAATCGATGTTGACTTATCGTAAGGAGGATGGCGGAAGTACACTAGTCGCTGGCGCCTGCAGCTGGACAAAGAAAAGCGAAAGGCGTCGTTCAGCGACGACAAGCAAAAAAGCGTTCTTTAAGTGTTACCCACTTAAAGAACGCTTTTTTCTATAAGATCTCCCACTCATCTAGTGTGTTTCTTACGTGAGTAGGTTGTTTTTCGATTTGAGCGAGATGCTCTTTTTGCGTCACGCCTGTATGAACAAGTAACGTGTCCATTCCTGCGCCAATTCCAGCTAATATGTCGGTGTCGTAGTTATCACCGACCATGAGCGTCTCTTCTTTCTTCGTGCCTAGCACGCGCAAAGCTTGATCCATAATGACGCTTTCTGGCTTGCCGATAAAAATCGGCTTTGTTTGCGTCGATACCGCCACGACCGATGTGAGCGATCCATTTCCAGGCAATAATCCTCTTTCAGTAGGGATGGCAATATCGCCATTGGTGGAAATAAACGTAGCACCGTTACGAACCGCTAAACAAGCGATCGCTAATTTTTCATAGGTAATGCTGCGGTCAATCCCGACCACAACAAAGTCTGCCTGATCATGATCGACAATCGTTAGTCCTTTTTCTTGAAGCGCTTGGCGAATACCTTCTTCGCCGATGACATACACCGTTGCTCCTTGTTTGCGATCCGCAATAAATTGAGCGGTTGCCATCGAAGTCGTAAACACTTGCTCAGTTGTCGCCCGAATATCAAAGTCCACTAATTTGTTAGCCACTTGTTCGGGCGTACGCGAAGAGTTGTTTGTGACAAATAAATAAGGAATGTTCTTTTCATGTAAGCGGTCGATAAAATGTGCCGCTTCTTCAATTTTTTCTGTTCCACGGTAGATCGTGCCATCTAAGTCGATTAAATACCCTTTATATGCTTTCATTCTTTCCACCTCTAATTTCATCCGCATGTAAAAAACGCTTTCATTTTTGAAAGCGTCACCTGTTACGGTAAAAAGGCTGACACAGGCCCTAATTCATTTGTTAAGTATTGTCTCACTTTTTCAGGAAATTGTTGCATGGATGAAAAATGAGCTTCCATCGCTTGCTGAATGTCTTGATGACTGACAGCTGTATATTGCTGAACGAGCATTTTGCGAAGAGCGACCATAGTCTTTAACGAAGCAGTCATCTCTTTTGAAATGACTTTTTCATCATCTAAAATGTCTACAATGTCTTCATAGCTGCCGGGATCTCTCATAATAAAGCCATCGATCATCGCATTGCCCACATCAAGCATCGATTCAATAACCGTATGAGCGATGCGCTCTAAAGCCGCTTGTTCTAATGCTGTTTCAAAGTGCTTTTGCTCTTGAAACAACGTTAATTGCCCTTCCATAAACTTTAATGTTTCTTCTATTTTTTTTCGATCTACGAAATACAAGGCCAGCACCCTTCCATTGCTTTCTTTTGATTCTTTCTTATTTTATCATGAAACGGAAAAGAAAACATACAGCAGTCTTCTTCAAACGTGTTACAATCAGGAAAAACAAACAGGAGTGAAGGAAATTGACGGAAAGATTCTTTTTATATGATGATGTGGAACAAACAAAAACGCGGTTCGTCAGCTTTATGGGAGAACACCAGCGCTACGATCTCGCTTTCATACAAACGGATCGCTATTACGGAAAAAAACTAGTACTCGACATTCAAGGGGGACGCTTTGCAATTATCGGACAGGATGATTTAGACGAGCCTGGTTATTTAGAAGAAGTATTTAAGCTATCCGACGAAGAAGGAGCCGAACTGCGTGAGTTTCTCTATGAAGTGATTTAAGTATAAATGATTGGAACGCCGGGGATGTTAAAACTGGAGGTGATCAAAGTGAGAGAAGATGAAGAACAATATACCGATTTCTCAAACGTGGAAGTCAGTCGCAATTACTTAATACCAGAACAAATGCCTGAGGGTCCATATGGATCACCGCGCAATAAATATGAGCCTGTTGAAAACAAATCCACGCCATGGCGAAAAGGACAGCGCTATTTCAGCGCCTTCAATTACGAAAATAAATCGCTCCACCAACACTTGCCTCGGCATATGGAAGGCGCTCATCCGCCCCATGATGAACCGGCTGAACAACAAGATGAAGCGATTTATAAAGATATTCCTCCAAATACGTAAAAAAATCGAGCCCACCGCTCGATTTTTTATTTTTTCACTTTTTTTGCGACGAAATACGCGCAGCCGAAGTTACAGTATTCGTATAAATACTCCTTCAATGTACTAATTTTTGTATCAAATGTCGCCTTTTGATTTTTATCCTCATAAAATCCTTTCAGACGCAATTGACCGTATCCCCAATCGCCGACGATATAGTCATACTTCGATAAAATATCGCTGTATCGCTCACGAAAAACTTCTTCATTAAAGCCGTTGTTGTGCTGATCAATGACTTCATAGCAATGATTTTGAATACAAACCACCTTTATCATTCCTCTCTTTCCTTCTTTCATTATAGCCGATCAGCCATAAATTACTAAGCAAAAAAATACACTCCTCCGGGCAAGCTAGTTGTTGAGGGGGTGGCAAGTTTGAAAAAGCCTTTAATGATGGCAGGACTGACGAGTATGATGCTTCTCGGAGCATGTGCGATGAATGATAATAATGACAATGCCGCTGGTGGGATTTATAAAGAAAATGGCAACACCATTAATGTGCGCAACCGAGAAGATCTTTACAACTCTAATGGCAGAATAACGAGCGATAATGAATTAATGACTCGTGATCGTTCTGATAATTTCGGTTATGTTCGCCAACAAAAAAGTCCGATTCAAGGTGAAACCGTCTCATACAAAAATATGTACACGATTGACCGCGAACGGACAGCGGATGCGATCAGTAAATTAAGCGTAGGACTTCCAACGGTCAATGATTGCTCTGTGCTCGTGACAGACGAGGAAGTATTAATCGCCTATGATACTGATGCCAAAACAAAGAAAGACCGTCAAGAGGCGGCTGACCAAGTGAAAAAAACAGCTATGAGCGTCGTTCCTCGCTGGTACAATATATATGTAACCGATGATGTCGGCCTTCGCCGAGACATCGAAAATATTGCCCCAATGGGAGCCAATGTCGATGGTGCCCAAGATACAATTAACCGCACCATTAAATTAATGACGAAAAGTTCCCCTCAAGGTCAAGTTAATGACGGCATGAACAAAGGAAATATGAAATAAATGAAATGGGTCTGACTTTTTTGTCAGACCCATTTTGGATTATGCTTCTAATTTCTCTTTCTCTCCAAGCTCTTGTTTTGCTTTCGCTGCCGAGTTCACTTGCTCATCCGCATGGTAAGATGAGCGAACAAGCGGACCTGCTTCACAATGGCTAAAGCCTTTTGTCATCGCGATCTCACGCAGTTCAGCAAATTCATCTGGATGATAATATTTTTGCACTTTTAAGTGTTTTTTAGACGGTTGTAAATATTGTCCAATAGTCAAAATATCCACACGATTAGCACGTAAATCATCCATCGCTTCAATAATCTCTTCTTTCGTTTCCCCAAGACCAATCATGATGCTTGACTTCGTTGGAATATCCGGCTGCATTTCTTTTGCACGGCGCAGAAATTCCAGCGAGCGTTCATATGTAGCACGCGCACGGACTCTTGGAGATAATCGCTTCACAGTTTCAATGTTATGATTTAAAATATCAGGACGAGCATCCATCAATGTTTTTATGTTTTCCTCGATGCCTCCCATATCAGAAGGAAGCACTTCAATCGAAGTAAATGGGTTTTTCCGGCGAATGGCTCTGACTGTTTCTGCAAAAACAGCCGCTCCTCCATCCTTCAGATCATCACGAGCGACAGCGGTTACAACCACATGCTTTAAGTTCATCAGCTGAACCGAATCAGCCACACGCTCTGGCTCTTTCCAATCTAATTCCGTCGGTAAACCGGTTTTCACTGCACAGAAGCGGCACGCACGTGTACATACATCCCCAAGAATCATGAAAGTAGCTGTGCGGCGAACAGCCCAGCACTCATGAATGTTCGGACATTTTGCTTCTTCACATACAGTATGAAGCTTATGTTCGCGCATCATTTTCTTTAGGCCGGTATAATTTTCGTTTGTATTTAACTTTATTTTCAACCAATCTGGTTTACGTAAATGTTCCTCTTTTTTGCTCATTTCTTCCATCTCCAATCCATTATGCCTTCCTTGCCAACATGCATAAATTCAGACCTTTCTGATGTCACTTTAACATAGTACACCCTTTTAGACAACCGATTGCTTGCTTGTTCGATTCCCTCATTTTAACAAGGATGAAATGGTTTCCAAGCGGCAAAATAATGAGTAAATCATTCACTTAGGAGGGAGTTGTTTTGCGAATCATTAGCATTGTTTGCTTATGCTTGTTCCTATTACCGATTACGTCCGCACAAGCAGAAAAATCCAATAATGATCAACTGCATTATGAGCGGCGCATGAAGCTATTTCGAAAAATGGAGGCAGTGACATCCATTCCATGGTATTACTACGCCGGGATGGACCAATATGAGCGCAACTTACGTTTTGCTCGGAAGGACTTGCCGAAACCAACCAACGGCGTTTCAATCTATATCCCTGAGGAGAAATGGAGCGGACTACTGAATCCAAACAAAAAAGATACCAACCCTTATTCGATCGCTGCTTTTTCCGGAATGGGGGCAGACGGCAATGGGGATGGGCATGCAGACCGAACGAACAATGAAGATATTCTCGCTGCGATAGGGAATTATTTTTTAACGTATGGAACGGATCACGATAGCCTCAAAATTGCTTTATGGCGCTATTATGGCCGCGATAAAGCGGTCAGCGTCATTATCGGAAATGCCCGCATGTATAAAAAATATAAAACACTGGATTTACAAAAGAAAGAATTCCCTCTTCCGACAAACTACAACTACACGTACAAAAATACATGGGGAGCGGCTCGCGGCTGGGGTGGACGGCGCATCCATGAAGGAACGGACATCTTTGCTGATTATGGCGTACCCGTTCGGTCGACTAGCTACGGCATTATTGAAATGAAAGGCTGGAATCGTTACGGCGGCTGGAGAATTGGCATTCGCGATATCAACAATACGTATCATTATTATGCTCATTTAAATGGATTTGCTAAAGGGCTGAAGCTTGGCCAAATTGTTGAGCCCGGGATGCTCATTGGCGGTGTTGGCAGTACTGGATACGGCCCTCCTGGAACATCTGGAAAGTTTCCTCCTCATCTGCATTTCGGTATGTATAAAGACAACGGTCGAACGGAATGGTCATTTGATCCATATCCTCATTTGAGAAATTGGGAAAGACAAAGTAAAGAAGCTGGCTCTTAGGAAAAGAGCCAGCTTCTTTACTTTATTTTGCTTGCTTTGCTTTTTTAACTGCATGAGCAATGCTTGCTCCCATGCCTCCCCATATAATTACGACACCAATAATCATCATTGCGATTGCGCTTCCATCCATAATCATGAAACCTCCTTATCAGAAGTTGGCGAATGCAGCAGCTCCTTTTTCCACGGCTTCATATACATGAAGACAACACCGATCAGAATGGCTCCTACCGCCACAGTCCAGCCGTAAGAGTTGATGAAGTTTTGCGGATAGTCGCCATAAGGAGCGGTAAAGTTTTGACGAAGATTATCAAACATCATATAGCCTAGTACCACTGGTGTAACAATGCTTAAACAAATTTTCCACCAAGCGCCTAATTGAATATCAGATACTTCATCGGCATGCTTTTTCAATGAATCAAGCTGTTTAAATACCCATGCTACTAAGACCACTTCCACTAATCCGGCTAGTGCCACTCCAAAGTTATTAATAAAGTAGTCGACCACATCAAGGAAGTTTAATCCTCCTCTTGTCGCATAAATTAAGGAAACTAATGAAGCGGCTCCTCCTCCGATTAATACGGAAGCTGTACGTGACACTTTAAACTTTTCTTGTATCCCAGCAACAAATGTCTCAACAATCGAGATTAAAGAAGTGAATCCAGCTAACAGAAGTGAACCGAAGAATAATACCCCAAATAACTCGTTAGCAAATGGGAATTGATTAATAATTTGCGGGAACACAGCAAACGCAAGAATCACTCCGCTGCTTACCACTTCTTGAACCGGAACCCCTTGCTGAGCAGCCATGAAACCTAGTGCCGAGAATACTCCAAAGCCCGCAAGTAATTCAAAGGCTGAGTTACTGAACCCCGTAATAAAGGCATTGTTTGTAATATCTGATTTTTTTGGCAGGTAACTGGAGTAAGTCACCATAATGGCAAATCCGATCGACAAACTGAAGAAGATTTGTCCGTAAGCGGCAATCCATACTTTTCCGTCTGTCAATTTCGCCCAGTCCGGTTTAAAGAATGCGTTTAACCCTTCAGCTGCTCCATCTAACGTGATCGCTCGAACAACAACCATTAAAAACAGCACAACAAGTAACGGGATCATAACTTTTGTTGCTTTTTCAATCCCTTTCTTCACCCCGGCTATTAATACCCCGAGAGTAATGACCCATATAACGACTAATGAAATGAGAATTTGTGGGACGAATCCGCCAAAAGCTCCCGCTTCACCCACTTGTAAATAATCTGTTAGTAAAAACGTTTTTGGATCTTCTCCCCAAGATAAATTAAAAGAAAAAACGGCATAAGATAAGGCCCATCCGATAATAACAGAATAATATGTTGCAATAACAAATGAAATCGCTACTTGCCACCAGCCAAGCCACTCCATCTTCCTGTTCAAACGAGCAAATGACAATGGACTCGAGCCACGATACTTATGACCAATGGTAAACTCTAAAATTAGCAATGGAATCCCCGCTGTTAATAGGGCAAATAAATAGGGCAGGAAAAACGCGCCGCCTCCATTTTCATACGCCACTGCAGGAAAGCGCCAAATATTTCCTAGACCAATCGCCGAACCTACCGCTGCAAAAATAAATCCTGCTCTTGATCCCCACATCGGACGTTGTTGATCCATAAAAACCCCTCCTTGAATTATTTTTCCATTTTGAATAATTTTTATTTTCAGATAATTTATTTAACTATTTTTTATTATATACAGTTACATTCATTTAGTAAATATATTTTTAAAAATTTTCTGAACATAACTTATTTCCAGGTACTAACATCTATTTCTAACTACCTGCTTTCGCTATATTTGTATGCACTTCCGATAAATATCAGTACTCGTTCACAAAAAACAAGGGCTGCGATAGAAAGTCAGTTCTCACTGACTTTCTATCACAACCCTTTTAGCACATATTTTTAAACGTCGGCACTCGCCTTTGTTTTATTTTTTAAAATGAAGCTGACGACAAGTAGTAATCCCATAGAAATCGCTAATGATATCCAAGCGCTTCCAGTGAAGCCTAACACTAAATAACCGATAGCAGCAAGAACCGCTGATAGAAGCGCATATGGAATTTGTGTAATCACGTGATCGATGTGGTTACATCCGGCACCTGTTGCTGACAAAATCGTTGTATCAGAAATTGGTGAACAATGGTCGCCGAATACCGCTCCAGCTAATACAGCAGCCATCGCTGGTAAAATTAAGGACACATCCGTTGCCGCTGCGATATCTCCAGCAATCGGAAGCAAGATCCCGAAAGACCCCCATGACGTCCCCGTTGAAAAGGCCATTGCACCGGCCACTAAGAACAAAATGAATGGCAGAAAAGCGATATCCAAATTCGATTTCTCTACAAGACTAGCTAAATATTTCCCTGTACCTAACTGATTAATCAACGTCACGATCGTCCAAGCAAAAAACAAAATATACACAGCTGGAAGCATCGATTTGATCCCTTCCCATACGCCTGTCACAAATACATTTTTGCCTAATGACCCGTGAACAGCTGTTTGGCGAAAATAAAGAACCACCGCGATCACTAAGCCAAATAATCCGCCATATAATAACGATTTCGCTACATCGGTGCTTTCAAAGATTTTCAATAAAGTCACATCGCCTTCAACGGCTTGTGCCCCCGTCCACATCATCGCTGATACCGTACCAACAATTAAAGCGATGATCGGATAAATCAAATCACCAATCGTTCCTTTAGAGCTGACCGGCAAATCCTCTTTCAACTCTCCCGGTATTTGACGATCAGTTAGAGTCGTCTCTCCCGTTTCTATCGCATGGTCTTCATGCTTCTTCATCGCACCGAAATCCACTTGCCAAACAGCAGATACAAACACAAGACCTAAGGCAACCCATACATAAAAGTTCATTGGAACCATTTGAATGAAAGCTGAAAACGCGCTGATCTCGGTGATTTGATGGGAAACAAGAACCGTCCCAACAATCCCAATAATGTAGGCTCCCCAACTCGAAATCGGTGACACGACACAAACCGGAGCGGATGTCGAATCAATAATATAAGCTAGCTTTGCTCGAGAAATGCGTTGACGGTCTGTAATTGGCCGTGAAATTTGCCCGACTGCCAGCGCATTGAAATAGTCATCAATAAAAATAATAATACCTAGAATCGCTGATAGGATTTGAGCGCCTGCACGAGTTTTCACTCGTTGAATCGCCCATTCTCCAAACGCCCGGCTTCCGCCAGAAATATTAATAAATGCCGTGATAACACCAAGAATAAGCAGGAAAAAGATGATATAAATATTCCATGTACTCCAGCCATCTTCTTTCGTGTAAATGTTTCCTGAGGCTGCTTCCCACGCAATGCTTACCGTTTTGGCTAGATCGAAATGAGCTAAAAGCAAAGCGGAAGCCAAAATTCCGATTCCTAAAGACAGCAGAACCCGCCGCGTCAAAATAACCATTAAAATGGCCAAAACAGGCGGTATTAAAGAATAGATTGTTTGTTCCATAGATGATCCTCCTACCGATGAAAAAAGGGGGACAGGCTTTGAAGGGATTTTTCAAACAAATAAAAAAAAGTAATGATAGAGAAAACTATCATTACTTTTGCTGTAATGTCAGTCATTCCTCCATCGTGTAGCTCCCCATTACAAACAACTTCTTTGCAATGAGAGTGTTACCTTTCTTCAAGATAACCCCAGCACTCAAGACTTTGACGCATCTAAAGTACTTCGGCAAAATCACCTTTCACTTGCGGTCTTTGTTGTCATCCTCACGCAAGTTACTCATCAATTTTGCAGCCTCTACCCCACCGGATTTTGATAAGGTTAATTATTTTATTAATAAAATATTAACAGTTATCTTTACTTTTGCCAAGCTATTTTTGAAATAACCAACATCCACCATCCCCCCTATTGATTGACATTTAGTCTACCGGCAAATCAAATGATGCCCCCCCCTCTCCACCGTTATTATAAAATTTCGGCACTTCCCCTTTAATAATGCCCATCGCTACCGGAATATCTTGCTTTACGGTTGAATATTCTGTCGCAAATGGAACAATGATTTGCACATTGACTTCCAATTCAATAAACACTTCCACATACGCATTATTAATCCCATAAGGCTTCATTTTCGTTTTCACATTGGAATTGACGTTCCCTACAGCATGAAAACGAATGGGAACTTGCGGACCAAGGTTTCCGAGCAACGCATTATTCGTCACTTGCCCTAACGGAATGTAATACACAATCCCCTCGAGCTTTTTTGTTTCCTCGCTTTCAATTTCCACATCTGAAAGCAATTCCAACACTTCTAAATTGCCTTTTTCCGCTTCTCTTAAATTTAATTGAACAAGATTCGTCGTCTCTGCAAGCACACGATTAATTACTTCTGTATTCAATTTCGTAACCGGTGGAGGGCCCGGCTCCGTTTCAATGATGTCATTAATGTCCATGACATTGGCAATCTTCTTATTCACCGCTTTACTAATCACCATCGAGGCAATATTTTTCGTTTCTGTTTTCGCGTATCCCATCAAAGTCGGCTTAATATTTTCATTAATTATCCACAAACTAAAAGCAGTAGAAAAAGAAAAGAGAACAAATGTAATTAACATGACGTATCGCAAAGGGAGCGGCCCTCTTCGTGATTTCCATTTCTTTTGTGCAGCCAAAAAAATCCCTCCTTCTCTAAGCTATATGTATGCTTAAAAAAGAAAGGATCATGCCTTATTTTAGTTGGGAAGTCACTTGAAGAAGCTTCCACTCCATTACATCTCGCAAAAATTCCGGCATAAAATATTGTTTATGGGCAGCTCGATGGAGCGTGGAAAATAAATGTCCAAACGTAAACATATCCAATGTCGCTAATCGGTAACACTGATCTGCTTCTATTTCCTGTCCACCGATTTTAAATTGATAGTGCTTGAGATCAATTTCGATCTGGTCATACACAAATTGCCCCATCACTTTGCCGCGAAATCCGAACCCTTTAATCGCCAAGTGCGGCCATTTCTCATCTAAAGTTTGTTTTAATACTTCCTTCAGCTCAGCCCCTGTCAGTTCAATGAGACAAGGATTAATCGGATGAGGAAGAATGCGATGCAAATCATATTTGGTGACCATTCCAGCATCGAGTCGATCGAGTACCACGCCCGCATTTAAAAAAGCACCGTCTGCCCCGCACCATTCCGTTAAGGCTTCACATAACAGTTGCGGCAAGTCAGAAGGCCCAAACCAATCACAGCTAAAGGAACGGGAAAGCGAGACGACCGGTTGTTGCAATGCTTGCTGGCCTTTTTGATCGAATTGCTGTATGCTCTCTTGCTCTTGAACAGGAGCATCCAACTCTTCGCTCGTTTGGTACACACGTGCTTTCTTCGAGAGGATGCTTTTTGTTTCCAAGTCCACCTCTAGTTGAATATGACCAACATAGTAACCAAATTTACCTGCTGCACCGAGCAACTTGCCGTTGACGGATTTCCCTTCATGAAACAAATGATGCGTATGCCCACCAAGGACGACATCCACTTCAGCGAAGTCCTGGGCAATTTTTTCATCATCATACATGCCTAAATGGGAAAGCACAACGACACAATCCGCCTGTTTCGCTAAGTGCTTCATCTCTGTTTGTAGCTCCTGAAAAGGCTCAGAAATTTCCCATCCCAAGCCTTTATAGAAAGCGGAATAATAAGCAGTGACCCCTGTGACCCCAAGCTTCATGCCGTTGTTTAACTCAAATACAAAAGACGGTACGGCCCACTTCGGGCGGCTTCCATTCGGGTAAAATAAATTCGCCACAACAACTGGAAACTTCGCCTGCTTGTACAGAAGATCTAAGCTTTCATGCGGCAGTGTGATGCCTTCGTTATTGCCGATCGTCACCGCATCATAGCCCGCCTCATTTAACTGTTCCACATTCGCTTGTCCAAGCGTACCTTCCGTTAAAGGATGGGAGCGGTCCACATGATCGCCGATATCAAAAATGAATACTTCTTCTCCTGCTTCTTCATGCCACTTTCTTCTCTCCTGTAAAAAGCGCTGAATGCGAGGCCAATGTTCAAAATGGCTATGAAAATCATTCGTATGATAAATATGAATCGTTGTTTTCAAGCTTTCACCTCATTTTCAGGCATCAAACTAGTCCCTGATAAATTAAACGGATGCCGACAATAACTAAAACGAATCTTAACACCGTTACTAGCGTGTTCGATTGCAGCCTTGAGTTTAAGTAAGCACCTAATTTCGCCCCTACCCAGGCCCCGGGAATTAAAGCTAATGCATATAACCAGACGACATTGCCGAGCGACACATGCGTAATGGAGCTCACAAAGGCTGATAAGAAAATCATAAACATCGATGTAGCCACCGCCACATGCGGTGGGAAAGCAAATAAGAGAATCATAGCCGGCACCATCAATGCCCCTCCGCCAATACCAAAGATCCCCGAGCAAAAACCGACAAAGAATGCAATCAAGATCGCTGTGATTGGTTGGAAGCTATATGTATGCACCTCACCGCTAAGCTCGGTAAATTGCCGCTGAATTCCCCGGTTATGGCTGGACGCTAACGGCTTAATTTTTGAACGAATCATTAACACAAATGACATAAAAATCATAAAGATCCCAAAGTAAATATTGAAGGAATCCATATTTAATGCTTTATTCACATAAGCGCCGACAATGCCTCCCGGTCCGCTCCCAATAAAGAAAATCAGCCCGCTTTTATAATCCACCGTCTTACGCTTCATGTAAGCGAGCGTAGAAGACAGCCCAGTAAAAATCATAATCACAAGCGACGTCCCTACCGCTTGCTGCGGGGAAAGTCCCATTAAGAGACTTGTGGAAGTACTAAAGAACAAAAGCGCCGGAACAATAATAATGCCGCCCCCTAGCCCAACGAGTGCTCCGATCGTTCCCGCTACTAGCCCGATCACAAGTAATATCATCCATTCCATCCAAAACCCACCCTTCTTAAAATAAATCGAGCTGACGCGAGGCTAAATGCTCATATGTCAGATCAGCTAATTCAATCAATCGTTTCGCATTATGAGCGGCATGCCCGCCAGAGTTATTATTAAATAATACATAAATATGCTCACTTTGCTTTTGCAATTGCTCGGCATATTCCACCCATTGCCGGAGCTCATCATCATTATAGTCGTACAAATATCGCACTTCTCGCCAATTTGGATTGTTTTTCTTACGCCAGCCATGCACATTGCGTCCATGCAAGCGGACGAGTGTTTTCATGGCATCCGTTGCTTGTAATATGATCGGCACAGAGCCTTCTCCCGCCTGCGGTTCATCGCAAACGGTGTGAATCCACTTCTCTTTTTCCATAAACTTAAGCGTCTGTTCGATATATTCCGGCAAATACCATGATTGATGGCGGAATTCAAGAGCGAGCGGGACATCGCGCATTTGCTCCTTACAGTACCTCAAATAATCGACATGTTTCCGCTGACAATCAAACCAAGGTGGAAATTGAAACAGCACCATGGCGAGCTTGTCCGCTTCGATCAGCGGCTGGAGGGAGTCATTAAACCGCTGAAACATCTCCTCTTTCGACTCAAACGGAATCTCTCCGCGCTGATGCCCCGTCATGCCTTGATAAGCTTTTACAATAAATTTAAATTTCTCCGGCGTTTCAGCCACCCATTTTTGCATATTCCGCAGCGGCTGCACCGCATAAAAACTAGCATCTAACTCCACAATCGGAAAATGCGCCGCATACTCCATCAACTTATCCCGGGAGGCTACACCATGTTGATACAGGGTATCATGGTCGCCCCAGCCAGTTAAACCGACGTAAATCAATGCTTCCACCTCTTTTTGTTATATTTTATCATAATTTTGCTTTGGGATTTGCAGAGTGGCGTGGATTTTTTGCTGACTCACGAGATGGTTTTACTGAATCGGACGGAACTTTTGATGAGTCATTGCAAATTTATTGAATCGACACTCTATCTACATATAAAAAAAGACACCGAACAAACGCCAAAGCGCTCATTCAGTGCCCTCGGTTCTTCCGTAAGGCTATAAATCAATTCTGTTTACTTTTTTTAAGCATTGATAGCATACTCACAAATAAAACTGAAATTATTCCACTAAAAATAAATAGGTAACTTATTGGGATAAAGAAGAAAGGTTCTACTAAGGTGCCGTCTGGTTCCACTCTTGAACCAATCATATTATAAACAATCAAACCGATAACTCCTAAAAAGATTGGTGTAACAGCTAATAGGTATTTATTCTTTATCATCATACATTCTCCTTTGATCAGATACTCAGGATTGATATTTTTTATATTCTAAAATGTCACCTGGTTGACATTCTAGAACCTCACATATTTTCTCTAAAGTGGAAAATTTAACAGCTTTTGCTTTTCCGGTTTTTAAGATTGATACATTGGCCATTGTAATTCCTAGTTTTTCTGATAGCTCTGTCAGGCTCATTTTTCTTTTAGCCATGACAACATCAAGATTTACGACAATTGGCATACTAACATCCCCTCTAGATTATTAAATGGTTTGATCATTTTCTGTTTTAATTTCAATGGCTACCTCAAATAATCTCGCTAAAACAGAACATAACAGGCCTATCGTGATGCCAATAAATGCGATTACAATGATAGGAACTCCCAAAACAGTATATTGAAAAAACTCCACCGAATACTTTAAAGAACTTACACACGTAATAAAAAGAATGACTTCACTAAAAGAACAAGCTGCAATCACTTTTAATGACTTTACACTTTCACTAGAAAAAGGAGTGTTTTTTACTACTAAACTAGAAAGCTTCTTTAATTTAAATAAGGCAATCATATACGGCGTGGCACATATATAAATACAAGCTGAGACACTTAATACTAAAGGAGTATCTAAAAGACCAAACTGGCTTTTAAAAAATGCTGTAACAATCAGTGGTGTTCCAATCAATAAAATAAACGTAACAACTATCCCAAAAACTAATACGAGATTTAAAGCAACAGGGCTAGTTAATTTCTTCATTGTTTAACCTCTTTTCTTTTTTTATTTATTATAAATAAATTTTTATTGTTTTACAATAATAAATAGTTCTTTTTCAATATTTTTTTATTAAAAAACAATATTCATCTTTAGCAACATAAAAGCCAGCCACCTTTTCTTATCCTTCTTCACAAACAAAAAAGGACACCAAACAAACGCTCATGCGTTCATTCAGTTCCCTTATTTTTTCCGTTAGGCGATATTTATTTTTTAAAACTTACAAGTCAGGAGTAATCCTGGCTTTTTTCTTCCGGACTAACTTAAATAGTAATGACAATAAAAAATTATTGTTCCATTTTTTTAAACAATTGGAAAACAAATGGACCGAACGTATTTTCTATTGTATAGTAAAAGAAAAAACAATGGGGGATTCCTTTGAAAATTTACACACGTGTAAAATCAATCGGGAAACGCAGACCTGTGTTGCAACTTCAAGAACTAGAAATGAACCCAGTTAGGAACTTACATGAATTAATTGTTGAAGTCGTAACGCAGCAAGTAAAAGAATATAACGAAAAGCCTTTAGAGAAAGCGATTTGGATTTATCTTATTGATGAAGATTTAGAAGAAGCGGCACGAAATGGCAAGGTTAGTTTTGGTGACCGTAAAAATGAAAACCAGCAAGATTTAGAAAAAGCGATTCAAAATGCGATTCAAAGTTTTGAGGATGGACTTTATTGTGTACTCGTAAATGATGAAGAAATAAGCAATTTGGATGCACCTTTAGATTTAAAAGAAGAGGATGTTTTGACATTTATTCGATTAACAATGCTTGCAGGGAGAGCTTGGTAAGGAGAGAAGATGATGAGTGAAACATGGTTGCAACAATTAGAGGGAAAGAGTTTGGAAATTGCCGAAACAATAATGAAGGCGGAAGAATCTGCTGAAAAAAATCATCAAGTCTACGATCATAACAACATTTCAGCTATAGATGCAGCTTTAAAAAGTGAAGGTACTACACAAATTGAGGAGCTTTGGGAAAAGGGCTTAGAAAAAGTCATTCGAGCAATGCTTGACAATGATCAGCAAGTAGAGGAATTTTACTGCTTTTTAGAACAGTTAAAAACAATCTCTTATCAAGTGGGATATTATCGCCGTTCTTATAAAACGAATCAGCCTGTCGTAGATCATAATCGAGCGATTACCAATCTTTTAGTCGCACTTCCGCACAACAGTAAAGTAGATGTATTAGATGTTCTATTAAATTTAAAGCAATTTGAACACCACTATGCAGGCGGTGTTATATGGTATTCACACAAAAAAACAGAAACTAAAGCGGTAACGACGGCTTATTTTGTCGCTAAAGTGACCTATGAATTGCGTCAACAGAATCGCGTCTATGAAGAAGCGGTGGAAGAAATCTTATTTGGCGAAAACCAAGTGGCCACCTTACAGCATTCCGTTATTCAAGCAATCGTTCAAAGCGACAATGAACGCATGATGGAGTCACTCGGAAAATTATTACTTGCAGCCAAACGTCAAGAAGGGCTTCGCCAAGCTATTCTTGAAACGGTTGACCAAGGGACACTATCATCTTTAATTTACTTTATGCATTTGATTCAAGAACATGATTTGATTCGCTTTTCTTCCGTTCAACGAGCGATTAGTACATGGATGGGGCTTGGCTATGAAGTAGAAGATAAAAAAAGCATCGAAAAAGTATTCACAACCGCACTTGCATTATTGGAAGGTGATATGAGTTATGAGGCATGTATCGAGTCAGATAACTTGATTTTAAATTATGCAGCGCTTTGGTCAAAAGCAACACAATCGAAAGAGCTTGTAATCGAAGAAATTCAAAAGCTGTTAAATCAGAAAAAGCATCAGCAATTATCAGCATTATATTTCCTTAAAACAATACAGGATCATGAGCTCGCCTATCCTCTTGTTGAGCCTTTAATTATGCAAACAGATGATTTGGATGTTTTAACTTTTGCTTTGCCCTTTTTAATGCCTCTCCATGCATCGATGCGTTATTCAAACTATCATAGTGTTTTTTATAACGGTGAGGTTCATGAAAATTATCGTTTTATGCTTCAGTTCCCAGAGGAATTGTATCAGCGCGTGCATGCCATTCGTGAGATGATGCCAAAAAATTCTCATCGAGTAGAAGAAAAGCCTTTCCCATGGATTTTTACTGAATTAACAAAGGAAGAATTATGGCATACGGCGTTGACGATTGCTCGTGTTCAACAAAACCGAGAATGGATGCTAGATATTATACAACATGCCAATGAGATGACGTCGGATAATCGTGGAAACTTACTTTATTGTTTGCCTGAAAAAGTGGAATCGTCCGTTGAAAGACAGTTTTTATTCGAAACATTAAAGGATCGAAGACTTTCAAATCGTGAAACAGCGTTGAAAAAGATGAAAAAGCTATCGTTGAACGATGATGAACTTCAGCAAATTGTACAAATCTTATCTTTAAAAACAGGTAGTCTTCGTCAAGCGGTGTTACAGGTTTTAATTGCTCAGACGGATGCAATATTAGAGGAAATCCTTCCTACTCTTCTTGAAAGTCGCAAGCAAGACATTCGATTGGGTGGCTTAAGTTTATTATCTATGCTGTTAAAAGAAGAACGTTGCACGCAAGAAGATATCGCGATGTATACAGATAAGATCGCCAAGCCGACAACGAAAGAAACTATATTAATAGAGGATTTATTAAAGTCAGATACACATCAATTGACAAAAGAAAATGGATTTGGTTTATATAGTCCAGACTACGATACGTCAAAAATCCCTGTTTTACCAGAAGTGCAGCCAATCCACTTGAAGAAAATAATGGACTTCGATGAAAATCTCTTAATGGAGAAAATTCAAAAGCTTTCTGATCTAATCCATGAAAATCGCGAATATGCTTATGAAACATCGAGATGGGACGGGTCTAAGTATAAGGCTCTTTTAGGAGAGGATGGAATTAACACACTGTATGAGTATACAGAGGAATCTAAAAAAGAGACGTTGTTACACCATTATCCACTTGCAGACTTGTGGAAGTCATGGATGGAGGAAGTGGAACTAACATGGTGGGATTGCCAATATATTAATCTTTATGTCTATTCAAATTACTACGGTTCAAGTTCGTGGACAGAAACGATTCAGCCAGAGTACTTCTCATTATTGGAGCAACTTTTTGATATCGAAAAAGCAGAGAAAATTAGTCGATTTTATAATGAATTACCATATAGTTCAACAATCCATCAATTACTTTTAGTTATGCAAAGAGAGTCCTTATTTGAAAAAGCGGAAGATACTTTTGAAACCTTTTATCAAGCTTGCATCGAAATTCTTCAAAAAATAGATGTAGAAACATGGCATAAAAAAGTGGTTCTATCATCTTGGGGCGGTCTCAAACTATTTTACGAGCATTCGCTAATTAGAAGTTACTTTAGAATGCTGAGTGAAACTGAACGAACAGACGAGGATTTTGCGAAAAAGCTAGCCATTCATTTAGAACTAACTCGACGCCAGCAAGTAGAAAAGAAAGAAAAGCAGCCGATGGTGGATTTAAGTATTGAAGAGTTTTGTCGTGCAATTAGTTTAGATTTGTTAACAGAAGATGCACTTTTCGTCAAAATCTTTGAACGTCATCAATCTCGCTTTGATTTACAAGATATTTTTGAACGTCCGCGACGCGAGGAGTTGCAGAAAAACTATCCGTTTATTGAGGATCTTTATGAACGAATGGTTATTCGTTTATTGGAAATTGAGTTATCGCGCGGTGATGCAAAAACCGAAGTAAGTGGGTTTATTTCAAAAAATTTACTCGAAGTCGTAGGTGTTGAAACATTCGTGAACCTACTTGTATTGATGGACGGCTTGAAATATGTTCGAGGCTATATATGGGAATCGGAACATACGAAGCGAGAAATTTTCTCGAAATTAATGAAGATAAGTAGACCGAATAAAAATGAAACCGTTGAGGATTTAAAGGCTGCGCTTGCACCATATAAAATGAGTGAAGAACGATTGCTAGACGCAATGATGTACTCGCCAAGATGGATTCCACTCGTTAGTGAATATTTAGGCTGGAAAGGTCTATTGAGTACAGCTTGGTACTTCAAAGCACATACTTCGGACGATTCTAGCGCATATGAGATGGATCATATTAGTCACTATTCAAATTTACCGAAAGAAGATTTTACTGATGGTGTATTTGATTTGCGCTGGTTTAAAGAGTCTTATAAAGCAATCGGGAAAAAACGCTTTGAGCAAGTATATGAAAGTGCTAAGTATGCTTCAGAAGGATCGAATCACCGTCGAGCACAGTTATTTGCAGATGCCGTATTAGGAAACATACGTTTAAAGCCTTTATTAGAAGAAATTGAAGAAAAGCGAAATAAAGATAAAGTGCGTTGTGTTGGATTAATCCCGTTAAGCAAACGAATTCCACAAAAAGACGCTTGGAAAAGATATCAGTTCTTGCAAAAGTTTTTGAAGGAAAGCAAACAATTCGGTGCACAACGACGGGAAAGTGAAGGCTTAGCCGTGCGTGTCGCTTTAGCAAACTTGGCTCGTAATGCAGGAATTGATGATGTAACGCGCTTTGTTTGGCAAATGGAATTGTTTAGCTTAAAAGAAAGAGAAGCCTTTATGAACCCAATGAAGGTTGAAGACGTAGACATATGGCTAGAGGTGGATGAGCTAGGTGTAGCACAACTCATTGTTCAAAAAGATGGAAAAGCATTAAAGTCGATTCCAGCGCGTTTAAAAAAGAAGCCAAAGGTCGTTCAACTTCAAGAAATCCGAAAAGAAATGCGAGAACAGCAAAAACGTTCGAAAAAATCATTGGAAGAAGCAATGGAAAGAAGCACGGTCTTCCAATTTGGAGAACTTCAGGCATTGCTTCAGCATCCTGTCATTTCACCTTTGTTAAAAACACTCGTGATAAAAGTCGATCAGCATTTTGGTTACATTCAAGAAGATGGATTATGCACAATAACAAATGGTTTACTTCAAATTGATCCAGAAGAAACAGCTATTTTAGCGCATCCTTATCATCTTTATGAAGCGAAACAATGGCGTACTTTCCAGCAAGACCTTTTTGAAAAGAAAGTGCAGCAGCCATTTAAACAAGTCTTCCGTGAATTATACTTAGTGAACGCGGATGAACGTCAAACAACAAACTCAAGAAGATATGCTGGCCATCAAGTTCAACCACAGAAAACGGTCGCTTTATTAAAAAATCGACAATGGCTGGCAACATACGAAGAAGGGCTACGTAAAGTCCATTACGATGCAGATATCGTTGCAACGCTCTATGCGATGTGCGATTGGTTTACACCTGCGGATATTGAAAGTCCAACGTTAGAATACGTTTATTTCTATCACCGCAAAACAGGTAAAACATTGAATTTAGAAGATATTCCTCCAGTCGTATTTTCAGAGATTATGCGAGATGTAGACTTAGTGGTAAGTGTTGCCCATGTGGGTGGTGTAGACCCAGAGGCAAGCCATTCAACAATCGAAACACGTGCAGCAATCGTAGAAGAATTGATGAAGCTTTTAAAAATTGATAATGTTTCAGTTAAAGAACATCATGCCATTGTTCGAGGAAAATTAGGCGAGTACTCGATTCATTTAGGAAGTGGAGTTATTCATCAAATTGGTGGACAAATGATTCCAGTGATTGCCGTACCATCACAGCATCGCGGACGCATCTTCTTACCATTTGCGGATGAAGATCCTCGTACAGCTGAAATTATGTCGAAAATTCTATTATTTAGTGAAGACGAAAAAATTAAAGATCCAATGATTTTAGAAAATATTCGATAAAGTGAAACTTCAATCAGTAGGGGTTTTTTTCATCCCCCACTGATTGTTAGTTGAACGGATCGGGCGTTTACGGGCTGTTGATCCCCCACCTACACGTCTGCGATTCTTCTGCCATGTTGAGGTGGGGGTCTTACAGCCCGTTAATGCGGGATAAAGTGAAACAGGTGAAGAAAAACAAATTGTTTTTCTTCACCTGTTTTTCTAGTTTTAATCTAGCTACTTTTAATAGATGACGAGCCGCAATACCATACTCTTTTTATTATAAAATCTGCTTACGAAATGATACTAATTACATTTCTTTCTCCTTCTCATCAAAGAATAAGCACTGATCCATGAGGCAATGGGAATAACTAAGGCAATGCCAATTCCGGAACAAAAGATCGTGATGATTTCGGCACTAAATACTTTTGAATTGATGATTTCTCCGAAAGAATAGGATAAATCTTTGAACCATATGAGCAATCCCAAATAGCCTCCAAAGAAGGCAAAAAATAATGTATTGGTATCTGTCCCCAAAATATCCCTGCCAACACTTAAGCCGGATTGGAATAACTCTTTTTTGCTGAGTGATGGATTGTGATGGAATATTTCATACATGGAAGATGAAATAGAAATGGCTACATCCATCATCGCCCCTATCGCGCTCATAATAATGACCGAAGCGGCAATTTTCACAAAATCCACGCCAATATAAAGGGAAAACACGCTAAGCTCCTCGATTTCCTCTTCTCCAAAGCCTTGAATCATCGTGTGTTTTGTCACGATATGAATGAAGAATAGTAAAATCATAATGGTGATGATGGTAGAAAGGAAGGCAGTGATCGTTTGACCGTTCACTTCATTAATATAGAATAGATTAATACAACTAATCATGACACATGCAATCAATGTGACGATCATTGTATTACTTTGTGGATCTAACATAAATAATATCGTTAGAAAAATCACACCAAAGTTTAAAAATAAAGAAAAAAAGGATCGTATTCCTTTTTTTCCGCCAATGAGTACCATTAACATAAATAAAATGATTGTCAGCAATAGTAATACATTCATGATCTTGCCCTCTTTCGATTAACGAAATAAATAGACGTATATAGGCTAATCGGAATCGTTAACACGACACCAATTCCTCCCGCCAAAGCTCTAGCGATTTCCAATGAAAGAGTCATAGAAAGAGTGAAACCTAATGGTACTCCATTCTTCAAATATAAAATAAGGACTGGAATCGAACCACTTATATAGGCAAAAAACAAAATACTCGTGATCGTTCCCATAATATTTCTTCCGATATCCACCCCTGAAGTTTTCAGTGCTTTGATCGATATGTTCGGATTTCTTTCATACAACTCAAAGATCGAAGAAGACATCGTAATCGCCACATCCATGACAGCTCCTAACGATCCAATGAATAACCCTGCCATAAATACTAAATAGTAAGGACGAGTCAAAAATTGCATTTCTTCATAATGAAGACCATTTTCAGCCGTGGCCCACATGGCCAGATAAGTAATCAACAAAGAAGTGAATGTTCCAATCAGCGTGGTCACGATGGCTGCATATGTTTTTTCATTCAAACCGTTAACCAGCGACAAGGAAATGACCGTAAAAAGAATCGCTATGATGCCACATATCCATAGTAAACTCAGATTTGTAGTATTCACGTAAACGTCTAATGCATAGAACAATAAAACGGCGTTGAACGCGAAGCCAATAATAGAGAACAATCCTTGCTTTTTTCCAACGATCAGCAAAGTAAAGATAAACACCCAACCAATGATGACAATATACTTATCTCGTTTTACATTTATAATGTTTCCGGTTAAATTTGCTTTTTCATTTGTCTTTTTATCAATCGACACAAATAATTCATTTCCAACTTGATAAGCTTGATCATAAATCCCGGACAATGAGTACTTGTTCGTTAAATCAATAAGCTGGCCTTTTTCGTCTCCGTTTTGGATGACAGCGGTAATATGTTGTGTAGATAGCTGGTCTTCATTATGATGCTCATCCGTCATTTTCACTGTATCTTCCACACTTGTATCAATGACTTTCGCGATTGGACGATCATAGAAAGAGTGATTGTGATCCACAAACACAACAGAGCTGATCAAACAAAGAACGATTATGATATAAAAAATAATTTGTCCGCAAGTCATTGCTTTTAATTTATTTACGAAAACATTCAACCAAGAACCCTCCAGCTATCGTGATGAAATTTACCATAGCACTTCAATCCATTGTTTTCAAGAGTTTAGGCAAACAGAAAGAACCCTTGCCACGAAAGTTAATGTGACAAGGGTTCTTTCATTTCGACTTCAATGAAGTATGCGTGACTTTTCAGAGAATTTCTATTGCTGAAGTGGGCAGACGAGACAATAGGGCATGCCTTCTTCCTTCTTCGTTAATTGATAGTAACGGCAACATGTTTTACGCGGCTGTGATTCTCCTAATTCATGTACGTATAAATAAGGCTGCAACGGACTTTTCCCTTCTACTTGCCAGTTGGCTAACACACGCTGCACTGCACATAATTGCTCAAATGGATAATTCGTCATTTGCCGTTGAAAGACAGCGTTTAAGCGTACAGCTACATTCTCCCACAAAATACTGCGCGGCACTTTGCCTAGCTGAGCCACCTGCTCGACGACCTCATGCATATGCAAAAGCACAAGCTCGTGCCATTCACATGGTAATGTTTTAGTCGTCTGACAGGCCTGTACGGTAAATTCATCAGCCAAAAAGCGCGCCGATGACCACCAGTCGTCCATGCGCTGCTGTAGCCCATAATAATCTAGGCAGGCAGCAGCGGTGACAACTGCGTAACGCTTCAGAAATAACGAGCCTGCTACTGCAAGCGATGACGTTTCTAAATAGTCCGCATAGCGTTTGATGATCGGTCGTAACACCACTTCATCCGTTAAATTGGTAAGCGGGATACCTGTTGCTTCATCGCCAAGTAGTACGCCATAAGTATGTAATGTCATGTAATCACACGTCCCTTGCCCTTTGGAATACAAAGTGGTGTGCCAAAAATCGGGTCACGCTCAATCAGGGCATCTAAATTAAATATCCGCTTCACCATCTCTGCATTTACTATTTCCTCTGGTGCCCCTTGCGCCGCTACTGTTTTTTCATGTACCGCTACTAAATGATCCGCATAGCGACAAGCTAAATTCAAATCGTGTAACACCATAATAATGGTGCGCTTATGTGTGCGGTTGAGCTCAAATAAAAAATCGAGCAGCTCAATTTGATGAGTTACATCTAAGTAGGTCGTCGGCTCATCTAATAAAATAATCGGTGTTTCCTGTGCAAGTGTCATCGCAATCCATGCACGCTGACGCTGTCCACCAGATAAGGCATCCAATGGCTGATCTTTAATCGCAAGCAGTTGCGTTGCCTCTAACGCCTGATGAACAAGGGCTTCATCCTCTTTGGACCAGTTTTGAAACCAGCTTTGGTGCGGGTAACGCCCTTGCTTAACAAGCTGATAAATCGTTACACCCTCGGGAGCTGTTGGTCCTTGCGGTAAAATCGCCAGACGCTGTGCAATTTCTTTTGTCGAAATCGACTGCATCTCACGCTCTTCTAAAAAAATGGCGCCTTCCGTTGGCTTTAATAAACGGGCAAAGGAGCGAAGAAGCGTCGACTTCCCACTGCCGTTGGCGCCAACAAGCACCGTAATTTTTTCTGCTGGAATGGAAAAACTTAAATTTTGGATCACGGTATGTGTATGATAATGCAGCGATAATTCTTTCGTTGATAAACTATTCAACGTCTTACCTCCTAACGATTTCGGTTATGGAATAATAAGTAAATAAAGAATGGTGCACCAATAGTTGCAGTAAATACCCCTGCTGGAATATCGAGCGGTAAAAATAATGTACGTGCCAGTAAATCAGCAAAAAGCACAAGTGTAGCGCCAATCATGGCTGTTACAGGAAACAGTCCTAAAATCGAACGTCCTACAAGTTTCCTTGCCATATGTGGGGCCATTAAACCGACAAATTCAATACCGCCTGCATACGCTGCAGCAGATGCGGCAAGTATAACGCTGCACATGAGTAATAAAAAACGCTGTGTTTGTAAGCGAATGCCCATGCTGATCGCAATATCATCGCCAAGCTCTGAAAGCGTTAAGCTTTTACTTACATACAATATCAATGGTACAGGCAGTAGGAGCCATAAGGCTAATGCTTGTACATCATCCCAAGTTGCGGCATACACACTTCCTGTGATCCAAATATAGGCCTTGGAGGTCGTATATGTATCACTATAAACAAGGAGGAACGTAACACCCGCTTTTAAAATCGCACTGACACCGATACCGATTAAAACGAGACGAATCGGTGTTACCCCTTTACTCCATGACAGCAAATAAATGAATGTGGCGGTTATAAAACCACCTACCATCGCGGCAACAGGTAAAAAGGCCATGCTGAATGTTCCTATACTAATAAATAAAATGGAAGCAAACGAAGCACCGCTTGTAATTCCGATAATATCAGGCGAGGCAAGCGGATTCCGTACAATGCTTTGTAAAATTAAGCCCGATACAGCGAGTGCCCCTCCGACAAGCATAGCAAGCAAGGCGCGCGGAAGGCGCAGTTCACCAATGACAAAGGCATGCGAATCTGACAGCTGTAACGCATTTTTCATGGCATCCCCTACCGGCACCCATTCGCTCCCTGCACTTAAGTACACCATAAATAGTGCAGCTAAAAGGATGAACACACTGCTGCATACCGAAAGCCATCTTGCCGTCATTTGAAACGATATTTTTTCTTGATAAAAACGAAATGTCCAAGCTCTCATTGTTTAGACACCCCTTTTTTCGCTAAGTAAATAAAGAACGGACCACCGATAAATGCCGTCATCACGCCGATAGGCACTTCAAGCGGGCTAATTAAAAAGCGCGCTACAATATCGGCAGCTAATAAAATCACGGCACCAAGCAAGGCACTAAATGGAAGCGTCCAGCGGTAATCGGTGCCGATTAAGCTTTTTGCCATATGTGGGACGATTAAGCCAATAAAGCCAATAGACCCAACGACAGCTACAGAGCCGCCTGCTAACACGATCACTAATACGCCGATTGTCAGTTTAATATAACCGACGTTTTGCCCTAAGCTTTTCGCAATATCATCACCTGAGCTAAAGACATTCATTGCCTTCCCCATGCTGAAGCTAACTATAATAGCAAGTGCTAAAAACGGCAGTACATCTAATAGCATGCTAAGATCACGCCCCGCAATTGAACCTGCTAACCAAAATAAGACGGTTTGCATCGATTGCTCATCAATGACCAGCATGCCCTGTGTAAACGACATGAATAGAGCGGATAATGCGGTACCTGCTAAAATCACTTTAATGGGGGTAAGCCCATCTCGTCCGATACTACTTAGGAAAAATACTCCGGCACCTGCTACCGTAGCGCCCAAAAAGCCAAACCACATATAATGACTTAAAGACTGCATGTTCAACCACGTAACCGCAAACACAATAAAGAAAATCGCACCTGCATTTATTCCCAATAAATCAGGAGCTGCAAGTGGATTTCGTGTAAGTGCTTGAACAAGCACACCTGCTATAGCAAGCGACATACCAATGACAATCGCAATAATAGCGCGAGATAAACGGCTCGTTGCGATAATTAAGTGGTCTGTATTGGCAGCGTCATAATTCGTTAATACTTCCCAAGCAAGGGAGAAGGAGATGGACGTTTGCCCCATCGCTAAGCTACACAAAAACAGGACAAACACGAGGAGTGCAACCGTAATCATGCCAGTTAATTTTGCTGTTGAGGATCGTAACATATTCCCTATTGCTCCTATTTTAAAAAGAGGAAACCTGTTGATTTCCTCTTTTTTTCTGTATTATTTTTGTAAGCCAAAGTGCTCGTATAAACCATCAAGCATTAAGTTTGCAGATTGTAATCCCCCTGCAAAGTTCCATGTAATTTCATCTACTGTCGTTACTTGATCATTTTTCACAGCATCTAAGTTTTTGTATAGTGGATGGCTTGTCCACTCCTCATACGTTTTCTTAACGGCTTCGTTATCCTCCATGAATTGGAAAATAACGTCCGCATTCATTTGCGGAATGCTTTCCTTGTCACTTAATTTCACAATTTCTAAATTTTCACCTTTTAAATCTTTCGGACCATCGAAGCCAAGCTCACCTAAAATAGAACCTGCAAAGCCTGTTACATAAATACGCGCATGATCTTCACGGTAGTTTAACACTGCCGCACTAATCGGATATTTTTTCTCTTTCTCCATTTTTCCTTTGAAGTCAGCTACGCGCTCTTCCCAAGCCTTTACAAGCTCGTCTGCCTTCGCTTGTTCCTCTGTTGCCTCACCGATTAATTTAGCTGTATCTTTAAAATCGTACAATGTTTCATTCACAATTGTCGGTGCAATCTTATTTAATTGCTCATACACTTCTTCATGGCGAATTTTTGTTGCAATAATTAAATCCGGCTTTAATGCCGCAATCTCTTCTAAATTCGGTTGCGTTTCTAAGCCAACATATTTCACATCTTTTAAATCCTCTTTTAAATAGTCATACATTGGTTGCTGTGCCCAAGATTCCACAACGCCAACCGGTGTAATACCAAATTCTAAAATTGTATCTGTTGCGCCTTGATATAACGTGACGATGCGCTTAGGCTTACCTTCAATTTCAGCTGTACCCATCGCATGCGTTACTTCGCGTACGGTGCTTTCTGTTTTTTCGCCTTCTTTTTCGTTTGTTGCTGCCGACTTTTCTTCCGACTTTGAATTACCGCATGCAGCAAGCACAACAAGCAATGTCATTAGCAATACAAACATCGAAAACTTATGCTTCATCCTGTTCTCCCCTAATCAATAATGATTTTCAATTTCAAAAACTATTGTATTATAAGTGATAATCATTTTCAATGTTTTTCTGAAAAAAAACTATAATTTTTTCCATAGTATAAAATATTTAGTGTAAATGAATGCGTGGAAGTATGTAATCAACAGTCACTATATCCGCGCTATATATGTAGTACATTGGTTTCAAGAATGAAGCAAGCTGGCCTAAAAAATAAAAACAACCCTTGCCACGAATGTTGACGTGACAAGGGTTGTTGTATATTACCCGATAGAACCTTCCATCTCGAACTTAATTAATGACTGTTTTTAAAGCTTTTTCAACGATTTCAGATGCCGTTATAAATAAACGCTCTATCTGTTTTATTATCCAAACTGTTTTATACTTTTTCAATCTCCGTCGGCACAAAATCGGCACGTCGGATTCCTCAGAACTACTTTTTTCTATAATAATAGAAGATAAATTTTTATTAACCACCACACATACCTTTGCACCTGACCGTCACCGTACCTCTTCTCTAAATCACACAAAATATCCTCTATTTTTGATTTTTATTAATTCTTTTAGGCGGGATTTTTTCATGCTGATTTTTCGCGTTGAAATGTCGCCGCTGCTGGTATTGACTTCAAGCTACGACGATCATACTCAAGGGCGAAGGTCCAAGGTTGAGGTTATGGCCACTTTTACTTCTATTCAATTGAATAAATAAAAAAAGCCCCGCTCATCGCAGGACTACGAACTTTAATCTATTCAAGCTGGATAAGCTTGTAAGAATAACTGATAACCTTTGTATCTCTGACTTCCTATCTTTCTGATAAGTCTATTGTGGCTTATGTATCGCTGGTTCATCGTCGTCTGTCGTTCGTAATCATAATAAGAAGTAACAGTTTCCTTCATTTTGTTAATGATTTCTAAAGCTTCTGTCAAAGTCAGATCTGAATAAAGATCAAACATCACTTCATCGTCATAGTCCCACAACTCAACAATAAACATACTATCCCCTCCCCTTTGTTATCACTTATATCTTCTCATGTGTTTGTGAAATTCATCCTAATTCACTGTAAAAAATCTGTTAAAAATAATTTGATAAATCAAAAATAACCGTTGACGGTTATATAATATCATGATATATTATATACAAGATAACCGATAACGGTTAATAAAAAGGAGGCAGTTAAAATGAACGTTATGACTAGAGCTTGGGAGATCGCGAAAGCAGCAGTAGTAAAATTCGGTGGTAAAGTAAAAGAATATTTTGCGGAGTCTCTCAAGCTTGCTTGGAAGGAGGTAAAGAACGCCGTGGCTAATCTTGTTGAATTAAAGGGATCTGATAAGCAAATCGCTTGGGCCAACGATATCCGTGATATCTTCATCAGTCACCTTCCAGCTATTCGTACTTTAATTACTGAATACGAAAAGCAAGAAAATGCAAAACTTAAATCATCTCAAAACTTAAAAGATTTATTAGTTCACTTAGAAGAAAAAGAAAATCGCGCTGGTGTTTGGATTAACGCTTTCAAATCTGTAACTGATAAGTACGAAACGGGTTCAACTTTATATAAAATAGTTAATAGTTTTGACAACTTACGCGGAACAGAAGGTTTAGAAGAGTTCAAACGTTATAGTCGTGCTGCTAACACTGTTCTTGCGATGATTGAAGATTAATCAAAATGGAGGTATTAAGATGAATATTTTAGAAAACGTTATAGGTGTACAGGATGCGGCTGACTTATGGGGGCTATCAGCTGATCACGTAAAAAAACTTTGTCGGGATGAGTTAATCCAGGCGAAGAAAATTGGAAAGACATATGTGATTTTGAAAGATCAACCGAATCCAAAAAAAGGATTAAAAATAGGCGATGCTGATCTCGAAGAAATAAAAAACATGTTTATCGCAAATGGATTTGAAGTATTCGAGGAAGATGAAGCTTTTATCTACAAGTATACAAACGACTTTATTGTTTATGCTGAAATCGACGAAAATGGTATGTATATCGAATTTAGGAAGGATAGCAAAGTGTACAGCAAAGCTCTATTGCGGCTGGACAGATCAACTATGATGTTTAATGCGGAGTATTGTCTCGTTAAGCGGATAGTTAAAAATAAAGGTATGATACTTGAAAATCTATATGTAGCAATAGAAAATTTGAACGAAACGAAAAAACTTCTCGCAAAGCAAGCTGATAGATATTTGCTGGATGAAGATAATTATTATGACGATGAACAACGAGAACAGTTTTACTTACCAGCTTTTCATTCAATTTATGAACAAACAATTAAGAAAGTAATTTATCGTGGGTTTGATGATTCTGAAAAGTCACTTGAAGGATTAAACATTACTGTGTTATTCTAAATATAGACCACATCAACTACGTGGAATGTAAATTAATTTTAAATTGTTAATATTTCTAAACTATGTGGAAAAATCTCTGATGGCTGTAGTCGGGGATTTTTTATTTGCATAAAAGCAGGCCCTGATCCTATTCGATCAGGGTTTTTCTTATGTAAAAAAATAATTGAAAAACTTTCGTTAACCCACTTTACATATAATTAATTACATGGTATTATTTATATAGTTAATAAAACAAAGGAGGAAACAAAAATGAAAAACGTAATGGTAAGAGCTTGGGAAATTGCGCGTCAAGGGGTAGTTAAATTCGGTGGCAAGGTAAAAGAATATTTTGCTCAAGCTCTTACTATGGCGTGGGCAGAAGCAAAGAACACTGCTAAAAAATCAGTTAAAGAAGTTGCAGAAATGATTCAAAATAAATTAAGTAACGAGGTTAAAGTAAACGTGTGGGAGAAATACGGCAAGCGTCGCATCTATGTAAACAAAGGATTTAAACAACAAGTTGCTATGTTAGAGTTTGATGCACAAGACAACTTTATCGGTAGAAAGTTAGGTGCTATGGACTTATTTGGTGCTCGTCAAAATGGTGTAGAGGATGAATTAATTGCTGTATACGAAGTTGTGGAGGCGATCGCATAATGAAACAAGTTGATCTCACTAGACAGATTTTCGGTAAATTAACAGCTATAAAGGAAAGTCCAGAGCGTTTGAGAAATGAGGTCGCTTGGATTTGTGAGTGCTCTTGCGGAAATGAAACGACTGCTACTAGAGGTCAATTACTTCGCGGTACAAAAAAATCTTGTGGTTGCTTACGGAAGAAAACTCCTCCCAACGCGCTTGATCTATCAGGTAAAAAGTTTGGAAAATTAACCGTTATCGAACGTGCAGGAATGACAAAGAACGAAAATGCACTGTGGTTATGTAAATGTGATTGTGGAGAACCAACGGAAGCTAACGCTACAAGTTTACGTCGCGGTGAAAAAGTATCGTGCGGTTGTGCGAAAGAAGAGCAGATCAGGCAAGCAAGAAAAATACTCACTGAAGAAAAAACTGTGGATGGTGTACAAGTTCCGCTCCTTACTAAAAAAGTGCGATCGGACAGCAAGACTGGACACAAAGGCGTACACAGAAGAAATAGACGTGGTAAAGAATACTTTGAAGCAAGTATAACAATAAAAGGAAAACGTAAGTATCTAGGTACTTTTAAAGATATAAACGATGCTATTGCAGCTAGAAAACAGGCTGAAATAGACTATCACCAGCCGTACATTAAAGCACTGGAGGAAAAAGATAATGACAAATGAAGAAATTAAAGGTTGGATCGAAAAAAATTTAGTAATGCAAGATGAAGCTCGATCAATTACGGGCCAATCCGTTCCCGGCTTTAACCAGTCGGTTACCACTGGACGGATCACTCCTTTTGTAGAATTCGGAACAGCACGGAAAACACGGTTGTATTTACGCTCCGATCTCGAAGAATACGCAAAGAACAAAAGAAAATAAATTATTTTATATATAATTATTTACATGGTATTATTTATATGATATATTAGTATTAACAACAAGAGGTCAACAGGAAAACTTAAAAATCGAGGAGGAAATGAAAATGGCAAAAGTAATGTATGAGGATGTAGTAGTAGGAGAGGTAGTAACAAATCAAAGTTTGACGGTAGATCAAGCGCTAGAGTTAATCGGATTCGATGAGCAAGCGTTCTTAGACGAGCAAGGATGGGACGACATTGATTACAATGAATTTAAACTAGTATATTAAGAAATAACCCCGGCTGTAATAGCTGGGGTTTTATTAATAAAATAAGGTCTGGTACATGATGTACCAGAGTTAGTGCGTCAAGTTGCGTCTAGTTCACGCTAAGCTTCTTCATGGCGCGATACACCATTACAGCAACTTCTTCTCGTGTCGCTTGTCGCTGCGGGTATGTGCCGTCTGTGATACCTGCTTCAACAGCTTTCTCGAATTCTTTCGCTAATGTGGGTGATGGTTTAGCATCTTTTTTGTATTGTTCCACTGCTGGTTCCTCCTCTTTTTTAGGTGTAGTTGCTGATTTAACAGGTGCTACGCCTACAGCCTTCGCAATACCATCAGCAATCGCTTGGCAGAAGTCGTTAAAGAACGATGGGTTGTTTAACTTGTCCATATCAGATTTGTTGTCAATAAATAGACACTCTAGTAATAAAGCTGGCATCTGTGTACCATTTAGCACACGAACGTCTTTACGTGACTTAATACCACGGTCTTTAATGTCGTGTTTACGTAAAATTTTAGCTACTTCAGTATGCACCGTATCTCCCTCTTTGCAAGGTGAGTACACCAGTGTTTCATATCCAGTGCCTCCGCCTGCATTTAGATGAATACTGACAAACAGACTGGCACGCGCTTTGTTTGCGATGTTACAACGGATGTTTAAATCCCTACCTTTGTTGTTGTCCAGCGCTTTATCGGATGTTCTTGTATAAATCACTTTGATAGATTCTGGCAGCCGCTTCGCCACCTCTGCGCCGATCTGAAAAGCATACTGATATTCTTGTCCGTATTTTACTGCCCCCGGATCAGGAAGGCCATGTCCGGAGTCAATTACAACTACTTTACTCATTTCGATTCACGCTCCTTTTTTACTTCATTATCCTCTTTCAATTGCGCAAACACCGAACTGATTTGCTTCGGCACTTTAACACCGAGGTGGCCGAGGTTTTCAATAAAGCTGATTCCTTCCATGCCGATTAAAAACATGATCATCGTGTTCCGCATAAACTGCCCACCCGAGCCGCTAATGTGGTCCATCTGCACAGCTACAACAACAGCAAGAATCATGGCTGTTTTTTTCATGAGTCCTTTAAAACCGATCTCACTACTGATTGTTTTATTGTTCCACGCGATCATGAGCCCCGTTACATAATCGATAATCATCATGATCACAAGCGCTTTAATCAAATGGTCCACTCCCCCGACGAAATAAGCGACAGCTGATACGCTGCCGCCTAGAACTGTGTTATATAAAGTATCTGTGTTATGTTGCATCTACTCACTCCTTAATCATAATAAAAAGACGAGCCGGAGCCCGTCTTGGTTGTGTCGCATTATCGTCCTGAAATGGCATAAAAAATAACGCCTACTAAGCGTTTGTGTAATCTTGCCCTGTTATTAATCGAAACTCTTCCACGGTTATTTTGCCCCGTTTAACAAATAAATTTAGCTGTTCGATCGTTACGAGCTTCCGTGGACGATTCCAAGCCATTTCTAAAAGTGCAAAGTCACTAGACCGTTCCATCTGCTTCTACCCCCTCTAATACTTTATCGATTTTTACAGAGTAATCTTGGTGATATTGACACGGAACAGACGTGTACTGCGTTTTTAAATCTATTAGACTTGCAGTAAGTACAGCATTCTCATCCTGCAACTGCTTAATCTGATCTTCGAGTGATTCTGTTGGCGGCTGATTATGATTGGCTAGAATATCATTAATATGGAGTTGTGCGCTTTCTTCCATAGTCTGAGCTGAGAACGGGATATACCCTTCCTGAATAATCCAGACGACACCATCCCTTAAAATCTTATAACCGTTGTTTGTTATTTCGTATGTTAGATTCATTATTGTCACCTCTAATTTTTAAATTTCATCCATTTGGTTCCGTCGCCATAATAGGTCGGTAGTGTTTGTAAATTCCCATCATAATACATCCAAATATCATCAAAGCAAGACAATAATCTAGGAAACTGTCCTTCTATTGGTTTTGATAAACTAACTAATTCCGTCATATATTTTCCGGATTTATCACTACTTCTAGTCAGCACACAAGAGCCTTCTTCATAAACTTTAGCGGTAAAAGAAAAGATATACATTTTTAAAGAAGATATAATATACATCCTATCACCGACCATAACAGCTTCTTTAAAGGTTGTAGTTGCTCCTAAACCTGGTAGTTGTGTCCAAACATTTCCTTTAATATCATATTTATAAAATCTTCCGTCTGAATATGGCATAACGTACAAGGTATCACCAACTACAATACCTGTCACGTTTGAACCTAGGACCGGAAGTGTTCCTTTGTCGGTTATAGTGTTAGTAGATACATCATAATATCGGAAACGTTTTTCAGTATCTACCGATGTTGTATTTCCACCTAACATAAAAAATCCATTCCCATACGCAATACCGCAAGCACTTCTACCTGCCCCAGTCGATATCAAGGTTTTCCAAGTATTTGTTGGAATGTCATATTCCTCAAGATAGTTTGACTGTGTCCCAATATCACTGGGACTTCCGTAACTTGCATATATTTTAGACCCTATAATAACGTTATAACCTTTGTAATGAGGTTGTGTTGGAGAAGCTATTCCACTCCAAGTATTGTTTAAAATATTATATTTGTATGATCCTGTTGCACTAAACACATAAATTTCACCATTGTAATAAAAAGCATAGCAGGCACTTGTACCAAATGGTGCTGAACCAATAACAGTCCAAGTATTTTCTAATCTATTAAATTTAGATAAATAACCACCTGAGAATAGATAAATATCGTTACCTACTGAAACAATGGCACTACTAAATACATAAGAATAAGGCGGTGATGGTAGTAGTGAAGTATCAGTAATCCAAGCGTTTGCAAAGTATAATTGATTGTCATTAATTACTTCTTTTTTCAGTCGGTCTGTTTTTATCCATATACCTTCTTTAGTTTTTGGTTCTGATAATTGTGTGAAAATGTTTAATTTACCACCGCCACCTGAACCAATATTAACTTTACCAACAGCCATTTAAAACACCTGCCTAATCAGTTTTAAATCGCAAATAATACTTTCAGCAGGAGGAGATTCAGCATATAGACGAACATAACCATTAAAGCTTTCATTTGCAGATTTTAAATCCACTGCCTTTTCTAAATCACTGACCTTTATATTTACATCAACAATGGTTTCTGCGGTGATATCGGCATCGTTTAAGTCGTAGATGTACAACTGTGAAGCAGAATCTAATGTCCAGTTAACTGCTGAAATGGTTCTGTTAGTTTTTACTTTGATCCGCTTCGCATCTTCCGCCAAATGCGACGTAACTTTTTGTTCCGTTTCGGTGTTTTTCTGCTCAGCTGCGGCTATTCGATTGATCACTGTGGTAGCGAAATTAGGATCTTTCCCCATAGCGTTTGCTAACTCTTCCAAAGTATCTAATGCTCCAGGAGCTCCGTTAATAAGAGCTGCAATAGCTGCATTAATTTGCTGGAGTGCTCCCACCGGTGTTTCGGCTCCCACATCTGCAGCAGTAAGTGTGACTGCTCCTGTTTTTCCGTTTACTGATTGCACTTTACCTGCAGCTGCAAGCTCTTCTTTTGTTGCGACTTTTTCATCGATCTTACGCCAGTTTCCATTTAGCATAGTTTCAATATTAAATGTATCCTCTTGATCAACAACTGGATCTTTCATATATAGATTTAAACGAGGAGTAGTCCCAGACATATTATGCACCTCCCGCAAATTTATTTAGTGGCGTAGCTTCCATCTCGGCCAGTGTCATCTTTTGAACATCTTTGATGAGCAAGTATTTGAATTGGAATTCAATAACGCGATGTGCCGGCAGTATCTTTCGAATAGCTTGCTTTATATCCTCCAAATTAGGAGGGATGCCATATACATCGTTAAATGTCACAAGTATTTTCGATTGACCTTTTATTGCTTTCACCTCAACTGAACCATTTCGGAAGGATTCAGCTACACTTTTAATCAGGCTCGCACTAACTGTGCCGATACCACGCTTTTTAGCCTTCAGAACAGAGCGACGCTGATCGAGCGGCTTATTCACATCTGTAGGAATTTTGAATTCTTTTTCCATAATCGATAGGCCCCATATAGCATCATCGATAAATGTATTATTGAGCACATCGTCAATGTGACCTTCCAAACGATCAAAGATTTTCCCCTGCACTCTGGCCATTTCCTTAAATTCTGGTGATTCGCGAAGAATAACCGGTAAATCTGTGAGTATCTCTTCTTGGCTAGACACTTAACGTCACCTGCCCAACGACTGGTGTTTCGCTTTCAGAGAGAGTGATATTAGCCGTTTGACCGTTAATTAATAGATTGGAATAATCAATTACTCCCTGAATGCCTACTAATAGCGAACCAATAACTCTCTCTCTCACAATCGGTTCAACATCTTCTTTGAAAGCAATGGTTTTTAAATGCTCGGCTAATACTTGTTTGAATTGCGCCTCTGCCGTTTCTAATGTCGTAGAAGAATCGATTTCTATTGTTGCTGAAACGTTTATTGTGGAAGCTGCGGCACTTTCCACAGTTACAAAAGCGCCAATAGGAGCCAATCCTTCTCCCTGACCAGGCACGGGGTCTAAAGCGGTCTGAATCATCCGCACTAATTCAGGAGAAGCCGGCATAAATTCAGAGTTAACAATAACCACTTTAACTGTGTCTGGACCATCCCAATTCGGAAATACTCTGACAGCGCCTACTCCCTCAAATTCTCGCACCCACTCTTTATAGTGACCGATATTTCCGCTTGTCGCTGGTTCAGCAACCTTCTCTTGATACCGGACAAATAGGGATTCTTCTTTCTCTTTCTCTCTCCCTGGAATAATGATTTCTCCCAGCAGAGCCGTTTCTAGTCCCTCGATTGTTTCAACAGGAAGTAATTCCGTTCCAACTGGGAATGCATTTCCTATTTCTCCTTCTTCCTCGCATAACAACTGGATGCCGTTTTCATTCTCTGACACTACAAAATAAACATCTTCCACAAAAAAACGGCTCCCCACGGGAACCGAAATATTGAACTCTCCTCTGCGTATAGCTGCCACTGCATCTCTATAATAAACATCCATTTCAGAGGTTCTCTTTTCTAGATAGTCCCCCTCACTCGTTGAGGCAAAAACCAGCTCTAGCACTCTTTCCAAATACCGATAAACCTTTGCTGTTTGATTGGCACTAGCAGCATAAGATGCATAAAGGGGAGATGTCTCACTTACATCAAATTCCGGCTTTGTGTCATTGATCATTTCTTGCAAAAGGGACTCAGAAGTGTATTGTTCAAACATCAGGCTGATAACACCTCCTTTATCTCTATTTCTCCGAGGGCTGTATCTACTTTAAAATTCACATGAAAAGCGTCTTCAATATGTTCAATAACAAAATCATAGACTTGTTCAATTCGAGGATCATAAATAAGCGCCTCTGTAACAAGGCGCTCAATCTCCATAATTTTAAAAGCAACCGTTGTTTCATTGTCAGCTAGCATATCTGCCAACTCATTCCCTGTATCTGCCGAATAAATGGGATGAGTATAGCGTGGAATATGCAGCGCAAACAGGATAGATTGCTTAATAGCATCCAAGCCACTGATAAGTTCACTGGTCAATCTTCGGGTTTCAAAATCAAACCGATAGGTTTTTAATTCCAAGAGCTCATTGACCGATAGTTCGTCCACCTCCGGAATCTCAACTTCTGGTGATAAAGCCACGACCATCACCTCCTAATTACCGACTCGATCAAGAACATAATATAAGCCTCCTCCCTGAACAGAAGCGACTTTAAGTTGATCCCCGGTTTTCAACGCATTCAGTACCGTATGCATCTCTATACCGTGCGGTGTTTGTACTTGCACAGTGTAATCTGTCAGCGACTCCGGAATAATAAATGACTCTTTAAAAAGAATGAGCTTATTGTTATTCATCAACCGAATTCTCAAAGGATCTGTGGAAATAACATCAGCATCTAAAATTCTCACAGGATTTTCTGCTCCATTTGCTTCCAGAGCCAGCTGTTTAATAGTATTTCGTAACGCCATCTCACTCGCCCCTTTAAAGCACCCGATTGATTTGCATAAACTTAGGCCCCCAATAGGGATGATTACTTCGTAAATACCCGTGCTCTTTACATCCGCTGTTTCCTAGACTCACACAATATCCCGGCTTCGTTACAATACCAACATGACTGACTGCATTTGGCCCGCGCTCTTTGATTGTTCCTTTAAAGAAAACTAAGTCTCCAGCTTGTGCTGCAGATGGATCTATTTTTCTGCCTTTTTTAATTTGTGTAGCTGTACCGTCACCAATGTCTATGCCAACCTTTTTATAAATAAACTTCGTAAACCCAGAACAGTCACCGCTTCCTCGAGCAATATTCTTTCCTCCATAAACATATTTGAGGCGACCGATATAGCTTTTGGCAAGGGTAACAACTTCTTGAGCTTTTGGAGATCCTCCTACTGTACCTGTGCCTGTACTTGAACCTGAAGGAGTTGAAGAAGTTAACTCTTCCATTTCGGGAAAATCATTGGTTTCAATCAAATGAAGATTCATCGTATGCTTATTCCCAACAAACGTATGAATGTCTGTGTCAATATACATTGTCCTCTTTAAACGAATATCATCAATAATGGCGTAGATGGCGTTCCCGCTTGTCGCAGACTCAATTCCTAACGCCTCCACATCCAACTTCTTTTTGACTCCCTTTTTCTTATTAAGAATCTCTTTTCCTTTTTTGGTTAAAGCAGACTTGTTTAAGCTTTCGGAAACTTTTTCAAAATGTTGGATGACCCCGAACTGCTTTTTGCCTTCACTGTCAGTAACGATGGCCGTGACTGTTTTATCTCCTTCACCAGACGCCAGTTTGACACGAGTGGCTGTTTCCTCGATAGAAGTATCATACGTGTAGTCAATAATATTATTGCCAACTTCAAGTACCCATTGGATGTCCTGCTTTTTTAACTCTGTAAGATGAATTTTTCCCAGACGAGAGTAAATGTGGAATTTACGTTTTGAAACTTTGTGAGTATCGATCATGGCCCTAAGTGCAATGTCATAAAGCGGGGTCTCTTGATCAATCACTTTCCCCACCTTCTCCTTTGTGTTGACAAAAGAACCATGTGGGATTTCGGAGTCTTTGCACATCTTCACAAGGATTTCATCCAGGCGCTTTCCTAAAAAGTTATAGATGTCCTTGTTAATTAAGAAATACTGAAGCATGTCATACGCTGTTAAGGTAAGCTGGCCGTTCTTATTACGGGATCGGTTAAACACAGTACCACGAAACAATTCATTCCCCTTCCACTTAAAAAGAAGCGTATCTCCCTCAATCACCTGCTGGTAAAAATGCAAACCTGTATCGCTGTACAAGATATTTGCTTCGATTTTGCGTGCTGCTTGATATCTCTGGCCGGACCATGTGACTGTTGAAACAGGGATGGCCATCATATAGTCAGGCTTCACTAAAAATAATTCAATCATGTGTCTCCCTCACTTACGAGGAGCGACAGACACAGTGCCCGTCTGGACTTTCCTGAGGTTTACGCCTGTCACTCCTGTACCTGTGGTTTTTTTAGGTTTTTGAGGAATAGTCAGCACTTGTCCCGGATAAATATAACGCCCTGGTTGCTTGACATTTCGTTTATCCCGCTTAATCAGCATTTGCTTGTTCGCTTCCCAAATGGTTTTCCACTCGGCACTATTTTTATAAATTGTTTTAGCAATCCCGGTGAGAGTATCTCCCTTCCTCACCTTATAACTTTTGGGAATCGGTTTCGTATCCGGCCTCTTCTTGTTGCCACCGTTCGCATTCGTTTTCTTTTTGGTATTGATCTTTCGAGAAGTGACAAAGGTATACTCTTTCAGCGCAATGGTGTAATCAAGATCACCGATATCCTTCTCTCCTTCTTTATAAGAAAGGTCATCAATAGACACCGCAAAATTAATAGGAGTGCCTGTTACAATAAAACGAATAGGGAGTTTGCTTTCTCTCCAAGCCTCCAAGCGTTTGATATAATTCCAAGGCATCGATAACTTTGTTGGCCGCACTTCGCAAAGCGGACTCCATTTCGCCGGAAAAAAAGACGAAAACTGAAATGTTTTCGCCGCTGGATCTTGTAATATTGTTATCTCACCGAAACCGGCAAGGTCTATGCTTTCATTTTTTGAAGGGCTGTTGATCTCAATTGAAGAAGGGAGGACAGGCAGCTGGAACTTTTCTTTTCCATTCTGCCAAGACAGCCAAATTTCATATACACTTTTAGTCATATACCGCCATCTCCCCTCCAGCAAAGTATTCTTCTTCTAAGTGTTCTTCTACCGCCTTAACAGCGATCCTTCCAACCTTTTCAGCGTCCATTTCATTGTGATAATGGCTCTCTCCCATAATTTGAACAATCACATCCCGAACCCCTTGTTTCATCATTTGCGCGGGACGACTCATAACATTTCTAACCGCTTGTGTTTGTTCTTCTGGCAGGATAACCGGGGCTGGCTGAGAAGATACACCAAGTGCTTTTTGTGCATACTCTAACAATCCAAGCGCTCGATTGCGATGCTGTTCAAGAGGAATGATTACTTCTCTCTTATTTCCTTCACCAACACGAGCAATATGATCATGGGTAATGACGCCACCTTTTGCATAAGGTTTATATCCTCCGCCGCGGGCCCGTGATTTCACGCCCGGATGATTTTGGATGCCTCCATATCGGCCATTAATATAACGAATAGCGGCAATAGCTGAATGAAGAGGATTCCGTCGGTCATTAAAACCAGGCAAGGCCCACCTTTTGAAGGTTTCTCCGATGATTTGGAAAAGACCAACGGATGGATCTCCCCGCTTAGCATTAATATCCCAATTGTTAATTGCATTCGGGTTAAAACCAGATTCTTTCTGCGCTACCCACATTAAAGGGTTTAACCAGGACATAGGCATGCCTGTGATCTGTAAGGCTTGCATGATGGCCGATTGAGCCATTGCTGCACCACCACCGCTAAAGTTTCCGAATGAACCCATGAGTTCATTGGCTTTATTTTTTGCAATGTTTGATACATCAACACTACTAAACCCTTTTACAACCCCCATTGCTGACCAATAACCAAGATCAGCCATTACACGAGAAGGCGAATGAATGCCTAGCTCTTTTCTGAACGCTGACTCCACTGCCTTGGCAAGCGCTTTTGCCTCAGCAGATACATCTGCTTTTTTGCTTTTCATCCCAGCAATAAAGTAGCCGGCTAACCCTTGACCAAACCCTTTACCGCTTGGAATATACTTTAGGAATGGTTGTCCCACATGATTATTCAGCCATGTAGACATACCCACTGGAACAGCCTTAATACCATTTTTAAAGTTATATACCAACGCTGATCCATACAGTTTGGCTCCTAAAGCAGCTCGATTAAGAGGCTGATAAATATTCGTTGTTACCCAAGAACTTACGGTTAACGGGCTGTTCTTCATTCCAGACACAAACCCATAGCTAAATGCATAGCCGAAATGCTGGGCGCTCTTGACCGCACTACCTACAGGAATATAGATGTTTTGATTGATCCAAGAATAAACATCTACCGGAGCACTGCCAAGACCTGTGACAAAGCCGTAACTAAATGCGTAACCCAAGTGTTTTGAATTTGTAGCTGCGCTGCCGAATGGCTTATAAATCTTTTCATTAATCCAAGAGTAAACACTTACTGGTGCATTATTGAGCCCTTGTACAAATCCAGCAGAAAAAGCGTAACCTAAATTCTTTGAATTGGTGGCAGCACTTCCTACAGGTTTATAAACTTTTTCATTCAACCAACCCGTCACGTTCATTGGCGCTGAATTTAGACCAGCCATAAAGTTTTTACCAAAAGCTTGTCCTTGAGCTTTACCATCATTACTTGCTGTTGGCTGTGCAGCCGGTTTGTTTCCTGTATTCTCTTTTTCTCCAAAAATGAGTTTTGATAGTGCGCCTTGTCGATCTTCAGTATAAGTTCCGGGATCTTTAAACGGATTACTAAGCAAACCATTGAACTTTTCTTGTCCGGCTTTATGGCCGAATAACCAATCTCCAATACCCGTTCCTACTTGATCTACTGCCATAAAGGCTGCGAGTGTGCCAAGAACTCCAACACCTTTTCCAGCCCCTCTTAGGCCCCTTCTTCCTGCACGTCGTCCTGATCGTGTGCTTCTGCGCCTTCTACTCCTTGTATCGCGGCCATCATCACCAAAGATCGGATTATCAGCAGGTGGACGTATTTTGAATAAGTCTTTTAATTTATCTGTTAGACTTCTAACACCACGGGCCCCTCTTCTTGAACGACGGTCCATGCGGTCCATACTATCAGTTATATTATCTAGGCCGTTATTTCTAGGAGCACGTGTTAAGAGTCCTTTAGCTGTTTGAAAGATCTTAATGGCTGGAAGCACTGTTGCAGCAGCTACACCTAGACCCGTTATAGATACAGCGGTGAATCCAATTATAGGGCCTATTATTTTAAAATGTTCAATACCGAATTGAATTGCTGGCACAAGGACATTTCCAATCATTTTTGCAAAATCGCTAATTGATTTTGTCATATTAGATATATCTTCTTGACCCTCTTTTGAATTCATCCACGTATTCAACTTTTCGAAAGCAGGAGCCACATTAGTAATAATTCCAGTACCAATCTCTGATAATATTCCTTGTAATTTACGTCCTGCATCATTAATCGGTGTCATAGGATTGTTGTTTCTCATATCGGTGAATTGTTTATTAAGTTCACCTGTTGCTTTAACAGGCTCGTCAATAGCAGCAGCCATATCTAAGATGGGCTGCTTCATATCCTCGTACTTGGTCCCTATTAAGGTTGTAGCCATTTCAGCACGCTTGCTCTCGTCTTTAATTTTGGAAAGGCCATGTGCTAACTTATATAAAGCCTCTTGACCTGTATAAGCTCCTTCTTTGAATCCTTTAAACATTTTTTTGGTCTCAGCGGGCCCTAATGCTTTACTAAAAGCAGCTACCTGGTCGTCAGTCGCTTCTAGCCGCCTAATATTAAACTCACGTACAGCATCTGCCATGTCATCAAAGTTTCGGGCGCCACTTTTTGTTCCGGCTACGAACGCAGCAGATACCTGCTCAGGCGTCATTTTCATATCTTTGAACGTTGAACTATATTCGTTAAAAGTATCTAAAAGATCATCATATTGATCCCCTGCATGCTTAAATACATAGGCCAGGTTATCCCCTGCTCTTGTAGAGTCTATATTGAAATTCTTTATCATGCTGGATAACGAACGATCCACCTCTGGAACGTCTTTTTCGTGAATCATAGCAATCTTATTAGAAATTTCGGAAGCGGTTTTTAACTGGTCTCCTCTCAATCCAGTCTGCTGGGCCATATTTCGGATTGATAACGATACTTCCTCTCTCGAATTTCCGACCATGCCTTTGAAGTAAATGTCATTGATCAGTTTCTTTACTTCTGTTCTACTTATACCAGTTACAGCACTTGTTCTGGCATTCTGTGACATGGCTGAAGAACCAGCACCGACAATCCCTGCACCAGTTACCCCACCTGCCGCTCCAATGGTTACGACTGTTCCTTTTAATTGATCTAAACGCCCCTGTATATTTTCTATAACCGAAGAGGCCTGATCGTTTGCCGTAATCTCCGCTGTCGCTCGTTCGCTGTCTACGCTGTCTAATCTTCGTTCAATCTGTTCTAAAACACTACTTAATCTATCCACAGCTGTAATTTCCGCTGTGGCCCGTGCGCTATCAACATTGTCCAGCCGCCGATCTATTTGATCTAGTGTACCGGTCAAACGATCAATTGCCTCTATAGTTGGAGCAGCGGTTGTGCTGTCTAGTGTTGAAATTCTTCTCTCTACAACCCGAATAGTACCTGTTGCTGTGTCAATCACCTCAAGGCGGGGATTCGCTCTGGCTCTATCAAGTCTTCGCATAGCTGTAGTTGTAGATTCAGTGATTGATTCAATACTTTCTAGGTTGCTATGTAGCCCCCTTAACCTTCTTGAAATATTGTCCTTCATTTCAAAAACAGCAGTTAACCTGGCCAGACTAACCACCTCCCAACAAAAAAAGACCCCTTAAATAAAGGAGTCTCTTAATCTATTTTGGTTTTTACAAATGCAGCAGGGACATACACTTTTTGACCTGTCTCTGCAACTTTAACTAGCGAAGTCACTACCCCCAACTCAAGCATTGTCACTTCTGTTCCTTCTTCAAAGGAAAGAACATTGCCCTCATTATACAATTGGTTAAATGCTTCTTGATTATCCGCGTTTATATATTTCATCATCTCATCATAAACATTTTTATCTTCAGCAACAAATACATCTTGCGTAAATACCCCATTTTCTCCTTCAACTACAGTATTCATTTCCGTGTTATCTTTTACCTCTTTTACTTCATCCTTATTACCACATCCAGCCAACATTACTAAAAACAAAACAGTAACGGCCGTTAAATAGAACTTTCTCTTCCCCATAAATCTTCCTCCTTTTTGTTTGATTTTAGCAAAAAGGGGAATAAATCCACAATTCTATTTTGAAGGCTTAGGTTTGTGATCTTTCAAGTATTTTTCAAGTGATGCATAGAGAAATGCTTTTCTTTCCTTCGGCATTTCCCACAAATCTTGCAAATCACGAGGTTTATAATTCCTCTGATGAATCAAAAAATGGATGTAGACCGCATCACGATCTCCATCCTCAATTAGTTTTTTGCGTCGTCGACTAATTCCTCAAAATCCTGATCATATCCGTTAATACGCTGTGTGGCATTCATCCATTCTGCAAACTCTCCACCCACTGATAATACCTTTTTTACGGCATCTACCGGATCAATTACACCATAAGATTTAAGGAGTTCTTTGTCTTTAAAATCCGGATAAACCGTTGACTCAATTCCCATACGAGCAATCCAGCGGGCACGATTGAGCTGCTCTCCTACTTTTTTGCCATTCTCTTTTACTGGCTCAATACATTCTTTCTCAAGTTCCTCAATCCGCTCAGTTGTGATAGGTTTCATCACAAATGGAATCACTTTCCCCTCAGCATCTTTATAACGTTTCGTAACAAACACTTCCTCCTCTGTTACTGCCTGTGCTTTACCTGCCATAAAGAAATTCATATCACGTTTTGTCATAGTTTATATTCCTCCAATTAATTGTGTAATTTTGTTTTTTTAAAAGAAAAAGAGCGACTATTAAAAGTCGTCTCTTAATTCTTCCGGCATGTCAATATTTTCCCATGTGAATGGAAGCTCTTCCTCTAATACTTCACCTTCTGCATTCAATCCGCCAACTTTGGCGCTGTCGAAGTTCACATCATAAATCGTCACACGCTCTGTTCCACGGCCAGAAGATTTGTCATCAAGAACTTCCTGAAATGTGAAGTATTTGTCTTCACCGTTTTTCACATAGTCCATCATAAGACGGACAAACCTGGATGTAACTTTGTAAACAGTTAAAGTTCCAGTACCGCTTGCTCCAACAGTTTTATGCCCTGTCATACGGCGGCCAATTATCGGCACTTCTGTTTTGTTTTTCTCAATGTTTGCTTCGAACGCCTTAACATACGCTAGTTCCTCTCCATCTAGGAATAAGCGGCCTTCTTTTCCGCTGATCGTATTACCTGAACGAAAAGCCATAAGTTATCTCCCTCCTTTTTCTATCGGATTTCCATTCCGAAATAGAATTTCTCTGCACTATCAGTCGGTTGTACACCAATATTAATGAAGAAGCCATCGCCGTCTTCATTGATAGAAATTTGAATATCATTCTTTGAATCAAAGTTTTTAAGAGCTCCTCCTGCTTGGAGGGCATTCATATAAATGGTTGCGAGTGTATTAAGAATCTGAACACCGTCATCATTTACCGGAATATCCGTACCGCGCTCTTTCCTTAACTTAATTTCTTGTTTGATCTCACGTGTAAGATCGTTATTGATTGCGTCAAGAATGCGAATGATCTTATTTTTTTGGAACTTCTTATCTTTTTCTTTGGTAAAGGAAACAAAAGAGTTAATGTCTTTTTCGACTGTTACTGTCTTATCACGAGCATCAAACGTTAGCATGAATTCACCTTTAGCCAACCGTTCAATAATCTCATCATTATCAAGCCGTGGGGTAACATCGATTGCTCCTTCATACTCAACGAATGTTAATGATTGATAAATTGTGGCTCCTGCAGCAGCACCTGCCACCCAAGCAACTGTTTCGGCTGGTGTTAATGTCTTCTCCGGAAGTACTGCTCCCACAGTTACATTGTCAATCCCTTCATAATCACCCGCATAATTAGCCAGAACACCGCGAATTTTCACACCTTGTTGCTCACGCACTCGCTTAACAAATGAGACGAATGCTGTTTTCAACTGTTCATCATCCACCGGAAGGGCAATGACATCAAAATACTCTGTTTCAGCAGCGTCTAGAAAATCAGTGTAATCTAAGTTGGTTGGAACACCGTCTGATCCACCAGTTAATTTAATTCCGGCTGTATCGGTTAATTCTCCAGCACCTGCAAACGTTACCCAAGCATTTGCTTTTAGTTCGCTTGCATTGGCAACCGTTTGTTTATCGACCGCTTTTGCACCGATAAAAGTTGTTACATCTTTTTTAGTACTTTCCAACACATTTGTTGCTATTTTAATAGTGATATCATTGCCTTTTGTGCCGCCAAATGCCGCCGTTGCAGTAATATCTGTCGCTAATGTCCCTGTTGCTTTTTTGCCTTCATTCACTCGATAAACAAGAACTGTTTTGCTTTTCTTTTTAGCTTCACGCAGCAAAAGAAGCGAAGGATCATTAATATCCAATCCAAGCTTTTTCTCAACATCTTCGGCTTTAGTGATCTCAGTAAATTTCTTTGGTTCTCCCCAACCAAGTGTGAGCGGAAGAGCTAAACGCCCACGTTCTCCAACAGCCAAGCGGTCATTCGCCGCGGAAGTGAAGCGAAAATAAATCCCTGCCCGCTCTTTTTCTACGCCAGGTGTAAATGTGCCGCCATTCATTGTTTAACCTCCTTGTTCAAAAAGGCCTTAATGCGTGATTCAGCCTCTTTCTTTGTCATTTGAATTTCCTTAAAACCAAAAACAGCACCATCAAAAACCTCTGGCTTTACACCAAAGAGCTTCTGAGAGTGCTCTCGCAATTCGTGCAAGTAAAAAGCAGGTTCGTTACTCGCTGTTTCAGTTGCCTTTTCTTTCGCCATTATTTCACCCCACTATCCACGCCAATATTTTGAAGTGGCGTATATTCTTCTTTTTCATAAAAATAACGACTATCCCATGTCACTTGAATAATCGCTACTCCGCTATCTGCTATTCTGTTTTCGATGCGGCTTATTCGCACGTATTCGCCTGTTACAGCGCCCGTCTTATCAACCAATGGTATAAGCCCTTTTTTACTATTAACCACGTCAGCGATTCGCTCCGCTTCGTTATTTGCCTGTTGTGAGTCCTCATGAAACAACTTCACCGGCAAACTATACGTCTTTAGAAAAGTTGATAAGGTGTCGTTACTGTTAAGAGCAAAAGGAGGAGGAAAGTACATACTCGGAACAGTAAATTTTTCCGGTACTTCTTTCGTGTAAACCTTGCAGGGAAATAACTTATAGAAATAAGCCCTAATTGATGCAACTTCCGGATTCAAGGCATCCCCTCCTAAAATGTTGTATCTAACCACTGTTGCATGCGACGCTCCAGACTTCTTTCAAAAATCCTTTCGAAAATAACAAGAGCATTGTCCCAATAATGAGAGCCTTCTACCCATTTTTCTCTTAGCATCATGCCAGTATTAGCTCCTGGATCATAAACAAATCGATCGCCTCTCCAATATCCAGGCACAAAGCGTTTCCGTTGAAAGTGACCGTCGTTTGCGTAACTGGCATACTTCAAGTTCGTTCCAATTTCCAAGGTTAATCCGCCTGAATTTATGGACCAAACACTTTCAGAATCCCCTCGGCTAAAAGAGTTTAATAATCTTCGTGTATCTACTGTTTCTGTTCGGATAATCTCATTCTGAATCAAAGCAAGAAAATCCATTCCCATGCCTTCTAGCCATATACCAAACTCTTTTTTCAAGTCCCTATCAGCTGCTTTTTCCACCTGTTTCATAAATTGTTTTAAGCCGCGTATTTTTATGCTCATAGGTGTTCACTCCGAATAGCTGTGACTTCGATATGATGATTTTTAATCTTTTTTGGAATCTGCAATGTAAACTGAATTCCGTTCCAAATTACTTTGTCATTCAATCGGACATCAACAGTCGGCAAAAAGTGAATAAGGAACGATTGGATCACCTTTGGATCTGGTTCACCTTGCACGACGGTTTGATTCTTTTCCGTAAAGTAGCAAGGAACAGCGGAAAGGTCTGGGACATTGCTATAGGAGAATTCTTCTTCTAAGTCCTCTCCCGGTATCCCCCACGCCCCTTCACTTTCTGCCCTCACTAAATGGTAAATATCGCATTCATGGGTAAGGAGGCTACGATAACTCATAAGGACCTCAACCTCATTCGGGCAGTGCCTGGGTCTGCTGGTTCATCCTTTTTGATAAAGGCTGAAAGTAAAGCTGATACATCTGGCTTAGCATTACCGCTCCCCTCTGATGCAGTGTAGGAATAGTCCCCGATTTTTTCACTTTTAATTCCTTTAGACAAGGATTCATCCGAATTAACCAACGCATAATACTGGGCAAGTTTCTGCAAAGCGAGCTTCACTTCTGCCGGCAGCGGTGTATACTCTGGAGCGGAAAAGTCATGGCCAGCGATTCTTCTGACCTCTATTTCCGCTTCTAAAATATCTTGTTCCAGTAGCTTTGTGTCTCTACTTTTTACCTGTTCAAAGACTGAATAGCTTATAACATCATCAGGAGTGATGAGCATAGGCTATCACTCCTTATCCTGTGTCTTTGTTGCTTTCACTTCTTCTAAATCAGAATATTTTTCGAGCAGTTCATCCCGCTCTTTAGCAGATACCTCAACTGGTTCATTAGCATAGAAAAAGCGCCCTCCTCCGATGTGAAGTGCGCCTGTCTTTTGCTTATATTGTACTTTCGGCATTGTAAATACCTCCCTGCTTTTTTGTTAATCTTACAGCTTGTCGCCTGTCATGTATGCAACGGCATCCACTTCACGCACAACAGCATCTAGATAAGCATAAAGAACATGGTAAGTCGCATCTTTAGCGGCGGCTGTTGCACCGTCTGCTGTACGAATATAGCGAAGCTGGCGAGTGAAAACTGGCTTCAAGTTACTTTTCGGTGTTAAAGCCGCAAAGCCACTCTGCATTTCCGCTACAACCTCAACTGGATATCCTGCTAAACGAGTGATTTTTCCTTCCTGAAGCACAGCATCACCAAATCCTGTTTGACGGTTTGAAATCATGGCGACAAGTTTGTCATTGGTCTTTTGAGTAATGAACCATGATACATCTGAGAAGCTTTTAAAACGCTCCGGAAGCAGTTGAATATGATTAACAAAGTCCATGATCGTTGGCTCGTTAGCTGCCAGGTCTGTTTTATGAGTGGATGCTTTCATCTTCTTTACAAAACCATCAAGGATAGACAAGAACGGATCTGGAACACCGGGAGCACTTTCAGCAGCTGTATCGCCGTTGAAAATTAAATCCTGTAAATCAACACCAAATTGTTGCTGGATCATGCTAATTGCTTTACTTTCTACATCATCACCGCGAGCGGCCATTGCATAAAAGAGATCATCATTCTGTAACCATTCATCCCATTTCACCTTACGTACAGCATACGGAATTTTGCGGCTGTTGATAGAGCCTGTACCGGTTGGATTGTCATCTACTCCTGCCTCACGAAGTTTACGACGACCAACAGAAAGGGCATCAATATTCCCTGCAGCTATATTACGGTAAAGCGGTTGAAGCTTTGGTAATGTTGAAGCGGTATTAATCGTATCAACAAGAAACGCCTCGGCATCCCCTGTCGCCATTGGAATATCAAGGTTTTTCTTGATAGTTGCAACGGCAGCTTCTTTAGATAAAATTTGTTGATTAGTTGTCATATTTTATTTCATCCTCTCTCCTAATAAATAATTAACCGAAATGGCGCATATATGACGGGCCAGCAGACTTCTGGACTGGAACGGCTGACTCTTCTTCATGAGACTGCTTGGAAATGCCACGCGCCTTCTCCACTGCTTCCAAACGGTCATTAATTGGTGTCAGCTTTTCATCTAATGCAGCTGAAAACTGTTTTAACAATTCCTCTTCAGCAGACGGTTCAGCGCCATCACCTTCTTCTTTTTCAATTGCATCCAATCGTTTCGTGATCGGTGACAGCTTTTCGTCTAACATCTTTGCGATATCCTCTTTTTTCACTTCTTCTTCCTCCTCTTCTTCCACTTCCGCTTTCAACTCATTAAGAGCATCAAAGGCGGCATTGATTTTATCCATGCGAGCTGCTGATATTTTCTTACCAGCTTTTTCGATGTTCTCAGGCGGTTCTCCGATAGACTTAGCGACATTTTCAGTTAATAAAATATCGTTGAGTATGGATACATAGTCTTCAATGGCTTCTCGAAGTTTCGCTTCATCCTGCTCAAATTCCACTTCATCTGTTCTCCAGTTATATGAGCGGATAACTCCTTCAAAACTACTCTGAGCAGCCCAGAAATCCCTGTGCTTCTTTTTTCGCTCAAAGTCATCCCGAACAGCGCCTTTTTGAACCTGCTCACCTGTGAAAAAGCTTTTAAGCATATTAAAAAGCCCGGCTTCTCCTTTATCCGAGATAACAGCGGGCTTTTCGTTCTGTTTTTCAATTGTCTCAGCGGTACCGGCCATTGAATAACCAGTAATCGCTCCTTTTTTAATCTCTTCCCAAATTTCATCAGAAGCTTTTGTTACAAGCACCCAGGAACCCTTTGTAATTGTTTGCTCTCCAATCGTGAAGTCAGCCGGGGCAATATAGGATTCGACTACTTCCCCTACACCCGCATTAAAATCATGCTGCTTATCGATGTTGCGAGCATCCTTCATGAATCCATGAGCGGCCTTTTCAATCTCAGCAGCAGTCATGAAGTCCCCATGCGAATCTTCCACATCCGGCTCATACACAAGACCATAAACAAGTTGCTGCTCCTCTTCTTCTTTGTTAATGAAAAGCTTCACTTCTTTTTGAAAGTCCGGCTGCTTAGCTGATTTCGTGAAAAAGAACTGCTTCTGGTTGGCTCCTTTGTCAACGTAAGAAACATGAGTGATGTTAGCATTAATTAATTCTCTTCCCATTTATTTTTCACCTCCTCTCAATCGATTGTTAATGGCTCAAATCTACTTTTAGATTTATCTAAGGTTGATTCATCATCGACATACGGCCAAAGACGAATCGAAAAAGTAGGAACCTCTGTCGCGTTTAATGTAAAAAATAAGCCATACAAATTATGTGAGGGGATATTAAACCTTTTGCACAACAGCATAACTAGTTCGTCTGATTCTGCTGCTCCAAGTTCAATCTTCTCTTTTACAATCTTGTCATCTTTAGGATGACTGATATGGATCGTTGTACTTTGTTTATCTGCAGAATAATCATAACGAAGCCTTAAAACGTCCTTAAATCCCGTCTTTAAATAACCTTCTATCTCTTTCCATACATCTACTTCTAGAGGTATTTTGCCAGCCTGGAATTCCTTATCATTCGATGTTTTCTCTAACTTTTCATTCAAATAATTTACTGCAGAAGCGACAACCAAAGGGATAACTTTCTCGTTCTCAAGCTTTTTAATATCAGCATGAGGATAACTATTCAACAAAAGAAAACGATGAGCAGCAAGTTTAGCTTCTTTTTGCTCACTCTCATTGATGCCTTCGACCTTATTTATTATTTTAATAATTTCTTCCGGTGTTCCCTCAAATGTTTCCTCGTATTCTCCAACTCTACGTGTGTAATGCATACTTCCCGCATTCCTCCTCGATTTATTGTTTGATAACAACAGCCGTGGCACTTTGAAAATTAGCAACGCATTCACCTGTCGATGTATCTATGACCTGTATGGTATTCATCCCAACAGTATTTCTCAATACATTACCGATTTCAGACATTGCTACATCTCCATGAAGAAAGCCGCCCCTCCATGAACTATAAATTTCATCGATTCTTTTTAATTTTTCTTCTTTAACGTTCATGGTTCTGCCTCCTAGTTATTCAACTCTTCCAACACCTGCCGTCGAATTTCCTCTTTCTCTTCCTTGCTCAATCCAAGAATGGATTCGCTAACAACTGGTGAAAGCACACAATGGCAATTTATCCGCTCACTGGCTGGCAATGCGGGGTCTCTTGGATAATCTGCTTCATAGCCATTTACATCAAACTTTTCATCAACAGGAATTTCCTCTCCATCAAGGTCCTTGTGCTCTTTGCGAGGATTATTCTTTTTGCTCCCACTGTGCCTCCACCGCTTCTTCTCAACCGCTGGGCTTTGACGATAGGATTCCACTTGAGCAACAGAAGAAGCGGTCAACACTTCTGTAATAGCTGTGGTTCGCGCACGCTGACGATCAAACTGTGGCAAATCTTTTATTGCAAGTTCGGCATCTTGAATGGACCCTCCTTCCTCAATGACTTTCTTTAATTCTCGTTCGAGCGCTTCATGAGTATTCAGCTTCATCAATTCGCCCAAATCCTTGGACCATTCTTCGATCCAAGTGACACTCCGATTGGATAACGTTTCAAAAGGTATGTCTTTATCTATCGAATCCATTAACTCAGCGGCTAATCCTGCTACCGTTAACTGAAGAAAAGCGGATGTCTCTTCCTCCATTTCCTCTGCAAACTCATCCTCCGCAAATAGATTAGCTGTCAGATAAATCAACAAAGCCTGTAATGTGATATCCTTTCCCACATAGGATTTAACACCGTCTAGAAAGTGTTTCCGCTGCTTCCTTAACAGCTTGGCTATCTTTTTCTCATAATCTTCAACATAGCCGGGTATACTTTCTAAACCGGGGAAGTCAGGTACCACATCAGTGAGCTTTTCATCATCTTTTTCTTCGGCCTTTTGAATAAAAGTATTTATGCTTCTAAGAAGCTGTTCAACTTTACTCATGACTTCAACTCTTCCAATGCATCACGCATATCTTTTAACAGCATGATGAGATCGTTCTGCTGTTCCTTGGACTTCTGCATCATAATCGGAAAAGCGTCCTGTTTTTCCTTGAGCAGCATCTGCATCGGCCTGTTATATTCTTCTGGCCATTCCTCTAACGTTTTTCCTAACACACGACCAAGCAAGTCCCTCAAGTCATTGGGTGCAGCCGCTCCCGCTGTAATAAACGGTGTAAGCACTTTGGCTATTTCAATCGGATCTCGGAAGTCAGGTCCCTTTAGCGTTAACTTCACCTTGCTTAATTGGATTTCAGAAAGAAACAACGTATTTAATTTTCGTGAAAGAATCTTACGTTCAGGTTGAAATACTTGTTCCTCGGTTATCTTCCTCGCTGTGTCCGCTGTAGCTCGATTGTACTCATGTGCTTCCCCAGTATAGAGTGGAGGCAGGCGAAAAGAAGAGCGGATCTTATTTCGGCTTTTCTCGTCATATTCAAGAAACAAAGCATCTTGCTGCAGAACTTCCGCCAGCGACTTAATCTGCACCTTTACTGGAGTAATCTTCTCTTCACCGTCAGTTAAATTCTCTTGTGGCAGCCCTTCCGCTTCTAAAAGGAGAAACTTATGAGCATTCTCCACACCTTGAATATCATTCATATATTGCTGTAACTCTTGATAAGACTTTTCAGACAGCATTCCGTTTTCTACAGTGATAGCAGCTGGCACATGCCTCCCTTGTTTAAAATACATATAGTTCAATTCTTCAGCCTTGCGGGCCCCATACATATTAACAAGGTTACCAATCCAGCGAGGAACGCCATAAGTACCACTTCCAATCTTAAAGTGGATCACCTCAGTAGCCATTAAATTTTCTGGCGTATTATCATCAAACTTTCCTGTGGCCGAATTCATTACACGAGGATCTCCGTATTCTTTGAAATAGACTTTCTTTCCATTCACCATTTGAACGTATTTCCGAAACTTCTTCCACCGCGGTAATGTTTTGGGCACTCCATTTTCAGTAATGGTATACTTGATTTTTTCAGGTACCGTTCGGCTACATACGCGCATTTGCTGACAATCCATATACTCGATACCAACAGGAGCGCCAGTGCCGTCTCGTAGCACTTCCAAAAAACCATTGCCAGTCTTTTCTCGATCTTCAAGAGCATATCCAATGATGATTTCCGCCGACTCATCCAGGTTAAGATATTGAACAAATTCCTCAAGTCGAATCCATTCTTTCTCAGCAGCCCGTTTTTCTTCCTCCGAAAGAGTCTCAGCGTTCATATCGAAGATGTATTCCGGTTGAAAGCCAAAACCCACAATATTTGTTTTATAAGCATCTATACATTGTTGGATAATCGTCGAATACTCTCCAATGGTTTTCAGTTCCTTTAAGTTATAAGGCGGCTGAATGACATCGCCAACATATGCCGATTGGAACGGATCATCATAAATTTGCTGGCTGTCTGCAGACAATCCTTCCGTTTTAAACACTCGAACATTTACTTTTTGCTGACTCATAGTTTACCTCCTTTCACGATTTGGTCGCTTGCGTTCTTTTGATTTGTTATCATGGCTATACTTTTTCTCATACCACTCAAAATAACGAGCGGCTACTTGGCGAACCTGAAGAGCAATAGCATAAGCCATAATTCTGTCATCATGACAACCAGTGTCCGCTTCCGCTTTCCCGTTGTTATCAATGAATGTTAAACACTCTTTGTACAGTTCTCGGTCATATATTGGATAAAAATCATCACGAATCGCTTCGTTAAAGTCACTCACCATAATTGGTCGAGTAGCGTTGTTAGTGTTCCATCCATATTCACCTTTCTTCCATAAATAAAGAAGCGGATATTTACATGTATTCACTAACGTATTTAGCACCGAATGACCGGTGTTATTTTCCTCTACAGCAAGTAACGCGGTGTTGTAATAACGACCCAGCACATCCAATCGCTTGCCGTATTGGTCTGTATCCCAATGACCATGAAGCACCGCACACATTTCACCAGTACGCCATTCAATGACATAAGCGGCTTGATAGTCACCAGTTGATTTTCCTTTCGCTGTATCCGCTCCAATAATGTATTTCTTTCCTTCTTCTGGAGCACGAAAAATAAGCAACTTACCGTTTTTCTGTTCAGTAATCTGTTTCTTCACTACATCAACATCACAATACTTAGGCACTTCTGTAATTCGATCGATCTTTCGCTGAATTTCCTCATTGTCAAAAATCCCTTCACCGGACAGCAAAAATGCTTCTTCCGGAACGGAGGGATATTCCTGGCGAAACTGTCGGACATCACCGTTACAGTCATTTCGAATGGTAAAGCGGCGCCATTGCAGTTGTTCATTATCAAGATTGAACCGCTCTTTTAACTCCCCTTCTTCTGGTGTCAATTCAAAATCACCTGGTACTGGCATGCGGTAGGTAGGCATGGCAAACCAAGGGAAGAACAGTGGTGTGTAATCATTCTCGCCTTTTTCCGCTGCATCCCACATTTGCTTGAAATCTTCCATACCATTTGCTGTACTCTCAATCACACCAATTGTTCCTGACTCTTTGGAAAGAGCTGCAAACAAAGCAGTTAAATGTTTTTTCTTCTTACTGCCCGGCCAGAAAGCAAGCTCTGAAGCATGGAGATAATGAATGGTTTCAGAACGGGCCAGAACTTTATTTTCAGCAGATGCCACGGTAATTTTCGATTTTAATCCTGGGTTCTTTTGTCGCTCCGCCTCTTTCACACTGGGATTCTCAAATGTTAAGCGGCGCGCGTTATTCCGCTTTCTCATTGGTTTAATGCTCTCTGGAATGTTCTCGTAATAAAGACGGAACATATCATACAGGTTTTCAGAAGCAGCTGAATCCTGGGCCACAATGAATGCGTTCTTCGCTTCTTGCAATGACGATAAATAATAAATGATGGCTTCTGTGACCGTAGAGAATCCCATCTGGCGCGCTTTAAGAATGATAACACGTACAGGCTTACCCGATTGAATACCGCTCAATACGATCTCAGCAAACTTTCTCTGCGCTTCATTTAACGTGAAGGGTAATAGTTCACCGCTCTTTGTTTTGATCTTTAGGCATTTGTTACAGAAGCTTTCAAAGTCATTTAACACTTTTAGTAACTCTTGCGTTTCGTTAGCTGATAAAGTAGCCAGCCGCACCTTGTGCTCTTCGGCAAGACGGACATAGGATAAACCTTCCCATAGACTCTCCTCTGTTGGAGCGGCCGCTTCTGCCTCTGCTTGTATTAGAGTATGAATTTGCGATAACACATCAGCCGTCACCTCTCAATTGCATCTGTTGCTCCACGATCTTCTGCATTCGAGGATTTGCCGCTATCTTCTGAATAGCTATTCGATATCCATCTGGTGAAGCTTCTTTAAAGATGTCCATAAATAAAGAAAGGTACTCTTGAACTAAGCTAAATTCAAAAGCCCTCTCTCGAAGATCCGCAAGGAATTTGCTGTTTTCACGCAGCTCTTTATTTAATGTGGCCACTTCATACACTTTCCGTTTCAATTCTTTTTCAAAATCACCGCGCCAATCTTCCAAGTAGTCAGGATCACCGCCATCCTCCATCACTTTATCAACCAGTTCATCCAGTCGATCTTGAACGTGATCGGGTAAGTCATCTATCAACTCAAATCGTTTCAACAGCCGCTCTGTCATTTTATACTGGAGCTGGATGATGTCCAGTTCTTGATTGACTGTTTTCAGCACTCGACGCCGATCTTGGGTAATGACCTCTTTTTTCTTTTGTTGCTCTTCATTATTGAGCTGATCGATGAACCTAGCAACAGCGGTATGAGAAATTTTCTCCCCTGCCCACTCAGAGCATTCTTCAGCAATCTGCCGGGTCGATTTCGGAGGATCAGAACGAATACCGGCTAGAACGATCTCTTGGCAGCCGAATTTCTCTATTTTCGATTGTCTCGCCATTGTAACGTTACACCTCCTGTTTTATTGCGTGTGTAATGCTTCGTTTTAACGTTACAAGCGAAACAGCGAAAGGGTATTAGATGAAGCAATTGATTTAACAGCTGTTTCACTGCTTGGCTTGTAACGTTACAGGTTGTTTTAGAACAAAGAAAAAAGCACCATTTAAGGTGCCAGCATTAACTAAACTTAGCAGGTACAGGTCTATCTCTATTAACTTTGTCTTCTTCTTTAATCTCGTATCTCGTAATTTTTTCATTATATTTATCTAGATCAAACTCTTTTGAAATATAACTAATAAAATCTTTTCCATATGTTGTTAGTTCTACTTTTCTGTCTTCCTCCGATAATGTGGCTGCTCCTTTTTCAAGGGCATCATAACTATTGAACGCTTTAACAAGATACAAGCGCTCTAACTTTGTAAATATTTGTTGCGATAATCCTTCTTCAGGGGATCCTTTCTCTATCTTTCTAAAAGGATCATCCGTTATGGCAGCATAAAAGTATAACTTTCTTATATCTTCATACCTAAGATTCCGTAAGGTATCATAATAATTTATTATTAGACTCTCGTTCTGATTCTGATTAATAAAAACATTTTCAAATCCGTTTAATATATAGTTAATCTTCGCATCTTCATGCTCTTCTATTAGGTCAGATAAAATGATTGGAGATATTCTCTCTTGGATAAACTCTTGCGACACTAATTCACTATTAAAAAGTTGTTGTATCCGAATAAATTGCTCTTTATGCTCCTTAATTCTTCTTTCAGCGCGATTAATTTTTCTCATATTATTAAACGAATTAAGATAAGGAACGAAATCCAATACTACATCAAATACTAATGATAAGGGTTCCCCTACATTATCTTTAACAACTGTTACTAATTGTTTCACTTCTATCCCCCCCTCTTCTCTTAATACCATTTCGACAAAAGGAGATATTTTCCTCTTTCCCTTTTCGCTGATTCCTTGTGATAAAATAATCACTGGACTTCAAGCGAAAGGTGATCAGCATGGAAGAGAAGAAAGAATATGATCTAACTATTATTTATGATTATAACGAGCATCCAGACATAGTTTCTGGCCGCTGTGATAACTGTGGTCACGCTCTATTTAAGAGTTCAGTCCACAATTATGTGTTCTTACGAGAATGCCGGGAATGTGGAATGAAGAAGAAAATCTGACCCTATCGATTGATGGGGTTTTTCAATACAAAAAAACGCCACCGCGAGGATGGCACTTCATTAACTTTTATTAATTTGTCCTGCCGCTACAGTTAACCAAAAACCTATACATAAAATAAACCATGTTGTTAAAAAAGGATGGCTATAAATTGTCTCCATCATCAATCCCCCTTATAATATTATTTGGAAAGGTCGTGTTTTTATGGAAATTAACATTATACCCAAATTTGTCGATGAAGCTGTTAGCCCAGTTGCCCAGTCTGTCGGAAAAACTCTATCTGATATTTGGAATCTTGGAATAGGAAGCCATGTAGCGTTATGGGGCCAAAAACAAGAAGTCCGGCAACAACAAAATTTGCAAGACTACGTGAAAAAAGTCGAAGAAAAAACTCAGAAAATACCTGAAGAATTTCTTCAAGAGCCACCATTGCATATTGTTGGCCCTGCAATTGAGGCTTCTAAATATTATATTGAATCGGAAGATCTAAGAGAACTGTTTGCAAACTTGATTGCTTCATCTGTTGATCAAAGAAAAAGCCCGAGCACTCATCCTTCTTTTGTTGAAGTTATTAAACAAATGTCTCCTGTAGATGCCAGAAATTTCAAGTTCTTAAAAGATAATATCGGCTTAGGTATCGGATCTATTGATATTTTATATAAAGGTTCCGGAGGTTCAGCATCCTATGTGAAAAACTTTTTCCCTTTTCCTGATCTATCTTTGGATAACTATGAACTACATTCTGCATCTGTTGACAATTTAAAAAGATTAGCATTAATAGTTACTGATACCAAAATGCATTTTTCTGATAAATCGGTATATGAACCACTCAAGAATCATGAAGTCATCAATAAATTAAGAGAAACGCACAAAAGGGAGCAATCCTCAAATCCACACCTTCTCAATACAGAGCTACTTCTCAAAAAAAACTACTGGTTCTTAAGTGATTTCGGAGAAAATTTTGCTACTTGTTGTTTTGATTAATTCTTGATTAAGCCTTTGCCATTTCATTTGGCAGGGCTATATTTATTTCCTCCTCACACTACCCCTCACTCGCCTGTAGGTATCTCGCTTCGTCCCCATAATTTCTTCCCAATCTCGCCTAGTGTATTTTTCCTCTTCTTTCTCTACAGAAAGAGTAGACAATTTACTTTTATCATCTGTTGATAAATGATCTTTCATTTTCATGTTCTTATCTCCTTAGTAAGCACCGCCTTATGCTATTTGCTTTTATATTTTTTTAGGTTTTCCGCTTCCGTTCAATCACCCAGGAGGATAGCTAGGATTGAGGAAGTGGCAGGCCATTGTTTCACCACACCTTGCATTGGACTCTCACCAATTGCATCCCCGTGCCGATCGCGCGCAATACTGCTAGGCTCTGATTACTCCCCCTGTACAGCTAGTAACCTTCATCGCCATTCGATCCATCCGAGTACACCATTGATAAAGGAAAGATGCGTCTCCTACCAACTAAATAGTTGATAAGAAAATGTTACCGCTGTTGGGAAAATAAAAAGGTCCCCAGTTTGGTACCCTTTTTGTTCGATTTTTGTCCGGTTTTTGTCCATAAAAATAACAGTACTTAAATGATTCCAAGTGCTGTTGCAAGACGATATATGGCCGCTCTCTTCTTTTCATAGTATTTCCCTTTCTTCAGGCCCAGTTCCAGATAAATATTGATGTCCTTCGTCTCTTCAGACGTGAGGTACTTCATTTCAATGATTCTCCGCTCGATAAAATCTAAGCTATGCTCTAAAGCACGGTCGATCTGCTTCACCTTTAATTCATTAAGTCGATCTTGTTGCCGTACAGAAGGAAATAAATCAATGACTCCAGCGGCCTCTTGTTCTTTTTTATTCTCAATCTGAACTTTAAGTGCACGATAGTTTCTTAACTCCGTAATAATTAAATCTTGAACCTCTTTCTCATCGATATCATTAAACATTGATAGTTGTTTAGCGTTCATATGATCACTCCTTTGGTTGTGGTCCATATTGGTCCGATTTGGAACAATAAAAAAGGACACCAAACAACGCTTAACGCGTCATTCAGTGCCCCGGTTCTTCCGCTAGGCTTATTTAATTACCTTTAGATGTATATTGAATCTCAAAAAACTTTGGTTTCCCGTCCTTCCAAATAATCTTTTGAGTACCATACCCTTTTGGGAGGTCATCTACTCTTACCAAATGTCCGTCTTCAACATAATAAGTTGCATTTTCCCTCAGGCTGATTTCCGCTGTCATTTTTTCAATATTGATTGCTGCATCTTTCATAGAAGAGACGCCCCCGATCTGTTAAAATAATATTGTCGATATCTTTTGAAAGGCCGGGAGCTCTCCTGGCTTTTTTTATTTTTTCATTAGAGTAAATCCGAATAACATCACTACATATCTTCGGCTAACCGAAAACACTACACCGATTGAAAGTAAAGACTTCAAATCGTATACGAGTTTATACTTTTGATTTTCGAACAGTAGCTTTCCGTATGGGATTTTCACTTAATTCTCTCCTCTACTTTTCAACTCTTCTTGCACCAAATCCAGAATGTAACGTTGATGTTGAATATACGCGTCTACTGGATCGCCGCCTGCTGTGTGAGAGCCAATACGCCGCTCTACATCTTCAACTAGCAACAGCAGACCCTCGGCTGACAAACTCTTAATCTGCGATTCTATTAAAAGGCCCAATTGGATCACTCCTTTACCGTTGTCTTAATTCAACTGTTACTTTGACAACTTTCAAATGCGCTTCTGCTTCGTTTTCCGCTCTTTCTAACAGCTTCATTTCAGCATAATACTTTGATACTGACTTATAGCAACGAATGACCTGGTAAACTCCCCAGACACCGTTAATGCAATCAGGGACTATCATAGTTAAATGCTTTATCTTCTTACCTGTTGTCTTCTCCGCCATCCGAACTTGCTCATACTCTTCTTTTCCAACTAGGACTTTCACACATAACCCTCCTTCGCATTTTTAACGGAATATTCATCAGTCTTTCATGAATACAAGCCAATGTGTTTTACTTCGCTTGTTACCGAACAATGGTTTTTGGCCAAAACACTTTAAAACATCTTTCAATTTTATTTGATCCTCATTCCACTTGAAGATAATGGTTCCGTTTGGCTTAAGAACTCTCATGCATTCCTTAAAGCCTTGTGCGATATCATTCTGCCAATCTTGATCAAGCTTTCCATATTTCTTGGCCAACCATGAATCTTCGCCAACCTTTAGTAAATGTGGTGGATCAAATACAACTAAATAAAATGATTCGTCATCGAATGGCATATTACGAAAATCCGCAACTATATCCGGCTTTACTTCCAATGTTCAGCCATCACATAACGTATCTGACAATTGCCTGTTATCCATGTAAATTACATCCTCGTGCTGCTTATCAAACCAAAACATTCGACTTCCACAGCAAGCATCTAAAATCTTGGCCAACGTTATTCCTCCTTTGCTGTACATAATGCGTCATTAGTAAATCAACTGATTTTATCGCCTTTTATTATTCGGTCATAGGCATCAAAGCGAACGGCAAACGTCTCTTGACACCTTTCACAATAAAGTGTTTCAACATCTATTTCCCCTTCGTATGAACCCAGCGGTCTTTTATTTATCGTTCCTGACCTGTTTATTTTAAAATCACGATTAACAACCATAGTCTCACTGTAAATAAGTTCGTTTCCGCAATCACAAATTGGCTTTTGATAAGATATTTTAATCACCACTTTTCGTCACAATATGCGTCTGGAACGCTGTTTCATCAAAGGAATACAGACTACTTTTGATTTGCAAACCACAACATTCTTTCTAAATCTTGTTTAGGAATAGGCATTACAAAGCTATCCTCACCGTGCTTGAAAGCAACCCTTATCTCGCCTTTTTCGTTAGGGTGTATATCATAAGTGAAGTTGTCAATTAGCTTCAAATCTGTATAATCAATCTCATTCATTTTCCCATCCTCCTTATTTAGTTTTTTGTGTCTACTCCATCACTTCTTAGTAGCTCTCCCAGCCACAAATGCTCCAACTGCCAACACGCATCCAGTGACGATCAGTACAAGTGATTCAACCGTTGTTAGTGTTGTCATTCTGGCACCTCCACTCCGACAGATTCTAGCGCTGCTAGACATATTGCCATTGGTGCCGTTTCAGCTTCACCATGATATTTAGGCTCTTCACTCCAATGATGCAAGTCACATTCACAAGGAGCACCTTCATCCTGATAAACCTTTACACCGAACTCTTTGCTTAACTTCTCAACCACGATCCAAGCGTCTGATATATCTTCACTTGGGTTCCACTCACGATGGATGTCATCATTAAACAGCAATACATCTAATACGTATTCACTCTCTATATACGTGTTCACTGTTTGTTCAGCGTTTACTAATTCGCTTTTTTTGATTTCCCACCCCATGACCTTCTCCGCAACCAGCTGATCTATTTCGTAATTGTTCATTCCATTCCCTCCTCAATAGCTTCCATGTAGCATTTACACTTTGGACACAACTTTTTAGGTATGATCTCGAAATGCATTTCAGAGACATCGCAATCGATGCAGCGATATTCAATCACCTTGGATCAGCTCTGGGTTTTGAAAAACATTCCCAACAACACAACAGGCTTTGTTCCACACATTCAAAAGTCTGACAGCTAATAAATCATCGCACCTAACCCTAAATGATCCGTTCTCAAATACTACTTCCCAAATGAAATTTTCCTCATCTTTCAATAAGTCAAATTCCCAAATATCCACACCGTTCTTGTCCTTTAGTCCGGTGTACTGCATAAGCTCATAAGTTCCACTTCCGTCTGGCATGCTACCGCAACCGTTTTGTAAATTGTAGTAACAAGCAGTGTTTTCTAAAAAATCAATTGAATCATGAACGTTCTCTCCGCATGTATGCATTTTTTTCATGTCTTTATCCCAAACTCGAAACTTAATCTCTCTACTCATTCCGCATCCTCCTTTTTGGCAAATATTCAATAACCTTAAAATTGTTAAAATCATAATTTTTCTCTACATCATCAAGATTCCGTTTTGTGATTTTCATGGATGTTGGAAGTTGCTCTTTCATGTGCTTTCGGATCTCTTGTCTAGCTCGTTCCTTTATCTCCTCCAGAAACTCTACAGTTGTATAAAGCCCCTTCTTTTTTCTACTTTTGATCTCTGACCAAAAGATGGATAGATAAATGCCAGATAAGAAAAAACGATATTTCCCAAAGTATTCAAATTGATATTTCAGATCATCCATGTCTCTTGGAAGCTCAATGTCATTTGGGACGATAGCAATCACATCCGCTTGTGGACCTAACCCATCACCGGCTGAATAAAAGTTTAGTAGTTTTCTATCAAACATCGTGGCCGACTGGATAAATAAATCTAGTTGCTGCATGATCGTTCACCTCTCAATCTTCCAACCTTTCCGTAACCTAGCGTTGAGCTCATGTCTCTGCAACCATTCATAGAGCCAAACCTTCTGCCCTTCCTCACGCCGAAAGAGCAGATAATAGCCCGGCTTGCGCTTAGCTTTTCTCATCGCTTACGCCTCCATATTCCATTTTTGAGCTCCATCACAACAACTTCCGCACCAATTTCTTGTTCAAGTAACTTTCGGCGAAGCGAAAAGTCTCTTGATGCAGGACCGCCTTTAATATCAACAACTTCTTTCCAACCATTTTTATAAGTGACTAAAAAATCAGCTGTATATTTGGCTCCAGCTTTCCTCTTTAAGCCTTTCCCCGAACAAAGAGAACATTGAACTGGTCTACCTGTTTTCAAACTTTTTTCTTTCCCTGTGCCTTCGCAACGATAACAAGTCACCTGGTACGATGGAATGATTTCAAATTCCGGTTGAACCTCAATTTTTTGAACATCCGGATCCGCTAACAAAAGTTTGTGATATTCTGCTTCTGCTTTACTGTCATAGATCCGGCCATTCCAACGAGTTTTCTTCGCTACCCATCTACGTGCCATTTATTTCACTTCCACATCGAATATCGTTTGTTGAAAATAACCACTAGCCGCCATTGGGTTAACCCAAAGGACTTCTTGTCGTTTAGCGCCTGCTTCTGCGGATACCTCCATTGTTTCCCTATGCCAATCTTCCAATCTATCGTCATAAACAGGATGAGCGTATCCGGATAAAAGAACGGGTCCTGGATGCTGATTCAACATTTCTAATAATTCAATGTGGTCCTCGATCGTCATTTCGTGTTTATAATGGCGCTTTGTCCGTGTCTCAATAATGTAAGGTGGATCTGCATAAATCAGCACATCTTTTCGCTTGTACCGTTCAAGCAACTGCACAGCTGGTTGATGTTCGATCTGTGCCTCTTTCAAGCGTTTCGCTACCATGTGAATCTTCTCGGGTAGCTTTCCCCACTCTTGAGCTGTTTTAGGTCCATTGGGTGAAATAATGCTGCGCCACCCGGTTCGATCACTTGTCTTAGCTCCAATAGCCTGCCAGCAGCGAGTCAAAAACTGTCTCGCATCCTCTATCGGATCATCGGAACCCTCATAGCTTTCGTAATACTCTTGCCGCGATAACGGTGTAAACTCGATAAGCCACGCTAACTGGTCCGGATGATCTCGGATGACTTTAAACAGATTTACTACTTGCTCATCCAAATCATTTATTGTTTCAACCGTTGAAGGTTGCTTATTAAAAAACACCGCTCCGGATCCAAAGAAAGGCTCTAAGTACGTTTCATGTTCTGGCATATGACTGATAATCCATTCGGCCATACTCCACTTTGATCCGGGGTAGTGTAGGATTCTTGGAATCTTCATCAACTAACTTCCTTTCTAGGCGGAAACTCCATCAATACCGCTACGCCATAGCCATGTTCTTTGATCTCACTGGCACGCTTCCAGCCGCGCTGTTCATGTTTCTTGATGTTTTGCCCTAGTTTGTGTTCGCTCAAAGCGTAGACTAGCTTTTTCAACGTTACAGGTGTCTGCGCTTTCCATCCCTTAGCCATCAGCTCACGTCCTTCCCGTAAAGACGCTTAGCTTCAGCAAATCTCCTCTGGAATTCTGCCTTTTCTTTATCACGCACTGCTTTAGGCTTCGGCCCACACTCGGGACACGGTTGCACAAACATCAAAGAGCCGCTGTTACTTTTATCAACATAAGTGCCGTCACACAATTTACACATGTTCATTCCTCCTACTTAAACGCTCGTAATCGGTAATTTTCACCGTTCACTTTGATCAAGGTGGTTTCTTCCACCATCCGGCTAAATTTCTGTTCTCCGTACATATCCATTAGCTGCACATGGCTAAAGTTTGTCGTATAGACTGTATGTTTCCCAATGCGAGAATCGATCACTTCAAAAAGCTTCAAGGTCGCCCAATGGTTCGCTTCTTCTTCTGCCGCTTCTGACTGCTTTCGTTTATAATCAGTACCTACATCATCAAGAATTAACAGGTCCACACTACCCAGTTGTTCAAGCAATTCATTTTCTGAGTGTTTGCTATTTTTGTTGTAAGTAGCTTTTAGCTTAGTCATTAATTTTGGTGTTGAAATAAATACACCTGTCCAAGGATCTTTTTGTTCTAACCCTCTTTCGATTACACGTTTAAGGATTGAGACCGCCAAGTGACTTTTCCCTGTCCCATAGTTCCCCATCATCATGAGGTTTTTAGGATTGCTTTTTGTGAAATTATTTGCATACCGCTGACAAATCGCCTTTGCTTTCGCTAAACCTTCTGAAACTGGTTCGTAATTATCAAAATTGCATTTTTTTAACCGCTCATTGATCAGGCTGTCAGTGTTAAACATACGATTAAGTGTCATTAGGCGATATGCCGCTTTCGTTTCTTTCTCTAACACTTCATCCTCTGGTTTAATCTCATCGCAGTAAAAACAAAACTCTTTTCCGTTTTCTATGAGCAAGTACTTATTGCACTTAACACCATCTATTTTGTTTTCACAGCGTTTTTTAGAAGTCGTAATCTTGTTCTTTGTCGAAATTGTATTGAGAAAGGTCGGTATACTGCTTAGACTTTGCATTTGTATTCACTCCTTTTCGCTGATTATGCTCAACTTCCAATGCGTAAACATCGTCCAATGTTTTTACATTTCGAGAACGCCACTTTCTCAAAATACCTTCGCAATACTTCCAATTAGGTCTATTAGCAGCTACTGCAATTTCTATAGCTTCAATGACTAGCTCTTCGCTAAATTCATCCACCGCTTTGCCTATGCTCTCAGCAATGATTGGAGCCAGGATGCCAATATTGTTTTGATAAACATGAAAAACATTTTGAATCGAAGAATGACCACGACCACTGTTCTTTTCTTGTTGTTGTTCTTGTTCTTCTTCTTTTTCTTGTTCTTCTTCTTTTTCTTCTTCTTGTCCACGCATCGTAGTACGTGTCGTAGACGTATCGTCTAAACCATTGATATAATTGGGTTTTTCACTTTGACTTACGATACGTCCACTTCCGCTTGACGTATCGTGGCACGTATCGTCATACGTAACGTAGTACGACTCGTATATTTTTCTGATTTTCTCATTCTTCACGTTTTCACCAACGAACGGGATGAGAGCAGGATCTTTGATTTCTAGCAGTTCACTTTTAACACAATCTTCAACAGGCTTCCCACCACGAATAAAGTTGTATTTCCCCCAATTTTTAACCGCTATTTCTCTTGTACTTTCGTTGTATTTAATTAACTTATGGTGTTCTATAAAACGCTGCATAAGTGAGTTAATACTCTCAATGGAATATCCCATATCGAAAGCAATTTGTTTTTTAGTAATTTGATAGATACCAACCTGTGTAGTATTTTCGTTTGTTAGTAAATAGAGAAAGAAATATTTATCTTCCGGTGTCAGCTCCTCTACTACCTTGGGATCATCCCAAAAAGATGTATGAACAAGTCTAAATTTAGCCATATTTATTTCCTCCTACTTTCTTTCACAAACAGCGAAGCCATTTGTAATTTCAATGATTTTTCTATCTGGATAGCTGATGCTCATATACCTCTTGATGTTTCGTAAATACTCTTCTTTTGTAGAAGCCTTCTCCTTGCACCAGTTAGGAATCACAACTCGATAAGGAACATTTTTATCGAACATCATACGTTGTTAAACGGAAGGTCATCATCTTTGATATGAATAGGATCACCTTCAAGCGGATTGTTATATGGCTGCTTGGTTGATTCTGTTGTCTTATCTTCCGCTGTATTCCCTTTTGGTTCTTGTTGCCGGCTTTGTTGCGATGATTGTTCTACAGCGGCAAACATCGTTTCGATTGCCTTTTTGATCACCGCATCTGTTCGATCTTGGCCAACTAACCAGGTGAGATATGATTTATCAGAGCGGTATATATCTCCAAGTGTCTTACCTTTGAACTTTCCGAATGTTAACTTGATAGCTCCAGCATCATGTGAAGTCATTGTTTCTATCTGCTCTGTCTGCAAATAATCTTGCAAATCATCCTCCATCTCTCCACCGAAAATATCTGATAAACTTGCAATAGTTAACGTCGCATCGATCTGAGCACGTTTCTTAGCCATCTTCAGACAAGTGTTTGCAACGGAGTAAGAGTCCTGATTCTTATACTTTTTTTCTCGAGTATTGCAATGACCAATTCCTTCAGTAATTTTCATATCATTCTTGTAAATACGGCAGCACACAGTAAAAGCGAAAAATCCCTTATCATAGTCCTGAATACGCTCTGTCACTTCATATTCACTAGTAACACCAAAGAGCATTTGGATTTTTTCGGCCCCTGGCTTGAGCAACGTCGGTTTTGTTGTGCCAGGTATAATTCCGAAATCACGGTTAGGCTTTAAAGTGCTTTTAACAACTAATTGCAGTTGATTGATTTTGTCTAACGTGGCTTGCACTGCATGTACATCCATGGAATCAATTAGAGAAAGAGTCGTATTTTGATTGGTTGATAGTGGGTCCACCTTAGCTCACCCCCTTTTTCAATACATGCACATTGACTAATGTTTCATACTGATTAGCTAGACTAACGAGATCATCATGCGTGCCATTGTGAGCCACAACATGAGTCAGGCCGATGTAAGCCATGTCTAACGCTGACTTATCTTTCAAGCTGGGACTGATCCGCTTAGCAGCATTAAAGGCATCCTTTAAACTCATACTCATTTTTATTCACTCCCGTTTACCGCTACTGTAAAATGTGTTACAATAGCGGTATCCTATATAGTTTGAAACTTTAGACTCCTGCTCCAACAGGGGTCTTTTATTTTGCGGTAGAATACCTCGTACACGACACTTCTCCTTTCACCAAAACAAATTCAAGTTTCGAAAATAATCGAAAGTGCCATCACGCCGCATCATTTCGATCGCCGCTTGTACAGCTGATTTAGATACACCGATCTGCTTTGAGACTGTATGATAGCCGTCAAACTCAGCGTACTTTGCGATGTATTCCAAATCAGACACTCGTAATTCTTTCTTTTTACGAGCCATTTGTTCACCTCATTTCTGATGGATGATGTCCATCTTCAGACCCAAGATCAAGGGGGAGAGATCCCAGGCCTGAAGATGAGCACCGTAGTGCCCACCATGATAAAAAATGTGGTATAATAGATTTGTTAACGTCCAACTAAATAATTTTTAATTGCGGTGAGCTAATGCCAGTTAGCTTGCCGCTTTTACTTTTTGTTCTGCATTTCATGTTCGACCTCCGCGCTTGCTAGGCCCCAATAGTACGAAAACGATCCTATGACAAATACCAAGATTGCGATCTTCATATCGACCTCGCCACCTTTTCTATTTTGATGCCCTTGGCTTGCAACTGGTGTACCATTCTTGCAAGGTTTCTATTGTTCTCTTTTGCTTCTTCTAATCTCTCTAACTCTCGAATCGAGTTTAATAGATCAACAGCAGTTAACTTCGCTTCCCTGTAGTCGCATTTGATGATTGATTCTTCGATGCGAGATATGCAGCTCCATACACACTTTCTTTCGCTGATTTCTTGTTCTAATAGATTGTTCATGCCCTGCCCACCTGCCTTGCTGAAAAGAACTGTTCTTTTCGTATTTCTTCAAATTTGCTGACTGATGGTATAATGACGCGGTCTGATATAGCTTCTAAAATCCAACTCCTTGTCACTTCTTCGGTATCCAAATTCCAGTTCATCCTCATTGATGTTAATGTCGCATCAGCAGCTTGTTTAAGGTCCAGTATTTCTTCTGCCAACTTCAATATTTCTAAATTAGTTTGCTCAGTCAAAGATTGACCTGGACGCATATCTTTCCCCATCTTCCGAAGAATCTTAGCTGCCGTTATAGCTTGCTTTGACTGTTCAATAAGATTTGTAAACTGATTTTCTACGGATTGCAGTAAACGTGGATCAGTAGCCGGCAAACTAATCTGATAAGCGTGCTTTATTTTCGCTAAAGCCGTTTCATCCTCCACTAACCGGCACCAGTCAGCTGCCAATTCGAACGGAGCTTGTGAAAACCCTGCTTCGATGTTATTCAAGCGTTGCAACGTTATTCCCAATTGCTCCGAAACATATCGCTTCGTGCGCCGTTCCTCTTGACACGAGCGCTCCCTAGCTATTTTTAAAATCTCCCCTATCTGTGAAGGGGAGTATAAACACGTTCGTTTCAAAGTGTTCGTCAATGTGTTCGCCTCCATTTATTTACTTTTGAAAGGTACAATGAATCTATAAAACTGGTAGTTTTAACAATAAAAAATCGACTATTAACTAACTTCTTTAGATAAATTACTTTTGAATTTGTAACTGTTTTCTTCGGCCCAGCGAATTAAAAACGCTCGACATTCTTTTGCTGGAAAGTACCACTTGTTTCCTGTGTTGAATTTAGGAAAACGAGGATCATGAAAAAACATATCTTGTATGGTGTTCCAACTCATGTTGGTTTGACGTTTAAGCTCTTTTGTATCCCAAAATGTCACACTGTGATCGATTTGATCTAAACGCTTTTGGATCTCTTCTAGATACAGTTTTTTTAACTCCTTTTGATCGACTTGAATTTGGATCATTACGACACCACCTTTATTTCTTTTAGAAGAAGTTCAGCGATTTTCACTTGTCCCTTGCCAGTGATCAAAGTTGTTAATCGCTCGACGTCACCTTCTGTTCGACTTACGATCGTTGGCTTTACTTCAAACCAACCTTGCTGAATATAAATTTGTTTAGGATTGTTATGTTCTCGGCCGCCTTTCATCAAGTAGCCGTTGTCACGTAACCAATCAAACATTTTATTACGACCGATTTTTAATCCGTGTTGGTCGTACAACATTTTGGCAAAAGCACCAACACTGATTGCGCCATTTGAATTTGAAACGATTTTTCCGAAGTTCGTGTAAGGTAATTCCGCTGTTCGTTGCTCAATTACTTGATCTCTTTCTTTTTCAGCTTTTAACCGACCGTTTCTTTCTTCCTTGAGTGTTGTTAGAAGCTGTATGCCGAAGTCTGGATCGTTCAAGATATTTTCGATTGTTTGAGGTGTAGCATAAGCACCATGTTTACGAATAGACGGTAAGACTTCTGATGTGACCCATTTTCTAAATCGCTTCGCTTCTGGTTTGCGACTTTCAAGAATGACATCATATAGACCATCTTCATTAACGAAGGTCATTTGTTGTGTTCCTCCAGCAGTTTGAAGGGGGTGATTTGAAATCACATCCTCATCCAACCGACGTTTTACTCCAGCGACTTGACCTAAAGCTAAAATTGCACATACATCTTTCAGCAAGAACTTTGGTTGTCCATGATCATCAATCACTGTTAACTCGTGATCATCAAAAACTTTGGTTAAATGATTCATTCCAATTCCTCCAACGGGATTGATCCTTGAAGTGTTCGAATAAGTTCTTTCATTTCTTGATGGCTGAGATACACTTCAACCGTGCGAGCTGGAACAAACACTGTATTGCCTGGTTCTGATTTTTCTTGATCGATTTCCATGTCACGAACAGTCAAAGTGATCAAGTCGCTATCTGGCTGCATATCAATTTCAAACTGAACATCACTGTCGAAAAAGTTTAATGTTGTTGTTTTCAAGATGATTCCTCCTTAGTTATCCTCTCTTCCTGTGGTAATATTTTCATAGGAAGGGGGTGTATAGAATGAGTAAGTCACTTTTAGAATTAGCTACTGAATTGACTGTTGCTTCTATCCAGCAAAGCGGCCAGGCTTCTTCTGATAAAATCAACGAGATATACAATGCAGTATTAGAAAATTTAGAAGCTCAACAAAATCGAATGTTAGCTGAGCGAAATTCCAATGCTAAGACTGGGAGACCCAACCGCCCAAGACCTTAGTACAAATTCAATCGATTCGAAGCGTAAACTTGAATTAGATTAGCAGTAGCATTTATTAATTCTGGCAGGGAGTCACTTGGCTCCTTGTCAATCAATTGTTGATTGATTTCGTTTAATAAGTTTTGGATCGTGCTTTCTGTTGCATTTAACACTGGATCACCTCCTAGAGAAATTTGATTTAAATGGCCTCTTTCTTGATTTCTGTTTTAGCAACATTCTTCTTAAAAAAATCTGTAATTTTGCATTTTAAACAATCAGCCAGTATTGGTAACTGTTCTGCTTTGAAAGAATAGGTTCCGGTTTCGTATTTCAAATATGTTGAACTGTTCTTAAAACCTAGGCTATTAGCCATTTCTTGAAGTGTTATATCTAGTTCAATTCTTCTGCTTTTGATGTATACCAAATCTAAGTATTCCATTTCACCCCTCCTTAAATTTCTAAAACAGCAACCCCTTGATTACATATTACATTGCTATTTTAGAAATGTCAACAATAAATATTTCTATTTCAGAAATTATTTTGTTTCCATTTTGGAAACGTGATATCATTATATTGCTGTACTAGAAAGTGGTGAAAAAATGAATATCGGCAAAAGAATCATACAATTACGAGAAAAAAAGGGTTGGAGTCAACGGGAATTGGCTAGAAGAGTAAACCTGAATGTTAGTGTTATGAATAGAATCGAGTCAGGTGATCGCCCTATAAAAGATCATGAATTAGCGGTGTTATCTGATGTATTGGATGTAAATGCTGACTACCTGTTAGGCCGAACTAATAATCCTGAAACCGAAAACACTGTAACGGTGGCTGGACAAGAAGTTTCTCTGTCACCAGATGAGCTTCGTGTGTTTGAAGAATTAAAAAAACATCCTATCATGTTCCATGATCTTGCGACTGATCCAGAGAAGAAAGTTAAAGAACTCATCAAACTTTACAAAATGAAAAAGATATTCTTTGAAGATGACGATGATGAAGAGTACGGAGATGGGTTTGGAGATTTTGAAGATTAAAACAATCTCCACTCCTTCTCTCTTTTAATTCTTTAATTCTTGATATAGTTCTGGGTTCGTTCCGACTTCGTTCCATGAAGCGTTCTGTGTTTAATTTAAGACAATGCTTGAACTGTTGATATTACTGGTTTTACACCGTTCTAACATCGTTCCAAGTTCCATTTCGTGAAACGAGACCGAACAAAAACCGAACAGAGCTATTTTTTTATGATAAGAAATTGTTTTGTTAGGATGTGTTTTGGATGCAGCTTAGTGAATTTTTGCTCATTAGCGATGGCTGGGAAGAAAGAGCAAATAAGGTGCTCTCCCGCTTCTCATACAAGTCGCCAGACGAGATTGACATCGAAGAAATTTGTTGGAGATACGGTATAATCATCAAACCTTTACACCCTGATTTTATGGACAACTATGATGCGATTGAAGGGCTAAAAGCATATTCCTACCCTAAAGACGAAAGAGTGCGAGGTATCATTCATCTAAGACCTAATCTTCCTACAGTGGAGCGAAAGTTGGTTTTGTCTGAGGAGTTTTGTCATATTCATGCTCATATTAGCGCTCAGCTTTCAAAACAACAGTTAATGCTTAACAAAGAAGAGAGTCAGGCTAAGAAGATGAGTGCTTATCTTCTGATGCCACATCATTTTCTGATGGACGTTATCCGGTCTGCGGCTGACGAAATGGTTTTAGTATCTGACATCGCAGACCATTTCTTAGTAACAGAAGAATTTGCTCATTATCGACTAGAGCTATTGTTTAATAGACGAATAGATGCGTTTCTAACACTTGGTAACAAGCTAGGAAGCTACACAAGATATGAATGAATCATGTCTTTTTATTTTAGGTATTGGTGGTACTATTTTCATGATCTGTATGGATCATTAAAGAATGTAATGGTATGGTCGAAAGCATTTTCGACAGAGAGATTGACGTTATATTATATATTGCTGTTATTGCTGTTATATTGCTGTTAACTAATAAGATTTACATTCTCTTTTACATTGGATTGACATTCTCATTTACATTGTAAAAATATAACAGCTTTTTAACCTAGTCGTATCAATGGTTTGTCGCACATCTCTCATTTACATTCTCTTTTACATTGGATTGACATTCTCATGTACATTTTTTAAGGCTAAAAATCTATTAAAAAGTACGTTGTTTTCATGCGATAAACCGCATATCTACATACATTTTCAACAAAAAGGAGAGTAAGAAAAATGAAAAAGTTTTTTAAGTTTGGCTGTCTAGGGTTTATTGGTCTTATTATTCTTATAGTAATCCTTGCCGCTTTAGGTGACAGCAGTGATTCGAATCTTAAAGAGGAAAGTAAAACGGAACAATCAACTGACACTAACGAAACAACAGAGGTTAAAAAAGAAAATACTAACAAACTAACAAAAGAAAAATTTGATAAGATCGAAGATGGTATGACATACGAAGAAGTTGTTAAAATCGTTGGTTCAGAAGGTAAATTAATGTCTGAAACAGGTGATCCAGGAACTGAATTTCATACCCAAATGTATGAATTTGAAACAGATAAAGCTTTCACAGGGGCTAACATGACATTCCAAAATGGTAAGTTAATAAACAAAACACAAATCGGTCTTGGTGGAGATTCGGACGCGAAGATTTCTTTAAAAGAATTCGAACAAATACAGAATGGCATGACTTATGAAGAAGTGGCTGAAATTATTGGTGGCGAAGGAGAAAAGCAATCTGAAACGGGTTCGCCTGGCACTGATCTACACACAGTTATTTATAGTTACAACGGCGAAAAGGGAATCGGCGCAAATGCCAATTTCACATTCCAAGGCGGAAAGCTAATGAATAAGGCTCAATTCGGGCTAGAGTAAGATTAAGAAATTTAGATTAGCCCTCTTTTGGGCTTTTCTTTCACACAAAAAACGAACGTATATTCTATTTGTTATACTAAGGAGGGATAATAGTGGCTACATTTAGACAGTTAAAAAGCGGGAGATGGCAAGCTCGTGTTTCACAAGATGGGCACGAGTTTAGCATCGGAACATTTCGAACTAAAAAAGAAGCCATGTTAGAAGCTGGTAAGGTTGAAGAGAAAATATATTATGGCCATACTCTTGCTGATAAAAATAAGTTGTTTGGTGAAGTGGCCAAAGAATGGCTACATGTCCAAAAGCGAGAAGATTTAAAAGAATCGACATTTATCCAGTATGACTCTGTTTTAAAAAATCATATTCTCCCTTATTTTGAACAGAAAAAAATATTCCGTATCAAAAGAATTGATATCAAACGATGGAGCAATATGTATGCTGAAATGGTAAATCCAGATGGATCAGAAAAATACTCTTATGGATCTCGTCTGCGTTACTTATCTATATTAAAAAGTATATTTCACTACGCAACGAATGATCTTGAAATTTTAGAGAAAGATCCTTCTATCAAATTAAGAGTACCAAGAAAAGATAAGGCTCGTGAAGAAGATATCATCAAATACTATTCATTAGATGAATTGAATCAGTTGCTGGATTATATGAAAGATTACAAACCTATGCGTTTTAAAGAATACAACTTTTACTATGTTTTATTTTATTTATTAAGTCGTACTGGATTAAGAATTAGCGAGTCTTTAGCTCTTACGTGGGATGATGTCATAGGTGACATATTGATAGTTAATAAACAAACAAGCAGAGATGACAATAATCGTGTGAATATCACTTCACCAAAAAACTTATCAAGTAACCGTAAAATAAAAATGGATGGTGATCTCGTTAAAGTCTTAAAGAAATTGGGTAATCGGATTATACGGTTGAAAACCATTAATTTATAATATTTGTTCATGTATATAAAAAACGGATTATTGAGTTGAAGACTACCATAACAGGTGGTCTTTTTTAATACACAAATAAATTTATAAATATTTATACTTACATGGTTGACAATATGTTTAGAAACATTTATTATAAGTGTCAAGGAGGTGATTTACTCATTGGCTCGTAAAACATTTACCACCACAATAGAAGAAGACTTACAAAAAGCCTTCAAGGAAACTTGTGCCGAAAAAGGCGAAAAGATGAATGATGTTATCGAAGCCTTTATGCAAGGCTACATCAACGGTGACTTTACCTTAGAAAAAGAGGTCAAGTACACGTTAAAGAAGTCCAAATAACACAAAAAGGGAAACCCGTTACCCCGACCAAGAGATAAACGGATTCCCCTATAACAAATCACACCCTCCGAAGAGGTTGCTCCTTTATTATACAAGGGAAGTCCTCCTGTCGGCAAGGGTAAATTAGGAGGATAACTATTATGTCAAAAACTGATTTCATTCGTTTAGATGCCAATTTAGGTTTCATCGAAAAGATTGTATTAACTGATGGCACTGTCTTAGAAAACGTGAAAGTCCTTTACAATTCCCCTGTTCCAACGGTTGAACAATGTGAAGAATTGCTTAACGCTTCTGCTGATGTATCTAAAAAGCTATTTGGTCTTGCTAATGTCAATTGGTCAGCATACCCAGAAACTATGGTCAATCACAGTATGTTTAAGGGGGCAAATCAATGAGTAACCTTTCACTTGTTAAATCAGCTCCTTTCGGTTCAATGCAATGTGATTTTTACAGCGATAATAACGAAGTCTTTATGACCAGAGAACAAATCGGTACAGCGTTAGAATACTCTGAACCGAGGAAGGCGATTCAAAAGATTCACGAACGCTATAAGCACCGTTTAGATAAATTTTCAGTTGTCACCAAACTGACGACAACTGATGGCAAAGCCTACGACACTATTCTTTATACTGCAAAAGGTGTCTATGAAATCTGCCGATGGAGCAGACAACCAAAAGCTGATGCGTTCTTCGACTTCGTATATGACGTTCTGGAAGGTCTTCGCAAGGGCGATTATCAAATCACTCCAACTGCCCCCAAACTGACGGTGGTTGAAGGTGATGAAGCTCGTAAACTTGAATTAGAAGCTCGTATTCGTAATGCAAAGACCAGACAAGCGAGATTGCTCGTAAATGTAGCTGACAAGTTCAAAGACATTCTCCCAAAGGAACAGATTCAGATACTCATAGGAAACGCCACAGAGCTTATTTCAGACGTTCCAATGCTTCCTAAACCCGAAATACCTAAAACCTACACAGCAGGGCAAATAGGGGCAATTCTGGGCGTTTCAGCCAACAAAATAGGTCGTATCGCCAACAAGCATGGATTAAAAACCGATGAATACGGTATATGGGTTCTCGATAAGTCCCGACATTCAGATAAGCAAGTTAGCTCGTTCCAATACAACGAGAAAGGTAAACGTAAAATCACAGAACTATTACAACAAGAAGGGCAATGATAGTCATGCACAATGAGCTTAATTTAGATTTGTATAACATTAAGGACTGGAAAGAAGATGATTACAATTACAACTTCTTGGTGGAGACGACCCTGTCTCCACCTGCTTGTCCTATGGGTTGTCCGCCCGACTTTCAAAGATTCGGGCGTAAGAAACAGCTTTATATGGACACCACCATGCACAGTAAGCGTGTTGGCATTACAGTTGACCGTAAAAGGTTTAGATGCAAACAATGCAGTCATACCTTTTGGGAAACACTGCCCGATATGGATGATGTCCGTTTTATGACCAATAGACTTGTTAAATACATTCGTGACGCTTCTCTCAAACGCACTTTTACAAGTATTGCAGAAGAGATTGGCGTTGATGAAAAAACAGTCCGTAATATCTTCCGAGACTATGTGGCTGAACTGGAACAAGAGATTTCATTTGAAACTCCTGCTTGGTTGGGTATGGATGAAATCCATATCTTAAAGAAACCAAGATTCGTTGTGACAAACATACAGCATAGAACAGTCATTGATATTCTGAAAAATCGTGAACTTGGTACAGTTATCCCTTATCTGCGTTCTTTGCCCGATAAGGAACGAATCAAATACGTCACTATTGATATGTGGAACCCTTACCGAACAGCAGTGAATCAAGAGCTTCCGTGGGCCACAATAGTCATAGATAAGTTCCACGTTGTCAAAAAGGCTAATGAAGCTCTGGAAAAGTTCAGAAGGAGTTACAAGAAAGACCTTCCTACAAAGCAACGTAGGCAGTTAATGCGTGATAGATGGGTTCTTTTATCTCGTAAACGTGACCTTAAACCTGAAGACCTTTTCCTACTGGAAACATGGACTGGATACTTCCCTCTATTAGCCGAAGCCTATGAACTAAAAGAGGAACTCTTTGACATATGGGACTTAGAGAAAAAAGTCGAAGCCTATCACAAGTTTCAATCATGGAAACAAAAGATACCAAAGGAACTTAAACCCCACTTCCAAGAACTCATTACTGCTTCTGAGAATTGGGAAGAAGAGTTCTTTGCGTACTTTGATAGTCCTAAGAAACTTACCAACGCATACACAGAAGGCTTAAATAGCCTCATACGCCATTGTAATCGAATGGGTAGGGGTTACTCCTTTGAAGCCCTTAGAGCCAAAATACTGTTTACTGAGGGCTTTAGGAAACAACGTAAGACACGTCATTCTAAACGCTCGGATATGACAGGTGCATTTGGCAACGTAATGTCCAACTACGGAAACTTTTGGGATGACATTGCACAGTGGCCACCAGTTACACTTGGAGCAGACATTTCAACTTTAGTGAGAGCGATGGAAGAGGGAGAGTTTTAACCCTCTTTCAACTCACTAATCCGATTACCCAAGAAATTTAAGATCCGCCAAAAAGAAATGGAGTGGCAAGATCCTCGATTCAAAAAGAATGAAGACAATATTATTTTTCAAAATGGATTAGGTGAGTACCTTACACCATCTGTCATTAGAGAAATGCTCCAAAAATATTGTAAAGCTGCCGGAGTAGACTATAAAGGTTTACATGTCTTCAGACATACTCATGCGGTCATCCTTTTAGAAAGTGGAGCCAGTTTGAAATATGTATCTCAGCGGCTTGGACACCAAACCATAAAAACAACAGCCGATACGTATCTCGATATCACCGATAAAATAGAAGAAGACGAACTCAATAAGTTCGCCTCTTACACCCAAAAGAAATCTGAATCGGCACAAAATCGGCACGACTCCAATTCTATATAATAAAAACCGTGGTATAAACCCTATTATACCACGGTTTTTTCAACATTATCCGATTGATCCTTCCATTTCGAACTTAATCAAACGGTTCATTTCAACTGCATATTCCATTGGAAGTTCTTTTGTGAATGGCTCGATGAAGCCCATGACGATCATTTCTGTTGCTTCTGCTTCAGAAACACCGCGGCTCATCAAGTAGAATAGTTGCTCTTCAGATACTTTTGAAACTTTTGCTTCGTGCTCTAAAGAGATGTTGTCGTTTAAGATTTCGTTGTATGGAATTGTATCCGATGTGGATTGATTATCCATAATTAACGTATCGCATTCGATGTTTGAGCGAGCACCTTCCGCTTTGCGTCCGAAGTGAACGATTCCGCGGTACGTTACTTTTCCGCCATGTTTGGCAATCGATTTTGATACGATCGTTGACGATGTGTTCGGTGCAAGGTGAATCATTTTCGCTCCAGCATCTTGGTGTTGGCCTTTACCAGCGATCGCGATGGAAAGGGTTAACCCGCGAGCACCTTCGCCTTTTAGAATAACGGCTGGATACTTCATCGTTAATTTCGATCCGATGTTTCCGTCGATCCATTCCATCGTTGCGTTCGCTTCACAAACGGCACGCTTCGTTACTAGGTTGTAAACGTTGTTCGCCCAGTTTTGGATCGTTGTGTAACGGCAGTATGCATCTTTATTAATGTAGATTTCTACAACCGCACTGTGAAGAGAGTTCGTTGTGTACACAGGAGCTGTACATCCTTCTACGTAGTGAACGCTTGCGCCTTCGTCAACGATGATAAGCGTACGCTCGAACTGACCCATGTTTTCAGAGTTGATACGGAAGTATGCTTGTAATGGCGTATCTACTTTCACACCTGGTGGTACATAAATGAATGATCCACCTGACCATACCGCTGAGTTTAATGCCGCAAATTTATTGTCTGTTGGCGGGATCACTTTTGCCCAGTATTTGCGGAAGATGTCTTCATTTTCTTTTAACGCTGAATCCGTGTCTTTGAAGACGATGCCTAGATCTTCTAGGTCTTCCTTCATGTTGTGATAAACAACCTCTGATTCATACTGAGCGGATACACCTGCCAAGTATTTTTGTTCTGCTTCTGGGATCCCAAGCTTATCAAATGTTTGTTTGATTTCTTCTGGTACTTCATCCCAAGAACGTTCTGATTTCTCTGATGGCTTCACGTAGTAAGTGATTTCATCGAAGCTTAATGCCGAAAGATCGCCGCCCCATTGTGGCATCGACATTTCATAAAAAAGTTCGAGTGATTTTAAACGGAAGTCTAACATCCATTGGGGCTCATCTTTCAACTTAGAGATTTCTTCTACGATTTCACGTGTTAATCCACGCTCTGAACGGTAAACAGATACGTCTTTATCTTTAAAACCGTATTTGTAATCCCCGATTTCTGGCATTTTCTTTGCCATGTTATATTCCTCCTGTCGTCATTATAATTATTCGTTCTCTTTCAACCCTTTTTCCATTGCTTTCCACGCTAAAGTGGCACATTTGATGCGGGCAGGAAACTTCGATACACCTTGCAATGCTTCGATATCGCCAAGGTCGATGTCGTCCGGATAGTCATTGCCTTGCATCATATCGGAAAAAATTTGTGAAAGCTTTAAAGCTGTTTCAATATCTTTGCCTTTAATGGCTTGCGTCATCATGGAAGCGGAAGCCATAGAGATAGAGCAACCTTCTCCATCAAACTTCGCCGCTGTCACTTTGCCGTCTTCTACATTCAATGTTAAATGAATGCGATCGCCACAAGTCGGATTATTCATATCTATCGTTAAGCTGCCGTCCTCAAGCTGGCCTTTGTTGCGCGGATTTTTATAATGGTCCATAATCACTTGACGGTACAGCTGATCTAAATTATTAAAAGACATCGCTGAAATACTCCTTTGTTTTGAGAAGCCCTGTGACAAGCTTATCAATATCTTCCTCTGTGTTATAAAGGTAGAAGCTCGCTCTCGCCGTAGCGGATACGTCTAACCATTTCATCAGTGGCTGTGCGCAGTGATGTCCCGCACGAACCGCAATTCCTTCCGCGTCTAATACAGTTGCCACATCGTGAGGATGGACATCATCTAAATTAAAAGTAACAAGTCCCGCACGTTGTTCACCAGATAGCGGTCCATAAATTTGCATGCCTGGAATCGTGCTCATTTTCTCCAGTGCATACGCGGCTAACCGATGCTCATAGCGCTCGATTTCATCCAATCCAATTTCTTGGAGAAAATCAATCGCCGCGCCAAGGCCGATTGCCCCAGCGATGATCGGAGTTCCGCCTTCAAATTTCCACGGAAGCTCTTTCCACGTTGATTCTTGTAAACCAACGAAGTCGATCATTTCACCGCCGAATTCGACCGGCTCCATGTTATTAAGCAATTGCTTTTTGCCATATAACACACCAATGCCCGTTGGCGCGCACATTTTATGACCGGAAAAAGCTAAGAAATCGCAATCGAGATCTTGCACATCGATTTTCATATGCGGAGCCGATTGGGCACCGTCTACGACCATCACAGCGCCGTGCTGATGGGCGATTTCGGCAATTTCTTTCACTGGATTGATCGTGCCAAGCACGTTCGACACCATCATCACAGAGACAATTTTCGTCTTATCCGTGATCGTTGCCTTCGCATCTTCAAGCAAAATCGTTCCGTCGGCTTGAAGTGGAATATATTTCAACGTTGCACCTTTTTCTTTCGCTAGCTGTTGCCATGGAATGATGTTGCTGTGGTGCTCCATGTATGTGATGACGATTTCGTCGCCTTCTTTTACATTGGCGCGTCCGTAGCTCGCCGCAATCGTGTTAATGGATGTCGTTGTTCCGCGGGTAAAAATAATCTCCTCACGCGCCGCGGCATTGATGAATTTACGCACTTTGTCGCGCGCGCCTTCATAAGAATCCGTTGCACGTGTGCCGAGTGTATGCACACCGCGGTGAACGTTCGAGTTATCCTCGCGATAATATTTATTCAGTGCCTCAATCACTTGCACCGGCTTTTGGGAAGTCGCGGCACTGTCTAAATAAACGAGCGGATGTCCATTGACTTCTTGGTCAAGAATCGGAAAGTATTGTTTAATTTCCTTCGCGTTCATTAGCGAACTTTCCTTTCAATCACTTCAGTCAATTGCTGTTTAACCCCTTCGATTGGAAGTTTATCAACAACTGGCGCTAAAAATCCGTGAATGATGAGGCGCTCTGCTTCTTGACGAGAAATTCCGCGGCTCATTAAGTAATAAAGCTGCATAGGATCCACACGTCCAACTGATGCGGCGTGACCTGCTGTTACATCATCTTCATCGATCAGAAGAATTGGGTTCGCATCTCCACGCGCTTTTTCGCTCAGCATTAACACGCGTGATTCTTGCTCTGCGTTTGATTTAGAAGCGCCATGCTCGATTTTTCCGATACCGTTAAAGATCGATTTCGCTTCGTCTTTCATCACGCCGTGTTTTAAAATGTAGCCTTCTGTGTTTTTGCCGAAGTGAACGACTTTTGTTGTGAAGTTTTGTGATTGCTTGCCGCGACCAACAACGACCGTTTTCGTATCAGCAAATGAACCCGCACCGATTAAGTTCGTTACGTTTTCTGATACGGTATCGCCATCGTTCATTAAGCCAAGTGCCCACTCAATGCGAGCGTCGCGTCCCGTCACACCACGACGGTTCACATACGTTGTTACACCGCTATTTAAGTGATCCACTGCTCCGTAAACCACTTTCGCGTTCGTTCCAGCGATTACTTCTGTCACGATATTCGCAACAGCATTTTCTGTTTCCACTGTGGAAATGTAGTTTTCCACGTAAGTTACCACGCTGTTATCTTCCGCTACCACTAATACATGGTTAAACAGTGCGGCATCGGCATGATCATGTACATAGACCGCTTGAATTGGCTCTTTCACTTCGACGTTTTTCGGAACGTATAGGAAAGCTCCACCGTTCATTAATGCCGCATGTAAAGCTGTTAATTTATGTTCATCGACTTTGACTGCTTCCGTCATGAAGTACTTCTCAACAAGATCGCTATGCTCTTTCACCGCTGTATGAATATCGGTAAAAATCACACCTTGTTCTTTTAGTTCTTCTGATAAAGATAAGAAAGCAGGCGTTTGATTACGTTGAATGTAAAGGTTTTTGTCCGCTTGTTCGATATCGATTAATGATTTCACTTCTTCAGGAAGCTCTTCTAAAGAAGCAAACACTTCACTTGTCACTTCATGTGATACAAATTGCGTGAAGTTCCATTTATCGATTTTTGTTTTTTCCGCTACTGGTAACGGTAATACATCTACTTTATCAAGAGCTGCTACACGCAAATCAGTCAGCCATTTCGCTTCGCCTTTTTGCGCTGAAAATGAGCGAACGTACTCTTGATCTACTGGTAAATTTGTTTCTACAGTCATGTTCATCCTCCTAGTGATCAGCTTTCGTAAAATGGCTCTTATTGACTCACTGTTTCGTCTTCAATTCCAAGCTCTTGCTTGATCCAGTCATAGCCTTCTGCTTCTAAACGCTGTGCAAGCTCAGGTCCGCCTGATTTCACGATGCGGCCTTGCATCATTACGTGTACTTTATCAGGAGTGATGTAGTTTAGAAGACGTTGATAGTGAGTGATCATTAGGCATCCGAACTCACTGCCACGCATTTCATTGATTCCTTTAGACACTACTTTTAAAGCATCGATATCTAGACCAGAATCGATTTCATCAAGAATCGCAATTTTCGGCTCAATCATCATTAATTGAAGGATTTCGTTGCGCTTTTTCTCCCCGCCTGAGAAGCCTTCATTTAAGTAACGCTGTGCCATATCTTGATCCATTTCAAGGAAGTCCATTTTTTCGTCCATTTTACGGATGAATTTCATTAAAGAAATTTCATCGCCTTCTTCACGGCGGCTATTGATCGCTGAACGCAAGAAATCCGCATTTGTGACACCTGTAATTTCACTTGGATATTGCATTGCAAGGAACAGACCTGCACGAGCGCGCTCATCTACTTCCATTTCTAATACGTTTTCTCCATCAAGCTCAATGCTGCCTTGTGTCACTTCATATTTTGGATGACCCATGATCGCGGAAGATAATGTGGATTTACCTGTTCCGTTTGGTCCCATAATCGCGTGGAATTCTCCACCTTTTATCTCAAGATTTACACCCTTTAAAATCTCTTTCCCCTCAATTGCTACATGTAAATCTTTAATTACTAATGTAGAAGCTGTCATATCTATACCTCCGTCGTTATCGAAAATGTTATTGAATTATTGTCATTCTCAATTTATTCTCATTACAATCTTATAACAAATTAAAAGTATATTCAACCAATCTAAACGAATTGGTGAGATATTTGATTATACCAAAAATTCCACTTCATTATATAGTATTCTTGCCTTAAATAGCGGAAAAATTTCTACCCATTTATGAATGAAAAAAACCAGCGCCTACGCACTGGCTTTTCTCAATATTATGATAATTGATTGATAAATCTACCGTTAAAATCTGCCACGATCCGGCGGCTTTTCAAGTAATTTTTTTCGCGCTGCCGTTCTACACTCATTCTCACTTGATGATTTCGACTGTACACCTCGTATCCGACTCCATGGGCTCCATGCATCGCCTTCTCCATGCCTTCTGTGTACGTTAAATTCAGTGAGTTAAACAAATTGATAGGGAATCAATCCTTTCCGCTTTTTTAACCTTGCACTATTGATGGTATCAACAATTGGCTATTTTTACAAAAAGCGTATAGCCTGCTCTCGTCGGTTCACATCGCGTCTTGAGCAATGACACCCCGATCCATTCCCTCATTCTTAAAATTCTTGCTATATCCTTTCGTATCCTTCCATTTTGAGCACCACTAATGCGTCATACCTAGATCACGAATTGCTTCCTGCACGAGCGTTACTGCTTGGCTCATCGCCGCTCCTCCGCCAAACGCCGCCGCTACCCCGAGCGCTTCTAGCATTTCTATTTCACTGCAGCCTTGGTCCAAACAGCCTTTCACATGATAAATGATGCAATACTCATCTTGTGCAAACACGCTGATCGAAAGCGCCATCAAATGCTTTTCTTTCAGCCCAATTTCTCCTTCTTTGAAGCAAGCCGCTGTGAATTCCTGATAATGCTTCGCCAATTCGGGCATCTTTTCTTGGAAGATACCTACCCCTTCCTTATATTCTCTTAACGCTTCCTGTGAAAAATTATTCATTTCCTTCTCCATCGTTCGTCCCTCCTGTGTACGTTTCGCTTTTAATATGTACAAGAAAAAACGGTTTATGCGGATTTTTTTGGAGACCTCCGCGCGCGCTTGCTCAAAAAAGCTTGCCGCAATCAAGCGACAAGCTCCCATTTCTTTATTTATTTACTGGCACAATGGCGCCCTTCCACTCGTTCATGATAAAGTCTTGAATCTCTTTTGAGTGAAGCACGTCCACTAAAGCTTTAATTTTCTCTTTGTCTTCATCTCCGCTGCGCACAGCCACGATATTCACATATGGAGAATCCTTTGATTCAACAGCAATCGGATCTTTTAGCGGATCTAAGCCAGCGTCGATCGCAAAGTTGGAGTTGATGAGCACCGCGTCGCCTTCTCCGTTATTAAAGGCTTGCGGAAGAAAAGCCGGTTCAAAATTGTATTCGAATTGTAAGTTCTTTTTATTTTCGCTAATGTCTTTAATTTGCGCGTCATTTTTATTAATGCCGTCTTTTAATTTAATTAGGCCTTCTTTTTCAAGCATACTTAGCACGCGACCATGGTCAGATACAGAGTTGCTCATTAAAACCTTTGCCCCTTTTGGCAGATCATCTAAGCTTTTATATTTTTTAGAATACACGCCGATGGGCTCAATATGAATGCCACCTGCATTTTCAAACTTGTAACCATGTTCTTTCTTTTGTAGCTCTAAAAATGGAATGTGTTGATAATAGTTGGCATCTAATTCGCCTTCATCTAAGGCTTTATTCGGCAAGATATAATCATTGAAGGTTTCAATCTCTAAATCATAGCCTTTTTCTTTTAATAACGGCTTCGCTTCTTCTAAAATCACCGCATGCGGAATGTTAGATGCTCCAACCACTAGTTTATTATCTTCTTCTGATTTACCTTCTTCTTTTTTCTCCTCTGAGCCGCCGCATGCAGCGAGGGCTAGTACAATAATCGATGCAAGTAAAGCGAATAACCACTTCTTCATAATATTTCCTCCTTGTTATCTTTTATCTAATTTCTTAGTGAACCAGTCACCAGTGAATTGAATCGCAAATACGATGAGTAAAATAATGAGCGTTGCGACAAAGGTTACGTCGTTTTGGCTGCGTTGGAAGCCGTCTAAAAAGGCTAAGTTTCCAAGGCCTCCTGCGCCAATTGCTCCAGCCATGGCCGTGTATCCGACTAAAACGATCGCTGTGACGGTAATACCGGAGATTAAAGCTGGCATAGACTCTGGAAGCAACACTTTCAAAACAATCGTGCTTGTTTTCGCTCCCATTGATCTGGCCGCTTCAATCACTCCTTTATCAATTTCCCGCAGCCCAATTTCAACAATCCGAGCATAGAATGGAGACGCTCCGATGATTAAAGCAGGCAAGGCTGCATTTTCTCCAATCATTGACCCCACAATCGCTTTCGTGAACGGAATTAATAAAATGATTAGAATAATGAAGGGAATGGAACGAAACACATTCACATACGCAGCGACGATCACATTCACCGCTTTATTTTCTAATATTTGATCTTTTGATGTTAAAAACAGGAGTAATCCCAGCGAAATACCTAGAATAAAGGTAGCAACAACAGAAATCCCTGTCATATAAAGGGTTTCACCTGTTGCTTCCCACATTTTCTCCCATTCCACATTGGGAAGCCATTGCTCAAGCATGCGTGATCACCTCCGAACTCACTTGATGTTGATCTAAGTAGGCAACCGCTCGATTCACTTCTTCCTCAGAGCCCGTTAGATGGACAAAGAGCGAGCCATACGCTCCATCTTGCGTTTGCGACACTTTCCCTTGAACGATATTGACCGATATTTGAAAATTGCGAATCAAGTCGGTGATAACCGGCTGTTCCGCTGCTTCCCCAATAAAGGTCAGCTTCACGACTTTTCCTCCGCGCTCAAGTAAATGCTCAATCGTTTCTTTCGATTCTTCTTGCTCCGTCACTTGTTGCACAAATCGTTTCGTAATCGGCTGCTTCGGATGTTTAAAGACATCTAGCACAGGACCAAGCTCCACGATATTTCCCGCTTCCATCACAGCTACGCGGTGACAAATTTTGCGAATGACGTGCATTTCATGAGTGATTAACACAATCGTTAACCCAAGTCGTTCATTAATATCTACTAACAACTCCAAAATCGAATCTGTCGTTTGTGGATCGAGTGCGGAAGTGGCTTCATCACATAAGAGCACTTTCGGGTTGTTCGCGAGCGCTCTGGCAATGCCCACTCGCTGCTTTTGACCGCCGCTTAGCTGTGACGGATAAGCATCTCCTCGTCCCTCTAGCCCCACTAGCTGAATCAATTCATCCACGCGCTCTTTTCTTTTCTCTTTCGGAACGCCGGCAATTTCAAGCGGAAACGCGATATTTTCCCGAACCGTTCTCGACCACAGCAAGTTAAAATGCTGAAAAATCATGCTAATTTCTTGGCGCGCTTGTCTTAATTCCGCTCCTCGAATGTTTGACACTTCGCGGCCAGCGACAACAACAGAGCCTTCAGAAGGAGATTCAAGGCCATTTAACATGCGGATTAACGTACTTTTTCCCGCGCCGCTATAACCAATGATGCCAAAGATTTCTCCTTGATTTATGTTTAAGTTGATGTCATCTACTGCTGTTACTGTGCCACTCTTCGTTGCAAAAATCTTTTTCACATTTGCAATTGAAATCATCTGGCTTCACTCCCCTCTAAATAAAAAACCTTTCTGCCGCAATGAGCAGAAAGGTTTGATTCGTCAAAGTCCTTTCTCTCATCTGTCAAAGCAATCGCTTTGTGTGAATTGGCACCTTTTCAACAAATCATTGTTGAAGGTTGCCGGGCTTCGCAGGGCACATCCCTCCACCTCTCTTGATAAGAGTTTCGCTATTCAGTTGATTGTGAGACTGATTGTATCACCTTTATTCGAAAATTGTCAATAAGAAAAATATTCTTTTTGCTTGTCGTGTCTCAGCAGTCGGCTCCGCTTTTATTTTATCCAGCTCCGCCTCCTAGACACTCGAGTCAAATAACCTGTCGCTTCCAAGGCTCATCGCCTTTCCAGCGCCAGAACATTTGCTTGTCGTGTCTCAGCAGTCGGCTCCGCTTTTATTTGTACGCTCGACATAGCCAGAGGAGGGATTCAAACCAGAGTTGCAATCGATACAGGCCAAGCATATCAATTTTGCCCATGCGGTGGTACAAAAATAGCCGTTGTTCTCCTGCTAGGCAATGAGCGATTTGTCCTTCTTTTGCGCTGATTTTTAATTGCCATGGCTGAACTTTTTTATCGGAAAAATCAATGCCTTTTTTGCTAATGGTTAATAGCCAATGTTCATTTTGATCTTCTAACAGCACATGAACAGGTTCCGCTGGCAAAATGGAATGGATATGGCCTCTTTCTTGGCACGCCACTTGAATCATCGAAAGTTGCTTACGCATTTGCTCGCCCCCTCTTCTTTCTTTATTAACTATTTCAGAAAAAAGAGAGAAATTCCTTTGAAAATCGCTCGACAATATCTTTGGAAAAAACACCTTGCCAGCGTTGGCAAGGTGTTTTCAATACTGATTCAATGTTTCATAAATATGTGGAACCGACTGAAAGGCATATATCTTGTCCATTAGCTGTCCGTCTTTAAAAATCAGCAAGCATGGCACACTTTCAATGCTATACGTCTCAGCAATGTCCTCGTAGTAATTTAAATTGATCCGAACCCATTGATACGGTGTGCCGACCTTTTCTACGACATCGAGCATTTTGGAAGCCAACTGGCATGTCCCACACATCGGCGCATAGGCATACACCGCCACTTTTTCCTGCTGCTCGATGATCGCTCGTACTTCTTCTGATTGCATCTCTATCCATCCTTTTGCAAAAACTCACTATGCACATCGATATTGGCGCTTAATAAGATCGTCGCTAAATGTCGATAAGGAGCGGTTGCGACTTCTTTATACACTCGATCAATATATAAATGATGCGCTTCTGGCAGCTCGCGAATAAAGAGCTTTCGCAACTTCTCTCCCGCTTGATCTGCATCTACTAAAATATACACATCGCGTCCATCTAGCTCATCGATCATTTCATCTAGCTTGCTCACGCCAATTGTCCCATTCGTGCAAATAATGTCAACGGGCTCTTTAATAATTTCTTTGACTCTTCTTTTATCAGAAGTGCCTTCAACAACAATAGTTTTTCCGGAAAACATGATCATCACCCTTTGCCTGGACTATCACTGCTTCGTTACTTCCATTTTCGCTTGTTTTTCAAAGAAAAGCAAAGAAAAGCACCTCCATCAGTTGGAAGTGCTCTCGCTCGCAAATTAGTCTGCTTTTACCATTTCCTCATATTGCTCAGCTGTCATTAAGCTGTCGACTTCGGAAGCATCAGATACTTCCACAACGACCATCCATGCTTTCTCATACGGAGATTCGTTCACAAGCTCTGGGCTATCTTCTAAGTCTTCATTCACTTCAACAACTGTTCCGCTAACAGGCGCATATAGTTCAGAAACAGTTTTCACTGATTCTACGCTGCCGAACGGCTCGTTCACTGTGATTTCATCCCCTACAGCTGGAAGCTCCACAAACACGATATCGCCAAGCTCAGACTGTGCGAACTCAGTGATTCCAATGCGAACTTTCTCCCCTTCTGTTTTGACCCACTCATGTTCTTCAGAATAACGCAATTCTTTCGGTGTACTCATCCATATCCCTCCGTTACTAGACTTCAATTAAACTTTACCTATTATAAAGGAACAAATCAAGACACTTTTCTTTATCCTTGTACCCAATGTTTTTCAAAATCTTCTTCCTTGAAACCGACCGTCACTTGTTCTCCATCTGTCGTCAGTGGACGCTTAATGAGCATCCCGTCTGAAGCTAAAAGAGTCAGCAATTCATCTTCAGTAGCCGTTTTGATTTTGTCTTTTAATCCAAGCTCGCGGTATTTTTGACCGCTCGTATTAAAAAACTTCTTTAATTCAAGTCCGCTTTTTTCATATAAGGCTTTTAATTCTTCTTTTGTAGGCGGTTGTTCGACAATATGTACTTCTTGAAAGTCAACTTGATGCTCTTCTAACCATTTTTTCGCTTTGCGGCATGTCCCGCATTTCGGATACCAATAAAATGTCAACGTCATAATTGAAACGACCTCCACTAGAAATGACTTCTACACTTTTATATCAAATAACTTCGACGTTTGCCAAACAAAACCTTCTTTTTACAGAGGGATGGACGGGGGCGATTGATTGATGGCTCGGCGCGACTGATTTCCTCCGTTTCCCGACCGATTGTGAGCAAATGGCGACTGATTACCGGCCAAGCCCGACTGATTACACCTCCGATTCGACCGATCCACCTCTCGAACAACACCTCCAAAACAAAAACACCCGCCAAGACAGCGGGTGTTAGTTCAATTAGACGATGTATTTTTCGGCGCTGATGATTTTTTCAGCGGCTTCGCGTTTCTTGGCGATGATATTGATTGGTGTGTAGCGTGTCAGTTTGCGTAGCACGGATAGCATCATGCGCAAGTTGTCGCCTTCTTCTACGGCGATTAATGTTTCTTTGGCGTGTGCTTCGATTTCATCGAAGGCTTCCTGGCAGAAGATTTGTGTGTAGAGTAATTTTTGCTTGCTCTTCTCTTCGCCAACATTTGCGATCGCTTTTTCTGTGCGTAGAACGGCTGATTCCATCGCATAGATTAAATTCACGATATCAGCTAGGTTAGATAGCACTTCTTGTTCTCTTTCTAGTGCCTTTCCGTATTTTTGAACAGCTAAGCCAGCGGCAACTAAGCCGATTTTCTTCGCGTTTTTCACTAAATATTTTTCTTGCGCTAACGGCTCTGTGCCGACTTCTTCCGGCATAAGCATCATCAATTCGCCCTGCAGTTGCTGCGCTTTCTCTAATAGCGGTAACTCACCTTTGAACGCTTTTCGGACATAGGTGCCTGGCACGATTAAGCGGTTAATTTCGTTCGTTCCTTCGAATATGCGGTTAATGCGGGAATCACGGTACATTCTAGCGATTTCATACTCTTCCATGAAGCCATAGCCTCCGTGAATTTGCACACCTTCATCGACCATATAATCAAGCACTTCGGAGCCGAAGAATTTTCCTAATGAGCACTCAATTGCGTATTCAGCAATTGATTTTGAAATGGCCATCCCATCTTTTTGCTCTTCTTCAGACAATTGGCTCATGCGATCTTCAAAATAGCCGACTGTGCGGTAAATCGCACTTTCACAAGCGTATAGCTTTGCCCCCATCGTGGCGAACTTCTCTTTCGTTAAGTTGAAGGAAGAGATCGGCGTGTTGAATTGCTTGCGCTCATTCGCATACTTCACGGCAATTTCCATCGCACGCTTGGAGCTACCTACTGTCCCAACGCCAAGCTTGTAACGGCCGATGTTTAAAATGTTAAAGGCAATCACATGACCGCGTCCCACTTCGCCAAGTAGGTTCTCTTTCGGCACTTCGGCATCTTGTAAAATTAACGTCCGCGTCGACGAACTTTTGATGCCCATTTTGTCTTCTTCCGCACCAGTAGATACACCAGGAAACTCCTTCTCGACAATGAAAGCAGAAAACTTGTCGCCATCGATTTTCGCATAGACAACAAATACATCGGCAAATCCGGCATTCGTGATCCATTGTTTCTCCCCGTTTAGTATATAATGAGTGCCCGCCTCATTTAATTTCGCGTTTGTTTTAGCACCTAGCGCATCGGACCCTGAGCCCGGTTCTGTTAGCGCATAAGCTGCGATTTTTTCCCCTGTGCTGAGCGCTGGCAAATATGTTTGCTTTTGCTCTTCCGTTCCGAATAACACGATCGGCAATGAACCGATGCCTACATGGGCACCATGCGTGATCGAAAAGCCCCCGGCTACCGCCATTTTCTCGGCAATTAAAGCGGAGCTGATTTTATCTAAGTTCAAACCGCCGTATTCCTCTGGCACATCGGCACTTAGCAATCCGAGTTCTCCCGCTTCATGAAGCAGTTTCACGGAGCGCTCGAATTCATGCTTTTCTAAATAAGGCACTTGCGGCATCACGCTGTTCATTACGTATTCTTCCGTTGTTTTCGCAATCATTTTTTGTTCGTCGGAAAAGTCCTCAGGCGTAAACACACGATCATAGGAAATATCCTCGATTAAAAACGCTCCACCTTTAACCGCTTGTTTTTCTGTTTGATTCGTCATTTTCTTCTCCCCCTGTTTAATTGATTACAAAAGCTCAAATACCCCAGCAGCTCCCATGCCACCACCGATACACATCGTCACTACTCCAAATTGCTCCTGACGTCGTTTCATTTCATGGATTAAAGATAAGGTTAATTTCGCTCCCGTACAGCCTAATGGATGACCAAGCGCAATCGCTCCTCCATTGACATTGACTTTTTCTTCATCTAAACCAAGCTCGCGAATGACTTGAATCGATTGAGAAGCAAAGGCTTCATTTAATTCGATTAATCCAATATCGGACAGCTCTAACCCTGCCAGTTTCAACGCTTTCGGAATAGCAACAACCGGGCCGACTCCCATAATTTCTGGTGGGACGCCACCAACCGCGAACGAACGGAATTTAGCTATCGGTGCTAATCCAAGTGACTCAGCCTTTTCGCGTTCCATTACCATCACTGCCGCCGCGCCATCACTCGTTTGCGAAGCGTTCCCTGCTGTGACTGTGCCCGTTGTAGAAAAAGCCGGACGCAATTTGGCTAATGCTTCCATGTTTGTTCCAGGACGAACTCCTTCATCCTGTTCAAATTTGATCTGCTTCTCTACCAATTGATTGTCTGCTCCAACACTGCGAAGCGTTACATCGACTGGAACAATTTCATCGACAAATTTTCCTTCGGCGATCGCCCTTGCCGCACGTTCATGGCTGCGAACGGCAAACGCATCTTGTTCTTCACGAGAAATGCCGTATTTCTTGGCGACTTCTTCCGCGGTATGCCCCATGCTCATATAGTATTCTGGTGCGTTTTCCGCAATCCAAATATTCGGGCGGACGACATGGCCCATCATCGGCACCATGCTCATCGACTCCGCTCCACCTGCAAGAATCGTCTCTGCCTGCCCTGTCATAATTCGCTCAGCCGCAAAGGCAATCGACTGTAAGCCGGAAGAGCAGTACCGGTTAATTGTAATCGCTGGTACGTTGTATGGCAGTCCTGCAAGAGCGCCGATCGTTCGCGCCATATTCATTCCTTGCTCAGCTTCTGGCATCGCGCAGCCAATGATTAAGTCATCAATTTCTCCTTCGTAATTTCCTGCACGCTTTAATGTTTCCTTCACTACGATGGCTCCGAGATCATCCGGGCGCACGGTTGCTAATGTTCCTTTTTTCGCGCGACCGACCGGAGTTCTCGCCCCCGCTACAATAACCGCTTCCTTCATTCCCTTTCTCCCCCTTGCAAATTAGTTTCGTAACGGCTTTCCTTTCACAAGCATATGCTGCATACGCTGCTGTGTTTTCGGCTCTTTACATAAGCTTAAAAAGGCCTCACGCTCTAAATCGAGTAAGTATTGTTCATCCACTTCTGTCCCAAATGGTAGCTTTCCGCCTGCAATGACATAGGCCAACTTTTTCGCAATGGTAAAATCATGCTCTGAAATATAGCCGGATTTCAGCATTGATTGCGCTCCTAACAACAGCATCGCATAGCCGGATTCACCAACGACTGGAATGTTCTTTCGTTTCGGTGGCGTGTAGCCGCTTTCGTATAAATAAAGGGCCGCTTGCTTCGCGTCATATAATAAATGATCTGGATTCACACTCACCCCATCTGCTTTCACTAGAAAATTATTTTCACGAGCCTCTTCCCCTGATGCGGACACTTTCGCCATCGCAATCGTTTCAAACACTTTGTTCGCGACACTTTGCAAGTCTATTTGTACCCCGTTGGCCATTTGCTCGAGATGGCGAATGTAGAGCTCTTTGTTTCCTCCACCGCCAGGGATCAAACCAACGCCGACTTCGACAAGTCCCATATACGTTTCCATGTTGGCTTGAATATGAGCGGCTGGTAAACAAACTTCCGCTCCGCCGCCAAGCGTCATCGCAAATGGTGCCGCAACAACTGGCTTCGAACTATATTTTATTTTCATCATCGCCTGCTGGAAGCCTTTCACAACCATTTCCACATCCCAGAAGTTATCATCTTGCACTTCCATCAAAATCATCGCTAAGTTCGCACCGACACAGAAGTTTTTGCCTTGATTGCCGATCACAAGCCCTTTGTAGTTTTTCTCTACTTCATCGACGGCGTAATTAATCATCTGGACAATATCCATGCCAATGGCGTTGCTTTTCGAGTGAAATTCAAGTAAGGCAATGCCATCACCGAGATCAATTAAACTAGCGCCGCTATTGCTTTTTAACACATTTCCTTGCTTCTTCAACTTTTTCAAATCGATCACTTTCGGATTTACTGGGATCGCTTCATACTCTCCTTGATGATAAAAGCGGTCTTCTTGATAGAAGGAAGTGTGATCGCTTGCAAGCATCTCTTTCACCCATGCTGGGACGCTTAGCCCTTCCGCTTCCATTTTCTCTGCCGACTTCTCGACACCAATCGCATCCCACATTTCAAACGGTCCTTGACTCCAGCCGAAGCCCCATTTCATCGCCTGGTCAATCGCAACAATGTCATCAGCGATTTCCCCTGTCAATTCCGCCGAATACGTAAGTACAGGTGCAATAATCTTCCATAAAAATTGACCAACTTGATCATTGGCGTAAATAAGCGCTTTCAATTTTGCTCCTGGTCCTTTTTGCTGCTTTGCCATTTCAATCGAAGCAGAAGCTAGCTTTTTCTGCTCGCTATATTCCATCGTAGCTGGATGCAATTCCAAAATGGTCTTGCCTTCCTTTTTGAAGAAACCTTGGCCGCTTTTTGCGCCAATCCAACCGTTGTCACGCATGGTTTTCATAAACTGCGGCACTTCAAATACTTGCTTCTCTTCCCCTTCTACTTGCTCATACACATTGTTAGCGACATGAATGAACGTATCTAGACCCACGACATCCAATGTGCGGAACGTCGCACTTTTCGGGCGGCCAATTAACGGACCGGTGATAGAATCGACTTCCCCTGGCGTTAGGTCAGCTGCTACCATCTCTTGCACCGTCTTTAACAAACCGTACGTGCCGATGCGGTTAGCGATAAAGTTTGGCGTATCTTTCGCTAACACGACGCCTTTACCGAGCGTGTCTTCTCCAAACGTTTTCATGTATTCAAGCACTTCCGGAGCTGTATCCTTCGTTGGAATCACTTCTAATAACTTTAAATAGCGAGGCGGATTAAAGAAATGCGTGCCGAGAAAATGCTTACGAAAGTCTTCCGAACGCCCTTCTGCCATCGCTTCAATCGAAATGCCAGATGTATTGGAGCTCACGATGCTGCCATGCTTGCGGTACTTTTCGACCGTTGCAAACACTTGCTTTTTCACTTCTAGATTTTCAACAACGACTTCAATAATCCAGTCGACCTCTTTCAATTGATCTACATCATCTTCTAAGTTACCCGCCGTAATTAATGATAGATTCTTTTTCGATGTGAGCGGAGCTGGCTTTTGCTTTAATAGCTTCTTCAATGCCCCTTCTGAAAAACGGTTTCGCACTTGGCGATCGTTCAATGTTAACCCCTTTGCTTCTTCTTCCTTCGACAATTCACGCGGAACGATATCTAATAAAATGGATGGTATACCAATGTTCGCTAAGTGAGCAGCAATGCCTGAACCCATCACACCCGATCCAAGAACAGCCGCTTTTTGAATGTGCTGAACCAACATGATTTCCCCCTTCACACCTTTTGAATGAATATTCATTCATTTATTGATAATTCTAATATAACCCAACTAACAAAATGGCGCAATGATTAAAGAAGAAATTTTCTAATTTTTCTATCTTATTAATCCATACCTCTTTTTGATTCATTCAAAACGTCAAAAAAGAAATTCGCTTCTCATGATATAATGAATGTACAATCGATTGAAATGAAGGTGAAATAAAATGAAAAAATTCAGCTGGCTATTAACAGCTATCGGAGTCATTCTTATACTTGGAAGCCTGCTTTATCCATTAGATGTGATTGCTAAAACGACGTTCCAAACATTGCTGCTCAGCGGAGCTCTCATCATGTTTGTCGGATCAATGGTTCGATCGTACGCCATCTTAAAAGATAAATAGAAAAGCGGAAGGCGACGTTTAGCGACGTATGGACTGGAGCCAGCCGTATGAGATAAAGGAAACACGATGAACGGTAGTGAATCGATGTTGACTTATCGTAAGGAGGATGGTGGAAGTCCACTAGTCGCTGGCGCCTGCAGCTGGACAAAGAAATGCGGAGCCGACTGCCCAGACACGACAAGCAAATGTTCTGTCGCTGGAAAGGCGATGAGCCTTGCAAACGACAGGTTATTTGACTCGAGTGTCTAGGAGGCGGAGCTGGACAATCGAAAAGCGGAAGGCGCTCGATCATCGGCGACAAGCAAAAGACGAGTCGGCTGAAAGGTTGTTCTTTAACCTTTTGGCCGGCTTGGCTTTTGTCCTCGAGCCGATAGCGCCTGCAGCTGGACAACCGAAAAGCGGAAGGCGCTTGATCATCGGCGACAAGCAAAAACGGACTCATCTTTTTAGACGAGTCCGTTTTTTATTGATAATGGGCGAATATCAATGGGTTGGAAAAATGATCAAGTAAAGAGGCGGTTTACTTGTCATTTACAATAATATAAGCAGCTTTCACAGGGCCATGCACACCGACAACAAGGTTCATTTCAATGTCGGCAGAGTTACTTGGACCCGTGATGTAGTTAATGCATGATGGCGCTAGTTCACCAGCTTGTACTTTGCGGCTAATTGCTTGTGCCGCCTGTGTCATGCGTGGCACGATTGTGCTTTTTGGAACAATCGCAATGTATTTATGAGGTAAAAGGCTGACAGAGCGGCCTTTCTCTTTGCTGCTCAGCAACACAACTGTACCTGATTCAGCTAATGTCATATCGCTAAATGTAATACCGATATTCGCTTTTTCTGCGTCATCGATATTTTTTTGACCTAAGGCTGGATTCCAGACGTTGACTTCTTTCTTTTCTTCCGGCCATGTTTCTTGAATTAATGTCGATAAGCCAAATTCGTCAAAACGCTCGTCGTTCCATAAAGAAATCGGGCCACCGCCATAGGCATCTACTTTCTCAGCTAGAGTTTTCGCAAGATCAGCAGATGATGTTTCAATGAAGTCTGTATGGATGTTTTTGCACTGCTCGCGTAATACTTCTACAAGCTCGTCTTGAGTCGCACCCTTCAATACTTCATGCTGAGGCTGGAACTTCCACTTTGGACGCTCCACCTTTTCTTTTCTTTCTCTTCCAAGATTCGAGGCGATATTGGCTAAAAAAGAATCACGGTTATGAATCGTTCCTGCCATTATTTGTCGCCTCCTTTCTCTTTTTGATGTTCTTTAAACCAGTCGCGCAGACGTTGCTTCTCTGGTGCTGGGAACTCACGCAATTCTGTCCAAGCTTTTAATGGACCTGGACCGTTAGAGATACGATCATTTTTCGTAAATGGTTTCATCACAGTTGATGCCATTTTTGATCCCATACCATATAACGGATTAGAAGCGGCTCCTAGTCCGAATGCTTTCATCGCTAATTTTTCAGAAATTGGAGCGCGTCCTTCTTTCTCGACAATCACTTGACGATGCTTATGAAGCAATTCATGCAGCGGAATTTTCACCGGACAAGCTTCAGAACAAGCCGCACATAAAGTCGATGCGTACGGAAGCTCTTTAAAGTCATCATAGCCGCCAAGTAACGGAGAAAGTACAGCCCCGATCGGACCTGAGTAGATCGATCCGTATGAGTGACCACCGATGTGACGGTATACTGGACATACGTTAATACAAGCCGCACAACGAATACATTGAAGGACAGATTGGAATTCTGTTCCTAAAATTTTCGAACGGCCGTTATCCACAATGACTAAATGGAACTCTTCTGGACCATCTACGTCTCCCTCTTCACGAGGACCAGATAACGCTGTGACATAACTTGTTAATTTTTGTCCAACCGCACTGCGCGTTAATAAGCTAACAAGCACTTCAAACTCTTCATGCGTTGGAACGATCCGCTCCATTCCCATCACAGTGATTTGTGTTTTCGGAATCGTTGTCACAAGACGAGCATTTCCTTCGTTTGTCACGAAGCTGATAGAACCAGATTCAGCAATGGCGAAGTTACAGCCTGTTACGCCGATATCCGCTGCTAAAAAGTCTTTTCTTAACGTTTTACGTGCATGCAAAGCAAGCTCTTCTGGTTTTGACGTTAATTTATAATCTAATTTTTCCGTGAAGACATCACGAATTTGCTCTTTATTTTTATGAAGAGCAGGCGTTACGATATGAGATGGTGGATCATGGTCATCGACTTGCAGAATGTACTCGCCAAGGTCGGTTTCAATGACTTCACAACCGATATCTTCAAGCGCACCGTTCATGCCGATTTCCTCTGTCACCATGGACTTTGCTTTTAAGATTTTCTTCGCATTCTTTTGCTTTGCGATGTTTGTAATGTATTCATTGGCTTCTTCAGCTGTTTGGGCAAAAAATACATGTCCACCGCGTTTAGAAATGTTTTCACTTAATTGATGTAAATAGTAATCTAAGTTCTCAAGCACATGTTGACGAATTTCTTCACCATGAGAGCGCCAGTCTTCCCAGTTGCCAAGCTCTTCAGCGGCATCTAGGCGACGAGTCCGCAAACGTTCTTGCGCACCTGCAACGGCTCCTCTCATAAACGTGTCATTCATTTTCTCTTTGACGCGTCCTTTAAAGTCATCCGATCCAAATTTCATTGCCATTGAACGTCACCTCTTTCTTTCGACTTTTCTATCGTTCAGCTAAAATCTCAACGGCTATTTAGCACTTCTGCAATATGCATCACGCGAATCGGCTTTCCTTTACGCTCCATGCGTCCGCCGATGTTCATTAAGCAACCGCAGTCTGCTCCAATTAAATAATCCGCTTCTACTTTTTCTGCACAGGCCACTTTTTCGTCGACCATTTGTTCAGAGATTTGTCCCATTTTCACAGAGAACGTTCCACCGAAACCACAGCAATTATGCGCATTTGGCAGAGGCACAAATTCTAAACCTTCCACGTTTTTCAAAAGAGTCATCGGTGCGTCTTTCACACCAAGAAGACGAGTCATATGACAAGATGTGTGGTACGTTGCTTTTCCCGGCAATTTCGCACCTAAATCTTCTACCTTTAATACATCGACAATGAATTGAGTGAATTCATATGATTTTTCTGCTAATTTCTTCGCGCGCGGCTCCCAAACAGGATCTCCCTTAAATACATGTGGATACTCCTTAAACATTGTGATACATGAGCCAGACGGTGACACTACGTACTCTGAATTTTCAAAGGTCTCGATCATTTTCTTCATCGCACCTTTAGACTCTTCGACATAGCCGCTGTTGAAAGCTGGCTGTCCACAGCATACTTGCCGCTCTGGAAATTCAACCTCACAGCCTAAACGTTCCAAAATCTCAACTGTCGCCTTTCCCACATCCGTCTGAAACATATCCACAAGACACGTAGCAAACAAAGCAACTTTCATGTTGAACACCTCTTTTTTAGAAGTGACAAGCACTCCCCCGATATTTCCGAAAGAGTGCCCGCCCAAAAACAACTGGTCATCTGATGACCTAGATTTATAATATGATCATACTACATTCCACAATTTTTTTGTAGTTTTTTTAAAATGACGAAATAATTATTTTTTTTACAAAAATAAAAGAGCGTCCAAAAAACGGTCGATCGTTCCTATGAATACAACATTTGAGAGATATCTTCAACATATTCGTTTAGAAGATAACCGTTTCGTTTAGACACTCTTTCTGAAAAAAACTTACTTCACTTTTTCTTGTTCTTCCATATATTCTCTCAAAATGTTTTCTACATTATGAATATGAATGCTCATCTCCAGCCTTGCCTTTTCTGGATTCCCTTCCTCAATAGCCTCGAAGATCGCTTCATGTTCGTCATTCAATTTATCGAATGTAGCGACTTCAGAATACAAACAAATTCGCCGCGTTTCCTTCATTGACTCTGACACTAAATCAGCAACATGATTCATTAAACTAAGCAGCAACGGATTTCCTGTCGCCTCAGCAATGGCTAAATGAAAAGCAAGATCGGCTTCCTCTCCTAGCTCCATGTCATTAGAGTGATATTTCATTTCTTCTAATGCTAAACGAATTTTTAATATATCTTCCTGCGTGCGCTTTTCAGCTGCGATAAAAGCCGTACCTACTTCAAGCAGTTTCCGAACCTCCATTAAATGAAACAGATCCTTTTTATCCATTAAAACAACATTTTGGATCGGATATGCAATTCCAGAAGGCGAGAAATCTTTCACATACGTTCCTTCCCCTTGGCGCATTTCAATCAGCCCCATCGCCCGTAAAGACGTTAAAGCTTCTCGGATAGCAGATCGTCCAACGTGAAAATTTTCAGCCAATTGCTGCACAGAGTCTAATTTATCGCCCGGCTTTAATGTTCCAGAACGGATTGAATCTAAAAGAGCCTCTGCTACTTCTTCATATATCTTTTTCGGTTTAATCTTTTTATATTCCACCGGTTTCACCTCTAACTGTCCTAATACAATTATTATAAACGAAATTTTCAACTTTGCTTTAGAAATTTATTTTCACATCTCCAAATAAAGTCAATATCCTTTTTTTATTTTCACAATTTAGTAACATTTGTATTGTATTTTTCGACAACAACTCCTATAATAAATAAGGCAGATGGATAATCATTTAACTAGGTCATCAGATGATCTAAACTTCATTTAATCAGACTATTCAAAAAAAGAAAAAATCACAGTTAGGGGGCATTTTCATGCAATATCAACAACATTTTACTCCTATTGCAGACAGCCTTGGTTTATCTGCACTCGTAGCATTGATCCCGATTATCTTCTTCTTTTGGGCGCTTGCAGTCAAACGAATGAAAGGATACAAAGCCGGATTAATTACATTAGCGATTTCTTTAGTCCTTTCTGCAATCGCTTACAAAATGCCGGTTGGACTCTCTTTATTATCCGCTAGCCAAGGGGCCGTATATGGCTTACTACCAATCGGATGGATTATTATCACGTCTGTCTTTTTATACAAACTAACAGTAAAAACAGGACAGTTCGACATCATTCGTGATTCCGTTTTAACAATTACAGAGGATCGACGTTTACAAGCTTTACTCGTTGCTTTCTCTTTCGGTGCTTTCCTTGAGGGAGCAGCAGGTTTCGGAGCACCCGTTGCCATTTCAGCTGCACTATTAGTTGGCCTTGGATTCAATCCATTGTACGCGGCTGGTCTTTGTTTAATTGCCAACACAGCACCCGTTGCCTTTGGAGCTGTTGGGATTCCTATTATTGCTGTAGAAGGTCCAACAGGTATTCCTGCAATGGAAGTATCGAAAATGGTTGGTCGACAATTACCGTTCTTATCTGTATTCATTCCTTTTTATTTAGTGGTCATGATGGCTGGATTTAAACGAGCAAAAGAAGTTATGCCCGCTATTTTAGTATCAGGTATTTCCTTTGCGGTTACTCAATATTTAAGTTCTAACTTCCTTGGTCCAGAACTTCCGGATATTTTATCCGCTCTTGTATCTTTATTTGCTCTTGCTGTTTTCTTAAAGTTTTGGAAGCCAAAAACAATTTACCGTTTTGCACATGAAGATCAAAATGTTCAGCAACAAGAGGTGTCGAAACACTCAGCTGGTGCCATTTTTAAAGCTTGGTCCCCATTCCTTGTTTTAACAGGTTTCATTTCTGTTTGGGGAATTCCTGCCATTAAAATGGCGTTAACAGGTCATTATGAAGGAACAAACAGCGTATTATTAGCGATCAATTCCATCGGCCACAAGTTCACGTTCACACCGGAAGTACCGCTGTTAAACAACAACATTATAAATGCCAATGGTGAAGCACTTCCTGCCATTTATAAATTAGAACTTCTTGGTGCGGCAGGTACAGCCATTTTAATCGCAGCTGTTGTAAGTAAATTTATTGTGAAAATCTCTTGGTCTGAATGGGTGAAAACATTTGGAGAAACAATGAATGAATTGAAGTTCCCGATTTTAACGATCGCAAGCGTGGTTGCCTTCGCTTATGTAACTAATGCATCAGGCATGACAACAACACTTGGATTAATCGTCGCAAAAACAGGCTTCTTATTCCCATTTTTCTCGCCATTCCTTGGCTGGCTTGGCGTATTCATCACAGGCTCCGATACATCAGCCAATTTATTGTTCGGTAACTTACAAAAAGTAACCGCTCAATCGGTCGGAATGGATCCATTACTAGCCGTAGCCGCGAACTCCTCTGGTGGAGTAACCGGAAAAATGATTTCACCACAATCCATCGCTGTAGCCTGCGGTGCCGTTGGACTAGCCGGAAAAGAATCCGACCTATTCCGCTTCACCGTCAAACACAGCTTCGTCCTAGTCATCATCGTCGGCATCATCACCTTCCTCCAATCCAACGTACTAAGCTGGATGGTGCCATAGAAAAGCGAAAGGCGCTGTTCAGCGACGTATGGACTGGAGCCAGCCGTATGAGATAAAGGAAACACGATGAACGACAGTGAATCGATGTTGACTGATCGCACGAAAAGTCCTGCTTCTCTTTTAGAGGAGCAGGATTTTTTTCGTTTTGTTAAGCAAGGATGTTTGCCCTTACCCATATCATGACTAACACAAGTTTTTCCCCTTTCTTGATCTTTTTTGAAAATTTTCTCCTTTTTCGGTTGACACTATAGAACAAATCGTTTAACATGATAATTGTAGTTAGTAATGATAATCATTATCATCACTTATCTCATCTTACACGATATGCACAAAGACGGTATGGCCTCCCACCCTTACCGTCCCCCCTCTTTTATGTATAAGTAATATGATAGCACCTCTTTAGAAACATCTGAGACCTAGAACTAGATCGGACAAGAAAAAAGCTACCCCATAGGGTAGCTTTTCTTTATAATCGCCCATCTTTCCAAAAGTTCTGCGTGACATGGGCTGATGGATTGTAGGCGCGTAATTCATATCCTTCTTTTTTCAAGTAATCTAGTATAGACGGCAACATATCTGCCGTTGCTTGTTTCTCATGCATTAAAATCACAACATGTTGATCCCCTAGCTTTTTTTGCTGCTGTATACCTGCTTTTATATTTTGCAAAATTCGTTGCTTCGAGCTTGGGCTATACTTCCAATCTAAACTGTCTACATCCCAATCCCATAAACGGTACCCTTTTTGCACCATCGCATTACGGTATGGCTGCTTTAAATAAGGCTTGCTCCCGTATGGTGCCCGAATCAACATAGATGATTGTCCTGTGACTTGCTTAATCGTTTGTTGCGTTTGATTCATTTCCCCAATAAAGCTTTGCGGAGATCGATATAGGCGATTGGCTTGATGCGTCACACTGTGTAAACCGAGATAATGTCCCTCTTTCGCTGCTCGTTTGGCAAACTCAGAATATTTACGGACGTTGGGCTCTATATAAAAGAAGGTTGCCTTCACTTTATGAGCGGTTAATGTATTCAAAATACTTGCCGAATAAGCATTTGGCCCATCGTCAAACGTGACATAAGCAATTGGCTTCTTAGATGGTGGATTTGGCTTGTTTTGATCAAAGAACGATTGATTTGCTTGAATAAATTCTTCGTTCGATAATCTTGCCCCCTGTGAAGAGTAGATTCTCACTGTTTGATACGAGCTTAAATAATCTGTTTTCAAACCGAAATGACTCGCCACCCAATGAACCCCAATATACGGTTCATTATTTTTCTTATAAATAATAGCAGGTGTTGTCTTTTGTCCGTTAAAGGAAGCTTCTTTTGTGATTTCATTAAAAACTAGCTTGCTTCCATTCTTCTCTAACGTATATGTACCGTCTTTTTGATTAAAGGATTGCTTTACATATAAAGCTTGATGCAGCTTTGCCATTGGTGCTACTGCCTGCCCATCGACAATGAACGCTTCCCCTTTTACAAACGGGAGCATCTTATCATGCAAGCCAAGATAAATTCCCTTTTCGTGCTCCGCTGCTGAAACGCTTCCAGCAAACATTAACACGAGGACACAAAACAAGAGCGACGAAGTCCATTTTTTCATTTTTTCCAACCCCTTCTACTTGGTAAAACCTGATAACCTATCATTTTATTTCTATTATACATAAAATATTACTATCATGTTACGAAATTAACAAAAAGATGACGAATTCTATGATTTTTCATAGAAAGTGTCCTTTTCTCTCTTGCTTTTCTATATAGAGGGTGAAAGGAGGTGATTCACATGGCAGAAGCAATGCTATCAAAATCCACTTTACGCCTAGTATTTGACCATGGAGTTGACGCAAAGGGTCAGCCGATTCTGAAATCGAAAACTTTCTCGAACATCGATGAAATGGCTACGGCTACTAGCTTACAAGCTGCAGCTCAAGCCATTGCTGCTTTAGTCAACAAACCGATGGTGATGATTACCCGCAACGATGTATCAGAAATTAACTAAAGGAGGCTAGAAAAAATGGCTAAAACACTTCAGCTTCAATTCACAACAGACCTTGGCAAAACGGCATCATTAACCATCGACGATCCGAAAGAGCCCATTGACCCTGCCCTAGTGAAGCAATCAATGGAAGCCATCATCGCCGCCAACGTCTTTAACTCCACAAGCGGAAAATTCGCAGCCGCAAAAGACGCCAATTTAGTTGACCGCACCGTCACCAACCTTGCGATCAACTAACTACTAACAGTCTATGCACAAATTAAAAAAGTGGGAAAGTCAGCTAGCCTGGCTTTCCCACTCTATGTGAGGAGGATCGAAATGGAGCAACTGCTACCCTTTATTCAAGATGTTGGCTTTCCGATCGCGGTCACCTTCTATCTTTTATACCGAATGGAAGCAAAGCTAGACGCGGTCATCCAATCCATTCAAGCATTGCCGGAGAAGATGCGAGAGGGATGAAAGAAAAGAGCGTGCCGTTTGGCGTGCTCTTTTCAATTAATGAGGAAAAGATTGACCTTTCTTAAATCGATTGTGGATATTGTTATGTTTGTAAGTACCTGCCTCACTGAACTCGATTACTTCCATTGACAATGCTAAATAACGGTTAGCGAAAAGGTTATTGAAATGTTGTTTCATCACTTGAAAAAGCTCATTGCAAACAGCTTGTTTATCAGCTTCAGACCGACCGGCTCCAATTTTTAATGTCATATGAACGAAAGCATCGTCCTCCATGCCATCTGCCACTCGATAGTCGTGCAGTTCAATTGCTCTTGAACGAATCCCACCAATCGGAAACAGATCACTGCGATTGATGAGGACTTGATGCAGTTGAGTCAATAATAGAGGAATATTTCCTTCTATTCTTATGTTATCTGTATATTCGATAATGATATGCGGCATCTTATCTCACTCTCTCATCAGCTAATTTGATGGCTAAATCCGATTGAAACGGTTCACCCCCAACCACTCGATTTACTAGTTGACCAATTCCTTCAATTTCTGAGATGACCTCATCACCAACTGCTGTATTCATCAGCCCTTTAGGTGTTCCTGTTAAAATGATGTCCCCTTTACTCAATGTCATAAAACTACTTAAATATTCAATTAAAAAAGGAATATCGAACACCATGTCTTTCGTATTTCCTTCTTGAACAAGCTGACCATTGACATATGTTTTTAAAGATAAATTCATTGGGTCTTTAATATCTTGCTTGTCAACGATCCAGGGGCCAATTGGTGTGGCTGTATCACGGTTTTTCACCTTTAAATTCGGACGGTAGTAATTCTCTAAATAATCACGAAAAGCATAATCATTAGCAATTGTGTAGCCATCTACCACATCATACGCTTCTTCTCGCTTAATATTTCGAGCTGTCTGTCCAATAACGACCGCTAATTCACATTCATAATGCATATACTCCACGTCTGCCGGACGGCGTGTTTGTCCACGATGCCCGATGAATGTGTTTGGGCCCTTTAAAAAAACTAATGGTTCATCCGGTGCCTTAAACGCTAACTCTTTTGCATGATCTGCATAATTCAATCCAAGAGCAAACACAGTCCTCGGCTGAATGGGAGGTAACCAAACCACCTCATTCTCACCCACTAGTCGCCCATCGTTTAACAGTAGCTTTCCTTTCTTCTCAGTAGCCTCATGGATCGCACCAGCATAAGCCACTCTCGCTCGCTTCATCTGCACTCCTCCTCTGGAACGACCGTATTTTCTAAGAAACCGACTTCATCAATTTCAATACGTATCCGATCTCCCGCCTTAGCCAATGGAGGCTGTTCAGGTACACCGACAAGTAAAATATCCCCTGAATATAACGTCATAAATTCCGTAACATCCGCTAGTAAGCGACTGATGGAACGAACGAGATTAGCTGTTGTATTTTCTTGACGTAACTCCCCATTGATCCAAACTCGCACGCCTAAGGAATCAGGATTCGTAACAGCCTCTTGTTGGATCATTTGTGAACTAATTGGACAAAACCCATCGCGCGCCTTTTGTTTAATCGCTGGACGATAGAGGCTCTCATGCGGGATACTGACATCGTTCACAACAATATATCCCTCAACGAATTGTAGCGCTTCCTCCTCGCTCACTTTTGTAGTTGTCCGATTCATCACCACTCCAAGACATGCCCCAACTTCTAGCTCCAGCACACCTTTAGGTAACGGAATCGGTTTTCCATGTTCATTCAGCGTATTAGCTGGCTTAATATAAAGCACAGGAGCTTTGGGCGGTGAATTGTAAGGTGCTCCATTGACCGCTTCCCCCAATGCAACTAGAGCACCTTTATAATTTAGAGCCGTTCCATATATCGTACCTGTTGTCATCCTTTACACCGATCCTTTCCCAGTAGAATTACACCGTTTCATTTTTAAGCGGCAGGTCTATTGTATGTTGTTCCTGTTTCGTTAATAAGCTAACAGCCACGAACACGAAAGCAGAAAGCGGAAGAGCATAAAATAAAGGATTAATATGTGTCATCGGAAAGGCAAATAATGTATCTTTGCCAAACAAGGCTTTTGATAAGCCAATGGCAGTAGCTTCTTTCCCATGAAGAAACAAAAAACCAAAAATACTGCTAGAGAACCCAACCAGCATACTTGCAATCGCCGCAACTCTTGTCGATCTTTCCCAAAAGAACGCACCGACCATCATTGGTAGAAAACCAGCGGCACACAAGCCAAACCAAAGAGAAGTAGCTTGAGCAATGACGCCAGCTGGTAAAACATAAGATAAAGCTACGGCTGCTACAATCCCAATAAGTACCCCCACTCGGGAAGCGTCCATACCAAATAAAGAGTTCACTCCGTAACTTTTTAAAATATCATATCCAAATGCTGAACCTTGAAGATGGATTAATGAACTGATCGTTGAAATCGCCGCTGATAACAACGTAAGTGTAAATAAATAGACAAACCACTCAGGCATTAAATGATTAATAAACATCGGAATCACTAAATCGACATTTCCTTGTGCTACATTGATTGAAATATCCCCCAACTTCTCTTTAAAATAAAGATTACTAATAGGGCCAATCATATAAGAAGCACCTGTCATAAAGAAAATAAACACACCGCCAACAAGAACAGAGCGATATAACGCTTGGTTATTTTTCACTGTCATAAATCTCATCGCCAGTTGAGGCTGAGCAAGCACACCAATCCCAACTCCCATAATGATCGTACTGACAAGTGTCCACCAAATGGGCGATCCGAGCTCAGGCATAGAGGTCCAACCGCGATGTCCTTGCTCCACTAAAGCCTGTGGAATAAGGTCTTTCATCGCCGTCAACTCCGTATGGCCCTTCATGATCCCACCGACCGACTGATAACTCATAAACAAAAAAATAGCCATCCCAATAAACATAACAACCGCCGCAAACGCGTCCGTGTACATCACCGCTTTAATGCCACCACTCAACACGTATAGACCAACAATCACCGCTAATATAAGGAGAGCTACGTTATAATTCATTGATAAAGACTCTTGTAAGAAACGCCCACCTCCGACAAGAACAATGCTCGTATATGCTGGCATAAAAACAAAAATGACGATTCCAGAGAGAACGGTAATAAACCTTGACTGGTATCGTTTTCCTAATAATTCAGCAAACGTATGCGCCTCAAGTTGAGTAGATACTTTGCGAATACGGGTGCCAAACAACACAAATGAAATAAATACACCAATCACAATGTTTAAAAAACCAAGCCATAACAGCCCGAATCCCTGTACAGCTGCAACCCCGCCAAAACCAATTAGAGAAGAGGTACTAATAAACGTCGCGCCATAAGAAAGTGCCATCACTGTTGGGTGAGTTTGTCGACCTCCAACTAAATAATCAGCTTCTGTTCTCGTTGTTTTATATCCATAATAGGCAAGCGCCGACATAATCAATAGATAAATTAAAACAATCGGAATCAATATCGCTAAATTCATTCAACATCACTCCTCTTCTCCACGATTCCACATGACAATTCCAAATACCACGCAGCCAACCATCGACAACAAGGTCCCCAACCAAGCAATTGTGATCATCGGATCTTCCATTCCTAGCATTTTTGCCACCCCTTTCTCCGTGCTTAAATGACCCATTCATCTTTATACGTATATTCCGATATCCCATACGCTTCATTCGTTTGTTCATACCAAGATTCTATCCACTTGATACGAACCTTCTTATTTTGTGTATCAACAAAGCAGTGCTTCAACTGAATGAGCAAAGATGTATGTGAATCACTTACCGTCATTTGTTGACAAATTCCTTCGTATACATATCCATCCAATTCAATCTGAATATGATAAACACCTAGCTTCGGCATTCGATAACTTTTATCAACAACGACCTTCAGAAACTGATGACTTTTATAAAAAAGAGAGCGCTTCTTCACTTCCCCTTGTACTTCATAAAAATCTCCAAGAAGTTTCGGGATGGCTGTAACTAATCCATTGGCTAAAAGATGGCGAATCGCAGTTGAACTGACCTTTTCACCTTCATGCTCCACTTTAGGCATCGTCGTGACAGTAAATATTTCACTCCCTGACTTTGATAGCGTTTTCATATTTCCTGATCCTTTAGCACCGTAATGATAATCAAAGCCCGCTACGACATGTTTGCAGTTTAGAGCTTGAATGTACTGTTCGACAAAATCTTCCGCAGAAAGACGAGCAAACTCCGGAGTAAATTCAACAACAAATAATTGATCCACACCAAGCTCTTTAAAGCGTGCTTCTTTTACTGACAACGGTGTTAAATACGTCATCGGCTCGCGATCAGGAGACAACACCTCTTTCGGATGAGGAAAGAAAGTCATCACGCTAAAGGTCAATTGATGCTGCTTAGCGATTTGCTTCGCTTTTTCTAGTAGTCTTTGATGCCCCGCATGAACACCATCAAAAAAACCAAGGGCGAGAACACACGGGTCTGGATGGATACACAAATGAGAAATCGGATGTTTCATATAAATGGTCTTCACTGGTTGTTCTCCCCCTTCGTAAGAAATTAAACGAACTGTTGGTTGGTGATTCCCCCATATTTTCCTTTGTAAAAGGTCAATGGCGATCCTTCACGAACAATGATTTCCTGTACTTCTCCAATAAACAAGGTATGATCACCAGCTGTTTGCTCACTGTACACACTGCAGACGATCGCAGCAAGTGCCTCTTTCATAACAGGCATCTCGCCTAGTCGACTAAATTCTACCGGTTTCTTATCTTTGAGCTGACCAGCAAACTGCATCGACACTTCTTGCTGATTCTCCGATAAAATATTAACAGCAAATTGACCAGCCTGTTGAATCTTATCTAGCATTTTTGCTTTTTGTCCAATCGAAATCATCACTAGCTTCGGCTCCAAAGAAACTGACATAAAAGCATTAGCCGTCATGCCGTGCACTTCTCCATTTAACTCTGTTGTAATGACGGTGACACCCGTAGCAAATGTACCCATGGCATTTCTAAATGTACGATCATCCACCTAATAAACCTCCCTTATAACATGAATTCCGGCTTTCTCTGAGCCAATGTAGGAGCCGATACTTGAATTTCTTCTCCTGTTTCAATATCTAAAAATGGCGATGTTTCATTGAACCAGCTATCCGGTGCTTTACTTCCCCAAAATGTTTGTCGGCGCGGATCATTTAAGTCCCAACGAATCGGTTCAAAATCTGGATCACTTGTTAAATAGTCACCATTATACAATTCAATTCGATACCCATCCGGATCTCTTAAATATAAGAAGAAAGCGTTAGATAAACCGTGGCGTCCCGGTCCTCTTTCAATATTCGCCGCATAGCCAAGAGAAGCTAATACGTCACAGCAATGAATTAAAGCTAATGGGTCCGGTAGCCAAAAAGCGATATGATGCAGACGAGGCCCTGGGCCATTCATGAACGCTTGATCATGGACAGATGGCTTCCGGTGCAACCAAGCCGCCCAGATGCGGTCGTCTTCTGTCGCTGTGTACTCCGAACAGGCAAAGCCTAGCTCTTTTATAAAGAAATTATAAGCTTTCTCCACATCTGGAACCGCACAGTTCACATGGTCGATCCGCTGAATTCTTGCCCCTTTATATTGATCATAGCGTTGAAGCATTCGCTCTGCCCGATCCATTTGACAGAAAAATTCAATCGGCATTCCTGAAACGTCATGCACATGAAGCGCTCGCCTAACTGCGTGCTGTGTCCCTGCTTCTAACCACTTTGTTTTCAGTCCTTTTGACTGAAAAAGTTGATCCAGCTTATCTAAATCCTCTTCTTTCTGTACTTTATACCCAAGAGCATGCACCCCTGGTGTTTCTGATTTTTTCAACACTAGACTGTGATGTGTATGTTCTTCAAGCCCGCGTAAATAAATATGTTGATCGTCACTTTCCGTTTCAATAAATCCTAAAGCGTCGACATAAAATGCTCGTGAACGCTCGAGATTTTTCACATTAATGACCGCTCTCGCTACTCTAATAATATTGAAATCCATCTTTATCCCCCTCTTTTTTAGCCATTGTTGACAAGCTGCTCAGAACGGTCCAAAAACTCTTTCACACGATCAACATATTCCTGCTTTTCGTAGCCGTTATATAAAGCGCTTGCCATTCGGACTGGATCTCCGAAAAAGAATCGTTCATATAAGGTTTGTCTTGAACCAAAGGCACTCATACAGACATCCCAAGCAAGGCGATACAATTTCACACGTTGATAAGCGTCACTATTGGCTGCCTGTAAATATTTATCCAAATCCGGCCGAATCTCCGAATGAAAAGCGGCTTCTGATGGAATCGCCATTAAGCCACTCGCACCAAGTAACTGCATAATTTCGCTAAAGCGTGGATAGATTTTCGGATAGTAATTACGTGCAATATTCAACGGCGTAAAATCAGGTGTCATAATGCCCCATTTATCCATTTTGGCATTGGCTTCAGAAGCAGCTACATGCGATTTCACGGTTTCTAAGGCAATAATTACTTCAGACATTTTCTCTTGAACATGCTGAAATTGACCGATATTGATCGTCTCCACCATTAACTGCAAAATACCAAGTATAAATTCTGTTTTTGCCACGTTTTTTGAGACGACTTGGTGAGTCATATGGACAACCGCATTACTTTCGTTATACGCTTGGTTACATACATTCACATCTCCAAGAGCAAACACGCGATCCCATGGAACGACGACATCATCAAAGACAACAATCGTGTCCATCTCTTCAAAGCGCGAACCAAGTGGATGGTCAAAATTTGATTTTCCGTAATCAAAGGATTCGCGGCAAATGAATTTCAACCCTGGCGTATTATTCGGGATGGAAAACGCATAAGCATACGGATTTTCTTCATCTGACTGCTTTAATAGTGTTGAAGGAAACACCATAATCTCATCAGTCATTCCACCTTGAGTCGCAAGTAGCCTGGCTCCGCGGATTACGACTCCTTCTGACGTCTTTTTCACAATGCGAGCAGCAATATATGGATCAGGTAGCTGAGCAGAATTGACAGCACGATTCACTTGCGGCTGAATTAATGTATGAGTTAAGGACAGATCATTTTCTCGACAATATTCATAGTATTGGGCCATATTTTTGGCGTAAAAAGGGTCTTGCTTCCCGAACATTTCAGAAGCTGTTCCATATGCCATCATGCCGACATTAATATAATCTGGGGATCGCCCCATCATGCCACCATTATGCTTCGCCCATTCCTGCATCATTTTGCGACGCATCGCTAAATCTTCTTTTGTTTTTGGCTGGATAAAGGACGTGCCTACGCGCTCCTTCGTAGTCGGAGATTCATAGGTCATAAACTCACTTTTTTTCGGGTCATGTTGCATGTCATACAGCTCCGCTTGAGATTTCATCACCCCTTTAAAAGCGGGATGCTCAGAGATTTTCCCCTTCACCTGCTCTCCGTCAATCCAAATATTCGCCTGGGCTTGATCCACTCTTTCAATATATTGCTGACCTGTTTTTGCTGGCATAGTATCTCTCCTCTCGAAATTATCTACTTATTTGCCAAACTGGGGAATGTGGTGATCACGGATTGCCACATGAATGACTTTTGGCTCAGTGTAAAATTCGAACGCATAATGTCCACCTTCTCTGCCGATTCCACTATCCTTCATTCCTCCAAAAGGAATACGAAGGTCGCGAACGTTTTGAGCATTCACCCAAAGCATACCGGCCTCAACCTCCTGTGCCACACGATGCCCTCGCTTTATATCATTCGTCCAAACATATCCCGCTAGGCCGTAACGAACTTGATTGGCCGCTTCAATCACTTCTTCTTCTGTTTCAAATTCAATGACTGCCATCACTGGACCGAATATTTCCTCTTGACACACTTTCATTTCATTCTTGGCATTCAATAATAGCGTTGGCGGTACGAAATTTCCTGCTTTCACCTCTTCAGGAACGACACCTTGCACGACTTCACAGCCTTCTTCTTTTGCGAGCTCAATATACTGATTCACTTTATTAAAATGTTCTTTTTCAATTAATGGTCCTAGCTGAGTATCAAGATTTAGTGGGTCACCAATTTTGATATTAGCCACCCTTTGTTTCAATTTTTCTACAAACTCACCTTTAATCTTCTTATGAAGAAAAACGCGTGAGTTGGCTGTACAGCGTTCACCGTTAAAAGAGAAAATCCCCCACACAGCGGCATCTAAGGCTCGATCTAGCTCCGCATCCTCAAAGACGATCAGCGGCGATTTCCCTCCTAACTCCATCGATGTTTTCTTCAACGTATCGGCAGAATTTTTGATAATGATGGAGCCTGTCGTCGTTTCACCAGTAAATGAAATAGCTGAGACATCCGGATGAGCAACCAATGCCGCCCCTGCTGTTTCACCAAAACCATGAACAACATTGAACACCCCTTTTGGCAAACCGGCCTGATCCATTACTTCCGCTAATTTATTGGCTGTTAAAGGCGATAACTCAGCAGGTTTTAACACCACCGTGTTTCCTGTCGCTAACGCTGGTGCCACCTTCCACGTTTCTAACATAAATGGCGCGTTCCAAGGCGTAATCAATCCTACTACTCCAAGCGGTTTATACACCGTGTAATTAATGAACTCGTCATCCACCGGATAAGATTCACCATGAAGTTTTGTTTGTACCATTCGGGCATAGAAACGAAAATTTTCAGCCGCACGTGCCGTCATTTTTCTCGTTTGACTGATTGGAAGTCCCGTATCTAACGATTCCAAATAAGCGATTTCTTCGACTTTTTCATCAATCAAGTCAGCAATACGGTTAATATATGTCATTCGTTCGGCTAGCTTCATCCTCCCCCATGCACCTTGAACAAAAGCTGTTTTCGCCGCATTCACCGCTTGATCAATATCTTCCTTGCGCCCTTCTGCAATTTGATTGATTACGCCGTTCGTAAAAGGATTGACATTTGTAAACGCCTCGCCTGATTTGGCATCTACAAACTCACCATTAATATATAAAGACACGTCATTAACTTGTTGATGGGTTAATGCATGTTTGCTAGTTGCTTGCACTTGCATCTCCTCACTTCCTTTCCATACTTACTTTGAAGCTGTCGGTTCTGCTAAATCGACATACTGTTTCAAGACATCTCGGATCTCATTTTGTAATGATTCATTCGGTACATCCATCGGCTTTCTAAGTACCGGCTTAATTTTCCCCATCATCCCAAGCGCCGCTTTGACTGGAGCTGGATTCGTATCCTTAAACAACACATCATTGAGCGGCATCAACTCATAATGAAGATTTAATGCTGTTTCGATATCTCCTTCTTCCCACGCATTATGCAATTGGGCTACTTTAGCCGGTTCCACATTCGCTGTCGCACTAATGGAACCACTACCGCCGATGGTTAACATTGGATAGCACAGTAATTCAATACCAGAGAATAAGAGAAAATCTCTTCCACAATGCAGCAATACACGATTGACATGTTCAAAATCTTTATTAGATTCTTTCGCTCCGATAATGTTCGGACAATCCTCTACTAATCTCTTCATCGTTGCAACCTCTAAATTCACGCCTGTTCGTCCCGGAATGTTATACAAAATGATCGGAATGTCCACGGCATCAGCAATCGTTTTGAAATGTTTATAAAGGGCATGCTGTGACGGTTTATTATAATAAGGGACGATCACCATGGCCGCATCCGCCCCCATCTCTTGAGCAACTTTCGTTAAATGTAAGGCCTCCGCGTGATTGACGGAGCCGGTTCCCGGAGCAAAAGGCACGCGTCCGTTAATCGTTTGCATCGCTGTCTCCATCACTAGCTCCCGTTCTTTGACCGTTAATGAACTTGGCTCTCCCGATGTACCAGTCACCGAGATTCCGTGACTGCCACTATTTATTTGCCAGTTAATTAACTGCTGAAATGTATCAAGATCTAAACTTTCATCCTCATGAAATGGAGTAATGACAGGGGCAATGGATCCTTTTAACCTTTGCTTTATCTCTTGAATATTTGACATGTGTATCTCTCCTCTTCTCCCTTAGTTTTTTCACCATAAACCACCATATTTAAAAAATAATTCAAGATATTTGAAAAATAGTGGAATCGCTTTCAAAAATAATTTATCATGATTGATAGAATATTAAAAATATTAAAAATATTTGATTGGCATATAAAAAACATATGGTGACAAGGAGGATGTTTAATTGGATATCAGGCAACTCCGTTATTTCAAAGCGATCGCTGATGAAGGACAAATTACAAAAGCGGCCAAAAAACTTCATATGGCTCAGCCTCCACTCAGCCAGCAATTAAAGGCGATGGAAAAGAATCTTAATGTTTTATTATTCGAAAGAAATGGAAGAAGTTTAGAATTGACGGAAGCAGGCAAAGTGCTCTATCAAAAAGCAATGGAGCTTCTCAACTGTATGGACGAAACAATATTAGAGGTAAAAGAGGTGGGCGAGGGGCTGAATGGCGTGCTTTCCATCGGCTCGGTGAAAACTTGTTTTTCTTATATTCCTGAGCGCTTCCGACTTTTCAGAGAAAAATATCCATTGATTACTTTTCAGTTAAAAGAAGGCGATTCCTCTCTTCTAGCCCAATATGTAAAAAATAGAGAAGTCGAGCTAGCGATTGTCAGACTTCCACTGGACATGGAATCTTTCTCCTTTCTTCCTTTACCAGACGACCACTTCGTTGTTGTCATACCAGAAGGCTGGAATTATGATCAACACATCAAGATGGAAGAGTTAGTTGACATTCCCTTAATGCTCTTGCATCGAGTCAATGGCGTTGGTCTTTATGAACTGGTAGTCGATCATTGTCGACAGCATGGATTCAAACCAAATATTATTTGTGAAGGCTCTGATGCATCCATGCTTTTATCCCTTGTCCGAACTGGTTTAGGTGCTGCCATCCTGCCAAAATCCACCTTGCTCTCCTACCCAACAGAAGGATTAAAAACACTCACCATCCAAGACTGCACCATCCAATCAGAATCTGCCGTCATCTGGCTTAAAGATCGCTATCTATCAAAAAAAGCGATTCGATTTATTGAAACTTTTAAATAATGAAAGGTCAGAAAAATTTAAAACAATTCACATTTATGGAAATGTTATAGAAACATATAATTTGCATTCCATAAATGGTTAACGTATCCTAACCGGTACAGGCATTCTATTTTCTGGAATGCTATGATTTAAAAAATATAGAATAGGAGTGTTATATAACATGGCTAAAAAAGATAAGAAAAACAAAATCGAAGAGGTATTAACGAAGAAAGACAAGAAGAAGGCGGACAAGAAAAAAGCTGAGAAAAAATTAGCAAAGAAAAAAGCGGAAAAGAAAGCGGACAAAAAGAAAGTAGCTAAAAAGCAAAATAAGAAGAAAAGCGGTAAAAAAGCAGCATAATGAAGAAAACCAACTAAGAAGAGAATATTCTCTTCTTAGTTGGTTTTGGTAACCACCGCTACAAATTCCTCCGGTTGATCCAGCTTCAAGTACACTTTTTCAACTTGTTTGCTAAATCCATACAAATATTTCACCGTGAGCGGCTCGTTTAATTCAATGACGATTTGCGGCTCAGGCTTTTCAAAATCAACGTACATACCGTGAAAAGCGGTTGTATCTTTTGGATGGTACTCCCCTGATTCGGGGCGACGAATCGAACGAATTGCTTCCACTGGTACCGTGATTCGTTTCATAAGCCCAATGGGAATAATGATTTCATGAGAATCTACTGTGATCCGATTGAGCCGAATCGCTTGAATCTCCCCGATAAAAAAGAGTACACCGTACACATTGAACACCAGCAAAACCCAAGAAATGATGGGACTTACTGAATGAAGCAACCAATGCACCCCCACCGTCTCAAGGACGATCGCGTGGATCATCATCACATAAAAAGCGATCACACTCGTCTTTTGATGGGCGGTAAAATGTTGGGGGGATGTCGGCGCCTTTTGCTTCCAGCTTCCAAATGCATGTTTCAGCATCACCCATTCAGACACCACTATTTGTGCCAAGCGATTTCCCGAAAATTTTTCATCTGCTTGCTGCAAAACCGCCATCGCAGGTGTGAAACGTCCAGCCTGTTGCTGCGCCTCAGCACGAACACTTCTAATAAATTTCACCACTTTAACAATGAGCCATATTTCTACGCTGAACAAAGCCACTTCTCCAGCGGCTAGCACCCAGCCAATCCATTCCATTCCGTCTAATCGCTCAGCTGGAATCATCATTTTAGCTGCCAAATAGCCAAGAAACGCCACGCCAATGATCGGAACAACCGACCATTTTTTGCGAAGAATTAGGAAATAAGTTAGTAAAGGAAGGACAATCACAAAGTCAACTAGCGACCCAATCGTCATCCCACGCACATCCCCACTAGAAACGGTTAACAAATGATGGGCCGAATAATTGCCAAGTATGATCACTCCTGCCAAGAGAAAAAACCACATCCACTTTGGCTTTAACTTCTCTACTGGTTGCATAAAAAATACCCTCCCTTTATCGGCTATGTATTCGTTTTCATTGTAACACGGCAGCAATACCGTTTATTTAGAAAATGAGGATATTTATAGAAAATAATTAATAAGCGACCGATAGCAAGACCAGAATGTTTGCGCGAAGGCCGAATCCTCCTGCATGAGGGCCGAATCTCTCGCACGAAGGCCGGATTCCTTCGCGTGAAGGCCGAATTTTCCGCACGAAGGCCGGATTCCTTCGCATGAGGGCCGGATTTTTCGCGCGAAGGCCGAATCCTCTCGCGCGAGGGCCGGATTTTCCATACGAAGGTCGATTTCTCTCACTCGAGAAGCCAAATTGCTAAAAAGGCAACTTGATTTCAATCATCAAGTTTCCTTTTTTTACCAATACGGTTCCTTCTCACTACTCAACTCCACAAACGAGGGGAAAAGTAAAATAAGAAGAAAAACCGGACTCCAATACGTTAACGTCAGCCGATTGGTTGTTTTAGCAGAAATATATTGCTTCACTCCGCAATACGGACAAGCAAGACCATTTTTGGAAAACGCCACTCGCCAAATCTCTCGCATTTTCCATTTGTGTTGACAACTTTGACAGCAGGCCATCACCAATCCCCCTTTTTTCCTTTTTATACGGATCATTCATGCAAAAAGTTTCGCACAAGTAAAAACTCCCACCGCTACGTGTGGGAGTTCAACCTTATAAAAAGGATCGCTCTTCTTCGATCTCTCGCTTAAATCCTTCTATGCTTTCTTTTCGTCTCGCATTATTTTCTTTAATTTTCTCGATTTGTGCCGCGCTTTCAGCATGATCGAGCGACTCATTCGCCTCATGGATATTATCTACTGTATTATTAATCATCCGCTCCATGTCAGCGATTTTGTAGGCACGTTCGTTCGCTTTTACTATGTTCTTTGCGGTGTTCTTTTTCATTTGATCCTCATTTGAGTGGCTCATCTCATTCCCTCCAAGTAAGTATCATGATCCATTGATGACATCTGGCTGTTTTCCTGACTTGTCTTGCATTTTCTTCCCTTTATTGCCGCCGGCTGCTCTTGGCTGTGTGCCTAATTGATTCGGCGTGAAATCTTTGCTATTTCTTTTTGGATTACCCACATGAATCACCTCCTACCACTAATATGCCCTGTTGGCGCGGAGATATTTGTGCAAACCCAAAAGAAAAAAACCTCCTAACATTAGGAAGCTTTTCTCTGTTCGATCATATTCACAATAGGCAGCATCACAATGACAATCAAAATCATCGTACTGGTAGCTCGATCACCATAAAAATTGCTGGTAACAATGTCATAACAACACAATCCAACGACGAAGGAGATAAAGATACATGTTATAACTAGTTTCAATCGAGCCACCACCTCTAATTAATAATGATTTTCATTATCTTTTATAATCATAAATGGAGCCATTTGGATTGTCAAGCACATCCACTCATTTATCAATCAAGTTTTTGCAAATCCTTAAAGATTAGTTAACATTTTTTACATCTGGAACATACTTCCTTAACAATCTGATGATAATTTAAAAGAAGCAAATGATTATTCAGGAGGAGTATGATCTATGAAATCAGTTAAATTATTGATGGCCACTGCAGTGACTGCCACGCTTGCGGCACCGGCCTTAACACCAGCCGAAGCGGCGCCTGCACCAAAAGCAGCAATTAAAAGCATGTCGTTCACAGGAATGGAAGCACCAAAAACAATTGACGAAATGGTAAGTGCCTACTCTAAAGCTTCCATAAAAGTTACATATACAAACGGAACATCGAAATCATTCCCATTATCATACAAAGAATTATACAAAACAGAAGATCAGCTAATTGGCGAAAATGGCGATAAATTTGCTGCTGGTACGCCCATTGATGTTAATGGCAAACCGATTACGGATATGAGTGCCACAGGACAGCCTGTTCATTACATTTCGGATGCACCGGATGCGAACAGCTTATTGCGTCCAATCAATGGTCAAATGTATCTCGTTTCTCACTTAGAGTATACGTCGCAAGACCAAGCTGGAAATGGCGCTTGGAGACGTGTCCCTGCTTCGATGACATTAACAAAGCTCTATCAAAACAAGAAAACAGGCGAATTAAAAGTGATGGCAGCTGACAAAGTGGATTTTGCTGAGGCCAACGGTTTATGGGTGCCATGTAACGGATCACTCACACCATGGAATACACATCTTGGTTCCGAAGAATACGAACCGGATGCTCGCCAATTTGAACTAGAAGAAGTAATGCCTGCGGATCAGCGGACGGATAAAACAAATACGCGCGAATTTACGAAGCTTTATTTCGGAGATGACAAACACGCGAATCCTTACCAATACGGCTTCATCCCAGAAGTGACAGTCGATAAAAACGGCGAATCGAAAGTCGTCAAGCATTACAGCGTAGGCCGCCGCTCCAACGAAATTATGCTGATGATGCCAGACAACCGCACAGCTTACTTCGGCGATGACGGCGACTACACGATGCTATTTATGTATGTCGCTGATAAAGAAAAAGACTTATCTGCCGGCACTCTATATGCAGCTAAATTTAATCAAACAGGAACAAGTAATGGCGGTTCTGGAGACTTAGAATGGATCGAGCTTGGCCATGCGACAGATGATGAAGTGGAAACACTTGTTGATCAAAACTTGAAATTCAGCGATATTTTCGAAACATCTGATACACCGAAAGAAGGATTCACTACCATTAAACAATACGCATCAGGCGGCGGAGATTATGATCGCGTGGAACACTTAAAAGTCAAGCCTGGTATGGAAAAAGCAGCCGCTTTCCTTGAATCACGACGTTATGGAGCGATGTTGGGTGCAACTTCTGAATTTAACAAAATGGAAGGTCTCGCACTGAATGCAGCCGATAAAAAAGTCTACATGGCGATTGCCGACCAAAGCAAAGGAATGGAGAAAGATGCTAAAGGGGCCGATCCAACCGACCATATGCAACTTCCGAAAATGAAGTCTGGGGCAACCTATGAATTGTCTTTAACTTCCGGGCAGAAGACTCAAAGCGGAACAGCCATCAACAGCTCTTACGTAGCCACATCGATGAACGGATTAGTCATCGGGGAAGACTTAAAAACACCAGATGCATACGGCAACACAGCCCATGTTGACAAAGTAGCAAACCCTGACAACTTAAGCTATTCCGAGGAACTTCGTACAGTATTTATCGGGGAAGACAGCGGCATGCACACAAATAACTATGTATGGGCATATGAGCTAGATACGAAACAATTAAGCCGTATTCTATCTGTCCCTGCAGGTGCGGAGGCAACTGGCTTACAATTCGCTGATGACCGAAATGGCTTCTCATACATTATGAGCAACTTCCAGCATCCAGGCGATGAAGTAGCGGATCGCGCCATTACAGCCGTCAACAAAGATCAATTAGTACAAGCAATGAAAGATTCACCGTATGGCATTTTAAAAACAGGCGCAGTTGGGTACATCCACGGCCTGCCAACAACTAAAGCACTAGCACCTATGCCGTTTAAAGATGTCCCTGCTAACTATTGGGCACATACGTACATTGCCGACCTATACGGAAAGAACATTTTAAATGGTACGACACAAGACAAATTCTCACCTAGCGCTAAGTTAACTCGCTATCAATTTGCTTCCATGTTGGCCCGCTCACTGGATCTGCCTGGAACAGACGAAGTGAAAGCCGCAATGGAAAAAGGCTTATTGAAAACGAAGAAAGATGGCGAATTAAGCCGTCAAGAAGCCGCGTGGATGCTGATGAAAGCCTACGAAATTCATTCGGATACAATGATCAAAAGCGCCAAGAAAAACTTTAAAGACGCTGATCAAATCAGCAAAGAATATCAAGCAGCCGTCGCAGCAAGCGTCGATCACGGGTTCATCTCTGGATTCCCTAACGGAACATTCCAGCCAAAACAATCACTGACACGCGCGCAAGCAGCCAAAATGGTTAGCTTAATGCTACAGAAATAATCACATAAAAAAAGAGAGTGACGTTGCTTCACTCTCTTTCTTTATATATTAAGCTCGACGGCTCTTCAGCGGGATAGAAACTTCCGCCTCATTATTAGCCGGCTTTTTCGACCAATATGTCGCCAAGATCGGTCCGGAAATATTATGCCATACCGCTCCAACGACACTCGGCAAAGCAGCTAATGGACCGAAATGGGCGGTAGCTAAGGCGACGCCAAGTCCAGAGTTTTGCATGCCCACTTCGATCGAAATGGCACGGCGATTGCTTTCATCGAGACCAAGCATGCGGGCGGTCAAGTAACCTAGTAACAATCCGAACGCATTATGTAGCATCACCGCGATAAAAATTATCAGTCCCGCCGTTGCAATCGTATCCGCATTCCCTGCAACGACCGCGGATACGATCATCATAATTGCCAGAACGGAAATGAGCGGAATGACTTGAATGCTTTTATCCACAAAGGTTGGGAGAAACTTTCTCACCGTCAGACCTAATACAATGGGAACAATAATCACTTGAATAATGGACATAAACATCGCCATCGTATCAACCGGCATCCACTGGCCAGCTAACAGGAATAAAATAAACGGTGTCGCGATCGGCGCCAATAAAGTGGAAACGGACGTCATCGCAATGGACAAAGGCACGTTCCCTTTCGCGAGATATACCATGACGTTTGATGCCGTTCCTCCTGGGACTGAGCCAAGCAAGACGAGTCCTGCGGCTAATTCCGCTGGCAAGTTCAATAAATAAGCAATGGCAAAGGCGGTGAGCGGCATAATCACAAACTGAGCACACACTCCAATAATGACAGGAAGCGGATTCGTGAAGATGATTTTGAAGTCAACCGCTCTCAACGTTAGACCCATGCCGAACATCACAACACCTAATAAAATCGTGATATAGCCTTTAAATACAAGAAACGGAGCCGGAATGAAGAAAGCAAGTAAGGCAGTGACAATCACCCAAATGGCAAAGTATTTTCCGGCAAGATTGCTGATCGCTTGTAAAAATTTCATACATTCACCTCTTCCGCTTTCCTTTTTACGATTTTATTGGGATTTAACAAAGCAAGTGGGTCAAGTGCGTGTTTGATTTTCTCCATCACAAGCAACGCCTTGCCGTGTTCTTTCTCTTGATATTTCTGTTTGCCGACACCCACGCCGTGCTCCCCTGTACATGTGCCGCCACGCTCAATCGCATACATCACGATTTTTTCATTTAACTCATCAGCTTTTTGCTTCTCTGTCTCATTGTTCATATCAATCATTAACAACACATGGAAATTCCCATCACCGACGTGACCGACAATGCCGCCAATCAATTCCATCTGATCAAGCTCTTCCCTCGCATGATGAATCGCTCCTGCTAATTCAGAAATCGGCACACATACATCGGTAACCATCATCTTTCTACCTGGATACCCATGCACATAGGCGTAAGCTAAATTATGGCGCGCTTCCCATAACTGCACGCGAGCCGCATTATCCGTTTCAAACTCGATTCCCTCACATTGAAATTCGGCCACAATTTCCTTCATAAAGTCCACATCTTGCCGCAAACCCGCTTCATTTCCGTGAAACTCTAAAAATAATGTTGGCTGTTCTTTATACGACGTATCGCTATGCTGATTGACTTGCTTCATGGACACTTCATCCACAAGCTCCACTCGGGCGATCGGAATCCCCGCTTGCAAAATACCGACCACGGCTCCAACTGCTTCATCGACTGTTGGGAAAGAAGCTCTCGCCGCCATAATATATTCAGGAATGCCATACACACGAAGCGTTAACTCGGTAAAACAACCTAACGTCCCTTCTGACCCAACAAATAGACTATTTAAATGATAGCCCGACGATGATTTCGCCGCTAAATTTCCTGTATGTATCACCGTACCATCCGCTAGTACCACTTCTAAATCACGTACTTGATCACGCATAACACCATATTTGACGGATGTCGTTCCGCTGGCATTTGTCGCCGCCATCCCTCCAAGTGTGGCATCAGCCCCTGGGTCGACCGAGAAAAACAGCCCATGCTTTTTCAGCTCTTTATTCAATTGTGAACGCGTGACCCCTGGTTGTACACGAACGAGAAAATCCTCTGCTCTCACGTCTAAAATTTTGTTCATTTGCGAGAAATCCATCGTGATGCCTTGATCATACGGAATGACATGCCCTTCTAAGCTCGACCCCACTCCAAATGGTACAACCGGCACTTCATATTCCGTCGCAATTTTCATGACCGCACTCACTTCTTCTGTCGTTGTTGGAAACACCACGACATCTGGCACACTCGCCGCATGATAAGATTCATCTTTGCTATGCTGATCTAAAATCGTTGGGTTGACGGATACTTGCTGATCCGAAAGAGCCTCTCTTAACGCTTCAACCCATTGTTTATTTGTATTCATGTTCATTTCCTCCACCTTGAGATATACTACACTAGAGGTCTAACCAAACGAAAATTGGTCCAACCTTTTTCACTATTGTACTAAATTATCAGAAAAAATCAATAATTAAAATATTTCACTAAATTAGGTAGAATACAGAGTAAGGGGGAGATTTGGTGATTTCGCAGCCGAAGAAAAAAACATATCAGCTCATTGTTGATCAAATTAAAGACTATTTTTTAACAGAACAATTAAAGCCAGGAGATAAACTGCCAACGGAACGAGAACTAGCCAGCCGCTTCAATGTCAGCCGAACATCTGTGAGAGAGGCATTGCGGAAGCTAGAAATGAAGGGAATTATCGAGATTAAACAAGGCAGCGGAAGTTTTATTAAAACATCAGAGTTTCAACTGCTTGGAGAAGAACTATCGACCACCATTCTCCAAGTGGAAAATAAACTCGTCTATGAAATGCTGGAATTGCGCCGGGCACTGGAAGCGGAATGCGCCTTTTTAGCTGCCCAGCGAGCGACCTCTGAAGACTTACAACCGATTCGCCAAGCGATCGAGAAAATGAAGGCCGCTGATCATGATGTCGACCTTGGCTTAGAAGCGGATCTCCACTTTCATTTAAGCATCGTTCGCGCCTCTCGTAACTCGATCTTTTTACAGCTGCTTCAAACATTGAGCGAGCATATGCAGGACACAATCCGCGCGACACGAAGACAGCGCCTAGCGGACCCCGAGCGGCTACAAGACACCATCGAGGAGCATAAAGCGATTTATGTAGCCATCGCCGCTGGAGAAGCAGAACGCGCGAAACAATTGATGGAAAAGCATATTACACAAATTCGAAAAGAATTAGCCGAGTCACTTTTAAACCAAGAATGAGGTGTAACATGCAGCGAATATTATTTATTTTCATCCTTAGCTTTTGCTTAACCGGATGTGCCAACGACAAGCCGACAGCGTTAGAAAAGCCGCCCAACGCTTCGATTCAAATTGGAGAACACTCATATGAAACGACGCTTGGTTCCTATTGTTGGAGCGAAGAAGGGAAAGGCACTTGTGTAGATAAAGCGGGACCCGTTGAACTGTTAGAGAAACAAACACCGATCGAAGTTTCACCTGGTGAAAAGATCACATTCACTCTCGACTATGAGCCGAAACCAACGGAAGAGCATGTGACCCAATTTCATCACAACGAAGAAATGGATGTGCAAGTGAAAGACCAGCAGTTCACAGCCCCGCTCAAAAAAGGTGTTTATTACTATGGCTATAGCGTATGGTGGAACGACGAAAAAGAGCCCAACGTCTCAAAGGGAGATGCGGTTTATACTTTTGTGATTGAGGTGAAGTAGTATGAAAATGATTAGAGAAGCAACAAGTGACGAGATGAATGAAGTCTACATGATGGGGTATGACGTTTGGGGAGATGATCTGCCGTCTAATGACTATATCAACATGTGTAGCGAATCTAGTAAATACAAAAAAGGACGGTGGTACGTTCTTGAAGAAACGAATACGAAAGAGCTATTAAGTTCCCTCATCATCTATGAACTCCCTTCATCGGAAGGTTTCATTGCTAGAGGAATAGGTTCAATCGCGACACCTCGGCGTTTAAGACAAAACGGATATGCTTCTTTATTAATCAAAGAAGTGATCGCAGAACTAGAACAGCATGAGAATTGTAATCTTTGCTTCCTTTATACTGATATCGGCACAACGTTTTACAAACAATTGCAGTTCCTTGAAATTCCCTCTTCTAAACAGAAGTATCAAGGCAGTACTTGCATGTATTACTCGAGCGTAAAAGATGTAGATGTAATGTCTTTTCCTATTCCGGAATATTTTTAATAGACTTGCTAGTGCCAAGCGTAATATAAGCTTGGCACTCTTTAATGAATCAAGAACAATATTCCTTCTTCATCAACCGCTAATTGAAAACGTTGTGTTCAACTTATTACATCGACATAAGAATGCTGATTTGCATACGCTATTGGTTTTTGGCTCCTACTAGTGTGAAACCTTGATCTCACACTAGTAGAAGCCAAACATCCTTGTCTAACTAGATAGGGTATGTTGATGTCGAACAATCAATTTAGGTTTATATAATTGCGATAATAGACTTCCAATCCTACTATCCAACCACTCCCATATAATGAATTTATATACTTTTACCCATATAAAAATAAAAACTATCACTTTAAAATAAATACTATAACGTAGGAGGAGATACAGATGAAAAACACGATTAAAATTTTATTATCTATTTGTATAGCCATAACTCTAATTTTCACATCTATACAAATCCCAAATTCATCACTTACTACTAACATTGAGGTTCAAGCGAAAAAAGCAAAACCTAAACCAAAACCTTCAACACCTAAAATAACATCACCTGTATCAATGGCTGACGGAAAAAAAACATTAGAATTAATCGGCACTAAAGGTGAAGGCACTAAAGCAGCAAGAGCCTTTCTAAAGAAAAAACTGGCCAAAGCTGAAAAAAGTAAAGATTATGATGTAACTTGGGATGTGAAATCAAAAGATAAAAAACATCTGAAAAGCCTAGTGGTAGTAGTCCAAAAGAAAAATGGCAAAAAATAGGAAGAGCCTTTGCAGTTGATTATCACAAAATCCCATTAAAACCAGGAAATCAAAAAGCCATTTGGCATTTCCATCATGGTTCTAGCAACACACATTATACATTGAAAAAATTTATCCCTAAAGAACATAAACCCGATACTGGCACAGTAGCACTTTAGGAGATTAAAAAAACACCTGGGAAAGGTGTTTTTTTAATCTCCTAAAATCTCAATCTTCTAAAGAATAGTAAGGTTTTTTGAAAACTGTGTAAGCTTCTTCTTCATCATCTGCACGTTCATAAAATTCCTGGCTATAAGGTAATTCTAGATCATCGAGTACTTCATCTTCAACACAAGCTATAAATACATCATACGCTTCTAAATCCTTAGGCCAAAAACCATTTTTTGTATTTCCTTTTTCCAAAGTTAAATTAATTGCATCTCGAAGCTTTTCCAATCCCTCTTTATTTCCTACGATATAAGCTTCATCATGCCAACTATCTTGAGAATAAATATGACACTTTGGATATTTATTTTTACCCATCTAAATCCCATCCTCCTATAAAATCTAATTACACTTTTCACATCCAATATATATCATAATTATGATGAACCTTCCCCACCTATCGGTTCGCACTTCACTAGAGATGGGGGTGTCGATCCCCTCGACATCCGAAGCTGGACGATGTCCATAGGTGTACACAGCTATGGGGTCTGAACCCATAGCTTCTATATTTCAGTTCAATATTAAAACATAAAGCTAAAATTTCATTCTTTGTATCCTTCTCTCAATCGCATCATAATATTTTAATTTCCGCTCTACCCTTTTTAGATGTTTTTGCTTCTCCGCAATTTCTGCTTCTACCTTCTTTTTGTGGTTTTGAATTAATTCCTTTCTTTCTTGAACAGTCTCTTTGCCTTCGTTAAATAAACAAACGTATCTTTTAATATTAGCAATGGACATATCTGTCGATCGAAGCGCTTTGATAAACTGAATCCACTCTAAATCTGTTTCATTATAAATTCTTACCCCATTTTTATTCCTTTGAATTGGAGGTAACAAACCTTCTTTTTCATAATAGCGCAGATTGGATGGAGAAACATCCGTAAGAGAGGAAACCTCATTTATGGAATAAACCTTCATAATTCCCCCTAAAATTTCAAGAATATTTATCCTTGTGTTAAAGTGCACTTTAACATATACAATGAAATTGCTCAAGCAAGGAGCAATCAAAAAAATTTTAAGGAATGGAGATTTTATGAGTAAAAAAGTTCTTGTTATTGTCACTAGTTATGAGAAATATCCAAACCTAAATCGTGCTACAGGTCTATGGCTGGGGGAGGCCGTACACTTTGTTAAGAAAATAAAAGAGGCTGGATATGAGGTCGATTATGTCAGCCCGAAAGGCGGATACACACCAATTGATCCACATAGCTTGGCTTTGGCTGAGCCAGTGGATTGGGAATGGTATCAAGATAAAGACTTTATGAATGATCTTGGTTCTACATTGAAACCTGAGGAAATAAACCCAGATGACTATACTGTCATTTATTATGCAGGCGGTCACGGTGTTTTATGGGATTTTCCTGAGAATGAACAACTACAGAAAATTAGCCAAAGAATTTATGAAAATGGTGGTATTGTTTCTTCGGTTTGTCATGGTGCAGTTGGTTTGCTTAATATTAAGCTAGACAATGGTGAATACCTGATTAAAGACAAACAAGTAACAGGATTTTCGAATGAAGAAGAGCAACTTGCCGAGTTGGATCAATATGTTCCATTCCTAACAGAGGATGAACTGATTAGAAGAGGTGCCCGCTACAAGAAAGCAGATAAACCTTTTGATCCTTATGCAATTGAGGATGGTCGTCTGGTCACAGGACAGAATCCAGCATCGGGAGGCCCAGTTGCTGATCTTGTGTTAGCACAATTACAAAACCGAGGTAAATAAAGTAGCCTTAGGAGCTATGGGGTCAGACCCCATAGCTCCTGCTTCTTTATTAATCAAAGAAGTGATCGCAGAACTAGAACAGCATGAGAATTGTAATCTTTGCTTCCTTTATACTGATATCGGCACAACGTTTTACAAACGATTGCAGTTCCTTGAAATTCCCTCTTCTAAACAGAAGTATCAAGACAGTACTTGCATGTATTACTCGAGCGTAAAAGATGCAGGTATAATGTCCTCTCCTATTCCGGAATATTTTTAATAGACTTGCTAGTGCCAAGCGTAATATAAGCTTGGTACTGTATATTGCTACTTTAATGAATCAGCAATAACATTCCTTCTTCATTTTGAGCCGCTTCTTTAAAATACTGGACAAGCTGTTGGTAGTTGTCTAGTATGTAGGCCTTATCCTCTTCTGTCCATTCGCCGTACATTGGATAAATATCTGCTTCGTTAAAAGCTTTGGCATCGAATTGTTCGGACAGGTGGTTGACTGAAATATTTTTCAACGTATCATATATTTCTTTTACCTCATCCGATTGTAAATAGCGACAAGGTTCCATACCTAAATCCTGACCTAGTGACCTTCCACCTAAAACCGCATCTCCTTCTGTTGAATCAACAGCTGCTCCAAGCTGTGCTTCTCCTGTTAAAAGAAAGTAAATGCCGTGCCAGGCCTTATCAATATCTAATTCCTTTTCACTCACTTCTTCCACTTCATAAAGAAATGTTTCTACCTCCTCTGGATGAGATATTAAATGTTCGATTAATTCAGTGGAAATTCGATAGTAGCTCGCAATCATACCCATTTTCAACGTTCTCCTTTTATGGTAATATTTATAAACTCTTTATTATTCTACTATTGATAAAATAATCATGGTATAGAAATGCCCCTTTACCTCTACAAATCTCAATGAAGTAGCTGAGTTTAATCCTAATGATGTAACAAAGCGAGAAGCTTTGAAGCTATTCTTGAGTCTTGCGAATGATTCTATTTCATCCTATACAACAATTCCGTTCGGTTACTCACATTAAATTTTCTATATAAATTTTGCAAATGTTTTTTGATCGTATGCTCGCTAACATAGAGTTTTTTTGCTATTTCCTTATTCTTCAATCCTTTTTCAAGGTAGTTGACGAGCTCTCTTTCTCTTTCAGTTAATAGATCACTTTGTTTTTGCTGGTTCAGCTTTAGAACACTCTGTATATTCAAGCTGCTTTCAATTTGTTTAGCTAAAAAACTTAATTTAATACGATCTGTTTCTACAAATAGTTGTTCTCCTTTGCTTCTTAATAAGCCTATCACGCCTACGCACTCACCTTGATATTCTAAATAAATCCCCATCTCATCTAAAAGCGAATACTTCTTCATAAACGAGTGATAATACTCCGTCTCGATATATTTTGAAAAAGAAATCACATCGGTTAACTTTTGCACTTGCCTCTTCTTGTTTAAATTAGAAGGCTGAAGATAGTCTAACTGATAAAAATAGTCATTGTATTCCTGCAGAGTCTTCTCTTCTATATTGAATAAAATGGGATCAATTAATTTATTTTCATCAACAAGCCAAAATAATGATTGGTGAAATCCTAAAATTTCGCAGAGTACTGTAAGAACCTCCGTACGGTAGCTATTTATATCGGTATTCATTTGCTTACTTGTCAATTGCTCCATAGCACAAAGCAGATGATAATACTCTTCCTTTGTTAATTGCATAGCCACTCCTCTCCCTCACCCACAAACTCTCACTCTTATCATATATGAATTTTCTAAATAATCAAATAATTATCCTTTTGGGTAATAGCAGAAATTTTATGGTCATGGATAATAGATATAAAAGGAGGAATGCTCAATGAATATCTCGGAATTTTCAAACTATGATGGATTGGGGCTTGCACAACTCGTCAAAAATCAAGAGGTCAAACCAGAGGAGCTCGTTCAGCTATCTGTTAAAGCGATGAAAGAATTAAACGCTGATTTGAATGCAGTAGTATCGATTCTAGAAGAAGAAGCGATGGAAGAAATTAAACGAGGAGTGCCTAAAGGGCCTTTTCAAGGAGTCCCGTTCTTAATTAAGGAAATGCTTCTACATGCAGAAAATATTCCGTCTAGTATGGGCAGCCGATTAGCAGAAGGATTTCAACTGCCAGTGGATAGCGAACTGATGAAGCGATTCCGGCGAGCAGGGTTTGTGACGGTCGGTACAACCACTACTCCTGAATTTGGCTACAATGCAGCGACAGAGGCTGTTCTTTATGGACCGACACGTAACCCATGGAACCTCAAGCATAGTCCTGGTGGATCAAGTGGTGGTTCCGCCGCAGCAACGGCAGCCGGCATTACTCCTGTAGCACATGCCAACGATGGTGGAGGATCAATAAGAATCCCTGCTGCCTGCAGTGGTCTCGTTGGTTTGAAGCCAACTCGAGGCAGAATACCTGCCGGACCTTATAACAGTGAACCGCTTAACGGGATTGCCATTGAGTTTGCCTTAACAAAAACAATAAGAGATACTGCCCACCTTCTTGACGCCGTTAGCGGACCGGATATTGGGTGTTATAGCTGGCCACAGTCACCAACAGAAAATTACAAAACAATGATTGAGAAACCAGTAAAGCCATTAAAAATTGCTTGGACAGGCCGCCCAGCTTCTGGTGTTCCTGTCGATGAAGAATGTTTAAAGGCCTTGCATGAAACCGTTCAATTATGTAAGGATTTAGGACATACAGTGGTGGAGGATCACCCTCAATATGATGTGGAGCCTTTTAGTCTTGCTACTTTACGAATTTGGACCGCTAATATTTATAAAATGATCAATGGAGCCGCTCAAGCTCTAGGAAGAACACCAAGTGATAAAAACATCGAAGCCGCCATTTGGCAATGTTACTTATATGGAAAGGAAATGACGGCATCTGAACTATTAGAAGCGATCGAAGTGAATGCGATGGTTTCAAGACAAGTTGGGCAATTTTTCACTGATTATGATGTATTACTATCGCCGACACTGGCCACTTTACCTGCTGAAATCGGTTCATTAAATGCCAACAACCCATCCATCAACGCCAAACAATGGACGGAACAAATTTTCACCTATGCTCCATTTACGAATTTATTTAATGCAACCGGCCAGCCTGCGATTTCACTCCCATTAAAAACAAGTAAAACCGGACTACCCATCGGCATGCAATTTACCGGACGCTTTGCCGATGAATCTACTTTACTGCAACTCGCTGCCCAACTGGAAAAAGCGTTGCCATGGAAAGACAGAAAACCGTCTGTTCACGCGTCTAAATTAGCTAATACGACATTTTAACACTAAGAGGCTGGGACAAAAGGTTTTCAGCTAATAAAAAAGCCGAACTATTATTTAAGGCTCTAATTTAGAGTTTCGTAATAGTTCGGTTTTATTGTTCTTCATGTTTTTAATAAAATACAATGATTCGGCTTTAACGACAGCAAATTTAGTTATGTCCCAGCCTCTTTGATATTGTCTAGCTCGTCTTGCTATAAAAATCGAATACCATAGGACTATTCTTCATGCATAGAAGAACAGCTCCTTATATGTAACCGCTCAGAGATAGTAATTATGTAATAATAGCTAGCAAAAGCAAGAGAACGAGAAAGAGGAGTATACTTCGTAACTTGTTGCTTTTCCACATTCTCACAATGGACACCGTGATCCCAATTGCTATTACAATATTCCCACTGATTTTTATGCTATCTACCTTTAACAAACCTCCTAATGTAGCGAAAACAGCGCCGATAGTAATAAAGCCAATGGTAAAAATAAATCGTAACGATTTAAAATCCGTCATGGCCTCCTTCTGTTCCTCCTCGCTCATTTTTAAATAGCCTCGAACAACCGTGAAAGTCGGTATTCCCCACATCATCAAAAATATCATTAATGCATCCATATCTATCTTCAAATACATTCACCCTCTATGACCATGATAAAGTGAAACTTCAATCATTAGAGGTTTCCTTCATCCTCTAATGATTGTTAATTAAGCGGATTAGGCGTTTACGGGATAATCTTTCATTATTTGTCTCTTAGACAACCATTTTTCTTTTTATCAACATCCTTTTTTAGTAAACGCAACATAAAAATGTTTTAAATACTATGTATATACAAACAAAACACCAGCCACAAAATGTGACTGGCGCTATCTATTTTCTTATTTCCACTGTGCAACTTTTTCAATCGGTAGACGAACAGATGGATAACCGCTATTCGCTGCTTTCCCAATTGAAATTAACATTACTGGTACGTAACGATCTTTGTCTAAGCCAAACGCTTCAGCGATGTTCTCTTTATCAAAGCCGCCGATTGGACATGTGTCGTATCCGTGAGCACGAGCCACCAACATTAATTGCATCGCAACCAATCCCCCATCCGTTAACACGACGTCTTTCATTGCTTCTGTTGAAAGCGAATCGTAGTAAGCAGTAATTTGTGGCATTTGGCTATCCTTCACTTCTTGAGGCATATAGCCAAGCTCTACGGCTTTGCTGTAAATTTCTTCGCCGTTTTCGAAGTTATTTAAGTCACCAAATAACGCAATCATTGCTGAAGATGTCTCTACTTGTGATTGGTTGAATTTCGCCAGCTGCGCCATTTTTTCTTTTCCTTCCTCGCTCTCAATCACAAGGAAACGCCACGGCTGCATGTTGAGCGAAGACGGCGCTAACGTCGCTTCTGTCAACATTTCAGTCATTTCTTCTTTGCTAATTTTCACCGACGGATCGTAGTAACGAATCGAACGGCGTCCTGTCATAATTTCTGTAAAGTCATTTGTTTTTTGTGTTGTCATCATAGATGAATACTCCCTTTTCATTAAATATCGTTAATATTTGTTTCAATGCGGTTCAACATCATAAACAGCTGATCAATTTCTTCTTCCGTAAAATCTTTCAACACTGAAGAGACAAATCGTTCTTTTTCCTTTAAGAAGGAACTAATCTCATGACGTCCATGATCGGTTAAGCAAACAAGCGTAATCCGGTGATCAATCGGATTTTTGCGCCTTGCAATCATGTTGTTCGCTTCTAATTGCTTTAAATGTCTTGTAATAGCGGCATTGTCAATATTGATTTGTTGCTGAAGCTCTTTTTGACTCATTTCCTCGACTTGATATAGCTGGTACAACAGCTCAAGCCTTGACTGACTAAGGCCTGTACACCCTTCAAACTTCGAGCTAATTTCTTTATTGAGGAAATGTAATTTATAGACAATCATCGACTCCTTCATGCATAAATTCGTCAACTGATCCCGTCCTTTCCAGTTAAAAAAACATTAATTGATCTATCAATAATTGATGCATCAATTAATATACTCGACTCCATGTCGAAATGCAATCACTTTATCTTGAAAGCAAAAAATTACCGCTTTTCCTAATTGGAAAAGCGGTAATCTAGCATCGTTACACCTTTATTTGCCCATGCTCGATGTTAGAGCTATGCGTCATTTGATTATAAACTCACGTTTAATCCATATAATTCTCAATTAAATAGTAGGTTCTTTCTTTCGTTTCAAATGCTAGATAGTCCATTCCACTAGCTCTTTCTGAAGCTAGTTCTTGTGGCATTTCAGCAAAATTTTGCTCTTTCATTTTAATCCATTCTACTTGATCTGATTTTAATTTTTCAAATTCATTTTTTGGCATCGTATCTTTTAATACGCCCCAAATTTCGTTTAATAAACCGTCCCAATCACTATAGTATTGACTATAGAAACCAGGCCGCATATCATGTGCATACAATTTTTTAGCTTCTCCCACTATCCTGTTCTCAAGATCATCCGCCTTCTGCAAATACTCCTTCTTCAAACTATTCTCTTCGGTAGTTCGTTGTTTTACTTCCTTTTCTTCTTGTAATCTCTTCTCTTCTTTTGCTAATGCTTGTTTCTCTTTTTCTTGTAATCTTTTTTCTTCTTTTGCTAATGCTTTTTCTTTTTCTTGTAACCTTTTCTCTTCTTTTGCTAATGCTTTTTCCTCTTTTTCTTTTTCTTCTGCTATATTATCCACTCTAATTAATTTACTATTCTCTGCCGCACCATCTAGAGTTTCTACAATCATTATTTTGTCTTTATTTTCAAAATAACCTTCAAATAAAAACTCAACAGATCCATCTTCTGGATTGATAAGTTCTATAATGAAGTTTTCGTCTTGAGTTTCAGTTAGTATGTAGTCAGCGGTCATTGGTTTATCATCTGATTGTGATCTGATTATTATTCTTTCTTCACCTATTTCTAAGTATGACAGAGTATCATCGTCTGCAACTGCTTTCCAACTTCCTATTATCTTACTTTCGTTAGAACTACTACAAGCTGCTAAAAGTAATACAGTAGTAATTGTCACCAATATAATCAACCATTTTTTCTTTAATACCAATTCTTCATCTCCTCTTATAAAGTGTTTTTTTGGAACAGCCAAATAATTAATAAGAAAAATAAAGCAAAAATCATTCTAGAAAATAAACTAAGTACTAAATTGGATTGATCAAAGAAGTCTACTGAAACAATAAATGTTAATAAAAACCCTAATAAAAATATAACCGCATACCTCAATACCATATATTACCTACTGTGGTTATATAATAACATAAATGCAAGTGAAAAAATGATGATATTCTTTAATGAAAAACCAAAAACAACAACCGCCTTCCTCAATTGGAAAAGCGGCTGTTGCTCATTATACTTTCATCTCCCCATGCTCAATCTGAGATGTCTCTATTTGAATCGTTGTATGTTTAATTTTGAATTTGTCTTGAATTTTGTTAATCGCTTGCTGCAAGATCTGTTGGCTATCTTTGTTGTCTTCGATTAGGATATGGCAAGTTAAGGTGTCCAATCCAGAAGTGATCGTCCAAATATGAAGGTCGTGAACATCGATGACGCCATCGATGGCTTCTAACTCTTTTTTCACTTCTGCTTGATCAATCGTCATCGGTGTACCTTCCATTAAAATATGGACGGAATGCTTAATGACGCCCCACGCACTTTTTAAAATAAGGAGAGCGACCAAAACAGAAATAATCGGGTCGGCAATATACCAATCGAATAGAAGCATTAACAAACCAGCCACTAACGCACCGACAGACCCAAGTGCATCCCCTAACACGTGTAAATAGGCACTTCGCAAATTGACGTTATTCTTCACATCGCCTTTACTCATTAACGACCAAGCGCTAAGTAAATTTGCTAACAACCCAACGGAGGCAATCAGCATCATCGTTCCGCTCGCCACAGTCGGCGGTTCCAAAAATCGCTCATAGGCTTCTGCAACGATAAATCCAGCAATCACAAATAATGTCACACCATTTAATAAAGCAGCTAAAATTTCAAAGCGATAAAATCCGTACGTTTTCGTTGGCGAAGCCGGTCGCGCCGCAAACGAGATCGCCACTAAACTTAATAATAAAGAACTTGCATCACTTAACATATGACCACTATCGGATAACAGCGCTAAACTATTCGTGAATAATCCCCCGAAAAACTCCAACAGCATAATGCCCGCTGTAATGAATAAAGCGATGATTAATCCTTTTTTATTGCCTTCTCGCGTGTCTTCAAAATGATGATGGTGATGATGTCCATGATGATCGTGCCCGTGGTGATGATGTCCCATATTGCCTCCCCCTTTGTTTGTATGTCACTCCTCGAAACAGAGTTGAACTGTGATCTAGTAAAACAATTTGCCGTTGTATATTAAATATATGAGCATATACTCATATATTAATTTATTCTATTTTTCAGATAATGTCAATGAAAGGATGAGAAAAGATGCCCTGAATCGAGTATAACCGCCGACCTCTCACACCATCGTACATACACAGTTCAGAATAAAAAACTTTCACACACAACCAACATACTCCAATATTTGCAAAAGACCGCCTTGCCAACTGCAATTGGCAAGGCGGCCTTTCGACAAAACTCGGGGAGTGACAGGCACCCCCCTATCCAAGCGGAAGTTCGATATAAAAGGTACTGCCCACACCTAGTTGGCTAGAGGCACCGATGTTTCCGTTCATTAGGTCGATTAGTTTTTTGGATACGGATAATCCGATGCCCGTTCCTTCCACTTGTTCGATGGATGGGATACGTGTGAATGGTTCGAAAATGTGCTCGAGTTGGTCTTCTGCGATACCGATGCCGTTATCAATGATTTCGAGCCGGAACATCTCGCCAACGACTTGTCCTCTTATCCAAACCTGTCCTCCCTCTTTGTTGTATTTAATCGCATTGGACAACACATTCAAAATGACTTGTTTGAGCCGGAATGGGTCGGCTTTCACATAAATCGATTCTTGTGGACTTAATTCACAAACGATGCTCACTTGTTGCTTTTTCGCTATTGGCATCATTAACGTCACACAGTTCTGAATCTTGTTCGTTAAATGAACGGATTCGATCGATAAATAATAATGACCAGATTCAATGCGTGATAAATCAAGAATTTCATTGATAATCAATAGAAGATGTTGACCCGCCTTCAAGATTTCCGTGACATTTTCTCGTTGTTCCGTTGTCAGCGGATGGCTCGTGTCATATTCTAATAGCTGAGAAAAGCCAATAATGGCATTCAGCGGTGTACGCAGCTCATGACTCATATTCGATAAAAATTTCGTCTTCGCTTGATTCGCTTTTTCCGCTTCATCTTTTGCGACAATAATCGACTGTTCCATTTGCTTTCGTTCCGTAATATCCCTAGCAACAAGTGAAACGGAATGCACCGGCTGGTTCTCATGCAAGATCGGTGCAATCCGGCATAGATACCACCTTACTTCGAAACTAGTCGCGATCGTCATTTCGATGGCGATCGATTTCTTTAACGTCATGGCTTTTTCTACCGCTGACATCATATGCTCCGCTGTTTCTTGCCCAAAAACCTCTGTTATATTTCGATATAATAAATCGCCTAACGGTGCTAAGAAGGCTTGTTCACCCATCCAAATATTCAAAATTTTCCCATCCACTTGCAACTCACAAACGATATCATCTAACGAATAGACAAGGGCCCTTAAATCTGCTTCTCGTTTTTTCAAGTGATTTTGGGTCATACTTAACTGATTTCCGATACGCACGACATGATTCGCTGTTTCCTGAAGTTCTTGAATATAAAAATTGGGCTTTTTCAAAGACACATCGCCTTTACCAATATGCCGGATTAAATGCCCCATTTCAATTAACGGATCGGCAATCAACGAACTAATCGATTTAGCATTGCGAATTAAAAGAGAGAAGAAGATGATGTAAAAGGCGACGAGACCTACTATCATAAATAATCCGATTCTCGTTAATTCATCCTTTAGGTTATTAACAGATGCAAATACTTGATCATTTTCAACCACGATAAATAATTTCCAGCCCGTTTTCGGAACCGTTGCCCAAGAAATCATGTAGTCTTCACCGTTTAATTTGGCTTCCGACAGCCCGTTGTTCATCTGTTTTGCTTTCAAACTAAACGATTGTAAGTCTTTCCGCTTATAAATATTAAATTTCTCTGGCTTATATGTGTCTTGCTTAACCGCCTCATTATATGTGTGCTGCTTTAACTCCTTAACCCCCCAAACCTTTTCTCCTTTTGGTGGCAGTGCCAAAATCACACCATCATTCCCTACTAGCACCCCATATCCACCCCAAGGAATGTCTAAATCTAAAATATTTTTGATAATCGTATCGATCGTAATATCGACTCCCACAACCCCTTCAAGAAAATTCCCCTTATAAACCGGAGCGATCGCAGACGCCATCCACCCATTCCCAGCTGGATCTAAATAAGCATCCGTCCAAACGACTTGGCGCTTCGGGTTATGGCGAGCATCGGCTTCATAATAAAAGTTGTAACTAGGGATATTCATATGTGGTGGGTATTGCTTTAAAACATCAAAATAAGGATAGATGATATTTAACGAATCATACGTATTGTAATAAATGGCAGCCGCTAACTGCTCACTCTCTTTAATATCCTTCATTAATGTTTGCATCGGCAATAATGTAGCCACTTTTTCTCGTTCCTTCTCTCCAATAGGAACATAACCACTGTAAAAGACGGCCGCCCCACGATCCGGACGATCACTTGTCGTGTGATAAACGCCATTATTCGCAAGAGCCAAACGTTTGGTATCAATCGTATCCATCACTTGATTGGTCTGTTGAAACCGTGTCACTTGTTTTTGAAAGGTTCGGGTCGCATTTTCGACACTTGTGACTTGCTCTTTAATTAAGGCGGCTTCCCGAAACGATATTTCTTTAAGTTCCTCTTGAATATCTTTTGAGATCGTGTTTGTCATCACGGTATTAGACCATTGATTCGTCACGAAATAAATCAAAATAAAACTAAGCTCAACTAAGACGAGCGGAATCAATGCTTTAGATAAAAAAGACCGGCGAATGTAACGAAAGATAGAGATTCTAGTAGGTTGATGTTGTTTTTCCAATGAAATGTCCCACCTTTAAGGGGATTGATATACAAGTTTGTTATGAGGAAGATTGTTGTTTTTTGATATCTATCATCTCTGGAATAATTCTTAAAAAGGCATCCACAATTTCTGGGTCAAAGTGCTTTCCCTTGCCTTTTTCAATTTCCTTGATCGCTTCTTCAATCGACCACGCCTGTTTGTACGGACGACTGGACGTTAACGCATCGAACACATCGCAAACCGCCACAATTCTTCCTTCTAATGGAATGCTCTTTTCTTTCAATTGGTTGGGATAACCTGAACCATCCCACTTTTCATGATGAGTTAATGCAATTCGCTTCGCCATCTGAAAAATTTTAAACGATTCTAAACCAGAAAATAATTGTTCCCCAATGGTTGTATGCGTTTTCATTATTTGGAATTCTTCTGGCGTTAATTTCCCTGGCTTCAACAAGATCTGATCTGGGATACCAATTTTCCCAATGTCATGCAGCCTGCTCGCGTGAAAAAGAAGGTCACAATAGGCATCATCTTTCCCGAGCTCTTTGGCTAAACGTTTGCAATAGTGACTCATTCGCGCCGTGTGTTCACCGGTTTCGTTATCGCGATATTCAGCCGCCAAACCTAGTCGATGAATCAGCTCTAACTTTATGTTCTGAATTTCTTTCGTCCGTTCATCCACTCGTTTTTCTAGCTCTTCATTTTGATGGAGTAATTGGTTGTTCATCATATGTAATTGAATCACGTTCCGGATACGCATTAAGATTTCTGTGCGATCAAATGGTTTGCCGATAAAGTCGATGGCCCCTTGTTCTAACGCTTGGTTTCTCAACTGCTGGTCTCCATGTGCAGTAATGATAATGACAGGCAAAAACTCTTCTTCATGTCGATTTTTCAGCATTTGCAGAATTTGAAACCCATCAAAATAAGGCATGCGCAAATCCAATAAAATAACGTCAGGTTTAATGTCTTCATATGTTTGAACCGCTTCTCTAGAATCGTTAACGCTATAAATATGTTGATACCCCTCCATTTTAAGCAAACGTTCTAACAACAATACATTAGCCGGTGTATCATCCACAATTAAAATTTTCGCTTCGTGAAACAGTTTTTCTACAACCATTCTCATCACCTTCATTCTTAGATATAAGTATTGTATGCTAAAAAAATCATTTAAAAAATTATTTTTCAACTATAGAACAAACCATGCCAACTATGCAACATGAAACTGTCATGGTTTGTTTCGACAAAACCCGGGGCGTGACAGGCACCTGTCGAATTTCGCGACTTCTTCTGTGTGGGTTTTAGTGATGAAATAGGTGAGTGAGTCGGGTGGATTGATTTGGACGGATGGGATGGTCATGAGTGTTTGACGTTCAATTTCTTCTTTTACCATGGATAAAGGTAAGTAAGAGAGACCAAGTCCTTGTTCGATCAGTCGTTTCGTCACATCCATTTGTGTAACAGGCAAAGTACGGACGGCTGGGACCACTTGCCGAATAGCTGGCAATAGTTCTTCCCAATATGTCGGGTGATTTTCTGTCAGCAAGCGATAGGTTCCCAGCGCTTCCACTTCCGTCATGGAATGCTGTGCTGAATGATAGGGAGCGACGAGCACGACGGAATCTCGATGAATCACTCGATAATGAATGCCCGTTTCCCAAGGTTCCATCCGTGACAAACCAATATCCGCTTGTCCGCTTCGCACCTTTTTGCCAATGTCAAAGGAACGAACGACATCAATAACCACTTCTATCTCTGGATGTGCCGCCATAAAGCGACTTAACACCGGTGGCAACATCGAAGCGGCGATTTGCGGAGCGACCGCGATCTTCATCATACGATGAACCCCTTTCTTCCACGCCTCCATTTCTTCGATTCCTTCTTCATAAACAGTCATCCATTTCTTCGCGATCGGCAAAAATTTAACTCCGCCCGCTGTCAACACTACATGCTTCCCTACGCGATCAAATAACTTAATATCCAAGTGCTGCTCTAACCGCTGTATATGTTTACTGACAGCCGGCTGCGTTAAAAATAACTCATCCGACGCCTGACGAAAATTTTCATAGTTAGCCGCACTAATAAATGTGCGTATCCACTTCATTTCCATGCTGATCCCCGCTTTCTCTCTAATAACAGTTCGTTATCAATTAGTGCTTTTTTTATTCATTTTCATTATATATTAAGTCATGTATCCTTTATTTAACACCAAAAAAGGAGGCAATAAAATGGATACGACAAAAAAACAAGTCATGCACAAATTCAATGAACACGCCGCTGCTTACGATGAACAAAGGAAAAAACTGATTCCTTGCTTTGATGATTTTTATTCGATTCCAATATCGCTTATAGAATGTGAGAAAGAAGCACCGACTGTTTTAGACATTGGCGCAGGTACAGGATTGTTTTCCGCTTTTTTGAAAGAGAAGTTCCCGAAAGCTCAGTTCACTTTTATTGATCTTTCTGAAAATATGCTAGAGATCGCGAAAAAACGGTTCGAGCATGAAGAGATCCACTACATCACAGCTGATTACACGCAATACAAGTTCAATCAAACATTCGATATCATCATTTCTTCTTTATCGATTCACCATCTATCTGATGAGGAAAAAAGAAAATTATATGAAGAGGTGCACACATTACTGAATCCAGGAGGCGTTTTCATCAACGCTGACCAAGTACTAGGTCATACACCGTTCATCGACTCATTATACAAACAGGATTGGTGGCAAAAAATCGAGGCCAGTGGACTAACGAAACAGCAACTCGAAGAAGCCCGCGAGCGAACAAAGATCGATCGAATGTCCACCTTGCCACAACAGCTGAACTGGTTAACAGAAAGCGGCTTTCACGATGTCGATTGCATCTATAAATATTTTAATTTTGTTGTTTTGTTTGGGAGGAAATGACGTATTTAGCGAAGCTTGACCGTCCGTATACCTCTATTGCTTTCGACATTGCGAATCGTGAACTATACACAGCCAATGGCAAAAATGATATTCAAGCATCTGACTATTCAACAATGGAACCATTTGCTCAACTGCAAACTTACGGAAACATTAAGAAAATGTTCTATAACGAAAAAGACCAAACCTTACTCATCTTCTCCACCGTCAAAATGGGTACCTCTCCTGTACCATTTACAGGTATTGAAAAAGTGTACTTTAATGTGGAAGAATAATAGACAAAAAGACAAATGCCAGCTCCCTCCTGCTCCATCGCAGGGCGGGAACTGGCATTATTTTTTTCGACAAAACTCGGGGCGTGACAGGCACTTGTCGAATCACAGGCACCTACCGAATCCTCGTCAACACTGGAAACACATAAGGCTCAGTCGGTTCCTCGACTTGTTTCCACGATATAGCCTTCACCATCGGCAATGTCGCTCCATTATAGGAGGTCGTCGCAAGCGTTCCTTCAATTTCCAACCATGTATCTTGCGGAATACTCGCCGCCTCTTCTATTTCCGTTAAAAAGCCAATCGTCGTAGCATCGGCGACACAATGAGTAATCAAAAATCGAGCAAGCACGAGTTGATTCTGTTGAAAATCCCCATCTTTCAACACAAAGCCAGTCATCTTAATGTTCTTGCCGATATACCGACTTGGCTCGGCATTGATTTCCCCGTAATAAGGCTCAAACAATTCATTGGTGAGCGTGATCATCTCCTCTTGATGAAGCGCTTGTATTTTTTGATTGTATTCTTGATCACTCATCTCATTTGCGTTCACGAGCGGCTCCTGCACTTCTACAGTCCGTTCCGATTGAAAAGCAGCCATCCCTTTTTTAGCCGCAGTGGAGGCATTCAATATTTGAACCGGCAGTAAAAAACCGGTTACTAATGGCAACAATAAAATAGAATAAGAAAGAATGGTTTTCCTTCGCGAATCGGAATGGCCATGATCATGACCACAACAACCATGATCACAAGAAGAAGCTTTTTTTGCCCAAAGCCGAGATAATTGAATGATAAACAAAAAGAGAAATAGCCCTGTGGCCAGTTGACTTAACCACTTGTATGCCGGATTTACATATCGTGAAATATCTCCCCCATGATGCAAGCGAGCTAAAAATAAAGCAAAAGCGAGCAAAATGAAGGCACGAACGGCTTGCTGAGATTGAAACTTCATCGTTTCTCCCCCTCATTAACTCAATAATTGAATACATCCCCAAACAATAAACGTAATCATTACGATTAAAACTGCCACAAACCTCACTTTAAACACACTTAAAAGCATAAACGTATTTTTCAAATCAATCATCGGTCCATAAATTAAAAAAGCCAAAATAGAGGTCGCGGGAAAAAACTGACGGAAAGAGGCACCGATAAAGGCATCCGCTTCCGAGCATAAAGACAAAAAGTAAGCAAGTCCCATCATGGTCCACACTCCATTTCCCATTTGTAAAATGGACTGAGTGGAGACATATGTTTGTACAAAAGCCGCTAAAAAAGCCCCAATAATCAAATATTTGCCCATGTCAAAAAACTCATCAATCGAGTGGGTACACATCGAGAACAACTGCTTCGAAAAAGGAGCCTTTTCTTCGACAGATGAAGCGGCCAAACGCTCCTCTTTCAATTGGTTCCCTTTAAAAATCAAACTGACAAGCAAAGCAATGAGTAACGCCGCCACAAACCCGACGCCCATTCGCAGCCCTGCTATCTCCCAATCGTTCCCAAAAGCCATATACGTTGAAAAGATTACGATCGGATTAATAAGCGGACCCGTTAACAAAAAGCCAACTCCAGCATAAATAGGTACCCCTTTAGCAACTAACCGCCGGACAATGGGAACAATGCCGCATTCGCAAGCTGGAAAACAAGCTCCCACAACACAACTCATCAACACAGCCAAAAATTTGTTCTTCGGTATCCATCGCTCCATTTGTTCCACCCGAATGAAAATTTGGATAAACCCTGCAATCAATACACCAATTAAGACAAACGGAATCGCTTCAATCACAATACTTAAAAAAATCATGTTCATCTGCAACAAAGAGTCCGGCAACACCCAAGTAACAGCTTGTCTCCCCACTAACCGCTGAACAGTCAAATAACTAGCCGTCACCATAACCATCAAAGCCAACACTTCAAGAAAATGAGATTGTACCCAGCGACTCATAACTTCTCCTTTCTAAGCAAATTTTCCACCTAAGCTACTTATATGTATATGCCCAAAAAGAAAAATAGAATCAAAAAACATCCCGCACAAACAAACACGCGGGACGTATTTGGGAGTTCGACAAAACCCGGGGCGTGACAGGCACTTGTCGAATCATACAGGCAGTAACTCACGCTCCTTTGTTTTTATCATTAGACCGACTTGATCACCGATAGAGTAGCGCGGTGAATGAACAGATTCATGGATGGTCCATGTTTCATTCTCTACTTCAACGGTATAATGAATTTCTTTCCCTTGATATTGGACAAAGGTGATGACGCCTTGAAGTGCATGATGGTTGTTTTTTGTTAGCTGCCATTGTTCTGGACGAATAGGATAAACACCTTTCTTTTTAAATTGTAAAGACACGCCAGTATCGAGCCATTTCTCGTAAGGAGCTTTTTCCGGTACAAAAAAGTCCTTCTCCCATGTCCCCTTTACAAGGTTGCATTTCCCTACAAAAGTAGCAACAAATTCTGTTTCTGGCCTTGAATAAATGATTTCCGGAGAAGCAATTTGCTCAATCCTGCCGTTGTTCATAACAACAATTCGATCAGCCATAGCCAATGCTTCTCCTTGGTCATGTGTTACATAAACAATCGACGCTTCAGTTTTTCTATGGATGTTTTGAATTTCCTTCCTCATTTCCATACGCAATTCTACGTCTAAAGCACTCAGTGGTTCATCCATTAACAATAGTTGAGGAAGAGAAGCAACCGCTCGTGCAAAAGCCACCCTCTGTTTCTGCCCTCCTGAAAGTTCCGCTGGATATCTATCAGCCATTTCCGTTAGTCCAACTAACTTCAACACATCTCGCACTCTACGATCGACATCGGCTTTTAATTCTTTAGCTACATAATGATGATGTAACAACGGAAATTGAATATGCTGATAAACTGTCATATGTGGCCATAAAGCAAAGGATTGGAAAACCATCCCTATGTTTCTCCTTTCCGGAGGAATCAACTGTTTTTTGGAGGCTACTACCTGATCATCCATTTCAATTTCTCCGTCAGTTGGCTTCATAAAACCAGCCAGCAACTTTAGTAAGGTTGTTTTTCCACAACCAGACGGGCCGAGAATAGCAATAAATTCCCCTTTATTAATCTGTAAATCTACAGACTGAAGAGCTGTGAAAGAACCGTACTTCTTTGTTAATTGGTCAACTTGAATCATTTGCTCTTCATCACCTTTCTTTCCCATAATTTGCTGAACAATATAAATAAAATTCCACCAAGTAAGATAGCTAACACAATGACACTGGCAAAGGCAGTTGAATAGGTCGTGTAACCAGCTTGTTCATAATTGAAAATGACCACTCCAATTGTCTCTGAGCCAGTAGACCATAGCAAACTTGATACGGTTAGTTCTGTTAAAACCATCAAAAACACTAATAAAGCACCACCGACTAGTCCTGGAAAAATTAATGGCAAAAGGATTTTCCTCCATTTCACCCAACCTTTCGCTCCCGATGTTCTTGCTGCTTCTTCAATAGATGGGTCTACTTGTAATAAAGCAGTATAGCTTCCACGAACTTGTAAAATTAAAAACCTTGTCACATAAGCAATAAGCAATATCCAAATAGATCCATAAATCCCAAGGTTCCAACCAGGAATAGGCTGCATCCATGCAAAAATCATACAAAGCGCAAAAACCGTTCCTGGTAAAGCATACGGAATCGTAATAAACAACTCGGTTATTTTCGTTCCAACACTCGGTTGTTTATATCGTAAATACGCAAGGAGTGTTCCAATTACTACACAAACAATCGTAGAAAAGAGCGCTAATTGCAAACTAGTAGATAGTGATGACATAGCTTTTGGGTCGGTAAAAAAGACATATTGATAATTTTTAAGTGATAGATTTTCAAATTTAAAGGAAAGTCCATAGGCTTTAATGAGAGAAGTAGCAGCCATTGATAAAAATGGCACTAAACTAGTCACCAGCAAAAAAGTCCAAACACCAAACTCGACGACTCTTTTACGGGTAGTAGATAAATAGATTCTCGGTTCCAAATCTCTCGTCACCGTATCAGTGACTCTACTCCGCTTCAAAAGCAACCATTGAATGAACGTTCCAACAAGTGCGATGATGCCTAATAATACAGAAAGAACAGCCGCTCTGGAGAAAGCTGACGGTCCAAACCCAACAATTTGTTCATATATATAAGTGCTTAACACTCGTATATTAGCCGGAATACCTAAAAAAGCAGGTACACCAAAGTTATCAAGATTGGTTAAAAACGCTAGTAAACCACCGCTAGCAATCCCTGGTAAGGCCAAAGGGAATATAACCTTTCTAAATACCGTTCCTCTAGTAGCTCCAGATGTCTTAGCCGCTTCTTCTAACTCCCTAGGAATCTTCCGAAACACATTCACCGTAAATAAATAAACTAATGGATAATGGGAAATCCCAAGAATAAAAATAATCCCTCCCATGCTATATAAATTGGGAAGTTTCACCTCTTGCCAAAGCGAATGTAACATTGAGGAGACTAAACCATTTTTGCTAAGAAATTGAATCCAAGCTAAAGTCGTTATGTATGAAGGAATAATGAACGGAAGGAAAATAAAGAGTTGCATCCATTTCTTTCCACCGATATTGACATAAGCCACAATCCAAGCAAGGGTTACTCCTAAACTAAGTGACAAAACCGTAGATCCTAAAACAATGTATATCGTATTTTGAATCGTTAACCATGTCGTTTTTTCTTTCAAGATTTCTGTGTAATGATTAAGAGTGATCGACCCTTCTTCCATAAAACTAAGGAAAATCAAACGTAGTACGGGTACAACAAAGAATAAAATAACTAATAGAAAACCAATTGTGAACAAGATGTTTTTTTTATTTAATAAAGAGAAGGAGGGCAGCCCTCTCATTCTCTTTTCCGTAAGTTGATTGTCAGCAATCATTGCCCTCTCTCCCTTTTATTTCTTGCACTCTCCAACTTATTGTTGTCCAAAAATTTCTCCGAATTGCTTCTTATCATCTTCGCGAGCTTTAAGCAGTTCTGCCGTATCAGCTTCTAATACCTTTAATTCTTCGATTGTTTTTAATCCTTCTGGAGCCGCTACACCTTCACGAATTGGCGTATATCCCAATTCTGCTGCTAACTCTTGCCCCTCTTCGGAAAGAACAAAGTCAATAAATGCTTTTGCTGCTGCTTCATTGTCTGTATTCTTCATAATCCCTACTGGTTCTGTAATAACTGGTACCCCTTCCTTCGGATAGACTAATTCAACAGGCGAACCTTCTTTTTTCGCTCTAGCGACAACAAAATCTACTACCATTCCATAAGATTTTTCTCCAGTAGCCACTGCTTCGAGCACGCCACCATTTCCTTTTGTAACACTCATTCCATTTTCTTTTAAATTCTTATAAAAATCCCATCCAAACGATTCTTGTCTAGAAAAAACTCCTGCATTGTAAGCTGCAGCTCCTGAGTAAAACGGGCTTGGCATGATGGCTTTTTCTTTAGAGACCTCGTCTGATAAAACACTCCAACTATCAGGTACATCCTTCACTTCATTTGTATTGACTACTAATGAAGTCGCCATTATCTTCGTTCCTGCATAGGTTCCATCTGAATCAACAAAAGCTTCTGGAAGCTTGTCCGCTTCAGGAGATTGATAGGACATGAGAAGATCTTCTTCTTTTAAACTTTCAAATGTAACGGAATCAGCTACTAGCAACACATCAGCTTGAATATCTCCAGCTAAATTTTCCGCTTGAATTTTAGAAATGACTTCTTCTGTTCCCGAACGGAAAGTCTCTACTTTCACATCAGGGTATTTCTTCTGAAAAGAATCCACTAGTGCTTGCGCATCAGCATCCGGCTGTGATGTATAAAAATTAAGAGTACCAGCTACTTCAGAGTTGCCAGTTGTATTTTCTGTTTCATTTTCTTTTGCTGAACTTTGCTCTTCTTTATTCCCACATGCAGCTGCTACAATAGCAAATACTAAAACCATCATCGTCATAAATAATTTACGCATTCGTTTTTTCCTCCCTGTCATAACTTAAATGTGCTTGTTGAAACCATCGTTGAATTTGTTCTTGCTTTCGTTTTTGATGAGTCCGAAATTCTACTGGTGACACCGTAATATAGCCATCTTTCAGCTTTGCATAATCACTATTTTCACTGAACTCTGACAGCTGATTCAGCTCATCCTTTAACCAAAAATAAACTTGGCCATGTGGATCATTCAGACCAACATAACGATAACGTGAAACATTCATATCTAAAGGAATAGTAGCGATCCCTTTACATAATTCCTTTGATAAATTAGGTAAATTAATATTTAAAAACACGCCTTTAGGAATCTTATTTCTAATCACTGTCTCAACCACATCATATATAAGCTGTTTGACTTTATAATAGTTCACCTTAACATCATTAAAAGCATTTAAGGACATAGAAACAGAGGGGATGTGATAAAGAGATGCTTCTACCGCTCCAGCCATTGTCCCAGAATAGTACAAATCCCTTCCAAGATTAGGACCAAGGTTCACACCAGAAAACAAAATATCTGGTGGTGTTTTTAATAAAACTTCCATTCCTAGCTTCACACAGTCAGCAGGTGTGCCATTCACTGCCCATGCTTGCTTAACACCTGGAAAAATATGAACAGGCTTCGCTTTTAATGGTGTTCTTAATGTAATCGAATGCCCCACCGCACTCCGTTCCTGATCAGGACATACTACATACACCTCACCAAAGTGCTGCAACACTTCAACTAAAGCGGAAACACCAGGTGCAAAAATCCCGTCATCATTTGTCACTAAAATTTTCAAAGAACCATCTCCGTTCATCTACACTAAACTGCCTTGCTTAACGTAATTTAAGTTTTTCTTTAACCATGTTAATTCTCTCGAACGATCAAACCCTTCTATGACAATAGGAAACTCATCGGTATGTAAGAAAAAATGTAACGTATCTTCTTCAATATTTCCTTCTCCTAAAGGAAGGTGAAGCTTGTCTTGCGTTGCATCACTAATATGAATCTTCCCCACATTAGGCATAGCCGCCCAAACCGCCTGAATATCTTGATGAAAAGGAATATGAGCCACATCGAAAGTGGTTTGCAAATGCGGAATGAATGGGTCAATTACTCTCTTTAAAACAGTAGGCTCTGTGACAAATTCTTTCGCCTTCCACTCCATCATTTCAAGCGACAGCGTTACTCCTTCTCTTCTAGCAAATCGAACAACCTCATCTAGTGATTCGACTAGTAATTCTTCATGCATAGAAGTCAAAAAAGAAGGTAATGTCATCTTACCAGGATGAAACGTAATATTATTCGCTTCTATTTTGATGGCTAATTCGATCGAACGCTTAATTTCTTCAATGGATTGTTGACGAATACCAGAATTAAGGGCACAAAGATTTAAATCCCAGCTGGCTGCATGCATTGTTAATGCAAGATCAAGTTCTTTCTTTGTCTCTTCAATTTTTTTAGGAGCGGTCTCATAGTTCCATATATGCTCAGCCCAAACTTCAACACCAAAAAACTCTTCCTCTCTCGCCACTTTCATTACTACATCTACTGGATAAGCCCAAGCTAAAGTTGAAGCAAAAAGTAATTTCATCTCTTGGCAATTCTCCTTTCCCATTGCTCAAGCCGAATAATAGAATGAATCTTCACGCTGCCTATCGGATAAGGATTTCGTGAATGAGGTCCATGAAAATCACTCCCACCAGATATTAACAGCTTATTCTCTTTCGCTACTTTCAACCAATATGCTGTCGCTTCTGTTGTATGTCTGGAATGATACACTTCTATACCATCTAATCCATGCTTCAATAAAATATCTAAAGGTACTTCAAATGAATATATTCCCGGATGAGCTAAAAAAGCTAATCCGCCCACATCATGAATAAGATGGATCGCATCAATGGCTGAAAAGGCTTCTCGTTGAACATAGGCTGGTTGTCCTTTACGCAACAATGTGTCGTAAGCTAGTTGCTGGTCTTTAAAATAACCAGTGTCCACAAGCTCTTCTGCTATGTGTGTTCAGACAAGAACCCCTTGCCCCGCTCGTTCTAAACAATCCTCAAAAGAAATGGAATATCCCAATAGTTGAAGCTGTTCAACAATTTTTCTTCCCCATTCTAACCTTTCTTTCTTTCTCCATTGAACATGTTCGATGATTTTAGGATGTTTCGCATCAAATAAGTACCCTAATATATGCATCTCACCTAACTCCCCATCGGTATTCAGTTCAATCCCTGAGATCAGCTTAACTCCTTCTTTTTCCGCTACTTTAAGACCGATATCATAACCTTCCAGCGCATCATGATCGGTTATAGCAATCACCTGAATTTCTTTATCTTTCGCCTCTTTTACAATTTCAGCTGGCGTCCAGTGTCCATCTGAATAAATAGAATGAATATGTAAATCCAATCATTTCCCTCCCTTTTCCTCCAAATCTAATTACTATGTTAAAAAATATTTATGAATAACGAATAAATCTATAGTTAATAGTATGTTTAGAATTTATTAAGAAAAATGAGAACCTCCTCAATTAAAACCATGAATAAATCGCCACTTCCATAGATTCCGTAAAAATAGTGTAAATTATTAACAAGCTCTTAATATACAAATCATTTTTTAAGGTGATTGAAAGAATATATTTTGATGTAATAGAACAACCCCCCCTTCTCCGGCTTACTCGAAGTGCAAGTCTGGCATTTTTGTCATTTACTTAAACATTGAAGCGAAACACAACCTAAGCTACACTATGATTCGACAAAAACCGGGGTGTGACAGGCACTTGTCACAATCTACTGACTAATCCTCCCATCTAATAGAAAAAAAGGACCATCCACAAGCCGAATTATCGACTTATCAAACAGTCCTTTTAACATTCATTATGTTCTTTATACAATGCTACTATTTCCTCGGCACGTTCTTTTAAAATCTTCCTAATATGTGGTGGATCAAGAACTTTGATTCGATGCCCAAAGCTCAGTAAATAACCGTACAGCCACTCATCTTCAGGCAAAAGCAGCGTCACAATCGAATGCTCCCTGTCTACACGATCCGCTCCAAACATATCTTCTATTATCGTCACCATCTGCGGCTCAAAAGAAAGTGTAAGATTGACTAAATTTTGCGGCTGATGCCACTCTTTATCCCAAGGTAGCTCTGATAACTGAAGCGGCTTTCTCTCAAATGATTCCTTCTCTTCTCGTAATCCTCTCATCCTAGAAATTTTAAATAAGCGAAACGTATTTCGCAATCGACAATACCCATACACATACCACATCCGTCCTTTTTGCACTAACGTATGGGGCTCGATCCTACGATTCGTTTGCCTTCCCTCACTCGTTGAATAGGAAAAACTAACGCAATGCCTCACGTCAATCGCCTTTTTTAATAAAGTAAGCTGCTCCTTCAACATCTCATTTTGCCCCCAAGGACTAAGATCAATAAATACTTGATCCACCGATTGTCTGACCTTGTCATCGGCTACACCTGCTAATTTTTCAAGCACTGCTTCGGCATGCGGATCTTCATAAGAAGTAAGCACACTTTTAATCGCTACAGAAAGTGAGGCCAGTTCGTCTTTCGTTAATACTTGCTTATCCACCCGGTAGCCATCAATCAAACTGATCCCCCCATTAGCCCCTTGTTGACTAACGACAGGAATGCCTGCAAAGCTCAATGTCTCCACATCTCGGTAAATCGTACGGATTGACACATCCAATAAATCCGCCAGTTCTTGCGCCTTCACTTTTTTACGATTAACTAAAATCATCGTCATCGTTAATAAACGGTCTAGTTTCATTTTGCATAACCTTTCTGATTTTGTTTCTTCCTTTTCCATACGAAAGCCGCACCTGCTACCGTCAAAACACCGGCAAAAATGATGAGCGTTTCTATCCCATAATAAATGATTGTATCGATATGATCTTCAAATACATAGCCAATCGTAAACATAATCAATAACCATAACAGCACCCCGGTGTAAGCAAACAGCGCAAAAACAGCAAACGGCAGCTTACGAATTCCATACAGGAAGGGGACAAACTGACGGATACCGGGCACGAAATAGCTGAATAGCAAAGAATAAGAATGATAGTGATCAATCATTTTTAACGACTTTCGCAACGCTTTTGAAAAATAATTTTTGCGCTCGAAAAAAATGAGCAATGGCCGACCGATAAATCGACCTAATCCATAACTAGTGGTCACAGCAGCAACAATGCCTACATAAATGACGAAAAAAGCCATGATCGGATTGAATAAATGAGCAGATGCCGCTACCCCAAGCGTCGTCACAATGGCTTCGTTCGGCACGGGAATGCCAAAAATACCGAGCCATAGCCATAGGAACAAGCCTATATATCCACCCTCTTCAAGGATCTTAATCAAATAATCAAGTTCCATCATTTCCTCTCCATTTCCCAACAGCTTCTCTGCTATTTCACCTGTTCCCACTTTATCCCGCATTAACGGGCTGTAAGACCCCCACCTCAACACGGCAGAAGAAGCGCAGACGTGTAGGTGGGGGACGAAGAAACCCCCTACTGATTGAAGTTTCACTTTATATGAAATCGAACCTCAAATTGATTTAGCATAATCAAATCATACCATCTTTTTCATCACAAATTATGTTAAATGGTCGTGTTGATTTTTAGCTTATTCCCACGAATAAAGACAAAAAAAGAAGATCCCAATAGTCGCTGAAAAACAACGATAGGGATCTCCCTCTTTTCTCCATCTATAACGGTAGCGGCACCAAAAATTAACTAACATCGACCTTCTCAATATTACGAATCGTCAAGTAGGCAATCATCACCCCAACAATAGCGAGTCCTAATTGCAGAGGAATGAATGTCACCATAGAGAAAGCTGGATTACTCGAACAAGCAATCGACACAATGAGCAGAGATGAAGCAATGGTGGCTGGCACCGAATATTTACGCATCCCAAAGTACAGTGTAATTAAGCTAGCTCCAGCAGCAGCGATGGCAAAGAAAATCATTTTGATCGCTTCTTCTAAAAACTGATGAGCGGTAACTGAAAAAGGGACCATCGAAAAATAAGCATTGACAACAAAAAATGAACCAGCGACAATCACATTACATAATAAAATCGTAATAAACGTCAGCATCGCTATGATTAATAGTTTACTAACAATAATTTTCTTGCGGCTGACAGGATAAGAGAACAATATCAAAATCGTTTGATTTCGATATTCTTCGATTACCATTTTTGCAATTAATACAGCGGCAAAGACAATAAACGTTGCTCTCACCATCCCACCAATCAAAATAAAGACATCTTGATACATGGTAACCATTAATTCTCCTTCCCATTGTTCTATATACATAATGAAACAAATCATTGCCGTCATAATGATGGTGGCAATCATCGCCCCTTTTACATACCATCCAAATTTAAATTTCTTCATTTCTAGCTTCATTAGTTGCAGCATGATTCTCCCCTCCTCATGTCTTTAGACCACATCCATTTTATTGACTTTATGATAAGAAAGATAACCAATTCCAAGACCTAATAGACAAAGCGTAACTGGGACTGCAATGAAGTCGAATAAACTAACTTGACCACTCTCATTACCAACCGATCCGTTCATCAACAACCCGATTACTATAGCCGAGACAATGGTGGTAGGAGTTGATTTTTTTCTCATGCCGAAATATAAAGGGATCAGGCTTATTCCAGCAATCATAAAGGCATGAAGCAACGTAGCTGGAACGGTAGCAATCATCTCACCTATACTAACCGGCGTGTCAAAGAACTCTAGCATAGGATTGAAAAAGTAAATCAATAGACTAATAATGACAGTAGACAGAATAATGTTGAAAAAACAAAAAACAAAAACAATGGCTAATTTCGCTTGCATTAATTTTTTTCGCTCGATCGGATAGGTAAACAATAATTGCATCGTTTTATTCTTGTATTCATCAATGACTAAACGGGATAAAATGACCGCTGAAAAAATGAGAAATGTGATTCGAATAAAGATATTCGTTAAAGACATGAATCCCGCATAATCTGTGAACATTAAATCGTTCTCCACTTTAGAACCCCACGCCATCAGACCAACAGCGGCGAAAATTCCTAAAATACAACATGCGACTCCTTTAAAGTAACGAGATAATTGATGTTTTTTCCACTCCAACTTCATCAAATTAAGCATGGATGCCCTCTCCATTCATTAAATTTAGGAAATACTCCTCTAATGAGCTGTGCTTTTTGTTGATACTTTCAATCTCGATATCATTCATAATCAGCGCTTTTGAAATGTCTTGCTGGGTGGCTTTCATGTCATAAATACGAATCAACTTGCCATTCATGATTTTATAATTTTTTAAACCGAGTTGATGGTCTAAAATATAAACCGCCTTTTGAACATCATGAACGGTGATTTCAATATACTCCGTTTGTTCACCGTTAATACTCTGCATCGACACTTCCTTGATCAGCTTGCCGTTTTGAATCACCCCAATTGTGTCAGCCATCTGCTCCATCTCCGCTAAAATATGGCTGGACACTAACAACGTAATCCCATACTCTTTACAAAGCATATTAAATAATTCCCGCAACTCTTTAATCCCGATTGGGTCTAAGCCGTTGATCGGTTCGTCTAAAATTAACAGCTCTGGCTTAGTCGTAATCGCTCTGGCAATGCCTAAGCGCTGCTTCATCCCAAGGGAAAAATCTTTTACTTTCTTGTCATTAACATTATGCAAGTTCACAAGATCTAACGCACGGTCAATTGCCTTCTTGTCATAGTAGCCCATATACTCACAATGTAGGTAAAGATTCTCTTTCGCCGTTAATTTTTCATAAAAAATCGGATATTCAATAATGGTCCCCATTCGCTTGAGTACTTCATAGGAAGTATCCGTTAATCTCTCACCAAAAATCTCAATCTCACCGCTCGTCGGCTTCATTAAGCTCGTGAGCATTTTCATCACCGTTGTTTTACCAGCACCATTCGGCCCTAAAAATCCGTAAATCTCCCCTTTCTTCACATGCATATTAACCCCGGAAACAACCTCTTTCCCGTTAAACACCTTTGTCAATTGATTCGTTTTTACTATATAGGACATATTGTCTTCTCCCTTCTCTTCCTACACTTATTGTACGAAGCGAATTTCTCTTTTTTCTTACTCAATCCTTACAAAATTCTTAAGTTCCTAGAAAAACGTAAGGCGACGGTTAACGACGTACAAACTGGACTGCTCTGTATGAGATAAATGAAGCCAAAATCCGTTGTGATCCCACTGAAGAATTTTTAGTTTATCACTGACATTGGGGCCATAGCTCCACTTTCTTGAACCATTTACCGCCACATGTTCCAGTTGATTATTCTTATCATAAATATTCTGTAGTCGATCACCAGATGGATGTATGGTTTCATTTTATTTAATTATCGATTAATTTCTTTATTTTTTGGCTGTGTTAATCTCTAATGTTAATTTTCGAATAAAAAAGTAAGGAAAGCACTAATACTGAGGCTTTCCTTATAAAATCACTTATTTTTCTGGACGACCAACATATTTAGTTTGACCGCCCCAAAAGTCATTAAGGTTGTTCCACCATTTTAATGAATCTTTCTTTAAAAATTGCTTAAAAACACTTGTATCTATTTTGTCAGTAAGAAGTTGATTTTGCATATCTTCCAATAATCCAATTGTTGAAGCCTCTTTAACATAGTCGTCACCACTTGTGTGCAGTAATTCTATTACTTCAAACACTGCTGGGAACTCGTCTATTTTGTTTTGTTTGTATAAATCTATAATGTGAGCAGAGAAATCGGATAGGTCGATATAAAGTAAATGTTCTTCTCCCGTTTCATAATTGTCTTTAACATATTCTCCCCATCTTGTTTGATAAGATGGGCACGCTTGTAGGAGTAGTTTCATTACTTCATTTGTAGAAATTTCTTTTTTCACTGTACATCACCCTTCTAAGGAATTAATTTCAACTCGTTTAAGATGAAGATTGTTTTTAGCAGAGACTGCACATTAAATTTTGACATGCGCAAACTATCATAAGTATCCGTCATTTCAACTACAAATGATGATAATAGAAACTCCTTGATGTTGTGTTTAATGCTTTCGTTACTATGACTATCTAAAAACAGTAACCACGCAAGATAATTGTCGAGATATTTTGTAGCCACACCTTTGAAGCGGCCTATCCATTGTTTCATTCGGGAGTGGAGACCATTTACATTTTGAATGTGATAATGCTCAATCCCTTTTTCTTTCGCATATATTTTATAGGCTCTCCAAGCGTCTGGACATTGGGGTCAGACCACATAGCTCGTAAGGAGGAGCGGGGAAGTTTGCTAGTCGTTGGAGCCTGGAGCTAGACAAGAAAAGCGCAAGGCGACGGTTAACGACGTACAAACTGGAACGCTCCGTATGAGATAAAAAGGTTTATATGAAAAGTTGACGAACTTAGCAGATTTTTTATTTCTAAAGAACTTTGTAAAGTGCTGAAAATCGAAGAAAAAGAGATGTTATGATGCAAAATGTAATCGAAGTAGTTAAGGATCATGGGTTAACAGGAGTCGTGCATGTCATGCTATTTACTTTGATGCGATGTTAATTAGAGAACTTTTCTACATAACTTTCCCATTCATCCAAAGTTGGTAGACATAATACACCAGCGTAATAAAATAAAGACCTATAAGACTGAAAAATGAAACCTCATTCATATAACCAAGCAATGCTAATGTTAAAAGACCACCCGAAAATAATATAATCATCAAATTAAAAGCTTTAGATTTAGCATTTTGTTTAATCACTTTAATTCTTTCATCTTTTTCTACAATACTTTTCTCTTTATTTCTATATTTTTCTACAAAAAAACTAATCATACCTACAATAAATAATAAACTTCCCCAAAAACCAATGGTAATTGGAACTAAATCCATCTTAACAAACGGTATATTTAATACTTCAGCTCCAATAACTCCCAGAGTAATACCTGATACCGTTAAGAACAAACCAACGAATGTTATAAACCAACTTAATTTTAATTCATTATTCATTATTCGTTTCCTCCTCATAAATAAAAATATCTTCAATACTCATTTCAAAGTAACGTGCAAGTTTAAACGCCAAAATAATTGATGGATTATATCTGCCATTTTCCAGAGAACCTATTGTTTGTCTAGTGACTTCTAAAGCAGCTGCAAGTTCTTCTTGTTTTATTCCACGTTGTTTTCTTATTTTTTCTAGTCTGTTCTTCACATAATCACTCCTTCCTAAAAGGAAAGTTAACTTTCCATAACTATACAATCACTCAATCAAAATGTAAAGTTCACTTTCCGTTTGTTTGTAAAAAAAACATACTAACATTACTAGCACAAACCAAGACCAAGGTTTGTGCTGTTGCTTTATAAAAAAGTTTGATCAAAATCTCTAGAAATGTTGATACATCAATACTCCCTTTGTGCCTAAGCTTGCAAAAAACGCAAGCTAAAAGTTCACTCTTTTGAACACAACAGTAAAGACGGTTTTTTCATAAGGCTTGCTAGAAAGATGAATTTCCCCGCCTAACGCTTCGACGAGCCGCTTTGTAATCGTCAAGCCGAGCCCGCTGCCTTGATATAAACGATTTCTGGAATCTTCTAATGTGTACATCCGCTCAAATACTTTGTCGATATGCGATTCTGAAATCCCTTTTCCTTTATCCCATATATCAATACACACAGCTGTTTCATTACTTCTTAATGTTATGCCCAGCGTTTTTCCATCATCCCCATACGCAATCGCATTCGAAATTAAATTATTTAATATCCGTCCTAACACTTCCTCATTTCCAAGTGCATAGAGAGGCGTTTCTGGTAGATCAATATCGACAGTAAAGCCTTTCGTCGTCAATAAATCATAGAAGGATAAAATATTCGCCTGACACACTTCATTCATATTGATTCTCGTTAGCTCAATATCTTGATCTCCCGACTCTAACTTCGCTAAGTCAAAAAACTTATGAATAAGCTCCATCAGTTCATGCGTTTTCGTTTGCACTTTTCTCAGCAATACTTGCCGTTCTTCTTCAGACAGCTCATAATCGGTTTGTAATATTTCTATGTACCCAAGAATGACCGTCAGCGGTGTTTTTAAATCATGCGACACATTCGAAAGCATCTTACGCATCGCTATTTCTACTTTCGCATGATTAGCCTTCGTTCTTTGGTTAGCTTCTAATAAATGATTAATCGCTACTAACAGCTTTTGCAGTTCTCGATCATCCGTCACCACTAACAATTTTTCCGCTGTTTGCTTTTCAACGATGTCTTGCAGCTTTTCATACGTATCATACAATTGCTTCTCTTGCTTTTTCTGCATCCGATATTGAAAAAAAATCACACCTAGTAACATGAATATCATCGTCGTTAAAAAAATGACCATGCTACATCACTTCCAGCTTGTAGCCGATGCCCCATAACGTTTTAATATACTGAGGGTTGGACGGATCATCCTCAATTTTCTCTCGCAGCCGTCTCATATGAACATTAATGACATTTTCATCTCCGTAATATTCCTCATTCCAAATCAGCTGATAAATTTGCGCTTTCGTAAACACGCGATTGCTATTCTTCGCAAATAGTTTTAAAAGTTCAAATTCTTTAGACGTGAGTTTAATGACTGCTTCTTTCTTCCAAACAGTAAAATTAGTACTATCTATTTTCAACTCACCGATTTGAATGATGTCCTCTTTCTGCTGCGGAGCTGAATATTGGGTCGAACGCCGGATGCCCGCCTTCACTCGCGCACATAACTCAATCATAGAAAACGGTTTACAAATATAATCATCCGCACCAAGACCTAAACCGATCGCCTTATCGACATCTGTATCCTTTGCCGACATCATTAAAATCGGTACAGCACTTCTTTCTCGAATCAATCTCACGACTTCTAACCCATCCATCTTCGGCATCATAATATCAAGAATGAGTAAGTCAAACGATTCTTGCATAAACTTTTGCAGTCCCTCTTCTCCATCCGAAGCGGTCGCTACATAAAATCCCTCTTTTATTAAATAGCTTTCTACCATTTCTTGAATCGATTGATCATCTTCCACTAGCAATATACGAGATGGCATCTTCATTTTATCTCCTAACTTTACATATATTAGCACAATCAATTGTACCGTAGGAGGGGAGACATGTGAATAAATATCCTACGTCTCTGGTCTTAGTTGAAACTAAACCTCCAGTTCGTTGTTTAAACTTGGAAATTCCAATAAAATAGCAACATAGATTAGAAGGAAAAACATAGAAATGAGGGAAAAGCAGTGAAAAATATTATTGCCTTTATTCTTGTTATCTTAGCGTTCGGTACAGCTTTTGTTATCTTCAATGCAAATAGGGGATCGACAGAACACAGTGCTAATATAACAAAAGACAGTAACAAAATTGAAGTAAACATGGAAGGTAGCGATACAACGATCATCGCTGAAAAACGCGATAATGTGAAAGCGAATCTTAAAGGAAAAGGAGAACTCTCCGTCCGAACAAACGGAGATACGATTGAAGTAGAAGTGAAGCGCAAATGGTATCAATCATTTTTCTCTTCTGGAAAATCAGGGACAGCCACCGTTTATATTCCGGAAGATTACGACCGCGACATGGAATTCAATATTGACGCTGGGAATTTAGTATTTTCAGGTGCATCAGAATCCAATCCAATGAAGCTCAATACAGTGAATACCGAAATGAATGCGGCGAATGTAGAATTCAGCCATTTAAAAACCGTTCAATGGGGGCTGGAGGCTTCTGCAGGCAAGTTAACGATTGATTCGTTAACAACGAAGGAAGGTCGTTTTGATGTTAGTGCAAGCGATGTGACACTTACTCGTTACACAGGCCCTCTTGAAGGAGATCTAACTGTTGGAAATATGGAGGTTGAAATGGCGAAACTCGCTGGCGATGTCCGCTTTGATGTAAACGTTGGAAGTGTTGCACTCAACCTCCCTGACAAAGCGGATTTTTCATTAAAAGGTCAGTCAGAAATGAGCGATATTTCCTGCGACTTTCCTTTACAAAATCAAGAGATTCTCAACGGAAATATTTCCGGGAAACACGGCTCTGGGAAGCATCAATTGGACTTGTCAGTAGAGGCTGGAGAGATGGAAATTTATTAATTGAAAAAGGAAAGCAAGGAGGAAAACTATGAGAAATTTTTTGATTATTCTCATGATCGTTTTAGCATTAGGTACAACATTTTTTATAAAAAAAGAACAATCTCAAGGAAACAGCGCGGAGATGACGAGACGCATTGATAACATTGAATTGACTGTCGACAGCAGCCAGACGACGATCATTGCAGAAAAACGAGATAACGTAAAAGCGGAACTGGACGGAAAAGGTAATCTCACTGTTCGAACAAGCGGAAATACGATTGAAGTGGAAATGAAACGAAAATGGTATCAATGGTTTTCGGTGTTGAAACATTCCAATCTCACCGTTTACATTCCGGAAGACTATAATCGCAACCTAGAGCTCAATGTCGGCTCTGGCGACGTCACATTTTCTGGCCAATCGAATTCCCGACCGATGAAGTTAAATAACATGAGCATTGATATGAGCTCTGGAGATGTGAAATTAGCCAACTTAGAAACAGATTCGTTTGAACATGACGCTTCCTCAGGAAAGCTAACAATCGATTCACTTACAACAAAGAAAGGAATGTTTGACCTCAGCTCCGGTGATGTGAAACTCACTCGATACGTTGGGCCTCTAGACGGAGAACTTTCTTCTGGAGATATGCACGTGGAAATGGAGAAACTTGTTGGCGATGTCCGCATGGATTTAAGTTCTGGCGACGTCAAACTCGACCTACCTGATAAGGCCGATTTTACATTAAAAGGAAAGATGAGCAGCGGCGATATTTCCTGTGACTTTCCTTTAAAAGATCAAAAGATAGACAGTGGGGACATCTCTGGCACACACGGCTCCGGGAAATACAACATTGATGTATCCTTATCGAGCGGTGAAATGAAGATTTATTAAGGAAAGGGGACGTTCAACTTGCTCCGTTGTAACGAGATGTACATGATGCGATAAAAGATGAGCAACCTCTCTATATCAATAATAAAGGAAAATAAAAAACAGCGGCCCATCTGTCTTAGATAGGTCGCTCTTTTTCCGGCCCTCACGCTCACTTTCCGGCCTTCCCGCTCTTTTTCCGGCCCTCCCGCACTTTTTACGGCCTTCCCACTCATTTTCCGGCCTTCCCACTCACTTTCCGGCCCTCCCACTCACTTTCCGGCCCTCCCACTCACTTTCCGGCCCTCCCACTCACTTTCCGGCCTTCCCACACTTTTTCCGGCCCTCACCACTCACTTTCCGGCCCTCACCACTCACTTTCCGGCCCTCACCACGCTTTTTCCGCCCCTCACCCTTCCCGCTCCACATTTTTCAGCGAGAATGAACGGTCAAACTGTCCGCATATAATGAACTATTGACTACTCTTGGGTGGGTGATGGGATGAGAAAGAAAGTGATTATACTCGGTGGTGGGGTGGCCGGGTTGAGTGCGGCGCATGAGTTGATTGAGCGAGGGTTGGATGTGACGATTTATGAAGCAAAGTCCATTCCTGGAGGAAAAGCTCGGTCGGTCTCGGTTCCGCATTCCGCGACAAACGGCAACATGGAGTTGCCTGGTGAGCATGGATTTCGTTTTTTTCCCGGGTTTTATCAGCACATCATTCATACGATGAAAAGAATTCCTGTGGATAAGAAGAAAACAGTGTATGACCACTTAGTGAATGCCAAAGAAATGGGGCTCGCCCGTTTTGATCAACCGCTTGTGCCCTTTGTACTAGGTTTTCCGAAGTCGTTCATTCATTTAAGAACCAATATGAAATCCTTATTAAAAACAAATTGGGAACTTTCTGGTCAAGAACTTGATTTTCTCGTGGCACGAGTGTGGCAAGTGATCACAAGTTGTCCAGAACGAAGAAACAAGGAGTATGAATCAATCAGCTGGTGGGAGTATGTCGAAGCAGATCGCCAATCGGAAGCGTTTCAAAAGATGGTCCAAGGCATGACGCGTTCACTCGTCGCCGCTAAAGCAAGGGAGGCCAGTTTAAAAACGATTGGCAATGTGTTTTCGCAAATGCTGTTGGATTTCATTCTTCCCGCTCCTCCGAACGACCGGCTATTAGACGGGCCGACCAACGACCGATGGATCGATCCATGGGTAACCTATTTAAGAAAAAAAGGCGTTCGCTTTGTCGCCAATGCCGAGTGTGTAACTATCGAGTATGAGCAACAAAAAGTTAGTCATGTAATCGTTCAGCACCTCGGCCGCCAATTAACGGTGAAAGGAGACTACTTTCTTTTTGCCTTACCTATAGAAACGATGGAAAAATTGGTATCACCCACAATGATTGAACTCGATCCTTCCTTAAAAGGAATGAAACAACTCGCGGAAAGTGTCGGTTGGATGAATGGCGTTCAATTTTATTTAAAACAAGATACCCCCATCATTAACGGACATATTTTATGTATCGATTCGCCTTGGGCATTAACGCTCATTTCGCAAAAGCAATTTTGGCCAGCGACGAATTTAGGAAAATATGGGGATGGCAAAGTAAAAGGCATTCTCTCTGTATGTGTGTCCGAATGGCATCGACCGGGCATCCTCTACGGAAAGACGGCGGCCCAATGTACGGAAGAAGAGGTGAAACAAGAAGTGTGGGCTCAACTGAAAAGAAGCTTGAACACAGGGAAAACGATTCTGCAAGATGGAGATCTCCACTCTAGTTTTATCGACCCGGATATGGTCGTGAAGCCGCCCCATACTGTCAATCACTCGCCGCTCTTAGTGAACAACGTCAACACGTGGAAACTTCGGCCTGACGCAACAACCCGCATTCCAAATCTGTTTCTCGCCTCGGACTATGTGCGAACGAGTACCGATTTAGCCTCGATGGAAGCGGCGAACGAAGCCGCTCGCCGGGCGGTCAATGGCATTCTTCAAGCTTCACGGTCAAAAGCTCGCAAATGCAAGCTATGGGAAATGTACACCTTTGATCTACTCACACCTTGGCACCTTCATGATCAGCGCCGCTTTCAACAAGGTCTCCCATGGGATGGTCACTGTTCGATGATGAAACGGATATTATCGACAGCAAGGTATGTCTCTTGGGTCTACATGAAAAAGCTTTTCTGAACCCTCTATAACAATCGAGTAGGAGGAGGCGGTTAACCTCCGACCTCTCACACCACCGTACGTATGGTTCCGTATACGGCGGTTCAGATTAAGTTTGACACATATGATCAAGTAAGTATTTGGGTTGGAGATCCAGGAACTTATAGAAGTTATATTTGGGGAAATGTATATGGCTTTAAAGGTAGCTATAACGTAAATCAATTAGCTTCTAAAACATTCAAAATAAAATAACATATTTAAAGGCTGCCCCATAAGTGGGTCGACCTCCATACATTTTACTATATCTAGAAATATTCCACTTATTTTACGCTAGATATTATGATGGGAGTGATATGACCTCTTTGCTTTTAGGGTAGCCTTTATTTTAAAATGTGAATAAGTAGGTGATTTTTAATGAATTGGTTAAAAGTATTAAATGAAAATGAATTTAACAATTTATATATAGAATCTGATGATTGTACTGTATCTGAAATAACTAGCATTACATCCTTCCAAGAAGTAGAATTTCTGTCAGAAATAGCTCAATTCATAGTAGCTCCATACTTTATCAACAACATAGAGATTTTATCTAATGTCCCAATCATGGATAATAGTATATATAATATAGTTAAAGATCAGATATATCCTCATTTTCAAGTTATACAAGAACTGAAATTTGAAGGAGAATTAAGATCTATACAAGTCAAAGGCATCAAGGAGACTTCTCCCCAAAAATTTAAACAAATCATAGACAGTAAGAGCGTTCATCCACTTGTTTATGAGGTATATCTAAAAAATCCATTCAAAAAAATTAATTCTCCTTTTGAGTTTCCGAAAGAAAGGATTATGTATGAGGTTATACAAGAAGAATTAATTAACCCAAAAGAGTGCTTTCATAGTGACTCGCTGTTCTTTTTTTTAGAGAACTCTTATTTAAAAGAGAAAGGCTCTCACCTTAGCTTCTCACCTATAGGATGGGAGTTAAATGAGGAACTAAAATCTTCTAAAACATTGATTGCTTTGAGTAGTTTAGCCGATAAAGTACTATTAATTGTAGATCCCGATACCAATATTGTGAAACATATAGAGCTTTACAAGTAAATTTAATCTGAATTTATTTGCAAAAGAAAGTTAGCCTTGTAATTGAAGTCATCAAGGTAAAACGCCACAATTACACAAGTAGAAAAGTGTAATTGTGGCGTTTTTAGCGGAAACTTGCCTCCGACTTCCTTTAGATTCCGCGTCGTCACGGACACCCTTGTCATCAGCTAACCCCTAATACTGCCTTCGTGGTTTGGGACTTTCACCCTAAAGATTACACCCATGCCAGGCACAAACAAAAACACCAAGGCAAACAAATCCACCTTGGTGTTTCTTATCTATCAAGCGACAAAAATCAGCAAACATCGGGGAGTGACAGGCACCTGTCGAAAAATGCAGGAACTTCCTCCGGTTTTAGTGGTTTGGAGTAGTAGTAGCCTTGGATGACAGGTGCGTTACATGTTGTGATTAGGTAGTCGACTTGTTCTTTTGTTTCTACACCTTCTATGACGACTTTGAGTTTGAGTGATTCTCCAAGTGAGATGATGGATTGGATGATCGCCGCATCTTTTTCTGACTCGGGCACCCCATCGATAAAGGATTTATCAATTTTCAGCGTGGTAATAGGGATTTTCTTTAAATACGAAAGAGATGAGACTCCTGTACCAAAATCATCTAACGCCACCGCTAACCCTTGTTCCCGAAACTTATTGACCGCTTCAATCGCTTCATCAATCTTCTTCACAAAGCTTGTTTCAGTAATTTCCAGTTCTAAGTATTTCGGATCAATTCCGTAAAATTCCATTCTATTAGTTACACAATCTAATAATCGCGGTGAAGTCACATAATTGCCCGGAATATTTATAGCTACTAACCAGTCGTGCTTCTTATTCGTTTGCCACGCTTGAAGCTGCTGGCATACTTGATCAATAAGCCAATCGGTCACATCCATCATCCGGTTATGTTTTTCTAAAATAGGGATAAATACCCCAGGAGAAAGAAATCCATGTTCCGGATGTTCCCAGCGAAGCAAGGCTTCCACACCAAGCATTCTCCGTAATGAGGTTGACACTTTCGGCTGATACACAACATACAACTCATTTTCAGCCATCGCTCGCTCTACATCATCAATGAGCGATTGAGCAAATGACTGCGTGTGGACAATCGGATTATAATGAATGATTTCATGCTGAAATTCAATCGTTGGATGATTCAGCACCGCCATCGCTTGTGAATATAGCTCCGCCGGTGTTTCCTTGTCCGTACTCGTTGAAAACGCACAAACTGTCTCTAACTTCACTTGCCGCTCTTTCACAAGAAGCGGCTGCTTTAACCGTTCCGCCGTTTTCTCCATCGCTTCCCTCAACGCCTGTACCCCTTTAGCTCCTCGCGCCACATAAGCAAAGCGATGACCGTCTAATCGATACAAATCCGTCAAAGGAGGCTTCATCGATGTAAACAACAGACTCGTCGTTTGAATCAGCTCATCCACAAAGGTATACCCATGCGCTCGATTTAATGACTCTAAATCATGCAAATGCCATATCGCTAACGCATCATACGGAAGATGCGCCACATTTCTCTCGAATCCGCGGCGATTCGGCAATCTTGTTAATGAATCCACGTAACGCAATTGATGTTCCGCATAACGATCTAACATACTTGAAAATAAAAATACACATAACAGCAAAATAATACTTACCGATACACTCTTCACTAAAAAGAGAACTTCCTCCAAATGGGACTTACCGCTCATTAAAGGCTGATCACTCGGTACATAAAACGTGATGGCGGACATCCCTGTAAAGTGCATGCTTGATACAGCTAATCCTAAAATCAAGGCAATGATGAGTCGAACGACAAAACGTTCCGACTGATGCTGCAGCATCGAAAACACATACAAGGCTACACAAGAAACCAACACCGCAAGCAAAACCGAAGCAAGCCATAGCCAAACATTATAGCTATAGATCACGCCCTCCATTTTCATCGCTGCCATCCCGACGTAATGCATGATCGAAATCCCCGCTCCCATCATCAGCCCCGCGATCCAAAATGTTTTCTTCGTACGCCTTGAACGACTAGAGACATAGAGCGCAAGGAAAGAAGCCACCATCGCCGGAACAATCGAAACAAACGTAAGCAAACGATCATAATGCATATGAACAGGCAATGACAAAGCGCTCATCCCAACGAAATGCATCGCCCAAACCCCAATGCCCATCGAAATAGCCGCGAACACCAACCACAGATTTTGATGAAAAAAGCTGCTCTTATGCGAGCGCTCATTCATACTTAGCGATGTATAAGCCGCTACCCATGCAATCAAAACCGAAAGAATAACAACAGGGAGAGAATACTCCCCTTGAAGAACCTCATATTGAGCTGTAGAAGGTGTTGAAAACATGATTTTCCTCTCTTTTCCGAAAAATTCAAGAAGAAGTGACAGGCACTCTTTCCTATGTCATTTTACCTTTATTTTAATGGTCCCGACAATATTAATCTATCATTTACAAGCATATTTTCTTTTTGTATAGAAAAAACCTTTCCCATTCGGAAAAGGCTGTTCATCTATCCTCTATGAAATGACCCAAACACTTCAACTGTCTCCGTCACGTTAATAAACGCATTCGGATCCGCCTCATGAATCATTTCCTTCACACTATTCAACTGATAACGCGTAATGACTGTCATCAGCACCGCGCGCTCCTCACCAGAATATGCGCCGACACCTGGCATCATCGTTACGCCACGATAGACATTCGCAAGCAGCTTATCTTTCACCGCTTCCCCTTTCGCCGTAATAATCGTCAGCGTCAATTTAATATGATTCGTATGGATCGCATCGACCACTTTGCCGGTCGCATAAATCGCCAGCATCGTATACAGCGCCGCATCCCAGGTGAAAATAAAGCCGGACGCCGCAACGACCACTCCGTTCATCGCCGACAACAGCGCGCCGAGTGGAAAATCCTTCTTCTTCGTTAACAACATCGCAATAATATCAAAACCGCCGGATGATCCAGAAGCCCGAAAAATCAGCCCAATCCCAAGTCCCGTCAACACCCCGCCGAACAAAGAAGACAAAACCGGCTCCGTCGACACTTCATAAATCGGAATCACATACAAACTCACCGAAATCATCACAACCGAAAAAATCGTATAATAAATAAATTGCTTCCCGAGCTTCTTCACACCAACTAACAACAAAGGAAGATTTAACAAAAAGTTAATCACCCCTGTATTCAAAGGCGTAATCAATCCAAGCATAATCGCAATCCCGCTCAACCCGCTGCTCAAAATCTCATGAGGAATCAAAAATAAATTATAAGCAACTCCTACAATGACCGAGCCAACCGCCATCATCAATAACTTCAAACGCCGCTCCCCCTTCGCTCACACATATCATTTATCCCGCATTAACGGGCTGTAAGACCCCCACCTCAACATAGGAGAAAAAAACGCAGGCATGTAGGTGGGGATCAACAGCCCGTAAACGCCCGATCCGTTCAACTAACAATCAGCGGGGGATGAAGAAAACCCCCACTGATTGAAGTTTCACTTTAGTGTGTTCATTATAAGGGAGAAACAACCTCTCAACTAAAATTAAGTTTTTTCTGAAATCTCGGACAAGCACTTATGTATATAGACAAACATCCACCCTTATACCGCCTCCGCACAATAAATCGCTTGCTCCGCTCCAAAGCGCATCACCCTTCGTTCCAGCCGCATCCCCACTCGCTCTAACAACCGGCAAGAGGCAATATTTGCTGTTTGAGTTTCTGCTACAACTCTCCCACACTTCAACTCACGTAATCCATACTGAATCACCGCAAACACCACTTCCGTCGCATAACCACATCCCCACCAACTCGGCAAAAACTGATAAGAAATCTCCAGATCTTCTCCATCATGATGACGATCAAGCGACACCAACCCAATAAAATGACCCGTCCCTTTCTCTCTCACCACCCAATAGAATGCCCCTTCCTCTGGATGAAGCATCTCATCCATAACGGCTCCCATCGATTCCTCTTCGCGAACCCCTCCAAGATACTTTCTCACTTCCTCATTTTGATATAATCCCTTCACATCCGCTGCATCCGCTCGCCCAATCAAGCAAAGCTCACATCTCTCCGTTTCCAACATCATCCCTTATCCTACCTTTCCGACAAACATTCGATCCAACATCTCAAAAATCGGCCAATTCTTCACCCAAACTACCAATCTCACAAAATGAAGCGGTGACAACCACACAATAAGCAGCAACATCAAAAAGAAGATCGCCACCCCTCCCCACTTCAGCCAGCCCGTCTCCCCATTCCGCATCGCTCCAAGGCTCACCAACACACCAGCAACCAAAAACACCAACCCAATCGCAAACACATACTCCACAAAATTCTCAAGCACAAACGACATCTCAACAAACATCGCACCAATTAAAGCAAAAATAAATGAAGATAGACTGTATATTTGCATGATTACTCCTTTTTTGCTTTATTATAGCAATTTAGTGTAAAAAAAAGCCACCTCCACTAAATAGCAGGAGGGTGGCGCATAGATATTAAAACTTCTTATACTAAATATAATTGCATTAATTTATCAACTAATTGTTGATGACGAACTTGACACTCTTCTATTGTCCACTGTTGATAATTCTTCAATTCTTTCGTTAGTTCAAAGTCTGTAATTCCATTAGAGAAGTATTTCTGTAGTTTAATTTGAAACTCTCTGTTATTGGCAGAAGCATTCTTTTTACGACTTAATAAAACAAGATTACCTAATCGATGTGTCCATATTTTTCTTTGTTCGTCTGTAAATCCTTTCTTCCAATCACTATTGTCTGATGGCTTTTGTGGCAAAATATGTTCTACACTAATGATGCCTGTGTAGGACTTTTTCACATTTACGTTTTCACTAAGGGCCATATCTAAACGAAGAAGTAAGTATTTAGCATATTTTTTCTTATATAATTCATTAGAATGAATGTTATAAGAAAACACCTCTTGATCTAATTGAGTTTGAAAAATATCCGCTTGATACACTTGCTCTACTGTCTCAGCTTGTTCAATGACTTGAATCATTTTCACTGTTTCTACGACTCTAGCCGTTGGCGTAATACCTTTCACCCAGCTAACAACATTTTTCCGCTCTAACACTTTTAAGAAAGAATAGGCTTCCCCATCGTTTGAGAACTTTTGACAGAAGCTAATGAAGACTGGAATCCAATCAGAAAATGGAATAAAATCGCGCATTAACGTTAACAATCCGTAGTACTTAGCCCCAATTTCTTTATCAGCCGTTTGAATATCGGCATTTAAAATCTTCTCTCGATAAATATTGGCAAAACGGAGTAAGTATTCAATAAATTTTTGACCTTTGAATTCAGGATGCTTATCAAAAACCTTCTCCGTATATTCTTCCTGAATCGTTTTTCTCGCTTTTTCTTTTACAAAAATCAAACGAATAAAACCGAGCAATTTCTCTAATTCTTCTCGCCCAAGTTCTTCTTCCATGGACTCCCATAGATTTTGGTAATGTGGGCGTTCTAATTCATTTATGGCTCCTAAATTCGTACTTTTTAATAAATCGGCATTAGTTAATGGCATCCCCCGGTCATTTAAAATCGAAAATAAACGAAAGGCTGATGTAAATGTGCCTGTTTTTACATACACAAACATACACTTATTTAAAACAAATTGAATCATTTGCTTAAGAAATTCTTCTTTTAGTAGCCCATTCTCATAAAACTTTCCACGGAATAGTTCAATTGCTTCGATCATTCTTTCTTGTGATTCCGTTAAATCCGTCTCACTAACAGGAAGATTCGTACCTTCTTCTTCTAAAATATGCTTCTTAAAAAAAGCAAAATCCCGATCTCTTACACGCAGGCGAACCGTTTCTGGCTTATCTTCATATGGATCTGCTTCCTGATAAATTTTTGATTGCAACGTCACCTTCGCACGCGAATCCGTCACTAAATCTCGCATCACCGCTATTAAGATCGTCAAAGTCGTTAAACGCTGTTGACCATCTACTACATCATAAACGCCACTTTCATCACTTTTTTGAGACATCACTTGTAAAATGACGCTACCTAGAAAATAACTCTCTTCTTTATAGACAAGCGCTTCTTGAATATCCTCAAACAATTGATTTTGTTGATCTTTTTCCCAAGAATATTGCCGTTGATATCCAGGGATTTGAAAAGCGAATTTCGAACCAAATAAATCTTTAAACAGGATTTCTTTTGCTGCAATTTTCGTATCAATCATTTAATCCGTTAAACCTCCTATGCCCACCACTCACAAGCTAATTTGTTTCTATCATACTATAAATGATCTCTATTCTAATACTTTAATCATTGTTGCTTCGTATGGTCTTTCCTCTCAAAATGCCAATGCAATCGATAGTCACAAATCTCCTTCGTCCAGTCAAATAAGATTTGTTCATGTTCTTTTTCCACTTCAATATGCACTTGGAACTGGTTGTCCTCAAACGAGATCATTCCCTTTGAAGATCCGCTCCATTTTGTCATGGGCATTTTGGCAATGAGGTCAGCGACTTTCTTCTCCTCGTATTGTTCAAGCTCTCGGCTTTGCTTATCGGAGAAGTCGATTCTTTTTCTATATGCCTTTGATGTTAAGTAATCATGGAAAAACGGCGCTGCTTCTTCTGGCGTGATCGGTTCAAGCCATTTGTTTGTCCCTTTGGAAAGCATGTAGCTGAGAACCACCATTTTATAGCTTTTTGTCATGCTTGTTCGTTCCACTTCTTGAAGCCAGCTTTCATGGGCTAAATAAACCTGCTCTTCTTGTCCCGTCAGCTCCTGAATGGCGTGAAGAAACCCTGGATAAGAGCCGTAAAACTCTTTGATTGCTTTGCTGTCGGCATGGCCTTTTAAGTGAAATTCGAGATAAGACGGTCGTCTACCAAGCTCTAGTTTTAACTCTTCATACGCATATAATAACTGGTCTTTTCTCGGATTCTTTTTGCGAGTCATTTCCTTTAATAGCTCGACTGCTTGCAAGTCAAACTCCATATGACAATTTTCTGGAACAGTTGGGATGATCCCTTTCTTTTTCTTCTTGTTATCAGGATCACTATCAAAGACTTGCAATTTAATATCGGCGTTGTGGTAGTTCCCAATTAAATCAATGATCACACAATGGCTCTTTCCATCGGCAACCCGAAGACCACGCCCGATTTGCTGAGTGAATATCGTCAACGATTGAGTTGGACGAGCAAATAACAGTGTATCCACAGAAGGAATATCAATCCCTTCGTTAAATAGATCAACGGTAAAAATGATATCGAGCTCCCCTGAATCCAGTGCTTTTATCGCGTCCTGACGAGAATAGCTCTTTGTTTGTGAATGAAGCGCAATCGTTTTCCAGCCTTTTCGGTTAAAATAATCGCTTAAAAATTCCGCCTGACGAATCGATGAGCAAAAGCCAATTGTTTTTGTTTGACGGTATTTTTCCCATGCGGTTTCAATTTTTTCAGCCATTTCTTCTTTCAGCTGAACTTGCAACAGCTGTTCTTCATCATACCTTGTCCCCAACCAAGTGAGTGCAGAATAATCGGTGTCATCATACACTCCATAATAGACAAACGGAGCGAGCCAGTTTTTCTGAATTGCTTCAATAAAATGAATTCGATAAGCGGTATTTCCATCACAAATGCTGTACACATCTTTATTGTCCATTCGATCAGGAGTTGCTGTGATCCCAAGCAAGAATTTCGGCTGAAAATAGTCAAGAATCGTTTGGTAAGACTGAGTGGCCGCATGGTGAAATTCATCAATAATAATTAAATCAAAATCAGTTGGAGCAAAGCTTTCTAAATGATGCTTCATTCCAATAGTAAACACAGAAGCAAACAGCATATCCACATCTTTTTCTTTGTAGTCCGCATTTAAAATGCCCGCCGTTCTTTCTGGCATCACATGCTGAAATGATTTTTTCGCTTGTGTTAATAACTCTTTTTGATGCGCAATAAATAGGATTCGTTGAAATTTGCGAGCGAAAAAAGCCGCAAGATATGTTTTTCCAAGCCCTGTTGCCATGACGACAAGCGCGCGGTCATACTCTTCTTCAAGTGTATTTTCCAGCGCTGCTAACGCTTCTTCTTGAGCGGGTCTTGGACTTAATTCTTGATTCACTATGTATGGCTCTGTTGTCTCACTCAAGAGTTGTGCTTGATCAGCAGGTTCTGAAAACATCATTTCTGTTTCTTCCGCTTCTGTCCACTGTTTCGCCACGGACTGCTCTCTATGAAACTGATCGTAGCTTTCTCGATATTGCTTAATCGTTTCCTTATTCACAGGGATGGTAAATTCATGTTGAAAAATAGAGAAAAACTCCTCTAACCCCTTCTCAAAAATATCTTTATCCACAGCTGGCGGAGCATGAAGATTCCACTCTATCCCACTCGTTAACGCCGAAGCTGATAGATTCGATGAGCCAACAATTAAATGACCTGATCCATTGGTCCGAAACAAATACGCTTTCGGATGAAAGGATTTTCCTCCGCTTTTCCACATGCGGATTTTCGCTTCAGGCAGTTCATCCACAAGAAGCTGAAGGGCATCCGGCTGAGTAATATGTAAATAGTCACCTGTGCCAATTTTAATTTCCGCCCCGCGCAAAGCGGCCTTTTTTAATGAAGGAAGAATCTTTTTCACACCCGACTTCATTACAAAAGAAGTGAGAATATAAATTTCTTCCGCCTCTTCTGCGAGTACATTAATCGTGTCCACCAAGTTTTTAGTGATTAATTGTAGCTTAGTCATCCTCCACCTCAATCAAAAAAATCCGCTCCTGAAATCCGCCGCGCTTTTCTGCCTTACGCTCACGAATCGCTTCAAGTTGTTCGTAATCGGCCCCATGAATTGTGGCTGCTGCATGGATCAGTTCTAGTAGATCCGCCAGTTCTTCGAGTGCCTCTTCGTCGTTAGCGGCAGCTTCATATTCCATCAATTCTTCATTCATTTTCTTATGGACTTCTTCATAGTATTCTTGCTCGTTAAGAATACGAGTTTTTAAAGATTTGCCGTCTTTTTCGATGATTTCTGGAATGCGGTCACGGACGAGTTTATTGTAAGTAGGCATAGGAACGACTCCTTTTTTAGTGTTTTCTAATATTTTAACAGAAAGGTGAATTAAAAAAACAGACACCCTCTACATTGCATTGAATTTTCCCTTTATATTTCCACCTATTTTATTGATCGACAAATCTCATGAAATTGTAAGAGGAAGCTAGGACTTTCAAACTGGTAAATGACTTGTAATTAGGATACTGTTATTAAGAAGGATGAAGAATTTGGAATTATCATATGTTTTTTGGTGATAAATTGGCAGTATCAGTAGATTTACTAACTCGCTGAGAAAGGAGACATTGATGGTGAAAATGAAAATATGGTGGCTTATAAATATGGTGTGGCTATTGATTTTTGCTGTTGGAGCCGTATTTATTGGAATAAGGGAAGTGGATGGGGCAGGGGCTGTTCAAACTCCTGAAATCAGAATGGTATCATTCATTGTGTTGGGTATTGCCTTTATAATGGTTGTAGTCATTCAGCTGGTTTTTCTTTATTTTGTTAGAAGAAATGCAACGCGATAGTTCACAAATGAAGAAACAAGGAGAGCGGCTTTTCGTAGCGCTCTCCTTTTAATAAATGAGAGTGAAGATCTCAATTTACTTATCTTTAGCGATCAAAACAAAGTGATTCAATTTATAAATACATTAGACATCCATTCATGAAATTTTTCCTTCTCTTCCATTTGTGGATAATGAGCTGATTTCTCAAATGTAGTCAACTACCCCCACTGAGATGAAACGCTTCAGTGGGGGCTTGAGTTAGAACTCTAGGTCTTTTCGTCTATCACTAGACAGTTTGACGCTCTAGAATCCATGCCACCTTACGGCAACACCCCAAGTAAGTTTTTGGTTGGTACTGGCAACGAACGATTGTTTTCCCACTTGCACCACCCTTTCGAAAAAGAGCAATTCTCCCTTGCGGAAGAAGTCACCACTCAGATTACTCCGGCGTGTGCTACAAGCCCCGACAAGTCGAGTACACATGGATGGTTGACACACCCACTAAGCTATGCACGAAGCAACAGCCTTACGTTTTTGCACTTCTAATAGAATCGGAGTTTTCACTTTGAGGTTTTCATTCAATTCTACAACTCCTGATTTTTGCAATGTATTCAACGCACCATTAATATCAGCGTGGATACATTTCCCTGATTCACTTCGATACAGACCACGAGTGATTCGTTTGCCACTAAAGCGATAATTCGTCTTATTATCCTTTGACCAAACAGGAATCATATCTTTGTCTAAGAAACTAGCTTTTGAGGTATAGCTTTCTTCTTGTTTAAAGAATTGAATGCCTTCTTTTAAACATTTATTCTCGATGGCTGAAATCAGTTTATTGAATGGGATTTGAACAAATGTTTGATTATTCTTTTTTCCCATATCGTATTCTTGTTTCCAACCAGTGTTATAACCTACGACAACAGTATCTATGTTGAATTCTTTCACTTTTTTGAACAACAAACCTACAGTTTGTGAAATGTAACCATTCATTTGTCTTTCTCGTTTGTTCCAAAGTTCAGCCATTTGATTCGTTACAACACGTTTTGAAAGTCCATTTTCAATATTTTTTTGTTGCAGATGACTGATCATTTTGTTGAAGTATTGGTTAATAGATTTTAGTTTTTTGCCATCAATCAAGAACGTATCACCTGTGTTTGTTGCACAACTTAATAATCTGTCTACACCTAAATCGCAACTTAAAGCGTTAACAGTAGTCGTTGATTTTTTCTTCATTTGAGAAACGTGCACTTCATATGTGTAATGCACCTCAAAGAACCGACCTTTTTGTTTGGGTACAATTTCAATGTAGGAAATTTTTTTATTCATTAAGTTTTTAGGCATACGTATCTTGATGGAACCAAATCTTTTTCTGAATTCAACATTCATTGGAATCGTCCAATACCCGTTATCATCTACTTTTGGAACTTGATAGATTTCAATTATTCGTTTTTCAGTCGAACCAGAATATTTCGGAAACTTAGGGCGACCTGTGAATGTTTCAGGGTTTTTCTTCCACTGTTCCAGTGCTTTAAAAAAGCTTTTCGCTTCTGCATATAAGGTTCTACGGATAGCTTGAACAGAGTTGGATTGAACACCCCAATAGTTCATATCGGCTTTCATGGCAGCGTCCACTTCTTTTACGGTAGCCATTTTATTGTGGTTCAAATAACCTTGCTTAATGGTGTACAATCCAACATTTCGCAACGCTTTTGAACTATGTGACATGCGTTGAAGTACACGAAATTCTTTTGCCTTGAGGCAAGCTCGTCCAATATTCTGTTTTTGAGTGAAACGTTGAATGTTTTCACTTTTCTTTTGTTTGCGTAATACTTTAACTGCTTTCTTTCTAGTCATTGTTTTCACCGCCTTTCTCGTGGAGTTAATGAAAATTAGTTCATTCCTTGTGATTCAATGTACTTACGAATGACATCTATCGATGCGCCGCCCGTTGTTAAAAGGCAATAACTTCGAGACCAAAACATTTCTTTCCATAGATCCTGTTTGATCTTAGGGAAATCTCGTTTCACGAAACGAGAACTAACACTTTTGTAACTGTTAATAGCTTTTGACAAATCAATATTTGGAACTGAACGAAACAAAATATGAACGTGATCTCCATCATGATTCCATTCTTCTAGGGTAATTCCTTTTGGCTCAAGTAACCGAACGAAGTGTTCCTTCAGATAATCTGAAATGTCATCATCCAGCACTTCTTTGCGGTATTTAATAACCAAAATTAAATGATAGCAGAGCGAGAACACTGAATGGTTGTTGTTGTCCAATTTAACTGTCATATCTATGCCCTCCTTATCTACGACTAATTATATCATAAGACAAAAAAAGAAGCGAATGTTTGTTCTTAAAAATAGTTATGAACTAAACAAAAAAGTTCAGCCTGTTGGCTGACGGTAATTCATCTCCACCTGAATTGTCGGGCTTCACCCGTAACACAAATCAGATGGAGTCTTCTTGCCGGAAAGGATAAATTCTTTTTGATTGGCTTCAAGCATATCAAAATATGTTTTTGCTGCATGAGAGGAAGTCATGTAGTCGTATTTCCCCATAACAAAGTAGCAAGGGACTTCTAGTTTCGGCACGATCTTAGGCAATGGATTCTCCAACACTTCTTTTAACAAAACTTTTTGAGAGTAGGATAGTCCATAGTTGTAACGGATGACATCTAATAAGTTGTACTCACTACTGAATAACATACCGATGTTATTCCCATCAGGGTTCTCAATAAGTCTTGAAGACCCGCCATATTTTGCAACATAATTTCGTGGAGTAAATGTATCACCCTTTTTGATTTTTTCAGTCAGCCCTTGTAAATATAAAACATCCTCCGTATTCCCCTCATGTTGAGCTTGATTAATAGAGTAGTTCAAACTATCAATCTCGCTTTCCACTGTATCACTCATTTGCCCAATGCCAATGTATGCTTCATATTTTCCAGGCGCTCTATAAGCCGCTTGTGTTGCAATATATGTACCATAAGAATGACCAATGAGGATGACCTTTTCCTTGCCAAGACGTTTTGATATATAGTCCGTCATAGCCAGCAAGTCCTCGACGAGTAAGTCTGATGAAAGGTTAGAATAGTCTTCAGAAAAATGATAGGATTTTCCGCTTGCTCTTTGGTCGTAATGAACAATTGTAAAATCGTTTTCTAATAAGTTTTGGTATTTATCAGCATATGGTATTTCTGGACACCCTGGTCCGCCATGTACAAAAATAATCACTGGATGATCCCTATCATTGCCGCGTATCATCACTTCATGATTACTTCCATTGATCTTTACTTGTTCCAATGTACTTATACTGTTATCACCTTTTATACGTGCAGTCCATGTCGGGAAAAAAAGCGCTACAATTAGTGATAAGACAAGAAGGACTCCAATAAACTTTATTAATTTTTTGATCTTTTTCATGAGGTTCCTTTCTGTTTAACGTATTAAGTGGATCTTGATATCCCCCTTTCTCTTTTTGAACAAAATCGCCCCTTTAATATAGGCATATTTTCTACAACCTCCATTGCAATATTAACATAAATATCCAACAAAAAACCGCCCCTCCAAAAAGAACTAGAGGTGCGGAATGATTGTCACGAAACTTTATTGTAGATCATCCACGTTTTCACAAAACTACATGCTTGTCATTCGACAAAAACCGGGGGGTGACAGGTACCTAATTATCACATAACACACGTTCTAAATGTTCCCTCTTTATATGAGTAATCCCCCATTCACAAATCATATCGAGTAAAGGAATAAGGGATAATCCTTTTTTAGTTAGGGAATATTCTACTCGAGGAGGGACTTCTGGATAAACAGTTTTTGTAATTAGTCCATCCTTTTCTAGTTCCCTTAATTGTCTGGATAGTGTTTTATGTGAAATATCCTCAATATATTTTTGAAGTTCTCCAAATCGTTTGATAGGGTTCTCGTATAGTTCATATAAAATCATTATTTTCCATTTTCCTTGAATGATTTGCATCGTTGCATCAAACTCATTTAAATATTTTTTCTGATTCAATTCATTGTCTCCCTTATATAAGTACCTCAAGGTTACTAAAGGACAAAGAGGTGCCTACTTTACCTCAAGTAGCTTCAATTGTAAACTGATTTTACTTAGAAATCAAAGAAGGAGAGACAATCAAAATGAAAACAGGCTTTATTGCAATTACAGGTGCCTCATCAGGTATTGGTGAAGCTACGGCAAAGAAATTTATGGAGAACGGTCATAAAGTTTTAGTTATAGCTCGTCGTGCCCATTTGTTAGAACAATTTACAGGTGATAATGTAATGAAAGCGAGTGTGGATGTAACAGATAGAGAGGCTTTAAATAAAGTTCTTATGGAAGCTGAGGACAAGTTCGGACCAGTTGAAGCAATCGTAAATAATGCTGGACGTATGTTATTAGGAGATATCGCTACACAAAACCCTAATGAATGGAAAGAAATGTATGATGTGAATGTGTTAGGTTTATTAAATGGAATGCAAGCAGTACTTCCCTCTATGATTAAGCGCCAAACAGGAACTATTATTAATGTAAGCTCTATTGCTGGAAAGAAAACATTCCCTGATCATGCAGCATATGTGGGGACGAAATTCGCAGTTCATTCAATGAGTGAAAATGTCCGTGAAGAAGTTTCGAAGCATAACGTACGTGTTATAACAATTGCGCCAGGTGTAGTTGAGACGGAGTTACTATCACACACATCTGACGAACAAATTAAAGAGAGTTACACAGAATGGAAAGAATCTATTCATGGTGGTCTAAATCCAAATACAGTTGCAGAAACAATTTATTTTGTATTTAATCAACCTCAAAGTGTAAATATTCGAGAAATTGTATTGGCACCAACAAAACAACAAGCATAAAATGAAACAAGGTTGTGTCAATGAAAATGCCAAGAATTTTGTTGACATTTTCATGTTTCTATTTGTTTTACAAAGGCATTTCTTCTATAATTTGATGTGTGAGATGTAAGCCTACTTGCTTAAGTGAGCGAAGTTTGGCCCATTTTTTCAAGTTTTGTATGATGGCGGTCATCAAAACTTGTGTTTTCACCTTTTGAACTCCACGGTAACGCGCATAGCGCAAACCGTGGAGTTCTTTACTATGAGCAAAACTCCGTTCAACCGTAGAAGGACGAACTGAGCGAAGAATCTTTCCTCTTGGCGACAAGCGCTGTTCCCTTAATTGATCGTAAATCTTTTAATGAATGGAACTAGGTAGCACGCGATCGATGATCCTTCGTTGCGAATCGGCGATAAGACATATAGACAAAGAAATCTCGTTTGAACAATTTTCGGGCAAGAGTGACATTATAGTAACCAGAGTCCAAAGCGATTTCTTTCGCTTATTAACCGGGGAGTGACAGGCATCTTTGGTGTATCGATTGCCAATCACGGGTTAAATCTAATGTACATATTCGAATGCTGTGTCCGTGAATGGTTAGTTGTTCATTCAACTGTTTGTCTACTTTTGGATAGAGCAGGATGCCTTCTAATCGAAACGGGTATTTTTTGACCGCTTGATTATTGGTCAAATAAGTGAGCAATTGATACAGATGTTGATTGTGAAATTTTTCCGTGCCATAGTGACTGCTCAATGAGTTAGCATAAAATTTTGTATCCATAATAATTTTCCGTTTAGGGCTAATCAATGAGAGATCGGTTGTCATCCGCGGTAGCAACGGATGAGTTTGGTCTGTATCTGTGGCCCACTCTACATTCTCGCTGCAAACGTGAAATTCATTTTGCTCTAGTCGGTAAAAGTGATAAATAAATTTCTCAAAAAATCTTCCTAGATTTTGTGAGCGGTCAAAGCTGACAAACTGGCGATCCCCTGTTTCTTCATTAATAAGAAGATGCTCAAATAACAGTCTGCAAATGCTTATGACTAAATGATAATGCCGTGTATTCCTGCCGATAACAACCGATTGAAATACTCTAGGTGTTAGAGGAATGGCTGTGATGTCAGTAAAATAGGGCAACACATGAAATACTTTTTTGCGAAGAGGTGGTGCTAGTTCTTTCACCTTGCCAATTTCCATCAACGTGGATTTAATCACTTGATTCAGCAAGATGTCATGAGACAACTCGTCGAATTCACAGACCATTTTTGCCTGCCGAAAAGATTGGCGATGAAGCGACGCTGAAAAGTCCACTCGTCCTTTCAGCGTCGGTGTGAGCTCTTTATGATTTACATAATCTCGGTGCAATCCCTTTCGAATCAACACAGGAAGCTTGTCTGTCAGCACATCGATCAGCAGCGAATAAATATCAGCGTAATCCTCCTGACCGACTGTTTGCGCATCTTTTTCTGGCAAGATCCCCCAAGCATACATCAACATATAATAAATATTTTTAATCGGAACTTTATTGAAGCTTGGCAAGCAACTCACGCACCTTCTCTTCCTGATCAAACCAATATTCCTTCAGCAGCGGTTCAATTTCAAGGCGAACAATTCGATCAAACCATCTTTGTTCATCCTCATCCATGGCCTTTGAAGGAGTGAAGTAGCTATGGCCAATCTCAAACCCGCGTCCAGCATTGATCGTGTCATTCACAATTTCTTGATTGATCTCCTGCATAGCAGTCACTATTTTCTCTATGAACCCTTGACTAATGCCTTTTTTCCTTAAATATTCCTGAAAGATTTCACTATGAAAAGCAGGCTCTAACGTCAAGAAGGCAAAGCGGCGCCGTAAAGCAAAGTCAACCATGGCGAGCGAGCGATCTGCTGTATTCATCGTTCCAATGATATACAGATTTTCGGGTACATAAAAGCCTGACTCCCCGTCCTTTTGATAGGCTAATTGAATCGTATGTTTTGGCCCTCTTTTATCCGTTTCAATCAACATTAATAATTCACCAAAGATTTTGGATAAATTGCCGCGGTTGATTTCATCAATGATTACGTAGTATTTCTCCGAAGGGTTCGCCATTGCTTTTTGACAAAACTCATAAAACAAGCCATTTTTCAAATAGAAATGCCCAGCCTCATGAGGTTTATACCCTCGGATAAAGTCTTCGTACGCATAGGATTGATGAAACTGAACGAATAAGATATTGTCTTCCTTTTTCGCTGACTGATGATAAAAAGCGAGCCGCTTAGCTACATATGTTTTCCCCACTCCCGGAGGTCCTTGCAAAATGATGTTTTGCTTATAATCAAGCATGTCGATCATGGCATCCACTTGATCCTCAGGGATAAATAAATCTGCTAGTAAATCCTCCTTTGTATAAGCAAGATCATTTGTTTCTTCCATCATTTTGACTTCTTCATATAAAGAGAGCAGCTGCTTTACTTCCCTCTCATGAGAAGTAAAGTTAGTTAATGTCTTCATCGGCAACTTAAACCCTTCAACGGATCGTTCCCCTAAATGAAGCCATTCCACTTTCCGAATAGAGCGATAATTTCCCCGCTTTGCTTCGTATTGATAGTCCGATGTAATCCGTCCGATGCCCAGGATCGCAGAGCGACCTTTCTTCATGATGACGATATCGCCTATGCTCATCATGTTCGCAAAATTGTAGTTGGCATAGGCATTATTCCAAGGCTTATAGCTTAAATTTTCAACATTTTGTAGAACTCGACCGACTTCCTGACGAGATGAATATTGACGCAAATCACCTAATTTAGCCCAGCCAATCGCTATTTCCTGATTGCGTTCAAATTGATCCCACAGTTTGCCATCCTCCCCAGCCGCAAGTACCCAATACTGAATCGCCGTCTCTTCCTCTTCTGGCTCCATTTCCTCATTCGCTTGAAACGTTTCAAATAAATAACTGAAAAACTGATCAATTTCTAAGTAAATAGGCAGATCCGTTTGTTTGCCCACAATCGCTTCATATCGCTCAATGACTTGATGTGTAGCTAAGGCTTCTTGAAATTTGCGAAACTTTTGTCCGAAAGTATCTCCTCGCTGATAATCAGGATGAATCTGCAAAATATTCTCTAAGGCGACCCGATCGCGTTGATTGTAAAAGCAATATTCATCTGCATAGACATTACCAATAATTTCACTAACAACACTTTCACCAAAGCCGAACAGCTTGTAGTCTTCAGCATGAATAAATTGATCTATGCGCTCATCGACAGGTACGTCAGCGGAAAATAAAAAGCGAAAGCTGTCCCGGTATTTTTCAATTTCTGCGTTTTTATTCCCTAAAGCCCGCTTCCGAGCAAGAGGCATGCTCATAAACGCGTTGATGTGCTGACCGATTTCTTGAATATATGCCCACTCCAACTCTCCTTGTGCGACCTTTCCTTTAAATTCTTGGAAAAAGGCATGATTGTCATGAATGTAGTCCATTTCAGAAAACCAATCCATCGCTTGTTCGCTAAATAAAGCTAAATATTGATCAAGTGTGGACAATTGCAACTGTTCTTCTAGCCTTTCTGGACGCTGCCAAAAGGCATGTAATCGTTCAAATTCTTTTTCCGATAACTTATAGTTGGTATTCTGCTTCAGACGAAGAACCGGTAAATCGTCAAACATCGGCAATTCCATCAATTGATGGCGCATTAGCATGCCTTCCTCTTCCGTCAGACGATACTCATGTACCTTAAGTTCCACTTCCCAAGCAGACTCTCCTTCATATGGCTCACTCATTACCTCTGCAAGAGCAACCACTCCGCCTGAATATTTCACACCACCATCTGAACGCCAAATAAAGACATGATCCCCAACATGTATATCAGAAACATAATGCGCTTGCCGTACATTCCATGTAAGCTCCTCATTTTCAGTTAAATAGTCATCTACATCAAAGGCTTTTGGGTTGCCTTGAAAGAGCCAATAATTCATCTTCATTCTCCTCACCAATATGTATTTATGAATATTCTACCAAAAGACCTAGCTAAAAAAACGAACAACCTAACATGATTTTTTTCAAATCAAAAAACATAGAAAAACTTCAAGTTTAGGAACGTGACAGTCGTGTTAATCATTGATACAATTCTAGCATCAACCAATTGGAAATATATTGATAAGGAAATATTGATGCACGCTTGATCTACTAAAATGGGAGGCGACACTATGAAAAAAGTAGCCATGAATCTCCTCATCCTCTGCTTATATGGTTTTCCATTTGTCTATTTTTCTATGTATAAGGACTTCGCGGATGGCTCAATGATCGGGTATGTACTGATGATCCTCGTCACTTCGATTCTCGCTTTCATCGGTCAATATTCTCATCACACCATGGCTGTGTTCATCGGAAATTTGGTATCGGCTGTCGTTTCTTATTATTTCATCACTCAAATGGCAGGGAATGACCGATGGGGTGGTTATTTCAAACCTCTGGCCCCTGTTCACTTGTTGGTATTAGTAAGTGTGTTAAATATAATTCCTCAGCGAATGGCGATGAACTTAGCGAAAAAGTATAAAAGAGGGTAAATCTTCTGCGAAAAAAGACATCTTATTTATCGAAAAGATGTCTTTTTTGTACATTTTTCACAAGTACCCCTCCAAAAAAACAGATACCCCAGATGTTACCATTGAATTAATTCGAGATATTCTGAAGGAGGCGATTCATGGTTCATCGATGGGGATGTCGTTACGTTGTCTAGTTTTTGGTTATTCATAAACAAAGGAGTGGTCGCCATGAAGTATGTATTAAAAATGATGTTGTCTTTCGTCCTGTTACTTAGTTTGTTTGTTCCCGCTACTCAAACGGAAGCTAGCAGCAAATTCAAAGATACGAATAATCATTGGGCAAGAACAGAAATTGAGTTTCTTACGAATAAGGGGATCATTAGCGGTTTTTCTGACGGCACGTTTAAACCTAATGCATCGGTGACGCGTGGGCAAACAGCCATTTTGCTTGCTCGCGCTTTGAACTTAAATGTGAACAATCGCCCGAATCCTCGCTTTAAAGATGTGCCTGTTACCCACAGTGCGTATAAATATATTGCTGCGATTGTGGATGAAGGCATTTATCCGAAAGGAACTAATTTTTATCCGAATAAGCCGCTCACTCGAGAGGAAATGGCTAGAATGCTAGTCAATGCGTATTCGTTGAAAGGAAACAAAAATATTACTTTTAAAGATGTGTCTACATCGTATTGGGCCCAGCCATACATTAGTTTGCTCGCTGAAAATGGGATTACCGCCGGCTATTCGAACGGTACCTTTAAGCCGAAAGATACCGTCACTCGCGCCCAGTTTTCCGTCTTTTTAAGCCGCTGTTTGGATGATCGCTTCAAAGTCGCTCCCCCATCACCTGGACAAACAGCTCCTGTCTTAATGAAAGACATCAAATTGGGAATGACGTATCAACAAGTGAAAAATCGTGAAACACGTCCTTTAATACTAGGTGATCATGACGGCCACTTGGGTATATTAATTTACAGCGTGGAAAAATACGGTTACTATGCCCATTTAGAATATTTATTTGAAAATAACAAGCTTATATTCGCGACTTATAATTTCATTCCTGAAGAAGACTCCTACCATACGAGAAGCGAGTTAGCTGGCATTCATAGCGAGCTTCATCGCGGCGGTGTGAAAGAGTTCGGACACGACTTTTTCTACTATGATGAAGAATATCCGTCCAATCGCTTTGTCACACACTGGCAGAAGTCTGGATATGACGCCCTGCTTTCCGTGAACGATGACAATGTTCACTCACAAGCGGTAATCATTCACACTGAACCACTCTATACATCGGCCGCCACTTCTCAATCTAGCTATGCGGATGTGCTCATCAATAAACGCGAAGAACTAAAAGCGGCTTTAAAGAAATAAAGTGTCGCACCTGCTGTCATGGCAGGTGTTTTTTGTTAGATGGGAAGTGGATTGGTCTTTTGTAGTACACGATTAGTCGGGATGAAGAGCTAATCAGTCGCAATTGATACGAAATCGGTCGCCTAACTTCCACTTTCGGTCGGATTGAGTGGAAAATCGGGCGCAAGCCAGCACACCGCCAGAAACAGATACTTATTTTCATCAATAGAATTGATTAATCGATTATAATCGATTAATCATAAAATGTGATCAGTTTTTAAAGGGGTAAGACGGTTGGGGTCATTGAATCTTGGTTAGGCGCCTCCGATTCATAATAAGGCGCCCTCCCATCAACCTTCAAAAACAAAGTAATCGATTAGATATCATCCCGGCTAAAGTCGCATTCTTTCAACGGCACAACTTTTGTCTTTTTAATAAACTTATAACCGATCCATAGAATAATAAACACAGGCAAACTAATATACGAAACTAACATGCCATACCAGTTAACTGTATCTCCTGAAATCACATCACTCCCTTGACCGATGATTACGACGGAACATAGCACTAGCGTCAATAAAGGGCCAAAAGGATACCATTTCGCTTTAAATTTTAATTCGTTAAGGTCTCTTCCTTGGGCGATGTAAGCTTTGCGGAATCGATAATGACAGATCGCAATTCCTACCCAAGTTAAAAATCCAGTTAGTCCCGTCATATTCAGAAGCCATAAATACACCACTCCATCTCCAATAAAGGAAGATAAGAAAACAACTAATCCAAAAATAATATTGGCGTATAGAGCATAAATAGGCACGCCCTTTGCATTCACTTTGCGAAGAAATTTAGGAGCCTTTCCTGATTGGGCAAGCGCCCAAAGCATTCGCGTGGATGCATACGTAGCTGAGTTACAAGCTGAGAGAACCGATGTTAAAATAACCGCATTCATCAGTGAGGCAGCGAAAGCAAGACCCGCTTTTTGGAACACCAGTGTAAATGGACTGATTGTAATATTATCTACATCTGATTTCAGAAGGTTAGGGTCTGTATAAGGAATAATCAACCCGATGACCATGATAGAAAATACATAAAAAATCAAGACTCTCCAAAAAACACTGCGAATAGCTCTAGGAACATTGCGTTCAGGATCTTCACTTTCCCCGGAGGCGATCCCCACCATCTCCGTTCCCTGGAAAGAGAATCCAGCAATCATGAAAATCCCTACTATAGCGAGAAATCCTCCTTTAAAAGGTGCTTCTCCTTTTGTAAAATTTTCAAATCCAACTGCTGGGCTCGTAAATATACCGAAAATCATTGCCACTCCAACGATCAGGAACACAATAATCGTGATCACTTTGATTCCGGCAAACCAAAATTCAGCTTCCCCATACCCTTTAACAGAAAGGACATTTAGCAAGAAAATTAACGCTAAAAAAATCCCTCCCCACAAAATATCCGAAGATCCAGGCAGCCAATATTTCATCACTAGCGCTCCTGCAGCTAATTCAGCTGGAATCGTCGTGGACCAACTTAACCAATAGTTCCACCCAAGTGTGAATCCAAAGGCGGGATCAACAAAGCGAGTCCCATATGTTTCAAACGAACCGGAAACGGGAAGATATGTCGCCATCTCGCCAAGGCTTGTCATCAAAAAATACACCATACAGCCGATAGCGAGATAAGCAACAAATGCTCCGCCTGGGCCTGCTTGACTGATCGTTGCACCACTCGCAACAAATAGTCCCGTTCCGATGGCACCCCCAATGGCAATCATGGTTATGTGGCGGGAACGTAGCCCTCGCTCTAACTTACCGCCTGTGGTAACAGAAGCGTTTTCCATACTTGGTTTTGTTTCTAAATTACTCATAGAGTCCCCTCCTTCTTCCGATTAATAAATTGATTATTCTGAATATTTAACGTGTAATTGTTTGGCCACTAGATCTTTAAATACATCTATATCTCGAGAGAAGCAGGCTTTTCTTTATACACTTTTGTGAGCACGCCCAGATAAACAATTCCTAACATAGTCCATCCCAGTCCTACTTTAATAGCTAAAATATCCATCCCGTATAACACATAGCCAATAACGATCGCTCCGATTAAAGGTAAGACAAGGTATTTCATATACTGTTTTGATTTTTGCCGAATGATAAAGTGGTTAATTACCGAAATATGAAGCATCAAAAAAGCTGTCAGGGCACCGAAATTAACCACATTCGTTAATATAGCGGTGTGTTCTTGGAACAAAAAGCAAACAAATAATGAAACAAATGCAACTAGAACGGTACTAACATACGGAGTTTTATATTTTGGATGAACCTTCGCAAGTACAGACGGCAATTTACGATCTCGCCCCATCGAAAATAGTACACGTGCAATAGCTGCTTGAGCAACCAACGAGGAAGCAATTCCCCATGAAAAAGCTGTTGCTAAAATCGTTACGTTCTTTAACCATGTTCCTCCAGCTACTCCTGCTATTTCATAAAAATAAGTATCCAAATTTTTGATAGTCATTCCTCTGCCCAAATCACTGGCGATCCATGTTTGCACAATAAAGAGTGTTCCCACACACAGCAATGTAGCAATAGTTGCTTTTCCAACGGTTTGCTTGCCGCCTTGCACCTCCTCCGACAGAGTAGAAATGGCATCAAATCCTAAAAAGGATAAAACGGCAATCGATACAGCTCCCATCACCAATGGCAAACTAAATGCATCAACATCATAAAAGGGCTTGATTGTTAGCTGCCCTGCTCCTGCTCCGCCATACAAAGCTGATAAACCGACGACAATAAAAACAGCTAATACGATAAATATCAAGGTTAAAATCACTTTGTTTGCTTTGGCTGTAAATTCAATTCCCCTAATATTAATGACTGTATTAATAACGATGAAGAAAAAGAGCCATATCCATTTAGGCACGGATGGCATAAAGGCTGTTAAAGCTGAAGCGCTGACAATGTAGCTTAGGGCAGGGATTAATATGTAATCCAAAAGAATTACCCACCCGCAAATAAAACCTACATATTCGTTGATGCCGCGCTGTGCATAAGCATAGACAGATCCCGCTACAGGAAATGCTTCTGACATTCGCGCATAGCTCATCGCTGTAAATATCATACCTGCCATTCCAATCATATAAGCGAGAGGAACCATTCCATTAGAAACCTCGAACACATAACCAAATACACCAAATGGTGCAATGGGCAGCATGAAAATCAATCCATAAATGAGCAGATCTTTAAAAGTTAACACCCGCTTCAACTCTTCTTTATAACCAAATTGTTCAATGGACATCTCCTTCACCCCTTAGTATTTAGTAAATGATGTTGATTCAATCTCGCAATATGAAGCCATCTGTTTGGTTAATGTCACGCCATATTTTTCAACCATCCAACTCGGAAGTTCCACCCGCATCGTTTTAAGAGGATTCACTGCTTGGCATACACGCAAATCGCTTGCAATACTTAACAGCATACTGGCTTCTACCGTGCTCATTCCCGTCTCTTTTTCTAACCAGTCGACCATATTTTTAACCGCTCTATCTGTTGCTTCATCTAGCGTCTTCGCTGAAGCTACCGTCATCATCTTCTCTTCTGTAATGACTAAGGGTAATTTCCAATCCTTATCTTTGATCACCTCGATCTTGAGCGTTACTTTCCCTGCAATCTCTACACCGCTTGAAATTTCTCCATCTCCCATTGCAGCATGTAAATCACCTAAAGCTAATAAAGCACCAGGTACATTTACAGGTAAAAAGACGATTGCCCCTTCCTTAATTTGTTTGCAGTCCATGTTCCCGCCATGCTCTCCTGGTGTATCATTTAAAACGGATTCATTCGCTGGGGCCGTTCCGATCACACCAATCATCGGATTCAACGGGATTTGCAATCGATCATTATATAGAACCTTTCCATTATGAATAGGCAACTTCTTAATCGTATTCGTCGTTAATCGATCCCCCATTACACCAAGATCAGGTGCAGCAAAGGAAAATCCATGATCAGCCAGTTCAATCTTCTGAATATGAACAGATAAAATATCTCCCGGTTCAGCTCCTTCCACATAAACAGGGCCTGTTGCGGGATTCAAGCGATTCCAATCCACTTCACTGAGCAAAATATCCTCAGCGTCAATTTGGTTATCAAAGCAGTCATTTGTATCCAGCGTCACTAAAGTCCCTGGATTGACCACTAATGCAGGCTGATTAACTGGTGACATCGCATAAATCTTTTTTTCATTAGAAACATGATACATAATAATTCCCCTCTCATTTCTTCATTATTTTTTATAAAAATATAAGTAGATGCGGTCACACCGCAGTCTGCTTGATTGATAAACGATCTTGTTCATTTTCTAAGCCAATTCACCCCCATCAATCGGGAAGTTTTGACCAGTAATATAGGCGGCTTCTTTAGAAGCTAAAAAAGCATATAAATTGGCGACTTCTTCAGGTTGAGCATGCCGTTGTAAAGGAATCGTTTTATCGACTTTCTTCAACATTTCTGTTGTATATTCCGCGAGTTGCATGGGTGTAAGCACATATCCTGGACAGACCGTATTGACTCGAACCGTTGGCGCAAGCTCTAATGCCATGGTTCGTGCTAACAAATTCACTCCAGCCTTAGAAGCATTATAGTCGGCATAATAAGGGTGTCCTGCTAACCCGTTCGTAGAGGCTGTCATCAAAATGACTCCTTCTCCTTGAGAAAGCATACGCTTGGCCGCTGCTTGCGCCGTAAAAAAGATTCCATCGAGATTGATACCCATCACTTTTCTCCATTGCTCTGGAGTAATATCAACAAAGCTCGTTCGTTCACTGACTCCAGCATTCGCAATTAAAATATCTATCCCATTCATAAGCGAATCGATCTCATCAAAAGCATGGCTCACTTCGTTTGGCTGACTGACATCTACTAATAGCCCATGTTGAATGATCGGGTATTCCTCAAGAGTACGAAGAAGCTGAGCTTGATTATTATCCAATATCGTGACGTTCGACCCTTCCTCCGCAAATCGAATAGCAGTGGCAAGACCTATTCCGCTTGCTCCCCCTGTCACTACCACGCGTTTCTGTTGCAGACTATCTGAATATTTAGCAGCCACTTACCATCCTCTCCCTTCACTATTTAATCATTGGGGATTGCTTTTTCAGCTAACGGTTCGTTTGTCCGATTTCTATCAACATCCAAAAGTCTTCCAATCACTTCATTCGTAATATTTGGAACCATTTCTGTCGAATATTTCAGTTCCATCCGCTCATATCTGTTATGCGCATCATATCCATATGGACCAATGTTGATAGTAGGGACATTAAGCTCTTGAATAGCTTTATAATTCACATAATGCTTAGTGCCCCAGCCTGGATTATTTACAGTAGCTGCTCTAATTCCTTCCTCCCCGTCGCTGAGTGCTACACAGCTCATGTCACATACATAAGGAAAATAATTTCTTATGACAATAGGATGTGGATAATATGGCTGAACAGCTTTCACTGCTTCTTCTAGTGCATGGAGTAAATTTTGTTCGTATTCATTTTTGCCGGTCAGTTCGATTCGAGGCGAGTAAAGTGATGAATAGAATAAGATGATAGCTGGGCTTTTATCGCTCATCCAATTCCATTCTTCTTCCACAACTCGTGCTGCAAACATTCTCGTATCTAGTGTGCTGTCTAACAGCAATTTTTCTTTAAATGCAGACATATGTTGTGTAAACGGCTCTCCATGCTGTTCAATTAACTCTCTTTGCATCTCTTCATAGATGATCACTCTAGCTTTCCACGGAAGTTCACTGTAAGGGTTGCCGCTAATTTCACAGTACTTTCGATGCTTCTCTTTTAAGTTAGTTATTGCGTTATCAAAAGCAATTTCTGCCTGCTTCTTCAGTGTTACGAGTACATCTTTAGGAGACCAAGATTGAATAAAGAAGTTAAAATATACGTAAGCAGACAATGCTGTTTGTATCGTGTAATTTGGCTTTAAGTCTGTTTGCTTTAAGGAAACGGGCGGAACAGGAGTTTCTCCTAAGGACGTATCACATAGCTCCGGGTTGTAACTAATTTGTCTTGTTAACTCCGCCGCTATATAGTTAGGATCCAAGCCTTCGAAGCAAGAACCTGCATGTGCTTCTGCTCCTGTAATAAAGAAAGAAGGCAATACTTTTCCAACCGTTCCTTTGTAAATATAGCGTTTCGTATCCCCTGCAAATCGAGGAGCTACAAAATCGGAGTTAATCAGAGCGATATACTCAAATTGATGTTCTTCTTTCCACTTCTTTAAATCTTTAAGTGCAGATAAAACGCCATGAGAGCTGTCTTCTTCATCACATTCTGCTAGCAAAACCAAGTTGCCAGCTAATTGTTCAGGATGCTCAGAATAATACTTTAGTAGATAAAGATGACTAGCTACTCCACTTTTCATATCTAGAACCCCACGACCAAAATGCCATTCATTTGAATCTAAATGTTGTTGGACAAGTTCTGGTAACTCTTCATTAGATAACGCTTTCATGAGCTCTGTGGGAAAGCATGCTTTGTCTTTTAAAGATCCATAATCATCGATTCCTACTGTGTCAATATGCCCCATTAAAATGACAGTTTTATTACTATCCCCCTTAGCGCCTTTCACACATGCCATGACATTGTAACGCTCAATTTCATCATTCTCTGTTCTTGACTTAATGAGGTAAGAAGGGTTTTGTTGAAAATAAGGCCAGATGCTTATGAAATGATATAGATTGTTAGCGATATTCACTTCTCCCGATGTATTGACAACGCTTTCAATTTTGACTAATTGATCTGTTAATTCTAATATTTCTTCACGAGTAGAAAACATGAATTGGCACGCTCCTTGTTATCATATAAATTTCAAAAATACCGCCGCTTTATAACACTTGCTGGAGAAATCGGCGTGTCCTTTCTTCTTTCGGCTTAGTAAATAATTCCGTTGGAGACCCCTCCTCAATAATGCTGCCATCAGCTAACATAATTATTCGATCAGCCACTTCGCGTGCAAACCCCATTTCATGTGTAACTATCACCATAGTCATCCCATCCTTCGCCAAGCTTTTCATCGTCTCTAGTACTTCGCCAACAAGTTCAGGATCTAATGCTGAGGTTGGTTCATCAAATAACATCACTTGCGGTTCCATGGCCAATGCCCTAGCAATCGCAACCCTTTGTTTTTGTCCTCCAGATAATTGTTCGGGGTATTGATGTACTTTATCGGCCATCCCCACTCTCTTTAAAATCTCTATCGCTTGCTCAATGGCTGCTTGTTTACTTTTCTTTTTAATATGAACAGGTGCCTCAATGACATTCGCTAACACTGTCATATGTGGAAATAGGTTGAAATGCTGAAATACCATTCCCATGTCTTCCCTTACCTTATTAAGATTTGTTTTGTTTATATCAATGACCTGTCCATTGATCTCTATTTCTCCTTTATCCTTGATCTCCAGGAAATTGAGGCATCTCAGTAAAGTGCTTTTCCCCGAACCGCTCGCCCCAATTAAAACGACAACCTCGGATTTTTTAATCTCGACGGAAATATTCTTTAACACTTCTATCCCATCAAACGCTTTGCACAACTGTTGTACCTTGATCAAGTGGTTCTCCTCCTCTACGCTTGCTGCGCTTATGAACATCTAGCCTTCCCTCAACTTTGTTGAAAATTATCGTGAAAATAAGAACAAGAATCAAATAGTAAATTCCAACCACCAAATACGTCTCAAACGGCATATAGTTTTCCGCTTGTGCAGAGAGAGCATGGTTGAACAATTCTGTAACAGCAATGTATGCCACAAGAGAAGAATCTTTCAATCCGATAATAAATTGATTTCCCAATGATGGAATTGCCCTCTTAAAGGCCTGAGGTAAAATAACTCGGCGCATCGAAAGAGAATATGGCATTCCTAAGGAACGAGCTGCTTCCATTTGTCCGCGGTCAATAGATTGAATCGCCCCTCGAAAGATCTCAGCTATATAGGCGCCAGAGTGAATCCCTAAGGCGATGGCTCCTGCAGTGAAATCTGATAAGACAAACACACTAGATATCCCGTAATACAAGAACATAAGTTGCACGATCAAAGGCATTCCCCGTACAAGAAAAATATAGACATCAGCCAGCTTTTGAAGAATCTTCATATTAGAAACTTTAAAAAAGGCAAAGACTAAACCAATTACCATAGCAATCAATAAAGAAACCACGGTTAGTTGCACGGTAATTACAGTAGCTTTTAGAAATTCGAAGCCATGCGTTTGAAAAATAGAAACTATACTAGTTATGAAATCCAAGGTTACCTCATCTCCTCATTCAACTCACTCCATTAAAGTTGGTACACGTTTTATTTTTCTAAAAGGTTCACCCCGAACCATTTGTTGCTGATCTTTTCATAAGTGCCATCTTCAATCATCGACTGAATTGCTTTGTTTATTTCCTTGAGGAGCTCAGGATTATCTTTATTTACCGCAACAGCAATGTTCTCTTTTTTCAATACTTCATCCACTGTCTTAATTTTTAAGTTAGACTCTTTCATAGCATTAATTCCAACGATCTTATCTGTAATAACCGCATCAACGCGTCCTGGCGCAAGGTCTTGTAAAGCATATACATCGCTTGGATAACTCTTTATGTCTTTCGTGTATTGCTCAGCGTCCTGTTTGTACGTACTAGATTGCACTACTCCAATTCTCTTACCTTTCAAATCTGCTCTCGATTTCAAAGTCTCATTTGTGTCAGCTACAAAGATTTGAGCGCCAGAAATGTAGTAAGGATCAGAAAAGTCAACTTGCTTCGCTCGTTCTTCCGTAGCTGTCATACTGCCGATGATGGCATCATATTTTTTTCCTTTCAAACCTTGCAAAATCGTTTCCCATGGGTTGGTCACAGGATTGGACTCTAGTCCGATCCGCTTGGCGATTTCATGACCAATTTCAACGTCAAAACCAACTAGTTTATTCTTTTCTTTGTAGTTGAGAGGCTTCAGCAAACCGCTCATGGCGAATGTTAATTTTCCTTCGTTAACGAGCTTCATTCCTTGATCCTTTTTCGTTCTTTCGTCCGTTGCTCCTGTCGTTTTGGAATTATCAGATCCACAACCACTCAAGACAAAAAGGAAAAGCAAGCTAGTAATTAAAGCTAATGACGCCATCTTTTTCATTAAAAACACCTCTCATCAATAGTTTTCCTTATTTAGAGAAAATGAAGGGCAGAAAGGCAATCAAACGCAAGCTTGATTGCCCTTTCAAAGTTAAATCCGCTCTGGCTGTTTAACTTTCTTTTGATACGCTCTCCATGTAATGCACCATTTTTCTGGATCATCAAGAAAATCTCTCTCGTCTAATTTGTGGATGGTGCTGTTATATGGCGCGTTTTGAACGACTTCTGGATTTTCATATGCTTCTTTTGAGATTTGCTCTAGGGCTGCAATATATTCATCCAAATCAGCTTTGGAATAGCTTTCCGTCGGCTCAAGGGTAAATGGCTGCGGCACGATGTACGGATGATGACTCGTCCAATAATGCAGGCCGAAGTCGGTCATTCGTCTTTGCACATCCTCTGTCGTGACACCTGTTTCCGCTGTCATCTGCTCCCAGCTATAGCGCACTTGTTCAAGGCGCTGCCCTTTCACATAAGGAGCGCTTGCCCCGCGAATCTTTTGGATTTTGTGATACAAATAATTGTTGTTGAGAACAGCGGTTTGTGCTACTTCTTTTAACCCATCTGGACCTAACGCACGAATCCAAGCGTACGATCTTAAAACGGTTTGTGCCACTCCGTGGAAGGCACGTACTTTTCCAATAGAATGTTCAAGATCCTCATTCAGATAGTATCTTTCTCCATCAAATTCTACGATTGGCGCAGGCAAGTACTCTTTTAGTTCTTCCACAACTCCAAGAGCGCCGGTTGCCGGACCTCCACACATATGCGGAGCCGCAAAGGTTTTATGAAGGTTAAAGAAGCACATATCAAACCCTGCTTCTTTTGCACGAGTAATCCCTAAGAGCCCATTGGCATTCGCTTGATCGTAATAACAAATGCCTCCTGCTTCGTGCACAATTCTAGTAAACTCTTTAATTTTCGGATTATAGATGCCCGTATCTTCTGGATTGGCAACAACGAACCCTGCTGTTCGTTCCGACACAACCGCTTTTAATTTCTCAATGTCTGGGAATCCATCTTCATCCGGGTGCAACGTAATGATCTTGAACCCTTTGACTGCTGCTGTTGCCGCTTGTGAAGGATGAGAGAAAATAGTTGTAATGATTTCATCGCGTTGATCGCCTTCTCCGCGAGATTCATGATATTTTCTCGCAATAGAAGCCATCGCAAACAACGCTTGCGTGCCGCCGCTTGGCTGAAAAGAAAAGTGATCCATTCCAGAAATTTCTCTCATACATAAATCCAGCTTATAAATAATTTCAAGCATGCCTTGTACCGTGCTTTCATCTTGAAGCGGATGCAATTCCATCATTTTCGGATTCCGAATTAATAGCTCATTAATCTTTGGAATGTATTTCATCGTACATGTGCCTTGACCAATTTCAACGTTAAAATCTGATCCTAACGTTTCTTGAGATAGGCGCACATAATGTCTGAGCACACGTGCCTGACCGATCTCTGGAAGCTTCGGTTTCTCTTTTCTCACCATCTCGTTCGGAATCGCCGAAACGCCATCGCCAACTTCTGATATAACGAATGGATCTGGTAATGGAATTTCAACGCCTCTTTCTCCTTGTTGATGCAGTTCAAAAATAATTGGTTCATTCCATTTTGCTTGGTGAAAATCTCTCACTTTGCTTTTTCTCTGGATCTTTTCCATTTTCAAAATCTCCTTTCCTCTTATATGAATTAGTTCGCTACTACTTCTTGTAGGGATGTGATCAAACGATCGATGTCACTCTTCGTATGAACTTCCGTAACACAATACAGAGCCGACTGACCGAACTCTGGAAACTCCTTAGAAAGATCTTTGCCTCCGAAAATCTTCTTCTCTAGTAGTTTTTTATTAATCTCTGCAACGGACAGACCCGTATTATTAAAGTCAACGATAAATTCTTTAAAGAAAGGCGAGCTTAATCTAGAGCCTTTTACGCCCGCGATTTTATTCAATTGCTTCACAGCGTATTGACTATTTTGCATAATGGTTTGTCCTAACTCATACATTCCAGTTGGTCCGAGCAAGGACAAATACACGCCTGCTGTAATTCCCCATAATGCTGTTTGAGTGCCTACAGATTCCTTCCCTTTTTCCCGTAAAGCAAAGGATGTCCGATCGTAAGCGACATCGCCAAAGCCGTACTCACCTTCTTTTACTGTCGGAACGATCCCGAACAGGCGGGAAGGATATTCATTCACAAATTTTTCTTCATCTCTTGTGGCGATAAAGCCCGCTTGACCGCCGCTGTAATTCATATGCATGCCGAGCGGCTGAAGATCGCCACAAACAATATCCGCCCCATATTGACTTGGTGGTTTCATCACCCCTAATGAACTAGGGTCCACCCCAACAACGACAAGCATGCCATTTTTCTTGGCGATTTCAGAGATTTCATTTCCTTGCGACTCAATAAAGCCCAAATAGGACGGATTTTCAAAATAGATCGCTGCTGTATCAGCGGATGCTTTCTTCTTCAAATCTTCTAAATCTAATTGCCCCATATTGGTATCATGCTGTAAAAAAATAAATTCAAGATCTGGAGAACCATAGTTTTGAATAATTTTCGCCCGTTCTGGAGAAACCGTATTGGCTATCAATACTTGTTTTCTTCCAGTAATGCGGGCAGCCATTCGAATCGATGTAGCGGCTGCTTGTCCCCAGTCAAATGTAGGCACATTCACGACATCCATATCTACCAGTTCAGCTAGCAAACTTTGATATTCAAATAGCGCCTGATATCTCCCATGATCCTCATAAGGTTCTCCAGCATACGCCGTCAAAAACTCTGATCTCTGATTCACTTCATCACAAACAGCAGGGACAAAGTGCTGCCAGCATCCAGCCCCTAGAAAATTCAAATAGTCATTGGCGCTAATATTTTTACTCAATAGCTCTTCGATATGGCGACGTAGGCCATATTCTGTTAATGCTTCTGGGATATTCATTTCTTCTTTCAAATGAAGCTCCTCTGGAATGCAAGAATATAACTCCATCGTAGACTGAACACCAATTTCTTTTAACATTTCTTCTTTCACCTTAGGTACCATATTTGGTATGTAAGGGTGTACATTGTTTGTCATAATAATACCTCCTAAAAAATTTTGTCTTCCTTACGCTAGGCCGCCTCCATCAACAACGAGCTCTGTTCCTGTCACCCAAGCAGAGAGGTCGCTTGCTAAGAATAAGACTCCTTTTGCAATGTCGCGTGGAGTACCAATTCGTGCTAACGGGCGGTCTGTAGCTGACCCTTTCAAAAATGCTCCCTCTTCCACGTCTAATTGCTTCGCTTCGTCTCGTAATAATGGGGTATCGGTATCCCCTGGGCAGATGCAATTCACACGGATATTTTGCGGTCCATGGTCAATCGCCATCGCTTTTGTCAAATTGACAACCCCAGCTTTCGCAGCACAATAAGCAGCTGCTTTGTCTCCGCCTTTCAATCCCCAGCCTGAGCCAGTATTGATAATGCTTCCTCCGCGTTCACTGCTCATGAGCGGAATTAAGTATTTCGATAGCAGATAGACACCTTTTAACGACACATCAATCACTGAATCCCATTCATTCTCCTCTAACTCCACCACAGTTTTTCTTTTAATGATGCCTGCGTTATTAAAGAGAACATCTACGTGTTTATATGTTTGTTCGATATACTCGTTGACCTTTTCACAATCTGCTTTACTTGTCACATCACATTTTAAAAATTCGGCATTGAAGCCTTTGTCGCGTAAACCTTGTGCCGCTTGAGCCCCACTTTCTTCGTTAATATCAAGAAGAAGAACCGTAGCCCCCACTTCCGCTAGCAATTCGGCGGTCGCATACCCAATCCCTGATGCCGCTCCTGTCACCACCGAGACTTTATCTTTTAATTGAAAATAATCGACTTCCATTACACATCCTCCTTTACTGTTGTTGCTAAATAATATTGCAATAAGCATGCCAACTTAATAGAGCGGTAAAATCAATGATTTCAAAGCTTAACGGCATAATTCTTTGACAAAAATGTCAAAAACAAAAATAAATTGACAATTTTTAATATTCAAAATTATAATCAAAAAACATAAACATTCTTTCATTCTCAAAAACTAGGAATGAAAGTACAAGGGAGGGTATCTATTGTCACCAATCAACTCGATTTCCAAAGTGATTCACACGTTTGCAGAGCTTTTACAAATTGACATCGCTTTTTTTGATCATGAGGGTGTGCTGATTGCCTCAACGGAAGAATATAAGAGAAGAAAAGGGAAGAGAGTTCATTTGCCCTTTTTTAAGAAACTGTATGAGCATCCAATCAGCTTTTTACACAAGCCAGGACATATGAAAATGTGTCAAGGATGTCACTTCCAAAAAAATTGCCCCTCCACCGTAGAAATCATACAAAACATGGTGAAAGATAGTCATCAATACGGCTACCTTGCATTTGTAAGCTTTTCTCCAGAGGGGGAAAAGATGTTAATGGAGCGTCAAAAAGAGTACAGTTACTGGATGGCACAATTAAGCGACATCATCATTAACCTACTGAATGAAAGTGGAGCATTTCGGCCAGAGATCAAGCAAGACAACGAAAAAACCAATTATATTCTTGGTAACACTCATACATTAAAAAACTTAAAAGAGCTCATTAAACAGCTGGCTAACAGCACCTCTTCTATTGTCATTACAGGAGAAACAGGAACAGGAAAAAGCTTACTCGCCAAACTAATTCATGAACAAAGCATGTTTCAAAAAGGAAACTTTATCGAGATCAATTGTGCAAGCATTCCAGAATCTTTATTTGAGAGTGAGTTATTTGGCTATGAAGAAGGAGCATTTACTGGAGCAAGAAAAAAGGGGAAACCCGGATATTTTGAACTGACAGATAGAGGAACTCTTTTTTTGGATGAGATTGCTGACCTCCCCATCCACATGCAGCCAAAGCTTTTAAAAGTATTGCAAGATGGCATCGTACAGAGAATTGGTGGCACCCTTTCCAAAAAGGTAAATGTTAGAATCATTTCCGCTGCTAACCAATCATTAGAAAAACTCATCGACTCAAAACAGTTTCGTTCAGATCTTTATTATCGCCTAAATGTTATTCCTATCCATTTACCCCCTCTAAGGGAAAGAAAAGAAGATATTGCCGAACTAGTTCCGATTTTAATGGAGAAACTGCAAACCCGAACAGGAAAGTTTATTCAGGCTTTCGATAAGGAATTTTTAAAACGACTAAAACAGCATCACTGGCCAGGAAACATCCGAGAACTAGAAAACGTCATTGAATACAGCATGAACATGGAAAAAAGCACCCAATTAACCGCTTCCTCATTGCCTGCTTTTTTGCAAGGAACGAATCACACCATTAATTATGCACCAAAAGAACAAGACCCCGTTACCAATATGGAAAAAGAAATGATTATCGAAAAGCTGAACCAATATGGCTATGACCGCGAAGGCAAAAAATTGGTTGCTGAAGAATTGGGAGTGAGTGTCCGAACCATCTATCGAAAAATAGATAAATTTAAAATCGCTTCACCTGCTAGATAGAAAGCTGGCCTCTTAGGAGAATGAACCTCCAACCTTGCACATGGCGGTTCATTCTCTGTTCTAACTCGTTTCATTTTGACAAGTGCAAACAAAAAACACCTTGTATCCCTACAAGATGTCTTTCTCCAGTATAGAAAATGATTCGTCTTTTTCAATCAGCTGCTTGAGCCATTTTTGACATGGCGGCAAGGTCACTTGAATGATTTTTCCTAAAAATAACGCGATGAAAATTGTGCCGACCCCCACTGGTCCCCCTAAGAGCCAACCTAAAAGAAAGACGGTGATCTCCATCCCATTTCGAACGAGAGTAATGCTCCAGCCCGTTTTATCCACAATTAACAGCATTAAACTATCACGCGGTCCTGCTCCAAGATTGGCAGATACGTATAAACTGATGCCGAATCCTAAAATCAGAACCCCGACGATGAAAAACGCTAGCTGAACAACAAACGTCTCTGGCGCTGGCAACAAGGCGTTAAAAATATCGATAAAAACACCAAGCAAAAGCATATTTACAATCGCCCCGATTTTCGGCGGAGTTTTCGTTCCAATCCATGTGGAGAGAATAATAATGATGCCGACAAGGATTGACCAAGTGCCGATCGTTAAGCCAAGCTGTTTATATAGACCGTAATGAAACACATCCCACGGACCAATGCCGAACACTTTGCCTTTAATCGTTAAAGCCACGCCCAATGAAAGCACAACCAAACCTAATATAAAAAAAGTCCATCGCAAACGATATTCTCGGCGCATACGCAACCTCCATTCCGATCAGAATACTTTTTTATTTAGTATTCCGAAATAGTTCCTTCATCCACTTTAGCATATACACCTCATTATTTTAAGAGATTTTTTACCGCTTCTCGTTTGCTTAATGAAGGCAGTGAATGTTGCTCCACAAATTGTAATACGAATGAAGGATTGGTTTTCGCGTACTCTCTAAGCGCCCACCCGATCGCCTTTTGGATAAAAAACTCCTTCTGTTCGGAGTGATGGAGAATAATGGATTTGAGCAAATGAACATCTGTTTTTTCCTTATATTTCAATTGAAACAAAATAGCGATTCGGTTGAGCCACATATTGTCGGATTGATCCCAACGCGATACCCAAACCGCTCGCTCATCTGGATATTTCATCAAAATTTGCCCCATTAACTTAGAAGCAATCAAATCAATCGTATCCCACCAAGACTTCGATAAAGCGATATCTTCCAGTAAAGGCAAATGCTCTGGAGTCAGCTGGCGCAACGCTTTTTCCAAAAAAGCTAACGCGCAATATTGATACTCCCGCTCAGGCATCACCCAAAGCGTACGAACAGTCTCCGGCAACTCCTCCATTGTCGGCTTCCCGTATTCCTTGAGAAATTCTCGAAAAATCGCTGTCCGTTCTGGTGCAGGAATGCCAAGAAAGGAGAAATGATCTTTCATATACGCTGCCATTTTTTCCGCACGCTCTTTATTTTCTTGAGCTTGCATATGGGTGATTAGTGGTTGTATGTATGACAAATCCATTGCTCACATTCCTTTCTGATAAAATTAGTACATAACAGCCTCTACACCTACAATCACGGAGAGGCTTACTTACTCGGGAGTGACAGGCATCTTATTTACACAAATTCCTAAAGGCACGCCTTACCATTTCTAACTCATCCATTTGATAGTGTTCATGAATAGCCAAACATAAGCTAGCGATCAAAAAAGGGCCATCTGAATTGCTTTGCCAGTTGATTCCATGCTGTTCTAGCAATGACAAAACATCTTGAACTCGCGGATCTTGCGTTCGATAGAGTGTTTCCATTCGGTGGAAGACCGTCAGTTGCTTTCGTTTTTCCGGGTCTTTTCCCCAAGATTTCCTTTGCTCCTCATTGATTCCATAAGGAAAGCGGAAATAGGCATCGAGTTGCCGGCGAGGGAGCATCGGATTTTGCCCGAACACTCTTTGTGCTTTTTGGTCAAGTTGCAACAGTAATTGAATAGGGACATCCGTTTGAAATAATTGAATGATCAATGATTGATAATACCAGCTTTGTTGCTCCTTGCCGCTGTTAAAACGATCCCATACTTGATCACCTATTTGTTTATAATCTTCATAAATGGAGGAGAGATTGTGAAGTTTATCCGCACAAACAATAGTCGTGGCTTCTTTCGAGAGATGTTTGATTCCTTGAATGGTTTGCTCTTTTCTTATTTTCCACGGCAATGATTTATCTTTTTCCGAAGCTTCTTCTACTAAGCTGGTTACTTCATAGCCAAAATGGTGAATGAGTTGTTCGCGCGTCACCTGCGTATCTTCTAACACATCATGCAAAATTCCGGCCGCGATCGTTCGTTCATGACACCGATATTTTTGCAAAATCATTCCGACAGACAGCGGATGAACAATATAAGGCACCGTTGATTGTTTTCTCATTTGTCCTTGATGAGCTTCAATCGCAAACGCCATTGCTTTTTCTATCAATTTCGTCACATGAACTCCTCCTTTTCTGCTTTTCATACTTACACAATAACATATCACCTATCTACATTTTCGAAGTAGGTGCACACAAAAAAGCCAGGATTAATATCCTAGCTTTTCATTCGACAAATTCCGGGGAGTGACAGGCACCAAGAAGACGCTTCTGCTTAGACTAAAGATGATGAAGGCGCACCATAGTCCGTGGTTTCCGAAAGGTGGGATGGCTAGTATGTATACTAAAAAGAAAAGAACGGCGGCTTGTAGGATCGAGTTGCGGACAGGTTTGACGTATGTTGCTCCTGTAAATATGCCGAAAAATATTAAGCCGCTCGCTGCAGTCAGCGGGAATAGCACAATCCACCAAGCATATTTTTCTGCAAGCATAACGATCTCGTCTGTGTTCGTGAATAATTGCAATAACGGCTGTTGCAAGAGATAAAATAGTAGCGCTACGATTCCACCGCTGATCCAAGACCAATTCGCTGCCTTTTTCAAAATGTCACGATAGAGAGTGTTAGATTTTGCACCAACTGCCCGCCCTGTAAACATGCTTGTCGCATTGGCAAAACCGTCAAACACAGCTGCCATTAAAAAATGAACTTGCAATAAAATCGCGTTGGCCGCCAGAATGTCTGTGCCAAAATCCGCTCCTTTAGCGGTAAATACATTAAACACAAACAATAGACAGATCGTGCGAATGAATAAATCTCGGTTCATTTTCAGCATGTTCCATAAAGCAGAGACATCGAAAGTCTTTTTCCAGGACACGTTCAGCCTTTCTGCCGATACTTGCTGTTTCACAAAGAAAAGGCCGATCACGAGGGCAAACATTTCAGCTACAACCGTCGCCCAAGCGACACCTTGAATCCCCCAGTTTAACCCTAATACAAACCAAATATTTAAGCCGATGTTCACCATATTCAAACCGATTTGCAGTAAGACTGTTTTTCTAACCAAGCCCTTTCCCATTAACCAGCCCATCAGTACATAGTTCGTAAGCGAAATCGGGATGGACCATATCCGAATGCCATAATAAATGGAGACATAAACAGCCACCTCATTACCTGGATTCATCAATGCCAATGCTGCTTTTTCAATCGGCACTTGCAGCACGACTACTAGAAACGAAATGATCCAAGCGAAAAGCAAAGGTCTGGAAACAGCAAACCATTCCTCTTCTTTCTTTTTCGCTCCAACAGCCTGTGCCACAAAGGCCGAAGTACTCATCCGCAAAAAGCCGAACAACCATAAAATCGTATTAAAAATCATTGTGGCGACCGCTACCGCTGCGATCAAGGCGGGTTCTCTTAATTGGCCAATCGCAGCCGTATCAACCGCCCCTAATAAAGGCGTCGTTAAATTTAAAAAAACGAACGGCAACGCCACAGCTAAATATTGGCGATGAGTTAATGTCAACAAAGGTTGCTCTAATCTTTTTTCATTCATTTTCGATAATCCTTATCACCGCTAAACCCTCGGCTTCCTCTTATTTGATTATTTCGAAAATTCCTACTTTAACAGGAATTGGCTTCCACTTTTGCTTCTCCCATCCAAGGATCACCAACAGGAATGGAATCTTTCAATGAAAAAATGTTTTTTCTTTATATGTATTGGAGTGAGCGACCGGTGTTAATCCCATAATCATTAATTCTTTAGCAGATCCTGATAAATCAACAATGCGTTTCGGATTAGCAGGAATATCTTCCTCCCCCAATTTATGATTCGCCTTCACTGTTTCTTCTTTCGCTCAATTTTCTTTTTTGGCCGCTTTTTCTTTTCCACCGCAACCATCCATCACAATTCCTATTATAATACAGGTTAGTAATAAAACGGAGATTTTCTTCATGTTCTTTTCGCAATATGCGGAGCAATTAATCCAAGGAAAGCGATGCCTCCCCCAAAAGCTACACATATAGGGGCTAGCATCACGGCCATCGCAATGATCCGTTTTCGTTCCTTTTTCAACCGAATGCCATATCGTCATTCGATACCAAGCCAGTGGCACAATGAGCAGTATCCACGGCAAAATAGCAAAAACAAAGCTCCAGCTCACTCCCCACAACGGCCTAAGCAACCATTGCCTCGCAAACTCAAAATTTCCTGAAGCTAACTGAATCGGCAATACAGTAATGACCGTCTGTAAAGCAGTGGTGACTGCTACTCCCGCCAAAATTAAACTCATGGGAAGCAATTCGCCCTTTCGAATAGCTAACAAATAAACGAAAAAGGCAGCCGCAAATCCGCCAACAAGAGCACAAAACGACAAGAAGTAAAGCATCCATTCCGTTTCCACATAGATTTTGCCAATAACTTCGGGGCGTGACAGCCACCTCAGGCCAAAAAAGCCAGGATCAATGTCCTGGCTTTTCATTCGACAAATTGCGGGGAGTGACAGGCACCTTAGGCCAATTCTCCCACTGTGTCTGTTTTTTTATCAAATTGACTTAGTAATAATCCCAGAGCTGCACCGACTAACGCTGGAACGATCCATTCTAGGCCGAATTGGGCGAGTGGAAGCTGTTCTCTTACGGTTTGGAGTGGCCCTAAGTTCATGCCGAATGTGTGCAGTCCTCCGAGTACAGCGAATACCCCGGTGAATAAGACGGTGCTTCCGTATACTTTCTTGGTATTTTTAAAGTAGCGGTGGAAGAATGTTAGGACGATAAGCACGATCGTTAATGGATACGCCGTCACAAGGAATGGCACTGATACTTTTAAAATTTGGGCAAGCCCTAAATTCGCTAACGTAAATCCAACAAGCGTTAATACGAGCACTAATGTTTTATAGCTGACTTTCGGAAATTGCTCGGCGAAGTATTGGCTGCAAGACGTCGTTAAACCGACAACCGTTGTAAAGCACGCTAACGTGAAAATCAAGCCAAGCAAGATCATGCCGTTTTGTCCTAATAAAAGAACCGATGTCGCTGTTAAAATGTCTGTCCCATTTTCAAAAGTGCCGCTCGCTGCCATTTTACCGCCGATTAAACCAAGGCTGATGTACACTAATGAAAGCAAGACGCCAGCGATCATCCCAGCCTTTAATGTGTACTTCGTTAATGCTTTACTGTCCGTGATTCCTTTTTGGCGAATCGATGTAAGAATGACGATGCCATACGCTAAAGCGGCTAAGGCATCCATTGTGTTGTATCCTTCGATAAATCCTTTAAATAACGCACCACTTTCATACCCTGCTGTTGGTGATTGCATTGGTGCATCTAATTTCATGAAGCCAACGACGCAAAGAACAACCATCGCCACAAGTAGTACGGGTGTGATCCAGCGGCTTAAATATTTTTCCATTTTCGAAGGGTCTAAGCTGATCACATACACAAGGGCAAAGAAAACAAATGTATAGAGAAATAATGTCAATGCTGGATTCCATGTTTCATTTAAAAATGGTTTCACGCCCATTTCATACGCCACGTTCGTATTTCTCGGGATGCCAAGAAACGGACCAATCGATAAGTACACGCCAAACATAAAGACTTTACTGAAAACTGGATGCACGCGGTTGCCGATCGTTGGTGCTCCATCTTTCACAAGTGAGACAGCTAACAAGACGGCAAACGGCAAACCAACACTTGTGATAATAAACCCAGCCATCGCGAGCCAGTAAGATGTGCCTGACTGCGCCCCTAAATGAGGCGGAAAAATCAGGTTCCCTGCTCCAAAAAACATTGAAAATAACATTAAGCCAATAAATAAAGTGTCTAATTTTTTCATTGCAGATCTCTCCTTTTGTTTTTGTGAAATAAGAAATGCGGAAGGTGCTGTCCACTAGTCGCTAGCACCTGCAGCTGAACAAAAAATGCGTATGTACCGATTCTGGAAAAATAAAAAAACCCGTCCCCAAAAATAGGGACGAGTTTGTGCTCGCGTTACCACCCTTATTCCGTTCATATCTGTAAAGACACGAACAGCTCTCCAGTCACGTACAATCATACGCGCTCCATGATAACGGCGGAAATCCCGTCAAAGCTTACTATTGTTCAGCTTTGCATCTCAGAGATGATTTTCAGACAAGTCCTGAACATCGGCTCTCACCAACTGCCGATTCTCTGGAGAACAGGGGTCTTCTCGTACTCTTTCTCGTCATAGACTTTATTAATTGATTAATAAATTATCAGACACTAATCATTATGTCAATATATTTTAATAATTTAGATTTAAAAAAATATTATTTTTTCGATATAGTAAAAACCTTGTCTATCAAAATAAAGTGAAACTTCAATTAATGAGAGTTTTCTTCATCTCCCACTGATGAAAAGAGGAACAAAAGATAAAGTTGCAACACTTTTGTAACCTGCATCGTGCAGGCCCGAACCGATCGGGCATTTATAGGCTGTTGCCCCCACCTACATGTTATTCTTCACCCACTTCCCCTCCAGTCCTCCATACATATTATCCACAGCTTTATCCTTTCAACAGCCGAAGATCAAAATTCTGGCACCGCTCCATTTTGTCAACAGAATCGACAAAAATCGGGGCGTGACAGGCACTCCCCGATCAAGGTATAATTATCTCTACAAAATACTACAATATTCGGGGAATTTAGTACCTGGAAAAGGATGAAGATATGACAAAAAAGAAGATTGCTTGGGTGACAGATAGTACAGCCTTTATTACGGAAGAGTTGCGCAATCATCCAGATGTGTATGTGGTTCCTTTGAGCATTATTTTCGGTGAGGATGCATTTGAGGACGGCATTACGTTAACGACCGATGAATTATATACGAGAATTAAAGCGGAGAAGGACATTCCAAAAACTTCACAGCCGCCAGTGGGCGTGTTTGCTCATTTATTTGAAAGATTAAAAGAAGAGTATGAATGTGCGGTAGCCATTCATGTCTCTAGTAAACTAAGCGGCACATATGCGACTTCTAAAGCAGGAGCGGAACTCGCCGGAATCGACGTTCATATGGTCGATTCTAAATCGATGTCTTATGCGATTACTTCGTTGATATATAAAGGAATGGCATATGCGGATGAGCATATAGACCCAGAAACAATCGCTGAAAAGCTGAATGAAGAAACAGCTAACTCACAAAACTTAGTGCTGTTAGGAAGCCTCGAGCAATTTTATAAAGGAGGCCGCATGTCCGGTACATCCTATTTGCTCGGTACCATTTTACAAGTGAAACCTATCATTTGTGTCAATAGCAACGGGGAATTCGAATTATGCGAAAAAGTGCGCTCTGAGAAGAAAGCGCTTAAGCGTGTGTTGGAGATTGTCAAGGAAAAATATGAAACACATCACGTCCCTGAAATTCGTATTATGCACGGCAACGTCTTAGAAAAAGCCCAAGCTTTCCAGCAAATGCTTGAAAAAGAACTGCCAAACGCAAAATTTGTCATTGGCGAAATCAGCTCAACCATCGCTGTTCATGCAGGAGAAGGAACGATTGCACTCATTTGGGAAAACGAGTAAGAAGCAGCCAGAAAGTCAAGGAAACTGACTTTCTGGCTGCTTCTTTGACCTTACGAGCGATTTCTCCCACTTTTTGGACACACCCTTTTTTCATCTATCTGGTCAGATTCGTATATATGCACACCGCTCTTCTCCGTTAGCGCCGCCGCTACCATTGCGCGAGCCACCGTCTCGGCATGAATCGGCTTATATTTTTTCATCGGGCCTGCAAATAGAAACGGAAACGCTTGGAAGAATTTTTCGGCAGCCGCTTCACCGAAACGAAAGTCCGAGCGCTCACCTAATAAAAGCGATGGCCGAAAAAGATGAAGCCCGTTCAGTTCGAGCGTCTGCAAGCGCTGTTCGAGCTCCCCTTTGACCCGACTGTAGAAAAACGGCGATGCTACACTCGCTCCCATCGAGGAAATGACCAGAAATTGAGAAGCGTGATGCCTTTTGGCCAGCTGAGCCAGCCGTAGCGGATAATCCAAATCGACGACGCGAAAGGCCTCTTTCGTTTTCGCCTTTTTGATGGTGGTGCCAAGACAGCAAAAAGCATGATCCACTCGTCCATCCAACATGAGCTGATTGAGAGAATCAAAATGGACGACTTGCTCTTCTAACTTATCATGCGCCATTCCCGACGCACGCCGAACGAGCGTGATCACTTTTTCATATTCTGGAGCGGCTAATAATTGCTGCACAAGCTTCATTCCCACCAATCCTGTTGCTCCAGCCACAAGCGCAATTTTTCCCATAGATACTCTCCTTTTTTCATTAAGGTGCCCTTTTCATTCCATTCTTTCTATATAAAGGATAAAGATATAAAAATGGAGGGCACTTTATATGCGTTCAGGTCCAATTACTCAATTTCAGTCACATAGCCAATTTCGTAACTTACAAGAGTTTAATCATCACATGGAAGCCTTTTTATTTGAGCATAAAGGGGATTTTACAAAAAGTGAATTGATTTGCTTGAAAACGTTGATTCGTTTTTGCGCGAAAGTGGCAGGTGTCAGCAACGCCTCGATTGCCACATTATTGAAAGCGGCAAAAAGCAAATTCGGGCCCGTGTCTGAATCAACGTTTCACCGCATGAGACGAAAAGCGGTCCAACTCGGCATTTTACAAGTGCATGCCACAGAGAGAAAGAACCACTCGCAATCAAGCAATCTTTGGGTGTTTCAGCGCTGGATGAATGACACCCCCACCCCAGCGAGCAAACCGGCCGAGCCTGCGCCACAGCAAGAAACAATCGTGACACAAATGACATCCCCTCAAACTAGTACTCTTATAAAAACTAATCAGTCTTTAAAAACACGTAGTTTACACGATGTACCCGCATCATTTATTTCCTACGCTAAAGCTATTTGGAATGACCCTTGTATGATTAAAGAAGGGTATCGAGTGGTTCAGTTATCCACAAAATTTTACTTTCACTTCACAGAAGAAAACCGCGCTCAACTCGGTCGCCAAGCATTAAGCATTCTATTCCGCAAATTGAAAAGCGGAAAACGGATCGAGCGAATATTTGGCTATTACTGGGGAATCGTCAATCGTTTGTTGGATGAGCAGTACTTCGAGGTGTTAGATGAAGCAGGTTATGAAAAAGAGTGTGTCTGTTTCAGCGGTCATCTACACCCTTTTTTAGCATAAAATACTTTTAATTTCGCAAACAAAAAGAGGCAAACAAAAAGTTCGCCTCTTGCAATGGCTATTGATCAATCATCATCTTCTTCGTCATGGTCATCATCTTGGTCTTGATAGCGATCATCATTGTATTTGTCATCTTCAGGGCGAATAGATGAGACTTCACCTGTTTGGGCGTTGATATACACTTCGACTTCACCTGTTACTGTGATGACTTCTACTTCATAGACCCATTGGTTGTTTTTTCTATCTAAATCAATGTCGGTCACTTTGCCATCGACATGTTCCAACGCGATTTTCTTTGCTTCGTCACGCGTGATTTTCATTTTGTTTTTGGCTGGTTGCTCATTGTTTTTCTTTGATACGACTTTGCCGGTTTGGGCATCGACGGATACTTCTTTGTCACCTTTAGCTGTCCGGATTTCCACTTCGTACGCCCATTGATTATTTTTGTTCTCTAAATCCACATCCGTCACTTTGCCTTTGACACTTTTTAATGCGATTTTCTTTGCTTGATCACGCGTAATTTTTACTGCGGCGTTTTTCTCTTTATGAGTAGCTGCCTCCGCTGTTTGCGTCATGCCGCCTAAAGCGAGTGCGCCTGTTAACGCGAGCGTCCACCATTTTCTCTTCATTTTATCCTCCTCCTTTTGTACTAATTATAATCGGAGAAGGTAAAAAAAGAATCAGAGAAAAATTAACATTTGATGAGAATTATTCAACCAGTACACCTTGTACTATCACACGTTTACTCGTCTCTGTTGGCACATCACAAGTGATCAACGTAATTTTGTTTTCCGCCGTATCATTGATCACATCGGCTTCCGTTTCGGAAATGATTTTGTTTTCCGTCACTTTGTAGTGATACTTATTCTTTTTATCAGATAAATAGATATCGGCTCCTGTTTTCAATTCCGGCACACGACCAAAAAATTGTTCTTTTGAGCGAGTATGGTGACCGGCGAGCGGATAATTTCCTTTTCCCATTTGCTGATTTTCCCGCATCGTCGCTGCACCGATCAGCAAGTTCGCATTCGTTGTTCCTTTCAGTATAGGCAGTTCGATATCTACATCGGGGATGGTAATCGTCCCTATAACGGCTGGATTATCCATCTTTACTGTGGTCTTCAGTACATTTGTCATAGTGGGCGGAGTAATCGCTTCATAGTCAAATGTGGCTTTCCTCTCGTTATTTTGTTGTAATTCTTCCGCAGAATATTCATCCATCGATACTTTCGACGCACTAAAGTCAATGAGCTGGTACTTCATCAATGGGGAAATGATGAGAATAATGCCTGCTGTGAATAATAGACCGACGATCCATTTTCGCATAGTCTCTCTCCTTTCTTTAAGAAAAAAATTCCCTCGTAATTGGACGAGGGAATGTATGTTTTTAGATTTTCAAACGAATTGCTGCTGCAATTAAGATCGCACCAAGAATCGGAGCCATTGAGCCAGCATCACCTGTTTGAGGTAATTTCTTTGAAGAATTCGTATTGCTTTTCTGTTTGTTTTTTGTTGTGCTAGATGTTGTTGGCTTCTTTGTGATTGTTGTGGACGAATTTGGTTTTTTTACCGGTATACCCACTCCTGTTCCGTGGGAGGAAATAGGTTGCTTCGGAAGAGAGGCTTTCTTTTCATTCTTCACTTCTAATTGCGTCACTTCTCCCGCTACAATTTTGACGGAGTATCTCACATTGGAAGCATTGTAGCCTTCAGGCGCCTTTGTTTCTTCTAATAAATATTGACCTGAGGCTAATTTCTCAAACAGAACAACTCCATTTTGATCTGTTGTTTTTGGCTGTGAAACAGAGTGACCCTCTTCATCATACAATCGGAATTGGGCACCTTTTAAGAGCGCACCTGTTTTACCATCTTTCTTAAGCACTTTTAAACTGCCAAGCTCTTTCACATTCGGAACAATCAGTAAAACGTCCCGCTCGCTTTCGACCTTCACATCGATTGTTTTTCCCAGCAATTGATAGCCTGTCGGTGCTTTTGTCTCTTTCAATGTATAAGTGCCTGCAAGAAGCTGCTTCGATGTCGCTCTTCCATCAGCATCCGTCACTAAAGAATCAACGATCTTGCCATTTTGTAAAAGGTCAAAATAAGCTCCCGCCAACAGCTTATTCTGATCTTCCTCATCTACTTTAACAATTTGAATATGCGCTTGCGGCTTAGGGTTTTCATTGACGGTTCCATCCGTTACAGCAGCCGGCTTCACTTTTTGATTGCTGCTTTTAGCAGCCGTTTTCTCTCCATCTTTCTTGCCATTATCGGCAACGAGATGAACGGCTACATATTGACTTTCACCGTTTACTTTAAATGCTAATTTTTTGTCAGCTTCTTGTTCTTCCACTTCTTTGATTTTTGCTGGAAGAAGGATCATTCCCTTTGTATTTGCCTTTACAGCCTCATCATATACACAGGTAATGGTCGTTTTGCTAGAAGTGCATTGTCCGATCGACTTTCCAGTAGAATCTTTCATTGGAACTTTTTCAACATGCGCTTCTAGTTCCTTTGGAAGTTCAATCACCACTTGATCTTTTGCTTGCAGCGCTGCTTTTGCTGACCACTCTATTTCGATTTTCACATCTTCATACTCATGAAAACTGTTTTTTGACTGTCCCTTTGCGTCTAATAATCTTATTTGCTTAACCACATCAGCCGCTGTTTTTTGAGCATGTGCCATAGGTGGAAAGGCATTGATCATCATACATAACCCAAAAAGAAATCCGATGATTGCCGGCATCCTCTTTTGAATAGTAGCCATCTTTCTCATCCCTCCCTTTTTTTCTCTCTTTTGCCTTACATCAATCAAACTGAACAACATAAACTAAAAGGCCATTCATTACATTATTTTATCAGTATATAAAAATATTGTAAACGAATCTCCTAAACATTTACCCATCATCCAATGGAACTTTGAAAATAGTCCTTACAGCTGAGGGATTTGTTGTACAAGGCATAAAAAATGACAGACATAATTGGCATCGTGTATACTAGTTTCAAAATACATAAAGGGGTATTTTGAGATGACGAAAGAACATTGGAACGAGCGGTTCGGCCAAGAGGCATTTGTTTATGGCAAAGAGCCAAATGCTTTTATTCGAGAAAAAGCTCCTCTTCTCCCCCAAGGCAACGTATTGGCGATTGCAGAGGGAGAAGGAAGAAATGCTGTATACTTAGCGTCTTTGGGGCACACTATCACTACTTGGGATTATTCTATGGCCGGCTTAGAAAAAACAAAGACATTAGCCGCCGAAAAAGGGGTCCACGTAGAAACGAAATGGGTGGATTTACAGGAAGCACCGTGGGAAAAGGACGCATGGGATCATATTACTTGTGTATTTGGCCATTTCGATCACGACTTGCGTATAAACACGTTAAGACAAATTGAACAAGCGGTAAAAACAGGCGGCAGCTTTCTTTGCGAAGTGTATTCCACTGAGCAACTCCACTACAAAACTGGTGGACCACGCGACATTAACATGCTGTACCGTCCAGAAGAATTTTTAGCCACCTTCTCTAACTGGCAGATCAAACATTTTTTTGTTGGAGAAGTGGAACGGCAAGAAGGAAGTCTTCATCAAGGACTTTCTCATGTGATCCAGTTTTATGGAGTGAAAAGAGGATAGGGTTATCGACGGAAATCAACTATTTCCGTGGAAATAAAAGAAAAGGGGACTGTTTTTTATGACACAACATCATTTTCATTTAAAAGCCGACTGGCCAGGTTTACGAAATGGCGTAGGACACATTGAATCAGGTAACTTAAAAACAGAAGTCTCGATTCCAACAGAAATGAATGGACCAGGGATTGGGACGAATCCGGATGAAATGCTGCTTGGAGCGGCTTCAACATGCTATTTGATCACACTTGCGGCAATGCTAGAGTTCAATAAGTTAGAGAAAGAGTCGCTCACGATGGAGTCTGAAGGGATTGTCGATGTGACGCGTGGAGTGGTGACCTATCAAACCATCATCCATCGTCCGAAAGTAATTTTAAAAGCCGACGCCTCCGATCGCGACATCGCCTTAGCCGAAAAACTAGCGGCTAAAGCAGAACAATCCTGCATGATCAGCCGTGCCCTCCAAGGCAACGTCGACCTCCAACTAGAAGCCACAATCGAAAGAGCTCCTGAATAACCTCAGGAGCTTTTCTAGTCGACAAAATTCGGGGCGTGCCAGGCACCCTAGTCATATGGCACTAATTCATAAGGAAGGGTAATGATTTTGCTTGTCACTCTTTTTCCCTTCATTGTTTCGTATGTAATCTCTACAACTAGTTGGCCATTTCCACTTTCTTTTAATCTTTTCTCATACCATTCTTTATCGAGTGATTCACCGACAGAACCGGTACCAGTTTTGTAGCCTTTGGAGATCGTTTCTTCCACTTCAGCTGCACTTGTATGGAGCGAATCTTCTGTTCCATCTTTTCTAATAATGAACATTCTCTTCTCGATGCTTTTGATATCAATCGATTGATTTCCAATGTATTCGACACCCCCACTTGTTACTAAGTATTTAGTAGGATCTAAAAAGATATTCCCTCCAACGACTTCCCATTCTCCATTAGAACCAGCAATTTGCATGATTCTAGCATTGTCCGGATCATGAATAAACTGCTTCTCTCGATAAAAATAAACGACAAATATAAGTGAAATGATATTAGTCAGTACAAGCACGGCAATCAAGCTATTTTTCCTATTCAATAATTCTCCTCCTCCCATGACAAAATTTAACACTATTATACTTTACTTATATGATTCTTACAAATTAATCCAATCGAGATGATCATCCTCTTTATGGGTGGTGGGGGATTTTTTTGCTGAGACGCTAACTACTTTTGCCGAATCCCTCGATTTTCACTCCCTCCTTTCCTCCCTATGCTACAATTTACAAATAATGAAACAAGGGGGCTTTTTTGTGAGTTCAGCTATTATTTTTGATATGGATGGTACTTTATTTCAAACGAATTTAATTTTAGAACCAGCGCTAGAAGCGACATTTGCAGAATTGCGGAAAGAAGGATTATGGCAAGGCACCACTCCCATTGATACCTATAGAAAAATTATGGGCGTGCCTTTGCCTGTGGTGTGGGAAACGTTATGCCCAGCGCATTCAACAAATATTCGTCAGCAAAGCAATCAACGGTTTCATATCCAACTGATTGAACAAATCAAACATCATCAAGGCGCGCTGTATCCTCATGTAGAGAGCACATTGGCTGATTTAAGTAAAACATTTGATTTATACATCGCCAGTAATGGAGAAGTCGAATATTTACAAGCGATTGTCGACACATATCAGTTGAATCGTTTTATTAAAAAAACATACAGTATTCAATCGATTGCCACAGGGCATAAATCGGACTTAGTCAAGAAGGTGATCACAGAAAATGGGATTACCTCTGGAGCGGTAGTAGGCGACCGTTTATCTGATATCCAAGCCGCAAAAGACAATGAACTACTCGCGATTGGTGTACAGTTCGATTTTGCCCAACCAGCCGAACTCGATCACGCCGATTTCGTCATCGACGACCTAAAAAAATTATCGACAAAATTCGGGGAGTGACAGGCACCCTATTGCATATTAAATCATTTTGTTGCATAATTATAATTACTTTTTATAACGGACGATGAGGAGAATGAGGATGAATATTGTGAATGCGAAAACGAGTGATGTGCCAGCGATTTATGAGTTAATTCAAGAGTATGCGGAGAAGGGGATTGTGTTGCCTCGTTCTCTTTTGTCGCTTTATCAGCAAATCCAAAGCTTGTATGTGATGAAAGAAGGCGATCAAATTCTTGGGGTAGCCGGGCTGCATGTGCTAGGTCAGGATCTTGGGGAAGTCCGCTCGTTAGTCGTCTCTCCTGAGCATGCAGGCAAGGGAGTCGGCCGGAAATTAGTGAATCATGTCATGAATGAAGCTGCTAGATTAGAAGTGAAGCGAGTAATTTCGTTAACTTATGAAACGGAGTTTTTCACAAAGTGCGGATTTGAGCGCATTAATCGGGAAGAGCTTCCAGAAAAAACGTGGATTGATTGCATGAACTGTCCGAAGTTAGAATGCTGTGATGAAATAGCGATGATTAAATATATTCGTTAACGAACATCGAGCTTTTGCCCGATGTTCGTTTTTTCTCTATCTATTAACCTTTCCGCCATTTATACAATAAATAACTAACTGCCAACAACGTAGCCAAACCGAGCTGCCATTGCCATGTTAATTTCAGTACTTGCTGAACCGAATACGCTTCAATCAATAAAGAAGGAATTTTGCCAATCGTGCTCGCTATGCTGAAAGAAAGCAAGCTCATTTGGCTAAAAGCCGCTGCCAATGTCACCGCACCTGAAGGAACAAAAGGAATAATTCGTAGAAACAGAACGAAAAAGACGGCTTCTCCCCCTTTTGTTTGCTCGAGCCTTTGCAGAAACTTGTTCTCTCGTTTGATCTTGAATGTTTTCAGCCCTTTGCGATAAAGAGTGAAGCTGATAACTGCTCCTGCCGCTTCCCCGATGATCGATACGAAAAGCCCACCGTTAAATCCGAACAAAGTGATATTGGCCGCTGTAATAAATGTACTCGGCAACACCCCTGAAATCGCGACCACAATATTGACGCCAATACTTAATAGAAACAAAAGCGCTGGATGATGAGGCAGCCATTGAATAGATTCCATTGTGAAATTCCTTTCCTAGCAAGATGCAAAAAACTTTATTTTATTTTATAATAAATTGGAATTAAAATCCTTGGAGGTGGTCAAATGGTAACTCATCTCTGTTTACCACAGTCTGGAGCGACTCATGCAAAGCCTGATAGAAACATGGCGATACTTTGCATGGGGTGGACATTCATTTAACTAATGATCGCCTATTCTATTTGGCTTTGCACCTTATTTTTTCATTATGTAAATAAGGAGCGGAGCAAAATGAGCTATGTAAAAGCGACTAACGTCTTACCGGAACAATTAATTATCGAAATTCAAAAATATGTGCAAGGGGAAACGATTTATATTCCTAAACCAAAAAAAGCTTATCAACGATGGGGCGCACGTTCGGGAAGCAGAAAAACACTCGATGATAGAAATGCCTCCATTCAACAAGCCTTTCAAAATGGCCGAACGCTAGAACAGCTGGCCGAGGATTATTTCCTCTCTGTAGAAACGATTAAAAAAATCGTGTATACGAAATGATTTTTCATAAGAGCAATAAAAAAAGTGTCCAGAAGATCCGTTTTCACTAACTTTCTGGACACTCTTTTTTATGCCGAGTTTGTTTCTTACTTATTTTCTCCCTTTCAAAAAGTTATCCAATGTTTTACACTTAACACGAAAGAGGAGTGATAATTATGAAACCGTTTATTCGAATTGATCAATATCATTTCATTCAGTCTCAGGCACAAATTTTAATAAATGGCCATGCAAGCGTGTCTGATATAGATGTTTTACAAGCGTTGAAATCTCTTGCAAAGGAGAAAATTTTCGCTTTGTTTCCAGAGATGAATGAGGAACAGCAGCAAGTGCTCGCGCCTGTTATGACGATCGAGGAAAAAGCGGATGCTGAAGCCTTGTTAGAGCAGTTAAAACTTTACGTCATTCCGTTCCCAACCGTAACCGAACAAACGCTGAAAAAATTATTCCCAAAAGCGAAGAAGCTGAAAACGACTTTTTTAAAGGACGTCCATTGGGAAGAGATTTCTTATTTAAGCTGGGAAGATCTTGGTTCGGGAAAAAGATTTATTGTTGCTCCATACAACAATAAACTGACAGGGATTCAAGGAACATTCAGTCCTGTAACGAAGAAAAGCATTTGCGCCATTTGCCATCAATATGAAGAGGTCGGCCTGTTTATGACAGAAGTCAAAGGACCTCAACCGGGAACGTTTGTGAAAAGAGGAAACTACATCTGCCAAAACCAAGAAACTTGCAATAAAAATATACAAACGCTTGATCAATTACAGGCGTTCATAGCGAGAAATAAATAAGGAAAACTGACTTTCTGTGAAAGACCCATGTTTATATTAACTATCCAAAGATGTATTATATATAAAACTAAAAAAGATTGATTTTGTATGACAAAAACTATTGTAATTTTTTAACGAACGCATTAAGTATTTCTGCAAATTCTCTGAGTTTATATTAATCACAATTACACTTGTTGAAATATTTGGATAAACATGTTATATTAACGTTAATATTTTTCCTATTTTTGGTTTTTATTCATCAGGTGAATGCATAGGGAGTAGATTCTTTATGCGTAAAAGTAGATTTCACATGTTGTCTCTTTATTAAAGTAAAGAGAACAGATAAAAATCGCAGAATCTACTTTCACTCATTTGGATTGTAAGTTTCTTTACCTAAAAAGCGTAAGAACCGATAATAAAAAAGCCAGATCAGGGAAAACTTTTATTTAAAATAACATGAAGGTGATTTGATGAGGAATATTAATAAGCATCTCAACAAACTTATTATTCAGATTATTGTAGTGTGTATGTTAGTTTTGATATTACCTAACTCTAATCAAGTTAAAGCTGAAAGTCATAACAGTGAAGAAACCATTATTATTGTACCTAAAGAAAATATTGCTGATCTATCTGAAGATTTAAGTTCAGAATTTAGTAAATTTGAAGAATTAGATGTTAAGATAGTTGAAGCAAATGGTGAAATGTTTACAGGAACATTGGTTAACCTTGATATTAGAAAAAAACACGAGATTAATACTGGGAAAATGCAAGCGGCAGCGGTACCAGTACTTGTGTATATTATAGGAGCTGCTGTTATTAAAGCCACCGTTAGCAAAGTCGGGAAAAAACTTGTTTTTAAAATTGGGAAAAAAACATATCAAGCTGTTAGTGGTAAAGCAGCAAAAAAAGCTGTTGCTACCTTCGTTGATGCATCAATAGATGTAGGAAGTAAACATGTCAAGTTCACAAAAGCAAAGATGGAACATATTTTGAAAAACCATCATCCTAATTATTGGACGGGAAATACGGGAAAGTCCATGTTTGATCCAGATCTGACGGTAAGTGATATAAAGAATATTGTAATAAATGTTATTAGAAGTAATAAAAAAGAAATAAATAGTAGCTTAAAACAAGGTAAAGGCATTAATGTTCAAAGTAAAATAAAGGGCATTAAATATGAAGTGCGCATTAATAAAGATGGACATGTTAGTAGTGCTTATCCAGTAAGCTAAACGGAGTGGTTTGATATGAATAGAAAACTTGAAATGGTAACTTATATCTCTAATTTTATTCCGGAGTTGGGATTTTTAACTGACAAGAAAGACAAATTTCTTGAAATTACTCATCCTTTGGCAGAACTTGCAGCAGAAAAATTGTTAAACTACGAGAATAATGATTATTTACCAGGATATATACAAGTGGTTTATAATAATAAGATCATTTTATCTGAAGAAGAATCAACAGGAGAACTACTGGAAACTTGGGCTGACTTATCTTATTTTATCGAAGATCATGCTAGTAAAGAAAAATACCATATTGAATTATTAGATAATCTTAATAAACTTGATTTGGTAAAAAAAGATGATGGTTACGTCTTTGAGGTAAAAAAATTTGATATAGTTGAGGATTCTGAAGTTATACAGTCATCAGTTATTCCTACAAGACAGTTGTTAGATGCCATTTTCAAAGGTTATAAAGGTTTTATACATTTTTGTGTTGAAAAAGAATTAATTTTTAGTGAAGAGTCACTTCTTCATTCTAGTATAGAAACTTTAAAAAAACTGGAAAGTGAAAATAGGAGAATATAGATAAACAATACCGTACCAATTCTTCTATTAACGCGACTATATGCACAAAAAGAAAGAAGGAACCGACAAATTCCTTCTTTCTTTTTGTATCTTAAGATAATGCTTCCAAAAGTAAATCAACGATATGCACCGCACGCACGGTTTCACTTAGCCCTTCACGCTCAATGCCTAGTTTCATTTGCAATAAGCAACCAGGGTTCGCCGTGACGATCGTATGGGCAGCTGTCTCTTTCGCTTTCTCCATTTTGTGATCAAGAATTTGCATGGACATTTCCGCTTCCACAATATTGTAAATCCCAGCGGAGCCGCAGCATCTGTCCGCCCCTTCCATTTCCTTGAACTCGGCATTCTCAATTGCGGTTAATAACGCACGCGGAGCGGTGAATGTGTTCATGACGTTTCGCAAGTGGCATGAGTCTTGATACGTGATCACTTGTTGCTGCTTCAGCTGAAGCGATACTTTTTTATGAAAATTTAACTCGTATAAAATTTGCGTAATATCTTTAATTTTCGCCACAAATGCTTTCGCTCGTTCTGCCCACTCAGGATCATCTTTCAACAAATGATCGTATTCAATTAAGAAAGCGCCACAGCCGCCAGCATTCGTAATAATATAGTCTGCTTGGCACGCTTCAAAGGCCGCAATATTTCTTCTAGCTAATTCCTTCGCTCCCTCTTTTTCTCCACTGTGACCATGAAGAGCACCACAGCAAGCTTGCGTTTTCGGAATTGTAATGTGGCAGCCTGCTTTTTGCAATAGCTTCATCGTCGCATTGTTCGTTTCCATAAACATCGTATCCATTAAACAGCCCGAGAAAAAGGCTACCGTCGCCACGGCTTGTTTTCCCTCTGCCTGCAGCTCGGCTGGGCGATTTTTCATGTCTTTTTTCTTCGGCACTTGCGGCAACACTCGTTCCATTGTGCGCAAGTTTTCTGGGAAGAGGTTCATAAAGCCGACTTTTCTCACCGCTGTTTGCAAGCCGCTCCGCTGGTAGAAGCCTAGCAAACTAGTCACCGTAATCATTCGCTCATGATGCGGGAACAAGCCTTGAAATACAGCCTTGCGCAACACTTGAACGGGAGCGGAATGTTTCTTGTTCTGCTGAATAATATCGCGGGCTTCTTCGAGTAAATGACCATATTTCACGCCTGATGGACAAACTGGCTCACAAGCGCGGCAACCAAGGCACAACTCTAGCGAACGTTCTACATCTTCATCCGGCTCAATTAATCCATCTACTACTGCCTTCATTAGAGCAATTCGTCCGCGCGGCGAGTGGCTTTCTTTATACCCCGATTCCACATATGTCGGACAGGAAGGCAAACAAAAGCCGCAGCGCATGCAATTCAATAATTCATCTTCATTCATTCGTGATTGAAATTGTGTTTGAATTAGTTGCTGTTCTTTTACTGTCGTCATTTCGTGATCACCACTCTTTTGCGGCTATCTTTGGCAAATACTTTACCTGGATTCATAATATTATCAGGATCAAATGCTTGCTTGATCGCCTTCATCGCCTGAATCCCTTCTGCACCGAGTTTCCATTCTAAATATGGAGCTTTCATCACGCCGACGCCATGTTCACCCGTAATGGTTCCTCCTAGTTCAATGGCCCGAGCAAAGATTTCAGCAAACGCTTCCTCTACTCGTTTCATTTCTTCATGATCACGAGCATCCGTTAAGCAAGTCGGGTGCAAGTTTCCATCTCCAGCATGGCCAAATGTACAAATATTGACTTGATGTTTAATAGCAATTTGATTAATCGCTTGAACCATCGCCGCAATTTCCGAACGCGGAACGGTCGCATCTTCTAAAATCGTCGTTGGTTTCAAACGAGCAAGAGCAGATAAAGCCGAGCGACGAGCGGTCCGTAACGCATTCGCTTCTTCTTCTGTTTCTGCTACTTCGACAGAAACAGCTCCCTCTGATCGGCAAACATCCGCCATTTTTTTCATATCACGAGTGACGACTTCTTCTGGTCCATCTTGTTCTATTAAAAGTACCGCTTGCACATCTGTTGGCAAACCAATCTTGGCAAAGTCCTCCACTACTTGCAATGTCGGCTGATCTAAAAATTCAAGCGTGGTTGGGATAATTTTGTTCGCAATAATTTTCGACACCGAACGCGCCGCTGCTTCTAAATCTTGATATAAAGCCAACATCGTCTTTTTTGTCTCCGGCATCGGAATTAACTTCAATGTTGCTTCTGTGATCACACCAAGCGTTCCTTCTGAACCAACGAATAGCCGCGTTAAATCATAGCCCGCTACATCCTTCGCTAGCTTACCTCCTGTGCGGATAATATCCCCGTTTGGCAACACGACTTCTAGCGCCAATACATAATCTCGAGTTACGCCATATTTTAAACCGCGAAGACCGCCTGAGTTTTCATTAATGTTGCCGCCAATCGTCGAAATTTTCATCGAGCTCGGATCAGGCGGATAAAATAAGCCTTTCTTCTCGACCGCATGAATCATATCTAGCGTAACGACACCTGGTTGTACGGTTACGGTTAAATTCTCTTCGTCAATTTCAATGATTTGATTCATATGTTTAAATAAGAGAACGATACCGCCTTCTGTCGGACAAGTGCCGGCGCAGAGATTCGTTCCTGAACCTCGTGGAACGAGCGGAACGCGGTATTGTTGGCAAATTTTTACGATATCGGATACTTCTTTCGTATTTCTTGGAGCAACCACTGCATCGGGCATCGATTGAAAATTTGGCGTTGCATCATAGGAATAAACGAGACGGCCCGCTTTCGAATCATCTATATTTTCCTCTCCAACAATTGCCGCTAATTTTTGCTTTACTTCTTGAGAAAACATCAGAACTAGCCCCTTTCACCATGTTTTCCTTCAGTATAAGGCAGCTTTGTGAACGAAAACTATATATGATCAAACAAAAAAACAGGTCATTCACCCGCCTTTTTTGTTTGATCATATAAATAACTACGATTCATGGAATAGCCGCCAAGCGAGATACAGCTCGAACTGCTCCTCTAATACTTTCGGGTTTAATCCCGTTGCCTCTTCGATTTTCTTCAATCGGTAATGCAGCGTATTAATGTGGACAGGCATCGATTCCGCTGCTTGTTTATACGAAAAATTATGGGTGAAAAGAGCCGAAAGTGTATCCATTAATTCTTGATCTTTCATAATCGGCGCTATCGTTCGTTCAATGTAAGTAGCTCTCGTGTCCGGCTGAATGTCACTCGCAATTAAGTCAAACGTCAATTGATGGTCAAATACAATCGCTTCCTTCAGCATCGCTACGTTTAATGCCCGTTCTGCCTGCTGAAAAGAGGTATGAATATGACGCGCTGATACGAACGAGCCAGCGCCGATGGAGATGTGTCCTGATAATTGCCTTTCGAGCATGCTTTTCCATTTCTCCAATTCTTTTATATGTATTTCTGCATCCAATAACACGGCTAACCGGTCATTTCCCCAACGAATCACAATCGTCTGAGATTGTTGCCGGACCATCTCAGAAAAAGAGCGCCAAACCGGCTTGAATAACAAAACATCTGGATAATAAATCAATACGACTTGACGCATGACGGTGACATCGACTCCAAGCACTTTCGCTTTGTTAAGAAAGGAGTCATTCCACTCGGTCTGTTCGATCCATTCTAATACGAACGCTTCTAATGAACGGGCATGCCATTCTTCTTCCTCGTGATAATAATTTTCCTGAATAAACAGCTCAGTCATTTTCCGCAACAGTTCCCCATATCGTGATACTTTATGAGGAGAACCGGTAATTCCAATGACCCCAACGACTTCCTCGTGAAACATAATGGGAAGATTGATCCCTGTTTTCACCCCTGTCCATCGTTTTTCGTCTTCTTTTGTAATGATCAGCTTATTCCCTGTTTGACTGACCATGGCTGCGCCTTCATGAAAATGGCCAATGCGCGAGCGGTCTGTACTAGCAATAATGCAACCATCTGTATTGACGACAATGATTTCTTCATCTAGCAACTTCCGAACTTCATAAATGATCTTTTGGGCCAGCTTCGGTTGAATCATTCCTCACACCACACTTTTAGTCATTCAATTGTTTGTTTTTTCTCCACTCCCTTGATAATATCCCCATTTCCCACTGACTCCAATACTCTTCGCCTATTTTTCTGCATTCGCGAAGCAAGCCTTCCTTTATGAATCCAATCTTTTCATAACAAGTAATAGCAGAATGGTTAAAATCGAACACGCCAAGATTGACGCGATGCAAATTCATCTCTTCAAAAGCAATCATCAATATTTTTTCCACCATTTGTGTGCCGATCCCCTGCCCTCTCATCTGCGGGTCTCCGACTAACACTTTTCCGATTCTAGCCGATTGATTCCTGAGATCTACTTTGAAGGAAATATGACCAATCACGGTTCCCTGTTCTTCATGCAGCACCGTAAACATATAAACATCCGCCTCTTCCTTTTGACTAGTCTGCCAATACGATTCCAATTGTTCCTCCGTTAAAGGAAAATGAAACTGCGAGCCGCTCCATTGCAGTAAAAACTCGGGCGTTTCCACATGTTCGATCAACCACTTGAAATCTTCCCTAGCAAACGCCCTGAATTCAATCATGCTTTATCCTCCCTTCGACAAATTCCAGGGAGTGACAGGCACCGAAGCGAGTCATCCAGCAAAGCTTTCTCCCATTGTTTCAGCTTCTCGCTTTTGTCATTTTGCTTTTCTTTCTCATCCACTATCGACTGCTTTGTTACATTGTTCATAGTGCTGCCTCCTATTCATTGTCAACTATTGATCGACTTAAATTAATTCTGATTATTTAAAATATTCCATTCATTCATTTTTATTGTGGCATCTTCGAGTAAAGCAATGAAGAAATTTACCTATCATACAATAGAAAAAAACCTATGCACACTCTTTAAGAGTAACACATAGGTTTTGACAACAATCAAACATATTCGTTCGACAAAACTCGGGGAGTTACAGGCACCTCTCCAGCGAGTTTAGCGAAGATGCCATTTTGGCGGATGAGTTCTTCATAGGTTCCTTGTTCGGCGATGCCGTCTGCCGTCACGACGATGATTTGATCGGCGTTTTGGATGGTCGCTAAGCGGTGGGCGATGATGAGCGTAGTGCGGTTTTCGGCTAGTTCATTCAAGGCATGTTGAATGATTTTTTCCGTTTCTGTATCGAGTGCCGATGTCGCCTCGTCTAAAATTAAAATTGGCGGATTTTTCAAAAATATGCGCGCAATTGCCATCCGTTGTTTTTGCCCTCCTGACAACTTCAATCCCCGTTCTCCTATTTGTGTCTCATAACCATCTGGCAAGGAAAGAATATAGGTTTCTAAATGAGCTTTTCGAGCGGCTTCCGCTATTTCTTCATCCGTTGCCTCTAGCTTTCCGTAAGCAATATTTTCGCGAATCGTCCCAGTAAATAAGAAAACATCCTGCTGAACAATCCCTATTTGTTCCCGCAGTGACTGTTTCGTCATTTGGCGAATATCCATACCATCGATCGAGATGCTTCCTTGTGTAACATCATAAAAGCGCGGAATGAGTGAACAAATTGTCGTTTTTCCAGCACCGGACGGACCAACGAAAGCAACGGTTTTTCCAGCTTGAATCGTTAAGTTAATCCCTTTCAACACCGGCTGCTTCTCTTCATAACCGAAATGAACATCGTTTAAATGAATATCTCCTTTTAACGAGGACACTTCAACTGCCTCTGTTCGATCTTGAACATCCGGCTGCTGATCGATTAATTCAGTAAACCGTTTGAAACCTGCCATCCCTTTCGGATACAGCTCCATTAAAGCACTAATTTTATCTACCGGCTTCATTAACACATTGACATACAATAAAAAACTAATGAGTTCGCCGTAAGTCAATTCCCCCCGAAAACTTAACCAAGCGCCCACAACTAGCACAAGCAAGGTGACAAAGCGAGTCATCATGTACATACTTGATACCGCATAGGACATCACATTATATGCTTTTAATCTCGCTAATCGGAATTTTCCGTTATCTTGATCGAAACGTTTCATTTCAAAGCGCTCATTAGTAAAAGATTGAACGACTCGAATCCCCGATACGCTATCCTCCACTCGCGCATTAACATCCGCAATATGCGCAAACATCTCCGTCCATGCCCGGTTCATGCGAATATTGCAGAAAGTCATGACCCATACAAGAAACGGTACGACAATCATGGTCACAATCGCCAGCTTCACATTGATCGTCAGCATGATGCTAAACGCACCAACAAATGTCATGAAAGCAATAAACACATCTTCTGGACCGTGATGAGCCAATTCGCCAATATCAAATAAATCATTCGTAATGCGGCTCATAATATGTCCCGTTTTCGTATTATCAAAAAAGCGAAATGATTGCTTTTGCACATGGTAAAACAACTCTTGGCGCATATCCGTCTCAATATTTGTACCGAGTTTATGCCCTAAGTAATTCACAATATATTGCAAAAACGTGCTCAACATATACACAGCCAACAATAAACAGCTGACCGTCACAATCATCGGCCAGTCTCCTTTAGGCAATAACTGGTCCACAAATCGCTGAACAGCTACCGGAAAAGCCAATTCGAGTAACGCTACAAATACCGCACTCGTGAAATCAATAATAAACAACCGCCGATGAGGGCGATAATAAGAAAAAAAGCGTTTCATCATCCAGTACTCACTCTCCTTTCTACTGCGATGATACAAAATAAAAACACACCACAATTCATTTTAATTGAACCATTACCCACTAACAAAAACAACATAATGATACAAAAAAAGCCAGTCGGTCAATGACTGGCTTTTTCAAACATATTCGTTCGACAAAACTCGGGGAGTGACAGGCACCTGTTTACTCATATCTCAGCGCGTCGATTGGCTTCATTTTCGCGGCTTTCATGGATGGGATTAAGCCGAAGATGATGCCGACTGCCATGGAAAAGATAACAGACCCGACGATCGCAGGGATTGGCGCCGCAAATGGCAAGTTCGCAAAATAAGAAATCGCTTTAGCTCCACCTAACCCTACGAGCACACCGATGATGCCGCCAATGCTTGTAAGCACGGCTGATTCTGTTAAAAACTGCCATAGAATCACCGATCGCTTCGCTCCAAGTGCTTTTTTAATGCCGATCTCTCTCGTTCTTTCTGTGACAGATACGAGCATAATATTCATGACCCCAATGCCGCCAACAAGCAAGGAAATACTAGCGATTCCTCCTAATAGCAACGTAAAGGCGCGGTTAAATTCATTGATATCTTCCATAATTTGCTGCAAGTCAGGAATGCTGTACTGCCAAGTAGAAGTAGGAGGCAATTCACTGTTCAAAGAATCGGCCACCGATTGCCCTGCTGCCTCTAATTCATCGGAGTGATAGGCTTGAACAAGCACTTGAGGGATATCATTAAAGCTTCCTAAATGAGGCCATGCGGACTTAGGCAAAAAGATTTTTCCCATTCCCATGTCCATCATGAACATATCATTCTCTTCTTTTTTCTCCTCTGCATACACGCCGACGACTCGAAATGGCACTTTATTCAGCTCAACCACTTGATTAATCGCACTTCCTTCAGGAAATAAAGCATCTCTTGCCGCTTCATTAATCATCACGACTTGGCTGCCATTCTCGTGCTCAACCGGCGCAATCTTTCTTCCTTCTAATATCTTAATTGGAAAAATAGAAAAATACTTATCATCCACCGCGTACAATTCAGAATCCGACATATTATTTAAATGATAAGCTTGCGTATAATTTTGGTAAAAGACAGCGATAGATTTCACCAAGTCGGGAACCATCGCCGCTTCTAGCTGTTCATCCGTAATAGTTGGGATGACATCAGGCGGCTGTTCTTCACTGCCGCCCATCATCATCATTTCTCCACCCATTGCGGCCGCTTCTGGCGACTGGAACATGATGGCAATCGAGTTATTTCCCGTTCCGACAAGGCTCGATTTCAAGCTTTCTTTCTGGCCTTCAATCATCGCTACAATCGCAATGATGGAAGCAATCCCGATAATAACGCCCAGCATTGTTAAAATAGAGCGCATTTTATGAGCAAAAATAGATTGAAAGGATAGTTTTAAATTATCTAGCATGCGGTTCTCTCCTTTCATCCTTGATGATCGCCCCATCACGAAGAAAAATACTCCGCTTGGCATATTGAGCAATTTCCTCTTCATGCGTGATGAGAACAACAGTCACCCCTTCTTTATTCAACTCAGTAAATAAATTCATCACTTGCTCACTTGAAACGGTATCCAGCGCTCCGGTCGGCTCATCTGCTAAAATAAATTTCGGTTTATTAATGAGCGCCCGCGCAATCGCTACCCGCTGCTTTTGTCCACCTGATAATTGCGTAGGTGTAAAGTTAATGCGATCCGCTAGCCCTACCTTTGTGAGCGCCTCAATCGCTAGTTCTCGTCGGTCTTTTTTATTGACCTTAGCATACACTAACGGCAATTGAACATTATCTAACGCAGATAGTCTCGGAAGCAAATTAAAGTTTTGAAAGACGAAACCAATGTATTCATTTCGAATTTTAGAAAGCTCATTTTCTTTGCGTGAAAGTACGCTGTTTCCATCTAGCGTATATTCTCCTGATGTCGGCGTATCCAAACAGCCTAAAATATTCATGATCGTTGATTTCCCTGAACCTGAAGGCCCCATAATTGACACGTATTCGCCTTCTTCGATGGACAGATTGATGTTATGAAGGATCGGGACTTCTTCCTTCCCAATCCAATATGATTTATTGATGTTCTTCAAGTGAATCATCAATAGTTACCTTCTTTCCTTCTTTTACTGTGTCATCAGGATACACAACGTAATCGTCTTTCTTTAAGCCGCTCTTAATGACCGTCATCATCATCTCTGGCATTTCTTTGCCCAGTTTGACTTCTTGTTTCTTTAACTTCTCATCCACAACCGTCCACACGTATGGCTTTTCGCCATCCATGACGATCATGTCCGTTGGAAGCATGACTTCTTGAGACGCCTCTTCTTCTCCTTTTAATTCAATGAACACATGATAACCAAACTCTAATCCCTCATGCTCTGTCAATTGGACTTGGAAAGGATAGTTCGATGCTTGTGGATTCGTCGCCATATCCATTCCCATGTCCATGCCCATCTCTTCACTATTTTCATCGTTTGGCAATTTGCCAATTTCAATGATTTTTCCTGGCCACTTTTGTTCTGGATCTTTTCGGCTCACAACATTCACTTCTTGTCCTACTTGAAGTTCATCTTTAATTAACTCATTCACCGTGCCTTTAACGAAATACGCATCTGTGTTGTAAATTTGCATGAATGAGCCTGGAGCTTGCTGCTGTCCTTGATTGTTTGCACCTGTGGATTGCTTTTGTTCTTCATCAATTTTTTGAACAATTCCATTTACTTTTGCCTTCACAATGTTATCGTTCACTTTTTTCTTCATTTCTTGATATTCTAAATTGGCTTTTTCCACTTCAAATTGAGCTAGCTTTAAATCTCCTTCTGCTTGCGTCACTTGTTGTCTTAATGCCGTTTTCTCTTCGGCAGATGCATTTTTAATTTGTTTTTCCGTCTGCCAAATTTCGTTCTTTTTCTGTTTGACACTGCTATTGGCAATTTCAAGCTCGATTCCCTTTTGCTTTAATTGCATTTCACCTTCCTTATTCTCATAAGAAAATAATTGAGCGCCCGCTTGAACAACGTCGCCTTCTTTCACAAAGACTTCTTTCACCGTTCCGCGTTCAGAATCTAAAAAGATTTTCTCCGTTTCCTTTGGCTCCACCACTCCGGCAAATAAACCGCCTGAACCGGCCTCCATTCCGCCCATCATATCGCTGACCTTCATCGGGAAAATTTCCCCTTCTCCTTCAGCACTATTAAACTTAGACTTTGCGAATATGTAACCACCAACGATTAAGCCTAAGATAACAATGACTGAAATCGTAATGATCCATTTTTTCTTTTTACTCACTTAATTACCTCCTTTTAAATATCTTCTTCCCTATTAATATATTAATTTCAAAAATCCACTATCACCATCTTTTTCCGAACCAAAAACCCGCTTCGACATGATTCTAACAAACACTTCTATTTATTACAAATAATTTAAAAATATGTCCGATTAATGAAAGACCTGCATCGATACATCCAGATAAAAAACATCCCCAACTAGTCAGATGGGGATGTGACCTGCTATTCGACAATTATCGGGGAGTGACAGGCACCACGACTTCGATATGTTCATGCAGTTCGCCTTTTTCGACGTGGACTTTGACATTGTAGTCTCCAGCAGCTTCAAAAGTCGTTTGGGCATTGTATTGTCCATTTTCGCCTTCTGTTGCATCAACAAATGTGTGCTTCGCGCTGCCCTTTTGCCAAATTTCAAAACGGACTCTTGCTTCATGAAGCGGTTCGCCTTCGTTTTTAATATGTGTAGTTAAGGTAATTTCTTCATTCGCTTTCCACTGATCACCCGGATGAAAGTCAATCGCTACATTTCCATGATGATGACCGTGCTGATGTTCTTCTGTGTTTTTCGCTGTCTCCTCTGCTTTTGGCGCTGTTTTTTGCGCTCCAACAACAAACTCTTTTTTCGGCATATTATGCAGATCTCTCCCTGTCACATGCGCAATCACGGAGTAATTTCCTTCTTCAGCAAACGCTTGTTCAATGGCATACACGCCGTCCCCTTGATGCTTCGCAGCGATCATCTCATGATCTTTCGCGTCTCCTTTCCACACCTCGAACTCGACCTTATCTGCATCTTCTACTTGTTCTTTTCCTTGTGTAACCACAGCCTCAATGCTCACCTTTTCATGAGCGTTCACCGTTTCAGGCAGTTGAATCTTTACTTCTAAAGGAACCACAGTTTCACTTTTATTTTCTTCTACCTTTTTCTCCTCTTTCGAACAACCTGTCGCCACAAGCAACATAGCACTTAACAAAACAACCATTCTCTTCATATAAACCCTCTTTTCCCTCACAATTTCTGCGTCCCGACATTATACCCCACAAATGTGAAAAAAAAATGAAATGGACAAAGAAATGCGGAGACGACTGTTTAGACACGACAAGCAAATGACAGAATGACGGAATGGCGTACTTCAGCCATACAGTCAGGCTGGCATTTGACTCGAGTGTCTAGGAGGCGGAGCTAGACAACAAGAAAAGCGGAAGGCGCTGTTTAGCGACGTATGGACTGCAGCCAGCCGTATGAGATAAAGGAAACACGATGAACGCTAGTGAATCGATGTTGACTTATCGTAAGGAGGATGGCGGAAGTACACTAGTCGCTAGCGCCTGCAGCTGGACAAAGAAATGCGGAGACGACTGTTTAGACACGACAAGCAAAAGAAAGAGCCAGACCTTCATCAAGTCTGGCTCTCTCTTAGTTATCCGAAGAAAACATATAGCGACGTTCATTATAAGTGATCGAGAAGACCAACCCCATGGCGAACATCCCACCCATAAGGGAACTTCCCCCATAGCTAATGAATGGAAGCGGAATTCCCGTAATAGGCAGAAGCCCAATGGTCATGCCGATGTTTTGAAACACGTGGAATGTGATCATGGCGATAATCCCTGCGCACATATACGAATAATACGGTATTTTCGTATTCAGTGAAAGTTTGGTTAGATGATACACTAACAAAAAGAACAAGCTGACCACAATGCTAGCCCCGATAAAACCAAATTCTTCTCCAATAATACTGAAGATAAAATCGGTATGGCTTTCTGGCAAATACACTTCACGAGTACCAAAGCCTTTCCCGGCTGTTTGACCAGAACCAATGGCGAGCAACGATCTCGTCAAGTGGAAGCCAGTGGAACTTTCATAACTGTATGGATCGAGCCAAGAATAAATACGGCCAAATTGATATTGCTTCACGCCAAGGTATTTCTCTAAAACCATAGGGTTATAGAGTACAAGATAAAAAATACCGACAATGAACGCTGTAGCTGATCCAAATAAAGGGCCTAAAATTTTCCACGAAATACCTGAAACAAAAATCATCGCTAAAAGAATGGCAATAAATACAAGGGATGTTCCAAGGTCCTCTTTAATGACAAGCAACAAAGGACCCAATGTCACAAGCCCTAACTTAATCAACAGCATAAAGTCAGATTGAACGGTCTTTACAGGATTATTTTGGTGGTGAGTCACCATCACTCTTGAAAGGGTCAAAATTAAAAATGCTTTAACGAACTCAGATGGCTGAATAGACAATGGCCCAAATCTAAACCAAGCTTTTGCTCCATTAATTCGCGGTGCAATACTATCTGGTGCAAGTATTAAAGCAATGAGCATTAATAAACCAAAACCATATAAATACCATGACATAGCTGATAATTGATCCGAGTCAAAACGAATCACAACAAAAACAATCACAATCCCAATAATATAATAAATCGTCTGTTTCAAAACGAAATTACTTCCATACTGTCCAGTGGTCTGCGCGCTGTAAATCGCTACACAGCTTACAACAAACATCATTAAAAGAATTAATATTAAACCGAAATCAAGTCGGCTAGAATTTTGATTTGGAGAAGTCATCGAACGATTCCTCTTTCTAATTAAATTACGCCTACTACATTATAACCTTATTACGCAATTTAACAACAGTGAAACGTCCGCTAAAACATCCTTTTATTCGACTAATACCCTACCGACCCTTGATGTAGAAAGGATCAGCGTCATTATCCAAAAACTGTGAACAATAAACTAACAGAGAGCACTCCAAGAACCATTTTCCACACTGGAAGCTTCCAAATCACAATCGCCGCATAAATCAGAAGGACGAAAGCAAGATCGAGCGGACGCTTCACCGCACTGGTGAACACAGGATCATAAAGCGCCGCTAATAAAATGCCGACAACCGCACTGTTAATCCCCATGAGGGACGCTTGAAAATAGCTTTTTTGTCGCAGCCATCCCCAAAACGGCAGTGTCCCAATCAACAGCAAAAAGGATGGCAGAAAAATAGCTACTGTCGCTAGTAACCCACCTGCTACGCCACTTGCTGCTGTCCCTAAATAAGCTGAGAGCGTAAACAGAGGGCCAGGTACAGCTTGAGCCATTCCATATCCCGCTAAAAAAGTTTCTTCCGTCATCCATCCTGAAGGAACTACTTCCCTCTCAAGCATCGGCATGACGACATGTCCACCGCCGAATACAATTGATCCCGCTCGGAAAAAGGTATCGAACAAACTGTAAAATAGCTGATTCATACTTTCTCGGCCAAGAGGAAGTAAAATAAGCAATCCAAAAAATAACAGCCAAGCGAGCGCCGCACTTTTTTTGCCAATGCCAAAGTCAAAGGAGAGCTCAGATGACAATTTTTGTTCTTTATAAATGAACACGCCTGCCACTCCAGCTATCAAAATAACGGCAATTTGCCCAATCGCTGTCGGATACAAAAGGATGCAAATAGCTGAAGCGATGGCGATTGTTTTTCTTCCTTTATCAGGAGTCAATTGTTTACTCATTTGTGACAGAGCATGAGCCACTACCGCAACGGCCGTAATTTTCAGCCCGTAAATGAAATAGCTGGCATCAAAAGAAGAATGCTGCAACAATAACGCAAACAGCATCAGTATGACAACAGACGGCATCGTAAAACCGAACCATGACAGAAAACCGCCTAGCATTCCGCCGCGCATCATCCCGATCGCAATTCCGACTTGACTGCTGGCCGGACCAGGTAGAAACTGACAAATAGCGATAATCTCTGCATAGCGCTGATCGTCTAGCCAACGCTTTTTTCGTATGTACTCTTCTTGGAAATAACCGAGATGAGCCGTCGGCCCTCCAAAAGAAGTAAGGCCAAGCTTTAATGACACAAGAAAAATTTCTACGTATCTCCTCATATACCCTCCAAAATTATTTTTTCATTACCATCAGTATAAAAAAATGAATCATTAATTTCAGCACTTTAACAAAAGCTTTACATAATTGAAATCTTTTATTTGTTCACTTCAAAAGATAACGCTACAATAAAGTGAAACTTCAATCAAAGGAGGAAATCAAATGGAACTAGTGAAAAGTGAAGAACAATTTCAACAATTAATTTCCCAGGAAAAACCGGTGATTATGAAGTTTTCTGCTGGATGGTGTCCGGACTGCCGCCGCATGGACATGTTCATTGATGACATCATCGCGGAATACAATCAATACGACTGGTATGAAGTGAATCGGGATGAATTTCCAGAACTAGCTGAAAAGTATGAAGTGATGGGAATTCCAAGTCTTTTGATTTACAAAAATGGCGAAAAAACCGCTCACCTTCATAGTGCTCATGCTAAATCACCTGAACAAGTGATCGACTTTCTGCAAAGTGTTTAACGATTGATGATGGGGTCAGTGAGAAAACCTGACCCTATTTTTATTGCGCCTGAGCTTTCGGTTCTTGCTCCGCTTTTTCCGCCACCTTTTTCACTTGCTTCCATTCACTGATGAGAATGCCCAACGATCCTCCCGCTGCATAAAAAATGGCCCCCAGTTCTCCGAAAATCAAAAATAAAACAATCGTACTTAATACATATAAAGGCCAGGCATACCAAAGCGACATAAATAAATGATCTTCCTTCTTGCCATGCCTAGGAAGGCCTCGATAGAGAACCAATCGATAAACAGCTAGAATATAAAGAAAAAAACACCCTCCTCCGATACAAGCAACACCGACTAACATCCAGCTTACGTAAAAAATAGCAAGAAATGAGGTGAGCAAACAGGTCATCATCACACCCACAATGTATGGATTATAAAGAAATTCACTAAGTCTCATAACACCACATCCCTTTTCATTTTCTAAAATGTATGCCATGAACGAAGAGAAAAGAATATATACAAGCTTTCTAACATGTAGACGATCATCCCTTAGTCCCAGTAAATGGACTGATAAACTGTACGAAATGTCATAGCACAAATGCTGAAAGTACGGTAAACTTAAATAAATTTATAGATAGATAGGGATATACAAGGAGTTGGGGAAATGAAATTTTTTAAATCAAAAACGTCTAATGACTATAGTCATTCATCGATCGTTGCAACAGCCAATGTAAAATTATCCGTCAAACCGGGATCAGAACTATATGAACAACTAAAAATGATTGAATTAACAGAGCGCGATTTAAAGGCAATCAAATCCCTTCACCCGCAAATTGAAACACATCTCGAATCGATTATTGATTCTTTTTATTCTAAACTGATGCAGCAATCGAATTTGATGAATATCATTCAAGAAAATAGCAGCGTCGATCGCCTCAAAAAAACATTAAGAAGACATATTCAAGAGCTGTTTAATGGAGAGATTGATGAAGTCTTTTTGCAAAAACGAATCAATATTGCCAATATGCATGTAAAAATCGGACTAAAGACGAAATGGTATTTATCCGCCTTTCAAGATTTGCAAAATTCATTTTTTAGTATTATTTCTGAAATGGACATTTCTAAAGAAGAACAAATGGAACTTGTGCGCGCTGTGTCTAAACTATTAAATTTAGAACAGCAGCTTGTACTAGAAGCGTATGAAATTGAATTTGATCGCATCCGCTCTATTGAGAGCGAACGCAAAGATGCCCTAACAAACCAAGTCCATTCCATTTCACAGGAGTTAGCGGCCATTTCTGAAGAAACATCCGCTTCTTTAAAAGAGCTTAGTTCACAAGCAGATTCGATTTTGCATTTAGCAAAAGAAGGCATGTCCTTAGCAGATGAATCGGCGAGCCATTCTCTACAAGGGCAAAACCAGCTGAAAGAACAAGGACAAAAGCTGTCTGAAATTCAAAAAGCAGTTACTGATATTCAGGCATTCTCAACCGAATTAAACCAAATCGCCTCAAGCATTACAGAAGTGATTACAATTGTAGGAAATATTGCTGGGCAGACGAACTTGCTCGCATTAAACGCCTCTATCGAAGCAGCACGCGCCGGAGAATACGGAAAAGGCTTTGCCGTTGTCGCTGAAGAAATTCGCAAACTATCTGATCAAACAAAAACATCCACTTCAAGCGTGTCTGAGCTGATTTTAAAAACAAATGCACTCATCGGACAAGTCAGTCAATCCGTTGAAACAGTCAATAGCCTTGTTCATAAAGGAATTAAAAGCATGGCACAGACTGATGAAGATTTCAATCAATTGCTTGAATTAATTAGTGGCACAAAAGAGCAAAACCGCTATATCGAGGGTCAGCTTCAACAATTATCGAGCATTATTACTGAAATTGAGCATGCCTCGGAAGAAGTCGCGCACTCTGCCGTCAAACTCAACGACTCCACTGAGCAATATTTATATTCTAACTGAACAAAAAAAGAGGATGTCCAAACGAAAACGGACATCCTCTCTTTTTAGTTATAGTTCTACCCATTGGTGCGCCCACTTCTCGATTTCTTTCACACTTGCTTCAAGTGCCCGTCCCTTTTCTGTTAGTTCATATTCCACACGAACTGGAACCTCAGGATACACTTGGCGTGTCACCAAGCCCTCTTCTTCCATTTCTTTTAATCGATCTGTTAATAATTTTCCGCTAATAGGAAAACCTGATTTTATCTCTGAAAAACGTTGAGGTCCCATCAACAACTGATGAATGATTAATCCTGTCCAACGTTTTCCCATCATCTGCATCGCCTTTTCAAACTTAGGACAAAGCTCAACTTCTTTCATGCCTTTCACCTCTTTACATTTTCATTATACCCTTTTTTTCTCGAAAAAGATATCTTTACACTTTTTTAAATAAAGTTACTTGACTTTATCATATAATATTTTTATACTAGGTTACGAAATGTAACAATAAAATTAAAAATAATTGAAAAGAGGAAAAAAATCATGACAAATTTTTATTCAGCTGTAGAAGCTAGACGTTCTATTTATGCGATTAGTAAAGAACAAACCGTCTCAGACGAAAGAATCCAAGAGGTGATCGAGTTTGCCGTAAAGCATGCGCCAACGGCTTTCAACTCACAAAGCGGCCGCGTAGTTGTCCTTCTTGGCGAGCAGCACGATCAACTTTGGGATCTGACCAGAGACACGTTAAGAGAAATAGTTCCCGCTGATCAATTCGGCCCAACAGAAGAAAAAATGGCTATGTTCAAGGCAGGATACGGTAGCGTTCTTTTCTTTGAAGATGAAGCGGTTGTCAAAGGCCTTCAAGAAAGTTTCCCAACTTATGCAGACAACTTTCCTCTTTGGTCAATGCAATCTTCAGGGATGCTTCAATACATCGTATGGACAGCATTAGAACAAGAAGGTTTCGGGGCAACGCTTCAACACTACAACCCGCTCATCGACGAACAAGTGCGCACGAAATGGAATGTCCCTGCAAACTGGAAATTGATTGCTCAAATGCCGTTCGGCAAACCAGCCGCTCCTGCTGGCGACAAAGAGTTCCAACCAATTAACGAACGCGTAAAACTATTCAAATAAAGTGAAACTTCAATCAGTAGGGGGTTTTTTCATCCCCCACTGATTGTTAGTTGAACGGATCGGGCGTTTACGGGCTGTTGATCCCCCACCTACACGTCTGCGCTTCTTCTGCCATGTTGAGGTGGGGGTCTTACAGCCCGTTAATGCGGGATAACACAAACAAGGCTAGCTCCGATTTCGGAACCAGCCTTGTTTCAGCTTCATTGACTTTGCCCGCGCTTTCCTCCAACTAAAAAACTGCCGAGGGCCACTCCCCCGACAGTTTGGTTTACTATTTATTTTCGTTTAAGGCCGCTTCGTCGACAATGACCGTTACATTAGGATGCTGGTGCAGGCATGATGCTGGGAATGCCTCCGTGACTTCTCCCGATAACAGTTTCGAAATCGCTTCCACTTTTGCCGAACCGGACGCTAGTAAAACAATTTTTTTCGCAGCCATAATCGTTTGGATCCCCATCGTAATTGCTTGAGTCGGCACTTCTTCTAAACTATTAAAAAAGCGAGCATTCGCTTCTCTCGTCGATTCATCCAATTCAATAATATGTGTCAGTGAATCAAACGATGTGCCAGGCTCATTGAAACCAATATGTCCATTGCCACCAATGCCAAGCACTTGAATATCCACTCCGCCTGCTTCATGAATTAACGCCTCATACGCTTCACATTCAGCAGATAAGTCTTCATTCTCCCCGCTCGGCAAATGAGCCTGCTCAACTGGCACATCAATATGATCAAATAAATGCGTTTTCATAAACGTGTAATAACTATTGCGATCCTCTTTCGGCAAGCCTATGTACTCATCAAGATTAAATGTGGTCACTTCTTTATATGTCGTTCCGTTTGTTTGGTGGTCTTCGATTAATCGTTGATACAAGCCTTCAGGCGTGCTTCCCGTTGCTAACCCAAGCACGATCTGTGGATTTTTCTTCACTTCGGCAACAATCAGTTCTGCCGCTTTTTGACTCATTTCCTCGTAATCTTTTACTTTCACAATTTTCATTCTCTTTTCCCCCTTTGTATGTAATCACTTCGCTGCGGATCACTATGTTTATTACACTAACAAGTATACCATTTACTTTTTCTAAAAACTTTTCCATTTTTCCAAAAGAATAGCATCTATCGAATGACTTGTCTATGCGTTGAAGGGAAATATATCACTTTCTTATTCTGCATCTAATAATTTCAATAGATGCTCATTGAAATCCGCCTTTGCATTTTGAAGAACGTTAAAAAACTTTTGATCTACTTCTTCTACGATTGGTAACGCTACTTTTACTTTTTCAGTCCCTTCTGTCGTAGGAGTCAACAGAATTTCTCTTTTATCGCGCGGATTTTTACTTCTCTCTATGAACCCTTTTGTTTGAAGTGTCCTCACGACATCAGAAACCATCATAATATTTGTTTTTGTGAAACTAGCTAATTTTTTCTGAGTAACATGTTCTTCTGAAGTGGCCAGATAATCACATGCGGCTAAAAGAACAAACTGTACATGAGTAAGCCCTACTTCGGAAAGTTCCTTTGTTATCGCTCTTTGCCAATCTTGAGACACACGCCACAGCAAAAAACCTGTACTCTCATTCGGATCATCAAATGTAGACATCCAATTCATTAATACTAACCCCCATTTCTTTTGCAATCGTTAGAAAATCTTCTTTACTCACTTCAAAATGTCCCCTGCGAAATAATAAACCAACATTTGAAGTCGTCTGATAAAAGTTCAACTTCGATTTAATCTGATCAAAGCTCATTGCGTTGCATTCGATATAATCAACATCCACCCTAAATGGAATGAACTCAGGCGACATTTCATATGGATAAACCTCTCCACTTTTAATTTGGCCGATCGCCGTAAAATATTTCAATGTCTTTCCATTAGGATAGCTAGTTTTCGGAGAGTAGTAAATGATCCAATCGCCTTTCTTCATTCTTCTTAATGGTGCTGCTTTTCCATGACAAAGCTGAGCAAACTCCCCATTCACCCCTATGTGAACATGCTCTTCAGATACGACACCAATCCAGAATTTCGTACTCATTGCCTTCTCCCCTTTTTCGCTTTTTAATAAGTGCACTTATTAATATAATAAGCACACTTATTAAATAATGTCCACATAAAGTGAAACTTCAATCATTGGGAGTGTTCTTCATCTCCCAATGATTGTTAGTTGAACGGATCGGGCTTTTACGGGCTGTTGGATCCCCTCTATACGCCCGCGGATTTTCAGGCGGGAGTCTTACAGCCCGTTAATGCGGGATAAAAAAGCGGCTTTGTAAAGAATTCTTTTCCTTACAAAACCGCTTCGATTAACTAATCCAAATGTCAGTCTTCCCATTTTTGACTACCACTTCCGCAAAGCCGCCGATGGGCAACGTAGCGAGTGGGTCGGTGTGGCCGAAATCGAGGTTGGCAACCACTGGAATATGCGCTAATTCCGGTTTGTTTTTCAACATGGCCACAAGCGCAGACTCCGTCACATTCGACTCTTTTTGAAAGCGGCCGATGAGCACCGCTTTTATTTCCTTCGCATCCGGCAAATGCAATAGCGATTGCAGTTGACGGTCAAAGGTCATGAGATGGGACTCATTATCGTCTTCGATAAACAAAATGGCATCTTTCAAAGAAGGCATAAATTCCGTTCCTTGCAACAGATTGATCGTACATAAATTACCGCCAATCAAGCGCCCTTCCGCTTTTCCTTCTGTCATAATTAGAGGACCTGTATTCGGATAATAGGTGCGTTGATCTTGTTCTAAATACCATTTATCGTCGCTCCATCGATCCGACGTTTCGAGTTCAAATGGGGCATCATTGGTTAAAGCGGTGAGCATTCCTTGCACGACATAATCCGCCAAGTGCTTCATGCCGAAAGTTGAAAAGGCAGGCCCTGAGTATGTAATGAGTCCTGTTTTCGCATAAATAGCTAACTGCAGAGCGGTAATATCACTATATCCACATACTATTTTCGGGTTCGCTTTGATCAATTCATAGTCAATATGCGATAACAGCTGATTGGCATTATAGCCGCCAATCGCGGCAAAAATCGCTTTCACGTTGGGATCGCGAAACGCCTCATGCAAGTCTTCGATTCGATTTTCCACAGACGTAGAAAAAAACATATCGTGTTCATCCACATGACGACCGAACGACACGCGAAAGCCAAAGCTCTCTAATCGCTCGGTCGCGAGCTTCACTTGTTCCCCTTTCACTACCGCCATGCTTGTCGATGGGGCAATAATTCGTACTTCGTCTCCAGGCTGTAAACGCGCAGGTTGCATGTATGTTCCTCCTTACTAGCCTGTCCTCACAAATCGAGCTTGCCGATGGATTTGAGAGATTTCAAGGAAAGCAAAAGCTGAAAGGTCGCTTCTGCATCCCGCAGGCTCACATCTAGTATTTGGTCAATTTTGCTCATGCGATAGCGCAAACCGCTGACAGACAAGGCCAATTCATCGGCTGTTGCTTCTAAATTGCCCCCATTGAGCAAAAATGTATACAACGTATTTAATAGCTCTACTTTTTTCTCATCCAGTGTATCATACAATGCACCAAGCGTATATTTCGCAATTTTCTCAATAGCCGCTTCATTGTTGCTGTTGATTAACATTCCAACGATCCCGAGTGACTCAAAATGAACAATCGGCAGTTGCCGCGATGCCATTCTTAGCGCCGTCAAAGCCTCTTCATACGCTTCCCTCGCTTGGAGAATATGATCATTTTTTAAGCTAATTCCCACTTGGCACTCCACTTTGACGCAGCGATTAGACAGTTCTTGTAACAACGCTTCACAAAGGGAAGCAACCTCTCCTTTCGGGTCGGATACGAGGGCAATAATGGCCGAATCCCGCTGGCCAATGAGAGCGTGTAAGCCGGCTTGTTTAAAAAAATTAGCCGTCGTTTCGAGTATTTGTTCGTAGAAGGTGAGTTCTTTTTTAATATCTTTCGCCGCCAATTGATAATGAACAACGATGAAATAATAGGCTTTTGATAAATCGAGGGAAATGAGGCTAGCTCGTTTGACAATTTCTTGCTCATCGGTGTATTTGCCGCTCAAAATCTCATCTAAAAAGCGCCCCTTCATTCGTTCGGCTGATTCAAATTTTGTTTTTTCATTGAGCAAGACTAACGAACAGACCGAGCACATCCGTTCAATAAACATCGTCAAAATTTCTGGATTAGCGACTTGATTTTCTTCTAAAAAGAAAGAACAATACCCCACTTTCTTTCCTTGTAAAAAGACGGGAGACATAAGGCGATAGCAACTCGCTGTTCGAAGCCATTTCGTTTTCTCTAATAGAAGCACTCGATCGATTAGCTCTTGTTGCGCCTGCTGTAACCATTCCTCATGAATTCCTTTGTACGCGAGCGGCTGATGGTGAATGTTTTCAATTAACACAGGAATCCCAGTTTGCTCATACATCACTTGAACAATCGAGTCGAGATGATTGCCTTTAATAATCTCCTCCGTCAGCAGTTTATGCACAAGCATCACTTTAGCCAAATGATTCTTCTCTTCTAACAGCTTTTCATTCGCCACCTCCAACTCTCTTAAAATGGGCTGCTCCTCACAATAGCCAATTTGCTCAGATGCTTCCTCCCCCCATTCTGACGCAAGCTTGCCCACCCAGCGACAGTCTTCCGCTCCTGTTCCGATACATTGCGTTTCCTTAAAAATCACTGTTTCACCAACAAGACGCGTCACATATCCGCTCGCATATCCCGTTAACGTAAAGCAAACAGGTACATCCGACAACCCTAAATGCGTCACATGCTCAACCGCTTCATACGAATGCCGCCAAACGCCTTCCATATGAAACTGCTGGACTTTTCCTGCTTGCTCAACAATCCGAATACGATCCATCGTCGCTTGCACATGCCCCTTTAACGAATGAAGCACAGGGCCATATTTCACTTGCTCCTCCAACGAATCAAACGCAGCAGCGAGTGCTTTTTCGCCATCTTGCCAGCCAATTTGCCAGCCATAACGAAAAAAGAAGGCCTTCATTCGATCCAACCCGATGTTTTCGATTAAATCCCTTCTCAATGTGCCAAACGCCTCAATAGAAATAAGAATGGAACGGGTATGATCGGCATACACCATTCCATCCTTGCATGTAATATTCAGCTGTTTCAATAAAGATTGCTCCGTCTCCATCATGATCTCACCTTTTCTTTTTTATAGTTCGTCAGGCAAGGATGATTGTCGTGCTGCTTTCAGGATACGTTTGACAAGCAAGTACATAGCCTGCCTCCCGCTCCTCATCTGTTAAGGCACGCTTTGAACATAGTCCTAGGCTGAATTGTCCCTCCGCGATTTTCACTTTACACATGCCACATCCGCCTTTTGTGCAGGCGTAAGGAATGCTCACTTGCTGCTTTAAAGCGGCCTTTAATAAAGAGTCTGTTTCACTCGACTGAACGGTAACATTTTTAGTAAACGCTTTCATAATTATCCACCTCTTCATTTTAATTGATTATTCCGAAATATTCAAAAAATAAGAAATGAGTAAAGTGCGTTTTCGGCCCTTCACTCATCTCTACTATTATTTTAACGCGATACAAATATTTTTTGCTTCCGAGAAAAATTCCAGGCTATGATGGCCGCCTTCACGACCGATGCCGCTCTTTTTAAACCCGCCAAATGGAGCGCGCAAGTCGCGGACAAACCAGCAATTCACCCAAATCGTACCGGCGCGGACATGGTGAGAAATTCGGTGAGCACGCTGCAAGTTATCCGTCCAGACGACACCGTTTAGTCCATAATCGGTATTATTGGCAATCTCTAACGCTTCTTCTTCCGTATCAAATGGAATCAATGTCACAATCGGGCCGAAAATTTCTTCTTGGCAAATACGTGCTTGCGGATTTTCTTGAATATATACGGTTGGCTCTAAATAGTAACCGTCCTTTAAATAATCAGGTAGTTCCGGACGCGCTCCCCCGCAAACAAGCTCCGAATTTTCTTCCTCGGCAATCTCTAAATAACTTGTGACTTTGCGGTAATGTTCCTCACTCACTACCGGCCCCATATTCGTATCTGCCTCTTGCGGATCACCGACTTTTAACGCCAGCGCCGCTTCTTTAAAGCGATCGACGAATTCTTTAAAGATGGAGCGCTGTACAAGAATTCTCGATCCGGCGAGACACACTTGCCCAGAGTTTAAAAAGGCCGCTTGAATGGATACGGGAATCGCTTTATCTAAATCGGCATCTTCAAAGACGATATTCGCCGCTTTTCCGCCAAGCTCAAACGCGACCTTCTTCAATGAATCCGCGCCATTTTTCATAATCGCCTTTCCTGTCGCTGTTTCTCCCGTAAACGAAATGAGGTCGACTTCCGGATGCGTCGTCATAAATTCTCCGGCTGATCCCGGCCCAAAGCCTTGCACCACATTGATGACGCCATCGGGAATGCCCGCTTCTTTCGCAATTTCTCCAAGAAGAGAAACGGTCATCGGCGTGATCTCCGCTGGTTTAATGACCGCTGTATTACCGGCCGCAAGACATGGACCGAGCTTCCATGTCGTTAACATAAACGGCAAGTTCCACGGCGTAATCAGCGCCGCCACACCTACTGGTTCATAGCGGGTATAGTTTAAATATTCTTCTCCCATCGGATACACTTCGCCGCCTTGCTGCTCCATAAAATCAGCGAAAAAACTAAGATTATGCGCTGCGCGTGGGATTTCCCGTTCTAACGCCATCGGATAAGGCTTGCCGACATCTAACGCCTCTAAACGAGCGAGCTCTTCTTTTCTTTCTAAAATAATTTCAGCCATGCGGCGAATTTTCGCACAGCGCTCCGCTAGTGGCATCGTCCGCCATGGTCCTTCTTCAAACGCACGGCGAGCGGCACGACACGCGCGATCGACATCTTCCTTCGTCGCTTCATGCACGCGGGCGATTACTTGTTGCGTCGCTGGGTTTTTCACTTCAAACAGCGAACCGTTTCCCGACTCTACATATTCGCCATCAATGAACAATTTAATTTCCTTTACCTTTGTTTGCACCTTCTCCATTCATTTCTCCTCCTTTGCTCGCCTTTTTTTCACCGATTCACCGGCAATCCCCCAGTGTTCCGGCGGCATTTCGTTGATCATTACGCGGATGTTCTCTTTAGGACATTCAAGAATTTCAGCGACCTTCCACGTTAACTCTTCAATTAGCTGTTCTTTTTTTTCAGGTGGACGACCTTGTAACATATTCACTTGAATCAAGGGCATTTTGTTCACTCCTTAAATGTAATATCTAATGAACCGATTCCATCGAAGTGAACGGAAAAATGATCGCCTGGCGCAATCGTTACCGCTCCCGCTAAAGCGCCGGATAACACAACATCTCCCGGCCGAATCGATTGGCCCGCAGCCGTTAGTTTATTGGCCATCCAAGCAACGGCTCTCGCCGGATGCCCCATCACGGAAGCTCCTGCACTTGTCGACTGAATTTCCCCATTTTTCTTAAACACCATGCCCATTAACCGCAAATCCACCTCATCTGGACGGTACAGCTTTTCCCCGAAAATATAGCGGGAAGAGGAGGAATTATCGGCTATCACATCCGCAAGGGTAAAATTAAAATTTCGATAGCGGCTATCAATGACTTCCATCGCTGGTGCAATATAGGCGGTTGCATCTAAAATCGCCGCTGTTGAAATCGCTGGCCCCTTCACTTCTTTATCAAAAATAAAGGCGATTTCCGGTTCGATTTTGGCATGAATAAATGGAGCAATTGATACTTGTTCCCCTTCAAACAACTGCATATTTTCTAGCAGGACGCCATATGTAGGTTCATGGACGCCCATCATTTCCTGCTTCGCTCGGCTCGTTAATCCTAACTTGTATCCGGAACGTCTCGTTTGTTCTCTTTCTTCCTTTATATCGATGAGCTTTCTTTGAATCTCGTAAGCATTTTCGGCGTTTAATTGCAGAAAGCGAGCGGTCATTTTATCGACTTCTTGCGCCTGTCTTTCCGCTTCAAATAATTGTTCTGCTACTTGATCCATCCATTCAGCTGTTATTGATTTCATCGATTTCCCCCCTTGTTAGTTAACCGGCGGAGCTGGGCAAAAGACGCTTCGCTCACACCGCCTTTATTTTTTACCCTTTGGCCGCCGCAATTTGAGCGGCAATGTCATAGATTAAGTCTTCTTGCCCGCCGATGGCTTGCATCCGGCCGAGCTCGACTAAAATATCTCGTTCATCGACGTTGAATTTGCGCGCCGCTTCATTTGTGTGTAGTAGAAAACTAGAGTACACGCCAGAGTAGCCCATAATTAAGCTAGAGCCGGTAATTTCTTGCGGACGAGGCATAAACGGAGCGACCACGTTATTAGCCACATCCATCAGCTTGTAAAGATCGGTCCCTGTTTCAATATTCATGCGATCAAACACAGCCGCCATCACTTCTGTTTGCGTATTACCGCTACCCGCCCCAAGACAGCGCAAACTGCCGTCTACATACGTAGCGCCAGCTTCCACAGCGGCGACTGTATTCGCCATGGCCATCGATAAGTTATTATGGCCATGGAAACCGATCTCACACTGAAGAGCGTCTCTTAACGCACCGATTCGCTCTTTCACTTCATGCGGCAAAAGCGCGCCCGCTGAATCGGTCGCATAGACAATTTCAGCCCCATAGCTTTCAAATAACTTCGCTTGTTCCACCAGCTTCTCCACAGGCGCCATGTGAGCCATCATCAAGAAGCCAACCGTTTTCAATCCCAATTCTCGACCAAGCTGAATATGTTGACGAGCGACATCTGCTTCTGTGACATGTGTAGCGACACGAACCATTTTCGCGCCTGCTTTAACCGCCTCTTGCAAATCCTCTTTTAGCCCAATACCGGGAAGAAGCAAGACCGATACTTGCGCTTGCTGACATTCATCAGCAGCGGCCTCAATCAGCTTCAATTCATCTACTTTTGAAAAGCCGTACTGTAAAGAAGAACCGCCTAATCCATCCCCATGCGACACTTCAAAATAGCGAATGCCGGCTTGATCGAGCCCCCTTGCCGTCTCTCTTACTTGCTCCTCGGTAAACGCATGCCGCATCGCATGACTGCCATCTCGCAATGTAACATCGACCAGTTCAATCTCTCGTTTGCCCATTCGTCTCCCCCTCTACTTCAACGCCGCAGCTGTTAACTGCTTCGCCATCTCATCGCCTACTTTGGCGGCCGCTGCTGTCATAATATCTAAGTTCCCAGAATAAGGAGGGAAGAAATCACCAGCTCCTTCTACTTCAATAAAAACCGTCACCTTTTTCCCTTCGATTTGCGGTTTGCCGCGCATGCGATAGCCTGGGACGTATTGCTGCACCGTTTTGACCATTTGTTCAACGGAAGCGATAATTTCCGCTTCTTTTCCTTCCTCTGCCACTAAGGCATGAATCGTATCACGCATAATAATCGGTGGCTCTGCTGGATTTAAAATAATGATCGCTTTCCCTTTTTTGGCTCCGCCGACTTGTTCAATCGCTTTTGACGTTGTTCTTGTAAACTCATCAATATTGGCTCTGGTGCCTGGTCCGGCACTTTTACTTGCGACTGTTGCCACAATTTCTGCATAATCAACAGGAACCACTTGGCCAATGGCCGCGACAATCGGAATCGTCGCTTGCCCGCCACAAGTGACCATATTGACATTTGGTTCGGCAAGATGGGCCTTCAGGTTCACTGGTGGAACGGTGAAAGGGCCGATGGCTGCAGGCGTTAAATCAATCACCTTTTTTCCAAGCGCCACCAGCTTTTCGCTATGAATATGGTGAGCTTTCGCTGTTGTGGCATCAAATACGATATCGACTAATTCCGGCCTTTCTAGCAACCCTTCAATTCCTGAATCAATCGTTTCATAGCCTCGTTCACGCGCTCGTTTCAACCCTTCTGATTCCGGATCGATCCCCACCATGACACTCATCTGTAAATAACTGCTTCTCTCAATTTTATACATTAAATCGGTTCCGATATTGCCAGAACCGATAATGCCTACTTTACATGTGGTCACATGCGCACCCCCTCTGATTGAAATGCGGCTGATACCGAGCCGATGTGGTCAAACTCGACCGTCCATTGATCACCCGCTTCGACTGGAACCGCTTTTGATAACGCACCTGAGAGAATCACTTCACCAGCGTGAAGAGAAATATCATATTCTCCGAGAGCGTTTGCTAACCATGCCACTGCTCTTGCGGGATTTCCCATCACCGCAGCTCCAGCGGCGGAATCGAAGTATGTACCATTTTTATACACGGCCATACCGATAGAAGAAAGGTTGACTTGATCAAGCTTCGTTGGCTTGCCGCCAATGATTGCCCCAGCAGAAGAGCCATTGTCCGCGACCGTATCTTCAAAGCGAATCTTCCAATCTTTAATCCGGCTATCAATGATTTCAATCGCCGGGACAATATAATCGGTCGCGTCGATGACATCAAGCATCGTCACACCCGGCCCTTTTACATCCTTTTTCAGCACAAACGCAATTTCAAATTCCAGTTTCGGTTGGATAAAATCCTCTAGCGACACTTTCTCTCCATCGAGATGCATCATTGAATCGAGTAAATGACCGTAATCTGGCTCATTCACTTGAAACATCTCCTGCATCACTTTGCTTGTTAAACCGATTTTTTTGCCCACTACTTTTGCGCCCGCTTCGACTTTTTGGCGAATTTGCGCTAATTGTGTATGATAAGCTTCTTCGACCGTCATTGGTGGAAACGGATCGATCGGCTGCTTTGTCTTTTCTGCTTCAAGCAGCGCGATTGCTCGTTGTTGAACCGTCATTGTTTTCTCCCCTTTTTACGTTAATGCTTTCGAGAACGACTCGAGCATTTCACGACGATGATAGAAAATCCCTGTACCAATTTTGTCCTCTGTCCATGTAATTGTTGGAAAGTCGGAGTAAGAAATGTAGCCGCTCGCAAAGGCTTCATTGCGATTGCCTGATGGATCAAAGAAATACACTGTCTGTCCGCGAGTAATGCCGTGACGAGTAGGTGTCACCTCCACCGGCACTTCATTTTTCGTTAAAATGTCAGCGGCCTTTAACACTTCATACCAGTTATCCACATAAAATCCCGCATGATGAAACTTTGCATCCGGTCCTTTCACAAAGGCGATATCATGCGCTTTATTTGTCGCCGCTAAAAAGCTTCCAAGCATCACTTCGCCATCGACAGTGACAATTTTTTCTGTTTGATGGAAATCAAGCACTTCGGTAAAAAAGCGCGTCGCTGATTCTAAATCATCCCCTGTTAATAACGCATGATCCAAGCGATGAGGAGCGATCCCTTTTAATCCATCTGGCCAAGGATGAGGATTGATGATCCCTGTTCCTGTGCCGACTTGTTCAATTTCTGTGTATAACTCGACCTCATGCCCCGTTGGAATCGTAAAGCGAATCGCCTGCCCTTCTGCTAATCTAGTATTGTGAGGCACACGCGTAAGCTCGCAGCCGAATTGCTCGATTTTAAATTCGAGCTTCTCTAATTCATACACATCCTTCACTTTAAACGCCATATGGTCCATGCCCGCCGAATCCGATTTTTGCAAAATAATGCTGTGATGATCGTACTCATCCCATGCCTTTAAATAGACGCGATCACCATCTCGCCCTGTTTCCTGCAAACCGATAATGTCGGTATAATATTTCACCGACTCCTCCAAATCCATCACTCTCAGTTCCAATCGTCCAATCCGCACAATGCTGCTCATTTGTTAACCTCCTCCTTTATTTGTACTAACGCCGCTTCACAGCAAGCCTGATCTTCCGCTAATGTACCGCCGCTTACACCAATACCGCCAGCTAAAGCATCTCCACAGCGAATCGGATAGCCTCCGCCGAACACCGTCAGCCGATCCGTGTGGACAATCCCTGTTTTTAATGACGGTTCATCTTTAATCAATTCGTACCATTCGTGAGTAGGCAACCCGAAAGCCGCCGCTGTGTACGCTTTGTTTTGAGCGATATCCACACTTAACAGCGGAGCATGATCCATTCTCGTAAAAGCGATTAAATGCCCGCCGTTATCCACAACCGCCACATTTACAGATATCCCCAACTCTTTCGCTTTATCCACAGCTGCTTCTATCATTCTAGTCGCTAGATTTCTAGAAATCGTTTTTTGCTCAAGAAACATCTCCATTCCTCCTTACCGAACAAGCAGTTCCTCTCTTACTGTAGACAAACAACGTTGCCATTCGACGGAAACATCCTCTCCTTGCCTCACATCCAACTTGTCCACATCCGGTAAAAAAATAGATCCAGGCTCGTCCGTCACTACCGCTTCTGCCAACAATGGCCGCTTTTGACTGTGAATCATTACCGCATACCGTCCGGGGGAAGGCAGCATATAATAAGGTTTCATACAAATCATGGACCCTTCGATACGACCTTCCACACGGTACGCTTCCCCTAAACAAGCCGGAATCTCTTCTACCGCTCCGGTGCGGATTTTCTCACGAATGAGCGTGGAGCTAATTTTCTCCCCATGACACGCTACTTTTTCCACTTTTGTGACATCAAGAAGGCCGCCCGAATCCATCTTCATCCGATCCATATGTCCTTCACCGCGGCAGCCATACGTAAAGTCAAAACCTGCAACGGCATGACAAACGCCAAGCTCAAACAAATAGGTCTGCACAAAGCTCTCGGGCGTCAAGGAAGCAAATGCCGGATCAAAAGGAACGATGTAGCAAATTTCCACTCCCAGTTCCTTAAAAATTCTCTGTTTTTCCGTGACCGGCATTAAATAATCCACTCGCTGTTTTCCGTTTGATAACACCGTTTTCGGATGCGGAAAAAAAGTCATCACAGCCAGCGGGACGCTCCTTTCGCGAGCCATGCTTTTTGCTTCATGAATCACTTGGCGATGACCGAGATGAACGCCATCAAAAAATCCGAGAGCAACGACGCAAGGTTTTCGTTGTTGCTGACACTCGCTTAACTTTTGTGGCTCTAAAACAATGGTTTTCAAGCGACTTCCCCCCTTTTAAGTCGTTGGCACTTCCTCCATCAATGAACGGTAGCGACCGCTGAAATAAATAAGCGGCTCTCTTTCTGCGAGTTCAATCGCCGTTACGTTGCCGATAAATAATATATGATCCCCTTCGACATGTTCAGCCGTTACTTCACATGTGATTTGCGCGACACTTCCCGCAAGCACTGGCTGATCCGCTAGGCGGTCGAATGATACCTCTCGCTTTTCCTTAATCTGTCCAGCAAAGATCATCGAAAGCTCTTGTTGATCAGCGGCTAGCATATTGACGGTAAACTTTTGGCTTTGCTTAATTTTTTCTAGCATTTGTGCTCGTTCCCCGATGGAAATAACAACAAGCTTTGGGTCGAGTGATACTGACATAAAAGCGTTCGCTGTCATGCCATGCACATCCCCATCTACTTCTGTTAAAATGACGTTCACACCCGTCGCAAATTTGCCCATCGCATTTCGAAACTGTCGATCATCCATCTATTTTTCTCCTTTCACACTGTTCATATAGGAAAAATTATTTTACAGGTACTTTTTGATCAGACGCTTGCCATACTGAATTTGTCCAGCCATGTAAGTCATAATCAGAGAGAGCTGTATCTACAAAGGACTTAAATTGGTTTGCTGCACCTGTTCCTTCCGCATGCTTTAACGCCTCTAAGCGGATATTTTCATGGTTGCCAGCATAGTTCACTTCATAGAGCTCATGACGGCCGCCAAACTCGGTGCCAATCGCATCCCAAATCATTTTCATTAACTTCACGCGCTCTTCCGCGTCAATCCCCGAACCGCGATAATATTTATCTAAATATGGACGAAGCTCTGGGCTCAAGAAATCCTTCGCGCTTGAAGGCAACTGAATCAATCCGCCCGCGACCACTTGTTCAAAAATATTTTTCACGCGCACCCATGTCATCGGTGCCAATACACGATAGGAGTTCGCATAGAAACCGTTTGGAATCGCGACTCCATCCATGCCAAACTCCGGATCGGTCGCCATCGCTGTGGAAAGTCCCCAGAACATGTTGCGCAGCGCCAGCACCTCGCCAATATTGGCTTGCACTCCTCTAAACTGCTTCGTACCGGATGCTTCTGTTGCTTTTAATAATAAGCCGGCCATGAAATCAAGCTTCACAGCAAAGCGAGTACAGCCGTGGAACGTAAAGCGGTTGAAAAAGCCCGTTTGAACGAAAAAGTTATTCGTAATATTGACATTTTTATATGTTAAGACGTCTTCCCAAGGAATAAACACATCATCAAGAACAATAACCGCATCATTTTCATCAAAGCGGCTCGATAACGGATAATCGTACGGCGAACCTGTCGCAGCGGCTTGCAGTTCATAGGACTGGCGACTAATCATTTTCACACCTGGTGCATTCATCGGCACAAAGAAAATGAGGGCATGACTTTGATCACCATCACCTAAATCCATCGGCCCATAATTGGAAACGAAATTATAATGCGTCAACGCCGCCGCTGTTCCGACCATTTTCGCTCCGCTGACGACAATCCCATCATCCCGCTCTTTGACGGCACGAACAAAGACATCTTTATTTTCATGAAGCGGCTTGGAGCGATCGACTTGTGGATTAATAATCGTGTGGTTGATGAACGGCACATCTTTCGTCGCTTTTTTGTACCAAGCCTTTGCACTATTCTCAAATCCTTGATAATATGTGGAATAAGCATCTAAATGAGCAGTGAACGATGCCTTGTAATCAGGGGTGCGTCCCATAAACCCATAGCTCAATCTAGCCCATTGAGCAATCGCATCCCTTGATTCCAACAAATCCTGTGCACTTTTCGGCGTTTTAAAGAACTTATGTGTTCGATCGCCATACTCCGTTTCCGTCGTCAAAATCTTCCCCATCTCCGGATCATGAAGCGCATCATACATGCGAGCAATCGAACGAGCCGAATTCCGGTAAGCTGGATGCTCCGTCACATCTGAAATCTTCTCCCCGTTCAAATAAACCGCCCGACCATCTTTCAAACTCTCTAAATACTCCTGACCATTTAACATCTATTATTCACTCTCCTTTTTTGTAAACCCTTACATTTGTATTTTCTGAAATATCAAATAATATTTCTTGAGTACCATCTTACTTTCTGGAAATGAAAGAAACAATGACATGAACTGTCAGAAAAAAAGAAGTTTTTCGCTAGTATGTGTTAGCGAGCGGAAGAAGCGGCCAAATCTCCAGTGTGAAGGCTGGATTTTTCGTACGAGGGCCGAATTCTTTCCACGAAGGCCGGATTTCTTCCGCGACGGCCGGATTTTTTCCGCGAAGGCCGAATTTTTCGCGCGACGGCCGGATTCTCACCACGACGGCCGAATTAGTCGCGCGACGGCCGGATTCTCACCACGACGGCCGGATTAATCGTGCGACGGCCGATTTCTCTCACACGAAGGTCGGATTTTTTGTCTAAAGATCGAATGGTTTGTTTTTCTGTCGGTAAATGGGGGTAAAGGATAATACGTGTTGGGCGAGAAGCTGGGAGGTTAGCGAGGTACTGGTCAATTTCGAGTGTATGCCGGTACGTTTAAATAAAAAAACGGCACAGTGGCCGCTCCTTTCAAAGTTTATGTAGATCCTCTTTATACATTTCTTGCATTCTTTCTATAATGACGTGCATGACTTGTTCTACTTTGCTGTCGTCTCGATGCCCTTCTTTAATGGCTTCTTGCATGAGTAACAATAACTGTTTCTGTTCTTGCACCATGTTCACTACCTCGATCATTGGTTTATTTATTTCAATTTACTGACAGCCCTATCATACAACAAAGTTAGGAATCTTCCAAGAATTCATATGAAATCTTCCTTTTTTTGTAACAATTCAAAAGAGTTATTTTTCATTTGACTTATTTAATATAAATGATTATAGTATAATTATTATAAATAAGGAGTGATTCTTAATGAAGAAAGATTTTACCACTAATCAAGGAGCACCTGTAGCTGATAATCAAAATTCTAAAACAGCCGGACGCCGAGGCTCTACTTTATTAGAAGATTATCAATTAATTGAGAAACTAGCCCACTTTGACCGCGAGCGCATTCCGGAGCGTGTCGTTCATGCGAGAGGTGCTGGCGCACATGGGGTATTTGTGGTAAAAAATAGCATGAAAAAATATACGAAGGCCGCCTTTTTACAAGAAGAAGGATTGGAAACACCTGTATTTGCTCGCTTTTCTACCGTTATTCACGGAAAGCATTCACCGGAAACAGCTCGTGACCCGCGCGGATTCTCAGTTAAATTTTATACAGAAGAAGGAAACTATGATTTCGTTGGGAACAACCTCCCTGTCTTCTTCATCCGTGATGCGATTAAATTCCCGGATGTGATTCACTCCTTAAAGCCCGATCCCGTAACGAATATTCAGCATCCTGAACGCTATTGGGACTTTATGTCGCTTTCACCGGAAGCAACGAATATGCTCATCCACTTATTCACAGATGAAGGGATTCCAGCCAACTACCGTCAAATGCGCGGCTCTAGTGTTCATGCGTTTAAATGGTTCAATGAAGAAGGAAAAACGGTGTATGTGAAATTGCGTTGGCAACCAAAACAAGGCATTAAAAATCTTTCTATTGAAGAAGCCGCGAAAATCCAAGGGGAAGACTTCAATCATGCTACTCGCGACTTATATGAAGCGATTGAAAGCGGCAATTACCCTGAGTGGGATTTATATGTGCAAGTGCTAGACCCAGCTGATATGGATAAGTTCGACTTCGATCCATTAGATGCAACGAAGGATTGGTTAGAGGAAGAGATTCCATGGGAACTAGTTGGAACGATGACTTTAAATCGAAATACGCAAGACTTCTTCTCTGAAGTGGAATCCGTAGGCTTTAATCCGGGCGTTCTTGTGCCAGGAATGCTGCCTTCTGAAGATAAATTATTGCAAGGACGTCTGTTTTCTTATTCTGATACGCAACGCCATCGATTAGGGCCGAACTATTTGCAGCTAAACATTAACTCTCCGAAAAAGAATGTTCATAATTATCAGCGTGATGGCTACATGCCGGTGAAACAGCAAACAGGCCGGATTAATTATGAGCCAAACAGCTATGAAGATACGCCGAAAGAAGCACCTCAATACCAAGAACCGCTTCAGCCAATGGAAGGAATGGCTGGCCGACAAGCGATTGAAAAAACAAATAATTTCGGACAAGCAGGACGTATTTATCGCAGCTATGATGAGGCAACGAAGCAGGCGCTGATTAAAAATATTCTCAATGATTTTAAACAAATTGAGAATCGAGATATCGTAGCACGAGTGATTTCTCATTTTTATCAAGCAGATGAGCAGCTTGGAACAACATTAGCGGAACAAGCTAAAGTAGAGCTTGTTGTTCAAAAATAGTTGCTAACGGCAGAGGGAATACGATCCTCTGCCGTTTTTATTTGTAAATTTTTATTAACTATTTCCACAAAAATTTAATAATTTTTTTCCTTTTTGACATTCTACTGACACATTGTTCCTATACAGTATAGTTATCAAGTAATGATTTCTGTCTATCCGATATAGGAGGAATAAATAAATGAAGAAAAAAACGATGTCTTATGTGATGAGCGGAGCCCTTTCCATTAGCATTTTAGGATCGGCGCATAGCATTGTGGCGGCAGAAGGACCAGCAACTAGCGTAACTAAGACGGAGGCTTCTTCTTTGAAATATAAGGAAGGTTTACAAATTAAAAAAATTCGAGACTTCTCAGAGATCATCCGTGAGCAAGCGGAGGAGTTAGGAATTGACCATAACGGAAAAGATTTTGAAACAGTAGCGAAAGAAGTGCGCGAAACAAAAATGAAACAGCAAGCAGAAGCGTACGGTATTTCTCATGATCATAAAGATTATCAAACATTAACAAAAGAAGTTCGACAAGCGCAGCAAGCAGCAAAAGCGCAGCGTTAAGTGATATGTTTTAGAAGCTGTCCGATTGGCAGCTTCTTTATGTTTTTTTATATAATGAAGAAAAAAGGGGTGAAGCAAATGGCAGCAACCATTTTATTAGCAGAAGATGAACCGGCCATTAGTCAAGTGTTAAAGGCGTATTTGCAAAAAGGCGGGTTTCAAGTCACGCAAGCGTTTGACGGTGAACAAGCGATCCAACAATTTCAACAAGAGCCACCTGCCCTCGTTCTGCTTGATGTGATGATGCCGAAAGCAGATGGATGGACTGTATTAAAAACGATTCGTGAATCTAGTTCTTGTCCTGTCATTATGCTCACTGCTCTTGGTGATGTTAATTACCGGCTATCCGGCTTAAATGGCGGAGCGGACGATTATATTACGAAACCTTTCAACGGCGAGGAAGTTGTCGCGCGAGTGAACGCCGTCTTAAGAAGAACAGGCGACGAAACGGCTTCTTCTGTGACAAGTTATGGATGCTTAACGATCGACCGAACGGCTCATCGAGTAACCATTAAGGAGAAAGAAATTTCATTGCCTCCGCGCGATTTGTCTTTGCTGCTGTTTTTAGCGTCCCAACCGAACCGCACTTTTACGCGCGAACAATTGATTGAACACGTATGGGGACAAGACTATGACGGCAGTGATCGAGCGGTTGACTTAGCGATTAAACGGCTCAGAAAGTCATTAAAAAACTGGCCGCAGTCAGAAGGAGAAATTAAAACATTGCGAGGATTGGGGTATCAATTTTGTATTTATGAAAAAGACGAATAGAATTTCTTTACTTAAATATTGGACGACTCGCTATGTCGCCACGTTAGTTCTCGGTCTCATCGTGGTCACTGTCCTTTCCGTTGCCTGGATCCAGCATACGATTTTAGAAAATCGCTTAGAGGTTTCTGAGTTTATTGCAGAGGAATTAGCGAACCGCATTGCCGGTAGTCAGCAACCCAACCATTCACCTTCGATCGATAAAAATATGTTGAAAAATCGCGACAAATTTCTGCAGTCTGAACGGCCGCCAGCGATTTATATTACCGATGCCAACGGTCAAGTATTGTCCACGAATCAATCCGATGGTCCATACAGCTTGGATCAGTTTCCTCTCTCTCTTCTCGAAAAGGATAGTGATGTGCTGAAATATCCGACGGGGACGGATGAGGCGCGCATTTGGATGATTAAAAAGCCGATTGACGTAGAGGATATCGTGTTTGGTTGGGTGATTATGCTTCAGCCAGAAAATGAACTTGGAAATGTAACAGACGAGTATCGCTTATTGGCTATTTTAATCATCAGCCTTGGCTTATTTGGCTGGGCAGCGATTTATATTTTATCGCGCCGACTCTCTAAACCGATCAGTCAAGTGGCCAAAGCGGCCAAACAAATTCAAGAAGGCAATTATAACGTGCAGCTCCCTGAACATACGAAAGAGCAAGAAGTGTATGATCTCGTCCATTCATTTAAAGAGATGGCCCAAAAGCTGCAGCAACTAGAAGCGTTGCGAGCGGAACTTTTAGCCGGGGTCACCCACGAGCTGAAAACCCCTGTTACCTCCATTAGCGGCTTGCTACAGGCGGTAAAAGATGGGGTCGTCACCGGCGAGGAAGCGGAAGAATTTTTACACGTATCCTTAAAAGAAACAGCTAAAATGCAAAAAATGATCAATGACTTATTGGAGTTTAACTCTTTCACCGCGAATGCCTTGCCTGTGTCCTTAGAAGAGCATCATGTGAATGAGCTGATGACAGAAATTGTCCACCAATGGAAAATGGGACAAGACTTAGAGCGAATACATGTCGATTTAGCTCCCTTAACAAGCGATCGGATCATTGAAACAGACCCTGTGCGGCTGCAGCAAATTATCACGAATTTATTAAACAACGCCAAACACGCCGTTGAAGAAGAGGGGCAAATTACTATTCAGTTAACAGCCAAAAACCATGTCTTATCCATTGAAGTCACAGATAACGGCTCAGGCATTCCTGCCGCGGAACAAGAGCTAGTGTTTGAACGCTTTTACCGAGGCGATAATAAAAAATATAAAGTGCGCGGTCTCGGTCTCGGCCTTCCCTTCAGCAAACTGTTGGCCAACGCGCTAGATGGCAACTTAATTTTAAAAGAAAGCTCCAGCCTAGGCACGACCTTTCTCGTGCAACTGCCTCTGAATCAAGAATGAAACAAAGCCCAGTGGTCATGGCCACTGGGCTTTGTTTTTGTCTGGGTAGTCGAGTCAAATGCCAGCCTGACTGCATGGCTGAAAAGCGACATTTCGTCATTCTGGCATTTGCTTGTCGTGTCTGGGCAGTCGGCTTTGCTTTTCTTGTTATATTTGTGGTTCGAATGTTTTACAGTCGGTTTCTTTTGATTCGGACGCTTGTTTGCCATGGTGGCTGACGACATAAATCGATTCTGCGGCACATTTATTGCCTTGTGCCCAATATGTGCAGTTATTGACTTCACAAAGAACGTCTTTCGCCAAAGGAATTCACCCCCCTTTTACAATTAGACTGTCCGTTTTTGTGGAACTGATACTTGGCTATTTGAAGAAGTGGCAACGCATTGTTGGAAAGGCCGGATTATTTGCGCAACGGCCGGATTATTCGCGCAACGGCGGAAATGTCCGCGCAACGGCCGAAAAACTCCCGGTTCAAAAAAAAGAGGCGTTCCCCAAACTAGGAGCGCCTCTTTTCTTCTCTTATTTCAATCCTTCTGCTACTTCTTTCACCATTGCAGAGACAGATCCTAGACCGCCGCCAGATAGGTACCAGTAGTTTCCGTCTAAGTAAACAACATTGTCATTTTTAACCGCTTTTGTGTTTTTCATCAGATCGTTTGCTACTACTTGCTCAGCAGACGCTTTTCCGCCGATTACCGCTCCACGGTCGATTAGGAATAAGTAATCTGGGTCTTTTTCAACGATGTATTCAAATGAAATTTTATCTCCATGGTTGTCAACTTTGATATTGGGGTCTACAGGTTTCACACCTAATACGTCATGGATAATGCCAAAGCGAGAACCAGGGCCATAAGCGCTGATTTCTCCTTCACTTGCTAAAACGATTAAACCCGTTTTTCCAGACTTCGTCGCTTGATCTTTTACTGCTTGAATGTCTTTATCAATCTTCGCTAACTCTGATTTTACTTCATCTTCTTTACCAAAAATTTGTCCGATCATTTCTGTGTTCTTCTTGAAAGAATTGATGTAATCTGATTCATCTACGCCTAAGTAAATCGTTGGAGCAATTTCAGCGAATTGATCATACATATCCGCTTGACGGCCTGAAATAATAATTAAATCTGGTTTCATCGCATGAATTTTTTCGAAATCTGGCTCTTTTAATCCACCAAGATTTTCATACTTCTCATCTTCGTACTTTGATAAGTAGCCTGGTACTGGATCTTTTGGAAGGCCTCCTACCTCAATGCCTAATGTATCTAACGTGCTTAATGTACCGTAATCAAATACTGCCACGTTTTTTGGATTTTTCGGTACATCTGTTTCACCTAATTCATGCGTCACCTTCATCGTTTCTGTTTCTTCCTTTGCTTTCTCTTCTTCTTTTGCTCCTGAACTACATGCCGCTGCAACAACAACGAATAACATAGTCATTAATAATAGCGATAATTTTTTCCACATATCGTTTCACTCCTATTTAAAATATACGCAAATTTTGCAGTTATTTACGGTTTCAATATTCATATCCATTTCATAAATATCTTTCAGCACTTGACGATCCATCATCTCGTCGACCGATCCTTGCTTGGCAATTTTTCCATCCTTTAAAGCAACAATATAATCGGAATAACAAGAGGCGAAATTGATATCATGAATGACAATGATAACAGTTTTACCTAATTCATTCGTCAATCGGCGCAGCACCTTCATGATTTGGACCGAATGCTTCATATCCAAATTATTCAGTGGCTCATCAAGCAATACGTATTCGGTATCTTGAGCGATGACCATCGCGATAAAAGCGCGCTGACGCTGCCCTCCACTTAATTGATCGAGATACTTGTGTTGCATATCTTCAAGTCCCATATAGCAGATGGCTTCATCAACATGCTGCCAATCCTCTTTTTTTAACTTTCCTTGTGAATAAGGAAAACGGCCGAAGGAAACGAGTTCCCTTACAGTCAGGCGTAAGTTGACATGGTTGGTTTGCTTTAAAATTGCAATTTTTTTCGCCAATTCTTTGCTGTTGGATTGCCCCACTTCTTCCCCATCAATGAAAATGTCACCTTCATCTTTTGTAATCAAACGGCTAATCATCGATAAAAGCGTACTTTTTCCCGCACCATTTGGACCGATAAAAGAAGTAATCTTTCCTTTAGGAACACGAACAGATACTTGATCAATCACCGCTTTGCTTCCATATAACTTGGACACTTCTTGTACTTCTACCATTGTTTATTCTCCTTTAATAGTAAATAAATGAAATAAACTCCGCCGATAAAATTAATGATGACACTTAGCGTGGTACTAAAAGTAAAGATGTGCTCGACAATGAACTGTCCGCCAACGAGGGCAATAATACTAATCAGGATCGAACCTGCTAATAAGTAAGAATGCTTATATGTTTTAAACAACTCATACGCCAAGTTCACAACAAGTAGCCCTAGAAATGTAATAGGACCAATTAACGCCGTCGACACTGAAATTAAAATCGCGACAACAACGAGCAACCTTTTCACGATATAATCATAATCCACTCCAAGATTGATCGCGTGTTCTTTCCCGAGCGATAACACATCAAGATATTTCATAAATCGCACGAAGTACATAGAAACAAGAACAATCAAAAGAACAGCTAACGATAACACATCCGTTTGCACATTGTTAAAGCTGGCAAACATCTTCCCTTGGATCATCATGAACTCATTCGGATCAATGAGCACTTGCATGAATGTGGAAAAGCTTTGAAAAAATGTCCCGAAAATTAAACCGATCAACAATAAGAAATAAATATTCGCCCCTTCTTTTTTAAACAAGATTTTATACAGGATGCCAGAAAAGATCATCATCAGCACCACTGAAATTAGAAAGTTCACTTGCTTATTAATAATCGTCAAGTTGGTGGAGCCTAACATAAAAATAAGAACAGTTTGAATGAGCATATAGAGCGAATCCAGACCTAAAATGCTCGGTGTTAAAATTCGGTTATTCGTAATCGTTTGAAAGATTAACGTCGCAAAGGCAATCGATGCACCTGTTAACACAATCGCGAAAATTTTCCAGCCTCGCTTCGGTAAAGCGTAATCCCAATTGTACCCAAGATCCGTAAACAAAAAGGCGACAATGCATGCAATCGCGGTTACCGCGAGGATTAATAATTTCTTTTTTTCATTCATAAGCTTTTCTCCTCATCAGCATGTAAATAAAGATACCGCTACCGATTACACCAACTGTCAACCCGATCGGAACCTCGTATGGGTAAACAATCATACGGCCGAGAATATCGCAAAATAGAACGAACACAGCACCAAGCAATGCCGTATGGGCTAAGCTTTTCTTCAGATGATCCCCTTGATAAATCGAGACGATATTCGGAATAATTAATCCTAAAAATGGAATAACCCCAACTGTTAACACAACTAAAGTCGTTGATAAGGCAACAATCGTCAGACCGATATTCACAACCTGCTTATAATTGAGCCCAAGATTAACAGCAAAGTCTTCACCCATTCCTGCAAGATTGAACTTATCGGCATAGAAATAAGCAATCATTAGCATCGGAATACTGATGTACAACAACTCATACCGACCGGAAGTTACCATCGAAAAATCACCTTGTAGCCAAGCAGCAATATTTTGAATCAAGCCATACTTGTAGGCGAAAAACGTCGTCATCGAACCTAAAATATTCCCGAACATTAACCCGACGAGCGGGATAAAAATGGCATCCTTCATTTTGATTTTGTCTAGTATTTTCATAAATAGAAACGTACCAGCCATCGCAAAAATAAAAGCAATGATCATTTTTTCTAACATCGTAGCGGATGTAAAGATGATCATAGAAACTAAGATTCCTAGTTTCGCAGAGTCCATCGTTCCGGCTGTCGTCGGTGAAACAAATTTATTACGGCTCAATTGCTGCATAATTAACCCGGCAATACTTAAGCTCGTTCCAGCGATAATAATACTAATGAGTCGGGGAATCCGGCTTTTCCAAAAAATAAGCGATTGTTCATTCGAGAAGTTGAATAAATCCAATGGAGAAATGTGTGTAACTCCCACAAACAATGAAGCAATCGATAATACAAGTAACACGATGATTAAATATCTTTTTTTCATAACAATCGTAGCGACTCTCCTACAGAGATTTTTACTGTTCAAAGCAGAAAATGATATTCATTATCAATAATGGATAAAAAAATAATTCTTCTTATGACAATACTTGTCACAACAAGTATTTACTTAGAAAAATCAGTCAGCTTTTTTCCTCTTTTTTAAAAATTACTTTAAGTTGGCTCTTACTTGATCGAGCACCTTTAAACAAATCGCAAACTCTTTGTCATCGACTCCACAGGAAGCCTCAGCAATCGTTTGCTCAGCCAGCATGGTATAGCTTTCTTTCATTTGCTGTCCATGCTCCGTTAAATAAATTAAATTGACGCGGCGATCGTTCGGGTGGGCTCTACGTTCAACCAAGTTACGCTTGATCAAATTATCAATCAGGCGCGACACGCTCGGCTCGTCTCTTTCATTCAATATAGCCAATGCATGTTGCGTTTGCCCGTCCTTCTCATATAACCGGCTCAAAATTTGCCATTGTTCATGAGTTAACGAAAACCCATTCTCTTTAAAATGACGGTTCAGCCTATTTGTCATTAAGCGAGATGCTTGAAAAAGCTTATAACCAAGAGAATCCTCTAACCGATACTCTTTCTTCTCCATCATTGCTTTCTCCTTTAACAGCTATCCGTCTCACATTGTACAAACATATACTTGTTTATGCAAGTATCTTGTAAGAAAACAATAGAAAAGGACCAAACCCTATTTCAATGACCTAACGACCCGAACAACGAATTCTCCCTCCTCGGCACAAATGAAATTCATTCTCAAGATACATTTTAAATGATAACAATTATCAATGTCAACAGATAACACAAAAAATCAATACTTACCATTTTCCAAACAAACATCGGTATCGTATGATTAGAAGAAAAGCGAGAACATCGAAGAAACAACGCCAATACAAAAAAGATCGGAGGAACATCATAATGAACAACATTGCTTCCCTCCTCGTTCGTTCCCATAAATGGCTGCTCGCGCTATGGCTTATTTTTTTCATAGTGATGGGTTATTTCGCCATTCAGCTGCCTTCTTTGCTTGAAGGTGATGGGTTTCGGAAAGATGGAGAGTTTGAACAAGTTCAAAAAGAATTGAATAAAACATTCGAGTTTCCAGAGTCTACTTTACTGATTTTATTCGAAAAACAAACGAACAACTCAGATACTGAATTTCAAACGAAAATCAAGGATACGCTAAGTGCTCTGGATGAACAAACAACTACAACGAAGATTCAGTCACCGCTGAAAGACCCTGCTTTAATGAAATCGGATAAGGCCTATGCCGTTCTCCAATTTGATGAAAAGCTAGAGGATATGTCAGATGAAATTCAAAAGGTAAGAAAGGTAATTAAGGATGAAGCGGGCGTATCCGTCACTGGCTCGCCTGTTCTGTCCAAAGATATTAACCAAGCGAGTCAAGATGATTTAAAGCGAGCTGAATTAATTGGGCTTCCTGTCGCTTTAGTTGTCTTATTATTTGCCTTTGGAACCGTTATGGCTTCGATTTTGCCGCTCGTTGTCGGGGCCATTACGATTATTATTAGTTTCGGCTTGTTAACATTTATCGGAAAAGACGTTAACTTATCGATTTTCATTTTAAATATTACGCCGATGATTGGGCTGGCGCTTTCGATTGATTTTTCGCTATTATTCATTAATCGCTACAAAGAAGAGCTCAAGAAACAAACAAAAACAGAAGCGATTATTACGACGATTCAAACAGCGGGTCGCTCGATTATTTTCTCTGCGGTTTGTGTGTTTATTGGGCTTGGCGCGATGCTTGTCATTGAAGTGGATATCTTCGCCAATGTCGCCATTGGGGGCATGGTGGTCATCGCGATTGCGGTGCTCGGATCATTAACATTGCTTCCGGCGATGCTATATGTGCTTGGCGATCGCATTCATAAATGGCGTATCGTTCGCACCGACCGCGACACTCAGGCGCGTTGGCGTACATTTGCCGGAGCTGTTATGAAGCGCCCGGTGTTGATTACCCTTGCCGCGATCACGATTTTAGTCATCGGTATGCTTCCTGTTCGGGATATGCAATTAGCGATTCCGACAACGGATTCATTGCCAAAGCATTTTGAATCGCGCATTGCTTATGAAAAAATTGAAGAAACATTTATGAAGGAAAATAAAAGTACCATTTATGCGATAGCCGAGCGGCCAGATGGTTGGCTCAATGAAGCGGGATTAGAAGAGATGAAACAGCTGCAAGACACGCTCAGCAGCGAAAAAGAAGTAACGACGATCGATACATTATTTGCCGCAAGCCAAATCGATGATCCTGCACAACTAGCGGCAGCACTAGACCAACCGCCCATGCGGAAACAGCTCGAACCTGCGATTGAACCATTTGTGCAAGGAAAGAAATTGCTGATCCCGATTCACTTAAGTGTCGAGGCAAGCTCCAAAAAAGCACAAACACTCGCCCGCACTTGGAGTGAAAAAGAGTGGCCAGTTGATATCCAATTTGGTGGCCAGCCGAAGTTTAACCAAGAAATTTACGACGAGATTTACGATAAAATCGGACTCGCGGTCGCGATCATTTTAATCTCAACGTTTATCATTTTAATGCTCGCTTTCCGTTCGATCATCATTCCGCTCAAAGCGATTATTATGAATGTCGTTGGTTTAACATCCACATTCGGCATTCTCGTCTGGATCTTCCAAGAAGGTCACTTCGGATTACCCGAAATGGACATTGCCTTAGTGTTACCTGTGCTTGTGTTCAGCCTGGTGTTTGGCTTAAGCATGGATTACGAAGTGTTTTTAATTTCACGCATTCGTGAGTTTTATTTAAAAACAGGCGACAACACCGCATCGACCGTCGAAGGGCTAGCGAATACAAGCAAAGTCATTACTGCCGCTGCCCTCATTATGATCGTCATCACCGGCGCCTTTGCCTTCACCGGTGTGACCCCTGTTAAACAAATCGGCGTCGGCATTGCCATTGCGATTGCCATTGATGCCACGATCATCCGCTTGCTGCTCGTGCCAAGTTTGATGAAGCTGTTGGGTGATTGGAACTGGTGGTATCCGTTTGGTGGGAAGAGAAAAGAGAAAAGCTTGTAAGACGAATGGGGGTCGGAAGTTCATTGCTTCCGACCCCCATTCCCATCGTAGTTGATAGCCTATATGTCCTTATTCTTTAAGATGCATATAATCTCTGCTAAAATTAATAGTAAAATAGTCACCCACTGAGAGGTAAATCATGTCACATAAAATTTTAATTGTCGAAGATGAAGAAAAAATTGCGCGCGTCATACAGTTGGAACTGACTTACGAAGGCTATGAAACGGAAACCGCTTCAACAGGTACAGAGGCTTTGGACAAATTTCATAAAGGTCAATGGGATTTGATTTTACTTGATGTCATGCTTCCTGGCTTAAGCGGCATGGAAGTATTGCGGCGCATCCGTTCAAACGACTCTATTGTTCCTGTTATCTTACTAACTGCCCGTGATTCTGTCATTGACAAGGTCAACGGGCTCGATCACGGAGCCAATGATTATATGACAAAACCCTTCCAAATTGAAGAACTGTTAGCTCGCATTCGAGCGTGTTTGCGTATGACTAGCTTACTTTACCAAGAGAAACAGCTAGACATTCAAATCAGTGATTTACGGATTGATGAAAAAGCGAGAGAAGTGACAAGAGGAGGACAGACGATTGAACTAACGCCTCGTGAATTTGACCTGTTATTATTTCTAGCTCAACATCCACAACAAGTACTCAATCGCGAACAAATTTTAAATGATGTGTGGGGGTTCGACTATTATGGGGATACCAATGTGGTCGATGTCTATATTCGTTATTTGCGAAAGAAGATGGATCATGGCTTCAGTAAACCACTTTTGCATACCGTTCGAGGCGTTGGTTACATGTTAAAGGAGTAAAAAAGTGAAAATTAAGCATAGAATCCAACTTTTAACGACGATCGCTTTATTAACAATCTTGATCATCATTAATGGATCTATTTACTTTGTATTTGATCAAGTAACTAAACAAGGAGAGCTTGACCGTTTAAAACGGGAGGCTGTTCATATTATGGAAGGTCTAAACCAAGAAGGGGCCGAAACGATTGACCCAGCTACGTTATTACAACCATCTCTACCTGCCAATGGAATGATTCGTGTCATTAACCAACAATCCAAAGTCATTATTCGACAAGAAGTAGATAGTCAACAGCCTATCCCTGTAAAAGATACACACTTTGATCACCGTTCAACAAATGGAATTTATGAAAACAAAGGCATTGCTTATGTCTTCGTTCGCGTGCCCATTATCTGGTCGGATGGAAAAGTCGCCTTATTAGAAGTAACTGAAAGTCTAGAAGAACCACAAAAAAATTTAGCATTGTTGAAAAATGTATTAGTGATCGCTTCACTCGTCGTCTTAATCCCAACGTTTATTGCCGGCCGATTATTAAGTAATTTCATTTTGCGCCCTGTTAATTCTCTCATTCAAACGATGGAAGATATTGCAACGCGAGGCATCTTCAAGAAAATCCCATTAGAAAAACGTTCACAAGATGAACTGTATAAAATGGGTAACACATTTAATAAAATGATGGATTTACTCCAACAAAACTTTGAAAAGCAACAACAATTCGTATCGGATGCCTCTCATGAGTTAAAAACTCCCTTAACGATTATTGAAAGCTATGCTAAATTGCTCAAGCGTTGGGGGACGATGAAGCCGGAAATCCTTGAAGAAGCCGTGGAAGCTATTTATTCAGAAGCCGTTCGGATGAAACAAATGACGAATCAAATGTTAATGCTGGCTAATAATCAAGCTGAATGGAAAGTGGAAATGAAAGATATCGATGCAGTTTCCCTTTGTCGGTCGACTGCTGAACAGTTAGAAAAGGCTTATCATCGCCCGATTCAGGTGCAAACAACGAGCGAGACCATTCCCATCACTACAGACGAACAAAAACTAAAGCAAATTCTTGTTATTTTATTAGACAATGCCATTAAATACAGCACGAAATCCATTGAATTGACGGTGGATCAGCAAGTAGACGGCATCTTTTTGTCCGTAATGGATTATGGGATGGGCATCCCTAAAGCGGATCTAGATCATGTATTTGATCGTTTCTTTCGGGTAGATAAAGCACGAAATCGAGATACAGGTGGCACAGGACTTGGGCTATCGATTGCTAGAAAGATGGTCGATGCACTAGACGGACAGATTCAAGTGGAAAGTGAAGAAGGACAATGGACACGAATGACCGTGTTTATCCCTTCTCATAACCAAGGGTAAATGGAGGTCATGATGAAGCGGAAATCAATCCTGATTATATCAAGTAGTTTGATCTTACTCATTCTAATAGCTAGTGTTCAACCAATGATGGCTAAACTCAAACCGGACCTTTTAGCTGACAGTGAAATTAAGAAGACGATCACGAAGCAATACCCTGGAACGATTGAATCGATTCAATTGAAACAAGGCGATAAAAAATCCGTTTATTTAGTGGAGCTAATTAATGAGAAAGGCATCTATCAAGTAACAGTCGACGCTTATGAAGGAACAGTGGTGGAATTAACAGAACAATCATTAGCCATCACAGAGGAAGAAGCGAAACAAATTGCTCAACGGACAGTGGCTGGAACGATACAAGCGGTCACAGCACCGTCACCAACTGTGTATATGATCAAGGTACAAACACCTAATAAAGAAATCGTTACGATAGAAATTGATAGGCAAACAGGAAAACTACTTTCTCAGTCAGATCCGCAGCCGCAGCCTGAGCGGATGACGGAGCAACAAGCGAAAGAATTGGCATTGCTAGAAGTCCCGGGAGTGATACAAAATATCACGCGTAAAGAAGAGAATCATCAACAACTATTATTGATCGAAATTCAACAAATGAAACAACAGAGAACGATGGTAGTGATTGATGAAGCAACCGGAACGATCAAACAAACGTACCAACTCCCAACATCAGCTACAACAATTAGTGAACAAGAAGCGAAATCGATTGCTTTAAAACGTACAGATGGAGAGGAGATTTCCTATCTTCAGCTGCTAGAAACAAGCGAGGGAGCTGTGTATCAAGTATTGATTGAACATGATGATGAAACAGTCGACGTTCGTGTTCATTCCGTCACTGGAGAGGTCTTATCCATCACGACGATAGCAGATGATGATGACGACGATGAGGATTAACCATTCTCATCAAATTTTAATCTTTTCCTTATTTTTCTTTAACCTTCCTTGTTTATGATAAAGATAGTTTAAAAGGAGGGCGAAGAAATGAGAAAAATAGTCTGGACAACCGCACTAGTAGGTGTATTAACAGTGAGCGGCTTAGCAAATTCAGCTACAGCCGAAAGCAACGCTGTCTATCAACAAGCAAGCAAAAAGAATTCATTCGTAAAAATTTCACATGAACAAGCGAAACAAATTGCTTTAAAAGAAGTGAAAGGGACTGTAAGAGATATTGATCTAGAACGCAACAATGGCGAGTGGATATATGAAGTTGAAATTAAAACAACAAAAGGTGAAAGAGAAGTTGATGTCCATGCCCAAACAGGCAAGATCCTTTCTAAAGTTGACTCCAATAAGAAAGCGTCTGTGAAAATTACCTATGAACAAGCGAAACAAATTGCTTTAAAGCATAGAAAAGGCACTGTCGCAGATATTGATTTAGATCTTGCCCGTGGCCAGTGGGTGTATGAAGTGGAAGTAAGAACGAAGAATGGCGAGAATGAAGTATATATCGATGCTCAAACGGGTGAAGTGTTATCGACGAATAATGAAGATTGGCATGATGATCAGTGGAACGATTCACGAAACGATCAAGTGAGCATCACACGTGAACAAGCAAAACAAATTGCTTTGAAAGAAGCCTCTGGAAAAGTCGTAGAAATCGACCTAGATCATAAACGTGGAAAATGGGTGTATGAAGTCGAAGTACGAACAGCGAGAAGCGAGGTAGACATCTACATTGATGCCCAAACAGGAAGCGTCCTATCCAAACAATACGAAGACGATTTTTGGGATGACGACGAAGAGTATGACGATGACGACTGGGACGAAGAATACGATGATTAATGATAGAAGGCTGTAGATGGACTGCAATATGTAAAATCTCACCTACAAGCGAAAAAGTTTACTAAATAAAACCAGCCCTCGGGCTGGTTTTGCTTATTTTCTACGGTTATTTCTTTTACTAGAAGGACGTTTTGCCCGATTGCTAACAACCGGCAACTCCCCAACCTCGACTTCTTTTCGCTCGAGCTTACGACCAAGCCCTGTTTCAAGCGCATTCAATAAGTCTTTGTCTTTCAATGCGACAAAGGTGAAGGCCGCTCCTTCTTCCCCCGCTCGCCCGGTTCGTCCGATTCGATGAATGTAGCTTTCGACATCTTGTGGAATGTCATAGTTAAATACGTGCGTCACTCCCTCAACATCTAGCCCTCTCGCCGCTACATCCGTCGCCGCCAGCAAATGCAGCTCACAATCGCGGAATCGCTTCATCACTCTCTCCCGCTTGGCTTGGGATAAGTCACCATGTAATTCGTCAATGTTGTATCCCTTCGCTTTCAATTCGTCGCAAAGCTTGCTGACTCGGCGTTTTGTCCGGCAAAAAATAATGCCTAAAAACGGCTGGGTTTCATCGATTGTTTGACAAAGTGCCTGTTGTTTTCGACGATCGGTCGTTTCGATGACATACTGGCTAATTTTTTCCACTGTCATCTCTTTACTTTGCACTTGAATCGAACGCGGCTCGCGCATATAGCGTTTGGCCAATTTCCGCACCTCTTTTGGCATCGTTGCGGAAAACAAAGCAGTTTGTCTTGTGAATGGCGTTTCGCGAATGATCGATTCGACTTCATCGAAGAAGCCAATATGCAGCATTTGATCCGCTTCATCAAGAATTAGTGTCGATACATCTGTTAAATCAATCGTTCCTCGGCGAATATGATCTAACAAGCGACCCGGCGTTCCGACAACAATATGTATGTGCTGCTTCAGTCGTTTCAATTGTTGCTCGACATCTTGTCCGCCATACACCGCTAACACATTCACATCTTCTTCTTTCGTTAATTGCTGTAACTCGCTCGTGATTTGTAGGGCCAATTCACGCGTCGGCGTCACGATTAATGCTTGAATGAAGTTTTTTTCCGTATCTATTTTTTCAAGAATCGGCAGTAAAAAAGCAAATGTTTTTCCCGTACCAGTCTTGGCTTGTGCAATGACGTCTTCTCCGTTTAATAAAAATGGAATCGCTTCTTGCTGGATTGAAGTTGGTTCTGTCACGCTTTGGTCGCTAAGCTTTTTCGCCCAGCGCTCGTTAATTCCTAAATCGATAAAATTATTCATTAGTTCACCTCTTTGTTCATTATAACAGTAAACAGAAACGCCATCCTCGAAAAAGGACGGCGTTTCTGTTTTTTTAATGGGCGGTTGGGTTACCTTGAGGATTCCCTTGAGCAGGAGCAAAGGCTTGAACCATTTGCTGCATATCCTGCTGGGAGAATTGCGGCACTTGATAGTAATGATGTTTGTTTTGATAAATGGAAATTTCATACGCCATTTCAATGCAGTTCGGTACGGAATCGGCAAGTACGCGGCGAACGACAGGGTTGGTCACTTCACAAGCGGCCATTGCTTTTGTGGCAGCTGAAGCTTTCACCGCTCCAAGCATCAATCCGGACACGTTCTCATCTGTGATTTCAGAAATAGACTGTATCGGCTTCTTCGGTTGGGTTGGCGTAAGTCCATAAATGAAGTCATTATCCTGAGTCATCTGATAGCTCTGTGTCGGAATCGACGGATCTTGACCAGAACGGAAACAATCCACCGTGGTATTGTATTCCTGCTGCATAAATTGATATTGTCGATCGAGAATACCAAGCAGCTCCTGATCCTTCACGTACTGTCGCAGCATCGTATATTGATTCATCGCTCCGATTGAACCCGATAACACCTCATGTACATCCATTACCTCATGACCGCCATGATTTAATTGAGGAGACACGGCCCCAGTTTCCATATTCTGATGAGTTTGCCCACTTTGAAATTGCATTGATTCATCCCCCTTGTAAGTGATAGCCGTACCTTGGTAGTATGTGTGATAATCTGAAGCTTATTCGTGAAAAAATGACTCATGTGGCGATCCCGTTTTTCGGCCTTCCCGCTCGTTTTCCGGCCCTCGCCTACTTTTTTCGGCCTTCCCACTCGTTTTCCGGCCCTCCTACTCTTTTTCCGGCCCTCGCCTGCTTTTTCCGGCCTTCCCACTCATTTTTCGGCCCTCGCCTACTTTTTCCGGCCTTCCCACTCTTTTTCCGGCCTTCCCACTCGCTTTCCGGCCTTCGCTCACTTTTTCCGGCCTTCCCACTCGTTTTCCGGCCCTCGCCCACTTTTTCCGGCCTTCCCCCTCGTTTTCCGGCCCTCGCCCACTTTTTCCGGCCTTCCCACTCGCTTTCCGGCCCTCGCCCACTTTTTCCGGCCTTCCCACTCGTTTTCCGGCCCTCGCCCACTTTTTTCGGCCTTCCCACTCGTTTTCCGGCCCTCGTCCACTTTTTCCGGCCTTCCCACTCGTTTTCCGGCCCTCGCCCACTTTTTCCGGCCTTCCCACTCTTTTTCCGGCCCTCGTCCACTTTTTCCGGCCTTCCCGCTCGTTTTCCGGCCCTCGTCCACTTTTTCCGGCCTTCCCACTCGCTTTCCGGCCTTCGCTCACTTTTTCCGGCCTTCCCACTCGTTTTCCGGCCCTCGGGCACTTTTTCCGGCCTTCCCACTCGCTTTCCGGCCGTCGCGCACTTTTTCCGGCCTTCCCACTCGGTTTCCGGCCCTCGCGCACTTTTTCCGGCCGTCCCACTCGCTTTCCGGCCCTCGCCCACTTTTTCCGGCCTTCCCACTCGTTTTCCGGCCCTCGCCCACTTTTTCCGGCCTTCCCACTCATTTTTCGGCCCTCGCTCACTTTTTCCGGCCTTCCCACTCGTTTTCCGGCCCTCGTCCACTTTTTCCGGCCTCCCCACTCATTTTCCGGCCCTCGTCCACTTTTTCCAGCCTTCCCACTCGTTTTCCGGCCCTCGCCCACTTTTTTCGGCCTTCCCGCTCGTTTTCCGGCCCTCGCCCACTTTTTCCGGCCTTCCCGCTCGTTTTCCGGCCCTCGCCCACTTTTTCCGGCCTTCCCGCTCGTTTTCCGGCCCTCGCCCACTTTTTCCGGCCTTCCCGCTCGTTTTCCGGCCTTCCCGCTCGCTTTTCAGCTCTCATCAAACTGCAAATGATACTTTCTTGCTTTTGTTTGGCCTGAGTATGGAAGTCCGGTTGATTTTAGCAATTTTTTCGCGATATGTTCAGAGGATATTTGCAAGAAATCTCTGGCCTGTCGGTTAGAGATGATCTTTCCAATTAGCAAGGAGTAATCTTTCAAGGCAGAGAGATGAGCGTCTTTAGACGTGTGCTCACATCGGGGACAAAACCACTTTCTTTGTCGCCTAATCATAGGGAGAGAGGAACAGCTTGGACATTGGACACCTGTTATGAGCTCAGAGGGAGAAATGTGAAACTTTTTTAGTATATCCGTCCTAAGTGGACAATGGCTGTTTAATAATTGGTGGGATAAATTGGATAGGTGTTGGAAATCGATGATAGGAAAAGGGTGCTTCATTTCTAGTTGTTGAATTTTCAGAGGAAGACTTGCGCTGTGGATAATTCGCTCGGCTACTTGAGCACTCGCTTTAATAATCGTACGCGGTTGGCTAATCACTACAAAAGTTTGAATAGGGAGATCTTCATACCCGTGGCGACTCAGCCATCTTTTCAACTGCTCCTTTTGGCGGTTCACCTGTAAAAGCGGATCGGGAAATCCTTCTTCTTTGCCATCTGCCAAACGAGTCATTTGATGAAAATTGGAGTCAAATATTAAGGTACCGTAATAATTTTTCACTTCTAAAATGAGTAAAAATTGGCGGGTTACAATGAGGGTATCCAGCTGAAAATAATTCATCTGCTCAAACAACCGCAAATCATGAAAAATTTGATAGTCATTTGGCGGCAATAAGCTGAGCGGATAGTCTAAAGACTTCTCCCCTTTGTACCCCGCCGCCTCCTTCGTAAGGCAATCCACTACTGCTTCTTTTTTAACATGATGCGGAGGAAGCCGTCGCTCTAATACTTGTAATTGCTGTAGAGACAGCGGCTCGATCCGTTGTTTCACGATCATCGAATCACTCCTTATTGGCTTTGTTCATTCATCTATTCCCCTCTCTTCCTTTTTGTTCCTGCTTCGCCTGTGTTAAAATTTTATTAAATTCCATTCTCCATTTATACATCTCCTGCACAAACGGATGTTCATTTTCCATGTTGTCCTGCAATTTTAACAACGTGCGTTTACCCATTCTGCGATCAATTACGGCTAGCATTCTAACAAGAGGGTTCGTTGATGAAAGAGCTTGCTCAATGGTCACAGAAAAATACTCCTCCAGGGCGTCAAAGAAATCGCTTTGTTCAAAGAAACCTTCTTCATTCGCCCATTTTTTTGCTTGTTCATAAATATTTATATTTTCACCTTTGTTTTCTATATCATATTCAATACTGTGTATATGTCTTAACTGCCGCTCCCTCTCCATGATTTCCATCTCGGTTTTAATGGAGCAGAAACTCATTATTTCTTTTTGATCTATTTGAATAAAAACTCTCCCCATTTGATCATGAGCTTTGCGATAATTTGTGACTTGGAACAAAATGCGCCCCTTTAAACTGTCACAAATCAGACCATCTAACTGTTTTTTGACCTTACTCCATTTTCTTTGCATTCATTTCACTCCTTATGATACTCACTCATACCGCACTCTCCCCACTCCAACCGCTAAAAACACCGCTGCAAATCTAAGCAAGACAACGATAGGCAGTGCAATGTCTGAAATGGATGCTTCATTAATAATTAATTCCGTGTAACCTTTCATCGCCCATGTTTGCGGGATAAATTGAGCGATGTTTTGCATGAAGTCTGGCACTAAAGAAAGCGGCCAATAGACGCCTCCAAGTATGAAAATGGAGACAATGACTAATGTCCCAATGGCGGATTGTTGCTCGACCGTTTGAACGAGACTGGCGATCAACAAGCCTAAGCCGATGATGCAAATAATTGCTCATGAGAAACCGTCAGCTGCTCATATTGATTGGCTATCGTTTCTTTCGCCATCATCAATTTTCTCATCTTGTTGACAAAAATAATTTCATCGAAATCTGATTCATAAAAGCGGCCTCCCTGCACCTTACTTAAATCACTTATTCTACCGACACATAGGAAGTTCCTCTTAATTTTCCAACAAAATTCCGTTTCATTCGTCAAAAATATAGGCAATGAGAGTCTAGTAAGATCGTGTTAACGTCCGATCAATAGTGAAGAATAATATTAAACAACTGAAATAGTCACGATGCCATACTAATTTGAAGCATATAAATTGTTTAATTAAAATAAATCTGCTATTATTTAGTTGTGAAATATTTAGGTGTTTAAATATTAACATTGAAACGAGGGACTCGATAATGAGATTAAAAGACAAAGTAGCAATCGTGACCGGCGGAGCTTCCGGGATTGGCCGAGGTATTTCTTTAGCAATGGCAAAAGAAGGCGCTCACATTATGATCGTCGATGTCAATGAAGCAGCAGGTAAGGCCACGTTAGAAGAAGTGAACCAATGGACGAAGAGCTCTTTACTCATTAAAGATATTTCAGTTCAAGAGAATGTAGAAGAAATTGTAGCAGAAACTGTTCGTCAGTTTGGCAAAATCGATATTTTGGTCAACAATGCGCACGCATCAAGAAATGTTCCTTTCACTGAAACAACGATGGAGCATTTTGATCTTTCATTTAATACAGGATTTTACCCAACGTTCAACTTTATGAAAGCTTGTTATCCTGAGCTGAAAAAAACAAAAGGAAAAGTAATCAACTTCGCTTCAGGAGCCGGCATAGAAGGACAGTTGACACAAACGTCTTATGCAGCGGCGAAGGAAGCGATTCGCGCCATTTCTCGAGTAGCCGCGAATGAGTGGGGACCAGATGGCATTAACGTCAACATAATTTCACCAATTGCACTAACGCCAGGAGTTGAACAATGGCGCGACAATTGTAGAGATCAATATGAAGCAATGCTTCAAAAAATTCCATTGCGTCGTCTTGGAGATCCAGAAGCGGATATCGGCAGAACGGCTGTCTTTTTAGCGAGCGACGATGCAAATTATATTAGCGGCCAAACATTTATGGTAGATGGCGGATCCATTAAATTACGATAATAGGAGATGAACAACATGGGAAGATTAGATAATAAAGTAGCGATTGTTACTGGCGGAGCTTCTGGTATTGGAGAAAAAATGGTTGATCGTTTTAGCCAAGAAGGAGCGATCGTGATCGCCGCTGATATTAATGAAGCAGCGTTAGAAAAAGTAAGCCAAAAAGAAAATGTATATGGTATGAAGCTCGATGTCTCTTCTGATGAAGGCTGGGCGAATTTAACGAAAAAAGTGAACGAACGCTTTGGCAAAATTGACATTTTGATTAACAATGCCGGCATTTCTTCTGAAAAACCAATGGAAGAAATTACAGAGAAAGATTGGCAATTAATGATGACTATTAACTCGTTTGGTCCGTTCCTTGGCATGAAACATGTCGCTCCGTATATGCAAGAACAAGGATCGATTGTTAATATCTCTTCATTTACAGCTCAAATTGGCATGGGCTTGAACCACTACTCTGCTTCTAAAGGAGCCGTTCGTGCGATTTCTAAAGCAGCAGCGACATTTTACGGAAGATCAGGCATTCGCGTGAATGCCCTGTTCCCAGGTATCATTGAGACACCAATGACAAAAGGATTGGAAACATCAAAAGAATTATTGAAACAGCTAGAAGCAGCGACGCCACTTCAGCGTTTAGGACAACCTGAAGACATTGCCAACGCGGCGCTTTACTTAGCATCCGATGAAGCTTCATTTGTCACTGGTGCAGAATTAGTGATCGATGGCGGATTCTCCGCTCAATAAGCACAATGAGAAAAAGCCCTTTACTTTTGGGGCTTTTTCTCATTATGCTAGGATAAACATAGACAGCTAGAAAGCAGGGATACAATGGAAAACGAAACGATTTTTGAATTAATTCACACGATGGAGCAAGTCACGAATAAAATGATTATTAATTGGAATAGAACCTTTAATGAAAACCTCGGCATCTCCCACATTCTCGTATTAAGCCACTTGAATGAGCATGGAAAAAGCCGCCCTTCTGATATCGCCAAAAGCCTTGGCTTAACTCCGCCTTCTTTAACTCACTTATCAGACAAACTGATTAAAAAAGAGCTGGCGATTCGCTTAGCAGATGAAGAAGATCGCCGCATTCTTTATTTGCACATTACGGATAAAGGTAAAGATATTTTGCAGAAAGCTCAAGAAGAAGGCATCAAATTACGAAAACAGCTGTTTGAAAAACTGACAGATGAAGAAAAAGAGCAACTGCTCAACATTTATGATAAATTGAACCAATAACAGAAGCCCCCTCCATTCGGGGCTCTTTTTGTGCTGGCTCCCACACATATTCCTCCCTTCTATCAAATATGATGTATAGAACAAAGGAGGGGAATTCATGCGCGATACAGCCGATTTCGGACAACAAATGATGATCGCCCCTGAAACAAAGGCAGCTGCGGATGATGATGGAGCATTCTCGCTTTATTAATAGGTGTCCAAACTGTCGATTTTGTATAGACACTTTGACGTTTTAGTTTTACGTAATTGTTTAGCAATAGGCGTTGAGATTGGCACGGTTATTGCAAGGTAAAAATATATAAAGGGGGAATCCATTATGAACAACCACTTAGTAACAGTATCAAAAGAAAATTTTGTTGCCATGGTAGAGATCAGTAACCCACCCGCCAATACATTATCCTCAGCCTGTATTGCACAATTACGCTCTATTTTCGACTCTCTTTCCAACGACGAAGATACAAGGGCCATCGTGTTAACAGGGGCAGGTCGCTTTTTCATTGCTGGAGCGGATATTAAAGAATTTGTTTCTGCTCTAGGAAAGGAGGATCAAGGATTAATGATGGCTGCTGCTGGACAAGCCCTCTGCGATGAAATTGAAGCGATGAACAAGCCTGTGATCGCAGCCATCAATGGCCCCGCACTTGGAGGTGGATTAGAAGTCGTGATGAGCTGCCATTATCGAATCGCTTCGGAATCGGCTATTCTCGGCCTCCCAGAGCTAAAACTTGGATTGCTTCCTACTTTCGGCGGCACACAACGTTTGACGCAAATGACGAACACAGCGATCGCTATGGATCTGATTTTAACAAGCAAGCAGTTAACTAGTGAAGAAGCACTTCATTTGGGAATCATTCAAGCTGTTGTTCCTCAAGAAGAAGTAAGACAAAGGGCGATCGATAAAGCGAAAAGCTTCATTGATGGAAAAAGCATGACAAGTGTAACACGCACGATTGAATGCATTATGAAAGGAAACAAAGAGCCGATTCAAGCGGGCTTAGAAAGAGAACGGAAAAAATTCGCGGAACTTTTCATCACCGAAGATGCAAAAGAAGGCATTCAAGCTTTTATCGAAAAAAGAAAGCCTCAATTTATTCATAGTTAGAAAGGTGGAATATCATGAATCAAGATGTGTTGTTTTCTACTAATAATCGCGGAATTGGGATGATTACGTTAAATCGCCCGGAGTCTTTGAATGCACTCTCGTTGTCGATGATCGCACCAATTTTTCACAAGCTGAAAGAATGGGAAAACGATGAACAAATTCAACTCATTATTATGAAAGGCTCCGGATCAAAAGCCTTTTGCGCCGGTGGCGACATTAAGACATTGTATGAAGCGAAATCGAGTGATGCCTCTTATGAAAAAGCGATGCAATTTTTTGAACAGGAGTATGAACTAGATCAATATATGTACCGCTACCCGAAGCCAATTCTTGCTTGTTTGGATGGCATTGTAATGGGGGGAGGCGTTGGACTGACATACGGATGTAGCCATAGAATCGTTACTGATAAAACGAAGTGGGCGATGCCTGAAATGAATATTGGCTTCTTTCCCGATGTGGGAGCTGCCTATTTTTTAAATCAAGCCCCTGGAAATGTCGGTCGCTACATAGCTTTAACGGCCTCTGTCATTCGTGCAGCGGATGTTCTGTATAGCAACGGAGCGGATTATTATATCCAGCAAGAACAGTTAGCCGCTTTATTAGCTAAAATAGAGGCGACTAACTGGCTCACTGAAAATGTACGAACGACGTTAGAAATACTATTAAATAGTTTTTCCGAGCAGCCGTTAGTCACTAGTGAGTTGGCCAAATGGCAAGCGGAGATTGATCGCCACTTTGCCCATGATACGATCGATGACATCCTGCAATCTCTTGAGAGTGATGAAGGTGAATTTGCGATCAAAACAAAGGAAACCTTATTGTCTAAAGCCCCGCTCTCACTAAAAGTGACCTTACAACAATTGATTAGAGGAAAAGAAAGCTCACTTGAAGAATGCTTTCAAATGGACTACACGCTTGCTAAAAACTTCTTAAAGCAAAATGATTTTTATGAAGGAGTTCGCTCTGTATTAATTGATAAAGACCATGCACCAAACTATCAGTATCAAAAGCTATCGGATATTTCGGATGAATTTGTAGATCGCTTCTTCCTGCTGTAGATAAATACAAAAAGACGGTATCCTTGTGGGGCACCGTCTTTTTGTATAGGGTAAGAGAGCCATTAGCGCTCAATATTGATTTTTTGGGTCATTTATTTATCGAATCCATTAACTGAAAAAAGTATTCAGGTTGATGAATCTTATTTAGGTTATACCATGATGAATGCAATGTATCTGGTGCAAATACATCTAAGACTTTCAGTACTTCCATCGCAAATTCCAGAGGAGCTACTCCTGATGCAGTAACCAAGTTCTCATCAGATGCTACAGGTCCCATCCCATAAAATTTTTCACCTTTATAATTAGGACAGACCATTTTAGTATAATCTAAGTTATTACTTGTATGCTTTCTAGCGTCTAGGTATCCACTATTCGCCGGCTCCTTCCGCTTTTATTAGAACCATCTTTCGGTTACTACTTTTTTGCGGGTGTAGAATTGCACGCCGTCTTTTCCGTTTGTTCCGAGGTCGCCGTAGAAGGAGGCTTTGTTGCCGGCGAAGGAGAAGAAGGCCATTGGCGCCGGAACGTTGACGTTAACACCAATCATTCCCGCGTCTATTTTTTCGCGGAATTGTTGGGCGTTTTTTCCGCTTGATGTATAAATGACGGCTCCATTGGCAAATTTGGAGCGGTTCGTCAGACGAATGCCTTCTTCTAGATTTTTGACTCTGACGACACTTAATACTGGAGCAAAAATTTCATCCTGCCAAATTTTCATTTCTGATGATACATTGTCAAAGATCGTTGCTCCTACGTAGTAGCCCTCATCATTCTCTACTTCACGGCCATCTATTAATAAGGAAGCTCCTTCTTGGACGCCGCTTTCAATATAGCTAACGACTCGGTCTTTATGGGACTGGCGAATCAGTGGTCCGACAAAGTTTTCCTTTAATCGTCCGTCGCCTGTTTTTAGCTTGCGCGCTTCAGAAAGAAGCAAGTCCATAAATGAGTCTGCGATTTCATCGACGACCGCAACGACAGAGCAGGCCATGCAGCGCTCACCGCTACTGCCAAAAGCGGCACCAATCACCCCTTGAACGGTTTTTTCTAAGTCGCAGTCTGGCATAACAATCGCATGATTTTTCGCTCCCGCTAGTGCTTGTACTCGCTTGCCATTGGCTGTGCCGGTTTCATACACATGCTTCGCGACCGGTTCAGACCCGACAAAGGAGACCGCTTTAATCGCTGGATTCTCAAGGATTCCATTGACGACATCCTTGCCGCCATGCACTAGGTTTAAAACTCCTTTTGGAAATCCAGCTTCATAAAATAATTCGACTAATCTTTCTGCTAATACTGGCGTCCGTTCTGACACTTTCAACACGAACGTATTGCCGCATGCAATCGCTAGCGGATACATCCATAAAGGTACCATCATCGGAAAGTTAAATGGCGTGACACCGGCGACAACTCCAAGTGGATAACGCCAAATGGAGCCATCAATTCCGCCTGCAATATTAGGCAAAGCCTCTCCCATCATTAAGCTTGGCGTAGAAGTAGCTAGCTCAACGACTTCAATCCCCCGCTGTACTTCTCCAGTCGCATCAACGATCGTTTTCCCGTTTTCTAATGTAATAATTTGAGCCAGCTCTTCTTTATTTTCCTTTAATGAATGGAGATAGTTATACAATAATCTTGTGCGGTTTGGAACCGGGACAGCCGCCCATTCGTCATAAGCTTTCTCTGCCGCTTTCACGGCTTGATCGACATCTGCTTTTGTTGATAAAGGAACGCTTGCAATCGCCTCACCTGTCGCAGGATTCACCACTGTTTCAAATGTTGTCGCTGTTGAATCTACCCACTCACCATTAATATGATTCTTCATTACTTTTACATTTGTCGTTAACAATTCGCCCACCTCTTCTTATTTAATAGTTATTGTTTGTTCCATTACTTTTTTATAGAGGACTGACATATCCTCCTCACCTAAACCAGCCTGCTCGACTTCTTGGTAACGTTCAAACAATGCTTGACTCATTGGTAAATCTAATTGACTCTCTTCTGCTAAGTCCATCGCTAAGCCTAAATCCTTGCATAACAGCTTTAAGGCAAAGCCTGGTTGGTAATCACCTTTCGCAATAAAGCTTTGATAATTCCGTTCATAAATGCGGCTTTGCCCATAGCTCACATTTAAAATATCAAACAATCGATCTAGATCCATCTCATTTCTTTTAGCTAAATTTAACGCTTCACTCACACCCGCTGTATAAAAGCCGATCAGTAAATTGTTAATCAACTTCGTGATCGTGCCGCTTTCAATTCGCTCTTCGACGTGAAAAATATTTTCACCTAATACATCTAACACCGGTAAAGTACGAGTAAAGATGCCTTTAGCTCCTCCAACCATAAATGTAAGTGTTCGATTCACCGCTCCTACGACTCCTCCACTAACAGGTGCCGCTAGAAATCGTGTATTCTTTTCATTCGCGGCCTGCAAAACCTTTTGATTCATCTGGGGCGAAACGGTACTCGTATCAATGAAAATATTATGCGGCTGACTGTGTGCAATCAAACCAGCTCCCCCTAAATACACTTGCTCCACCGCTTGAATGGATGGAAGACTCGTGAAAATAATGTCGCATGTGGAGGTTAAAAAGGAATGATCCACATCAACGATCCCACCTTTTTGTTTAAAAGCGGCTTCCGACTCTTTATTGACATCGACTCCATAGACGGTATAACCGGATTCGACTAAGTTTGCGGCCATTGGAAAACCCATATTTCCTAGTCCAACAAATCCAATCTTATTCATTAGTTTCCTCCTTCAAATCGGATATTTTTCACTGTCTATCACATATTTAGCAATCTGTCTTTTCGTTAATATGCTGTTATAATACATCGGCACATCGATTGTTTGCGCATCATTCAACAGTGCTTGCTTCACCATTTCATTGACATCTAAGCTAGCAAGACTAGAGAGGATGTTACATTTCACACGACGATATCCTTCCTCGCAAAGCATATTAGTCATCAGCTGCTGACAGTCTTTAGATAAGCTGTTTTCTGTCCGCAGGAAAGCCGCTTCCATCACATAAATGTCGATCATACTATCCGCTAGCAATCTTAAGTATTCCTGCTCTTCCCGTTGGATCCCACAATCAGAAAACGCTTTTAGCCCTTGATGAAGAAGTTGTTTGGAAGAATAGATAAACTGAGCATTTCGGCTATTTTGCTTCTCCTCTAGTTCGATCGCAGGACAATCTCCTAATAGCGCTTTGGCAATCGTCAATCGATTGATTTCATTCGTCCCTTCGAAAATTCGGCTAATTCTTGCATCTCGATATAAACGTTCCACGTCATATTCTTGCATATAGCCATAGCCGCCATGAATTTGTACCGCTTCATCGGCAATGCGTCCCAACATCTCGGAGCTTTGCACTTTATTAATGGCACATTCCATCGCAAATTTGGCTATGTAGTGTGCCTCCGCTTCTTGCTCATCAATCAAGCCAGCTGTTCGATAAGCGGCACTTTCTGCTCCATATACATTGATCGCCATATCGGCTAACTTTTCTTGAATCATCGAAAACTGTTGAATTGGCTGGCCAAATTGTTTTCGCTCCTTGCTATAATTGACAGAAAGCTCGATTGCTTGCTTACTTGTTCCAATATTCGCAAATGCCAGCTTTAGTCGAGCTAAATTCAAAATGTTTAAAGCAACGAGATGGCCTTTTCCTACTTGACCAAGCACATTTTCAACAGGAATGGTCGCATCCTCTAAAACTAACGTGGCGGTCGATGAACCTTTAATCCCCATTTTCTTTTCTTCTGGCCCAACAGAAACACCCGGGTGACCTCTTTCAACAATAAAAGCCGTCATCCCTTCGATTGTTTTTGCAAACACAACAAACACATCGGCGATCCTTGCATTCGTAATCCATTGTTTTTCACCATTTAATACCCAAGAAGAACCGTCTGTGGCTAACGTCGCGCTCGTTTTTGCCTGAAGAGCATCACTTCCTGCATCCGGCTCCGTCAAGGCATAGCCGGCGATCCATTCTCCAGACACTAGCTTTGGTAAATACGTTCTTTTTTGCTGTTCTGTTCCGAAATAGACATAAGGAAGTGTACCGACTCCGACATGAATGTTAAAAGAAACACTAAACGAACCACCATAACCCATTTTTTCAGCGATTAGCCCTGATACTCTTTTGCCTAATGTAAATCCGCCGTATTCTTCGGCCACCTCTACCCCTAACAAGCCTAACTCCCCTAATTGTTTAAAAAGTCGACGAGTAATATCGTAATCATGCTGTTCAATGTTTTCTATTTGTGGAAGGATTTCTTTTTGGACGAACTGCTCGGCTGTTTTGGCGATAAGCTGTTCTTCCTCTCCAAAGTCGTCCGGTGAAAAGAAGGCATTTTTTGTTGGAGAGGAGAAAACATTCCATATGTGCTGCTTGTTATCTGTTTTCAACATTGCGATCCCCCTTTATGGATTTCTCACCTTTACATAAGCAAATTCTATGCCACTCTAAAAGGTGTATAAATCCAGAGAAAATCAATAAGAGTACTGTATAATTGTTTGGACAATTTGACAAAATTAAGCATTAAAACGGGCTAATTTGTTGTATAACGTCGCACGTGAGATCCCTAATATTTCCGCTGCTCGCGACTTGTTTCCCTTCACATCTTTTAAAACACTCTCAATCAGTCCTCTCTCTTCTTCCTTTTGAACGAGCATGAGATGTTTTTGCCGATCATGCAGACGATTGAATCGACGATTTTGGTACTGATGAAGAAGCTCATTAGGTATATCCTTTACACCAATGTGCGCATGATCGCTAAGCACAAACATTCTTTCCACCACATTCATTAATTCACAAACATTTCCTGGCCAGTCATATTTGAAAAAATGGCACAGCACATCGCGGTCTATTATTTTCCTCTCTAACGGATATGTTTGATACAGACTATCCATATAGGCTTCTATAATCTCAGGGATATCACTTTTTCTTTGTCTAAGGGGAGGAATATAGAGGGGAATGACATGGAGCCGATGATAAAGATCCTCTCTAAACTCTCCTCTCACAACCATTTCCTTCAAATCTTTATTTGTGGCGGTGATCAGTCTAAAGTTAACAGACACAGGTTGAGTGCTTCCGATTCTTTCGACTTCTTTTTCCTGAAGTACTCTTAAAATTTTCACTTGTGTCAATAACGGCATATCACCAATCTCGTCCAAAAAAAGAGTGCCTTTGTGAGCAAGTTCAAACTTTCCGGGCTTTCCGTTCTTTTTTGCTCCAGTAAAAGCTCCATCCGCATAGCCAAACAATTCCGATTCCAATAGATTCTCCGGTATCGCTGCACAATTGACACTGACAAGAGGCCCTGTATTGGTGATCCCCTCATAATGAATGGCACGAGCAAATTGTTCTTTGCCGACTCCGCTTTCTCCTGTAATCAACACTGGAGCGAGCGATTGCGCAGCTTTTTGGGCGATTTTCTTTGTCTTCTTTAATTCAGGGCTCTCTCCCAAAATGTCTTGAAAATAAACCGCTTTACCACCTTTTGTATAACGGTTCGATTTTTTATCAGCAGGTTGACTCTTTCTGTGGAAAGCTAAAAGCTCTTGCTTTCCGATTGCCCCTAGAAATTCTTGATGGTCAGTAATCACATAAAGCGGAATACGCTCAATCTCCCTCATCGAGAAAGTCGCTGGCTTCGTATGTTTACTTTCTTGAATGATCGAAGCGATCACTTCATCTGAGTCTCCATGCTTCTCTAATCGACTTAAACAATCTTGCAACGTAATAATGCCAAGCAAACAACCATTCTCAACAACAGGAAGTTCCGTATGCTCAGATTGAACAAAATAGTGCAACGCTTGCTTAATCGAAGCTTCTTTGTTTAACACCCAGCGGTCCTTCTTCAGCCAATTGCAAACAAAGTAGTAATCAATAGTCTCCATCTATTCACGCCTCCTTCACCGTAAAAAAAGCGATGAAACAGGAAACATTGCACAACGTATTATGCTAAGATGCCTGTCATCGCTTTTATGTGTTTATTGACCTTTTGTTAATACGGTTTTCGCTACTTGCTGATCCAAGTCCTCAAATTGATGATACGAAATCGTTTCGTACAGTTCACTTCTTGTCTGCATCTGTTCAAGACCAGCTTTTTGTGTGCCTTCTTCTTTGATCAACTGAAAAATACGCTCATACGCTTTTGCTGCTACACGAAGTGAAGTCACTGGATAGATCACCATTTGATACCCCATTTCAGCGAATTCCTCTGCTGTATAATAAGGTGTTTTTCCGAACTCTGTCATGTTCGCTAATAATGGAGCCTTAATTTGACTAGCAAACTGACTGAATTCTTCCTCTGACTGCAACGCCTCTGGAAAAATAGCATCCGCTCCCGCTTCCACATACGCTGTTGCTCGCTCAATCGCCGCCTCCAAGCCTTCGACCGCACGAGCATCTGTGCGAGCGACGATCACTAATGAAGGAGCTGTTTGTTTCATCACGCGAATCTTTTGCACCATTTCTTCGGTCGTCACCAATTTTTTGCCGTTTAAATGGCCGCATTTCTTTGGCAATTGCTGATCTTCTATTTGCACAGCAGCAACTTTCGCTTCGACCATTTCAACGGCTGTTCGTGCGGCATTCAACACGCCGCCAAAGCCAGTGTCAATATCAACGAGCAACGGTAAGTCAGTCGCCCGCACAATTTCTCTTGCTCTTTGGGCGACTTCCGTCGACGTGACCATTCCTAAATCCGGCAATCCACAACTAGCGGTGTAAGCGGCACCTGATAAATAAAGGGATGAGAAGCCAGCTTGCTTTGCAACAAGAGCCGCCATCGCATCATGCGCACCCGGAATTTGCAGAATAGTAGATGCATGCATCTCTTCCTTGAATCGATTTGCTAGTTCCGTTTGCGTCGATGGTTGATCCACAATCCAAGCCATGAAAGTTCCTCCTTTAGTATTGGGCTCTTTAACAGAGACTTATATTAAAAACAATTCGATAAATTTATTAACTGACAAATCAGATATTTTTTTCGAATCTAAGCAGACTTCTTGTATTTGCTGTTGTTGCTTTTGCGAATAGTGGGTGCTAATGTTTTCTGCAAACTTCTTGATCACCTTTGGAATCGCTTCTTCACGGCGGAAACGATGACCTAGTGGATATTCACATTCCACTTTATCTGTTGATGTACCATCTTTAAAAAATACTTGAACCGCGTTGGCGATTGAGCGCTTGCTCGGATCGAGGTAATCTTTAGAGTATTGTTGATCTTCTTCTACCAACATTTTCTCTCGCAGTTGATCAATTCTCGGATCAGCAGCGCATTCATCTTCATAATGATCAGCGACAATATCACCATAAAGAAGACCAATCGCCGTGATATATTGCAAACAATGGTCACGATCAGCAGGGTTCGTTAACGGTCCCTTCTTATCAATGATGCGAATGGCTGATTCATGTGTCGTAATTGCAATACGATCAATTTCATCTAAGCGTTCTAGCACTTGCGGATGAAGCTTAACCGCACATTCAGCCGCTGTTTGTGCATGAAATTCTGCTGGATATGATACTTTAAAGAGCACATTTTCCATCACATAAGCATCAAGCGGACGAGCGAGTGTTAATTCCTGACCTTTAAATAACACCTCTTGGAATCCCCAGCCCGGTGCAGATAGAGCGGACGGATAGCCCATTTCGCCTTTTAACGCCATCAATGCCAAGTGTACACCGCGACTTGTTGCATCGCCTGCTGCCCATGACTTACGTGAGCCAGTGTTCGGCGCATGACGATATGTGCGTAAGCTACTGTTGTCAATCCAAGCGTTCGATAAAGCGTTAATAATTTCGTCTCGGCTGCCTCCAAGCATTTTTGTCACTACAGCGGTCGTCGCAATTTTAACAAAAAGAACATGATCTAGTCCGACGCGGTTTAAACTATTCTCTAGCGCAAGAACCCCTTGAATTTCGTGAGCTTTCACCATTGCTTCCAGCACTTCGCTCATTTTCAACGGCTCTTTCCCTTCTGATACACGCACGCGGCTCACATAATCTGCTACAGCTAAAATGCCGCCTAAATTATCGGAAGGGTGTCCCCATTCTGCCGCTAACCAAGTATCGTTATAATCCAACCAGCGGATCATGCAACCAATGTTAAATGCACCTCGCACTGGATCTAACACATACGACGTACCTGGAACACGCGAGCCATTCGGCACGACCGTCCCCGGTACAATCGGTCCCATCAGCTTCGTACATTCAGGGTAATTCAATGCTAAAACTCCACAGCCAAGCGTATCTAATAACACGTATTGTGCCGTTTGTAATGCTTCCGAACTAGTAATCTCCTTCGTTAATACATAATCAGCGATTTCCTCTAGTAACACATCTACTTGATTCGTTTCTTGTACTTTTAACATTGCACCCTTTCCTTTCTAACAAATTTTGTTTATGATAGTGAGGGATGTTGAGCAGAACATCCTTTTGGCGAGTGGGCGATCAAACAACTCCCCAGTTGTTTTAGTTACTTAACAATTGCCGCTCGCCTATATAATTTACCCGCGGACGGAACAGACGATTATTATCATACTGCTCGATCACATGGGCGCATAATCCAACCGTTCTAGCGGAGAAAAAGATCGGTGTATACAATGGAATTGGAATGCCGAGCATCCAATAAACAGGTGCCGCATAATAATCCAAGTTAGGATAAAGCCCCTTTTCTCTCTCCATCAATTTCTCTCCCGCTTCACACATTAAGTACAATCGGTCATCCCCTTTTTGTTCACATAACTCTTTCAATGCTTCTTTCATCATCGTTGCTCTCGGGTCCATTTTTTTCATATACACCCGATGCCCAAATCCCATAATCCGTTCTTTCTTGGCAAGCTTTGAGGCTAGTAATTGTTCAAATTCAGCCGCACTGTCTGCTTGAAGAAGCATATGCATCACCGCCTCGTTCGCTCCACCATGTAAATTCCCCTTTAAAGAAGCAACTGCTCCAGTCAGTGCACCGTATAAATCAGACTGTGTGGAAGCAATGACTCGAGCAGTAAAAGTAGAATTAGGCATTTCATGTTCGCTATAAAGTAATAAAGAGCGGTCAAATATTTTTTCCTCTTGTATAGAAGGCTTATTGCCGGTAATCATGTAATAAAAGTTGGCACTGTAGCTTAACTGTTCATCTGGAAGAACTGGTTGTTTGTTATGAAGAATCCGGTAGCTATTGGCGACGATATTCGGTATTTGTCCTAACAATTGATACGCTCTCTCTTTATTTCCAGAACGATGATCAATGTTCTCATCATATCCTGATAAAAAGGAAATTCCCGTCCGCAAGCCATCCATCGGGTGCGTTTGCTTCGGCATTAGTTTGAACATCTCAAACATATCATCAGGCACTTCATAATGACGTTTCAACATTTGTTCTAATGCTTGCTTTTCTTCTTCATCAGGAAGCTGACTTTCAAGTAAAAGATGAATAATATCTACATAGCTTTTCGTTTTCGACAACTCAATAAGATCATACCCTTGAATAACAATCTCTTCTTGAACGGTATCAAGAAAAGAAATTTTCGTTTCAGCTGCAATCACACCTTCAAGACCCGGAAAATAATTGACCTCTTGATTCATATTTCTTCCTCCGATCCAAATATGTCCTCTTGAATTAGCTTGTAAGCCTTTTCAAGATTCATAAGTAATGTTTCTTGCTCTGCTGGTGCTACATGCTGTTGATTAATTTCATTTCTTAGCTGATCACCAATACTTTCAAGTGATTCTGATTGAACTAAGCTGTAGTTGTTCATAATCGATGTTTTAAAGCAATTAACAAAATAACTAACGGTCCCAAACAATGTAAATCCCCTCCTCGCAAAGACCAAGACGTATTGTGAAACAGCCACTTAGAAGTATAGGATGTACGAGTGCCACATTGCCGTAAAGAAATAGGCAATAAAAAAAACAACTTCTTTAAGAAGTTGTTAAATGCGCGAAGGAAACATCAAATAAACATGTGAAAAGGCATAAAAACCCCATGTCTAATCGCTCGCACTTAACACCTCCTATCCTCGTAGGAATTGATGTGTGCTAAAACAGGCAGGTCTCCTGGCTCATGATCATCGCGCTTCGAGCCTTCCCATTTTCATTGACTGAAAACAGTGGCATTTTCGAATCGCTCCCAATTACAGTTGCGGGACAGCGTCGGTCTCTAACCGAACTTCCCTTTTAAGCAGATAACACAACTTCTTTATCCGCACCTGTTTCTACACATATTCAGCTTTCATGGTTAAATGTATCAGAGATTTTGGAAAATTACAATTACTTTATCAAAAAAAGGTACTGCTCACTCACACATTTGAACAGTACCCTCATTCATTTAATTATTAATATATTTCTCAAACACATGACCAAAGTCTTTCACATGATACTTATTATGGGCAGATGTTAGCCATTCAAAGCTAAAATCAGTTAGTCCTTTATACGTACCAGCTAAATTTTGATCATCCGTTCTAGAGCTTTGCAAAATCATTGCTGCTTTGTCTAAGCTTTGTGTTGCCATATCCATATGCAGTCCGTTCTCATACGTCATTTCAGCAATGCGAAGAAGTGATTTATATAGATCTTTCAGCTGCTCGATTTGATCTTTTCTCACATCGATATCGAAAGGCTGACCGCCGATCATAAACTTAATTTCGACATCCATATCGATTTTTCCAGCCGTTTCTAATAAGACACCAGAAACTTTATGCTGGGCATATGGGTAGCGCTTCAATGTTCGCTTCGATGAAACGGCACTTTCCCCATCCACATGAATAAGTGCTAGATTCGTAAAGCAATACTCATCCGCTTTTGTCTTAATCAAGAAATAAATCTTTTCATTATCCTCATGCATGACATAATCGTCAGCATCCGCTTTATCGTAATCGGCTGGAGAAATAATCGTTCCAATGTCGGACAAACCTAACGCATCCGCAGCAATTTTCTTAAACATCGTCTCATCCCTTCTTCGATCTCATTTATTTACAATTACTCTTTCAGTTTAACAAATTTTTTTAGAATTCACACTTATTTTTATGATGAACGAACAGTGACTACTCTTTCGATCAAATGCCGTAATTCTTCTCGAGATAGCTCAAATAATTGACGGCCATCCTTCGCCTTATACACTTGACGGTCAAGTAGCCAGTCGATCAGATAATCTTTGCTATCATCAAACTTTCCCATGTTTCATTCCAAATCCTTTCTTCAAGGTTATTCTCTCACTTTTCTTTATTCCCGCCTAACGCTCGATCAAACATGACAATTCATTGACAAACTAAAATGACTTCCATATTGTGACACTACAAAAGGGACAGAATGAAGCACTATCTTTTTTCGACAAAATTCGGGGAGTGACAGGCACCTCATCTTATAGCTTTCACTTGTTCCACCGTTAAATCCGTAACCTTAGCAATTAATTCTACTTCTATTCCTTCTCGGAGCATTCGCTGTACAGTTGCCTTTTTTTCTTCAGTTGCACCTTCTTCACGACCTTGAGCTAGTCCTTTCTCCAACCCTTTTTCGAGTGCTGCTTTTTCTCTCAATTCAGCTTCTACTCTTGCGGCTTCTTCATCTAGTACTTGTTTCAGACGAGCTTCATATGCCAATACTTCTTCTTGAGTAGCGCTCAACAAATCCCAGCCTTGAAAAGCATTCTTGAGGGTTTCATCTTTCATAGCGATCTCCTCCAATTCTTTGTAAATGTCCTCATAAACTGTTCCATTTCTATAATCCACAATACCTAACAACAACAGCCATCTGGCTAGCACGTCATTCCACGGATCTAACTTTTCTTGCTTCCAATCACGAATGAGCTTAGGCATCTCTAGAAAGTGAAATTCCATGACATCAGTTAATTTAAATTGTTCTTGATCTTCATATAAGTGATAAGAGGTGTGAAAACGATCTGTTTGGGTAATCAGTTCAAAGTTCAAGATGTTAATCGCAATCACAGGTTGTAGTTGCTTGTAAGCCATGTTTTTCTTCATTGGTGTACGATAAATGCCTGACCAATAGTAAATCGAACGCTTCACCATATCATATTTATTCGTAAATTGAATCTCAATGTTGATTGATTCGTTATCATTTGTTATCGCTAAAATATCTAAGCGGGATTGCTTATCTTCTTGATACTCCCCGCCAGCTTCTGTGTTCTTAAATGTAATATCTTTAATACTTTCTCGTCCGGTTCGATTGAGGATGGCATTCAGAAAGACGACTGTAATATCTTTATTCTTTTCCGTACCAAAAAGTTGTTTAAATGCGTAGTCAATTTTAAGGTCCATTAATTGATTTAACGGAACTCTTTTAAGTAACCTTGTTTTCATCGTTTTCCCATCCCTCCTTTCCTTTATTGTAGCATGTTTTTGAAAAGACAACTTAAACTAAAGATCCATATCTTGTACGTAATAACTGTAGAACGTTTTGAAATATCATCTTCACGATCATCTTCCACACTAAACTCCTCCCTACTTTATCGAAGCAAAAACAAAGGAGCCGCTGATTCAACTAGGCTTCAGCAGCTTAACATTTGATGAAATTGTCGAAGGGGTGCAATTGTTGAAAAAGGCTTGGGAAGTGGAGTGAGGAGGTCGAGGCTATCCCCTAAGTTATATTAACTTTGTGGTTCTAGCTTCTCTTGCTCCATATTTATCCCCTCAATCCCTCTTCTTCAAAAACAGTAAAAAAGCAAAAGACAAAATCGCAAATAGAAACACAACAAAATAGACACTATGCAAAGAAGCCGCTAGCCCTTCCGTTAATAAGTGACGCACTTCTGCAGAAAATCCGCTTTGTCCATCCCCTAATAGTTGATTAATAGAGTCAAGCGACAACGTCTGGACACGCTCTTCTGATTGACTGGACAAATAAGCTTGCAATTGGCTGTTTAACACGCCGCCTAACAAAGCGGCACCTACTGTGTTTCCTAAGTTGCGCATAAACATATTGGCTGCCGTAGCCGCTCCTCGCTGCTCCCATTCCACAGAGCTTTGAATGGAAACAATAAATGCGGTCGATGTCAGTCCCATGCCGATCCCAGTGAAAAAGGAAGATCCTGCCGCCCATAATGGACCTGACTCCTTCGTCATCAATAGAAACATGCCACTCCCAATGATTAAGGCCACGCCACCAATAATCGTCGTTTGGCGATAACCGATGGAAAGTAGCAGCCGTCCCGATAACGTAGAGGCAATTGGCCAGCCAATCGACATCGCTGTCAGCGTAAAACCGGCGAGCGTCGCATTTTCCCCCATCACACCTTGCACGTATGTTGGTAAAAAGCTCGAAATCCCAATCAGCATAATCCCTGTCGTGAACGAAACGATATTCGCAATCAAGATTGAACGCACTTTCCACAGCTGAAAAGGCATCATCGGTTCTGCCGTTCGTCTTTCCTGCCAAATAAACAGCGACAAGGCGAGCGCTACAATAGCCACTAATAGAGCTGTAGAAGCGGACAGCCAGGCAAATTGAACGCCGCCTTCTACTAGTAAATACATCAAAGAAGAAATCGCCGCTAAAAACAAAAAGGTCCCTAAATAATCGATGTTGGTCTTTTTCTTTTCAATATTCTCATGTAGAAAGAACAACAAACCAGCAATCGTTAACAAACCGAGCGGCAAGTTCAGCCAAAACACGTACCGCCAGCTGACATGTTCAACGAGCAAGCCGCCTAACGCTGGGCCCATCACCGCAGAAATTCCCCACACGCTCGACAAATACCCTTGCACTTTCGCTCTCTCTTCCTTCGTATAAAGATCGCCCACAATCGTTGTCGCCACTGGCATCACCGCTCCAGCGCCAAGCCCCTGTAACAAACGAAAGATAATCAGCTGTTCCATCGAACCCGCAAAGCCGCATAAAAAAGAACCAATTAAAAACAGAACGATGCCCGTAATTAACACCGGCTTCCGTCCATAAAGATCCGACAGCTTTCCATAAATCAACACCGTCGCTGCGTTCATTAGCAAATAAGCCGAAAACACCCAGCTATATAAAGAAAAACCGCCTAAATCAGCAACAATCGCTGGCATCGCCGTAGAAACAATCGTCGCTTCAATCGCTCCCATAAACATCGCCAAAATCACAGCAACCAGTACAAGGGGGCGTTTCGTTGTTTTGCTTGCTTTTGAAATAGTAGCTTCCATGTTTCTTCTTCTCCCCCATTGCGTTTTTTATTGGAATAATGGAGCAACCTTACCTATTTTCCAAACCTTTTACGATATCCACATTTTCTACACAGCTCTTCCACTGCTTCTCTTCGTGAAAACCCGTCTACAAGGTTTTTCGCTCGATCCCCTTCAATAATCTCAGAGAATGAGGCGTCATTAATATTTCCAAGGTTGATTATTCCTTCACCATCTAAGCAACAAGGAATGACCGTTCCGTTCGCTAAAATGCCCGCTTGATTTCGAAGACCATAACAGAAGCCTTTTCCATCGTCCTCTTCTTCATGCAATGCCGGCCACTGAAATTCGTAATCTTGGTTAATGTAGATGCGCTCCGCAATCTTCACGCCACTTCCTGGTACGACCTTCTCTTCAATTTTGTAGTCTAAATCAAATTCGTTCTCAATCATTTCAAGTAATTCTCTGTTTCGTTGTTTTTCAAGATTCGTTGCATTGTCTTGGGTAAGATTCCATAGCCTCAACGAAACAATCATGTCGGACTGGCTCGTTGCCTCTTTAATAAAAGAAAGGATGCTTCTCACATACCCTTCCTTATCTGTAGAACCTTCATGCCCATCAAAGCTATGAAGCGAAAAATTCATCTGTCTTAACGCTGGTTTATTTAATAACTTGTCCCTCTTTTTATTAATCAACGTACCATTCGTTGTAATGTTCACTTTAAAGCCTTTTTCATGACTTATATCTAATAACTGTCCGATCTTAGGATGAAGCAGCGGCTCACCTTTTACATGTAAATAAATATAATCTGTATGTGGCTTAATTTGATCTAATCTCTTAGAAAAGTCCTCCACAGAAAGAAACTGCTTCTGCCGCTCTGTCGGCGGACAAAAGCTGCAAGCAAGATTACATACACTTGTAATCTCTAAATAAAACTTCTTGAATTTTTTCAACTTCCATTCCTCACTTTTTTTGACTACTTAGAACAGGATGAGAGATTGTTCTCTCTCTATTACAACATACTTTTTCAGAAAATGTTATCTATTGAAGGGGGCTAATTATTATGACGGGTTTGTTGATGTGAAGGCAAATGATGAATCCAAAAATTAACGTTCATTTTTTCAATCAGTCTCCTCCAACGTATAGCCTTAATAAAGTGAAACTTCAATCAGTAGGGGTTTTTTTCATCCCCCACTGATTGTTAGTTGAACGGATCGGGCGTTTACGGGCTGTTGATCCCCCACCTACACGTCTGCGCTTCTTCTGCCATGTTGAGGCGGGGGTCTTACAGCCCGTTAATGCGGGATAATCTCCTAGCATTCTTTTTTAATTCTCTGCCAAAAAAGAGTCTAAAGTAGATACTTCGTGAACACTCTTTCTAAACTTATCCACTAAATCTGCATGATCAGTAGTCACTATCACGACGGTAGTATCAAAAAATCCAAATTCTATTTCAGTATTTTTAAATGGCGAGCTATACCCTTTACCCCAATACTCCTTGTTATTGTTGATATAAGGAAACTCCTCGATATCAGTTATGTTAACATCAGGTTTAACACACATAACAACTCCAAATACTAACAGTATGTTATATTTTTGAATAATAGAATGAAGTTCATTTCCCGTTAACATGAATGTTTCTTTTTCAAATTCAGGTAATATGATTTCTTCCCCTTCGTGAAAAACGTAACCTTGAATATCAGTAAAAATCCAATTGAATTTTTTGATTTCTTCTCCTAAAAATGACAACAATTCATCTATATAAAAAGGATTGAAGCTTTCTGATCCTTCAACACATAATCTCATTTTTTACCCCCCTTTTTTATTTATGCCACTTACTTCTACTTGGTTTTCCGTCTTTCCAAGACCATGTATGTTTATTTGATAGGTCAAAGATGGATTTGAGTAATAAATATTTGAACATACGAATCGGAAGCACTGCATTGCGACCGTTATTGAGACAATATTTATTTTTCAATTCTTCGAGCACAAAAGAAAAGTCGACAAGTTCATTGATTGGACGAAGCATATTATCTTTTCGCACAACCATATCGCAAATCGCCATAAATGGGCTAAAATTGAAAGATTTTTGATTGGAAATCATCAGGACATCACCTGAAACTAGTACACTTACTATACAACAAAACTAGCGAGCCTTTCCTCGATAAAAATCGAGGAAAGGCTCGCTTAGTTAAATAATATGGACTTTTTCAGTGCCCTCCATTTAAGCATGTGGGGGCTACTTGATGCTTTAAATAATTTCTTTAATTTCCTCAAGTATTGATAAATTATTGCAGTCAACTCGAATCATATCTGGATAATAAAAATCTAATACAAAGCAGGGATCATCAATTTCACCCAAATAGTCTGCGGGTTCAAATGAGGCCTCTATACTTTGTTCTACTTCACGTAAAAACAAATCAATATTTTTACAACCAATAATTGAATGTTCTTTTATTAAGTCTTTTGTTAAATTTATATCTTTCAAAGGGCAAAAGATAACTTTATCAAGCTTAATTAATCTATTCAGTAAACCGCTGACTTTTATACCAAATTGAGCATTGTTTCTCTTACTAACAAATTGATATTGATAAAGTGAATAATTAGAAGAAAGTTGATAGTATATTTTTTTAGCTGTCTCCCAAAAAACTGCTTCTACTTCTTTAGTCTTACCTTCAATTGATATGATAAAAGAATGTGTTTCGTTTGTTTTTATTATCGGTCCTTTGCTTTCCAAACTGTTACTCTCCATTGAGAAGATCCCCTTTTCCATTTACCTTTATACTTTGAATATTTGTTCTTCTGAGAGCTATGGGGTCTGATCCCATAGCTCATTTTGTGATCATTTTTTATCAAATATTTTTTAATAAATATTTTTTAATAAATATATAAATCTACCTCGAATTCTGCACCGATATCACTCGCAAAAGTTATAAAGCTACTATCTAGAGCAATAGCAGGCTTTTCATCTTCCTCAACATTAATAACAACAAGAAATAAATAATCTAAATCATATGTTGTTTTTAGCTCTTTTAAAATATTTTTCTTATTTTGAAGAATATTTATGAGCTTACTTAATTGACACATTATATCAAAAGAGTGTTCGTAGTCAGTATGAATCCACCAATTCGTATCTTTTCTTTTGATGGGTTCTTTCGGAACTTCTTCCCCTTTTATCCAATACCCATGAGGCTCAATACCGAGTCTCTGTGTAACAACATTAGGGTCAAAAATATCACCAATTATAACAAATTCAGCATTAACATTTGTCGCCATTATTGTTTACTCCTTTTTTATTTGATACTTAGGAGTGGAGGTCTGACCCCACGTACGGAGCTTGGTCTTTGTTTTTTGCCTTTAAATATAATCTTATAAACATATTGTCTCCTTTATTTATGAGTTATTTTACCGTCTAATGAACCTCCCCTACCTATTGCTTCGCTCTTGAGGTAGGGGTTTCTTGTCGATCCCCAAGACATCAAAAGCTGGACGATGTCCATAGGCGTATACAACACCCTCGTCTGTCTTGGGGACTGACGCTCCCATATGGAAGCAGT